>CALOCH010000027.1:0-42325 GCA_942491615.1 uncultured Gammaproteobacteria bacterium
TACATGTACTTTCTGTAATCATGCGAATTAATAAAATGAAAAAATGTAGTTCATCCAGAACGACATGCGCAGCAGAATACTACGCATGACTGCAATATGGCTAAGGTGAAGAAGCTTTTTCTATTGAAATCAAGGTCTTGACCTTGACCTGTTTATGCCGATATTCTCAATATTACAACCTAAGTTATGCCGGAAATGCAAGCCTTTTCTCCTTGATATCAAGGCTAATTAAAAGAGGATTCAGAACGGAAATTATGATAGAAGCGACAATTAATTTTAGGTTAGTTTTTTGCACTGACTTCTAAAAAGAGAATGTCAGACTCAAAACTCAAGACTCATAAGCCTATTGTATTTGGTGCTAGGGACGGCAATAGCGACTAAAAGGCCAAGAGATTTGTGATTACCACTCACTCAAAAAACACACTTGCACCAGTACCCGATCATTTTCAACGTGTATTTCGTACAGCAGGTCCGAATCAGGCCTGGGTTTCCGATACGACATTTATTCGAACTTGTCAGGATTGGTTATATCTTGCCATGATTCTTGATCTTTATCTCATCAAGTCATTGGATGGGCTATGAGTGGCCGTATCAATACGAAGCTCGTTGCTCGTTTTTGACGCCTTGGTGATGACTAAGTACCTATGCAGAATTAATTTAACATTTATGCAGGATGGGTAGAATGGAACGCCTGCTTCATAGGCACGTATTATGCTAAAAAGAACGCGTAGCAAACCCATCAACTCCTGTAGAATGATGGTTTCCGCTCTACCCATCCTACACGAAACCTAAGAATAAAAGTGTTAAAGATAATTTTACTGAGAGTACTTATATGCCGTCGCTGTGATAGACAGAATGTGATTATTCATTCTGACCAGGGTAGCACCTATGCGTCTGGCTATTATCAAAGATTGCTTGATAAACATGGCATGCTATGTAGCATCAACCGCAAGGGTGAGTGTCATGTTAATACGGTAGCAGAAAGTTTCTTCGCAACATTTATGACAGAGTTGGCTGATGGCGGAGATTATCGAACTGGAGAACAAGCAAAACAAAGCTTGTTTGAGTATATATAGGTGTTTACAATCGATAGCGAAGGCATTCGTATCTAGGTTATATCAGCCCGGATGATTAGAAGGGGCTTACGCCGTTTAATTATTATGTCCGTTATCTTGTGGGAACCTCAATCGATGAATCCTGCGATAGCCTGCGTATATAAATGGGGCGTTAACTTGTATTAAACGCACTATATTTTATATCGTCACTTTTTCATGCAGTGGTATATAAAGGGAATGTATTGGTTTTTTTGCACTGCTGAAATCTTGTCACCATTAGCTTTATGCAAGGGAAAATAAAGTATCCTTGTATTCGGCAATGTCTTGTTTTTATAAGCCGTTTCGGCAGAGAGAAAATATGAATTACAGCAAGCAATTTCTTGTAAAACCTGGTAGTAAAGTTGATTTAAGTAAAATTGATGCGAGTTTTAAAGATCAACATGAGTCTCATGAACATGCATTATCAGAAATTGAAGCTTGTGGTAAAAAAATGCAACAACAGCAGTATCTGATGTATGCAGAAGGCAAAAAGTCATTGCTTATTTGTTTGCAGGGACGTGATGCCGCTGGTAAAGATGGCACTATTAACCATGTGCTAAGTTATATGAACCCACAGGGTTGTATGGTAACTGGATTTAAGGTGCCTTCCAGAGATGAAGCGGCGCATGATTTTCTCTGGCGTTATCATCAAGCAACACCAGAAAGAGGGCAAATAGCCATTTTTAATCGCTCACATTATGAAGATGTGTTAATCCAGCGAGTGTAACACGGTACCTAAGATGATCTGGTCTAAACGTTATGAGGATATTAATAATTTTGAAGCTCTGCTACTTGACAATGATACGCATATACTCAAGTTCTATCTGCATATTGATCCGGAAGAGCAGTTAGAGCGTTTTAAACAACGTATAGATGATCCGGCACGCTATTGGAAAATTAGCGAGGCTGACTATGCCGAGCGACCTTTTTGGGATGATTATACTGAAGCCTTTGAAGATGCTTTGAGTCACTGCAGTACTGCATATGCTCCATGGTTTATTATTCCATCTAACCATAAATGGTTTCGTAACCTGGCTATCTCCAGAATCATCAGTGAAACGCTGCAATCTTTAGATATGAAATTTCCGGAGCCAACTGTTGATATCGAAGAGATTAAACAAAAATATCATGCCATTGAGGCAATTCAAGAAATGCAGCATGAAGGATTAGAAAACGTTAAGAAGCATAAAAAATAAACTTCTCATTACTTTACGAAAAAGATCGTCATCCACGAGGTTTTTATCGCAGGTTTATTGTGGCAACATAGAGTAAGTCCTGCTAACAGCAGTCAGGAATGACCGGTTATGGTATTGCTTAGTGCTAGTTGGTAAAGTGTGAAGTTATGTATTATCTAACTTTTGTTGTTTTAACCTTATATTGCCAATATGCTGAAAAAATCAAGAACGCCTATTCCGCGTACCATCTGGGCACTCGGTTTTGTTAGTCTGTTTATGGATTTATCCTCCGAACTGATACATAGTTTATTGCCTGTGTTTTTGGTAACTACCTTAGGAGCTAGTGCGCTGACTGTTGGCCTGATTGAGGGGATTGCGGAGGCGACAGCGCAAATAGTTAAAGTATTTTCTGGCGCGATCAGCGATTTTTTCGGACGTCGGAAATTTTTGCTACTACTGGGTTATGGACTCGCTGCGATTAGTAAGCCGTTGTTTCCATTGGCCGACTCGGTAGTCACTGTATTTACTGCTCGTTTTCTGGATCGCATGGGTAAAGGCATTCGTGGTGCGCCGCGGGATGCTCTGATTGCTGATGTTGCCCCGGAAAATATTCGGGGAGCCTGTTTTGGTTTGCGTCAGG
Source organism: uncultured Gammaproteobacteria bacterium (assembly GCA_942491615.1). Lineage (GTDB taxonomy): Bacteria > Pseudomonadota > Gammaproteobacteria > Methylococcales > Methylomonadaceae > Methyloprofundus. The sequence continues at coordinate 2,910 of CALOCH010000027.1, forward strand.
CTATGGATACTGTGGGCGCATTTCTAGGGCCGTTAGTGGCTATAGTGTTGTTATGGTTATTTAATGCTGATATCAAATTGGTGCTATGGGTGGCGGTTGTTCCGGCTGTTATTTCGGTAGTGTTTATTATGTGTATTAAGGAGCAACAGGCTAAACTACCGATTGAGCATCATTTTCATTCACCACTAAAGTGGACGGTATTGAGGCGATTTTCCAGAGCCTATTGGTGGGTGGTGATTCTGGGTGCTTTTTTCACTTTAGCTCGATTCAGCGAAGCTTTTTTGGTGTTGCGTGCTCAACAACTTGGTTTAACCATTACCTGGATTCCGCTAGTGATGGTAATCATGAGCTTAGCCTATGCAGTATCAGTTTATCCAGCGGGTATTTTATCGGATCGTTTTAATAAAAAATGCCTGCTTGGCATTGCGCTGGTCTTTTTAATTCTGGCTGATTTGTTGCTTGCGCAAGCAGCATCAATCTCAATGCTGATGTTAGGTGTTACCTTATGGGGGCTACATCTGGGCTTTAGTCAGGGTATTTTGGCGACTTTGGTTGCTGAAACCTCACCCACTCAACTAAAGGGCACAGCCTTTGGCTTGTTTAATTTTGTCAGTGGTGTGTTGATGTTGTTAGCTAGTTTGATTGCGGGTGGATTGTGGGATCAATTCGGAGCAGAATTTACTTTTTATTGCGGGGCGGTGTTTGCTATTTTGGCTTTAAGTTTGCTTTGACTAAGTCAATTTTGCATTTAGGCTTAGATGACTAAGGAATGGAGGCTAAATAAAACCCGAAATCGAGAAAAGCGTATATCTGTAGGCCGGATTAGCTTATCTAACGGAGCTGAGATAACCTTATCCGGCAAATGAGGCAGCTTATACCCTGCCGGATAACGTTTTTTAAAGCTGCGCTATAAAAAAGCTAATCCGGCCTACGGCTTTGTGTTTTGAATAAAACTCATCATGATTAGTTTCGGATATTATTAACAATCGTTTCCAAGGATTTATAACATCTTTTCAGAGGGGGCAAATCGTGCAATATCCTTATTTACCACGTACTTTTCCAGATAAATTAGAAGTATTAGTTGAAGTGGCACTTGATCTACGCTGGACCTGGAGTCATGCAGGGGATGCGTTATGGGAAATTATTGACCCCGTTATTTGGGCAAAAACTCAAAATCCCTGGCTGTTATTGCAGAATGTTAGTAAGCGGCGTCTCGAATCACTGGTTCAGGATCAAAGCTTTTTAACTAAATTGGAAGCTTTAAAACGCGAACGGGCTGAGTATTATAAACAGGATGGTTGGCTGCAAAATGAGTACCCAGATTGTCAACTGGGTACGGTCGCTTATTTCAGTATGGAATATGGACTGGGTGAAGCACTACCGATTTATGCCGGTGGTTTAGGGATTCTGGCTGGTGATTTATTAAAATCAGCCAGTGATTTAAACCTGCCGGTAGTGGGTGTTGGTTTGCTTTATCAACAGGGTTATTTCCGCCAAATGTTAGATGCGCAGGGCGCTCAACAGGCTTTCTATCCTTATAATGAACCCGCAGGTCTACCAATTCGTCGTGCATTGGATAAACAAGGTAATCGCCTGACCCTTGTTTTAGATTTACCGGCACGCGAGTTGTTTCTGCGTGTTTGGGAGGTTCAAGTAGGGCGGGTTTCCTTGTATCTGTTGGATAGCAATGATCTTATGAACAGCCCTGTAGATCAGGGTATTACTGCGGAATTATATGGTGGCGGTAAGGAATTGCGTTTGTTGCAGGAAATTGTATTAGGTATTGGTGGCTGGCGTTTACTTGAAGCATTAGAAATCAATCCTAAAGTTTGTCATTTAAACGAAGGGCATGCGGCATTTGTGGCTTTGGAACGAATCAGGTCATTTCAAAAGCAATATAAAGTTTCTTTTAATGAAGCGCTTTGGGCAACACGCGCAGGTAATGTGTTTACTTCGCATACGCCTGTGAGTGCGGGGTTTGATTGTTTTAGCACGGGACTGATACGCCAATATTTAAGCGAGATTATTACTTCGCTGGACATTTCTTTTGAGCAATTTTTGGCACTGGGACAAACTTCAGCCGAGAGCCCCGATGAATCTTTTAATATGACTTATTTTGCCTTACGTACCTGTGCTGCGACTAATGGTGTGAGTCGTTTGCACGGGCAGGTGAGTCGGAATTTATTTCATAAATTATATGCTCATTGGCCTACTGCTGAAGTCCCGGTTGGTTATGTCACTAATGGTGTGCATGTGCCGACCTGGGATTCCAGTTTTGCTGATGCTTTATGGACCAGTTTTTGTGGCAAGGGGCGCTGGTCAGGCAAAGTTGATGATTTACAGGAAAAGATTGAAGCGATTCAGGATGAAACGATATGGACGTTTCGCGGCGCGGCACGAAGCAAACTGGTGCGTTACGTCCGGCAACGTATGACAGAACAATTACGTTTGCGTCAGGCTCCCGATGATGAACAAATTTTAGCGCAGAACATTTTTGATCCTAATACCTTAACCTTAGGCTTTGCGCGACGTTTTGCCGAGTATAAGCGACCCAATTTATTACTTCACGACCCTGAGCGTTTAATAAGATTATTGAACAATAGTCATTGCCCTGTGCAACTGGTCATTGCGGGTAAGGCGCATCCAGCAGATAAGGTCGGCCAGGATTTGGTGCGGACAATGGCTAATTTTGTGCGCCGTCCAGAAGTTCGCCCACATATGGTGTTTCTGGCGGATTATGATATGGCTATGGCTGAGCAGTTTGTACAGGGCGTGGATGTCTGGATCAATACACCACGCAGACCCTGGGAAGCCTGTGGTACAAGCGGGATGAAACTATTGGCTAATGGCGGACTTAATCTTTCGGAGCTGGATGGCTGGTGGGCAGAAGCTTACACACCTGAAGTGGGATGGTCATTAGGCGATGGGCAAACGCATAGTGAACCCGAATGGGATGCAGTGGAAGCTGATGCCTTATATCGTATGCTGGAAGAGCAGGTTATTCCAGAATTCTATCAACGTAATGAGCGTGGTATTCCTGAAAAATGGGTGGCGCGTATTCGTACCAGCGTAGCAACGCTGGCACCTGAGTTTAGTAGCAATCGCATGTTACGCGATTATGTAGAGCAGTATTATTTTCCGGCAAATGCGGGATACCAGCGACGTATTGAAAATAATGCAGCATTAGCAAAAGAACTGTCTTTGTGGCAACAACACGTAAATCAGCATTGGTCAGCTATTTATATGCAAAATTTACAGGTCGAATCATCAGATACGGGTCATCACTTTGTGCTGCATGTGTATTTGGATGATTTAATGCCTGATGTTGTCCGGGTAGAAATTTTTGCCGATGCTGTTGATGATGCTTTGCCTTTTTGCCAGCTTATGCAACGTAATGATGCTTTACCGGGAGCGGTCAATGGCTATATTTATGCAACCAACGTGGCGACAGATCGTCCCGCAGCAGACTTCACTCCACGATTGGTTGCTGCGCATAGTGAGGTTAATATTCCAGCTGAAGAGGCGCATATTAAGTGGTATGGCTGATAACAGCTAGTCTTTAAACGAGATAATGAAATATTATGATTGAAACCATTCCGCCCTTATTACTCCAGTTTTTATTGACGACTGCATTTTCCTTTATTGTGGGTCTTGAAATGCATAGTTATCTGAAAATAAATCAAAACAGTTACGGTTTTGGTAGTACCCGTACGTTTATGTTGATTGGTATGTTGGGTTTACTTTAGTATCAATTTGATAATGGCTGGTTGTTGTTTGTAACCGGTTTTATTTTGTTGGGCGCTATATTGTCGGTGTATTACTGGCGGCAGACTTGTGAAAAAAATTACTCTCTGCTGGAAATTATGCTGGCTCTTTTAGTGTTTCTTATTGGTCCTGTGACCCAACATTTTCCGCTCTGGTTTTTGGTGTTATTTGTTGTTTTACTGGTGTTGATGCTAGGTGAGCAGCCGATGATTCGGCAATTTTCCGAGAGCCTGGCGAGTAATGAAGTAGTTACTCTGGCTAAATTCCTGGTTATCAGCAGTGTTATTTTGCCCTTATTACCGGATAAACAAATCGCAGATATGCTGCCTGTGACTTATTATAAAGTTTGGCTGGCGGTGATTGTGGTCTCTGGTTTTTCCTATCTGAGTTATATTGCGCAAACCTATTTTTTTAAAACACGCGGCTTATTGCTCACTGGTTTACTGGGTGGCTTGTATTCCAGTACAGCGACTACTGTTGTTATCAGTGGGCGGGCAAGAAAAATGCCGGATGATCGTAGTAATGTATCAGCGTCTTTAATTTTGGCGACGGGGATGATGTATCTGAGGTTGCTGGGTATTGTTTATTTTCTGCATCCTTCAATTGGGCAAAGTTTACTTTTACCTTTTTCAGTTTTAATTATACTTTCTTGTCTTGTCTCAGCGAACATATTGTATTTGGGTGGTAATGGTGCTTTAAAGCAAACTATAGAAACGACACAGCACCCTTTGGAATTATCAACGGCAATTTTATTTGCTGCAATGTTTGTGTTTTTTGCCTTTATTACCCAGTATGTTATCGGGAATTATGGTCATAATGGACTCAATTTTCTTTCTATTGTTGTTGGCTTTACTGATATTGATCCCTTTATTCTGTCTTTATTATCAGGAAAGTTTGCCGTTTCGGAGAAGGTTATTGTCTCTTCTATTATTATTGCTAGTGGCAGTAATAATTTATTAAAAGCCATCTATGCGTCGATCTTAGCACGCAACAGATCCGTATTGGCTGCGGCCATGTGGTTACTTTTTTTGTTGGTGGTATCGTTTGCTTATGTTTTTTTAGAGATTTAGTCTAATTTCTTATGCTTTAAATTATTTTCTAGCATATTTTAGATCAGCAAAATTTACCGCATTGGTGGCAGCGAACACCTTTTTCGGTAATTTTTCAACTTCAATAACAATACTATTGTCATTATCGATCGGCGTATTTAAAACGCGAATATTTTCGATATCCAAAGGCAAACTGATATTGTTCATTGGTAATATTTAGGTTCATTGTCATATCCCCCTCTTATTAGTTTACTTCTATTTCAGGTAATAATGATCTTTATTGTTGCTCGTAAAAAGGTTTTTTAATAATTAACGGTAGATCCCGGAGAGCTTTAATGGGGGGGTGGGGGGGGGGGGGGGGGGGGGGGGGGGAGGGGTATGGGGGGGGGGGGGGGGGGTTTATTTTGGGGTGCGGTCCTACGAACACCCCGTTGTATACAGTCCATCGTTATCCTCTACATAAGCATGAACAATTCGTTCTGTTATGCCATAACCGTTTTTATAGACAAGTTCGTACAAGTGGTTGTTGTCAAAGTTAAAGGCACTTGAAATATTCGTTGCAAGCATGTCAATGTCTATTTTATTTGGCACAGAGAATGTTCTAGAAGCATCGTTCAGTGTCACTTTAAAAATACGCCCCGATCCATGCTTATCCGGTTGGCACAGGTTCTCATGATATTGTGCGTTAGCATGCTTTTATCGTAGCCCCTGTATGTCAGCCACTCCAATACTAAAAGATGGAGAGGGCAAATTGACATAGGCTGGATCAATTTTCCAAGTGTTAACCTGCATTAACTGGATAGGCATGGTAAAAATTTACTTGATTATTACAAATATTCTAAAGAGATAGATGGTCGGTTACCTTGCATAATGCATTTGAACTGCCTACGTTTTGTATGAATACACTAGTTGAGATTATTATTCGTAGCTTTATGGTCTGGTTTGTCTTTTAATTTTCTCAGCGTCACTGGTTTGTCTTGGTTACTGGGGTTTGAAACCTAGTTTTATTTTGTTGAATATTTTGGTCAAGGTTTATTTGATTACTGTCCTGATCTCGGCGGTTGCCCTGTCCGTTTTGGTTTTTATAGCGAATACGTTCTTTGTTTCGGTTTTGTTGTTGAGAAGAATAATTCTTTCCCCTGTTATCTATTCCACGACTACCTCCACTACCTGACTTTCCAGAACCGGCAAAACATTGAGTTGAAAGAAGTATACAACTGATACTAATAATAAGTGCTATTGGGTTTTTATATATATTCTTATTAATCATAATGTTACCTCTATGTTGTGTATTAAATAGTAAAAAGTATTTTAAGGCATCGAGCATGTTGTTAGTAGCAGTCAACCTGGTTGCAGCGATTGCAATATACTCAGATGAAAAGTATATTTTCTAAGGCAATTCAATTTTTTATTATCTTTAACCTTATTTTTTTAAAGGTTAACCTATTAATACCACTACATTTGAATATAGTCAAATTATGATTAAATAAAAATGAAATTAGTTCTAAGCAAGATAAGTACTATAATTTGCTAATGTAATATCTGTTTAAAATGATTTAATCACAGCTTAAAGAATTATGCTGGGTGATCTGTGCTGCCGGGGTTGGCATGGAAAAGCAATAGCCTTGCGCAATATCGCAACCAAGTTCGGTTAAAAAGTAAACTTGTTCTTGTGTTTCAACGCCTTCAGCTATTACTTTCTTGCCTAATGCATGAGACATCGCAATCACCGCACGCACAACAGTCTGATCTTCGGGGCTATTCAAGATATTACGCATAAATGATTGGTCGATTTTAATGTACGATGCAGGAATGTTCTTTAGATAGGCTAAGGATGAATAGCCAGTGCCAAAGTCATCAATCGTAATAAATATCCCAGCATCTACAAGTTCCTGCATGACTTTGATAGCAATATCGGGGGTTTTCATTAGCGCACTTTCAGTAATTTCAATTTCAAACCATTTAGCCAAAGCTTCTGTTGTATTAATTTGGTGGATAATATTTTTGGCTAAATCATAATTGATTAATTCTATTGCTGATATATTGATTGCAATTTTGCCAAAATCAAAGCCTTCTTGCGTCCATTTAATCGCTTGTAAACTGGTATGTTTAATAACCCATCGACTAAGTTCTACGATAAGTCCGGTTTCTTCAGCTATCTGGATGAATTCTATTGGCGCAATATCACCTAATTCGGGATGATGCCAGCGCATTAATGCCTCATAGCCTTGAATCTGTCCAGTTTGCAAATAATGCTTGGATTGATAAACAATGCATAATTCAAAATCTTCCTCTTGATTATCCTGTCTCAGTGCACTACGCAACGCTTGTTCCAGGCGTAAACGATGATTTCCTATTTGCTGCAGATCAGTAGTGCAAAACGCGTAACCTTGGTTATTTTTTTTTGCAAAATACATTGCGTTATCCGCCTGCTGCAGCAAAGTTTCGCTAGTGTTACCGTCTTGAGGATAAATAGCGATACCTATACTGGTACTCAAAAAAAATTGTTGATCATTTAAAGAAAAAGGCGATACAAAACATTGCATTATTTTTTGCGCAACAATTTTTGCTGCTTCAGCATCTGTTGCCGGTAAAAGCAGAGTGAATTCATCCCCGCCTATACGTGCAGCAATATCTGAGTTACGTAATTGTGCTCGCAGCCTTGATGCCGTTTCTTTTAGCACCTCATCACCTGCTGCATGACCAAGACTGTCATTCACTATTTTAAATCGGTTAAGGTCCAGAAATAATAATGCCATTGATTCTTGCTGTCGGTGAGACAGGGCAATCATTTGTTCCAGTCGATCCGTCAATAAGCGTCTGTTTGCCAGGCCAGTCAACTCATCATAATATGACAGCCAGTTTAATCTTTCCCGCGCTTGCTTTAACAGGGTGACATCATGTGCAATACCCTCTAAACCTATGCATTGTCCATCTTCATTGTAAAGTGCTGTTTCCAGTAATTCCAGCCAGCGTTTTTGTCCTTTACAGTCAAATACCTGAACTTCATAAGCAGGTACTTTTTCGCCATTCAAGCAACGTTTTATATATTCAGTCGCCTTTATATTTTCTGAGTTGTCGGTTTGGTAACAGCTGTAGTGTTGTAAGAAATCTTCGATGCGATAGCCTAAAATATTGCTAATAGAAGGACTAAGGTAAGTATAAATGCCATCTACATCTTGTTGATAAAAAAAGTATTCATCTTGTAAATTTTCCACCAGGCTACGGTATTTATTTTCACTTATTTTTAATTGTTGCGTCCGTTGTAGTACTTCAGATTCAAGATTTTCCTTTAGCTGATTTAGTTCGCTATTGACTTTAAGGAGTTTGTTCTGAGTAGTTTTTATGCGTCGGTGCTGGTGTTTGATTTGAGCAATCCAACTTAATAAGATGAATAGGATTATTAGCAGGCTAAAGGTTATTTGTTTAATGGTTTTGTAGTCAGCCGGGACTTCCACAGAGGGGTTCCATTGATTGTCAATCGCCTGTTTTTCAAGATCTGTAAGCGAATCCAGCCCTTTTTGCATGATGTTGACTAATATAGGCCAGTCTTTGCGTACTGCAATGCTTTCATTCGCACTGTTACGATCATAAAAGGCTGCCACTTTGATATTTCTATAAAGGTATTTATGTTGAAAATAATAGCTGGATTCCAGAAAACTGATTGCGGCATCAGCTTGACCCGTTTCGACAGCATTTAACGCATTTTGTATTGAATCGACATAGAAAGGGGTAATATCAGGGAAGTCCTTTAAGATACGTTGCGAATATTGATAGTCTTTAACAAGGGCCACGGTTTGCCTGGAAAGGTGACTGCGATGGTTAATTTGTTGATTTGTTTTATGAGTAATAATAACTAAAGACTTAAACACATACGGCTGAGTAAAAAGAAACTGATCTTCACGTTCTGGTCGCTGGACCATCGTTGCTATAACATCAATTTCCCCTTCCAGTCCGGCTTTATAGACCTCTGACCAGAGGGTTCGCTTATCGATTTCGAAATACATATTGAGCTTTTGACTTATCAATTGCAGAGTGTCATAAGCTAAACCAGCTAATTGTCCAGATTCGTCAATAAAGCTGTATGGCGGGAAGTTTCCATCAAATGCGATGCGTATTGGCTGGTGGTTGTCCAGCCATAAACGCTCTTCAGTTGTTAATTGAACTGCATCTTGAGCATAGCTGACTGGATCTATATGCTCTTGATACCAGTGAAAAAGATTTCCTGGTAGAGCAATTAACAGTATGAGCGAGCAAAAAAATAAAAATGCTTTGACAACCTTTATCACTTAACTTTCCATGTGTTGACTGAATATTTTAAGTATAGCTTATTCATATAGAACTGAAAAAAACAGCAAAACAATGTGTATTAATTCACATAAACCGTTATTTTTCAGAAAATGATAATGAGGAAAAAGGTGCTAAAGAATATGCAGGAATAACTTAGTCAAGTTATTCCGTTGTGTAGATGGATAGAGCTTTAGCTGCGTGACTGGCATGGTAGTCAGCTAGTTGGTGAAAGTCCAGCCTTTGCCCTGTAAGAATGGAAAAAACAGGTGAAAACAAGGTGGTCCTATGAAACTCTCAGTAGCTACTCAACAGGGAAACATGGTTATTGGAAGCCAATGCGGAATCGATCAGAAGCTCTAGCCAAATTGATCATCTAAACAAAGTGAACCTTCGTAAGGCGCCAACAAAGGGGTAAGGTGCCTGCGACTACGACTACGACTACGACCATTTAGGCTCTCAGCTGTGCAGTAAGTACCTATGCAGAATTAATTTAACATTTATGCAGGATGGGTAGAATGGAACGCCTGCTTCATAGGCACGTAATGACTCGTAAGAGCGCGTAGCGAAACCCATCAACTCCTGTAGAATGATGGGTTTCGCAAAAAGACGCTCTACCCATCCTACACGAAACCTAAGAATAAAAGTGTTAAGATAATTTTACGTGAGTACTTAATCCAGATGTTATGAACCGAGGGTTTTCGGAGGAAGCCATGGTCATCGTATTGTTGGTGCTAGCGATTCTATGTTGACAAAGGGGGTGACAGGAGACCGGAGTTGAAGCAGGGCAAACGCATTAAAATATAGCACCTTATAAATCATTATTATTCCAACTAAAAAAATTGTATAAAATTTATACATATTTTTGTAAGGGCTTAAATTTGATTATAAGTTAAAAGTCAAATTAGTTAGCCCTGAAAGTTAAAGGACTGAACACGTAAGTGATTAAAAAAGCAGGTATTATATTGGTATCTGAGAGAGGGAGGATCTACCTTTAAAGGAGCAGTGAACTATTCGTGTCATAGACAGTGAACGAATTGACTACGCAAGATTATTGAAATGATACTGCTAGAGTAGGGCTTATGATTATCAACTGCTAAATGTTAAAACCAGATTGTATAGGAAGAGCATAAACAAGTCAGAAGGGAGTTCTTCTGATCTGTTTAGAAAAAGAATTCATAGGTTTTAATTTGAGTATATCTTATGTGAGGAGATGTGTACGGACCTATAAGCAAGGTTCTGCAGACAGACAGGAGTTACAATTCCCTCTGACCCGATGGCAGAAAAGATTGCCTACATAACAAATGCTAGCTTGTTCAGTATTAAATCAGTAGCCAACATTGCACCTAAATACCGGAACCTAAAAATGCATATAATTTGACAGTTTATCGTTCATCACAATCGTTAATGTTTAGATATTGTGACTTGAATTCAATTACTTTGCTTTACATAGTGTTGAACTTTTAAACTTGTAAACTACACTTTGCTTGTAAGTCAGTTTTGACAATTTTTCTTGCGGAGGTATGTGGTGGATAGTGCTCACTTGATTTGGGTCGGTGTTTGTGTTTGTCTGGTTTTTTTCATGCAAGCTGGTTTTGCCTTGGTAGAATGCGGTTCGGTAAGATCAAAAAATGTCGTCAATGTTTTGATGAAAAATTATACCGATATGGCTATTGGTGCCATTATTTTTTGGGCGTTTGGCTATGGGCTGATGTTTGGCGATAGCAACGGCTGGATTGGCTTGGATAGCTTTTTTCCGGAAAATTTGAGTAGTGCTGATTATATGGCTTTAGCCTATCAGACTATGTTTGCAGCGACTGCAGTCACCATTTTTAGTGGTTCTGTTGCGGAACGTATTCATTATTGGTCGTATTTACTGTTTTGCGTCATAGCAACAGGGCTGATATACCCAATTTTTGGTGGCTGGGTGTGGAATTCTGGTGGCTGGTTAGCTTCCTTGGGCTTTATTGATTTTGCTGGATCTACGGTCGTCCATTCTATAGGTGCCTGGTGTGCGTTGGCTGGAATTATCGTTATTGGTCCACGGTTGGGGCGTTTTTCACGAGATGGCAAAAGCCGAGAGATACCAGGGCATAATCTGCCTTTAGTTGCATTAGGTGGATTTATTCTGTGGCTAGGCTGGTTTGGGTTTAATGGTGGGAGTATTGGCAGTCTGGAAGATAATTTAGGTAGCATTCTTCTGAATACTCATTTGGTAGGAAGTGCAGGCGCTGTTGGAGCGTTAATATTTATGGGGCTGCGACATAAAGCTATTTTAATGACAGCGACCATCAATGGTGGACTCTCAGGTTTGGTTGCCATTACCGCAGGTGCCGCTAGTTTTTCACCACTTGCGTCGATTATTGCCGGCTTTCTTGGTGGCATTATTTACGGATTAACAACGGTGGCAATGGAGAAATTGCGTTTAGACGATGTAGTCGGTGCAGTTTCTGTGCATGGCGTCTGTGGCGCATGGGGAACTTTGGCTGTGGCTCTTTTTCCAGCAAATGGAGCTTTTGAATTCTCCCAACTATTAATTCAGATACTGGGTATAGGCGTTGCGTTCATCTGGGCTTTTGGCTTATCGTTTGTGTTATTCATACTGATTGATAAAACCATTGGGTTAAGGGCGTCTACTGTTCATGAGCAGCGTGGATTGGATTATACAGAACACTATGAACTTGGTTACCCTGAGTTTCAAGAGACATTAATTTCTGATATGAAAAAAGGGTTAAGTGGCGCGGATATGGAAAATAATACAAAATTAAAAAGGCAGGCGGTCTGGGCTACCTTTACCGATATTTTAGACGAAGAGCAATTGATTCAGGTTATCAACACGCTGGAGGAAGATTATTCGGGTGATGATATTGCTAGTTTAATTAAATATGTAAAGCAGATCGGTCATAAATTTGCCATTGATCAGGCATTAATAATTTCACTATATACAAAATTATATTCTTATATCAATACGCGTGGTGTAGCACTCCCTGAAGATCCATTGATACGAATTCAATCGAGATTGAAGCGTTCAGGTAAGGGGGGCCTGGCTCAGAGTGTGGAGGATAAGCATCCTGAAATGGTTGTTTTTTTATATTTTATGCAACGAGTGCTAATACATTTTCCATTGAATCGAAAACAGTTATTAAGCGAAATGGCTGTGCTTGTTAAAAAGGAAAAGTCGTTCACTTTGCGAGATAAAGAGACAATGGCGGAATGGTTAAAAGACCCTGATACTTTTCAGTGGACTTATATACCTATGCAGGAATCAATGAGCACGTTGATCCATTTTGCTTATACAGTACTGTGTGATTTATCAGGGCCGGTTGAAGCAGATACATTATTTCATCAGGTATTAGAGGATTGTAAGCAACTGCCTGCGGCAAAAAAGTTTAATCCCAGACGTTTTTTGTAGCATACTCTATACCTTGTTCGGAGTATTTTATTAAATTGCCAGTCTCTGCTTTGATTGCGCTATGATAAATTTATCATGGGTTACTTAAATAATTAGATACTTTAATTATTAACCGCTTTAGCCTAAGCTTTCTAAACAGGATTGAGTAATATGCGAATACTTCACGTTATTGATCATTCTATCCCTTTGCAGAGTGGTTATACATTCCGCTCTCTTGCGATTTTTCGGCAACAAAACGTTTTAGGCTGGACGACTTTCCACCTCACTGGCCCCAAGCATTCCTTATACGTTAAGCATTCACCTGAACAGGAGGTGATCGATGGGCTTCTGTTTTACCGCACGTCTGCTGAACAAGGGTTTATAAACAAATTACCAGTTGTTAACCAATTAGCCGTTATCACAGCGCTCAAGAAACGTTTACTGCACATTATTCCACAGCTACAGCCCGATATACTGCATGCGCATTCTCCCGCTTTAAATGGTATAGCGATCGTCGCGGTCGGCAAAAAATTATCAATTCCGACCGTTTATGAAGTGCGGGGTTTTTGGGAAGATGCCGCTGTCAGCCACGGAACCAGTCGAAAAAACAGTTTGCGTTACAAAATAACACGTGCTATGGAAACCTGGGTACTAAAACAGGTAGATGCTGTTACCTGTATTTGTGAGGGAATTAAAATTGACCTGATAAAAAGAGGAATACCTGAAGAACGCGTAACCATCATACCCAATGCTGTTGATCTGGACCAATATCAGGTTATAACCCAACGCGATTCTGAGCTGGAGTTAAGCTTTAATTTGCAAAATAAGTCCGTCATTGGTTTTGTCGGTTCATTTTATGCTTATGAGGGCCTGACATTACTTGTCGATGCAATGCCTATCTTGCTAAAAAGTAATCCAGACATCAGGTTGCTTCTGGTCGGTGGAGGTCTAGAGCTTGACAGACTCAAAGAAAGAGCAAAACTAAAAGGTATTGAAAAGCAAATCGTGTTTACCGGTCGCATTGCAAATAATCAGATTGCTCGCTACTACAGTCTAATCGATATACTATGCTATCCTCGCCTTAGCATGCGTCTTACTGAAACGGTAACACCTTTAAAACCTTTAGAAGCGATGGCACAGCAGAAACTGGTGATTGCTTCTGACGTTGGTGGACACCGTGAGCTTATACGCGACGGTGAAACGGGGATATTATTTAAAGCGGGAGACGCAAATGATCTTGCTCAAAAAGTACGCTATATGCTTGCGAGTAAACATGAATGGCCGCAGCTGCTTAGCGCAGCTCGCTGCTTCATAGAGGAAGAAAGAACCTGGACTAAAAGCGTTTCAAACTATAGCCGAGTCTATGAAAATGTATGCGAAGCTAAAAGCATTAACAAGGAATAATGGATGAGCTATGCAAATGATTTAGAAAGCAAAAAAAGGACAGCCCTGAAAATCAACCAAGCTTATTTTATTGTTGCTTTTATTTCCAGCTTCCTGGGCGTTTACTTTTATGCCATCGCTTTAATCGAAGCCAAATATTCAATATTCCTTCATCTGCAACCTTTTCGAACGGGGCGCGCGCTTTCGTTTTTTGAAACCACTCTGTTTGTTGCACTCTTTTCTTTTGAGCTTTTCGCACTGCTACTGGGAGTGTCAGTTATTTTATGGCGTTTTTATAGTAAAACAATGTCTAAAGGACATCGATATGCAGCCTGGCTAATCCCTCTCTCTGTTATATCGCTGTATTTCATTCTGGTTACCATAAAGTTTCAAGTCTTACGCTATTTTAATGATGGGCTTAGTATGATGCTCGTGCGTCAACTAGGTGGTGGCGATGTCTGGTCAGCATTGCACTATGTGGCTCATGAACTTGCCCAGCTGCTTCCTACGATTCTGTCAGGTGTCTTTATATTGGCAGGCGCAATTTTTTTTCTCATTCGATTTGGTTCTCGTGTCATTGATTATTTTATTACCATTAAAGGGATCAGGTTTTGGTTAACGCTAAAATACATTATAATATTCAACAGCTTAATTTTTATCGCGGCTTTTGTTGTTGCTTACACGCTTCCGCAACTAGACAAAAGTCTTGGGTATTCTCTTGCTCACCAGGTTTACCTGATGCCCTGGCGGTTTATCACTGACTTTGATCGTGATGGTTATGGCATGATTCCCCGTCCAATTGACCATGCTCCCTTTGATTTAACACGTCATCCTTATGCATTAGAAATACTCGATAACGGTATCGACGAAAACGGGATAGGTGGAGATCTTGAGCAAAATATCTGGTCTAAACTGCATCACCAGTGGGTCCCGGATCAACTGGAAAAACGCAATGTCTTACTTATTGTCCTGGAAACTGCGCGCGCCGATCTTTTTCAAGCTAAATATCATAATCAGTGGGTAATGCCTGTTTTACGCAGTCTTGCCGATCAATCTCTCACTATGGTTGCGCATACTGCTTTTACTGCGCCTGCAATTGTATCGATACTTAATGGCGTTGTTTCGCCTTCCGAATCGAGTCCCTCATTAATCGATAGATTCAAGCAATTAGATTATCGCACTGGCATCTTTTCAGCACAAAATGAGACTTTCGGCCAGCAATTTTCAGCGACCGGAATGAGTCATGTTGACACTTTTTTTGATGCAAGGTCGGTGTCCAGAGATAAACGTATGTTTGTATCAAGCTCTGCAATCGCATTAACAATACCTTCAGAGGAAGTGCTAAGTCACTTTGAAGAATGGATCAGCAGTAATGTCGACTCGCCACGTCCATTTTTTGTTTATATGAATTTGCAGGAACTCCATTATCCCTATTCCTATGCAAATATTCCCACCCCACTGATTGATAAACCTATCCCCCGTTATTCTATTAGCGAAAATGAAACTGAGTGGTTGCGTAGTAGCTATTATAATGCCGCCAGAGTTATTGATTCTTCTATAGCCAAACTGGTTAATATGTTGAAACAAAAAAATCTTTTTGATAACACTGTTATTTTAATTGTCGGTGATCATGGGGAAGAGCTGTTTGATAGCGGGTCATTAGGGCATGGCACCAATATAACATACGAGCAAAATTCAACTATTGGCGTGTTGATTAACTCACCCTGGATGCCTGATAAGCATATTCCTATCGGGTTGAGCGAAGTTCCAGTCTTAATTCATAATGCCTTGACTAAGAAAACGGAGTATCTTCTTCCTCTTAGCTCATCTGTAATGACATTTCTGGGAGTAGAAAAGCCTCTGCAAATTGGTTTTTTTAGCAAAAAGGGGTTAACTAAATATGATTTCAGGCTTAACAAATGGACACGGCAATTAGCCTACGGAGCGAAAGAGCAAAAGGCTGCATCTGAAATACCTATTATCCATCAATGGGAGTCATATCTATTATCGTTAGATGCCCAGAAGGGGTAATAATAGGCATAATTTCTCTTGCAGTGGCAGAAAGAGTGCAGGTAAGATGCTTGAAGATAGATAAAAAAATTAATTAAGGCACGCTCCTATGTGTACTACACTTCAGGTTCTGTGGCTGATAAGTCACCCAGACAAGCAAAGGAATTCAATTTATGGTCGATGATAACGCTACATTTAAACATTCACGCCGCCATTTTTTACGCAGTGCAGGCGCACTTACGTTGGCAGTTTCACCTCTGAGTGCAGGTGCTGTAAGTAAAACGGGGGAGGGAGTTACCTTTGCTGATGGCCCACGGCCATTAGTGCGTTATCCGGGTAAGCGTGAACTGATCCTGGTACACACCCGACCGCCACACCTGGAAACGCCGGTTGGCGTATTTGATGAGGGGGTGATCACGCCCAATGATGCGTTCTATGTACGTTATCATTCAGCTAATTTCCCTACAACCATTGACCCAGAGACTTATAGGCTTACTATAAAAGGTGCCGTTAAAACACCGCTTAGCCTGTCACTTGATGAACTTAAAGCATGCGCAGAACAAGTTGAAGTGGTTGCTGTCAATCAATGTTCAGGTAACAGCCGCGGCTATTCATCGCCACGTGTATTCGGTGCGCAACTGGGTAATGGTGCGATGGGTAACGCGCGCTGGATCGGTGTGCCATTGAATGCATTGCTAAACAAGGCAGGCGTTTTGACAACCGCTAAACAGGTGACCTTTAATGGTTTAGATAAACCGGTCATGCCAAGCACACCCGATTTTCGTAAAGCGCTTGATATTGAACATGCGCTGAGCCCAGAGCCGATGTTGGCATGGAGTATGAATGGGCAAGATTTGCCCTTTTTGAATGGTTATCCGCTTAAGCTGATTGTGCCAGGCTTTTTCGGAACTTATTGGGTTAAGCATTTGGCAGAAATAGAGGTGATTGATCATACTTTCAAAGGGCATGATGCGTATTTTATGTCGAAGGGCTACCGTGTGCCGGATAATGATTGTATGTGTGTGGCCCCTGGGACAGCAGCGGAAAAGACGCGCCCAATCTCGACATTACCTGTGCGTAGTTTTATTACCAGTATACAGGCAGGAGATACTTTGCCATTAAGGCGCAGAGTCGAATTGAAAGGCATTGCTTTTGATAGTGGCGCGGGTATAAAAGCAGTCGATGTGTCTATCGATGGAGGCCAGACATGGCGTGCCGCAACATTGGGCGAGAATTTAGGGCGCTTCTCATTTCGAGAATGGCGATTTCCAACCACCTTTAAAATGCCAGGATCTACTGTGTTGATGGTGCGTGCTGGTAATCATCAAGGGGAAGTTCAGCCTCTCAAAGCTGACTGGAATCCAGGCGGCTATAGACGTCACGCTATCGAATCGACGCCAGTCACTATTTCTTGAGGAACGATGAATGCAAGCTAGCAAAAAAATCCTATTTGGCTTGGTCTTCACATTAACTATTGCTGACTGTTCACTAGCCAGTGCAGCTCCAAATAAGATCAAACTGCCACCAGAAACAGCCAAACTACGCAAATCGAATTTGCCAGGATATACACTTGCAACACAGAAGTGTGTTGTGTGTCATTCGGCTGATTACATTAATTTTCAAGCACCTAACTTGAATCAGGCGCAATGGACGGGTGAGGTGCAGAAGATGCAGCACTCTTATGGTGCCCGGTTTAGTGACGCCGAGGTTAAGAGCATTGGCGCTTATCTGGCGGTCGCTTATGGCTCTGCTAAAGAGACTGATGCGAGTGTTATTGCAGCATCTATGCCATCTATGCCTAGTACAAAAGCTAATGACACCATTGACGCACAGGAATTACTAAAGGGTAATGCTTGTCTCAGTTGTCATGCTGTTGATAAGAAGCTGGTCGGACCTTCGTTTCATGACATCGCAGCAAAGTACCAGGGTGATGCGCTGGCACATTCTAAACTTGCGACCTCAATTCAAAAAGGGAGTGTGGGTAATTGGGGGCAAGTGCCGATGCCGCCGATGAGCAATGTAACCCCTGAGCAGGCTAAGGAAATCGCTATTTTTATCATGCAGCAGTAACTAGTACAGCACCCCTTAAATAAATGCTATAAAAAATTTCATAACAAGTTGTTTTACATCAATTAATATAGGACTTACGCACTGTTAATGTAATGCTTTGATTTTAAAGCTAAGTTTTTGAGTAAAAATGGTAGGCATTGCTTTGTAAGGCATTAATTATAGAGTGATATTTAATGTCTTTCATATTTGCCTGCAAAGTAGTTTACACTTTTTTATTTTCAAATCGCTGGGAGCGCGGGCAGCTTGCCCGCTTGTATTAACCCTCTGCGGGCGAGCCGCCCGCGCTCCCAGATAAAAAACAACAAATGTGTTAACTGGAATCTGCAAGTAACTTAAATATAAAAAAAGGGCGCAATCAATGCGCCCTTTAGTTCACGAACTTATACGACGTTATAACGGGAGTAAATCTTCACCAATTGCATTTAATTGCTCGCCATTTGGATCGTTTCTAATATCGCCATCTGGAATCCACTGACTTAAACACTCACGGTCTTTTACACAAGGGTCAGTCAATGATTTCAAAAATTCCACTAAAAAGCCGATTTGCATATCGCTTAAATTAAGTGTTTCTAAAGCAAAGTTAGCTGCATTTAACGCTTCTGTAGTGTTTTCTTGCATTTTTTCACCTAAATTACGGATATTTGCTGGCTGTAGTTGACTGCCATCATAGTTTGCAATCGCATTAGCCGCATTTGAATGGTGTTTAATAACATCTTCTAATGTTGTATAGGCACCCGCATGTGACCAAGGTCCTGTTACTTCAACATTAATTAACGCAGGCGTTCTGAAGGCAAACATATCCTCTTCTAGGCCTGTTTCACGAGCGCGTCCAAAATCTTTAGAACCATCATCACCATTGCCTTTTCCAGGACCAATTTGTGGCATGGCTAAATTATGAAAACTTTCATCGGTAAAAAAGTCACCGCTATGACAGCTAGAACAATTTGCACCGCCTTGCTCGCTTGAAGTGAAAAATAAAATCGCACCTCTTTTAGCATCTGCAGAAATAGCGTTATTATTACCTTCTACATAACTTTTCCACGGCGTATTGGCAAATGCTTGAGAACGCTCATATTCACCAATTAACATAGCGACGTTTTGCTCGGTGACTAATTCCTCAGCAGCACTATCCGTATCAGACAATGCCACTCGGAATTTCTCAATCCAGTGGCCAACATCAGCTAATAAATAACCCTCGTCACCATAGCCGCCCAATCTACCTGCCAATAACTCTCTGATGGTTTGATTGGTATAAGAATCATGTGCGAAACCTTTCATTTCTTCGCGTGAGGTAACAGGAAAACGCGCTTGCGCTTGCACCAAGTTGCCACCAGCCAATGGATCTGCTACACCAAAAGCAGAATCAGGGGTACGAATACCACCTGCCGATCCATTCGCTCCTTGTTGCGGATTTAAGCTCTCTAAACGTCCATCATGGAATTGAAATTTATCCCAGGCAATAACATTAAAGGTCGTTGGTGCATTTCTAGGAACGGGAGGCCCACCTTCAGGGTTATCATGCGCATAGTCATTAGAGCGCCCCGGGCCTAATAAATCAGGAATATCGGACTCGACACCAATCGGTAAAGATAAATTATCACCCCCTCCTAATGCAGGGTGATGACACGCTACACACGCTGAATCTTGAATACCGCCTAAGGTTTTAGAAAAGAACAAGTCCATGCCTAATTGTGCTTTAGGGCTATTAATATCAGGGACTTGTCTATTTAATAATGGGTCACCCGTCAATCCAAGTTGATTAATAAGCGGCCGTAATGTCCTATTTAAATGCCTTTGTTGTTTATGCATAAAGCCATTGCCGGCCATCGCACTCACGTTATAACCAGCAATAACGATTGCACAAAGTCCTATAATAATTTTTTTCATTATCTACCTATATGTAAAATGTTAATTTTATCCCCGCAATAATTCCATTATGGGGTCAATGAATTGCAATTCAATTATAAATAGTAAGTGTATCTAAAATATGTCTTAACTTAACAAATTTGTAACAAAATGTAACAATGTGATTACTCAGCATATAGAAAGGCATACTCATTCAATATTACTAAGGTAGTCATACTGCGACAGGTTTACAAATGGAAATGAAAATTACCTGCACCGCATGACCTTTGCAAGGTAGCCACTATCCTATCCGCATCTGCGTAAGATTCATTAGGCCCTTTAACATAATAGGGCATTTTATCTTTACCGTACCGATACCGTGTCCAGCAAAATCCCAGTTTTTGTTCGCCAAACATTGTTTTTAATGCGTGGTAATCCTGATGGGGGCTGAAGCCAAGTTCTTTAGCATATAGCACTGCACCTTCAAGTAGTTTTTTGGCGCAAGCAGGTTTTATTTTTATAAAAGGATAGCCGCCATGTGACTCAATAATGCCAGGTTTAAATACCTTTTCATATTCAGGTATTAGCACCGTTTTTAACAAAACTTTTTTTACGCCTAAACAATAAACATCAACGATAAACGAGCCAACTATGATTTCGCCTTTAGCTGAGACTCTACTTATCAGAATATTGCCAATACCTGATTCGAATAAATTATTGGGAATTAAGCATTCATAAAAGGGGTTTTCCAGATAAGGTTTAATTTTTTCAATTAACAACTGGGAAGAATTAAGTTTTGTCTGAGTGCTACGTTTTTGTTTTTTTTGTTTTACTTTTTTTTGTTTTTGCTGCTCAGTTAAAGCCATTGTTGATCCGTTACTCAAGGTGAATTGGGCAACAATAATAGGCGTATTTAACCAGCAAATGCAACCCATTTTTAGCGAGTACGACGGGTACGATGCAAACTAAAGGCTATTGGCTTGTGCTACTAAGATGAATAGTAAATTTATATACTCTTTATTTGAATTCAAATGATAAAATTCAAAAATTTCGGCTATTTTATAACCTGAATTTAGGGGTAATAACAGGTAAAAAGCTATGTATAAGCAATTAGTGACAGAGTTAGACACCTTATTGTCCATGCCCGATGTCTATCTTAGACTTCGTGAAATTCTTAATAACCCATCTGTGGATGGCGAAAGTTTACTTCCTATTATTGGTTTTGACCCCGGCCTTTCGGCGCGTTTATTGCAACTGGTGAACAGTCCAATTTATGGCTTTTCGACAAAGATAGGCTCACTTCATGAAGCAATCAAGATCATTGGAATTCATGAGCTGGAAAATTTGATTCTGGCTACAAAAGCCTGCGATATTTTTGCACAAATCCCTAGTGGGCAGGTTGATATGTCTTGCTTTTGGCATCATAGTGTTTATGTTGCAATTACAGCGAATTTGCTTGCTATACGTTGTTCTTTACCAGATCCGGAGCGTCTATTCGCGGTAGGCTTACTGCATGACATCGGACAATTACTTATCTTTAAGCAGCACCCTGAGCTCGCTAGTAGAGCTCTGGCTCAAGCTAAACCCACAGATGATGGTTTATATCATGCCGAAAAAGAGGTGCTGGGTTTTACGCACGGTGATCTGGGTGCGGAGCTTTTTCATACCTGGAAACTTCCTGCTCTTTTTGTTGAGGTTGCCGCACTGCATCATGAGCCTGGTCTCTCAAAAAATTTTACACTTGAAACAGCAATCGTAAATTTGGCAAATTCTCTGGTAAACACGCTGGAGCCTGTTCGTAATATCACAGAATGTAGCGTTAATTATGATCCTGAAGTTTTGAGAATCGTTGGTATTCCAGCGCAGGAATTGGATACTATTCTAAATGAAGCAGAAACTCTGTTTACAGAGGTGATTAACATTATTTCTCCAGACGCACCGTTACTTTAATGTGATTGCTTTTTAGATGATTAGCTGTGCTAAATCTTAATAATAGTCAGGTTATTTGACACTAATGTACGTTGTCATGATAGCAACTACAATCAGTTATGATGCTATATATTGCTAGAATAAAAAATCGCACTAGGACTATTTTAGTGGTTAAATTCTAAGTTATTGATTATTAGTTTAATTTGTCAGTATTTGGTCAGGACTATAGTATTTAGCAATATTGGCTAAAACATTATAATATGTCAGGATTTTTTACAGAAATGGGATTTATTTGGCAAAACAGAAAAATAAAAGTTTACGTGGCTGCTTTTGCGACATAAGTCACAAAAAAAATTCTTGTCTGTAATCTAGTCAAATATCACATAGAGTGAAACCACCTGAATTCGTATAATAAGCAGCCTTATAGATCTGGATCACTGGATTCAACTATTTTTTCTTGCTTATGTTTTAACTGCTTAATAAGCCGCTGGCACTGTCTAATACCCAATGAAATTTTATAACAATTTTCCAGATGTGCTTGTAAGCATTTTGCATCCCATTCAAGGCCTGCGTAGCCTAAATTCCTTGGAGAGACGATGATATCTTGTCTGAGCATATTGAATTGCTCAGAACTTATTTTTTTAGGTCTCCCTGATCTAGGTGTATCCTTTAAACCGATGATACCGAATTGATTATACTGTTTCACCCAGCGTGACACAGTAGAAGGCGAATAGTTAAACCATTTAGCGACTGTAGTGGCACATACGCCTTTAAGCACAATTAAGACACAGTGTAAGCGATGTAAAAAATGCGCTTCTGCTGAATGCTCCAGACTGTTCTTTAAGGCTTGCTGTAAATCTGTGTTGTCCGATTCATATCTGGTCATTCTGTTACTCTCATGATTTTTTATCTTACTGATTATCAGCATATGCTGAAGGACTATATTTTGCAATCCTTATGACGCTTAGGATAGATGTTAATGTATGGCATCAATATTGCTGTAAGTTAATTGCTTATAGCATGCCAGGTTCAAATGATGAATCTGGTAATGTTTTACTTAGTGGAGAATAAAATGAAAATAATGAATATAAAAAAAATAGCCTTGGCAGCTGCGTTGCCGGTAGCGATGTTATCAGCGCCTGTGCAAGCGGATTTTATGATCGATGACTTTAATACAGATACTCCTTATTCGGTCGAAGATAATACAAATGACGGTAATTCGGCACAAGGATCAGCTATGCCTGTGGATGGTACGAATGTTGTTATGACAATGCTTCCAGCTACTGGTCCGATAATTCCTGCAGGTTGGGTGCGGTCTATTGAGGCTAATCTTACAGTTGGTCCAGGAGGCTTGGATTCTGTAGAAACACAAATCTGTAATAATTGCAAAAGTGGGCATTTTGTCTCGGATGCTCCCGCTGCTGGTATTGGCAGTTGGCACTATGAAGCTGACCCAGGTGTGTTTGCGGACATTGGAACTGGAATGTTGTCTTTTGAGTATGCGGCTGACCTTGATGGTGCTGTAGTAACTTTCACCTTTATGGACGCCTCTGGTTCAGCTAACGTCAGTACTGGTCCACTTAGCAATACTAACAACAGCGCAGACATTACTAATCCTCTAAATAGGACTAAGGTCTTGCTTGATCTACCAGGAGGGGTAAATTATTCGGCCATTAACGGTGTGTGGATTGAGGTGGATGGTAGTAATGTACAAAGTCTAGACTTCAGTATTGATAATGCTAAGGTCCCTGAACCTGGCACTATGGCTCTGTTAGGTCTTGGTTTAGCGGGTCTTGCTTTTCGTCGTCGTAAAACAGTATCAGCATTAGTGGCCTAAGGGTTCTTTTTTTTCAATTATAAAAAAGCCTCCGTAATGGAGGCTTTTTTATGAAGACAATTGGTTTTTAAGAATTAATATTCGTATTATCGGACACCGTTCATATTGCCCTTCTCCTACTATCTTTATTTTTTTTTTTTTGTGGCTTGAGTTAAAGTAGTTTGCACTTTTCTATTCTTCAAGTGCTGGCAGCTTGTCCGCTTTTAGTAACCACACGCAGACGAGCCACCCGTGCTCGCAGATAAAAAGAGCAACACAGGTGTCAACGGGATGTCTATTTTAACTTAAATTATTGACAATCAAATAATGCTAGAATTCCAAAAAAATTGTGTAAGAAGGCTATCTCCTATTATTAAGTAAGATTGATGGGTTTTACTACGTACCTAAAAAGCAGGCACTTCACTCTAACCCACCGTGAAATGTTAAATGTGTCTACACAGGTACTTATTGTAATGACTGAAATAGCAGTTGAGCCTGTTGCTGTTCTGGAAACGGCTTGTTAAGCAGGTCGTTTAGTATTTTCTGGGCCTGTTCCTGTTTGCCATTTTTCGTTAGTGCCTTTGCATAATGGTAAGCAATTGAACTATTGTTTGGATTAAGTGTTTGCGCCTCGGCAAGCAATTCCAAGGCTTTTACTTTATCGCCCTGTTGTAACAGCAATACACCCAAAGTATCCATTACAGCGGGATTATTAGGACTCAGTTGATGGGCGTGTTCAGCATAAGCCAATGCCCGTTTGGGATTATCATCACGTAACAACCAAGCCAGATTGTTGAGTGCTGGTACATAATCAGGGGATTGTTCGACAATCTGCGTTAACGCTGCCTTTGCTTCATTCTCCTTGTTAAGTTGCATATACGCTGATGCCTGCATATAGCGAATATTTGTATCATCAGCATGTCTCAGTAACCAGGTATTCAAAGTCGTCAGGGAGTTTTCTTTCTCTCCCGCCTGCCATTGTGCGCGTGCTAGAGTTTTCACCCAGGCTGAGTTGTCAGGATAGCGTTGTTGTAATTTCTGATAAATCACCACGGCGTTTTTTGCATCGCCGTGCGTTAAGGCGAGTTGAGCTTCCAGGTCCATTACCTGGGGGTGCTCAGGCTGAGTCTTTTTTAAGGCTAGAACTAATTTATCCTTGTCTTTAAGGCTTGCTTCTGTTGAGACCATTAACGTCATCAGTTCTGATGCGGCCAGCAAGTCTGGGTTGAGTTTCAAGCCTTTAATTAGTGCTGATTTAGCTGCCTTACGATCTTTATTGGCAAGATAGGCGGCACTGACAAGATAGTGAGCTTGAGCTGATTTGGGTTGTAACTTTACCCATTTTTGCAATGTAGCCAGTGCATCGGTCCAGTTTTTAGCGGTTAATTGTGTCTCACCTAGCGTTTCTAATAGTAGCGGTTGATCTGCGTATTGCGGTGGAATTGTGTTTAGGATGGTAAGTGCCTGTTGCACATTTCCGGAATTTAATTGAAATCGCGCCATGGCGACTAAGGGCTCCATCGCTTCCGGGTTTTGTTGCACCGCCTTTTTTAAAAAGGCAAGAGCAACGTCATTATTACCTTGTCTGGCTTCCAGATTGGCTAACCCTAATAAGGCTGATTGATAGTCTGGGTGGTATTCAAGAATCTGCTGGTAATAGTTGCGTGCTTTGTTTAAATCACCTGATTGAATGCTTAGCAAAGCAAGATTGAGGGCTGCTTTCGGATTGCCCGGCTGTAGTTGTAATGCCTGTTGAAATGCATTTTTTGCCTGATCTCTATCTTCTTTTCCGATATAGGCTATCCCCATTAAAACCAGCGGGTCAGGCTGATCTGGTTGCGCATGATTTAATTGCGTTGCTGTTTTAAGCGCTGCAGCAAAGTCTTGTGCCTGAAACTGTTTACGAATGCTTAGTTTTTCCTGCATTAGCAAGGTTGGTTTGTGGTTTGGATGGTATTTAAGAATTTGTCGATAATATGCGTCTGCAGCATCGAAATTACCTGCTTGTATGGCCATACGTGCAAGATAACTTGCAGCATTCGGGTTACCCGGGTTCATTTCCAAGGTCATTTTAAAGGCGTTTTCTGCCTGTTCATTTTGACCTAAGCCTGAATAGGCAATCCCCATCAGAGCCAGTAGGTCTGGACTATCTTGCTCGGTTTTGCGTAGTTGTTGTGCGGATTCAAGCGCTTTTGCAAATTCCTTTGCTTGCAGTTGTGAGTAGATGATAGCCAGTGTTGGCGTTGAATCAAATTCAAACTCAAGATTCTGAAAAGGTGACTCCTCGGTGAATAGCGTCTTGCCTTTTCCGGTCTCCTCTAACAATTGCGCTTCTTCCTCTGCATGTTCTTCGGAAGTAAAATAGGCTGCAAAAGAGACGGGCGAGGTGACCACTAATGGAGCAGAAAGAATACAAAGTGTAATTATAGGGATAAAACGCGATTTCATTGTGACCTCAGATCTAATAATGACTTGTAACGTTTTGCTTGCTCGGAAAAAAGTCCCCGACTTACAGCAATCGCTTATGCCTGTAGTATCAAATAATGATATTAAATGACTTGATTGTTGGTGAAGTAGTAGCCGGACAAATCGGGTACACGTTTTAGCAGAAATCAAACATCAAAGCTAAGTTTTCGATAAAAGACGACCGGCAGGATCTGGAATTTATTCACTCTGATTACAAAGTACGCTTACTTTAAGTGAATTACAATATATTTTGTAATAAATATTAAGTGATTTAATGAATATTGTCCTCAGTACAAAGGAAATAGCCAAGCTTACATCTGGGAAAACAGCGTATAAGGAATTAATGTTAATTAATCGGATAACGATAAGCCACTAGGCACTCTGACTGGGGCAGTCGAGCGAAGATCAAGGCAGTTGGGATCATTTAATGCATGCAGAAAATCTATCAAATGTTTTATTTTACGTTCATGAAGTTTGACTGGTTCAAGTTCAATGGCAGCCACTAGATCAGAACGGCTGTCTGCATCGTTATGCACTTCAAAATCAAGTGCATTCAAATCTTCACGTGAAGGCAATACCGCTTGAGTAACAGCATAATTATGCAAACTATCCGCCGGATTTAGATGGTGTCTTAGCATTGCCTCCAGTGTATTATAGGCACCATCATGCCCCCATGGACCAGTAGTGGCAACATTTCGTAAAGAGGGCGTTCTGAATTTATAACGATCCTCACTATTCGCTGTGACTTGTTCGCGTCCGAAGTCATCGTGGCCGTTTAAGCCATCTCCTTTACCCGGTCCAATCTGTGGGATTCCAATGGCGTGGAATTTATGATCAGTTTGAAATTTACCTGTATGGCATGTTGCGCACTGGGCTTGACCATAAAATAACAACATGCCTGATTTGGCACTTGCGCTCATGGCCTTTTTATCACCGCGTAAGTAACGATCAAATGCACTATTATCCATTCGATAATCGACAGCCTCATAAGCCGCAATGGCATTAGCTAAATGAGTAAATTTAACTTCGTCGGGCACATTTAAGTCGGGATAAGCCTGTCTTAAAAGCTCCTGATATTCGGGTATTGCTTTCACTCGATCTGTTAATAAACTCCAAACTAATTGGAAATCACCAGCTACTGCTGCATCAGCCACTTCATTTTCCCCAGCTTGTCCAGCCATTTCGGTAGTTGATGTAGGTGGGAAAGCTGCTTGAGCTGCCAAGGCATTATCTATACCCAGTAAAAATGCCTCACCTGCCGGAGTATCGAATCCTGTCCCCGTGGGTGAAGTTGCGTTTTTTTGTACTCTACCGTCATGAAACATTGTGGTAAATTCGTTTGCTCCAAGATTGAATAGATGAGGTGCATTGCGTGGTACTCGTTCGTGAATGGCATCGCTATTTGTGCCTGTATCACGCATAATACCAAGACCTCGACCTCCTTCGCCGACAGATAGTGATAAGCCATCTCCCGTTGCGGCCAAGGGATGATGGCAGGTGGCACATGAAGTGTTTTTATTTCCTGATAATATCTTGTCGTAGAATAAAAATTTACCTAGCTTCTCTTTTGGTTCATTGCGAGCAGGGTAGTCAGTATCATTAACTGCTAATGCATAATTTTTTGCCTGTGCCACGGAAGATACAAAACCACTTAAAAGAATAGCACATGCTACGACTGATTTTGTTATAAACACTTTTTGTATTCTTTGTTTCATGTATTCACCCATTAAATTAAAAAACTTTGTAATGCAAAAAAGCATAGATTGGTATGCATTAATATGTTTAAGTTTAATATCATTTTTTGCGGAATAAATTGATAATTATTAAAGAGTGATGTCAATCACATAAAATAAATGGTGAAATATATCAATTTAACTCAGCACATTTCGTCGTAGTCAGTCCCGGACGGGTATGGCAGTCTCTACAAGGTACAGGAGTTGTTGCCAGTCCGAAGTGCGCGATAGCGCGCATGGTGTTGTCTCCCTGGGTAAGCTGATTTTGCATTATTAAAAGTGATATTCAGCACCCAACCAAACGTTATTATTGCGCACGCTATATGATTCATAGCTAAACTTACGCGAACCGTGTTGCCAGCCTGCTTTGAGTGCGGTTGACTCAGTCATTTCATATAAAAACTCGATTTCACCCTGGAAGACATTTTCATTGCCATCGTAATGGATATCGGTTTCATAAGGGCTGGTAAAGTCATTATGTTCGTAATCAAAGATGATATTCATGAAGAGTTCAGGTAATAGTCGTATTTTAAGTTCTGCAGATGCAAAATGATTGATGTAGCCGATATCATCTTGATACTGAGCAGTTTGATTTTCATCTGTGTAACCTCGTTCAAAATGATAACCGACTAATAGCTCAACATCAGGGCTAATAATCCACTCCAGATGCGGGCCTATAGTAAAAAACTGGGTATCACGATAACTGAAAGGTTGATCGTATAGCCTTAGTCCATAGCGCACTAATCCACGTATTAGTAAATGTTCGGTCAATTCCTGCTCAAGATGTATAGCAAAAATATGGTTGTTTAGCCGCTCTCCTGCTTCCAGCTCCTCATATTCTTCCGAGTCATGATGCTCTGGTTGAGGCACTGTATTCATACCTATAAAAAGCCCGGGGATAAAATCATATAAAAACTTGACCTTTGTACCTTCAGTGAATTCTTGCTCAAGTGTAAACTGGTAGAAGCCATGGCTATAGTCTGAATAGTCTTGAAAAATATAGCCTCCTGCATCAAGTGTTACTTGAAAATCACCGAGTGAGTTTTCAGTCCCCCAATTAATGTAGACATTTGGGTCATATACAAAACCTGAGCCCTGATTTGGTTCATCTACAATAGGCTGGGTTGGGTCTTCTTCCAATGATAGACGACGAGTGACCGAAAAAAGACCGACATCATCGGTATAGTAAGTACTAAAATCGACGCCTCCCCCCCATTCAGCGGATACTGAATGTGATAAAAATAAGCAAGCGAAGGGTGATAGTCTGAATATAAGCTTCGATTTATAAAGCATACCTTGTTTATTTGGTTGATTGAGCTCAGATAGCAGCTAATATTACTATGATTTTTAAATGTAACTATTATAGCTGAATTAAATTAGAATCTAGGTATATCCTAATATATATGACTTAATTGAAATTTATGTACCTAGACGTGAGAGTCTGTTTCTAAAGTGGTAAAGCTCAAGAACAAAGCAACACAAAGCCCGGTTAAGCGATACAGTGGATATTATTAACCATGTTATTGAATGTTCAGGTAGTGTAAGCCGCGCTTTTTGCTTGGTTTTGTTTTCTGCCTTCTTTTAGTCGTAAAACCGCCGAAGATTTAGCTAAAGAAGGGCGAGCTAAAGCGAGCTAAAGCAACTCTAGGTATTGCGAAACTTTATTTGTAGAATAGTGACGCAATTTTAATGGCCAATTTTGGTTCAGTTTAAATGACCATTAACAGACTATTATCAATAAAACTGAAATCAGCTATTTTTGCTACGCTAACTAATATGAAAACGGCTATTTGCTGTAATACGCTGTTTTATATTTGAAATGATTTTTTATCTGTGCGCAAGTGATGAATGCGCTACTTTCGTCTCTATACTTAGCGTGCTATCATTGACTCTTTAATATAATTTAAGGAAAGCGAAATGAAAAAAACTTTAACAGGCATATTACCTGCTTTATTAGCTTTAGTCGTCTTAGATGCAAATGCCAGATATGTCCCTTATGAAGCTCAAACAGTTCAAGAAGTCACCCCTAGCGAATATGATCAAAATGGTGATTCATATATCACGGCTGATGAAGTAGAAATTGAGCTGCGTGAAGATGCCGTTAATAAAGCGATAGAAATGCAGAAAGAAGGCAGGTCTCAAGAAGATATTAATCGCGTTATCATGAATATGGAAGACAGTATTGAAGAAGACGCTGAAATTATTATTAATGTACTCGATAAAGATGGTGATGAGTTAGTTGAGCCAGAAGAGACAAAGTAACTCTAGCGCTCCAGTTGAAGCCTTGATAAATATAATATCAAGGCTTTTATTGGAAATTTTCTGCTAATTTTAGTGTTCAGTCATCAATTAATGCATTTTGTCACCGCATTTGCCTTCTCCGCACTTTCCTTCAGTTGCTTTTGGTTCTTCAACCGGAGCCGCCATACTGCCCCCACATTTGCCTTCCCCGCAGGCACCGTCTTTAACTTTTTCGGTAGCAGAATCGGCTTCATTCATATAGCCTGATGCTAATTCTTTCTGGGCAAAAGGATCACTTCCAGATGTAGCACATCCTGCAGTAAGCCCGGCAATAATTGAAGTTCCGATAGCAAATTTGGTTTTATTGATTGTTTTCATCGTTTATCCTGTTATTGTGAAAATAAAGTGCATCTTAACAAAAAGTTCGTAAAGTTGTATCAGAACGAACAGTCATCCTTTGTCGAAATCAGTAAGCATAGCTTACAAACTATTTTAAAAAGTTGTAAATAATCTTAATGTTAAGATCTTATTATCTCGAGTTTTGTCGCCTAGATTCTTATAGGGGCACAGGCAACTTAACAGAGCAAGGCAGATGACTCGTCCGTTTATAAAAAATAAATTCTTAACTTATTTAATACATACCCCTTAGGAACGAAAATTTAATAATATTTGAAATCAGGTGTGATGAGTTTTATTCAATGGTGCAAAGCCGTAGGCCGGATTAGCTTTTTTATAGCACCGCTATAAAAAACGTTATCCGGTAGGGTATCCGCTACCTCACCCGGTAAATGAAACAATAATACTTAATCTATTTTTTCAATCAGTAGACAATGCGAGTTTAGGCAATACTATCTGATCTCCTGCTTGTAAACCGGCAATAATTTTGATGCGACCGTCAGGGTAGCGTTGGCCTAGGCGAACAAAGCGTCGGACTAACTGACCATCCTGCAACACCCAAACTACATCCAGTTGCCCCACCTGATGCAGGTAACCTTTGGAAATTAATAAGACTTGCTCCTCGCCTTGTGGAATGCGGAGTCGGGCAAACATACCTGGAAATAAACCGACTTGTTGTTCGGGACGGGTTTTAATCAATACGCTACGAGCACCAGGATCGGCTGCTGGAACAATCTCGGCAATCATGACAGGGAAAGTTTTATCTAATGTGTCTATGCGGGCTTCCAATACTTGTCCGAGTTTTAAACCGACGGCGACAGACTCACGTACATGCGCTTCGAAACGTAATGAATCCGGATCATAAAGTGATAATAATTTTTTCCCTGGTAAGGCGATATCGCCTGGTTCGGCATAGCGATCTATCACACGTCCGGAAAACGTCGCTTTTATCTGAGTGTAATTGAGTAGATGCTGCGTTTCATTAAGCGCCTCACGGGCGGAAATAAGCTGTGATTTTAAGCTTTGATACTCAGCTTTGGCGGCTTCAAGATCGGCCAGAGTTGCACTTTCCTGGGTATATAGATTCTGAGTTCTGGTGAAATGTGATTTTGCGCGTAACAAACGGGCATTGATGACGCTCAGGTTGCCTTGTGCCTGAGCACGGCGCGCTTCAAGACTTTCGTCGTCAAGCGTAAGCAGTAATTGTCCGGCTTTTATGCTATCGCCGGATTTAACATACATGGCTTTGATTCTTGCCTGAATCTGCGCAGCCACCTGAGTGCTGTGTACAGCTTGTACAGAAGCGGTAACGTCTTCGAATAGGGGGATGCGTTCAGTAACTAGCGTCAACGTTGAGCCTGAATACTGATTGACGTCTGGATTGATACCTGGTTCAATTTTGTCTTCAAATGCGCCTGCCATCCACAGAATCATCAACAACAAAACCAACAGTGTACCAACCGATGTGATAAGGGTTTTAAATGGATTGGACAAGATTATTACTCCGTGTCTGTGTAAATTAAATAGTAAACCGTCGGGATTACGAACAAGGTAAACAGAGTTGAACCAATAATGCCGAAAATAATGGCAATGGCTAAACCGCTAAACACAGGATCAAGAACAATAACCAGGTTGCCTAATAGGGTTGTGCCGGCAGTTAGTAGGACTGGGCGCATTCTGATCTTTCCAGCTTGCAATAAGGCATCACGCAAAGCCAAGCCTTCATTTCTAGCTTGAGTGATAAATTCCACCAGAATCAGCGAGTTTCTGACTACTATACCGGCTAAGGCGATCATACCGATCATGGCGGTAGCGGTAAATAACACTGGATCAGGACTGCTATTAATAAACCGCTCACCAAACTGATTGAGTAGCCAGAATCCCGGCATAATTCCAATCACAGTTAATGGAATCGCTGACATAATAATCAATGACAATGTTGCGGAGCCGGTTTGTAAGCGAAGAACGAAAAAAATTCCCACCAGCGCAAAAGCAAAAGCTAGTCCCATATCGCGAAAAACTTCCACGGTGATTTTCCATTCGCCTTCTCCACCCCAGTTAATTGACACACCGTCTGGGAGTCGCCAGGGAATGCCTCCGCCAGAGTTGAAAAAAGTCCTGTGTTCCCAGTCTGCTGCTGCATTGGTTGAGCTATTCAAATCAGCACTGACATCAGCAATGACTTCTGCAGGCGTGCGCCCCTCCAATTCAGCCATTACATACACCACTGGCTTTAGATCTTTGTGATAGATGGCTTGATCGGCATCAGATTCAACAAACTCACCCAGTTCAGCCAGTGCTGTCATAGCTGGTCCTGAGGGTGTTTGAGCCTTTAGTGGTAGCTCACCAAACGCCTGCTGGCTGTTGCGTGTCGCTTCGGGTAGGCGGACTTGAATGGGTATAGGCTGTAATTCCCGCTCCAAATTAAAATAACCAGCTACCAAGCCTTGATTGGCGAGTTTTATCGTTTGTGAGATCGTTTGTGTTGAAATACCGGACAGCGCCGCTTTTTGTTTGTCGGTTTGAAAACGCCAGCGCGTTTGAGGTGATTCTACGCTAGAGTCGATATCCACCACAAAAGGCTCTTGCGCCAGACGCTGCATCACGATACTGGCAGCTTCACGTTGCTGCTGGTAGTCAGTTAAAGTGTCGCCGTAGAGTTCTGCAACCAATGTACTGATCACTGGTGGGCCGGGAGGGACTTCAACTACTTTTACGGAAATACCGTTAGTATTTAAGGGGGCTAACAAAGCCCTTAGCCGCATCAGGACCGCATGAGATTGATGTTCTCGCTGTGCTTTGGGTGACAGTATCAAGCGAATATCGGCTAAATTAGGTGCTATTCGATAGTCGTATTGTCTTACCAGGCCATTGAAGTCGATAGGTGAAGGCGTTCCGACAAAAGCTGCCTGGGCTGTTATTTCTGGCAGTTTGGCCGCTAAATTTGCCGCTTGTCGGGTGATAGCTGCGGTTTGCTCCAGGCTGCTATTTTCCGGCATATCGATGATAATTTGCATTTCGTCTTTATTATCAAACGGTAGTAATTTGAGTGGCACCAAACGTAATACCGGCAACATAGCTGTTATCACAAACAAAGCTAATATTAACAGAATCAGACTCCAGGCAGCTTTGCGACTGGCAATGCAGGGTGCGACTAGGCGTTCGTATAAACTGGGTGTCGCATCTGCTAGAGTGGTTTCTTCAGCAGGTTTGAGCGCCTTGCTAGCCAGCCACGGCGTGACGATAAATGCCACGACTGTGGATAACATCACTGCCACCGGCACATTAAAAGCCATAGGTGCCATATAGGGTCCCATCATGCCGGTAATAAAGGCCAGTGGGATAAATGCAAGAATAATGGTTAAAGTCGACATCAATAAGGCCGGACGAATTTCCGCCATAGCGGCAATAATACGTTCTTGGAGGCTACCGCTACCCTGGCGCATAAAGCGTTCGATATTGTCGATACCGGTAATTGGATCGTCGACCAATAAACCCAAAGCCAAAATCAGCGCAAATAAGGTGACACGATTAATCGTGTAGCCAAAAGCCATATCCAGCATCAAAGTGGCGCCATAGCAAATTGGGATCGCAAAACCGACGACCAAAGCCGGTCGCCATCCCAGAAAAATACCGATGAACAGAACCACTGTTGCGATCGCAAAGCCCAGGCTACTGACCAGATTATTAACTTTGTCATTTGCTGTTTTCCCGTAATCACGCAAAATTTCAATATGTACTTCGGGCGGCAACAATTGCTGGGCCAGAGTTTGTAATTTTTGATGTATATTTTCCGCTAGTGTAACTGCATTGGCACCGCGTTTTTTAGCGATTGCCAGGGTTACTAGCGGGTAATCATTTGAAAATTGCTCAGCTAATGGGTGGGCGTTAGCAAAACTAAGCCAGTTGTAATGATCAGTTTCCGCCGGTCCGTCTATGATTTTGGCAATATCCATTAAATAGACTGGGACACCATCAACTCGATTGATGACCAGTTTACTCAATTGCTCAGCGCTACTAATAAAATCACCCGCTTCAAGTTGAATAGTGGTATTGTCGATGGTAATTATACCTGCTGTATGTAACTGATTGGCCGCTTGAATCGCCGAGGCTACTCCAAGTGCGCTCGTCTGCCGTGCCATCATGCTTTGCGGGTTAAGCAAAACCTGTAAGGTTCGTGGTCGGCCGCCAATCACACTGATTTGATTTGTGTCGTTAAGTTGTTGTAATTCAACAGTTATTTCATCGGCAAAGCGGCGTAACTCATAATCGCCGTAAAGCTCAGGACTGCTACTCCATAAGCCTGCAATTACAATTGGCACATCATCGACTTCCACTGGTTTGACTAACCAGTGAGTGACTACCGCAGGAATTTTGTCCTGGTTGGAGTAAAGTTTATTGTAGACGTTCAGTAGCGAGTCTTCGCGGTCCTCACCTACAAAAAAACGTAAAGTAACAATCGTGCGTCCTGTAATGGTTCGAGAATAGATATTTTCGACACCGGAAATCTGGGTCAATAATTTTTCAAGAGGCTGAGTGACTTGCTTTTCAATCTGCCGGGCGGATAACCCTGGCGCTGAAACCAACACATTCGCCATCGGCACCACAATTTGCGGCTCTTCTTCTCTAGGGGTAAGAAGCAATGCTAATATACCCAGCGAAATGGATAGGATAAACACAAATAGTGGTAACCCGCCTTGCAGCGAATAGCCAACCAGGCGGTCTAGCGGATTTGTTTTCTTTGAATCGGATAAATGAGTCAAGGCTATGTAAATTATTATTTTCTAATATTTGATTCTTACACAGACTTTAAATGTTTTCAACTCAATAATCATTACAGTGAGGTCATTATTTTATGCAGGGCTTATTTAAAACCTAAGGGCGTAGCAATAATAAACGCCTATGCCTGCTACTAGGGGAAAGATATCTTGTCTATACTTCGTCAATTAAATGCTTATCCGATTAAATTCTGGCTACTTAAATATTCGTCATAAGTTCCTTTGAAGTCTATGATGCCGGTAGGTGTTATTTCCAGTATACGCGTAGCGAGTGAGGAAACGAATTCTCGATCATGACTGACAAAAATAAGCGTTCCTGGATAATTTTCCAGTGCAAGATTAAGTGATTCTATCGATTCCATGTCAAGGTGATTTGTCGGCTCATCCAAAAGCATAATATTAGCGCGTTGCAACATCAGTTTACCGAAGATCATCCTACCTTGCTCGCCTCCGGACAGGACGTTAACTGTTTTATGGATGTCATCTTGAGAAAATAACAAGCGACCCAAAATACTGCGTATTGCCTGATCGTCATCGCTAGGTTTGCCCCATTGTTCCATCCAGGCGAAAAGCTGTTGCTTATCTTTAAATTCGTATGCATGATCTTGTGCATAATAACTAAATTCAGCATTTTCAGACCATTTTATATGCCCAGCAGAAGGCTCGACATCACCAATAAGGCACTTCATTAAAGTGGATTTTCCGATACCGTTTGGTCCAATAATCGCCACGCGTTCGCCTACTTCTACTAATAAATTTAGATTAGTAAACAGTTCTGTATCATAGCTTTTTCCTAAACCGTCTACTTCAAGTGCTAAACGGTGCAATTTTTTGCTTTGATCAAAGCGGATAAAGGGGTTTTTTCGGCTCGAGGGTTTAATATCAGCTAATTCAATTTTATCAATCTGTTTAGCCCGAGAAGTTGCCTGTTTTGATTTTGAGGCATTAGCAGAAAAACGACTGACGAAAGCATTGAGTTCAGCAATTTGCGCTTTTTTCTTGGCATTATCTGCGAGCAGACGTTCGCTTGCCTGAGTCGCGGCGGTCATATAATCATCATAAGAGCCAGGATATAAACGTAATTCACCATAATCCATATCAGCCATGTGGCTACAGACGCTATTTAGAAAGTGTCGATCATGCGAAATAATAACCATGGTACAGTTTCGATCGTTTAATACCCCTTCTAACCAGCGGATAGCATTAATATCCAGATTGTTGGTCGGTTCGTCGAGTAACATAATATCAGGCTCAGAGAATAAAACTTGAGCGAGTAATACGCGTAATTTCCAGCCAGGGGCGACTTCGGACATAGGGCCGTAGTGCTGTTCAATTGGTATGCCTACGCCTGCTAATAATTCACCGGCACGCGCTTCGGCAGTATAGCCATCCATTTCAGCAAACTCGGACTCCAGCTCAGCGGCACGCATTCCGTCTTCTTCTGTCATTTCAGGGTTGGCATAAATGGCATCTCGCTCAGATTTGACCGCCCATAACTCTTCATGCCCCATAATGACGGTGTCAATAACACCAAACTCTTCGTAGGCAAACTGATCTTGTTTTAATTTTCCAATACGCTCGTGTGGATCTTTTGATACATTGCCTGAAGAGGGTTCAAGATCACCTGCCAGAATCTTCATAAACGTTGATTTGCCGCAACCATTCGCGCCTATAAGCCCGTAACGGTTGCCGTTACCAAATTTAACTGAGACATCTTCAAAAAGAGGCTTAGCGCCAAATTGCATGGTGATATTTGCTGTTGTAAGCATGGTGTTTTAATCTTTAACTTGAAATACTAGATGAGAAAGGCTTTTGCTTACATGATAAATAATTAGTATATATCTTTATTATTGAATGTATAAAGCCCGTGAAAAAGTGATGTATTCTACACGTATTCAATTATCAGCGACAAAAAACAACTTAATATTAAAGTTATGCACCTGATTGGTGTATTTGCGTTTGGAGCGTATATTGATGTTAGTTTCAGGAATGTATCATTATTTTTATCTACTTAATAACGTTGTGAGCCAAAATGTCCACTTATCTGATTGATATTATAATATTACTATTAGCAGCTGTTATTGTGGTGCCGTTTTTTCAGGCAATTCGATTCGGAGCAGTCCCCGGTTTTCTGATTGCTGGGGTGATGGTTGGACCATCGGGTTTAGGAGTGATTGGTAATATCAGTGAAATCGCTCATCTGGCTGATATTGGTGTTGTGCTACTTTTGTTTGTTATTGGGATAGAGCTTAAGCCATCGCATCTGTGGCAAATGCGGCGTCTGGTATTTGGCCTGGGTACATTGCAGATTCTGTTAGCAGGATTGTTACTTGGCGAAGTAAGCTATTATTTTTTCGATATTCCTTTAAAAGCTGCTCTTTTAATAGGGCCAGCGCTGGCACTCTCCTCTACAGCTTTTGTTTTTGCAACTATTGTCAGAGCAAAAGCAACTTACCTCTGTCTATGGGCGGACGTCTTTTTCGGTCTTGCTATTGCAGGATTTGGCAGTAGTACCGCTTTTAGCTTTGGTGCCCGTATTGGTCATGCAAGATTTGAAAATGGGTGAAGACATTGGGATTACTCTACTGCAATCCTTGTTTATTCTTGGGCTTGTGGTGATCTCAGGGCGTTATTTTTTGCATCCGATTCTGCATCATGTTGCGCTTGCAAGGAATCCGGAAGTGTTTACTGCGTCTGCTTTGCTTATTGTTTTGGGCACTGCAGTAATTGCTGAACATATCGGCTTTTCCATGGCAATGGGAGCCTTCTTAGCTGGCTTGCTTATTTCTGATTCAGCATATAAGCATCAGATTATGGCTGAAGTTCAACCTTTTCGAGGATTGCTGCTGGGCTTGTTTTTTATGTCGATGGGGATGTCACTCAAACTGGATTTATTACTTGATAGCCCTGCAGGATCCATAGAAATAGTTAGTTTATTAATTATCATAAAAGTGATTGCACTTTTTCCTCTGGTGTATCTGTTTGGACTCAAAGCAAGAAATAGTCTTGCAGTTGCATTAATCCTGGCACAAAGTGGTGAATTTGCGTTAGTGTTGTTCTCATTAGCCAATCAATCTGCGCTAATTTCGAATGAATTATTTCAGCAATTATTATTGCTTGTTTTGTTAAGTATGCTGATTACGCCTCTGCTTGCATATCTTGCGCAGTGGCTAATAAAATCAGAACAAGCAAGGTTAATAGACACGATAGATAAGCCAGTTGAAGCGCCGATAGTGCTCGCAGGTTTTGGACGGGTAGGCCATAGAATTGGTGAAATCTTGTCAATTTCAGGTTATTCCTTTGTTGCATTGGACTCGAACGTTAAAGTTGTAAAAGCAGGGCGTGCAGAGGGGATGCCAGTTTTTTATGGCGATGTGCGCAATCCTGAGGTCTTAAAATCAGTAGGCGCACAAAATGCACACGTCATTATTTTAACCCTGAATGACCCGGGGGCAGCTGAGAATTTGGTCGCGTCGATACGCACCATGTACCCAGCAGTTAAAATTTTTGCGAGAGGACATAGTTTAACGCAATGCCGTGAATTAAGAGGCATGGGAGCTTCGGGCGCTGTTTCAGAGTATGTCGAAGTCAGTATAGAGTTAGCGCGTATGGCTTTAAATAATGTGGGTGTCAGTGTTTTGGAGCAACATGAGGTGTTGGGGAGTTTCCGCCGTCAATATTATGCTGAAATAGATGCCGGGGTTGCTATAGATAAAAGCAAACAAAATAAGGTGCAGTAAAAAAGTAGTAAAAAAATTGTAACCTTTGGCAAGCAGGTAAAACTCTATTTTGCATAGCATAAGGTGAGGCGTTATTGTGTGCAACATTCTAAATACAGCAATTCTCAATTTAAAGAAATTCAATAACTTATGCTTAGACATGGTTTAAATACACGCTTCTGAAATTTTTAAATTATTAGTAATTTCGATAAAAATCCCACAAACTGGAATCAAAATTCATAAAAGTGCCTGTTTTTCATAGAAATGGCACTGAGTGCTGAAAAATGATTCAGAATCGAAACATAAAGCATCTGTAACTATATGATTTATATTGATGATCCTAAATTGAGAATTGCTGTTCTAAATAACGGCGCCTAATAGGTAATTATCTTTAATTTCATTAACTTGAGCGAAAGTGATCGTGTTTTCGAGCGATGTATTATTATTTATAATAGCCGCTACGCGTAAATAATTGGGTGTATAACCAAATGCTTTATGCCGAGTTGAATCTATTTCCTCTTGCTGTCCTTCCCATAAC
>CALOCH010000028.1:0-353468 GCA_942491615.1 uncultured Gammaproteobacteria bacterium
AAGAGTTGTTTCATGGCGAATTCCAAAACCGAGCACCTGAGCTTGATTTGCGACATCGGCGAATTGGCCAACCTGATGTCGGAAAGCAAAGACATCGACAACTTCCTGCAGCAGGTTGTTCAGCTCGTGGCCTCGCACCTGAACGCCGATGTCGGATCCATCTACCTTCTGGAAGCCAACTCGGGCACCCTGGTGCTCAAAGCCACGGTCGGACTGCACCCTGATTCCGTGGGGCGGGTGCGGATGGAAATCGGCGAGGGGTTGGTCGGCTGGACCCTCGAACAGATGGCCCCGGTTTGCGAGGGTGACGCCAGCAGCAATCCGCGTTTCAAATATTTTGAATCCTCGATGGAGGAGCGCTTCAAATCCTTCCTGTCGGTTCCCATCCGTTACGGCGCAGAAAAAACGGGCGTCCTCGTCGTCCAGCACACCGACGCCAACTACTTCACCCCGGCGGATGTGCTGGCGCTCAAGGCCATCGCCGCCCAACTGGCCGGCACTATCGCCCACGCGCGCATGATGATGACTCTCAACCACGCGGCCGCCACGGCCGAGGCGCCCGCCATGCCCGCAGGCATGCAGATGTTCAAGGGCGAAGCCGCCGTCAATGGGTTCGCCCTGGCACCGGCGATGATCATGGGTTCGTCAGACCCCCTGATGGAGGATGTGGCCGACGATCAATTCCATGCCGGGCTCAAGGATTTCCGGAGCGCCATGGCCAAAACCATCGATCAACTCCAGCAGCTCCAGGAGCAAATGGTCCGCCGGCTGCCGGAAAGCGCGGTGTTGATCTTCGAAGCCCACCACATGATGCTGAAGGATCCCCGGTTCGTTCAAGAAATAACGCAGCGCATCACCGACGGGCTGTCCGCACCGGCGGCGATTCGCCGGGTTGCCCGCCATTTTATCGACCTGTTCGAAAAGAGCGCCAACGCCTATATCCGGGAGAAATCAAAAGATATCGAAGACCTGGTGCGACGGCTGCTGTTCAACCTGCGCAAGCAGCCGATGACGGGGCAGAGCCCCATGGATGGCCGCATCGTCATCGCCTCCCAGCTTTATCCTTCGGATATCCTTAAACTGGCCTCCGAGTCCGTGGCCGGCATCATCCTGGCCGGGGGCGGCGTCACCTCCCATGTCACCATCATTGCCCGGTCCCTGAATATCCCCACCATCATCGCCATGTATCCCGCTCTATTGAAGGTCCCCTATGATACCCCGGTGCTCATGGATGCCGATGTCGGCACCCTGTATGTCGATCCCTCCCTGGATGTCCGCCGGCGGTACGACGAGCGCAACCGGGCCCTCCGAAAAACATTCGGCCCCGGGGTAAAAATGGCCCCCGAAACCCGGACCCGGGACAAGGCGCGCGTCCACCTGATGGCCAATATCAATTTGCTGAGTGAGTTGGACCTGGCCCTGAAACTCAAAGCCGAGGGCATCGGACTTTACCGGTCGGAATTTCCGTTTATCGTCCGCTCCGATTTGCCCTCGGAAGAAGAGCAGCGGCTGGTCTATGAACGGCTGTTCGACAAGATGGACAAGCGCCCGGTCTGGATCAGAACGCTGGATGTGGGCGGCGACAAAGTGCTCCCCTATCTCGATGCGCTCCAGGAAGACAACCCGGAACTCGGATTGCGCTCCATTCGATTCTCATTGAAACACCGCGACATCTTCGATCAGCAGGTCCGGGCCATTTTGCGGGCCGGCGCGCACTCCCCGTCATTGGGCATCATGTTTCCCATGATTTCCTCCATCGATGAATTCAGGACCGCCTGTCAGACCGTCCGGCAAGCCATTGTAAAACTGAACGAGGAAAACCTGCCCCACCATCCCGAACCCAAGCTGGGCGCCATGATCGAATTGCCCGCCATCGTCGAGATCATCGATGAACTGGCCCGGGAAGCCGATTTCCTCTCCATCGGCACCAATGATTTCACCCAGTATATGCTGGCGGCCGACCGCACGAATAAACATGTTTCAGCCTATTACCAACCCTATCACCCCTCCGTCCTGCGCGCCCTGGCCCGCATCGTCCAAAGGGCGTCGACCAGCCGGGTCCCGGTCTCGGTATGCGGTGAAGTGGCTCACCAGGAAGATTTCGTACCTTTCTTGATCGGCATCGGCATCCGGCGATTGAGCGTGGATCCCCAATTTTTGCCCGCCTTGCAAAGAGACATCCGCGCCATGTCGGTAGCTCGGGCGGAAGATTATGCGCAGCAGATGCTGTCGGCCTCCACCTTCGCGCAAGTCGAGCAGGTGAGAAAGGAATGGGCCTGGAGTGGCGAGAACGCATAAGGGCGTCTATGAACTCGGGGGAATATGGGATGCCCCTTCTTTCCAGACTCTCAAGTGTTGACGTGTAGAATCCGGGACATTCTATCTTTCCTTTGTTAACATGTG
The DNA here is from genome assembly GCA_942491615.1 of uncultured Gammaproteobacteria bacterium. Classification (GTDB taxonomy): domain Bacteria; phylum Pseudomonadota; class Gammaproteobacteria; order Methylococcales; family Methylomonadaceae; genus Methyloprofundus. Next base: position 2,404 of record CALOCH010000028.1, read on the forward strand.
GTTTTAGCTGACCATTTAAATATGGAAATTTGAAGGGCGTCTCCTCCACGAACAGACAGTCCGCGGATTTTGATCTGGCCGTATCGCCGCTGCTCGGCGCGGGACAAAAGGGAAATTCAAAATCCAAAGCGTAAAAAAATGTTCTCAAGCCCCCCGCTGGGGCTACCTAAAGCCTCCCGCTCTGCGAGAGGAGCTTATAACCGGTAAAGCATGGCGAATAGCGTGAAGATGCGATCCCATGGCGGACATAGGCGCAAATAGGAGCTACTGCCACCAGTAGGCTCGATCCCAGAAAGGAAAGTCGCAATCGTCGAACGCGCCGTGCTTCTGCGGCTGCCCGCACTTGTCTTTCGTTTTCCCGAACACTTTGAAATAGACATGGTCCCTGACATCGACCTTGATCAGCGGCAGTGCCTCCTTCATGTTCGACCAGCGCCCGGCGGTACGCTGCAGGATGTAATCGGGGTCGCCAAAGGCGTAGTCGATCCAAACCAGCAGGCTGCCGGAGGGCGAGAACCCCCAGGCGCTGACCTCGCGATCCTCATTTTCGGGGTGCAGGAAAAGGTTGTAGAGGCGGACGTCACGCCCCTTCCGGAGCTGGCGCTCCACATAGGGCAGCGACGTGTGCAGGAAGTTATCCAGCGTATCCGCCGAAGCCATGAAAACGATATCATCCACTCTAAGGTCCGGCACATTCTGCAGGACACGGTTGACGACGATGCCGCCCATGGAATGCCCGATCAGGGTTACCCGATAGTCCGGATGCTGCTCCTGGAAGGCTTGCAGGCGCTGGGCAAACAGCAGTGTCGCGCCGGTCCCCGGCATCGGCTCATTCTCCGGCGGAGGGGAGGCGGACATTCGCAACGCGGACCTTTTCTTCACCCCGGTCTCCCAACCGCCATTGGGAAAATCCAACGGCCTGACGAACTGCACATCCACCCGCCGCAGCATACTGTTCCAGGCCGGCCTGCCGATCGTGTGAACCGCGGGCGTGGTGACGATTTTGACCGGGCTCGTCACCCACCACCAAGTGGTTCGGCCGAGCTCGCTGGTATCCTCGCTGGCGGGATTCAGGTACTGAATACCGTCTTCACTGACGGTGAGCAGCCGTGCGTCCTTTTTCTTGCGATTGACTGAGGAAACGAAGGCGTGCTGGGCCTCCTTCCACCAGGAAACCGGTGCGCCGGCCACCGTGCCCAATGCATCGCCCAATATGTAGACCGGGGAACTCAGCGGCGCCGTGCGGCTGAGCTGGCCGTCGCGGATCCTGAAATAGTGGTCCCCGAGCGAGCTCATCAACCCCGAACGCCAGTTGATAAAGATAGGGTAAATTCCCTGGTCTTTCATTTGCCCTGCGGCCTTGACCGCCCTTTTTAGCGCTCCGTTCCGGCTATTCAGGCCGCCGTGGATATAGAGGACGATCCGCTTTCCCCTCCCCTCGGTTTGGTTGAATATCAGGATTTGCTCAAAGATCGCATCATAGTGCGCCGTGGTCGCGTCGAGATGACGCTGCAGCTCGTCTTGGCAGGCATCGCTGCTGTTGTCCCTGTAACAGGGCTTCAAGGCATCGAATGAGGCATCGGAATCAACTTTAACATCATCGTTGGACGGCAACGGGTAGTAGTTGCCGTCCCAATCCACCGAAACGACGTTATTTCTTGTTTGGCTCTGCCCATCGACCGGGCCGTGCAGTCCTGAACAACCCATTACCAGACATGCAGCAATCAAACCTATCCATCGCATGGCTTCCCTCCTTTCGATTTGTGCGGTGCCAATTTTGTGCACCTGAGGTGGCAAAACTGATTATAACGTGTCCAAAACCAGACCCCTTTGCGTATTGCTCATGGGCGTGCGCCGGTTTCAGGATGCGGAGTGATCCGTTTGCCGATCCGGAGCATGGGGAGGCGATCAAGACGAGGATCCGTAAGAGATCGTTATACGTGCCTACGGGAGAAAAGGGAGGTACAAGTTTAAAGAAGAGGCCTTGAGCTATTGTCGGTTTTCAAATATTTTGATTTGTGACGTCATGCTTTCAGTGGTTTTTTAATCTTTAAAAACAGCAATAAGCCTCTAAAAGAAAAATAGCAATAAGGATAGTGCCATTATGAAAAGATGAAGCGGCGGTGCAATGGCTGGACAGCCTGATGAGACGAATAAGGTATAAGCCGAGGGCCATTGTATAGAGACAACGGCATCAGGCCGCCTCGGCAAACGGATGGGGAAAGTCGTAGTACACCTCATCCGGGGTTCGGTCGTCAAGGGAAGACTGCCCGCGTTGCTGATTGTAATAGCCGACTCAGCCCGCCAGCCCCTGTCACAACGAGCGACCGGTATCAAACGAGCGCAGGTAAAGGTAGTGATACTTTATAGTCCACCACAGACGCTCGATGAAGATGTTGTCCGGGCAGCGGCCCCGGCCATGCATGCTGATTTTCACCTGGCGTCCCTTGAGCACCTGGATGAAGGCTGTGCCAGTCTATGATGGCGAACAGAGACATAAAGCCACGGGCCATGGGGACAGAGGTGATATCAGAAGCACAGGCCTGATTGGATTGCGTCCTTAATTATCTCACCATCCACGCCCATTCAACCGGTACGCTGCAATGACGAAAGATTCGCGTAACGCCGATATCGGGCTTTTTGCCAAACCGCCCTTTTTTATATGCGGTCGGGGAACAGCGCCTCCGCCATCTCCCGCAACTTATACTTCTGAATCTTCCCGCTGGCCGTCATGGGATAGTCGTTCACGAAGGCCACATACTTGGGTATCTTGTAGTGGCTGATCTGGCCGCGGCAGAAGTCCTTGATGTCTTCGGGTTCATAGGTGTGGCCTTCCTTGAGCTTGACGAACGCCCCCACCTCTTCACCGTATTTGGGACTGAGCACGCCGGCCACCTGGACATCGGCGATGCCCTTGAGCCGGAAGAGAAACTCTTCGATTTCGCGGGGGTAGATGTTCTCCCCGCCGCGGATGATCATGTCCTTGTGGCGGCCGGTGATGGCCAGATAACCGTCTGCGTCCATGACGCCCAGGTCGCCCGAGTGCAGCCAGCCGTCGGCATCGATGGCCTCGGCCGTGGCTTCGGGCATGTTGTAGTAGCCCTTCATGACATTGTAGCCCCGGCAGCAGACTTCGCCCTGCTCGCCCGGTCCGAGGACCTTGTCGGTGTCGGGATCGACGATCTTGACCTCGATGCCGGGCATGGCCCGACCCACGGATTCCACCCGCAGGCGGATATCGTCGTCGGCCCGGGTCTGGGTGATGACCGGCGAGGCTTCGGTGAGGCCGTAGCAGATGGTGATCTCGGACATGTTCATCTGGTCGATGACCTGGCGCATGACTTCGATGGGACAGGGCGAACCGGCCATGATGCCGGTCCGCAGGGCGCCGAAGTCGAACTTCTTGAACAGCTTGTGCTGCAGCACGGCGATGAACATGGTGGGCACGCCGTAGAGCGCCGTGCAGCGCTCCTCCTCCACCGAGGCCATGACCGCCACCGGATCGAAGGTTTCCAGCAGCACCATGGTGGCGGCGTGGGTGACGGCCGCCAGCACGCCCAGCACGCACCCGAAGCAGTGGAAGAGCGGCACCGGGATGCAGACCCGGTCCTTGTGGGTGAAGTTCTGGTTTTCGCCGATCCAGTAGCCGTTGGTGCCGATGTTGTGGTGGGTCAGCATGACGCCCTTGGGGAACCCGGTGGTGCCCGAGGTGTACTGCATGTTGACCACGTCGTGGGGGTCGAGGCTTGCCTGGCGGGCCCGGTAGGCATCGTCATCGATCATGACGTGCAGGGCCATGATTTCGGGGATGGCATACATGCCCCGGTGCTTCTCGGGTCCGAGAAAGGCGACCCGCTTCAGGTGGGGAAAGGCCTCGCTTTTCAGAAAACCGCGCTCCTGGGTTTTCAGTTCCGGCACGAGCTCGTAGAGGGTCTGGACGTAGTCCGTGTCGCGCAGGCCGTCGATGATAAAGATGTTTTCGGTCTCCGACTGGCGCAGCAGGTAGTCCAGCTCGGCGGTTTTGTAGTTGGTGTTGACGGTCAACAGGATGGCGCCGATCTTGGCGGTGGCAAACTGGAGGGCCACCCAGTAGGGCACGTTGGTGGCCCAGACGGCCACTTTTTCGTTCTTTTGCACGCCCAGGGCCATGAGGCCCTTGGCCAGGCGATCCACCACATCGCCGAACTCGCGGTAGGTGAGACGGAAATCGCGGTCGGCATAGACCACGGCGTCGTTGTCGGGATGGGCGGCAATGGCCTGGTCGAGCAGCTGGCCCAGGGTGGCCTGTTTCAGATCGTGTTGGGTCATCAGGTCCTCTTTATACGGTTATTCGGGGATGTACAGGACGGCATAGATGGCGGCCGTGGTGTCATCGAGGGTGCCCACGTGATGGGGCACGATGGAGTTGTAATAGATGCTGTCGCCCGGCTCGAGCTGATGGGTTTCCTTGCCGTAGACCACTTTCACGCGGCCTTCCAACACGACGATGAACTCCTCCCCCTCGTGGCTGGAAAGCTCCGTCTCCTGGGCGGATTCGGGCAGCAGTTCCACATAGAAGGGCTCCATGTGGCGGTCGGTCTTGTCCCGTCCGAGGGCGTAGAATTTGGTCTTGACGGGGCGGTCCTTGGCCCGCAGGGTGCTGAGGGCACTGCGGCGCTCGGTGCGGCGCACGATCAGGGGATCCACGCTGCCCTGGTCGTCGAGAAAGGTGCCCAGCCGCACTCCCAGGGCCCGGGCGATTTTCACCAGGGGCCCCAATGAAGGATAGACTTCGTCATCCCGGATGGATGTCAGCAGGGTGACGGACAGGCCGGTACGTTCGGCCAGGGTTTCGATGGACATGTCGTTCTGGGCCATGAATTTGGCCATCCGCGGACCCACTTTGGATGCCAGCATGCGATTACCTCCTCATGTTTGATCGCGGTGTGTTCCGGCGCTGCCGGAAAATTAAAAAGAGGCGATCCTATGACAGATGTTCCGCGAGGTCAACTCCATGGATGGGAAAAGAGTTCCGCAGTCGAAAACGGAGGCGGTGAGCCGGTTACTAGAACCTATCTCAAAAAAGTCTAAGTGCCCCTGGCGGTGTTTCCAGCGATGCTGGATACCGCACCTGGTTTAATAAAAAAGGGGGCATAGCGAACCAGCTCAAAATGCTCACATACGGCGTGTATGCTCCGCTTTTTCACCGTTTCGCGCCTTGCCAGAAACCCTAACCCGGATATTTCACGCCCCTGATGAGTTCAGTGACAAGGCATTCAAGGGTGAAGCCGTAGTGAACTACTGCGAACCCTTGATAACGCAGTCAATGAGCAGATCAGGGAGCGCCCGAAGGGTGAAATCTTTCCGACGATCTCCGGCACAAGATGCCAGGGACAAATTGTACCGCAGGTGCCAAGATCGAAATTAGAGCCAACGGATTGAATTTCTATTTTATATATAGCCCGTTGGAAAAATTTCATGAAATATCCGGGCTAATCCTTTTTTTGAGATAGGTTCTAAAAAAAAGGCAGAGCCTCAAAGAGGCTCTGCCGCTGTATTCAACTTCAGGTTCAACTACGGGGAGGCAATTCCGTTCAGGTCAGTGGGGTATGGTATGGGTTGCCTTTATTTTGAAGCTCTGCCGTTATCATATTTTGCAGCCGACGTAGTTGTTGACGCCGGTGTTGCAGCTGTTGATGTAATAGCCAAGAATCGAAAGGGTCAGTAAGGTTCCAATCATAGGTCACCTCCTGGTGTCTTATCCCGCCACGTCGATGCCCATGTCGCATCCCAGATGGGGATCGGGGTTTTCACAGCGGTGGTTCTGTTCGCGGGTGTCAACATGACCGTCATTGTCGTCTTTGAAGTAATCCTGAGTACGTGTATTTTCCATGGTCATTCTCCTCGTTTTTTTAGAATGTGCGTTCCTGTTTTGCCCTGGAATAAGTTAGCCATGGAAGGCGCCCTGGCAACAAGAGAGGAATGGGGTAAAAATAATAGGTAAAAACAATAATATTAGGGGCTGTACGCGATCCGCCGTAACCGTAATCGCTAACGGGCGATCATGACTCCGCGCATCAACATGGGAAGCGAATGCTAAAAGCCTCCGTGGCTTCGGTTTCCTTTGGAGGGACTTGCTGAGGCCTGCTTTTTGGCGTCAGGCGGCTTAGACGATGGAAAGCTTCAAGGCCTGGTCAAAATCCGCGATCAGGTCGTCGATATGCTCGATGCCCACCGACAGCCGCAGGAGGGCGTCGGTCACGCCGACGCGCTGGCGTTCCTCGGCAGACATCTTGGCATGGGAGGTGACGGCCGGCGCACAGATGGTGGTCTCCACCCCGCCCAGGCTGACGGCCGGGCGCACGATTTCGAGGTGCTGAAGAAAGGCGTTGGTGCGGACCTGCTCGCTATCCAGCTCGAAGGCCAGCATGGCACCGAAGCCGGTCATCTGCTTGCGTGCGGTGGCGTGGCCGGGAGAACTGCTCAACCCGGGATAAAACACCCTCCGCACCATGGGGTTGGCGGCCAGGAACTCCGCCAGAAGGCCGGCATTGGCGGTCTGCTGCTTGACCCGCAGCGCCAGGGTTTTAAGGCTGCGTTCCAGCAGGTAGCAGTCGCCGGCATTCAGGCTGCCCCCCAGGTGGCGGGCCAGGTGAAGGATCTTCTCCGCATGGGGGTGCGACGATACCGCAACACCGCAGCACAGGTCGCTGTGGCCGCCCATGTATTTGGTGCCGCTGTGAACGACGATATCGATTCCCAGTTCGATGGGTTTCTGGTTGATGGGGGTGGCGAAGGTGTTGTCGATGATGGTCGCAATACCGCGGGCGCGGGCGAAATCGGCAACCTTGCGAATATCGATGATCCCCAAAAGCGGGTTGGTGGGGGATTCGATCACGATGACCCGGGTCCGGTCGGTGATGGCGGCGGTGATGGCGTCCACGTTGGTTTTGGCAAAGGAATAGCGGATGCCGAGGCGTTCGAAGGTGTCGGTGACAAAGGCGTGGGTGCCGCCATAGAGTTCATCCATCAGGATGACGTGGTCCCCTGCCCCGGCAAGGGCCAGAATGGCGGTGCTCATGGCCGCCATGCCCGAACTGAACAAGACACCGTCTTCGGCTTTTTCCAGGGCGCAGATTTTCTTGACGACGACATCCTGATTGACGGTGTTGAAGTAGCGCGGGTAGGGCGCTTCTTTCCGGTTCAGGTAATCATAGGCCGAGGAAGTGAAAATCGGGGTATTGATACCGCCGGTGGTCTTCTCAAAATAGCTGCCGCTGTGAACACATCGGGTATCGGTTTTCATGATGGGTATTCTCCCTTTGATTTGACCGGTTTGGCCATCTAACGGATGGGATGCCGGGTTGGTTTGTAAGGGTACCTGACATTCGATGCCTTCTCTATCCCTATGGGTGCACCCCTGTCAAAAACTAAAACGCCCCTGCTTCGAGGGACAAGATATGATGTGGAGGGATAAAACGCACCTACCGCACCATCTTGCTTCTCAATACGTTATTGGCTATAACACACGGTATGACCTGCCCTCAATGCGGTGCGGAAATGGCCCCGGGCCAGAACTATTGCGGCGGTTGCGGCGCACAGCTGAAGAATGCCTGTCCGGGCTGCAACACCATCAATCCCCCTTTTTTTAAATATTGCGGTCAGTGCGGGCGCAACCTGGTGGAGGTGGCCTCGGTGCTGCTGGACCGGGCCGGCCTCATTCTGGCGGCCGATACCAAAGCATCGCAACTGATCAGCCCCAAAGCCAAAACGCTCAAGGGCAAACCCTTCTCACTGTATGTCAAAAACGACGATCTGGTTATTTTCTACTCCCACTGGAATGAATTGATTCGTTCCTCCCAGCGCCAGAGCGTTGAAATCGAATTGAAACCGGCGCCAAAGACCACGATTCATGCCCAGATCGAAATGAACCTGCTGCGCGATAAAAAAGCTCGGACCCCGCGCATTCACATGACGCTGTCCGACATGACAGCCCAGCGCCGATCCCTGCAGGACGCCCAGGTGATGCAGGATCTCATCAACCTCATTTTTACCTGGGTCGACGATTTTCACCCGTCGCAGGAGAATAGCCGCGAGAAGACCATCGGCAGTATGCTGGAGAAAGTCGGCCTTTATACCATCGCGCAATATGGGTTTATCAGCCGTATCGATGCGAAAGAAAAGTGCCTGCTGACAGACTTCACATGGCAGCTATCCCCGGACGCGGAACCGCGTTCCCAACTGCCGGCCATGCCGATGGCCCTCATGGCCCGTCTATTTGAAAAACTCATCAAGGATCGTCACCTGGTGGTCAACAACACCCAGACCCTTTCCCGCCTGGAGCGCAAAGCGCTTCACGAATGGCACCAGATGGATCTGGGCGCCCTCCTGTGCCACGTCATTTATCGTCGGAAGAGCCCCATCGGGATTATCGGGGTAGCGACGACGCACCCCACGCCCTGGTCCGACGATGCGGTTTCCCTCGTGAAACTGGCCGGCCGCCTGATGGCGGAAGCGCTGCCCTATTCACGGCCGGGTCTGTCGGTTATCCGGCAGCAGAAACCGCGGCAGACGGACATCGAAACCATTGATATTGCCGATATCGAGATCATCGAAGAGCCACCGAAAGAAAAAAAACCGACGTTTCGGAAACCGCCCAAGAAAGCCAAAGGTCAACCGGAAGGGGCGGTCATACCCCGCATGAAGTTTGGTACCGACAAGCAGCCGGGGGACGAGGGGCGCCGGCCCGTATTCCCAGGCGATGACGGTAAATATCAGATGACATGCCCGCAGTGCGGCTTTCAGGATATCGTCTCCGTCCGTCTTTTTGAAATGATGGGGTCGGCCGTACGCGTCAAGTGCCCCTGCGGTCATCGGTTTCGCATTATCCGCGAATTGCGTTCCATCTATCGCAAACAGGTGCGGTTGGAAGGCTATTTTGCCCAGGCGCGCTACACGGGCAACATGGTGGCACCCGGAGATGTCTGGGGGCCGATGGTGGTGCAGAATCTCTCCAAGGCCGGCATGAAATTTTCTTGCGCCAATGCCAGACAGCTGCGCCCGGGCGATCGACTGCAGGTTCGCTTCAATCTGGACAACGCCAATCAGACCCTTATCAAGAAGACCGTCATCGTTAAATCCGTCAATGCCGACACAGTGGGTGCCCAATTCCATGGCACGGATCGATACGATGCGGCGTTGGGGTTCTACTTTCTTTAGCGGCTTTTTAAACGTCAAAAGACCTGCCGGGGCAAGCGGCCGCACATATCATACCGCTTCGTCTGCGGGACGCCGATGCCAATCGCTGGCGATAACGGAAGTCCCAAAATTTGATTTGACACGTGCGGCCTTGAACTATAAAAAGATCATGCTTTTCAATGAAGACTCAAAATTCCCATCAGTGACCAAGCTCCCGAGCTGGAATGCCTGGGAGATATCATACGCAGTAAAAGACTTTTCGGCCGCACGGCCCCTAAAAATGATGGTTTTGCTCTGGCGCGGTTTGCCTCATGAAACGGCGCTATGGGACATGACGGCGAGACACGGCGGGCGAAATAATCGTCGGTTTGGCTGGCTCACGCCCGGACGTTGTGCTGACAGCCTCCGGCATCATTGAACCATTTATCTTTCGAAGGACACTATATCCTATAGAAAAGCCCATATAACCGAACGCCCTTAAACCATGGACCTGAGTGAAATTCTGCGATGATTCGACGCGTCCTCCTCTCTGTCTTGTATCTGGCCATCATGCTGTCTTTCGTTTTCCTGCCGCCAACTGCCAAGGCGGAAGAACGCATCGTTCTTGTATCCCCCCAGGGGCCTGTTGTTGCCGGGCAAGGCGTGGTTTTTCGCATCCGTGCCCAGGAATTTGTCCTGCCGCTGCGGGCTGCCTTACAATACCGCAATATCGGCGCTTCCGCCTACAATACCCTGCCAATGCGTCAGGACACCGAGATCGAGTTTTCCGTCGCCATTGACCAGGATTGGATTTTACCGCCCGGCATCGAATACTTTTTTGTGGTGGAAGACGGCCGGGGACGGAAAGTCACCCAGCCCAAACTGGATCCCCGAAAGAATCCCCTGCGGATCGAAGTTTCCCTGGATCGCCCTCCACCCGCCGGGATTGTCTTCCCGGCCATGGATAACCAACGCACCCAGGAACGCCGTCCCGCGGTGACGATTCGGTTTGCCGACAGCGGGCTGCCGCCCCAGTGGGCCTCGGTTCGATTGCTGCTGGATGATACGGATGTGACGCCCATTGCCGTTATCTCGCCGGACGCGATCTCCTTTGCGCCGGAATGGGATCTCGAGTTCGGCAACCACCGCGTCACCCTCGAAGTGATGGATGCCGCCGGCAACATTCTGCCCCGACAGGAATGGGCCTTCATCATTCCCCATTCGGCGCTGTTCGACCGGGTGGCGGCTGAAATGCGGGTGGATACCGAACTCGCCCATGAAGTTTACCAGAAAGACGACAGCCAGGAGCCGGACTGGACCGTACAGTCCAACGCGACGTTGCTTTCCAGCATAGAGTCCGGCGATTTCAAAGCCTCCCTGGAGGCCAATGCCTGGTATATCGACCAGGACGGCCCCAACCCCCTTGAAGACAACTTCAATCTCAACAACTATTTGGTTCAACTGGAATACCGGGGACAGCATCTGGCCTACGGCGACGTCAATGTCACCGGTACGGAACTGGTAAGTGAAACCATCTCGCGCCGGGGAGGGGTGGTGACGCTCAACGCGGCCGGCGTTACGGCCCAGGGATTCATGCTCAGCAGCGACTACCTGACCGGTTTCGATGATATGGTCGGTATCGACGATTCCGACAACCGCCTGGAGGGAGGGTCTCTGGAAGGCGCCCTGTTAGACAACAACCAGTTGACCCTGAAGAGCACGGTGGTCACCGGGCGCAACGAAGAGCCCGATGACTACAACGCCAGCACGCTGGCTGCCGGCCATGAGGGCACGATTTACAGCTTTCAGTTGACCAGCCGTCTTTTTGAGGAAAAGCTGAACCTAACGGCTGAATACAGCATGAGTGATTTCGATGAAGACACCTCCGACGACATCGATTCCGACTGGGATGATGCCTGGTTGCTTCGCTTTTCCGGTCGCGCTGGCAGCTATGACTATGGCGGCGGCTATAAATACCTGAGCGAAGAATTCCAGAGCGTCGTAACCCCGCTGGCCATCAACAATCGGGCAGAGTATTCCCTTTACGGGACCAAAGCCTTTGAGGTCGCGAGTCTCACCGCCAATGTGATCAACAGCCGTGACAATGTCGAGAAAAACAATGCCCTGCCGGTGATCGACAACACGAATGCGGGACTGTCCTTCAATTGTTATCCGCCGGACTGGCCCACATTCTTCCTGAGCGGCAATGTCGGCTGGCAGGACAGTTCGCACGAGCCCAGCGGGACCGACCCCATCGAAAACCGCACGGACACCGTGGGCGGGGGATTCTCCTTCATCCGTGAATCCTGGAACCTGTCCCCCAATTACTATTTTACCCATTTTGACGACGACACCCCGAACGATGCCGACAGCCGGACCCACCAGGTGGCACTCAACGTGGGCTGGCAGCCGATCGAGATGCTGTCGTTTAATCCTTCGGCGTCCTACAGCCGCACCGAGACGGATTTCGATGACCTGGTCACCGAAACCTGGCAGGGCACCCTGGCCGGCATGTGTGTTTTCAACGATGCCCACAACCTGAACTGGACCCTGTCCGCAACGGATACCCAGTCGGATGACGATTCCTTCCACACCCGGACGTACTACCTGATCGGTCAACACAACTGGCATATCCAAACCCCGTTCCTGGAAAGCGTGCAAAAGACGCTTTCGCTCCGGGGGCAGTACAGCCGCATCGAAGATAAAATAATCGACACCACGGACGAAGACTACACGGTCTACCTGGTACTCAATATCGGTATTCCCTGGTCGTATCCTTAAGTCTGTCGATACTCTATGGAGTCATACATGCTGAGAGCGTCTTTCCGATCTGTTCGTATCCACCCCCGGTTATCCGCCTGCGCGTTTCTGGGGGTGCTGGTGATCCTCATCGTTGGTTTTCCGGAAGCAGGGCATGCCCTGGATGTCACGGTTTCACCCCCGGCAGTCAATGTCGTGCCCGGGGCGAACAATACGGTCCCGCTTCGGTATACCGGAAGAGAAACCGATATTGCTAATTACACCAGCACGTCGTTGCAGGGACGTTTCGAAACGTCAGATGGCCGCGTGCTCGGAACTGTCAATAGAATTATTTCGATTAATATTGTCAATACGGTCCCGTCGACAACGCTGGAATCCCTTACCATTACGGCTGGAGTTCTCTCGGCAGCCCTGAAGCTTAAGCAAAGCCGTATCTTTTATCGGCGTAATTTTTTGGACGTACTGGGTGCACCGGTTCCCGTCGAAGTGGCGCTGCCGATCGTGCCAGCCTCAGCCGGGGCCTTCAACCTGGTGCGCATGACATTGGAGTTCAACCAGCCCCTGGCCGCGGCCGGTACCCGGCCGACCAGCGGGGGTCGGATCACGGTGCCCCGCTTTACCAGAGGGCTGCGGGCCTTTGCCACCCTGACCTACAACGGCGGGGGCACCCTGCGGGGGCAATGGAAGGTGGACGGCCAGATCCTGCGCGTCGTCACCCAGCAACTCAACCCGGGCCTGCGTGAGATCATCATTGCCAGCCCGTTGACACCGTCCTTTCCCACTTACGGGACGGGCCTCCACAAGGTGGAATTTGAAATTCTGGATCCCATTCCGGGATTCGACGAGCCCATCATCTACTATTTCGTGACGGAGGCCTATACCGGCGCGCCCCTGGGCTCTCTCAAACTGGCGGAGCCCCTGGAGCGGGCCTATGTTCTCTTCTCGCCCAAGCAGTTTCCTCGATTTTCCTGGAAGCCGGCGGGCGAAGACGCCCTCTACCGCTTCCGGCTCTATCGCCTGGATGCGGTGGCGACGTTTGACTCCCTGGCACCGCTGGCCTTGGCCTATCAAAAGCCCCTGCTGGCGGCGGTAACCAAAAAACCGTTTTACGATCTGACCGTATTCGACCTGGATGACATCGTGCTGGGCTCACCCTACTGCTGGCAGGTGCAGGCTTTCGAAGACAATGCCATGGTAGGCGCCAGTGCTTATCGCTTGATTTTCTTTACCGGCCCGGAGGTGAACACCGAAAAGATGCGTCTCGACCCCCTTGATTCCAGGGAAAAATATCTCCAGTAGGTTCCCCCGAGAAAATGTTGTGGTTGCGCATCACAATGGTCGATGGGCGCAGCGGCAATGTCGTCATGGGACGAAAGCCTTACGATCCATCCCCACGCCCCGCCCTTCAACCGACACAATCGGCCTTTCAAGACCTGGCGCATTGAAAGGGGGTTGTTGATGCGCCCTGTCCGGTTTCATCCTGCCAGGCGGTGATCCTTGGCAACCAGCATGTAAATCGAGGGGATGACAAACAGGGTGAACAGGGTGCCGATGGCGATGCCGCCCACCAGCACCAGGCCGATGGAGTTGCGGGCGGCGGCGCCGGCCCCGGTGACCAGGGTCAGAGGAAAATGGCCGGCGATGGTGGCCCCGGTGGTCATGAGAATGGGCCGCAGGCGGGTGAGCGCTGCCTCGTGTACGGCCTTGCGTTTGCTGTACCCCTTTTCCTGGAGTTTATTGGCGAATTCCACGATCAGGATGCCGTTTTTGGAGACCAGTCCCACCAGGGTCACCAGTCCCACCTGGGAATAAATATTGAGGGTGGTGGTCCAGCCCTTGGTCCAGAAGGGGACATTGGGGTCGGGCATCTTGAGAAAGGTGAACACCAGAGCGCCGAACATGGCCAGGGGAACGGATCCGGCCAGGATGACAAAGGGGTCCCGAAAGCTGTTGAACTGGGCCGCCAGCACCAGGAAAATCAAAATGACGGCCAGAGCAAAGGCCTGGACAAAAGCATTGCCTTCGGTGCGCAACTGGCGGGATTCACCGGTGTAATCCAGGACGAACCCTTTGGGCAGAATTTGTGCGGCCTCGTCTTCCAAAAAGCGAAGGGCTTCGTCCAGTGGCCGGATGGAAACGCCGCTGATGGTGACGGCGTTTAGTTGTTGAAAACGATTGAGGGAGCGAGCCACGGTGCTGTTTTGAAGGGTTGCAATGGTGTTCAGGGGCACCAACTGTCCGTTCGGTCCGGTGATGTAAATATGCTGCAGCTGCTCCGCATTCAGGCGGCCGCTGCGCTTGATTTGGGGGATGACCTTGTAGCTGCGGCCGTCTATGTTGAAGCGGTTGACGAAATTGCCGCCGACCATAGACGCAATGTCATTGCCGACTTGCTGGAGGCTGAGGTTCAGATCCGCCGCTTTGTCACGATCGATGATCAGCTCGGACTGGGGCTGGTCGATTTTTACATCGATAATGGGCGGGAAGGCAAACATGCCGCTCTGCATGGCCTTCATCTGGATTTTTTGGGCCAATGCAAGGATCTGCTCGGGTTCGGCCGTGGAGGCCAGAATGAATTCCACTGGAAACTGTCCCCCACCGGGCAGGGCTGCAGGGGTCACCGGAAACATCCGAATCCCCGGGATGGTTTCCAGTTTTTGCTGCACTTCGGGCAGAATCTCAAAAACGGTGCGCTCCCGCTCATCCCAGGGTTTGACGACCATGCCGGCAAAGCCTGAGGATGGAAACGTCACCTGAAAGGAGAAATCGGTCTCCGGCGTTGTAAAAAAAATATCGTTGGCCGCGGATGTGTAGCGACTGGTCTGGTCCAGGGTGGAATTGGCAGCGGCATCGACGATGCCGAAGAGAATGCCCTGGTCTTCAGATGGGGCTAGCTCCTTGGCGGACATGGTATACATGGGAATGGTCAGCAGGCTGACACCGAGCCACACCAGATAAACCGCCGGGCGGGCATCGAGGGTCACGTCGAGCCATCGGCCATAGTGCCCCCGCAGGCGGTTGAAATCCCGGGAAATTTTTCCGGCCAGACCCCTCTCGTTCATGCCTTCGACCAGCAGGTTGGCGGCCATCATGGGCGACAGGGTGATGGCGACGATGCCCGAAATGATGACGGCCCCGGCCAGGGTGAAGGCAAACTCCCGGAACAGGGCGCCGGTGAGGCCGCCCTGCAATCCGATAGGGGCATAGACTGCTGCCAGCGTAATGGTCATGGAAATCAGCGGGCCGACGAGTTCGCGGGCTCCCAGTATGGCCGCTTCGCGTGGTGATTTACCTTTGGCAAGGTGCCGTTCGACGTTTTCCACCACCACAATGGCGTCATCCACCACCAGCCCGACGGATAGGACGATCGCCAGCAGGGTCAGCAGATTGACCGTAAACCCGAAGACCTGCATCAGAAATACCCCGCCGATGAGGGACAAGGGGATGGCGATAACCGGTATAATGGCAGAGCGCAGGGAGCCTAGAAACAGGAAGATGATCACCACCACGATCAGGAGGGTTTCGCTGAGCGTTTTAATGACCTCGCGAATGGCATTGCGGATATAGTTGGTGGCATCGTAGGCAATGCGGGCCTGAAGACCACTGGGAAGCTGGCTCTGAACGGCTTCCATGGCGACCCGCACCCGGCTGATCACGTCCAGGCTATTGGCATTGGGAAGGGCCCAGATGCCCATGAAAACGGCCGTCTGGCCGGAAAAGCGCACTTCGGCATTGTAATCTTCGGCCCCCAGCACGATGTCCGCGATGTCTTGCAGGCGCACGATGGCACCTTCCTGCTGCCGGATGACGAGGCGTTTAAACTCCTCCACCGACTGCAGATCGGTATTGGCCGTCAGGTTGACCTGGACCAGGGCGCCCTTGGTCTGGCCCACGGCGGCCAAGAAGTTGTTGGCGGCCAGGGCCTGGCGGACTTGCACCGGGCTGATATTGAACGCCGCCATGCGATCGGGTTTCAGCCAGATCCGCATGGCGAATGTCCGGGCACCCAGGATGTCGGCACGCTGCACACCGTCGAGTGCTGAAAGCTGGGGCTGCACCACACGAACCAGGTAATCGGTGATCTCGTTCTGTTTGAGGATGTCCGAGGTGAAACTCAGATAGGCCGATGCAAATTCGCTGTCGGCAGACTCCACGTTGATGACCGGGACTTCAGCCTCCGGCGGCAGATCACCCCTTACCTGATCGACTTTAGAACTGATTTCAGAGAGGGCTTTAATCGGATCGTAGTTCAGTTTCAACCGCACGGTGATGGTGGAAAGCCCTAAACTGCTTTGGGATTTTATATAATCGATGCCGTCGGCTGCTGCGATGGCACGTTCCAGTGGGGTGGTGATGAAGCCGCGCACCAGATCCGCACTGGCGCCCACGTAAACCGTGGTCACGGTCACTGAAGCATTGTCGCTGCGGGGGTACTGACGGACATTCAGTGTTCGGACGGCCTGCAGGCCGGCGATAACGATCAGTAGGCTGATGACCAGCGCCAGCACGGGTCGTCGGATAAAAATATCAGTGAATTGCATACGGAAATTCGCTCGAAAAATGGGTAATGGGAGATAGGCCGAACGGGCAGCCCGTTTGTACGATGCGGCACATCAGCCTTGTCATCGGTCTTCCGGTTTGGGCGTCAGGCTGAATTCCGGTGCCAGGGTATTGTCGATGACAACGCGCTGACCGTTGCGATACTTGAATACCCCGGTGCTGACGATCTGATCGCCCACTTCTACGCCGGACAGCACCGCCACATAGTCGCCGCGCTGAGCGCCGAGCCGGACAAACTGCTGTCGCAGGGTCAGGCCGTCCGGTTGGCCATCGCCGGCCGCCTGTTTTTCCACGACAAACACCGAGTCACTGTACGGGGCATAGAAAACGGCCGTCGTCGGGATCATCCGCACGTCTTCCCGCTCCGGCATAATGACATCGACATCGACAAACATGCCGGGCCGAAGCAGCTCCTGGGGGTTGTCCACCGTAGCCTGGATGCGGATGTTGCGGGTCGCCTCTTCGACCAGGGGGTTGATGGCTGTGACGTGGCCCTGGACTTCTTGGCCAGGCAAGGCATCGGTCGTAATACGCACGGTCAGGCCCGGCTGGATTTGGGCGATCTGATTTTGCGGCAGTAGAAAATTGATGAAAATCGGATCCATGGCCTGGAGCGAAACGATGGGTTCACCCCCTTCGAGATTCTGTCCCAGATTGACCAAGCGAATCCCCAACCGACCGGCAAACGGGGCCCGGATGGCTTTCTTGGCGATGACAGACCGGATATTGTCAATGGCTGCCAGGGCCTGTTTGTATTCGGCCAGGGCTTGGTCGTAAGCGGCCTGGGTCACCACGTTGTCGGCCAGCAACTCCTTGGCGCGGTCATGATTGGCCTTTTTCAGCGCCAGTGTGGCTTCGTCCGCGCGGAGCTGGGCCTTTTCGGAGGAGATATCCTGTTGTACGAGCAGGTCGCCGGCTTCCACGTGGGTTCCAGGCTCGAAGACGATCTGTTGGATCTTGCCGCTCAATTCCGCTGTGACCGTCACACCCTGGACGGCTTCCAACGAACCGACGGCTGTCAGGCGCTGCTCCCACTCCGAAGACATGACCGAGGTGGCGGTCACGGTGGCCGGCGGGGGTACAAACTCCTTGCCTTGGGCGATCATGCGGTTGATCTGCAGGAACTTGATGCCGCCCAAAGCTCCGGCTATCAGCAGCAAGACGCAAAAAGCGATGAACACTTTCTTTTTCATGGTCATTGTCCGTTTCATATGCGGCTGCAGATCAAGAATAGAACCTAAAAATGCGTCATCGTGACAACAATGTCAAACGTCTTTCATACTCATGGTTTTCTAACCTATTGATACTATATGCTTAATCGACAATGCCGGGCGCCGGGACGTAATGCGTGCGTCTTTATTGAGAGCGTATTGATGAATACGCAAGAGAGAGGGTGTCGGCCGTTACGCTAAAACGAAGACGGAGATGATCATCAATTGAATCCATAATCATGATGAAGAGACGTGAAAATCCTGCCTGGCGCAAGCAAGAGACAACACATCTATTGAACGAATAGGCAGATATACGGTTGTCGTCTTTCCATCGGTCATTCCGGCAATAGGAGCTGCGGTCACAGGTTTTCGAGGGCGTACGAAACGGCTTTGGCGGCATGGATGGCGGTGGTATCGTACAACTTAACGGGGGTATCTTCCTGTTGGATCAGCATACCGATTTCAGTGCACCCCAGAATAACGGCATCGGCGCCGGCAGCGGCCAGCTGGTCCACAATGCGCAGATAGTGCTTGCGGGAAGCTCCCAGGAGTTTGCCCCGGCAGAGTTCATCGAAAATAATGTCGTGTACGATCTGGCGGTCATTTTTTTCCGGCACGACCACCTCAAGGCCGTAACGATCAGCCAGGCGCCCCCGGTAAAAGGGATGCTCCATAGTAAAGGCGGTGCCCAGCAGCCCGACGGTCTTGATGCCGTCATCCGCCAGGGCTTCGGCCGTGGCGTCTGCGATGTGGAGCAACGGGATGGATATCGCCAACTCGATGGCGGGTGCGACCTTGTGCATGGTGTTGGTGCAAATCAGGAGGAAATCGGCCCCGGCCCGTTGGATGCGTCGGGCGGCGTCCACCAGCAATTCGGCGGTGGCGGACCAGTCGCCGCGGGCCTGGAGTTTTTCGATGGGGGCAAAGTCGACGCTGTACAGGACGATTTCGGCGGAATGCAGGCCACCGAGCGCCTGTTTAACCCCGGTGTTGATGGCCTGGTAATAATGCGCCGTACTTTCCCAGCTCATGCCCCCTAAAAGCCCGATCGTTTTCATGGGTGATATCATCCTTGTCAGGGTTGTGTGTCTTCGCGGTGGGTTTGCCGAATGAGGGTATACTACATGGCTTGCCCATCGCTGTCACGCGGCATTTTCGATGGGTGGTGGACGCGCTGCGGGAAGGAGGACACGACGCGACCGCCAGGCAACATCATCGGGTCATGGGACCGGGTGCTGTTGCCGGTATTCGCGCCGTGTCTGGAGGAGAGTTGCCAAGCTCAAGACGGCAAACGGACGCTGTATTGAGCATAAGCGCATAATAACACGCTGATCGAAAAAAGAAAGCTTTTTTTTGAGGTGGCCTTCGGCAACCGAACTCACCGGGCGTCAGGTCTATTCAGCGGCGGCATACCCTTCCGGTGTCAGGAAGACGCTGGTTTTTAACGAATTCATGTCCGTCAGACCCTGTTCAAAAAGGTGCTTCAGGGCGGCCAGGGTGTCGCTGGGCGCCAATGGCAGCGCCGCGACGACGCCACTGACGTCCAGGATTCCCGGAGATCCTTTCAAGTTCCATTCCTTGGCCAGCAGCTGGAGTATCTGGCGTTCTTCCGCGGTCAGACAAATGGACATCAATGTCCTAATCCGTCAGTAAATGCAGGGTGTGAGCATTTTGGCGTTTCCTATCGGCCAACAGCGAGTAATATAGTCAGGTATCATTGGCTTGTAGATGACCCTGCTCACCCGGAGGCACATTGATTAGAAGTGCGCCTGTTTTGGTTAATACCCTGTGGGGAATTATGCGCCAGCCGCTGTAGTTATGGCATTCAAAGTCCTGCCCGCATTCAAAGGCCCGCTCAAGTTGTTGCCGTTATTCCTGCTCCTGAAGTGCCTATTCCTGTCGTTAAAGAATTTGGTGAAGCATCCTGGGTAAAAGTCATAAAAACGACTACCCATAACCCTAATCCTATTGCGATAGAAGATCTTATAGGCGGTGATAAAGATGGTGATGGTGAAGCTGACTGGGCTAACCAGGAACCAGCAGAAGTTGAAACCGAATGGTACTTATTACAGACGAGTATGGGTAACAATGCCAAACTTAATTTAGGTGGTGCAGCAGAGGAATTACCAAATGGCGATGAAATCATCACTCGTCGTTATGAATTTTATAAGTATGGTGGTAGTGCATGGACAATTGATGGCGAACAAGGTGAAGCCATGTGTGATGAGGTTGCCGCAGATGGATTGCATGGCGCTCAGGCCTCTGTCGGTGTCACTGACGCAAATGGCGGTTCACATATTGCAGATTGTACCGCTGAAATTATTGTCGGAGACTATACCGGGGCAAATATGGTTGGTTTCGATGCTGAGGCTGACTTAGGCCTGATAGATGCTATTGAAGATGGGGAAATAAATAAAGCCTATGTTGATAGGACGCTGGTGCATGGTGGCGATACACCCTATAGCACAATTATTTCAGCGGGTGCTTTGCCGCTTGGTTTAAGCATTGATGAAGTAACAGGTGTTTTATCTGGCACTCCAACCGAAGCGGGTATTTTTAGCTTTACAGTTGGTGCGACTGATAATGCATTAGCGAATATTTCTAAAGTTTATACTATCAATATAATTGACCCAGCTGCTCCTATCGTAGATCCAGCCATTTCAACAAACGGATTACCTGAGGGTGTTGAATCTGCAGTGTATTACACAACGCTGACTGCAACCGCTGGACTCGCTCCTTATAAGTGGTCAGTGAACTCGCTACCCGCTGGATTAACACTAAGTGCTGATGGAATTATTTCAGGCACACCGAGTGTTGGATCTGCAGGAGTCACGACGCCAAGCTTTACAGTAACAGATGCGAGAGGTGCTACAGATAATAAACTCTTTACCTTAACGATTGCACTAGCCCCTGTTCCCCCCCCTGCAATATCGACAGATGCTCTGACTAACGGTGTTGAATTAGCGCCTTATTTCGCAACTTTAACATCAACTGCAGGCACAGCGCCTTATGTATGGTCTGTTGATGCCTTGCCAGCCGGATTATCGTTAAGTGCAGCAGGCGTTATATCCGGTACACCAAGCGCCGGAACCGCTGGTACGACCCATCCGACATTTACGCTAACAGATGCAACAGCTGAAACAGATGTTCAAACCTTGTCGTTGACTATTGCTGCCGCTCCGGTTGTAGTTCCTCCACCCTCTATATCAAACAGTGTACTGAATGATGGTGTCGAATTGGCAGCGTATTCCATAACTTTAACAGCAACTGCAGGCACAGCGCCTTATGACTGGTCTGTTGATGCCTTGCCAGCCGGATTATCGCTAAGTGCAGCAGGCGTTATATCCGGTATACCAAGAGCCGGAACCGCTGGTACGAGTTATCCGACATTTACGCTAACAGATGCAACAGGTATTAAAGTTGAAAAATTCTTAAGGTTGACTATTGCTGCGGCTCCGGTTGAACCGCCTAGTAATAATTACACGAAGAAAAATGAAGGAGAAGGTAAGATCACATCCTTTGGTGCTAATTATATAAAGGTAGGAACAAAAACTATAATCTGGGACGCTAATACAATAGTTAAGATTAATGATGCAGATGTGATAAAAGCGGGCATGGTAGCTCAATGGAAGGGATTACTTGATCGGTCAACGAAAACGGTATTAGCTTCAAAATTAGAAATTAATTAGTTATAGAGCGAAGCATTGATTAAACAACAACTGTCATAGTGGGTTAATACGATAACAGTTAGATCGTAACCGTTTTCGATTCTTGTTAAGGAGGGGACTGAATGGTTACGTTAGATCTGTGTTGCTTCATTAGTATTTGGTGAAGCCCCTTCATTATAATGGTCTTGTCCGCTTGTTGTTTCAGGGCAAGACCAACTTCTTTTTAGTGTCAGGAATATATATCGTTGCCGCAATGGTCGTCTATACCTGTCTCTATATCTTGACTGCATAAACATATCAGAAACTGCAATATGCTATAACCTAATACCCAGGTTTTTCGTGTTACGTTTAAAAATTGATCAAAAGCTACCTCCTACGTGCTGGTAAAATCAATTGATTACAAAAAAATTTGAACATCGAATATAAAAGTATTGTAAGAACCAAACAAATTGATGCCAGGTTTTAAGTTCTACTTGTGTAGCTTATTGCCTCATATTTTGTTGATAGTCTAAACATCAAAGTTCGTTATTCTCAATACTTGGTTTGTAATTAATTGATGTCAGCTTTGAAAGGGATAGACTTGTCGTCTGGCAAATACAAAAAATCATCTCGTCTCTAAGCTATCTTTGCCCAATGATATTAAAAAATAAAGGCTATTAATTGTCCTTATTTTTATCATTCTCTTTACTGAAGTTTCCCCGTTTTTTTACGCAAAAGAATATTAGTAAATACTGATTTTCGAAAAATATTAGACTTAACTAATATACCCTTCATAAAATTAACATTATCTCTTTAAAAACAACAACTTGTTAGTGAATGAGGCCTTAAAGTGCTGTATAATACATTGTTCTAAGCAATTGATTATACAAACAAAAAGACCTCATTCATGTTCATTTTACGCGATCTTCTATTTCCGCTACAAACTCATTTTTCCGACACCAAACTCGGCAAGGAACGTGCGTCATTATTTTCCTACACGCTCTTGGCGATTATTGTGCCGTTTACGTCATCCATGAACTCTAATTTATGGCGTGGTTTAGGCGTTTTGTTTGGGATCGACATCAAAAAGAAACGATTCTATACCTTTATGGCCTCGTCAACGCTACCGTGGAAAAGCCTATGGCGCTCCACGTGGGGGCTTATTCATTCGCCTGAAACCGATGGTCGCTTATTGATTGCACTTGATGATGTCATTATCCCCAAAGTTGGGAAGAAAATCTTTGCTTGCGAAACAGTCTTTGATCATGCGGCGAAAGCCAATCAAAGTGACTACCCGTGGGCACAAAATATTGTTTCGATTGGGCTGCTGAAACGAATACAAGCGCGTTGGGCTTGTTTGTTTTTAGATTTTCGTTTCTACTTGCCCAAGAAAACCATTGAGGGGGAAGCATGGCCTAGCATGCTGGCAATTAGTGAGGTATGTTGTGCTGCGTGAGAAAACTCACACTTGTAAGGGGGTGGGGCTGGGTAAGACACATCTAGCCACGGCCCTGGGGCAACATGCCTGCCTCAAAGGCAGGTATTATTTACGAATACGGTGGATGCCATCAACTCGCTCATCGTTGCGCAAAAGTCAGGGAGACTCAAGCTAGAATTACGCAAATATCTTAAACCAGAGCTGCTTATTCTGGACGAGCTGGGCTACTTGCCGATTGATAAGACCGGGGCTGATTTATTGTTTCAGATCATCTCGGGGCGTTATGAAACAGGGTCGACAGTGATTACAACGAATCGTGCCTTTAAAGACTGGCCGGAGATCTTTAATAATGACAGTACATTGACATCGGCTTTGCTGGATAGGTTGTTACATCATGCTCAAACGGTGGTGATTGAAGCAAAAAGTTACCGGATGAAAGACCAACAGGTTAAGAACTAGGTTGGCGCTGAGGCACGAGCCCACAAATTCGGCGAAATACCCGGCCAGGGGGAAACCGGAAATCAGATAAATGCCCCAGATCGAGGTCTGATCCGGGGAAAAATGTCCAAATCTGGCTAAAACAATTTCAAATTGTCCATTTTTTACAATTTCACGGAACTGCTGTCAAAAGCGGGCAATGCAAATAAAACACCGCCTTTAGGAACATCTTGCAGGGCTTGAAAATCAGGGGCAACCGGTTGCTCTAGTTGTTCAATACTGGCAGCCAGACGCGCAGCGATATTTTGAGCGCCCATCCCCATAAGTACCTTGTAAATAAATTTACCTTAGAAATGCCACTTTTGACTTACCCAATATTTGCAAGTACTTAAATAGTTCCCGCTCCAGCGATTGATAAGATTCGCAGAAAAAGGTAGCCTTCGTACTTTTTTTACGCCAAATAATCTCATGATATTTAACTCGGTGAGTAAGGAGGGATAGGATAAATCGATTGGCTTCTGTCCAGCGTTCAATGTTTTCCTTGATCTTACTTGTTGAGTGGTGCTTATCTATCGACGGTTGGATTTTTTGTTCTTAGAAATTCTCAATACAAGCCACCACGACTGAGGTATTAACCGTTCCCTCGAAGACAATGATCAAATTCACAATCTCTGTTAACAAAGCCCAATACATTGAGCCGTTTATTTTCGAGCTAGGACTTCGATTGTTTGATCTGACAGTTGCCATGCTAAGGAACGCAAGGTTCCAGTGTGACCCCGATTCTCAAAGTAACATAAATTGAGTTGATTTCCTTTGCTGTTGTTTAGTTTTTTTTTTCTTGGCGTCAAAATCTTTTGATTTCGCTGGTTCGCAATGATTTTCTACCGTTTCCAGACAAGGCCACTTGTTTACAATCATTTTTCGTTCATACTGACTGTGATGCCTATTACCTCCAAATCAGCAAGAACTGATTTTAACGATCGAGGCGATTTCTTAACTTTTTACTTTTTTTTTTGATTTCGGTTAAATACTTGGGCGTCCTCGACCCGAGATCAATCAGCCCACATATTCCAAATTCTTCCCATTTAGAAAACCACGTTGAAACCGTCTGGCGACATACATTATATGTCGAGCAATCACGAACTGAAACTCCCCGGTGACTTAATAAGATAGCATGAGATCGCGCCTGCTTAAATAACGCGGATGGTTTTTATGCTCTCTTTATGTGGTAATTTCTTCTGTCGTGAGTTGTCTTGTAATCATCAAACCTGGGTAATAAAATAATTAGCTTTTTGATCATTTTTAGTTAAATTAATTTTTCGTGAGTCTTAGGAGCCGCATTATCTTGCCCACTGCGCTCACTTTTAGTACTTAATGTTGCTAAGTCTTTTTTTTACTGTTGTTATGCAACCGTCCGGCACGAATAGCTTTACTGAAGGTGTCTCGCTTAATACCTAGCTGGTCAGCCACATCACAAGACTCCTTGCCTTCGTTTAATAACTGCTGGGCTTATTGCAAGACAGCATTCGTCAAAACAGCCGCTCCGCGTGTCTTTTTCTCTGCATAAAACCCTTGTACACCTTCTTCTTTATAGCGTTTAACAGCACGCTTGACACTGATTGGTGTCACACCAAAAGCACGGACAATATCCATTTGTTTGACATAGCCGTTGGTATAGAACTGTGCGGTAATCATTTTGAACGAAGCATCATCATTCTCGTCATGAGTAAAAACTGGCAAAGTACCATAGAAGTAGGTCACACGACCGTCTCGCTTTTCAAAGGCTAAATCATGGGTTACTTCAGTTGAACCCTCTGGAAAAAGGGGAAGTTGTCGTTGAACCATAGTTTTTTCCGGCAAGTGTGGACCGGTTTAGTCCATCAATCATGTAAATGCGGTATCATTACAAAATCTGAAGCTCATGAAAAGAATTGTCTGAAATATTTAGGGTAAAAAGTACGTTATTGATTGATTTTAAAGTTTTTTAATTTTTCAGTCGGATGATTTTATCTAAAAGCCGAGGTCAGGTGCTCTGAAGGTGTCTTATGTCCACTACCCGGGAAAAACGGATAAACCTAAATAGTGTCCACTAAAAATTAAGGTAGGGTATCTTTATATTTAGTAACTATTGTGATTTAGTTTTTTCCTAGACCAGTTATCCATTTTCCTGAATAAGCGATAGGCAAATGAATTCTCGATATGGGTAAAATACAAGCGGCCGGCATTCGTTACCACAAACACTGAACTAATGTGGTGTAAAAAAGCAGCGAATATAGGATTTAAGAAACCGAATGTAGCCAGTGCAAGGCCTACTATATTAAACCCCATAGCCCAGGCATAATTTTGTTGAATTATCCCACCCATTTTTTGGCTGAGTTGCAGTATTTTTATTAAGTCTTTTGCATCATTACCCAGTATTACAATATCTGATGAAGTAATCGCAAGATTAACATTCTTATGTCCACCAATAGCAATACCTACATTCGCAGCCGCCAGAGCGGGTGCATCATTGACACCATCACCGACCATAGCAACTTTTCCAGAAGCCTGATATTTTTTAACCAGCGCTGTTTTATCTTCAGGCGTGCTATTAAAATAATACTCGTCAGCATTAATATATTCAGCAACACGTTTAGCTTCCTGTTCTTCATTATCGCCCGTAGCGAGTATTACTTTTTCGATTCCAAACGTATGAATGGTATCAGCCAGGTTTCGCATTTCAGCTAGCATAATATCGCGAATAACAATAATACCTTTGACGTCGCCGCCAACCGCCACCCAGATTGCCCGGCCATTGTAATCTATCTCAGGGAGTTCAATCTCTTGGTTTAGAAGTGTTTCAGCACTACCGATTAAAATATCCTGATTTTCAATGACCGCTTTGATGCCACGCCCGGGAAGGTCTTCTGCCTGTTTGACAGAACGCAAATGAGTTACACCTTGAGTCTTGGCATATGTAATAATCGAACGAGATATAGGATGATCAAAACGGGATTCAACTGAGGCAACTAGCTCTAGTAGTTCCTGTTGCGGCATATTAATCTCAATGACTTCGCTGACCTCAGGTTCTGCCAGAGTCACAGTGCCTGTCTTATCCAGAATTAATGTTTTAATATCCTGCATATTTTCTAGCGGTTCACCGCCTCGCGCGAGAATATTTGAACCTGCCAGTCGGCCAATATTAGCGGCAAATGCAGTCGGTGTGGCTAATGCCCATGCACATGGGCACATGACGGCTAATGCGGTCGCCATTAAATGCAAACTCCCCGTTACAAACAGTAACAGGAAGGCATAGGCCGTGACGGATAGTAAAAGAATCTGTACCGTAGTATCAGCACGCTTTTGCATGTCT
Source organism: uncultured Gammaproteobacteria bacterium (assembly GCA_942491615.1). GTDB lineage: Bacteria > Pseudomonadota > Gammaproteobacteria > Methylococcales > Methylomonadaceae > Methyloprofundus. Next base: position 28,966 of record CALOCH010000028.1, read on the forward strand.
GATTTTTTTGATAAGCTCGCTTCAATTTCCTGTGCAATGACCGCCATAAACGAATCATCACCGTTTTTTTCTGCACTAACTTGTAGAGGAGCCGTTAGATTTAAGGTTCCGGATGTCACTAGACCCCCCGCCTTTTTAAAGACCGGAAAGGGTTCACCGGTAACAAAAGACTCATCAATGGATGACTCGCCCTCAGTTATTTTACCGTCGACGGCTATCATAGAGCCTTTAGGTACAATAATAAGGTCATTTTTTTGTACTTCACAAATGGGTATTTCTTTAATTTCATCACCCATTATGACCATGGCTGTTTTTTTACCTTCCTGTATCAGATTTTCTATTTTTTCCCGGTTTTTTCTGATAATGGAGAATGAAATATATAAGCCCAACCCGATAAACCAGGCTACCATTGCGCCACTTAATGGTTCACCGTCTATCAATGTGACAACCATAACTAACACAATTAATAGTTCAGCGGAAACTTTACGCATTAACAACGCTGATTTTAAAAAGCTTTCCAGATATATCCCCAGACAAAAGAGATAAAATGGCATGCCTAACCAGTAGAGCACAGGCATATCGTAAAGCGCATCCAGGCCAAAACAGACTACCGGAATAATAGAGGCAATAACGCGCAATAGCATGATATCCTTATGCGGGCTGATTTTCAGTAGTTCAGCATCGATTTTGTCAAAATAAGCTTTATAGTCTTTTTTTTGCATAATATTACCTTTCGTTTTTAACTGCTCTATTTTTGATTATAAGATTGATTTTTCAATGCACTACACTGATTTGCTTGCGTCTACCCCAATACCGAAACCCCAACATGATTGATATCAGGATAAGGCAGGAAGCGATTAGCCAACTGATTGTTTCACCTGGGTGCTGGTTATAGGTTGCTAGCTGATAAAATAACGCGGCTGTCAGATAGGCTATACCCGTTGCCCAGGTTGACATAAAAATAGTCCAGCCAAAGCTAGATTCTTTATAGGCTGTCGAAGTGGTGGCAATACAGGGCAAATAAAGTAACACAAATAATAAATAGGCGTAGGCACCTATTTGTCCATGAAAATTTTCCTGTAGGGCGCTAAAAAATGGGCTTTTGGATTGATCGTTTTTTGCTGCAGCATTAATGCCCAGCATCTTGTTAAGTCCCATGGGAATGGTCATAAAAGAGTGTTTAATCGCTGTCCAGAATGCAAAGTCTTTTTCTGTTTGTTGCCCGGTGTGATTTGCTTCCGCATAAATAGTTTTTAAGGTGCTGATAACCACCACTTTATGCAGAACACCGGTAAAAACAGCCACGGTTGCTGGCCAGTTTTCCTGATCAATGCCCATCGGTTTTAATAAGGGTGTAACCATGCGTCCGGCTGCGCTTAATACAGAGTTTTCAATATTGTGTTCTTTAAACGAGCCATCCGTTCCCAGACTACTAAGGATATGAAGAATTAACACCATCGTAATGATGATTTTTCCTACCCGGATAATAAAAAATTTCACGCGTGTCCAGGTATTGAGCCATACATTTTTCAATTTTGGAATATGGTAGCTGGGGATTTCCATAACCACTAGCGAAAACTCTTCTTTGAGAAAAGTGTGTTTTAACAGCATTGCAGTTAAAAATGCAGCGCCTACACCAATCATATAAAGACTAAAAACCACCAGCCCACCGTTTTCTGGAAAAAATGCAGCGGCAAATAATGTAAATACTGCCAATCGTGCACCACAGGTCATAAATGGATTTAACAGAATAGTTAATAGACGATCACGTGGACGCTCTAACGTACGTGTTGCCATCATCGCTGGAACATTACAACCAAAACCGAGTATTAACGGTACAAAAGCTTTACCGGGTAATCCCAGAACTCGCATAAAACGATCCATGGCAAAAGTAGCGCGAGCCATGTAACCAGATTCCTCCAGGACTGAAATAAACAAGTATAAAAACCCCAGAATCGGGACAAAGGCCAGAACTTCACGAATACCATTACCCACGCCACCCGCAAGCAAGGTAATCAACCATTGCGGACTGTTAATCAAGCCGAGTAAATAGCCCGTTCCATCAATAAAAATAGCCTGTGCAAACTCATTAAAGAAAGGTTTAAAAGCCCTGCCCAACTTGATGGTAAAGGTAAACATCAAATACATGATGCCAAAGAAGATGGGAATACTCAGAAAACGGTTCAAGATAAACTTGTCAATGTTATCGGATAATTTGTTTCCTGCTTCAGATTTTTGTGTCAGTGAACCCCGGGTCAATGTATTAATAAAGCTGTAGCGACTATCTACGATTAAAATATCAGCCTCTTCCCCTGTCTTGGCTTCGATAGTCTGATAACATTCATGAGCTATATATTGTAATGTTTTATCCACCAGACTCATGGCAAAACTATCCTTTTCCAGCAGTTTAACGGCAATCCATTGCGGGTTAATCGATTTATTATTTAATTGCTTTTCAACTAGAGGCGTTAGCTGATTAATGGCTGCTACAATTTCTTCTGGATATTTAAACGGAGTTGATGACGGTTCCTTTGTTTTCACCAGTTGATTGATTGTCGATTTCAGTGAATTTAAATCTTTTGCTTGTGTTGCTATCAGAGAGACTAGAGGGCACATTAGTTGCCGAGCTATCTCGTCACTGTCTATCTTGATATCCCGACCTGTTGCATCATCCATATTATTTAGTACAACCACCATAGGAATATGCATTTCCAGCAACTGCATGGTGAGGTATAGATTATGCTCAAGGTGGGTGGTATCAATAATATTGATAATCAAGTCAGCTTGTTGCGAAAGTATAAAATCTCGCGCAACTTTTTCATCCAGTGAAGTTGAGTGCTCATTGACATCAAGACTGTAGATACCAGGTAAATCGACGACCGTAATCACTTTATTGTCATAGCGATACTGTCCGGTTTTCTGTTCTACTGTGACGCCTGCCCAGTTCCCGACATGTTGTCTGGAACCTGTCAGACCATTGAAAAGCGTCGTTTTACCACAATTGGGGTTGCCAATTACTGCAATAGTCACTGCTTCTTTAAAGAGATCAGTTTTCTGGATTGGAGACTGGTGCTCCAGACGTTCAATTTTTATTGCAGCGACTTCATTTTGGCGTAAACTGAGGTCGGTTCCACGTACTCGAATCTCAATGGGATCACCTAGAGGTGCTATACGGATAACAGTAAATTCTGTTCCCGGTGTCAGCCCCATCGCCAGCATTTTTTGCCGGTATGGCAGAAAACTTTTGTCAAATCCTGCAACACGACCGGTGTCGCCGACATGCATGTCTTTTAAACTAACCCTCATTTTAAACCTCCATTGTTTTACTGTTTTTAGTATTTAAGCATACTGAATCCAGCGATAAAATCAGCCATTATTTTTCAGCATGTTTATGCCCATGCTCATGAAGTTCAGCTGGTTGGGTAAGCAGAGTTCCTTGTAGATAATCCTCGACAGCTTTATCAGGAAGTGATTAATTTTCGTAATTGACAATTATCAAATCTTAAAAATAAATTAAGTGTTCTGATAACTAACTTTGCTGATGACTAATTAAAGAAAAGCTGGAAACTGGTATATACCCAGCCTCCTCCATTCCATATTTTGGCTCTTTTTTTCTTAAACCTGGCGCATTATTAAAACGAAAGTATCTTGATTTCTTGTTCCAACATCAATGCAATAATTGCATCATGGTTAGCAACCATGACTCCTTCAAGCAGATCATCATTCGTTAACCCTTCACTTTCTAGGCTAACTGGGCAGACAACGATCAATCCTCCTGCCTTCATAAAGCTAGTTATGTAATCATGGAGAGTCTTGTCGTATATCTTTATGTGCTCAGCAGCTAATGGTAATGCCTTATTAACAAAACGTACCGCTCCCAAACTTAGATCAACGGTTACTGGAAGTTTATGATTATTCCTCACCATAGTGCCTACTACAAAAGCCCGTCTAATTTGGAATATATCACTACTTGATACATCAATATAAAGCCCTTTTGCCATTTCTGTCATGGTTGATATCCTTCTAATAGCCAATTAATATTTATAAACTTTTGACATAAACCTATATGAATTCAGCAATTTCAATACCCTCTTTGCTGAAAATAAGCTTTTTAGTCTGCTTTTTCCTTCCATTTGTTATCTTTCGTGTTTTTAACCAAGTGAACAGTGGGGAGTAAGAATAATTAGCAAATATTTTACTTACATTTTTGTGCATACGCCCTAAGGTAAAAGGTGTTTCCGTTATATTCTATTTCCCGAAGTTCGTTTTGCTCAATCAAGTCTCGAACAATATTCCATTGTGTTTCTGTCTTATTCAGTAAGGTCTGCACTGCCTCTTTCCGCATCGGATGAACTGCAGTAATAGCCAGTATATCTTTTACTGGATTACCACTGGAGGCAAATGCATTACCTTCATAGCCAGTCAGTAGTTCAACTTCAGAAATGCCCTGTTTTACTGTTTGATAAATATGATTGAGTCTATCTGCACCAGGGGCATAAATGCCTTGTTCTGTTGTCGGACGTGTCGGGATAGCCAGATAGGCTTTATCCGGTGCAAGTTGCTGTAAAAATTCCACTAAGCTGGCAATATGTGTATCATCGGTATTTTTTCCTTCGAGTAACATGGTTTCAGTTGCCAGAAATCCGTCAAAATCCTTAGCAAAAGATAACATTTCTGACATTATTTCCTGCAATCTCAAGTGTGTATCGGGCTGATTAATTTGTCGCCATAATGATTCATTAACACTATCTACTTTGAGCGAAACCCAATCGGCTAATTGCAAAGTTTCACGAACCTTCTTTCGCCAGATAAGTGAACTATTGGTGATAATGGCGATTTTAATGTCCAGATCACGTAACAGTTCGATTGTTTTACTCAGATTAATATCAAGGGTCGGCTCTCCATCAGGCACAAAAGTCAAATAATCAATCGTTTCATTTTGTTCAAGAAGATTCATTACGCTAGTCTTGACTTCATTGAAAATATGTTCCGGTTGATAAAATACACGAGGCTCGATTTCCGTTGTTTTTGTCGGCCCCACCTGACAATAAATACAGGAATAAGAACAGCATTTAGGCGGAATGTTATTGATGCCTAAACTACGACCGAGGCGTCTTGAGGGCACAGGCCCGAAAACAATCATATTTTCACCACTTGTTCAGTTGTAAAGTCGCTTTAACCTGTCATTACGTCTATTTATTTGCCATGCTGATGACCATGTTCATGAGGCTCAGCCGGCAGGGTGACCAGAGTTCCCTTCAGGTAATCCTCAACAGCCTTATCGGGGTTAATTTCTGTAGTAATTAACGCTTCAATATTTTTGTTTTCAAGTCGACGTAACAGACCTGCGCCCAAACCACCCGCTATTAAAACCTGCACATCATCTAATGCAGAGGGATCGTGAGGTGAGCTATCATGAAAGGATTGTTCTTTAGGTAATTCTAATAATTCCTTATGTACAATTGTTTCGGATTCAATTTCATAGACCCAGAATTTTCTGCATCGTCCCGTATGATCAGTAATGTCTCTGCGATTTTGGCTTGCTACTGCAATTTTCATTAGATTAAACTCCTGAATAAATCTACACTTTTTAGTGTGACGTGACTAAGTACCTTCTTGCCATGAACTCAGATAGGCTTGCTGTTCCTGAGTCAAGGTATCAATGCTAATCCCCATGGCGGCAAGTTTCATAATAGCCACTTTGTCATCGATACTGTCTGGAACCGGATGAACCTTGTTTTCCATGTTTTTTCCATTGTTCCATAAATGCACAATGCTTAATACCTGATTGGCGAAACTCATATCCATGACTGTAGCCGGGTGCCCCTCAGCGGCGGCAAGATTAACCAGCCTGCCTTCTGCTAATAAACGAATCCTGCGACCATCTGGCAACTGATATTCTTCGATAAATTGACGTGGTCGGGATGTCTTTTCAGCTAAATCCTGTAATGCAGGAATATTAATCTCAACATTGAAATGACCGGAATTAGCGATAACACAGCCGTCTTTCATAACTTGAAAATGGGAACGGTCAATAACATGTTTATCACCGGTAGCTGACACGATAAAATCCGAACAGGCAGCCGCCTCTAACAAAGGCATCACTCGAAATCCATCCATTGTAGCTTCCAATGCTTTAAGCGGATTTACTTCGGTAACAATAACATGGGCGCCGTGCCCTTTAGCACGCATTGCTATTCCCCGCCCACACCAACCGTAACCGACGACCGTAAAGGCTTTTCCAGCCAGGAGAATATTGGTGGCCCGAATAATACCATCCAGAGTACTTTGACCTGTGCCATAACGGTTATCAAACAAATGTTTGGTCATTGCATCGTTGACGGCAACCACCGGAAATGTAAGCGCATTATCAGCCGCCATAGCGCGTAACCGAATCACTCCGGTCGTGGTTTCTTCAGTTCCTCCGATAACTTCAGATAATAAATCACGACGGTTTTTATGCAATTCACTGACCAGGTCAGCACCATCATCCATTGTTAATTGAGGACGATGATCCAGAGCTGCTGCAATGTGCCGATAATAAAGTCTGTTGTCCTCTCCCCGAGCGGCGAAAACAGAAATTCCATAATGTTCAACCAGAGCTGCGGCAACATTATCTTGTGTACTAAGCGGATTGCTGGCACATAGCAGTAATTCAGCACCCCCTGCTTTTAAGGTGCGAGCCAAATTAGCAGTTTCTGTTGTGATATGCAGACAGCCACTGATACGTGCACCAGCCAAGGGTTGCTCGCGAGTGAACTGTTCTTGTAAAGACCGTAATACCGGCATTTCCGTCAATGCCCAGTCTATCCGATTCCGTCCCGCATCTGCGAGTGAGTGATCTTTTATATCACATAGTACCTTGTTCATTGCATTAATACGATTTGTTGTGCTGTTATTTCTTTTTTCATATCAATCTCCCAGGGGATTCGTTATGATTAAGCTTTAGAATATTATAAAACTCTAAATAATAGCAAGTCATTTGTTAATCCCTTTAGTAAAATGATCTTTTTTTATTTAGTCTTTAATAACTGGATTATTCATGTGGTAGAGAATAAAAAACGCTTGCGCATAATGCATCATTGAACATGAGTTAGGAGGATAAATGCTTAATGAAAATACCGTATTAACAGTTAGTAAGCTTCAAGTAGCGTATGAAGGCGAACAGATTATCAGTGATCTTTCCTTTACTGTTAAGAAAAAGGATATCCTGATATTCCTTGGGCCGAATGGCGCAGGAAAAACTACTTTACTTAGAGCATTACAGAATTTACTGCCCTATCAGGGTTCAGTTTCATGGAATGCTCAGAAAATCAGTTACCTGCCACCACAAGAGTTCCTGCAACGACAAGACCTTCCCCCCTTGAGCATTGAAGAGTTCTATGCCTTTAAATCGTCGGATTCAAATATCATTAAGTCGATGATTGTTGAAGTCGGGCTTAATGAGAGTTTTTTAAGCCACCAATTCAACGAGCTTTCAACCGGACAGTTTCAACGTATGCTGATTGGCTGGGCATTGCTGGATAACCCGGATGTCTTAATTCTGGACGAGCCGACTTCAGGCATAGACATCGGCGGTGAAGAAACCATTTACAGCCTGTTGCATAAATTCTGGCAAAATCAGAATTTGACTATTTTATTGGTCACGCATGATTTGAATATTGTCTGGGAATATGCAACCCAGGTAATCTGTTTGAACAAGCAACAAACGTGTATGGGGAAACCGGATGAGGTACTGACACCCGAACAATTGAAAACACTATACGGTACCGGTATTAAGTTTTACAAACATCAGCACAGGTAAAGGATATGACAACAAAAATTTTGCTTGCCTTAATTATGAGTGGAACAATTGGAGCCATTGCAGGTTATTTAGGTTCTCTGATGCTGTCTAAACGGATGGCTTTAATGGGAGGTGCGCTTGGTCATCTGACCCTGCCAGGAGTTGCTTTGGCACTACTGTATGATTTTGATGTTTCAGTCGGGGCAACGCTGTTTCTGGCTTTTGGTGTATTGATTATATGGCTGCTAGAACAGAAAACCCGCTTACACCTTGAGGCGCTAACGGCCGTGGTTTTTTCTGCCTCGCTAGCGACTGCTTTTCTGTTTCTGCCAAAAGAAGAAATTGATATCGCTTTACTGGGTGATGTGTCACAGATAACCCAGGCTACTGTGCTAATCACTGTTATTATTTCAATAATACTATTTTTCACCGTCAAAAAGATATACTCCAGTATGGTATTGGCCAGTATCTCCAGTGATTTAGCGCAAACTAGCGGAGTTAATCTTAAGCTTTATAATGCTTTATATTTGCTTTGTATCGCCGTGACAGTGGCCTTAGGAGTGCGCATCGTCGGCGGATTGATGACCGCAGCATTATTGGCAATCCCCGCATGCACTGCAAAAAATATCAGTAGTAATTTATCTCAATATACAGTTATCAGCACAATTGCAGGCAGTCTTGCCTGTATTCTGGGCGTTGTCGCTTATGCTATTTTAGATATACCCGCTGGACCCTTGATTATTATTGCCAGTGCACTTTTATTCCTGATTTCGGTTTTTAAACAGAAACACTGATTGCTTAGGCATAACGTGTTAAATATTATTTTTAACGTAACTTTTCTGAGCAAACATATGGCAAAAATTACACCGTTTGAAGACTTTAGTGAAATATACGATGACTGGTTTGAAAAAAATAACGACAAATACGCAGCAGAACTACTCGCGTTAAAGTGCTTTGTCCCTGCTAACGCTTATGGTCTGGAAGTCGGTATTGGTTCAGGTAAATTCGCTGATCCTTTGGGAATTAAAATCGGCGTTGAACCTTCACCTAAAATGGCAGATAAAGCGAGGAAATTGGGGATACAGGTTTTACCTGGTATCGCTGAGGACTTACCCATCCAGAACAGTACTTTTGATTTTGTGTTAATGGTGACCACGATATGCTTTGTTGATGATCTTAAAAAATCTTTTCAGGAAGCATTCCGTGTGCTAAAAAAAGACGGTTTTATTCTTATCGGGTTTATTGATAAAAACAGTGAATTAGGTCAAGTATATAGAGCTAATAAAGTTAAAAGCCATTTTTATAATATTGCCGAATTCTTCTCAACACGGGAAGTTTTAGCCTGTTTAAAAGAGTCAGGATTTGGGAATTTTGAGACTAAGCAAACCATTTTCCCAGGAAAAGATACGCAACGCATAGAAGATGGTTTTGGAACAGGGTCTTTTGTGGTTATAAAAGGGCTTAAGATTCATAAGACGCAATGACCCGTGTTTATAGCATTGGTGGATTCAATAAACAGGCTAAACGCTACCAGATTAAAGTGGGTGGGTTGTTAGTTGCCATAAAGAAAAGATAGATATTCTGTTAGCCTATTTTCACCGTGATACTGTCAGGCTGATAGCTTTATAATAAACTGAAATACATTATTAATATGCAAACCTATCTAGATTGTTACCCCTGTTTACTGCGACAGGCATTGAGCGCCGCTCGCCGCGCGGGAGCCTCTGAAGATCAACAGCACCGTATATTGTTAAATACCATGGAAGAGCTAAGCGCCTTTCCCCCCGGCTCTACCCCGCCGCAACTGGCTTACCGAATTCATCATCAAGTTCAACAGCTAACCAACAATATTGATCCCTATCGAGATGACAAGGCTCAAGCCACTCAACAAGCGTTAGCCCTTTATCCTGAATTGAAGAAAAAAGTAAGTGAAGCATCAGATCCGCTTGAAATGGCTGTTCGTATTGCTATTGCCGGCAACATTATCGATCTTGGAGTTGCCGATAGCTATGATCTGGAGACGACGTTGAAACGGGTTCTGACACAAGCATTTGCCATTAACGATTTAGCCGCATTACGTAGCGCTTTAGCCCAGAGTGAGTCAGTCCTGTATCTGGCAGACAATGCGGGTGAAACGGTGTTTGATCGGGTACTGATCGAAAGCATTGACTTGCCTGTCACCTATGTCGTCAAGGCCAGCCCGATCATAAATGATGCAACCTATGAAGATGCAGTTGCTGCCGGTATCGATCAGGTAGCAGAGATTATCGATAATGGTTCAAATGCTCCAGGTACTTTGCTGGATCAATGTTCAGACGTTTTCCGCAAACACTTTACACAGGCAGGCCTGATTATCGCCAAGGGTCAGGCTAATTATGAAAGTCTAAGCGATACTTCTGCTCCAATATTCTTTCTGCTACAGGCCAAATGTAACGTAATTGCCCGGGATTTAGGGATTGCAGAAGGAGGCACGGTGTTAAAACAACAAAAAATAAACGAGTGCAACTCATGAGTACCCGTTTGGCCTCAACGACTAATAAAATTTATCTGGTAAGCAAGATCTGGTCTCCCGTGTTGTTTTCAGTCTCGAGTGGTCTTATGATGGAACGCATCATTATAAAACTCCAGAAGACACTGATCTCTGCAAACGAAACCCCTAACATGAAACTATGACCTTAAAAAATACATGATTATTTTATTTTTCCCCTTACCCATTCAGGGCTAAAGCTTCTATGATGCCATTACTCGAGATACGCCACGTAACTTTTACCGCTGACAACAAAACGGTTCTGGATAATCTTGATCTGAATATTCAAGAAGGTGAAATTCATGCTCTCATCGGCACTAATGGCACCGGTAAAAGTACCTTGGCACGGTTGATTATGGGTTGTGAAGGTTATCATATCAATTCCGGTGAAATATTTTTTGCACAACAGAAAATTGATCAGTACTCTTTACAGAAACGCGCGAATCTTGGTATTTCCATGGTTTGGCAAGAACCTGCCTATTTTGAAGGTATCTCAGTGCGCAACTATTTAAGTCTGAACAAACAGGCAGAATTGAAGGAATGTTTGGTAAACGTTGGACTGAGTGCCGATGACTATCTTGACAGAATGCTGGATAAAACCATGAGCGGTGGGGAAAGAAAACGCATTGAACTCGCTTCAATGCTAGCTTTACGGCCTCGCTTATGCATTTTGGATGAACCAGTTTCCGGCATTGATCTGCTATCGATCAAAAATATTATTTTAGTTATAAAGCAAATTCAATTGCAGGGATCTACTGTTCTATTAATCAGTCATCGCGAAGAGATTGCCGCAGTCGCAGACAGAGCTTCACTGCTATGTGGCGGTAAAATCATTTTCACGGGTACTCCTGAAAAGGTTATTCACAGCTACAAATCCAGGAGCTGTATTATCTGTGACGGTCGGGAGTGCAGTCATGTCAGTATATGATAAATTTCGTCTGCTGTTAAATTCAGTTGGAGAAAACAGCAAACTACTGGAAGACCAAAATACAGCTCATATTGCTGTTGATGGTCAGGTCTTGTTGAGCAGACAGGCAATTCCAGGTGTCAAAATTGAAGTTGAACAGCATCCGGATTTGACTATTGCCGAGATTACCGTGACAAGTCACACACAGGTGACCAACCCCGTACATCTGTGTTTTAGTATGATGCAGCAAATCGGCAGGCAAAATTTCAGAGTTCATATTATCCTGGAGCCTTATGCCAAAGTCAGTTTTATCTCGCATGGTTTATTTACGACAGTCGATACTGCCAAGCATATTATGGACAAAACAATTGAGATTAGCGAAGGCGCGTCATTGTCTTTTACGGATAGTCATTTTCATAGCCAGTCGGGAGGAATTAAAGTCTTGTCTTCAGCCAAGATAAAGGTTGCTAAGCATGGAAGCTATTTCTCTGATTTTTCCTTAACAAAAGGTCATGTAGGCAAACTTTACCTGGATTATTCAGTAGAAGCCGAAGAACATGCTGTTGTTGAGCTGACATCGCGTGTTTTCGGACATGCAAATGATGAAATAAAAATAAGTGAGAAGGTCAGCCTTATTGGCCGGTTTTCTCATAGTGTGATTAAAAGCCGCGTTGCACTGGAAGGTGAAGCAAAAGCAGTGATAACCGGAATTACCGAAGGATGCGCAGAAGGTGCAAGAGGCCATATGGATTGTCTGGAGATCATTAAAGATAAAGCGGAAGGACAATCGATACCTGTCGTTAAAGTCTCTCACCCCCTGGCAAAAATCACTCATGAAGCCGCAATAGGTACTATTGACAATAAACAATTGGAAACACTAATCGTACATGGTCTTAGCCCTGAGCAGGCAACCGACCTGATTGTTCTGGGAATATTGCGCTAATGTGAAATTAATTAATTAATTAATCTATGGGCGTTATTCGTAATGTATGATGAAATGATCTAGTAAAATTTCATACATTGATAAAGAGCATCGGGAATAAGTTGATATTCCTGAATGTTCATTTTGGTCGCCAGTGAAACAATTTATACGGATGACTGCACTAAATCACCACTTTCAATTGGAGAAATAAAATAAAAATAACAAATGTCAGGTATTCCTTTTAATCTATTATTCCTTATGGGAATAATTTCCTGATTTGAAATAATAGGCTATTTTGCATTAGGAAAGTATAGTATTAGAAATTTGTTTTTGATACCGTTTTTATAAAAACATAGCTGGTTTTTTTGGGCCAGTTTAATTAACAGAAACTCAATAGGTAGGTAATATTATGAATGATATATCATCTGAACAAAAAGAGCTGGATAGACTTCAGACATTAAAAAGATTAACAGCTACAGTTTATCTCTGTCAGGTTTTAACCTTTATGCTCGTAGGCTTACCATTGCTAGTGGGTGTGGCGATCAATTTTCTTAAGCGAAATGAAGTGCAAGGTACATGGCTTGAATCTCACTTCAACTGGCAAATTAAAACCAGCTGGGTAGCAATAGCAGGGTTTGCAGTGTCAGGACTTACTTTTGGAATGGGACTTGGTATTTTTACTTTACTTATGACTGTGTTGTGGATGATTTATAGGATCGCGATTGGCTGGTATGCATTAACTGATGGGAACCCTATTAATGGCAAGGTTAACTGATTTAATTTTCAGTTTTGACTATTTGTAAATAGTTGTTTGTTATAGAGCCACAAGCTGATTGAGCAAAATAGTAAATCTGCGATCTCATACCTTGTCTTGTTTAGCATGTAAACCTATGTTGTTTTATTAACAAAGGTCTCTATATGTGTGAATTATTTGCCTTAAGCGCTAAATACCCCTGTCATCTCAAGTTATCTTTGGCGAAATTTGTGCGGCATGCCATAAGCCTTAATCAGGATGGTTGGGGCTTAGCAAATATGGATGGCAAAGACGCGTATATTTATCGCGAGCCAGTGAGTGCCCAAGAATCATTTTTAGCCCGATTTCTAGCACAAGAAGGTGTTATGGAAATGCCATTCTTTCTCATGTCAGGCACTGTACAGTAGGTGATATCAGCTTAACAAACACACACCTTTTAGTCGTGAATGGCAGGGGCCGAATCACTTGTTTATGTTCAATGGTGATACGCCCGACATTTTTGATTTTTTTAAAAAAACAGAGCACTTTCAGCCTATAGGTAGTACCAATGCTGAGTGGGCATTCTGTGTATTACTCGAACGTTTAATGACTGCAATAAGAAACAACTTAGATATCATGGGTGTTATTCATGCATTTGGATGTGAGCTTGCGAAATTAGGCCCGTGCAACTTCCTTTATGCTGTAGATAGTCGAGTCTATGCTTTTGCCAGTCGTCGCTGATATTCTAATGATGAAAGGGAGTCAGGCTTATGGAGGTTATCCAGGCATTGTAAACAATCTCAAACGGATATTGTTGCACCGGGAGTCTAGCTCCAACCTGGTATCGCTGTTGATCAACAGCTTATTTTATGCACCAGCGTTCCAATAACGGAAGAAGCCTGGCAACCATTTTTAGTTAATGAATTAATCTGCATATCAAAGGGACAATTGATAGATCAAAGAAAATGATAAAAAACAATATTATATTTTTATAATATACAAATTTAATTAACAGAAGAGTAAACTGAACATTATTAAAGTTTTTAGTTTGGTTAATATCTTAATAGGAGCATATCATGAGAAGAATTTATTTTTTAGCACCAAATATCGAAGTTACTCATAAAATTGTTGATGAACTACATACATTAGGGATAGAAGATCATCATCTGCATATTTTGGCAAAAAGGGATACACCCCTGGAAGATTTACCGGAAGCAACAGAATTTCAAAAGACTGATTTTATAGCAGCTGTAGAACGCGGAGCAGCCTTAGGAGCGACAACCGGTTTGCTGGCAGGTCTTGTCGGTTTACGTTTTGCGGGATTTGCTATTGCTGGAGCTCCAGTATTAGGGGTTTTAGTCTTTGGAGGGACGATCGGTGCCATGATGAGCGGATTGGCAGGCTTGCAGGTAGGAAATTCAAAAGTCAAGAAATATGAAGAAGCTATTGAAAATGGAGAGTTATTAGTTATGGTCGATATTCCTAAGGAGCAAATCGATGACATTAGTAAAATTATTGTCAAGTATCATCCGAGCGCCGAATTTGAGGGTATCGAACCGCTCCTTCCGCCTTTGTATTAAATTAATTATTTAAATTTCATTTTAATTTATTTCACTATAATCGCGATTTGAACAGAACAGCAAATCGCAATGACTAGCAAGAAAAACAATTAAGTATGAATTCAGCAAATATGAATCCACTTGCTTTATTCAGAATGCCATGCAGCTATTAATCTTCGACATTCACTTTTCCACTGACAGTTCAGCTCCTGACAATGGTTATTGTCCTCACTCCGAAAGCAGGGACGATGTTTCGAGGCATTCTGAATAGCCTTAACTAGTTCAGTTTTAGATGTTAACTCATCAGATTTCTCTATATCCAGTAAGGCTGCTAACTGTTGTAAACTGCAAATGGTTATTGGTTGATTATCTTCTTCCAACGCTGCTATATAAGCACTTATCAGCATATCACAATAGGCAATCTCAGCTTGCAGCCAATCATTAAGTGCTTTCCCTGGTTCAAAGTCTCTTGCTTTTGCCAGGAAATAGGCTGCTTCAGAGATCCATTGATCCCGGTTTAACGGTTTTGCCAGTGCACTTAACATAGTGTCGAGCTCCTAACGAGATAGAAAAAAGTGTCACTTTATCTTGTTTTAGTCCAGATTTTGTTTTGTTATATTGAGCTTACCACCTAAGGTAGGGCTTTGCTATCCCTCTAGGGTTTGGCTTTTAAGTCCGCCAATATGTTACAGCTATGTAAATGGCGGGCTTAAAGCCGAGCCCTGTGCTTTTTGTTCTACAGCCAATACAGCGGCTTGTAATACTTGTAATGCTAGCGGCATCTCTGGATATTTTTCCGCATATAGGGGGTGGTAATTCATCCCATAAAAAAACACAGTATCATCCATGCTACTGCAGATTTCATTGATGGTTGTTTGCAAAAGCGCTTTCCAGTCTTTTTCCCGATGTTCTGGTGTTTTAAAACAAGCCACCGACTTCAGTCCCTTTCTGCATCTCCTATAGCTTAAAAAACCATCCTGACGCTTTATCTGTCTGTCAGACTGACGAAAAGTGCAGTCTGGGTAAGTACATCATTAATAAATTGTAAGGGCGAATCTATTTTCTCAAGATCACTAAAAATGGCACGATAACCGTGTTTTGGAATGTCTTTTAATTGATTCATTACCGTTTCTTTGCCAGCCCGGCGTTCCGCAGAAAACGGTATTGAGTACTCTTCCAAGAATCTCTAGATATGCTCAATTACTTTTTTCTTCCAAATACTGTATTCATCATGCAATCCAAAAAAAACGTACGACAGACATATCGTATAACAATTTTGTCGTAGGTTAATCTTTTTTATCTATAGGCGCTGTTTTATGAGTTGTCAAGATAAGAAGAGAAATAGTACATTCTGCATAACTGAATTTAAAGCAGCGGTTGATTTTTCAGCTCGATTTTATTTGAGCCATAACATCCTGTAGGGGCTTGGTATTTTTGAATCTTTATGTTTAATCACTCGTCATTTTCTGCTTGTTCAGGACCTTCGTAAGCCATAAATTTATGTATAAGATCAGCGTGTTTATCGGGTATGCGTAATTCTCGATTTAGCACGAAATGGGTTAATAAGTTATCGACCCATGGGCGGTTAGACTGCGCTTGATGGACAACAATCCGGAATGATTCTTCTTTTGTTATCAACGTAAAATCTTCAATCCACAGATCAACGGCGTCTTGTTCACCCGCAAACACTAATTGGGCATAGAGTGTGCGTTCAACTGAGTTAAAACTGAAATCCGTTAGTTTTACAACACCTTTGGTTTTCTTGTTTGCAATCCAGAGTATCATTTTTTTGGGGCTTTGCTTAAGCGCAAATTTTACTAAGGTGTGCTTATAGCTCATTTATTAATCCATAAAATATAAAGTGAAGTAAACGTACCGTGCCCAGCTTGGTATGTGTGGGAGGGATAGTGCTATTAAGTCAAGGAATAAGAGTTTAATAATATACGAAAGTATAGATTGTAGTTGCGGATATTATTAAATGATCAAGCCTAGTAATTAAAAACGACTGGAAAAAACTACTATTGCGGAGTTTTCATTAATATACCTTGGCGACCACTACTATAACTGCGAAATTTTGCCAGCACGTAACCACCCAGGAAGTAGAATAAGCGTTTAAAATGGGTGGGGTATTTGATGCCTAAATACATGTATTTATGACCTATCGTCATTTGTTGATAAAAGGTTCTGAGAATACTTTGAAACTCCCTGTCTAACTCTTCTTTACTAAACCCTTCAGGTGCCCAGACAAAGTTCATGCCATTCATTTTTTGCCAATGCTCATCCCTGATATTCGTGCCGTATATTTCTCTATAAATTGGCGAGCCTGGATATGGGGTGAATTTTGACAGATTCATAGTCGATAAGGGTAACCTTTTTAAAAAGGCCTTAGTTAGTTTTATGCTGTCTTTGGTTTCTCCGGGGTAGCCGAGCATAAATAAGCCCTTGCTGCGGATGCCGGCTTGTTCAGTCCAGTTGACGGCCTGTTCAGAGACTTCAATACGCGCCGCTTTTTCCATTTTTTGCAGTAATTCATTGCTACCGGTTTCCAGACCAAAACTGATCTCCCAGCAGCCCGCCTGTTTCATGCGGCGTAAAACATCCGGTTTAACTGTATCGACTCGAGCGGTACAACCCCAACTTATGTTAAGTTTGTTTTCAATGATGAGGTCGCATAATTGCAGGGTTCTCACCCGGCTTGCGAGAAATAGATCATCGACAAACTGGATATGCTGGATTCCATAGTGTTCATGCAGATGCCGCATTATATTAAAAACAGTTTCCGGGGAATTTGCTCTGACTTGAGCGCCAAAAGTGGACGTATCACAAAATTTACATAGAAAGGGACAACCTCGGGACGCAACCATCGTAGCGACCGGGCCGCGTGGGTAGTCGAAAATTGCTGGCAAGTAAGCGTCTGGAAAATTAGGCAATAAATCCCAGGCAGGCATGGGCAAACTATCCAGATCATTAATACTGGGAGCCGGAGCGGTTTTTACAATGTCCTGTCCATGACGAAAAATGATGCCCTTGACGTTGTTTAAATCGCTGCTACTTTTTAATTGCGCTAATAATTCAGGCAAAACGGCTTCACCTTCATGTATAACAGCAATGTCAAATTCAGGAAAGCGTTGCATGGTTTCCATGCTCATGGAAGAAATATGGGGACCACCCACAATAATTTTACAATCGGGTAGTTCACGCTTACATGCTCCGGCAACTTGCGCTGCTTGCCAGACGCCAACAGTAAACAACGTAATGCCGATAAAGGCAGGTCCTTGCTGAATAAGCCGCTCTGTTACTTGTTCTGGTGTCAGATTTTCAATATCACTTTCAATAATGGTAGCCTGATAACCTGCTTCTCTGGCCGAGGCTGCAAGATATAACAGACCTAAGGAAGGGGACCGATTAGTGACATGTTTAACAAATTCATAACCCGGGGCTATGCGTTCATAGGGCGGATTAACAAAAATAATTTTGTTTGCGGCAATGGAGGCTTTCATATCGGCACAGTCCTGTATAAATGGGGGTGTCACCGTTTAGCTTCCCTTAATGGCAAGGAAGAGTTAGGGCGGGTTTTATTATACTGAATATTTTTTGACGCGTAAGTAGTAAAGCGATGGCATGACTTTCCCGTTATTTTGTTAAAGGGAAAGCTCTGCGTTACGAGGCGTAGAGCATTGGAACGAGACTTGCCTAATGCTAGTTCCGTCTTAAGTGGATAGTCAGTTTGGGTTTCGGGTTTTATTTAGCCTTCATTCCTTAGCCAATAATAACGCTACCAATGACACACAATGAACATTGTGATTTTTATCGGGTTAAAACGATTGGTAGCGGTATTAGAGTCTGGACCTGTTGACACTGATTAATGCACTTCGTTCCTCAGCACATATATGGACTCCTCGTTTATTGCAAGTCAAGTTTTCAATTTTTTAATGCCATCAACAGAGATCAAGATTGCAGCCATATATCCGGTCTCTAACAGAGGTTTTATTACCTCAGGACTCCTGATGATCTATCCGCGCGCTTTCACCTCAACCATCCTATCGGCTTCTAAAGAGCCTATGCGCTGAACGGGGTTTAAAAGCACCGGTCTGACCTGTTGTTGTCATCACTAATTGGTTAACTTGCCTCCGCAATCTTGGTTACTCGTTAATCGAGGGTTATCCACGCTTTGTCCACGGACGAAGTGCTCATCTCACACGCAGTCGGTGGGAAAAGGGTGGATAACCCGGCTTGCGCTCCTTTATGCTTTGACTTCATAAGCCTTGCCAGTGACTGCCATAGACCACAGTATGCGGGCATTTTTATTGGCTAAAGCGACCGCAGCTTTGTTAAATCCACGTCGCTCTATCAGCCCTTGTAGCCACAGGCTTAAAGCATCTGTTTTGTTCGCACAGTTTTTCAATACTGCACGGGCACCATGAATCAATAAGGCTCGTATATAACGGTACCTCGCTTACTGATCCCTAAATAAACTTGCTTGTCTCCGCTACTATGCTGCTTCGGTACCACGCCTAAGCTGGCTGCATAATCACGACTGCTGGCGTAGCTTTTTCCTTCACCTATATCCGCCGCAATCATGCTCGCAGTCATGGGACCAACACCTGGCACATCTAAAAAGCGTTTTGCCGTTTCATTGTTGGTACATAAGTTTGTTATGCGCTGGTCTTGTTGTTTAATTTTCTCATCTAGCTTGGTTAATTCTTCGTATTGCTCGGCAAACAATTCGCGACTTATTGGTGTTAGTTTATTTTCTGCATCTTCCAGAATAAACGGTAATTCTTTTCTAACCTGATTAATGCCTTGACGAATCACAACGCCACTTTCACTTAACAAACCGCGTATTTGATTAACTAAGGCAGTGCGTTTATCTACATAGCCCTGGCGAACTTTATGAATTAACTGAATATCTTGTTGTTCAACCGTTTTGATAGCGACCACTCGTTTATTGGGACGGGTGACCGCGTCAAAGATAGCTTGTGCATCGTTATAATCATTTTTATTACCGACAACGAAGCTTTTAACGTAGCGCGCATTGAGCAATATCACTTCATGCCCTAATGCGGTCAATTCTTCGTGCCCAATAATGCGCACCACCACAAGCTTCTATCCCGATCAAGCTTTGGTAAGTAGCAAAGAAGGCTAGCATTTCAGCACGCTTCAGTTTCTTTTTATAAACTTTATTCTCATGGTTAAACTGTACATGTGAAAGATATTTTTTGCGATGTCTAGACCTATTACGCTATTATTCATTTCGACTCCCTCTTTTTCTTTTCTTATATCAGGTGCATTATATGACACCGTCAAAAGGGAGAGGAGTCCATATCATCATCCTATGATTTTTATAGCTAATAATCAGGGTGATAATCGCTGTAATAAACACCTTATTTCGACAGCCAAGGTCGAATCAGAAACAATACAGATTATTAAAAACTTTCTGCTATAACAACTTTGATAAGTTGACCTTTTTCCAGTGCACTTCCTGACTGCAGATTATTGGCGATAGCACAGCTTTCTTCATCCCAATCACTTCCTGCCCGCTTTAACAATGCTGGCAAACTTTCTTTATCTCTGGCAGCAATAATACGCACTCTTTGCTGCTTTATTGTACTCATTTCTGCCTTACTTAGAGGGTGAAAACTGACGATGGATTGGCTTAACGCTGTTTTCTCATTAGTGTTGAATTGTTTGCTTACAGCAGTTAAACGATAGACTTGATCCTGAAATGCTATCCAGGTCATTATGATTGCCTGCCCTTGTTTTACAATCTTTATTTGGCTGGCAGGTAAGCCAGAAATGGTTAATTTTTGAATTGTGCTATTGCCAAGGTTTGCTTCATTTAGGAAATTCTTGGCTGCCTCGTCAGACGAAATACCTTCACCATCAAGCTGTAATACGAGGGTCGCATTTTGATTTTTTTCCACTGCAGCGACATACTCTGATTGATTCACTATTTCCCAGTCTTGTGGGAAACTTATGCCTATACGCAGGGTAGGGTGTAGAAAATCCTGATTGATGACAACGCCTTGTTTAGCATTCTCTCCAAAAATCAGGCCATCTAATTTTTGCAAAAAAGCGGCATGATCATTGGCAACGGGATTAGGCTTGCTATATGTTATTTCGGTGGCTCTTTGTTCTGTTTTTCGAACACGGTCAGGCGTTGAAGGATGGGTGGACAGAAAAGGAATACTAGATGCTTTGCTGTCATTTCTGGTTACTTCACGATCCAGCGTATTTAAAAAATGAGTAATGCCAGCGGGATCCCAACCTGCTTTTGCAGCCAGTTCCTGACCAATCGCATCAGCATCATTTTCCTGCCCGCGACTATAAGGTGCAAGCACGGCAGAATTAATAAAACTCCCGGTACCCGAAACTGCGCTGGCAAGCAAGGGGCTAACAAGGCCCACAGCGGCAGATGTTATTCCTGTAACAAAGCCTATCGGAGCCGCACGGGTTAAACGTTGAACTCCATGCCGTGCCGCAACATGCCCAATTTCGTGCCCAATGACACCTGCCAATTCATCTGCTGAATTAGTTAGAACTAATAATCCTCGGCTGATATACACATAGCCCCCGGGCAAGGCAAATGCATTAGGCTCTGCACTATCGATAATCTGAAACTGATAATCAACTTGCTGATAAGGAGAATAGTTGGCAAGGCGCTTACCCATGTTCTGAACGTAGTTTAATAATGCAGGATCATCAACAAATCCCATTTCTTTTTCTATCAGTTTGGCAGTTTCAGCACCTATTTCTTTCTCGCCTTCAATTGATACCAAAACCACTTCTTGACTTCCAGTTACAGGGTTAACTGCACAGCCAGAATTTGCAGTGGCAAGCATCAGCAATATTGGCAATATGTAAAGTCGATGGGGCTGCTTCATAGTTGCAATCGTCGTCAGTTATTTTCCGGGTTAGATGCTTTACGGCAGAGCCGTATAAATATCTAACCCGACGTGTATGTTAGTGCTTACTTTTTGCTGCTCAATAGTATCAATTATGGAATCGAAATTTCAGTATCCTTTTCATTTATGGATGTGCCAGTGCCACTTTCATCTTTTACACCCTGGATAAACATCGCTTTGAGTCTTTTAAAGGCTGACCATAAGGTCGTATCCATAACGACCTGGTTGCCTATAGACACAATAACCCGGGTAAGTTCAGGTATCTTGGTTTTAGTCGAGATCATATAGATCGGTTGTACATATAAAATAGAGTTATCTCCCATCGGTATAATCACCATCCGTCCTTTAGCGACTGTTGAGCCATGCTGATCCCATAAGGTGAATTGCTCAGATATTTCCGGATTCTGATCAATTAATGCTTCAACCTGAGCGGGGCCATTGACTTGTATATCCTTACCAAATTTATAGATTTTTAAATAAGGTTTATAACTATTTTTAACACAGCTTTCTGTATCTAAGGTTCCAGCTAGGCCAACCATACTCAGATTACTCCGATTTATAGGTGTCATCGGATTAATCATCACCAGTTCTTCTCTATCATTGCAATGACCAAAGTCCATGGTTTGATAGTAAGGCATAACATAATTGTTATTCACCTTTGCAAATTGCCAGGTTTCTGCCTGCTCATAAAACAATCCAGGTTGTGTTTGATGGTATCTGGCATATACCATCATTTGCATATAATAGAGTTCACGAGGGTAACGTAAATGCTCTTGTAATTCCGCAGGCATACTATCCAGGCTATTAAAAACGCCGGGGTAGGCTATGCGATAGGCGTTAATAATTGGGTCCTTGCTGTCCGATATATAATACTTAACGGCGCCATCGTAAGCATCAATTACGATTTTTACCGAGTTACGAATATAGTTAAAATTTTCTGAACTCGCTAAAAAATCATCTTGGGCAAATTTAGAAACAGGGTATTTATCGGATAAGGTATAGGCATCCTGAATCCAGTAAAAGCGATCTTTAGTAATCACTAAATAAGGGTCTTTATCCAGATGCAAGAAAGGTGTGATGGTATCGATTCTTTCAACAATATTGCGCCTTAATAAAATTTTGCTCTGTTTAGAAATATTGGTTGAGAAGAAAATCTTTTCATCTTTCTCATAGAATGCAAATAAAAGTTTTCTAAACATGGAGGGGATAGGAACGCCGCCCCTTCCTTTATAAGCGCCAGTAACCGTTTTATCGCTCCCAGTTAGCCCGACTACATCCAGGTCATTAGGCACAATGGCATAGGTATAATCTTCCTGACCATAATAGATATCCGGTACTTTAACGGAAAAACCGACATTTGATTGCATATTTAAATCGCGCAAATACCATAAGATTGGGTTTCCTGCATCCTGGGCAGCCGGTGTTACCACCGCACCATAGCCGTGGGTATAACGTAAATGTATATTTTCCCAGTTTTTGGCTTCTTTAGGTAATTTGTCAGTATTTAATTCACGAGCTGATAAATTTACCTGCTGCAGATGATCATTTAAATAATACCGATCTTCATCCACACTATGAAACTCGTAGTAGGGTCGTAAACCTTGTAATTGTTGATAGCCATCTATTAGATATTCTCTGTCCCACACCGGAATATTTTGAAAATGCCTTAAAGTGCCCCATTTTTCTATATCGCCACTCGCATCTAATTTAACTTTGTAATCAACTGTTTTAATATTGTTTAAATCAAAGGCAGCCAAAGTCGCTTTAATATTATTTTCCATAAACTGTCCTTCCGTTAACACCGGGTTAGGACGAACAATAAAGGTATTAATCAAGCTGGGAATAAAGGAAACATTCTGCAAGCCCAGTGCCAATAAAAAGCCACCGAGCGCAATAAAAATCGGTATTGAAGTGCGATGTTGCTGGGAAAATATATAAATGACAACAGAGACGAACAAGGCCAATGCAGAAACAATACTTAGCCAAATGAGCGGTAATGTGTAGCGCAACTCAACGAAGCCTGGACCAAAAAAAACCGGTTCATGTGAATCGACATATAACAAGGAGAAACGGTCCAGAAACAAGCCCCAAATAACAAATAGAGCAGTGAAACCAAGCAAGATAGTCAGATGAACCTTTGCTCCTAAAGGATATTCCTTATTCTGGTTAGGTACAAACACATGCTCTATCCAATAGAGGGCGGCGACCAGAAAAAACAGAATAATCGAAGTAAACAATAATTCCTGCTGAATAAGCATATACAGCGGATAGGAAAACAGATAGAAGCTGATATCCTGTCCATAAACGGGATCAGATATGCCTGAAGAACTACCAAAGAAAAACAGTAAAGCCGATTCCCATTGGTGATAAAAAGGCGAAGCAATAATAATCGCGAGGATAAAAGAAAGCGGTGTATAAATCTTTACTGAGCCATACATGAAAATATCAGCAAAGGTCTGAAAGCGTTGACGTTTGTCAGCACTGACTAATACTTCATCAGGCGGATTTAAGCCTAAGTAGCGGGAGGCAATCCAGAAATGAAAAAAGAAAATACTAAAAAATATGAGTGTTACCCCGCCTGAGAAAATAAAACGGTAAAGCAATCTCAGCCAGAAATAGCCTTCAAAATTAAGCGAGCGGAACCACCATAAATCGACAAAGAAATCGAGGAATACAAAATAAAACAGGATATAGACTATGAAAGAAAGTCCTATCAGCCCAAGTATAATGGGTAGCAATTTCCAATTGCGCATGGAAGCCTCTTGATGTTAGTGATTAAGTGATATGGCAAGTACTATAGCAAAGCATCATTTTACCTTGCTGTTACTAAAGATCACTGAATTAAATAGTAAAGTCATGTTTGATAGTCTCTGGTGTGCGCCTATTTATTAGCCATTTTCATCATGCCGGGGCGTACCGCTAATAACAGTATAACCTGACCACTTGTTTGCCCCGCGTCTTCGCATTACCGAACTACTTTGAGCATTTAAGTATGTACTGCATTGCTACGCATCACTCACTGACATTAAATTGTAAGTATTCAGGACACCCTCAAAAAAATTTAACACATTTTGTAGGATGGGTAGAGCGTCTTTTTGCGACTCGTAAGAGCACGTAGTGCACCCCATCATTCTGTGGGGGATTGATGGGTTTCGCTACGCGCTCTTTCGAGTCATTACGCGCCTATAAAGCAGGCGTTCCATTCTACCCATCCTACGGAAGCAGGGTATCTGAATATTTACATTAAATTAAGCATTTATTTGTTTATAATTAATCTTTTATTTTGTAGGTTGGGTCAGATTTTTATTGCAAAGCAATAAAAACGTAACCCAGTATAGGTGCTAGTGTTGCTATTTTATACGTAACCTAACAAAGGTTTATAATTTTTTTAATCTTGTCTTAACTTGCGCTATCAGGTTTTTTGGCGATAAATAATGCTTCCTGACTGAATAGTATAAGTCACTTTGCCTTGCATGGTTTCTTGCCAAAACGGCGTATTAACCCCTTTGCTTAACCAGGTTTCGGAATTTATCTGCCACTGTTTTTCAGGGTCAAAAATACACACATCGGCTCTTGCGCCGACTTCCAAAGTACCTGCAGGTATGCCTAAAATGCCAGCAGGTTCAGAACTTAATTTAGCAATACCTTGCGCCATCTGTAAATGACCTTGAGCGACGAGACGCAGCAGTAAAGGTAATACCGTTTCCAGAGCAGAAATACCTGGCTCTGTTTCAGGAAATGCGCCCAGTTTAGCGTCGATATCATGGGGCTGATGATCACTACAGATACTGTCGATAATGCCGCTTTGTACTGCTGCAATCAGGGCTTCTCGATCCTTTACACTGCGCAAAGGAGGCAAGACATGGTAATGACTGTCATAAGGCACCATATCCTCATCCGTTAAATGCAAATAATGCATGGCAACATCGCTTGTAACCGGCAGACCCGATGCTTTTGCCCTGGCAATTAAGTCTACAGAACGCGCACAGCTTAAACCCCGAAAATGCACCCGACACCCGGTTTGCTCTATTAGCTCGATGCATTGCATTAAGGCTATCGTTTCGGCTGCCACGGGTATGCCCGGCAAACCATAACGACTCGCCATTGCACCTTCATGTGCACAGCCCTGATGGCTTAACGCATACTCTTGTGGAATATAGATCAGCAATAAATCATGGGTCGCGGCATATTCCATCGCCCGACGTAAAACCAGTAAATCCAGAAGAGTCGATTGCGCATGACTGACCGCTATACACCCCGCTTCTTTTAAGCTGTGCATTGCACTGAGTTCTTTTCCCGCTAATTTTTGCGTTAAAGCGGCAATAGGGTAGATATGCTGATAGCCACATTTTTCAGCTTTATCATTAATCAACTCGACAACTGCCGGTGTATCAATGACCGGCTGTGTATCTGGTGGAATGCAAAGACTGGTAAAACCGGCGCTTGCTGCCGCCCGTGTTTCTGACTGAATAGTCGCCTTATGGCTTTGACCCGGTTCGCGTAGATGAGCGCTTAAATCAACAAATCCAGGACATACAATGTGCCCTTGTGCATCAATCTGAGTATCAGCACTAAAGCCGTCTGGTGCATTAAAGCGACCGACAATTTTACCGTCGGCAATATACAGCGAGCCTTGCTGGTTAATTTGCCCTACAGGGTCAATAATGCAGCCATTAATGATTTCAATATGCATCAACTCACCCCTCCTTTGCGGCTTATGGTCATTGACATGACCGCCATACGAACGGCTATACCATTTCTCACTTGTTGCAGAATAACCGACTGCGGGCCATCGGCGACACAGGAGGCAATTTCAACACCGCGATTAATCGGCCCTGGATGCATCACAATCGCGTCCTTTTTCGCTATGTTGAGCCTTTCCGCAGACAAACCGAAGCATTTAAAATATTCGCTCTCACTGGGCAATAAAGCACTGCTCATTCGCTCTTTCTGCAGGCGCAACATAATAATAACATCGACATTTTTTAACCCCGCCGCTAAATCATAAAAAACGGATACGCCGAGACTTTCAACTTCAGCGGGTAATAAAGTTTTCGGCGCAATAACGCGAACTTCCTCAGCGCCTAAAATATTCAACGCATGAATCTGTGATCTTGCGACCCGGGAATGTAAAATATCGCCAACGATGGCCACGCGTAACCCTGCAAACTGCTGCTTAATGCGGCGAATCGTAAACATATCCAGCATTGCCTGAGTAGGATGTTCATGCTGTCCATCACCTGCGTTAATAACGCTGATATGATCTGCGGCATGCTGTGCGATAAAATGAGCA
Source organism: uncultured Gammaproteobacteria bacterium (assembly GCA_942491615.1). GTDB lineage: Bacteria > Pseudomonadota > Gammaproteobacteria > Methylococcales > Methylomonadaceae > Methyloprofundus. The sequence goes on from CALOCH010000028.1 coordinate 55,595, forward strand.
GCGCCACTAAGGGAATGACGCACCACAAACATATCGACTTGCATTGCTTCGAGATTACGCATGGTATCCAGCAGACTTTCGCCTTTTGAAGTAGCAGACGTCGCTATATTCATGCTTAACACATCCGCAGAAAGACGCGTTGCGGCTAATTCAAAGGTTGCTCGAGTACGGGTGCTGTTTTCAAAAAACAGATTGACAATGGTCTTGCCGCGCAACAGCGGAATCTTTTTAACATCTTGCTCAGAAATATCGGCAAATGATTCGGCGGTGTCCAGAATGTCTGTCAATAAACCCTTGTTGAGACCTTCAATACTTAAGAAGTGCTGTAATTTTCCTTGTGCATTAAGCTGTAAGTTTTCTATACCGACCATTAATCCTCCACAGCAATCGATTGAATATCCACATCTAAAGGGTCTGGTCCTGTTAACTTAATGCGTTGCCCGGCGGCTAAATTAACTTCAGCACCCACGCAATCAGGGCGTATCGGGATTTCCCGTCCATTGCGCTCAATTAACACTCCGAGAATGACCTGCTTAGGTCGTCCATAGTCAAAAATTTCATTTAATGCGGCGCGAATAGTACGTCCGGTGTAAAAGACATCATCAATAAGTATAATATCGCGCCCCTCTACAGTGAGCGGTAATTTGCTCGGCTTAACTTTGGGGTTTATGCCAATATGCGAAAAATCATCTCGATAAAAAGAAATATCCAATAAAGCCAGAGGTTCTTTAATGTTCAGCCAGTTATGCATTTTCTCTGCAACCCAGACGCCTCCGGTGTGTATGCCGATAACAACAGGGTCTTTAACGTCTCTTTGCTCCATCATCTCAATTAAGGAAGACTCAAGTTGATTTAATAAAACGGGAATTTCTATATACTTAACAGTCATTATTATTCGTGTTGATTTAACCAGGATTGAAGAATTAATTGCGCAGCGAGTTGATCCTGAACAGCCCACAGCTTAGTCGCGCTGACCTGGACATCATCATACAACAGCTGTTTCGCCTCAAAAGTTGATAGAGCTTCATCTATTTGATAAACCGGTAAATTATACCGGCCTTGCAATTGGCGGCAGAACTTTAACATTCTCGGTGTAATGAGATTATCACGCCCATCCGCTTGCCGTGAAACGCCCACCACAAGACCCGCAGGCTGCCACTCTGCTATCAATTGGTTGATTTTTTCCCAATGCGGTATTTGATTTATAGAACGCAATGTTTCCAACGGGCTGGCCGTTTTGGTTTCAAGTTGCCCTACGGCTGTTCCTATTTTCTTGTTGCCGAAATCAAAACCTAAATAAGTATCTGAATTTAATGCGGCTAACACAGGATCTTGTTTATGCATGGCCTACTTGAGTGCTTAATAAATTAATGTCCAACCCTATTTTATGCGCTGCGACATTCCAGCGCTGATTAATAGGTGTATCAAAAACGACGCTTTCATCGTAGCGTGTACTGAGCCAGGTATTTGCTTTCATTTCTGTTTCCAGTTGTTCTTCACCCCATCCCGCATAGCCTAGAGCAATCAAAAATTTATTTGGGCCTTTCCCTTGAGCAATCGCTCTTAAAATATCGCGAGACGTGGTTAAAGACAGGGTGTCAGAAATGCGGATGGTAGATTCCCATAAATTTTCAGAGGTATGGTGTAAAACAAAACCACGTTCCTGCTGTACAGGACCGCCCGCGAAAACCGGTATTGCCGCAATTTTGCTATCTTCAACAGCAATGTCCATCTGCTTCAGAATGTCACCTAAAACCATAGTAGTTGGATGGTTAACTACCAGTCCTAGCGCACCTTCGCTGTTATGCTGGCACACCAATGTGACGCCATGAAAAAAATTGGGGTCTTGCAAATTCGGCATTGCAATCAGCAATTGATTTTTAAATGAGCTAATTTCTTGCATAAAAAACTCTTGATTATGTATTTGCTAACAGTATCTAAACTGTCAGCCTGATATTCGAATTCAGGTCTTATCGTCCTGCTACACAATAATGAAGCTAAAGCGTGTAACGCGCCATCGCTGGCAAGTCATCTCTTAAGCCCATTGCATAGCGATTAAAAAAATTTTTCAGCCAGGCATTCTGGTTCACCCAGCTCATGCCACTACCTCGCAGCTGCCGTAAGCCTTCCTGTTGTGTAGTATATAGTTTATTAATCACATCCATACTACTCATCATTGCCAGGTTGTCACCCTTACGCCAGCGTTCGTACTGGCGTAGTAATTTATGGCTACCTAGTGGTCTTCCTGCTTGTCTGGCCTTAATGATCAGCTCGGCAATCGCTGCAGCGTCTAATAAACCCGCATTTGCTCCCTGACCGGCCAGGGGGTGCATAGCATGAGCTGCATCACCAATTAAGGCCAGATGTGCAGCGGTATATTGCTGTGCGTATTGAAAGCTTAATGGAAACGCGGCACGCGGCCCGATCGTCAGTATTCTCCCCAGAACACCGCCCGATGCTTGTTGCAAGTGTTGTAAAAAATCATCTGCAGATAAAGCCATATAAGCTTGCGCACTGGCATGGCTTAATGTCCAGACGATAGAACACTGACCATTTTTCAGCGGTAAAAAAGCGAGCGGCCCTTCGGGTAAAAATCGTTGCCAGGCAGTAAATTGATGGCTTTTTTCAGTCGCAACGGTGGCTACCAGGCCATCTTGTTTATACTCCCAACCCGTTGTCGAAATGCCCGCCATTTCGCGTAAAGCTGAGTCCCTGCCATCTGCCGCAATAATGACATCTGCCTCTAGGATTTCTCCACTCGCCAAAATGACGGTTATGCTCTGTTGTTTATCTTCAATTGCAACAACACTTGCAGGACATAAAATGTGTGCAGTCTCAAGCGTCTCCAACTTATTCCATAAGGCAGCAATAGTCACGCGGTTTTCAACGATATGCCCCAGTTCGGGAAACTCGGTGTCGGCGGCGTCAAAATGCAATACCCCGGCACTATCAGCATCCCAGACATGCATTTGATCATAAGCACCTATGCCTTGAAGCTGCATATTTTCCCAGACTCCGACAGCTTGTAAAATATTTTGTGATGCTTTTGTTAACGCCGAAACGCGCAAATCAACAGTGTCTATAGGCCACGTTCTTTGCGGATTATGCGCATCTATCAAGGCAACGTTAACGCCTGCTTGCGCCAAGGCACAGGTAGCGGTTGCGCCGACAATACCTCCCCCCACCACAATCACTGCATACTGTCTACTCATGTCAGCCTCCGCGTACCTATTTGTGGCATACGCGCATTTAATCCCATCGCATAGCGTGCGAGCTGGCGCTTCGCACCAGGTATAAAATCCAGCAATGCCAAGCCACTATTTCTGGCAACTGTGAGCGCTAGCCATTCATTAGAAAACAGTTTTACCACACTATCGGTAAAATGAATCACCGTATTCTGATCTTTTTGGCGTTGCAACGCATAGCGCTCTAATAACGGTCGCGCACCAATATCAGCGCCTTGCTCAACCGCCTGTAAAATCATTTCGGCTAGTTGCACAACATCTCTTAACCCAAGATTAAAGCCTTGCCCCGCAACAGGGTGTAATTGATGTACTGCATTTCCAAGAATAACGGCACGCCCTGAATACATGCTTTTAGCCCGAATCAGACTGAGAGGAAAGCTGCGCCTAGGCGCTGTCAAGCTAAATTGCCCAAGTTTATAACCAAAGCAGGCTTGTAATGCGGCTATAAATTCGGCTTCGCTTGCCAGCATTAATTGCGCTGCATCCTCGCTGCTTCTCGTCCAGACAATTGCATAGTCATCTTTAAAAGGTAATAAGGCTAAAGGCCCGGATGGAGTAAAGCGCTCAAACGCGGTGTTATCATGTGCTTCTGCTGTTTTAATAGTGCTTACTATAGCTGTTTGCTGATAATCCGTTATCGTTTGTTCTATGCCTAATAGCTTTCTCACCGAAGAATGACCACCATCAGCGCCAACCACTAATTTAGCCGACAAATTGAGTGAATCTTGTGCCTGCTTTAAACTGACATGCGCAAATGAGTCATCTGAGGCAATGCCTATCACCCTGGCTGGGCATAGTTGCTCAATGTCAGTCTGGGCAATTAAATCAGCCACTGCATTCTCAAGGTCGCGTGCGGTAATCACATAACCTAAAGCGGCCACACCTTCCTTTTCTGCCGAGAGCCGGGTTTTTCCGAAATGCCCCTGATCAGAGATGTGTATATTATTGATAGCGGTTGCGGCTGGCTTTGCCGCCTGCCAGACACTTAAAGCATCAAGCATTTTTACCGTACCACTTGCCAATGCTAAAGCACGGTCGCCTGCAGGTGAATTATGTAATTGCTCACGCGTATTGGCTTCGATTATGGCAACCTGTAAGCCACTCCCTTGTAACGCTAAGGCGAGGCAGTTTCCCGCCAGCCCGCCACCGACGATTAATACATCATATTCTTGCTTCATGTTAACTCTCTATTCAGCCTATAAATACATGCAAAGCTGTGAGCTAACATGCGCAACAGGCTTAGCGTACTTTAGTGCATAATCAGATATTATTGCTGCATAATCGCTTCTATATCAGCAATCGTTTTTGGTACTGCCTCGGTTAGGACCTGATGTCCTTGCTCAGTTACCAGCACATCATCCTCAATACGGATACCAATCCCCCGCCACCTTTCTTCGACACTGGTGCAGTCTTGTGGAATATAAAGCCCTGGCTCTATGGTTAACACCATTCCCGGTTCTAAAGCGCGCCACTGGTCATCAATTTTATAATCGCCAACATCATGTACGTCCATCCCTAACCAGTGTCCAATCCGGTGCATATAAAATATTTTATAAGCTTCGTCCTCGATTAATTGAGTCACCTTGCCGGATAATAAACCTAAATCTACCAAGCCTTGCGTAAGTACTTTTACCGATGCATCATGCGCCTTATTCCAGGGGTTGTTGGGATGTACCTCAGCTATAGCAGCGGTCTGGGCATCCAGCACTAATTGGTAGATTAACTTTTGCTCAGTAGAGAATTTGCCATTCACCGGAAAAGTACGCGTAATATCAGCCGCATAATGATCACATTCCGCACCGGCATCAATCAATAACAGATCACCCGCTTTTAACGGTGCTTTATTTGCAATGTAATGCAACACACAGGCATTTTTACCACTGGCAACAATAGAAGGATAGGCAACGGCACGCAAGCCATTATTAATAAACTCATGAATGATCTCGCCTTCAATTTGATATTCATACATCCCAGCTTTGCAGGTTTGCATTGCCCGGATATGTCCTTTAGCAGAGACATCAGCCGCTTGCTGCATTAGTCGAATCTCGTCAGGGCTTTTGAACAAGCGCATTTCATGCAAAGTATGCTCCAGGGATACCAGTTCGCCGGGTGCATTAATACCACTGCGTGTCTGGCTACGAATATGGGTAATCCATTCCATTAAGTGATGATCCAGATCGGGATCTCGCCCCATTGGATAAAAAACCTTGTGTTTATTTTCCAGTAAGCCCGGCAAAATATCGCCTAAATCCTCTATTGGAAAAGCATCATCTGCGCCAAAGTCTTGAGTTGCACCGTTCAGCCCGGCATGTGCTCCCTGCCATAAGGCTTTAGTCTCATCAAATTCCTGACAAAACAGGATGTACTCCCCCTGTTCACGTCCCGGGATAAAGACGGCAAGTGCGTCTGCTTCATTAAATCCGGTTAAATAATAAAAATCACTGTCCTGACGAAAAGGGTAATCGACGTCCCGGTTACGTGTGCGCATTACTGCACTGGCAATGATAGCAATATTTCCTTTGCCTACCTGGCTCATTAAAAGTTTGCGGCGTTGCTGAAATTCACATGCTTTCATTATAAACTCCTAATGTAATGTATCATTATCAGCATTGGCATCATGCAGTTCACTACGTATTAACATCACCGAAGCGCGTAAGTATTCATGAATTTCGATTAAGGCACTTTCCGTCGCATCTTCATCTTCATTATCGATATCCATATCCAGCTTGGTAAATTCGACAATATCCTGCAAAATTTCGCCTACATCGCCGGGCCAGTCGCTATCTGTCTGAATACGTCCCATACCAAACAAAAAGCCCTGACACCAATGCATCAGTGCCTGGCAACGATGGCTCAGTGCCTCCTGATCATCCGGTAAAAACAAATCAAATACAAATTCATCACTTGCCAATAACTCTTGCGACTGATCGAATAAATTAATCAACATCAGCTTATCATCTTCCAGCAAATCCGCATTTTTGGAGATCGCTTCGGTTAACCAGGTTCCCGCTTCCGTTTTAGGGTCAAGACATAGCATTGCGACGGCAATACCGTGGACTTCTGCCGCACTATCAGCGGCCTCTTTTTGTAAAATAATAGAATTAACGACAGAATAGCTCATTAGAATATTAAGGATAAATTGTTAAACACAGTCAGTTTATGTGTATAAACAGACTCAATATATTTGTTCACTTATGCTAACATAAATTATTAAGTTATCACTATTTGGTAAAATACATATATTTTATTTGCTGTAAAAAACGGGCAAACACTATTTATCGCTTTATGATTTAATAAAATGAGTCAATTATGAGTACCAATAATCCATCATTTGATATTACCAAACTCGAAGAAAATCTGGATGAGTTAATTAACCGATACAGTGTCATTCAGCATGAAAACACCACCTTAAAAGTCAAACAGGATGAATTAGTTAAAGAAAAAGCCAAACTGGTGGAAAAAACTAATTTAGTGCGTTCGCGCGTAGAAGCTATGATTTCCCGTTTAAAGGCAATGGAAAAGGACTCATGAATACGCAACATACCGTTTCTTTAAGTATTCTTGGTAAAGAATACAAAATATTATGTACCGAGGACGAGCAGACGGATTTAATCCGTTCAGCACAGCAACTGGACTTGAAAATGCGTAATATTCGTCATAACGGCAAGGTGTCAACCAATGAACGAGTGGCAGTGCTTGCCGCATTAAATCTGACGCATGAACTGATACAATTTAAAGATAAAACAACGCCTGTAGCGTCAAATTTAGACCAGCGACTAAAGAAAATGTCACATAAAATCGAAACCGTTCTAAAAAACGTTTAAAATAGATCCAGTATCTCCTGCAGCGTTCGACAGTGTAGTGGGTGTTCCTTGGACCTATATTTACCCCGGGAGTCAATTCTTGTACTGGTGTGCATGTCCGCTAGCGGAAAGCCTGAAATGCAGGATAGACACCCACTTGGACCTTTTGGTTCAAGGACGATGCTACACATCGGCGCAGGTGGGAGATACACACTCTTTACCTCTTCCCCCGCTTCTACCCGGAAGCGTCATTAGCCAACAGAGCGAGTGCAATTACTAAACGCTTTGTGGACCTGATTATTTAAGCTTAACCCGACCCAGATGCCGATCGAACTTATCGCTGTTTCTTTGATATTGCTATGCACTCTGTTATTGCTTGCAAGCAATCGTTTTCCTGCGGATAGCATTTTATTAAGCGCGTTGAGCGTACTATTAGTAAGCGGTATTCTTAGCCCTGCAGAAGCGCTATCAGGTTTATCCAATCCCGGTATGGCAACTATCGCGGTACTCTACGTTACTGTTGCCGGATTGCGCGAAACAGGCGCTATTGCCTGGCTTAGTCAGCTATTGCTAGGTAAGCCCTCTAACATCAGGATGGCGTTAGTGCGCTTAATAATACCTGCGGCTTCAATTAGTATTTTTATCAATAACAGCCCTGTGGTAGCCATGTTTACCAGTGCGGTGCAGGACTGGTGCAAACGCAGTCATTTCAAAGCCTCACAGTTGCTTTTACCACTGAGTTACGCCACTATTATGGGTGGTACTTGTTCTCTTATCGGGACTAGTACCAATTTAATTGTCGATGGACTAATGCGCCAGGCGGGTTTTCCCGGTTTTAGCTTATTTGAAATTGCGGCCGTTGGTATTCCGATTACCTTGGCCGGATGTCTCTACTTAATCATTTCCGCACCGTTTTTGTTAACAGATAGAATCGGAGCCATCGAAAAATTTGGTGATGTACGCGAATATCTGGTAGAAATGCTGGTAAAGCCAAGCTGCGAATTGGCAGGAAAAACCATACAGGACGCCGGCCTGCGTCACTTGCCAGGACTGTTTTTAATTGAAATTGTACGTGACAGTGAAATTATCTCTGTCGTATCACCGCAGATAAAGATTCAGGCAAATGATCGCCTGGTCTTTGCCGGAGCGGTTGATTCAGTCGTCGAATTACGTCGCATACGCGGTCTGGTGGTTGCCTCGGATCAGATTTTCAAACTCGATGCACATGAAAATGAGCGGCGCTTATTTGAGGCCGTCATTTCTGCAGAAAGTCCGGTCATTAATCTTAATATCCGTAAAGCGCGTTTCAGACATCGCTATAATGCGGTGATTTTGTCGATCGCGCGCAACGGGCAGCGCTTAAAAGGAAAAATAGGCGATATACAACTTCAGCCTGGTGACACGCTGTTATTAGAAGCGCAAAAAGGGTTTTTATTCAAATTTCGCAACAGCCGCGATTTTTTACTGATCAGCCGTCTGGAAAATTCCGATCACGTACGCCATGAACGTGCACCCTTGGCTTTTGTGATTATGCTCGCGATGATTTTACTGATCATTAGCAATACCCTGGCTATTCTGCCTGCTGCTGTGCTTGCCGCTGGACTCATGCTAATCAGTGGCTGCTTAAATATGGAAAGCGCTCGGCGCAGTATTGATTATCAGGTATTACTGGTTATCGCTTGTGCATTTGGTCTGGGAACTGCGGTACAAAAAGTAGGACTGGCAGATTTTATTGCCGGACAAGCATTTTTCATTGCGGGTGGTGATCCCTGGCTAATGTTGGCCTTAATGTATCTTGCTACGGTATTGCTCACAGAAACAATAACCAATAATGCTGCCGCCATTGTGATGTTTCCGATCGCAATCAGTAGTGCAGAAAGTCTTGGTGTGAGTGCTGCACCCTTTGCTATTGCGGTCATGATTGCCGCTTCTGCGAGCTTTATCACACCGATAGGCTATCAAACAAACCTGATGGTATTTGGCCCCGGGGGTTACCGCTTTATAGATTATATAAAACTTGGCTTTCCGCTCAGTCTGATCGTCGCCTCTATAGCACTCTGGATTATTCCGCGAGTCTGGGGATTTTGATTGGTTCTGTCGCAAATATTCGAAAAGTATCAATTAGACTACTCTACAGGCAAGACTATGCTTTTGGAATATTTGCGACATAGCCCTTTATTTATCAGGGGTTGATTAACTAAAAGCCCGAATAATAAGTGAATGCGGTTAGTGTTTTTTATTGAAAATAATAGTGTGACTTTTGCAATTGATTTTTCATGACAAGGTACTTGCAATTTCTATACAGGTTTTAATGGGTAGCCACATCTCAAGACGTGAATGATCGTCAGGATCAGCGGGTAAAAACTCATACTGCTGATAGAAGGGAACGACCTGTGGAGTCATAGGATCGACAAATAATCCTATGGCTGATATTTGTTGTGCGACCAAAACCGTTCGACAAATAGCATCAATCAATAACCGTTCACCTAAGCGTTGCCGTTGTTGCGAACGATCCACGGCAAGGCGGGCCAGTTTTACAGCACTGAGTGGGTGAGGATGCTTTTTATAATCTCTGTGGGAAGGTGGAGTTGTAACTGAGTATCCAGTAAGGGTGTAATAACCCATGATGACAGCGGGGGCTGAGTCCCCGCGTGCCACGTAGGTTTTTGAGAAGTGTTTAGTGGTTTTCTGCCGGGCTTGTTGTTGTAAGAACTGATCTAATTCAGTGACGCCGCAATCAAACGTTTTGCGATTATGTTGTTGGGTTATTTCTTCAATGATTATGGACATTCACTGTATCCCTGTAGTGCTGCGCAGCTTCAAGTAGCTTATTGTTTGCTTTTGGCGGATTTTCCAAAGCGGCAAACAAAGCATCAGCACCAGCCATCGAGAGTGACAGTGTTTCGGTTCGTTCAATCACGTTACGCGCTCTTTCCATCGCTGCCTCAATAAGGAATTGTGAAAGGGTTGCGCCGGAATAATCAGCTGCCCGCTGTATGATTTCTTGTATCTCTGCGGAAGTTCGCGCAACTAAACGGGTTTCTTTACGTTCTGCATTAGTAGCCATAATTTCACCTATATCTTTAATTTGTATTTGGTTGGCGTCATTATGGCAAACAAAACTAATTTTGCCAATGTGTATGCCTTTCCGGCATACGTTTATATTGGTGTGAGTTTTTTGGGTTCTGTCGCAAAATTTCGCAAAATCAGAGACAATGCCATATTTTTAGAGATTAAAATAGCCATGAATAGTTTCAAAGGGACGCATTATCCAAAGGACGTTATTCTTTACGCTGTATTTTTCTATGTGCGTTATGACATTTCTTGTCGCGACCTGGAAGAAAGACGCGTAACGGTTGATCATGTAACGCTTAATCGCTGGGTTATTCGCTATTCACCGGCTATTGCGTTACAAGCCAAATCTCAGCAACGAGAAGCAAGTCGATTCCTGGCGCACGGATGAGACTTAGATCAAAGTTAAAGGGCAATGGGCTTATTTATAAACAAGATGATACGCTTGACTTTATGCTCTCTGAGCAGCGTAATAAAGAATCTGCAACGACCTTTTTTACACAAGCGATTAACCAAAATGGATTTCTTGATAAAGTCGTGATGGATAAAAGCGGTGCAAACTACGCAGGTTTAGCTAATATTAATCTGTTGCTGATTTTAGCGGGATACGTCACCTTAATCGATATCTGTCAGTTAAAATACTTGAATAACATCATTGACAAGATCATCTTTTTATCAAGAAAATAACAAAGCCAATGATGGGGTTTTAAGGCTTTTTATTCTGCTCAAGCAACTATCGCTGGAATTGAAGTAGCGCATATGATTCGAAAGGGGCAATTGTCAGAAGACAATACCCCTGCTTATAAACAGTTTATAGCTTTAGCAGCATAGTCTTCCCGGTTGGATAGGCTAATTCATACTTTTGAAATATTTACGATAGAACCAAACTTTATCATGAAAAAAATACTGTGTTATACCCTGCTTATTTTATTCCCTTTTAGTACATACGCAGCGGATGTTTTACGCATGTCCACCACAACCAGTACCGAAAATTCAGGTTTACTGCGCGTACTTAATCCACTTTTTGAAAAAGTCTATCATGTGCGTCTTGATGTTATTGCCGTAGGGACGGGGAAAGCATTACGTTTGGGCGAAAATGGCGATGTTGATGTGGTTTTTGTACATGCGCCTGCTGCTGAATTGCTTTTTGTTGATCAAGGATATGGCATAGACAGAAAGGCGGTGATGCATAATGATTTTGTATTGTTAGGGCCTAAAGCTAATCCGGCTAAAGTCATGAGCTCACAATCTATATACGCGGCACTTAAGCAAATAGCAACTGCTCAAGCGAGCTTTATTTCGCGTGGAGATGATTCAGGCACACATAAGAAAGAACTCGCCTTATGGGAAGCGGCGCAAATTAGGCCTTCAGCTCCGTGGTATATTGCCGTTGGTCAGGGCATGGGCGCGGTGTTGAAAATCGCCGATGAAAAACAGGCCTATACGCTAACTGATCGGGGCACTTATATTGCTTTTAAGGATAAACTGGATTTAGTCATCGTCAATGAAGGCGACAAAGCACTCTATAACCCTTACCATATCATGGCAGTTAACCCGGTCAAACATCCGCATGTCCGCTATGATCTGGCAAAAAAATATATAGACTATGTTACAGGTGCAGAGGGACAGGCCTTGATTGGCGCATACAAAAATGACGGTGAGCAATTGTTCTATCCTGATGTTGCCCAATAAACTTAGGCTACGGGTTTAACACGGGGGCACCTTGCAGGCTGGTGTTCACAGGTATCGCGTCACTGCCATTACGTTAATATTTTATTGATTTATAATCAATATATTAAGTGTAGGTTGGGTTAGATTTTTGTTGCAAAGCAATAAAGACGTAACCCAACATAAGTGCAGAACGAGACTCACGTAATACTTGTCCAGTCTTAAGTGCATAGCCAAACTATTTACCTGAAAATAGCAACAAGTATCAGTGCTTATGAGCGTACTCTCAGCAACATTATTGGATATTCTGGCCGAGCTTCATAGTGCTTCCAGAGACATCCAGGCCTCAGCAATTATATCCAGCGAAGGGCTGGTTATGGCTGCGAAACTGGATAAGGCTTTAGATGAAGACCGGGTGGCAGCAATGACAATAGCCATTTCCGCTCAAGCTAATCGTATCGTCGATGAAATACAACGCGGTAAACTGGCGCAGGTGTTAATCAGAGGGCAGTATGGTTATGCTCTGATTATGTCAGCGGGAGAACAGGCAGTATTAACCGTGATGCTCAATAAAAAAGTATCGCTGGGCCTTATTTTTCTATGCTGTGTACGCAGTGCTAACAAAATTGCAGCAAGTGGCATTGCTAAACCCAGTCCACGCCATGGCCTGGTTTATCTGGGTAAACGAAAAACATAGGCCAACAGACTTAGGAATGAAGGCTCAATAATACCCGAAACAAAGAAAAGCGTATTTTTGTAGGCTGGATTAGTTTATCTAGCGGAGTGTAGGTAACGTTATCCGGCAGATGAGGCAACTGATACACTGCCGGACTAGCATTTTTGAATAAAACGCATCACGCCTAGTTTCGAATGTTATTAACTATTGTTCCCTAGCGTTTCTGCCCAACCATTGTTTATTACCCTACCTTAAGCGGTTTCTTTTTTAACTCTTTATTTTCACGCTGCCAGCTGACTTTAATACTAAATCGCTGTTGATTAGCATCTTGCGCCGCACTAATTTTTAATTTCATCAAACCTTCCGGTTGAAATACGATTTCATCTTCCTCATCACTGAATTTTAATTTACCTTTGGCAAGGCACTCGCTGATTGAGCTAAGAATTTTTTCTATGCTTTCTGCATCCTGTAAGGATTCGTGCTGAAAACTTTGTTTATCTTGTTTCATAAGGGCTTATGCGGGTGTCTGAAAAAGTTTGATATAAGGGTAGTCAGTACTAATGCCTAATACACGGCCTTGAGGTTGAAAAATAGTCACCGCTGCACCGTAACTTTGCTGTGTGCCTATGTTTTCTTTTTTACGGGTATGTCGATCAACCGAGGCATCACATTCAAAATTAACCATACCTTTGCGCAGCATAATACGTTGTCCGTAGCGCATATTTTTATGCCCGTGTACGATGGCTTGAATACCCTTTTCACGTAACAGTGTATTGCCCTTTGCAGTCATCGGCATATCGATATCACGATATTTGGTGCGAATAGTATTCGCCAAAGGGCCATAATAAAAAGTAAACATATCGTCGTGAAGATGTTGTCTAAACTGTTTATTGAGATAATTCACGCCTTTTTTATGAATTAACTGGGCAATGCTATCGTCTATGCCAGCATGTACATATAAAAATGAACCCTTATGCAGTACTAAGCGCATTTTTTTAAAATACCAGAAAAATTCCCCGTCTTTATCCAGAAATAAGGCCTGCCATTTAATCGCAGCAGCATACGCTATGCGTATATCTATTCCTGTTTTAGCTAAGTCATCCTCGAATTCATTGATTTTTTCGCGCAGGCGGCGCATTTCTTTAGCAATAATTTTTTCAGACAACAAGCCTTGCGCCTGTTCTGGAAAAGTCTCAAACCAACTTGCCGATGGATACAGACGTTGCCGACATGTCTGTGCATCGGGAATATCGTTTAAAGCTTTTTTACCTTGCAGGTATTCCTGTTGAATTTCCTGTAAAAAAGGAATGGCTTTAGCGCCCATACGTATAAAAAAATGTTCGCTTTTAGGGTCTTTGTTTAAATTAACCGAACGTATTCCTATTTTGACACGTATATCATGATTACCCGCTAGGATATGCACTTTAGCGCCGCTGTCGATTAATAAACGAATACAGCGTAGTAATCTAAGGTTGCTTGGGCCTTTGTCAAAACAATCACCACCAATCACAAAATGTGCCTTACGTCCGGCGCGTGTAAGTTTAAATTGCTGATCAAAAGCCCCGGTTTTTTTTATACCGCCGGAGGCAATGAGTGATGCCATAAAGGCATCAGCATCGGCATGCAGATCAGAAAAGAAAAAAATGGGCGTTTTTGGCCAAACCCAGGGATGATCCTGTAAGCTTTGTTGCAATTGTGCTTTTAAATCAGTCGGGCTACTCAGGTCTTTTGCAGATGAGTGCAGTTTCCCCAGAGGCCAGTTTTGGACTTTTTTAGGCAACTTAGTGGTAATCCATTGCTGGCCTTTATAAGCGGGCAGTTTTAAATGATTGAACATCGTTTTTTAATCGGTAAATTGGCTTTGTGCATGTCTTACTTTCCAGGCACCGCCTATATGCTGCCACTGATCATGCTGTTTATATTCAATAAAGATCGGCTGACAATGATACATGCTGAGCTGAGCAATCTGAGCATATTGCAGTATCCGCAAATAATAAGCAGCATGGCGAAAAGCAGCGCCATGGCCGATAAATATTTTTAGTTGATCGCTCTGACTGTGTTGTAGTAAGTATTGCATTTCTGCATGTAAAAAATATCTCAGGCGTTTACCTGCATCCAGCAAGGATTCAGCACCTTGAAAGGGCAAGCAAAATGCGCTATCGGATTTCCAGTTAGCAGGCAAATCGGTATAACGCGGGTCAAGGCGAATGACTTCGGCTATCTGCTGAACAGATAAATTAGCCGCGCTACCTAAACAGCGTTCAGCCAGTTCGTCATATTCTTTTATCACGCTATTAGGCAAGTTGAGCTTGGTGCTTAATGCATTTGCGGTCTGCCAGGCGCGTAGCAAACGCGATGAAGCAATATGTGGATTAATCTGGCACTGCTGTTGCTGACAAAAGTCCGTTAATATAGCAGCAAGCTCACCTGCCTGTGCAAGCCCTTGTTCGGTAAGGGGAAAAGGCTGGTGAGCGCTTGGTGTATCTGGTAATTGCTGATAATCACCATGCCGGATTAAAGCAGCGATGACTCTGGGCATTAATCTGTATTTTTAGTTAGGCGGTTTGCTAATGCCAAAAACATTGTTTGCAAGGGCTTATTTTTAATCAGAGAGCAGGCTTTTTTTACCGAAAACCACTCTCTGCTACGGTGACTTTCCTGCCATTCATCAGCGCTGAGCATGTGCGTTACTTGCAGAGGGTAAACCTGAACAGTACAGGTGCTTCCCCACTTTTCATGCAAATAATAGTCGAGCATTTGCTGACTGATCACACCTTCAATCCCCGCTTCTTCAAAGGCTTCAATGGCAGCAGATCGGGATGCCGTTTCGCCAGGCTCTATAATGCCTTTGGGAATGCTCCAGTGATTATTGCCGCTGGAGGAAATCAGTAAAATCTGTAATGTCTGACCTTTGAAGCGATATGGAATTGCGGCGGATTGGGCATAATAGTAGGCCGGCCGTTTGCGTTGCTCCTTGCCTGTCAAACCATCGAAAGGAAATTGATCAGCAAGGTCTGATGGGCGTGTTAAATACAATAATTCACCACTACTCTGACTGAGGTCGCTCCAATCTGTCGGCATATTAAATGCTGCAAGCGTTGCAGTGGGCAGTAGTTTGCCATTCTCTGGCAAGGGCAAGTTTTCCTCGTCCAGAAACATTAATAAAGTTTCCAGTCCAGGGTTATGTCCAACCAGTAATACTCGCTGGGCATCTGCTGGACATGCCGCTAGTACATTGAGCAAGTCGTCTAGTTCAGCGGCGTAAATACCTGCGTCATAGTGCACTTGCTGAGCGGTTAGCCCCATTGCTTTGGCAAGTTTTAAGGCGGTATTTTTCGCTCTCTCCGCCGGTGAACTAATGATATAGTCTGGGATGATGTCTTTTTGCAGCAGCCAAGCCCCCATGCGTTGCGCTGCCCGTTTGCCGCGTGTTTTAAGCGGTCTATCAAAATCACTGAGGTCTTCACTCCAGTCTGATTTACCATGGCGTAATATCAATAATTGTCTACTCATGTGGCATCCTCATTAATGATCTGTTGATAAAAATAACGCTGCAGTTCTGCAAAGTCAACTTTTCCACTGACCTCGTATATCGGGAGCGTGGCTAAAATGGAAAGATAGGCAGGCTGATCGAAGTTAATACTTGTGCTTAAAAACTGTCCTTTTTGATCCTGAAAAAAAGGCCCGGGTGATTTCATAATGGCGCCTAATAAATCGCGACGCTGTTGTATATCCACTTGTGTTACCTGACACGCTTGTGCGCTATCATGTTGCCAGTTGAGCACAATAAATGCCTGTAGCGGCAGATTATCTGCCATCCGACCTGCGCCATACACCGCTTCTATATCGACATCGTATTTCTCTTCAAGTTCCCAGAGCTGTTGTTTGGGCAGCCTGAGCAATTGCTCTCTCCGCTTTAGTGAGAGCAGCGCTTGCAGGCGCGGGTTATGCACAATTGTGCCTGGATTAATGCGCGGCAACTTGGCAATGCCGGCAACATCAACGCGATTGTTCTGCTGGCGAATAAATAAGCGGTCGTTGCTAATATAGTTAACCTTATCATTGTTGAGCAAGTGCAACATAAGCGTCGATTTACCGCCGCCGGAAAAACCTGCCAGCGCATAGGCACGACCTGCATAACTTACTGCAGCTGCATGGCAGATAAGCCATTGGCGCTGTTGCAGCCAGTTCATATACTGATTGTTAATAAAATTAATGACCTGATTCGAGTTAGCAAGACAAGGTCCGGCGGCTATTTTACTGCTTGCACTTTGCAAAAATAACATGCCGGTACGCACTTTACGAATCAATCTGGCAGCATCAATATCATAATAAGCTTCTTTACGTCCGCTTTTTGCTGGCTCTCTTAGCCAGTCTTTAAAGGGATAGTTTGTCTCCAGCGTTTCAGATTCGATAGCCACAATATACATATCGACTTTTTCGGGTAAAGGCTTAAGCAAAATATGGCGGAAATAATGCTGTAATGTCGCTAACAAGTCCAGGCTATTACTCTGGATTTGCATGATACAGTTTCCGCACTGTAAGTGCAGTTTTTGTTTCAGTAACGGCTGATGTTGAAGTAATTCAGCTTTTATCATGTGTAGTGTATCAGGCATTGTTCTGTTCCAGTGTCTGTATCACATGATGAGCATAGCGCTCCGCAATATTCATATTCATGCCTTCTTTACCGCCACGAAAGCCACCAAAGGCTGAAACCTCAAAAATAATTGCTCCCGTTTCAGTTTCAGCAACATCCACAGTGGTGTAATCCATGTCAAATAAACCTTGAGCCTTGGTTGCCAGCGCAATAATATCAGTAGAAGGTTCAGCGGCTGCATAAGCGCCACCGCTATGAATCGTGGTATTCCAGGCATCCTTTTTGCTGATGCGAGCATAGGCACCAATATAAACACCACCAAGAAACATCAGGCCTAAATCGCGCCCGCCCAGCGCCACTTTTTGTTGTATGTACATCATTGTATTGGCCGCTTTAAATGCCTCTATTTCTTTGCGCACCCTGGCTTTGCCCGCTTTTTTGTCAATCACACACATGCCACGTGCCTTAGTCGAATACAGCGGCTTAAAAATAGCAGAACCAAATTTCGTTACTGTAGTACATGCTTCAGCTATATCTTCAGTGATAACCGTTGCCGGCATAGGAATGTTGGCATTGCGTAATGTGACAGTGCAACTAAGCCGGTTGATCAATTTTATAATGTTATCCGGGCGACTAAAAACCTTGACGCCCGCATTTTCGGCAATACGAAATAATTCGAGGCGATCCAGACTATTAGGTGAATACTGATGGCTTATTTTTTTTATAATAATGGCATCTAGCGCACATAAGTTCTGGTTTTTATAAATAAGCTCGTTGTTTTGCAGATTCAGCGAGACATCATTCATATCTATGACTAAACGAAAGCCTGTTTTATCGGCAACGGCATCAGCCAGTGATTCTGTAGACCATTTTCCTGGTAAACCTACAACACCAATCTTTAGCTCAGGCAACAAAAATCTCCTTAACAGGCGTACGAAAATGTGCGCATTGTTTATTATTCATATTCAGTATCTGTTCTATTAAAAATCGTGATCGGTAAAACATGGCTTTTGCCAGCGTTTCATCTAGTGTAAAGCGGGTTGAAGTGGCCAGCGATCTGGCGAGACCAAGTGCCAGACGCAGTTCAAACGCGGTGTCATTATGTTGCCTGGCAAACGTTGCAGCAAAATGATACATCGTCATATTCGTCTGTAATACGCGCTGCCTAAAGGGCTGATCCAGTGTCTGCAAGCGATAATTAGACACCATAAAGACCGATACATCCTGAACATAATCCATATAACAGGAACGGTGCAGGTCTATAAAGTTAATTTTATCGTGTTCTGAATCATAAATAATATTATCGGTATTGAAATCCCCATGTATATATACAGAAAAGGGAGCAGCCAGGGCATGTTCGCGCTTTTTTGCCTGCTTCAACAATTCTGAGAAGGTCGGGATAGTGATATCTGCTATAAGGCTGTTTTGTTGTTCAAATCGAGAGTGAATAATATATACATCACTTAGACGTTTTTCTAATTGTTGCATATAGTCCGCATTAACGGGGGTCTGCTTTAAGGTTTTTTTCCAGATGCCGCTTAAAGTCTCGGTCAGTTGTTGAAGTGCTTTTTGCAGCAATGCATCGGAGCCTTGCAGGAGAATTTTTTCAAATGTTTTACCTGCCAGATGCTCAATTAGCAGAGCAGCAGACTGTCCGTGTTTCTGATATGACAAAATTCTGGGCGCTATCCCTGGGCATACTTCATGCCAGCGCTTGACGCTGTGGTATTCTTCTTTAAGTTTATGTTTGGCACCATCTTTAAAGATTGCCAGCGTGCTTTGTTCGTCGGCATCACTTATGCCTGAAATAGCACTGCCAGAACGTGTTTCGGCAATGGAATCCAATACCAGATTTTTACGCGCACCCTTTTTTTGCAGATGAGCGACACTGCGCGTCAAGGAGAAATAGCGTTCTGTGCTAATCGTTTGCCCCAGGCTTCTGGATAAAAGCGCATCACTGATTTTTAACAAGGCATCACCCATCAATTTAATACTTTTAATAATAAATAAGGCGGCAATCAAATCATTGGTTTTATTACGAGACTTTAGTTCTTTACTGTATTTTGCGGTTAGCTGCTGACAAAGCGTGGTTATTTTCTGCTGCAACTCGCTAATTTTCAATGCCTGTTGTGAATCGCTATCTTCACTGGCGCGCTCTATCAAATTGATGCCCAAGGCAACCTGATCCAGTAATTGCGTATATTTTTCACTTAAAGAATGTCTGGTATGGCTGATGTCAGCTACATGGTGAGTACAATCCAGACATAATTCAGCAACACGCTCCAGACTATTAGCTATATTATCCATTGCACGTAGCAGTACCATATCATTTGCAATGTTTTCTGACTCAAGCATTTGCTGGTAGCTATTATTATGAATACGAATTTTCAGATTATGTATATAGCCGCTACGGTCGAAACTGGCAGATAACTTCTTATCCGGATCGACTATATAGCTCTGTAGGCTGGAAATTTGCGTACCGACCTCCATAATCATAAACCGGAGATTGTTGCGCTGATTTTTGGGCAATTGAGTTGTCAATGGATGGCCCTTTGCTGTACACCACTGTAAATGGTCACTGCACGAAAAGCGTTGCGAATGCGTTGTAGTGAGGGGTGCATCAATCTCGTCATCTGTCTGTCCGGGATCTATGAGTGACTTATTAGCGCCAAATTCAGAGGTCGACACGCTTGCCGTTAAAAGTGCTGACAATTACCATGCACTTAGAAAAAGAGATATTACAGTGAGAAAAACAATTGATACGATTATTGCCACTTACTGTATTGAACATAATATCCCGCTTTTATTTTCTGATAGAAACTTTTTCCCATTTGTTGACTTTTTGGGCTTAAAGTCAGCTATTTTGAACATAACTAGTTATTATACTGACCTGCACATGACAGTGGCATGACTATTTGCGTCATAGTGTTGAGCGGATCAAGTTGCACAGCTTCATACTTTGCGTGCCAGGTAATCCAGCACACATGTTGGTAAAACCCTTTTCAAATAACCAAATACATAGGTTGGAACAGTAACGTAGTAGCGAATTGTAGGTTTTTTAGCTTCCATGGCATGAATGACTTTTTTTGCCACAGCATCGGCAGGCAAGGTAAAAGGAACCGCAGGCCCCTTTTTTTGCAAACGCGTTTCCATCCCCTGGTAAGTGAGTTTATGATAACTATGGCTGGGATCTATATTTTTTTGGTAAAGAGCGAAGGCATTTTTTCTAAAATCGCTGCTAATAGGGCCTGGTTCAATCAGCGATAAATAAATATGCGTGCCATATAGTTCCAGGCGCAGTGTATCAACCAGACCTTCCAGCGAAAATTTACTGGCATTATAGGCGCCGCGATAGGTCATCGAGATAAAACCCAGCACCGAACTATTATAGATAATCCGCCCTTTACCTTGTTCTCGCATCAGCGGAATAATCAAATTGGTTAATTCATGCGTGCCGAATAGATTGGTTTCAAACTGCTGGCGTAAAACATCTCGACTCAGATCTTCAACAGCGCCCGGCTGACCAAATGCAGCATTATTAAATAAGCCGTCCAGCTTGCCGTCCGTCATGGCAATCAGCTGCGAGACTGCATTTTTTATGCTATCACTATCGGCAAGATCGAGTTGTATAACCTCAAAGCCTTCGTTAGATAAACGAGTGACATCAGCCGGTTTTCGCGCAGAGGCAATCACGCGATACCCGCGCTCTTTGAGAATGACCGCTGTGCGATAACCAATGCCCGATGAGCAGCCGGTAATAAGTATAGTTAGTTCTATTGTCGTCATGTTTAGCTATTAAATATAAGAGAAGGGTACACTTTTATGCTATTATTTAGGGGAATTTAATCCCGTCTTTTTTCTTCTTTTTAACAGAGACTTAGCTTAAACTAACCTCATTTCTCATACGCTACAGGCATGACCAACTTGACCCTTAAAACGGCCAGGTCGCTCTTCGGCTGACTGTGAAAAATGAGAGGCTATAAGCAAGGTCTGCTGTTTATAATAATGTGAAATAATTAATGAGCTCTATCTGGAATTCCTGCCTGTCCCGTCTTGAAAATGAAGTGTCTGTTAATGATTTAAATACCTGGATTAGGCCATTACAGGCACAAGAAGAAAATGATGTTATTACATTGCTGGCACCTAACCAATTTATTATTGCACATGTAAAAGAACATTTTTTAGATAAAATTGAAGATGCTATTTTTGAGTTTTCCAGTGGTCAATACACGGTCAAAATAGAGATAGGTTCCCGACGCGTTGAATCTGCACTGAGTTCAGAGCGCCCTAAACGCCCTGCGAGTTCATCAAGTGATGTGCAGAAAAAAAGAACCCCTAATTTTATTAATACCGCCTTCACCTTCGACAACTTTGTAGAAGGCAAATCCAACCAGTTAGCAAAAGCAGCTTCTTTGCAAGTATCTGAAAGTATTGGTAAAGCTTATAATCCGCTATTGATCTATGGCGCTTCAGGCCTTGGTAAAACGCATTTAATGCACGCTATCGGCAATGCCATCCTGCATAAAAATCCTAATGCAAATATCGTGTATTTGCATTCTGAAAAATTTGTTCAGGATATGGTAAAGGCTTTTCAGCAAAACAGTATAAATGCTTTTAAAGAATATTACCGCAATGTTGATGCTTTATTTGTTGATGATATTCAATTTTTTGCCGGCAAAGAGCGATCGCAGGAAGAGTTTTTTCATACCTTTAACGCCCTGTTAGAAAAGAAAAATCAGGTAGTTCTAACCTGCGATAAATACCCAAAGGAAATTGACGGACTGGAAGATCGGTTGAAGTCGCGTTTTGGCTGGGGTTTACCGGTTGCCGTCGAGCCGCCGGATCTGGAGACCAGAGCCGCTATTTTAATGAATAAGGCTCAGCAAAATAATGTTGAACTAGATCAGGAAGTTGCCTTTTTTATCGGCAAACGTATCCCTTCAAATGTACGTGACCTCGAAGGTGCCTTACGCCGAGTGCTGGCAAATGCGCAATTTACCGGTGCAGATATTACCATTGATTTTGCCAAAGAAGTCCTGCATGATTTAATCTCTTTGCAAGACAAACTGGTCAGTATCGAAAATATTCAAAAAACAGTGGCTGACTATTTCAAGATCAGAATAGCAGATCTACTCTCCAAGAGCCGTAAGCAGTCCGTCACCCGCCCG
Source organism: uncultured Gammaproteobacteria bacterium (assembly GCA_942491615.1). Taxonomy (GTDB): domain Bacteria; phylum Pseudomonadota; class Gammaproteobacteria; order Methylococcales; family Methylomonadaceae; genus Methyloprofundus. Next base: position 77,824 of record CALOCH010000028.1, read on the forward strand.
CGTCAAATTGCGATGTGTCTGGCCAGAGAATTAACCAGTCACAGTTTGCCTGAAATAGGTGATGCGTTTAGTGGCCGTGACCACACCACGGTTATGAATGCCTGCAAACGGATTAAAGAACTTCGTGGCAGTGACTATAAAGTTGAGGAAGATTATGCGAATTTATTGCGCTCCTTATCGCATTAGCATTATTTTTCTATCGACATGATGAAAAGAATTTTTGATATTAGCCTGGCACTGATTTTAATCATTATTATTTTAATCCCTGCTCTGCTTATTGCCTTGTTTATTAAACTAACTTCACCCGGGCCTGTTTTATATTGGTCTGACCGGGTTGGGTTGCATAATCGCCTGTTTAGCATGGCTAAATTTCGCATGCATGAAGATAAACACCCCCGAAGTCGCATCACACTTATTAGCTGATCCACAAAGCGCACTAATACCTGGTGGAAGTTTTTTTTACGTAAAACCAGCCTGGATGAAGTGCCGCAATTATGGAATATACTAAAGGCGATGAGTTTGTTGGCTCAAGACAGGAGATAGGAAATGGAGGATAAGGATAAAGTAATAGCGGAAGTAAAATTAATGGAGGGATAGTCGAAAAAGGAAGGGAATAGAAATAGTACTAAAGAGGGATAGGTAGAGGCAGAGGGCGGGCGGCGTGAGGCAAAGATGTAGAATGAAGGGAAGAATAAATATTTAGTATAGTGAAGGAGAAGAAAAGAGTAAGAGGAGAGAGGGGAAGAAAAAGGGGAAGAAAGGCGAAATGAGTTTCGTTGGCCCAAGACCCGCGTTATTTAATCAGCATGATTTGATCAAATTGCGCACTGAACAAGGTATACACCAGTTAACTCCAGGTATAACCGGGTGGGCACAAATTAATGGACGCGATGCATTACCGATTCCGCAAAAAGTGCAACTGGATGCCTACTATATGCATAATCAGTCCTTTACCAAAGACTTGCAGATCTTATGGCTTACCTTGTTTAGAGTCATCGACAGGCAAGGCGTGACGCACTAGACTTGTAGAATTGAATGTTGGTAAGAATAAATATTTATGTACTAGTTCTGTAAGTGTCATTGTAAGAAAAGCTAGTAATTCGTAATTCGAGACCTGACCCTTTGCTTCTCTTTGCTTCTTCTGGTTTCTTGCAAATAAAAGGTAATTACATTATGCTTACATTTTGTAATGCAAGAGGTCAAGAAACATGGCTCATTTAGTCAAAATTGGAAATTCTCAAGGAATAAGAATTCCTAAGCTGCTTATAGAGCAAGCAGGCCTTGAGGGGAAAGAACTTAAATTTAAAGTGCTCAATGGAGGGCTTTTTATTGTTCCCGTTTTGAAACCAAGAGAAGGTTGGGCAAAGTCAATTGAGGCGTCTCTAATTTCTCAAGGTACCGAAATACTTGATGAAGAGTGGTTAAATTCAGATTTGACTAATGATAAAGACCTGGAATGGTAAAGCATCAAGTGGGTCGTTTCCAGGTATGGCTTGTGGAGCTTAGCCCGGTGAAAGGTAGAGAAATCAATAAACCACGACCTTGCATTGTCATTTCACCTAATGAAATGATGGCGCTTTCTACCGTACTCGTAGCGCCGATGACAACTAAAGGTTTTGCGTTTCCTTGTATAGAGTGGCGTGTGAGTTTGATGGAAAGAAAGGGTTAATTCTTTTAGATCAAATTAGAGCGGTTGATAAACTGCGATTAGTCAAAAACCTAGGCATTATTGATAATAATACTCAGGTAAAGATTATGCGAATGTCTTCAAAATTGTTTTCGTATGAAAAAATATATTAACCCATAGGCAGCCAGCAGTATTTATTACGCTTTCACCATCCATCATTAAATCAAAGGCATCTGACAGGCTGGTATTGTTGCTTCCTGAGCACTATTTTTCTATGGTTGGACTGGTTTGAAAGCATTGTATTATCGAAATCTCATTTTTAGAAAAATTCCTGCATTCTCCTTTGGTCATCAAAATAGCCTGATGACTGGGTGATGCCATTCCATGTGGGCGTTTGCTAAAAACCTGACCAACTCCCAACCGAAGCAGAGCAGTGCTGTTTGGTTACTCGCCAAAGCAAGCTTACGACACATGGTCGCATCGGAAAAATGATAAAACCCTATGACAACAAACGCCTTTTTGAGAGCTATCCTTATTCTGGAGCAAGCGGAAAAGAAAAAGCAAAAGGCGCTGAATTGGCTCTATCTATGTTGATAGAGCGACTAAAGCTGAAAACACTAACCTGACTCAAAAGGATAATAAAATGGCAACTATCAAGCCAAGTGAGAGCGAGGGGTCAGGTCTCGAATTGCGAGAAAGTTATAAACGTTTTGTTTTAGAGGGTGTAGGACTGAAGGTTGATATCTGGTCTAGTTTAAATGCTCAAATATAGCTTGGTGACGATACCTTTGTCTCTAAAATGCAAAACAAGATCGAAAATACAGGCAGTGATTGTGGTAATCCTAAGAAACAAAGACGACCAATCGCCATGTATAAATTACAAATAGAAGAGCAGAATGGTGGGAATTTATGCTGCGATTGCAGCAACTTAATACAGGTGCATACAGTCAGAGAGAAATTGGAGAGTACTTTGGGTTACATCCTAGTTCTGTAAGTGTCATTGTAACAAGATCGCGGGGGTCAGGTCTCTAGTGCGCTTAATAATTCGCCATTGGGGACCTGACCACTACTACGTGTACTCACACTTTCGACAATAACACGGCATTTAGCACAATTGAAAACGGTACGAAGGTAATCTCTGAAAAGTTGTTAAGCTGCTTTGCGTCTCGCCAAACCACTACAAGACCCAACAAGCCGGAGCCGAAGAGCCACACCGCCGCAGGCACGGGAACGGCGGAAATGCGACCGATCTGTAAGTTCCCGCCAGTACCGATTTCGTATATGCCGTTGAATTGCTCGTAAGTCTTCTGCGACGCAAAGAAGGGAGCGGTACCGAACGGGGACGAACCGAAAGTCGCGCTGGTCAAGTCCGTGCTCTCAAAGGAAGAGAGTGTTCTCCGCCTCTGTGGGGGTGGTGGCTATGGCTTTCCAGAAGGAGGAGGATATCCGGGTCGACACTGACCACAGGGACGCCGAGTACGAACGGTGACTGGTCGAGCCTCCAGGCCGAGTTACTTTCGGTGAAGGCGTAGGTCGACAGGACGGAATTCGAATTCACAACGGTCTCGGTAGTGTTCCACCGCTGGAATGGAGTCCACCTTGGTCATAAAGGCCCAGCCAGCATCCATCGTGCCGGTGACCGAGAACCCCTTGTCGAGCGGATCACCCCGGACAGGATTTCCTTCCGGATCCAACTTGATCTCGTCGAATCGGTCGACGACCTCGTAGCGCAGGACGGTACTTGTGCCATTGAATGCATGATCAGGAGATGACCGGCCACCAGGAAAATGGACACGGGCCAGGCGACAATGCCTGCGGTCCGGGCTTTTAGTTTCTGCATTTGGTTCTTCCTTTTCTTGTTAAAGATAAAATTGATATATCGATTTGTGAGTTTCTTTTTTTCTCCTTTCTGGTACTAATTGTGGCCGACCTGCCCCTTTACTACGTTGCCTTAAGTGCCACGACCCACTGTCGTTGCCAATAGCAATCACTTAAAAAATGAAATAACTAAATGGATAGGAAATTCAACCGCCTTTTCCTAACTATACTTACCAAAAACCGACCTGTTTTGCAAGGTTTATTTGCTTATTGAATAACTGGGAATAACTGGGGTCGGAATAACTGGGGTCAGGGTAAACTTAAATAAGATCAAGTGGTAAACCAGCTTGATTGTTTAAACTAAACTATTGAAATATTCGGGGGCAAAATAAACGCACGCAAGAGATCCACGCAATAGGTAAGGTCTTTGATTTATGATTTATCGGTACGGTTATCAATCGAGCCTACCCCGAGACATCCTCTTAAGTCTTTTATGGATCTGAGTCCTCCAATTGTAGTTGGTCGCTCCCCATAAACTGCATGTTAGATACTCTTGCTCTCATAGTTTGCTTCCATTATCTTGACTACGCCCCTTTTGCATGAGCTTATCGGCTATGGCAGGTATCCCAAGTGAGACGCAACTTGCCGTCTGCTTTCGGAATATATTTTCCAAGAACCAACTTTGCCCGATAGGTATTTTTTTGACTTGTTTAACCAGTTGTTCTATATTTCCTAGCAGATTTTCTTCATATCAATCGCTTACAAAAACTTCGAATAAAATTGGCTATTTCTTAGCTCGGGTATGGCTAAAAACTTGAACATTGAGTGTGTGCCATAGGCACACAAGTGGGCTGCCTATATTAGTCTACTCGCTTGTGGAAAGCTCATTGGAAGATGGTGGTAGGCCCACCGAAAGTCTACTGTCGGAAGTCGGCATGACGCCTCAAGCTGCTTATAGGTACAGGTAGTGAAAAATGGGGTCAAGGTCTCGAATTACGAATTTCTTGTAATTCTTGTATATTACACCTATGGCAAGACCTCTTAGACTCAGAATTTCCAAATGCACTGTTTCACATTACTTCCCGTGGTGATCGGCGTGAAAACATTTATGATGACGCTACCATTTAATAATAGAAACTTTTAGATGGCAATCTTTCAAAAGGGATGCGTCAATTGAATGGTGTATATACTCAAGTATCAAATCGGCGTCACTCTCCGGTCGGGTCATCTTTTTCAAGATACGTTATAAGGCTATACTTGTTGATAAAGATGAATATTTACTTGAACTTGCCCGTTATGTTGTTCTTAACCCAGTGGGAGCGTAAGATATGGTTCGTAGTATAGAGGATTGGTAGTGAACCAATTATTCCAACGCCTTAGTATGTTAGACACTAAAGTTCAAAAGTGGTTAACCCCAGGAATGGGTCTTATCCCAGTTTGGTCGAAATAAGAAGCTTGCGAGAGAAAATTATAAACGTTTTGTTTTAGAGTGTGTAGGGAGGCTGAAAGTTGATATCTGTTCTAGTTTAAATGCTCAAATATATCTTGGTGACAATACTTTTGCGAGACCTGACCTTTTACTGCTTTATTGTGCTCATTCTAACGAAAAGCAATGGCTGAGTGTAAGCTAAGCTTATTTTTATCATCCACTCAAGCGACACCATGTTAAAGCCAGTCTCATTTGCTTCTCACTATTTTAGTGTTTATATTCTCAATACTCAAGTGCTCAGGGCAGAGCAGGATGGGATCCCTCTAGTATTTGATTATCCTGTTTTGCAGCAAATCATGATGAATGAAGCCTTTACTTCCAGCCTGGTAACAAACTAAAGTATGCGCTTGATGCAGGGGGTGTAATGCGATTATTTTTTCTGTACCAAAGTTGCAATGTACTAAATCAGCAGATATTAATCACGTTTGGAAACAGAAATCAGCTTAGGCTTCCCTCAAGGCAAAGGCTGTACTACTTTAACGCAATGGAGGGCTTCGGTGCCCTACTTCGGTGACCACTGTTAAAGCAAAAATCAGCCACTGCAAATATTTTTTACAGCTAAGGAAGTTCGTTTGTTTGATACTCAAGAGATCGCGCATTAATAATCAGCTACTGACGAATGCCATAGAATCTCAACACGAGGCCAGTTATGACTCAGTTTACAGTCGATCTAAGAGGTTTAAGTATGAGAAAGAAACGGAAGAAGTTTTATCTGCCTTGCTGGACGTCATTCAGCACAGACAGTGCATGGGTTGGTTAATTCGCACAGCCCCTCACGCAATTGACGCTGTTGCTGAGCAAGGCTTGGGGAATGGACTTAAGCGTTGATTTACAAAAGCCACCACCACCGTCAGCAAGCTGAGACGATATTAACTAATAGCGAGTTACAGGCATTTAATACGCAATGGCAACAATGGGATGCTTTTTTGCATTTGTCATTAAACAACTGGCACGTCAAACGCAATCAGCTGAATTACATGAAACTTTGCTGGATATTTTATTGGATACACGCGTTATCAAATTCAGGCGACGCAGCAAAGGCGATAGCGAAGCAGGACAGGATCCTGCCCCAGCATTATTTATCAGTAGCTGGCAACAGCTACAACACAGTGGTGCATCAGATTAGCCTTGAGGCGGATAATACGCGCATATTGCCCGTTTTTTCTTTTATGAGTGCTGGCAATGCCTTACAGACACTGGAAAAGCTAGAGTATGAATTTGGTATGGGGCCATTTCTACTGACGGATTACGACGTTTAGCCAGTTTATTAAATCAACAGGATAAACAGCCTTTACCACTTTATAGCGAATACTCAGGACCCGGATTTATTGAAGTTGTTTAATTTAAACGCTTCCAGAAAGCAAGGCTCCCATCAGTTGGCACTTCAGTTTTAACCCTATCTCTACAGCTCAGGCAACGATATGGGTACAGACCGCTTAAATCGCTGGGTGCCCAAAAAAGCAGATTGCCTGATTATTTATCCGATATTAGAACCTTGATTTTGCAACAGGTGGACCGTAAGGGACGAAGCGCTAAGTGCTGATCATCGCAAGATTTATCGTCAACTATTATTAACCACGGTACCGAGCAGGAAAAGTTGCTGGCGGCTTATTATGTCATAAAAAATAATAAGATCGTCCTTTAGCTTCGTCTACCGGTGATGTCGGCTTACTTTTCAAATCAATGAGCGGGTGTGGCGAGGTATTTATGCAAAAGATAAAGTGCGCTGGGATATTGCGCATAATACGCATGCTGGCCAGGATATTTTGTATCGCTACCTGACTCGCTATGCTATCAAAAAACAAGAGTATAAATATTACGGCGGGTTGGATAATTTAGCGCGATCGACTTATTCGACCTATAACGGCGGTCCCTCACGCGTTTCCCGCTACCGCCAGGTTAAAGGCGTGCCATTGGCGCATCAGGAGATAGATAAAAGTTTTTTGGCACAAATATCAGCAGGTAAAAAAAGGTGATGAATTCGCAGTAGCCTCATGCTAGGGGCTTCAGAGCTGGTGAAACCAGCGAAGTCAGTAAATTCAGCCGTCGCCGCCAGTAAACCACCCATAAAAAAGTAACGCAAAAAACGGCTGCTTCATTTCCCGCCCGATCATTATTACACTTTGCAATTAGCGGCGTTAAGCGATAAATCAGCCGCGAAAAAAAATGCGCAAAGACTTTTAACGTTGCAGGGAATATCAGTATTATGCCATCAAAAAAATAACAAAACGCTGTATTTATTGACCTATGGACAATTCCCCGATAAAAAAGACGGCTAACAAAGCGGCGACTAAATTTACCGCAGTAAAGCCCTGGGCGCGTGACTTTAAAGGTATCAGGCTTTGCTATGTGAGACTTGTAATGAGAATTACGCTAAAAGCACCACCACGCAGTTACTGAGCTATCACTATAAAAAAGATCAGCACAAGGGTATGATAGCGGGCATTTAGCAAGTCGGAAAAACCATGCAACAAAATACCATCACAGAACAAATGACCCCCGCAGGTCAAAAAATAGAACATGATTCATTTGCTATTGTTGATCAGGAAGTAGGCGAGCATCATTATGCAGCAGCTGAATGGAATATAGTGCGCGAGAATGATCCATGCTACGGCTGATTTTGAGTTCAATGGACTCACCCGATTTCATCCGGATGCGGTCTCAGCAGGTTTAAATGCCATCACTCGGGGCGCAAGTAAACATTTTGCCGGATGTAGAGATGATTTGTGTGGGTTTGTCGCAGCCGCGATTAAGTCATTTTGGTGTAAGTACACATCATTTTATTTCTGATGCGGATGTAATTGTCAGGCGAAAAAGTGAAAATAGCACACGTGCAGGTACAGGCAATGCGTAAAGCCCAACGTTTAGGTCTATTGGATAACAGTATTGTGGCTGTCGGTAACGCGCCAACGGCATTGCTGGAAATTATCCGCATGATTACGCAGGAAAATCTGCGCCCCGCCTTGATTGTAGGTATGCCAGTAGGCTTTGTGTCAGCGGCTGAATCAAAAGCAGAAACCGCGTTATTGCAGGATATCCCCTGGATCATTACTCAAGGTCGAAAAGGCGGCTCTACATTAGTTGTTGCAGCAATTCATGCCTTATTAGCCCTTGCAGAGCAAGCCAATAAATGTTCAGATTAGGCGTGTGTATGACACACTTAGGAGCAAAAATTGAATTATATCCGAAATCAGGCATGATGAGTTTTATTCAAAAATGCAACGCTGTAGACCGGATTAGCTTTTTTATTGCGCAAGACTAAAAAACGTTATCCGGCAGGGTTCAGCGTCATATGCCGGATAATGTTATCTACGCTAAGCTAATCCCTATCTACAAAAAAATACGTTTTTCTTGGTTTCCGGTTTTATTGAATATTCACTCCTTAAGCAACTGTAAAGATGGGTTGAGTCGTAACGACTTGAAAAGTAGTGTAGCGACTCGTAAGAGCACGAAGTGGAATCCGAAGGGCGCATGTGCTAAGCGTATTGCCGATTGATGGGTTTCGCTATGGCTCTACCCATCCTACGCAAGGGAATAACGTGTCTTATTTACACTGCGGTTTTTTCCCTTTGGCTTGTGCTTCTGCGCGCAATTTCAAGGCGGCAGGCATATGCTTTTGCAGATCGGAAATACGCGTTTCATGTGCAGGGTGAGTAGACATAAATTCAAGCGGGGTCTCGCCGCCTGCTTTGCCCATATTAATCCAGAGTGTAACGCTTTCGCGTGGGTCAAATCCAGCTTTAGCCATTAAATCCAGACCATAAATATCGGCTTCAGATTCATGTGCTCTGCTATATGGCATTAGAATGCCGTATTGAGCACCTAGCCCAAGCACTCCCATGCCTGTTTTGCCTAATTCAGATTGCGGGTTTAATATGGCCTGAGTGATCGACATGCCTTGGCTAACCATTGTTTGTTGAGAAACCCGCTCATTACCATGATTTGCCAGGACGTGAGCGACTTCATGTCCTAATACCGCTGCCAATTGATCCTGATTTGTTGCTACCGCTAAAAGCCCTGTATGTACACCAATTTTCCGCCCCGGGAGTGCAAAAGCGTTTGCTGAAGGTTCTTTAAATACGACGACCTCCCAATCACCGCCAACTTCATTGGTAATGGCGGTTGCGACACAGCGTACATAGGCGTTGATTTCAGGGTTTTGTTCAATCGGCATATCTTTTTTTAGCGTCGTAAATGACTGTGCGCCCATTTGATCCATTTCACTTTCCGACACCATTAGCAATTGACTTCTGCCTGTAGGCGAGGTTGCGCAGCTAGAGAGCAGGGTGGAAACAATCAGGATAGATATTAATTTTAAAGACATGTTTTTTTCCGTTAGGTTCACGATTTTTCCAAGATTATAGCTGAGTTTAAGTAGCATAATAATCAATTATGTTATAGTCTGCTATGAAAAATTAAGCCAGGGCATGCAAGTAAGGAGCGTGTGTGACGCACTTAAGCAACTGTAGGTTGAGTAGCGTCGTAACAACTTGAAAAGTCGTGTAGCGAATCGTAAGAGCTCGAAGTGAAACCGATCAATAGTGCATTTGCTATAGCGTACTGCCAATTAATGGGTTTCGCTAAGGCTCTACCCATTCTACACAACAGAATAAATTGCCTAAGTTATTCTGTGCATATTCCTAAGCGTTTAGTTCTCTCTTTAGAGTATAAGGGTAGAGGGTTGTTTTTTTAATAAAACGTCATTTAACTCCACCCTGCCCTGCAGGGACTGAACGCTTAGCATACAAACCTTAAGAGTAGTATGTCGTGCTTTTGCTTATTCTATAAACTTTCATTTTATACGCTAATGACACCTAAAAAAACCAAGGGCACACGCAAAGGTTATACCACAGGGGCATGTTCTGCGGCGGCTGCAAGAGCAGCAACTTTAGGCCTGCTAACAGGGGCAGTGCCAGAGCAAATAGACACTTTATTGCCAAATGGGCAACGTGTTGTCTTTGTCGTACATGCAAGTTCAGTTACGGACGATCATGCGCATGCTGTGATTATCAAAGATGCGGGAGATGACCCGGATTGTACTCATGGAGCGCATATCACAGTCGATGTGCGTGTCTTGCAAGACTCAGCAAATGCAGTGTTATTAAAAGGCGGCGATGGCGTGGGAACCATTACCATGCGAGGTTTGGGACTTGAAGTCGGAGGACCTGCTATTAATCCTGTACCAAGAAAAAATATAGAAGCCAATATCCGCGAGGTGGCTAGCGAACTGTTGCGCTCAAAAAGTCTGGAAGTGATTATTTCAGTGCCGGGCGGCCAGGCGATGGCGAAAAAAACCCTGAATGATCGTTTGGGCATTATTAATGGCATTTCAATATTAGGCACCACGGGTATTGTTCACCCGTATTCAACGGCGGCCTTCCGCGCCAGTGTTGTACAAGGGGTAGAAGTTGCAGCGAATCAGGGACAGCAAACGGTTGTCCTAACCACGGGTGGGCGTACAGAAAAATTCACTATGCGTGAATTAGTGGATTTAGATCCGCCCTGTTTTGTGCAAATGGGAGACTTTTTAGGCCCTGCCTTAGATAGTGCGCAACAGGTCGGCATCAAACAGATCATTATTGGCGGCATGGTTGGCAAACTCAGCAAAATAGCGCAAGGTGAGATTATTACTCATGCTCGACGCAATGCTGTTAATACGCAATTATTAGCGGATCTTGCCGCAGAATCTGGTGCGGATGAATCCGTTTGCAGAGAAATCGCTAATAATGAGACAGCGCGCTTTGCTGGAGAGCGTATGGAAGAATTAGGCCTGGGGAATACTTTTTATAGAGCTTTGTGCGCACGTGTAGTCACAACGCTGGAGGCGCGTTATCCGGGTGTTTTTAGCTATCGTATCTTAATGTGTGATTTTGAAGGAGGAAAATTAGTTGATTATGACTAATCGATGTCAGATTATTGGTGTATTGGATAACGGCCTTGAAGGATTGTCACCATCTGCCTTAGCCGCACTGAAAAATGCCGAAGTAGTGATTGCAGCAACACGGGTATTAAAACTTTTTAGCAATTTAATTAACACTGCCGAATGCAAAGATTTAACCGGACAGTTAAGCAAAGTGCCCGACTGGATTAGCGATGCTTTAGCCGCGCAGAAAAAGGTTGTCGTATTAGCAACCGGTGATCCACTTTGTCATGGCATTGCCAGCTTTTTAACTAAAAAACTTGGCACTGAACAACTGCAAATAGTGCCTAATGTTTCTTCTATTCAGTTAGCTTTCGCCAGTATAGGCATGGCATGGCAAGATGCTAAAATCTGTTCGGTGCATAGTAAAGATGCAGGTGAATGGCAGACAGGTTCTGGGGCAGAGCATGGTTTATATAGCCTGTTACAGGCTATCAACCAGCATGATAAATTAGCCATTCTGACCAGCCCTGAAAATTGTCCAGCGCGTATTGCGCGTATGTTAATCAGCGAAGATATGGCAGCGCAATTTACCATGGTCGTTGCGGAAAATCTGCTCGGTGCAGGTGAAAAAGTTTTTCAGCATCTATCGATTGCAGCGTTAGCAGAACAAACCTTTAGCGGCAATGATGTCGTCATTTTAAACCGCTGCGTAGCTAAGTCTCATGAACTACTTTTTGGCTATGCGGATGAGATGTTTAAGCAGCGTAAGCCGGAAAAAGGACTTATTACCAAGCGTGAAGTACGCGCCGTCTCTTTAGCAAGAATGCAATTAACATCTGGCAGCATCGTCTGGGATATTGGTGCTGGATCAGGTTCGGTCGGTGTTGAGGCGGCAAAACTGTGTGCTAATGGACATGTCTATGCTATTGAAAAAAATAATGCAGATGCCATCAATGCGCAGCAAAACGCGCGCAACTTTGGCTTACATAATTACAGCTTAATCGAGAATAAAGCACCTTTAGGTATGGCCTCCTGGCCTGCTCCTGATGCTGTTTTTATTGGTGGGTCGGGCGGTGAACTGGCTGAGCTGATCACACTTTGCCTAAGCAAACTAAAAGCCCATGGCTGCCTGGTGATGAACTTTGTCACCATAGAGAATCTCAGCACAGCATTAGAAGTGTTAAAGCAAAGCGGTGCCAGCTGGGATATTACGCAATTACAGGCTGCTCGTAGTCAGCCTATATTGGATATGCATAGAATGCGTGCAGAAAATCCAGTCTGGATTGTCAGTGTACAACAGGAAAAACAAGCATGAATGGCAATTTATATGGTGTTTCTTTAGGTCCCGGTGATCCGGGCTTAATTACCCGGAAGGCCTGGAATTTATTACACTCTGGTGCTGACTGGACCTATCCTGTAAGAAAAAAGCAGGGGAAAAGTTACGCGCTGAATATCGTGTTGGAAGCAGGCCTTATACCACCTGAGAATAGCACTGAACTTGTTTTTCCGATGACACATAACCGGGATATATTGGCTAAATACTGGCTACTGGCAGCACAACAGGTATTAGCGAAATTGCATGACGGCAAAAATGTTATTTTTTTGGTGGAAGGGGATGCATCTACCTATTCAACCTTTCAGCATTTGGCAAAAACAGTCGCTGCACTGGATAAGACGATACAAATTGAAACCATTGCCGGTGTCAGTTCGTTTAATGCCTCTGCAGCCAGTGCTAAAATGCCTTTAGCCGATACCGATGATACTATTGCAATTATCCCGGCAGGATACGGTGTCGGTATGATTGAAAATCTGCTCAATGATTTTGATACCCTGATTTTATTAAAGGTAAAACCTCTGCTTGATGATATACTTGATTTATTAGCAAGTAAGGATTTATTAACTCAGTCTTGTTTTATAGAAAAGGCAGGGTCTAGTGAAGAGCGAATTGTTCATGATGTCTTGAGTTTAAAAGGGCAGAAAGTCAATTATCTATCATTGCTAATGGTACATAATTCCCATAGAATGAGAGGGGAACTTATCCGGGGTTGTCGGAAAAAATAAGTTCTCATACTAAGAAAAATAGAGGAAATAATATGAATAATACTCAAAAATTAATGGCTGCCATCATTGCTGTTTTTGCGGCGGGCTTTTTAATGGTAGGCTCTAACAAAGAAGAAACAAATGAGTCTAAAGAAGCCTCAGCCATGATTAGAGCAGTTGCTGCTATGCAGTCAATGGCTAATAACAAATGTCCGCTTGCGGTAAAAAAATTCACAGGGGATCAGGTTTATTTTCCAACATCTACGGATACTGATAAGCAAACTTATGTTTCTTTAACCTGGGATAAAGCTAAAACTGATGAAGATTACAGCTTTGAAAAGGCTGAGTGTACCTTGCACTTGACTGTAGGCGGAATTTCCAAGTTAGTGATAGATGGCAAAACGCTTATTGAGAAAGAAGTAAAATACTAGACACGACTGCTTTAGTTAAACCAAATCCATACAAAGCACTGCCAGTCCTAAAAGGATTGGCTGTGCTTTTTTTGTTATCTCTCACTTTAATTTCTGGACTTCCACTTACAAAAAAGCAGCTAATTGCCAAGTCTGCTATTTTCCTACTGTTTTACTAGGATATAATATTCTATTTTATAATTCAGTAATATTATGTCCACACCCAAAATCGTCCTGGTTGCCATCACCAAACATGGCGCTCATCAAGTTGCACAACTTGCCGACAAAGTTCCTGATGCTGATATTTTAGTTTCGGAAAAATTCCGTGAATTAATAGAGACTAATCATCAGGCAGCTCAATTCTATAGCGGTCCTTTTCGTGAGCAAATCGGCGAGCTATTCAAGCAGTATGATCAAATTGTCTTTTTTGTCTCTTTAGGCGCTGTCGTGCGCCTCGTTGCCCCCTTTTTAAAATCGAAAGATGAAGATCCAGGCATTATTGTCGTTGACGATGCAGCTCAGTTTGTGATTCCTGTCTTGTCCGGGCATGTCGGTGGGGCTAATGCCTGTGCCGAGAAGCTGGCTGATTTATTACACGCAACAGCGGTATTAACCACTGCGTCTGATGTAGGAAAAACCATTCCTGTAGATATTTTAGGGCGTGAACTTGGCTGGCAAGTTGAAGCGCCTAAGATTAATATTACACGTGTTTCTGCACATGTAGTGAACGAAGAACCCATCGCGTTTATACAAGAAGCAGGTAGCAAAAACTGGTGGACACGTAGCACACCCTTACCCAAAAACATTCATTTATTTGATAACTTTGCCGGTGTCGATTTAAGTCTGTTCAGCGCGGTATTATGGGTCACCAATCAAGCGGTTCCTGATAGTCTCTGGGAACAACTTGAGGAAAGGCTGGTGGTTTACAGGGTGCCTGAATGAGGCTGGTTTTAGGCTTAGGTTGTGATAGAGATACGCCTCTTATTACGCTGGAAACAGCGATCAATAAAGCGCTGACATCTGTTAATTTAAGCCTGACTCAGGTTTTAAAGCTCGCCAGTATTGATAAAAAACAGGATGAAGTTGCTTTATTGGCGTTAGCTGAAAAACTTGCTTTACCGCTGCATTTTTATAGCGCTGCAGAATTGGCACAAGTCCCCGTTCCCAGCCCCTCGGCTGTGGTTATGAAATATGTGGGGACGCCTTCGGTTTCGGAAGCCGCAGCGATTTTGGCAGCAGACTCGGATATGTCAGATCTATTAGTTGAAAAATACAAATACCGTGGCGCAGATGGTAAAAACGCAACGGTTTCCATTGTCAGAATGAGAACACACATGAGCGGAAAAATTTATTTAGTCGGTTTTGGCCCCGGCGCAGAAGAACATATGTCTTTTAAGGCCAAAGCAGCGATTGCCGAATCGGATGTGGTGATTGGTTACACCACCTATATTAAATTAGTCAAAGAGTTATTAGCGGGTAAAGAGGTCGTTAAAAAAGGTATGACTGAAGAGATAGATCGCTGTATAGAAGCCTATGAACAAGCGAAACTCGGTAAAACTGTCGCCTTGATTTCATCCGGTGATATTGGTGTCTATGGTATGGCTGGCCCTACCTATGAAGTCTTGTTACAGGCTGGCTGGACACCTAATGACGCAATACAAGTGGAAATAGTTCCCGGCAGTACTGCGCTTTCTGCCTGTGCTTCATTGGTTGGTGCGCCGTTAACACATGATTTCTGCTCTATTTCTTTATCTGATTTGCTTACTCCATGGCCCGTGATAGCCAGACGTATTGAAGCGGCCGGATACGCTGATTTTGTGATTGCGTTATATAATCCAAAAAGTGGCCGGCGTACTCAACAAATTGTTGCAGCACAAGCGCTTTTATTACGCTATCGCAGCGCGGATACACCGGTGGCTATTGTGAAATCAGCTTATAGGCGCAGACAATCGATTCAACTGGTGCGTTTAGATGAAATGGCGGAGTGTGATATAGGCATGTTGACCACCGTTTTAATTGGTAATTCATCAACCTTTATCAAGGAGGGACTGATGATTACCCCAAGAGGCTACGCCAATAAATATAATAGTCTGACAGGCGCGACTAAAGCAGGAGAGCAAGCAGGTATCTCCTTATCAATGGGCTTAGACGGTTGGTATGCCTGTTTAAGACGCTATGTCGAGGATAATCATGGTTTAACACTAGAAAAAATAGCTGATTATTTTGGCGTTGTCGTGGGTGAGGTTCTGAATGCCATTGCGGCTGGAGACAGTGCTGGCGAACATAAAGTAGCGCGTATTCAAGCGGATAAATTAGCGGAAGCTGTTAGCGCCTGTCAAAGCTGGGGACGGCTAAGAGCGATTGTGCGCGCAGAAGCAGGCGCAGTGACTGAGTTGTTTCTGCAAGCTGAAGATTTTCAGCAACGCGGAGACTGGTTAAATATCGAAACAGAGGCGTTCCACTGCCATATTAACTGGAGTAAAGTTGATGCAGCCTATTTAGCTTGTCGCGACGGCATTTCGTATGGTGTAAATTTTGTAGATGCCAAGGGACATCTGGTGTTCAGGCTGCTATTAACCAAAGAGAATGGGTTATTTAATCCCGAAAATTTGTCAGCTTACTGGTATAGCTGGGAAGCACTTGCATAGGAGAAAAATAATGAGTGAAGTAATAAAACCTAGAATGATGGATTATACCCGACATCTTTTAGTGTGTGTTGGTGAGCGTTGTACAGAAGAGGGTGCGGGACAAGCCTTGTACGATCAATTAAAAGACAAATTCAAACACTCTGGACTTAATGAAGGTGCACTTAGGGTCAAACGTAGCAGAGCAAGCTGTTTTGGAACCTGTAAATCAGGACCGCTTATTTGCGTACAACCCGATGGAGTCTGGTATTATGATGTGACCAGCGAGAAGTTAGATCGAATTATCAAAGAGCATTTGCTGGAAGGTGTGCCTGTGGTCGACTACATTTATCATCAAGGACCTGGCACGACGAAGTAAAGTAACGAAGAAAGAGGTTTATATATGGCGACACAAGAGTTTACCGGCACTATTGCGGCCTGGAAAGATGATAGAGGCTTTGGTTTTATCAGAACAGCAAGCAACAACAAAGAAGACGATGTCTTTATTCATATCTCTTCATTAAATAATATGAGTCGACGTCCGCGCATAGGGGATGTGATTTTTTATGATATAGCGGAAGAGAATGGAAAAATCAAAGCAATTAATGCGATTATTGAGGGTGTAGAGCCATTTCCTGACACCACAAAACCTTGCAACACCTTATTAGTTGTTATTATAACAGCGATAGTTTCTAGCGCTGTTACCTATCTAGCCGTTACTCAACTGACTTAATGCATATCAAGGGTATGAAGCTTGAGGACTAAAATCATCTTGCTTCATACAAATTAATCAGTAACTGTTCACCTTCCGCTATGAAACCAATGGATTGAAAAAAGTTTTTCAAATAAAACTTCCACTAACCCCTGTTTGTTAAAAAAGGGGGGGCTGAACGGTTACATTAATCAAGTTGCGATTTAAGTACCTGGATTATTCACTGTTTCACTAAGGCCTTATCCAGGCAGGTCTAGCCACTCTCTCATTGCCATTAAGTTAAGAAAGTATTGTATTTTTTAATTAATGGATTACATTGTAGGCTGGGTTAGATTCTTGTTGCAAAGCAAAAAAGCGTCACCTAACATAGCTTATAACTTTCCACAATAAATCAAATGAACCTTTATTTTAGACTTGCCCTGATTGTGCTTGCTGTCTTTGTTGTTAGTTGTACTGAACGGCACGTCATTCATGCAGAAACTGAACCCGGATTTCAGCTAGGGCAACTACAACTTGATGCGCCTATGCGCGGATTATTACAGCAGGAAATGCAAGCCATTCAGACAGGGATGATGTCACTTGTGCCCGCTATTGCCAGTGGTGATTGGCAGAAAGTGTCTGAAATCGCCAAGAATATAGAGGGCAGTTATTTATTAAAACAAAAATTAACAACCGCACAGCATCATGCCTTACATAAATCTTTACCCGCAGATTTCATTAACCGTGATCAGGCTTTTCATCGCTCAGCAACGATGTTATCCCAGGCTGCCGATATGAAGCACGCGGATATTGTCAATTTTTATTTTTTTAAATTAAACAACGCATGTGTCGAATGTCACACAGAGTATGCTATTGAACGATTTCCCAATTTTCAGCACAAGCAAAGCGATACTCACCATCATTAACACTCAGCCTTTTTCCCCCATTGATACAATAAATTTTCGGATCTCCCTATGACTAATAACGATATTTTACGCCGTATTCGCTATACGTTTGACTTCGATGACTCTAAGATGATCGCAATTTTTGCTTTAGCCGATTGTCAGCTTAGCCGCGAGCAAATTAGTAACTGGTTAAAAAAAGATGACGACCCTGCCTATGAAGCTTGTAACGATAGGTATATGGCACTTTTTTTGAATGGCCTCATAAACGATAAACGTGGAAAAAAAGAAGGCGCACAACCCGAGCCAGAGCAACGTTTAAACAATAATATTGTTTTTCGAAAATTAAAAATCGCATTAGACCTGAAAGATGACAATATACTGGAGATTATGCAAACAGTTGATTTTCGTCTTAGCAAACATGAACTAAGTGCTTTTTTCCGCAAGCCAGAGCATAAAAATTATCGCGAATGCAAGGACCAGGTCTTGCGCAATTTTTTAAGTGGTATACAGCTTAAATACCGCAAGGAAATAAAAATTTGATAGAATTTGAAAACGGGTTGTAGCTCTATAATTTATTGCTAAGAGGTGTGTAGCCAATAACTTAGGTAGGCATTTTTCTCGGAACATAGGTTCAATGTTTGTGTTTCACAGTCCCGTTGGCGGCACTAAGTGCATAATTTATTTCATCAAGAGAATGAAGAGCAACATTGATAAAACTAAATGACACTAAAAGGAAATAATAATGAAAAAGTATAAGAAATTTTGCAGCAGCATTATTCTATTGACTATACTCTGGAGCAATTTTGTACAAGCAGAAATAGACCCATCTGTTGATCCGGTTGGACAAGTAAATGTAACCGTCGACGAACTCGGCTTCCGATTGATACCATTGACTAAGGCTGATTTACAGACTACGGCAGCACACTGGCAAGGTTTATTGCAAAACCAGTTACAACAAGTCAGCGAATTACAAATTGCTATTGCCCAGGCAGACGATAAAGAAAAGGAAGCCTTGCTAGAGCAATTAAAAAAATTACAAGAGGATCAAATTAAAATTACCGATCGTATCAATCTGATTTTGAAGGAATTACAAAGTAAAGGAGGTGATGTCGCTGACTTACAGAGCTATTTAGATGCTGTTTCAAGTGCAAAACTGAAGCCAGCTGATTCCAGTATCATGCTAACGTCTCTAACCGGTTGGCTCGAATCCCCTGAAGGTGGCATACGCTGGGCAACAAATATCGGTCTATTTTTAGTCACGTTGTTTATCTTTAACCTGTTAGCTGGCATGTTTTCCAGAATAACCGCAAAAGCAGTGAGTAGACTAAAAAATACTTCAAATTTGCTAAAAGAATTTTTTGTTGGTTTGGTACGCAATTTAACTAAAGCAATCGGTCTGATGGTTGCTTTAACTATGCTGGAAGTGAATGTTGCTCCTCTTGTTGCTGCATTAGGGGCTGTCAGTTTTATTGTTGGTTTTGCTTTACAAGGCACTTTAAGTAATTTTGCTTCTGGGTTAATGATCTTAATATATCGTCCCTATGATATCGGTAATGTTGTCAATGTTGCTGGTATGACTGGCACTGTCGATTCGATGACATTGGTTTCTACAACGCTAAAATTACCCGATAATCAGACGGTAGTGATCCCTAATAATTCGATCTGGGGGAGTACGATTATCAATGTGACAGGAAGTGTGACGCGACGTGTGGATATGGTATTTAGCATTGGCTATGATGCTGATATCGCCAAAGCAGAAACTGTACTAATGGATATATTGCAACAACACCCATTAGTACACAAGACACCAGAACCAATTATAAAAGTACATGAACTAGCAGACTCTTCAGTCAATTTTGTGGTTCGTCCCTGGGCTAATACCGATGATTATTTTGATGTCTACTGGGATGTGACGCGAAAAGTAAAAGAACGTTTTGATGCGGAAAATATCTCTATCCCCTATCCACAACAGGATGTACATATACATACGCTAGAAGCAGCTAGTTAACCCTTACTTAATAAATACTGAAATATAACGGTCCAGCATATATACTCTAGTTTTTAGTCCATTGTTTGAAATACAGATAAGGTTAACGATGAATATTCATGAATTCCAGGCTAAACAACTTTTTAAAGATTACCAGATCGCTGTTCCTGAAAATAGAGTGGCCACAACAGCGGCAGAAGCATTTGCAGCTGCACATACACTGGAAGGTGATAGCTGGGCAATAAAAGCGCAGGTTCACGCGGGGGGGCGAGGTAAGGTGGGTGGCGTTAAAATCGCGCACAGTGCGGAGGAAGCTGCATTATTTGCCGAGCAAATGCTAGGACAACGATTAATTACCAAGCAAACCGGTACAGCAGGTTTGCCCATTAACGCCGTCTTAGTTGAAAAAACCCATCCAATTAAACATGAATTTTATCTTAGCTTAATTGTTGATCGGCAGAGTGAGAAGCTGTGTTTTATCGCTTCAAAATCCGGTGGTATGGATATTGAAGCGGTCGCTGCCGAGAGCCCGGAAAAAATCATCAGTCTCTTTATCAATCCTGCTGTCGGATTGCAGGCGTATCAATGCCGCCAGCTTGGATTTGCTTTATCCCTAAACAGTGAGCAAATGAAATCCTTACAAGGGCTAATGTCTGGTATGGTGCAATTATTTTTGGCTAAAGATGCTAGCCAGATTGAAATTAATCCGCTGATAGTTACAGAGGATGGTGCATTATTAGCATTGGATGCAAAAATTAATTTTGATGATAATGCGCTGGCTTTGCATAAAGATATTAGTGCTTTGCGCGATATGGAGCAGGAAGATGAAAAAGAAAATAAGGCCAAACAATTCGATCTTAGTTATATCACCCTCGATGGCAACATAGGCTGCATGGTTAATGGTGCTGGGCTTGCTATGGCAACGATGGATCTGGTTAAATTAAAAGGCGGAGCTCCGGCCAATTTTCTCGATGTCGGCGGTGGTACGACGACCGAAAAAGTAGCTGAAGCGTTCAAGCTGATTGTGTCAGACACGCATGTTAAAGCAGTGCTGGTCAATATATTTGGCGGTATTGTGCGTTGTGATGTGATTGCCCAGGGCATTTTAGGGGCGCTGGAACAAATTGAAACGGACTTGCCGATCATTGTGCGTTTGGAAGGAACGCATGCCGAAGAGGGACGCACTTTATTGCATAATGTCGCACCTAATATTATTGCAGCTGATAATCTGGATCACGCTGCAGAGCAGGCTGTTAGCCTGGCAGGAGTGAGCGCATGAGTATATTAATCAATCAGGATACTAAAGTTATTTGTCAGGGGTTTACGGGTAAACAAGGCACTTTCCATTCTGAGCAAGCGCTTGCATATGGCACCAAATTAGTTGCCGGCGTTACCCCGGGTCGTGGCGGATCGCAGCATTTAGGGCTACCAGTATTTGACACAGTGCAACAGGCATATCAAGAAACAGCGGCGGATGCTAGCGTTATTTATGTGCCTCCTTTTTTTGCCGCTGATGCCATTCTGGAAGCTGTAGAGGCAGGTATTAAGCTGATCGTCTGTATTACCGAAGGGATTCCCGTTTTGCATATGCTGCGTGTTAAAGCAGCGATGGCGGGTAGTGACGCGCTATTAATTGGTCCAAATTGCCCAGGTATTATTACGCCAGCGGCCTGTAAAATTGGCATCATGCCCGGCAGCATTCACCAACCTGGCTCTATTGGTATAGTCTCGCGCTCAGGTACATTAACTTACGAGGCAGTGCATCAGACAACGCAGCAGGGTTTGGGGCAAAGCACCTGTGTTGGTATCGGCGGCGACCCTATACATGGTATGAACTTTATCGATGTAATCCAGCGTTTTCAGGCTGATCAACAAACGCAAGGTATTATTATGGTCGGGGAGATCGGTGGTAGTGAAGAGGAAGAAGCCGCTGCATATATAAAAGCGCATGTAAGCAAACCAGTTGTTGCCTATATTACTGGACTGACGGCACCGGAAGGCAAGCGCATGGGACATGCTGGCGCGATTGTCACCGGTGGAAAAGGAACGGCCGAAAGCAAGGTTACCGCGCTCAAGATGGCAGGTGTAGAGGTAGTGAACTCACCTTCATTAATGGGCCTTGCCATGCAGAAAAAGCTGAGCAGCAAGTAAATTCCTTAAATAAATTAATAAATTGCTCGCTCAATTAGGACTTGCATCCAAGGCCTAAACTGTGTAAAAAGAAAAGCTACATAATAATATAATAATAAACAAAACACTCAGAGGATAGCATGAAAAATACAACAAAAACTTTAACGACTATTGGTACTGCGGTTACTGCAACATTTGCCGTAAACACAGCGAATGCAGAAGCTAACCCATTTGCCATGAATGAGTTAGACAGCGGCTATATGCAATTAGCACAATCTGATAAAGCCGAAGAGATGAAGTGCGGCTCTAAAATGCAAATGAATAAGCAGCAGGAAGCAGCTTGCGGTGAAGGGCGATGTGGCAATATGATGGAAGATGGCAAAATGAAAAAAGGCCTGGAAAACGTTTGCGGCGCAATGATGAAAGGTAAAGAGGGTGCCTGTGGTGATGTACAAGCCAAGCAGGCTAAACCCGCTGCTAAAAAAGCCGAAAAAAGAGGTTATTCTGTTAGCACAACCGGTTGGGGCAAAAAATCATCAACTGCAGCGATGGATAAAAGCATGGACATGAATAAAGGCATGGACATGGGGAAAGGTATGGAAGGTAAGGGCATGGGAGGAAAATGCGGAGAAGGTATGTGTGGCGGTATGATGCAAGGCGGCAAAATGAAAAAAGGCATGGAAGGCATGTGCGGTGACATGATGAAAGGCAAAGAGGGTAGCTGTGGTATGGGCATGATGGGCGGCGGCATGCAAGGTATGGGGGATATGAAAGGCATGAAAGGCGAAAGCGGCATGAAGGGTATGCAAGGAATGAATGGCGGTGGCATGGGTGGAATGAAAGGTGAAGAAGCAAGCTGCGGTGCTATGGTTTCACCTGATGAAGCAGCGGGTAAATAGAAGATAAAACTGCATGAGTGGGTTTATCGGGTTACGTTTTTTAATAGAAAAAGTAACCCAGTTCAAGACATAGCTAGGGCCAGATACAAATTAAACACCCTGCATTTTCTTACGCCACCCAACAGGTCGCCCTGTTTTTTTGGGTTTCAGGCTTCGACGTCTTTCATATTGCCTACAAAGTAGTTTACACTTTTTTATTTTCAAAACGCTGGAAGCGCGGGCAGTTTGCCCGCTTTTATTAACCCTATGCAGGCGAGCCGCCCGCGCTCCCAGATAAAAAACAACAAAAGTGTTAACTGGAAAATGAAAGTTGCCCAAAATAGCTATCAGATATTCGCCTTCCATCAGAACCTGTGCTGGGTTACGTTTTTATTGCTTTGCAACAAAAATCTAACCCAGCCTACAATGTAATGCATTGATTATAAATATATTACTCTCTGTTTTGCTTTTGTAAAAGCGCATACTGATACACTCGTACTTAATGGCTACCCTCGCATAATTTCTGTTTCTGATATAAATAATTGCTTAATAAAGGCGTCGGCTTGAGGGCTTAGTCGTTTGTCGGGTAATTGCATAACGGCATAGTTGGTTTTTAAGGCAGGTACCTGAAACGGAATCAGTGCTAGTGTTATGGGGAATTGACGGTGCATAGATAATGTGCAAAAAGAAATAGCATCGCTGTTTTGTACTATCGACTCGAGAATATCAATATTGTCACATTCAATATCACAACATGCTGAAAAGCGTTCCGCTTTAATATTCCCTAGGTCAAAACGTTTAATTAAAGCCTGTTTATAATGAGGTGCCATATAGGGTGCAGCAAAAGGATATTGAAAAATGGCTTTTAAGCTGATCCCGGTTTGCTGCAAAAGTGGATGACCCTCGCGGCAAAAGAAATAAATCGGGTGACGCGGAAATGCGCTTATACTTAAAGTATGCGATGCATCTAAATACAAAGGGTCGCCTATAATAAATTCAATTTCTCCTGCAAGTAACTGAGCGTAAAGCTTAGGGATATTATCCAGTTTGACGTTTATATCTATATTAGGGTATTGCTGATTAAACTGCCCAATGGTTACGCCAAGAAATAGTTTTGCAACGGCAGGTCCTGCACCGCAATTCAGCGTACCTGAGCGCATGCCTTGAAGGTCCTGCATATCACGTTCCAATTGCCGTATCTGATTGGTAATGACTTCACTATGTTCAAGTAGCTTAATGCCAAACGATGTCGGTTTAGTGCCTTTCCGCTCACGGGTAAATAACTGTACTCCTAATTCGTCTTCCAGTCCCTGTATGCTTCGGCTGAGTGCTGATTGGGACAGTGCCAATTCTTTGGCGGCCAGGGCGAAATTCTGGTGTCTTGCTAAGGTGCGGGCATGATGCAGGCGTTTTAAATCAATCATGATGCATAAAATACATGGTTATGATGAATAAAATGCATTATACACATAATGAGAACTGGGTTAGACTTCGGATTGTCTATCTATTACCAGGCTTGGCAATCAATAGATAAGGCTATAATGGGGTATCTTATAGCAATACAGGCCCTTATATGACACTGTGTCATTTTAGCTTGTCGTCTTTTTTACATAAACTAATAAGGAAATACATGAAATTGATAAAAACACTCTCGGTGAGTGTGCTAGGTTTGGGGATGCTTTTGGCTAACCCGGCTAATGCCGCTGATAAACCGAATATTCTGGTGATCTGGGGTGATGATATTGGGCAATCTAATATCAGTGCTTATACCCGTGGCTTGATGGGTTATCAAACGCCTAATATTGATCGTATCGCTAACGAAGGCATGATGTTTACTGATTACTATGGCGAGCAAAGCTGTACTGCTGGGCGCTCTAGTTTTATTTTAGGGCAAAGCGTTTTTCGTACCGGCTTGAGTAAAGTGGGTATGCCGGGCGCTAAAGAAGGGATTAATGAAAAAGATCCGACGATTGCCACCTTGTTGAAACAGGAAGGTTATGCGACCGGGCAGTTTGGTAAAAATCATCTGGGTGATCGTGATCAAATGTTGCCGACTAATCATGGTTTTGATGAGTTTTATGGTAATTTGTACCATCTTAATGCCGAAGAAGAGCCTGAAAACGAGGATTACCCTAAAGATCCAGAATTTAGAAAGAAATATGGTCCGCGTGGCGTTATTCACTCTTATGCGGGCGGTAAAATTGAAGATACCGGTCCGCTTACCAAAAAACGTATGGAAACGATTGATGATGATACAGTTGCTGCAGCACTGAGTTTTATTGAGCGCGAAACCAAGGCAAAAAAGCCATGGTTTGTCTGGTGGAGTGGCACACGAATGCATTTCCGTACTCATGTTAAACCTGAATTACGTGGCATTTCAGGTCAGGATGAATACAGTGACGGTATGGTTGAACATGACCGCCATATTGGTTTATTCCTGAAAAAACTGGATGATTTAAAAATTGCTGATAATACGCTGGTTTTCTATTCAACGGATAATGGCCCGCATATGAATACCTGGCCGGATGGTGCGATGACACCGTTCCGTGGCGAGAAAAATACCAATTGGGAAGGTGGTTGGCGTGTTCCTGCTATGGTGCGCTGGCCGGGTAAAATTAAAGCCGATTCAGTATCAAATGAAATTGTGCATCATATGGACTGGATGCCGACTTTGCTAGCCGTTGCAGGCAATACAACAGTGAAAGAGAAACTGTTGAAAGGTTATACAGCGATGGGTAGAAGCTACAAAGTGCATTTGGATGGCTACGATATTTTGCCGATGTTGATAGGTAAAACAAAAGAAAGTCCGCGCAATGAAATTTTCTATTTTTCCGATGATGGTGATTTAACGGCTATACGTTATAAAGATTGGAAAGCTATTTTTATGGAGCAGCGTGTAGAAGGTACATTACAAGCTTGGGCAGAACCATTTGTGCCTTTGCGTGTGCCATTACTGTTTAATTTACGCCGTGACCCTTATGAGCGCTCGCAGAAGACATCTAATACCTATTACGATTGGTTATTGGATCGTGTTTATCTGCTTTTACCTGCGTCAGAATATGTAGAGAAATTTATGGCTACGTTTAAAGAGTTTCCGCCGCGTATGAAGCCGGGTAGTTTTACCTTGGGCGATGCAGTAAAAAAGATACAAAGCCAAGCAGGTGGTTCTCATTAAGCTGGATTAATTTATAAAAAGTAGTAAGGCCAGGTTGTTTTCTGCAACTTGGTTTTTTTATTTTTCCCAGTTCCCACGGTCTCCGTGGGAATTTATACGGGAATGCTCTGCGTTCCCTGACGCAGAGCATGTGAACGAGATTAATGATGAACTTATTTTTTTTATTGATTGCTCTGTTTTTGGGCAATGCAGTTTCCTATGCAACACCTCACTATGTTGGTGAACAAGCTTGTCAATCTTGTCATCTAAAAGAACATCAGCAATGGCATGGGTCACAGCATGATTTAGCCATGCAAGAGGCGAATGATAAAACAGTCTTAGGTGATTTTAATAACACTAAATTTACTAAGCTAGGCGTGACCAGTACGTTTTTTATGCGCGATGGCCGTTTTATGGTCAATACCGATGGGCCAGATAATCAATTGCATGATTATCAAATTAGCTACACTTTTGGCGTGTACCCTTTGCAGCAATATATGGTGAAATTTCCACAAGGAAAAATTCAAGTGCTGGATATAGCCTGGGATAGCCGGGCAATAGCGCAGGGTGGACAACGCTGGTTTAGCTTGCATCCAAATGACAGCATTAAGGCTGATGATGTCTTGCATTGGACAGGGCCTAATCTGAATTGGAATTATATGTGTGCTGATTGTCATAGCACCAACTTAAAGAAGAATTATAACGCTGTAACACAAAGCTATGACACGCAATGGGATGAAATTAATGTGTCCTGTGAAGCCTGTCATGGACCCGCTTCAGAGCATCTGATCTGGACTAAAGCGGCAGAAAAAAACACCAAGAATAAAGGCTTCACAATTGATTTATCTAGTGCAAGCCAAAACCATTGGCAGATTAATGCACAAACACATAAACCGGAATTATTAAGCGATCCCAGCGCTGGCAAGCAAACAGTAGAGCTTTGCGCAAAATGTCATTCTCGTCGCTCACAATTAGATGATGATTTTGTACCGGGCGATAATTTCCGCGATCATTATTTACCGGCTTTATTGACGGATGCCTTGTATTATCCCGATGGCAAGATTAAAGATGAAGTGTATGTGTATGGCTCTTTTATGCAGAGCAAAATGTATCAGGCAGGGGTGACATGTAGTGATTGCCATAATCCACATAGTTTAGAACTTAAAGCGACAACTGATAAAGTGTGTGCGCAATGTCATTTAGACGCTGATTACGCCAGCAATAAACATCACTTTCATCAACCAGAATCAACCGGCGCTAGTTGTATAGCCTGTCATATGCCAGCAAAAACCTATATGGGTGTTGATGAGCGTAATGACCATAGCTTTCGCATACCGCGCCCTGATTTGGCAGAACAATTGGCTATGCCGGATGCGTGTACGAACTGTCATAAAGATAAAAATAGTCCTTGGGCAGCGGACTCGATTAAAAAATGGCGGGGTAAAACACCACAAGGCTATCAAAAATTTGGTGCTGCTTTGCAGGCGCTTGAGCAACAAGATGAAGAGGCGCTCAATCTGGCTTATGCCGTCTTACTTGATGATGCACCGATGATAAGCAAAGCGACCGTACTAGGTTATTTAGGTGACTATCCGTCAAGACAGACATTGATCACGGCTTTGCAAATGTTACGTTCTAAAGACGCGGATATGCGCAGGCAAGCCTTATTAGCGCTGCAAAATTTTCCTTTGCAACATACAGTCGCACAGATTTTCCCTTTACTCAATGATCCGGTTAAAACAGTACGCCTGGAAGTTGCACGCATATTAGCAGCTTTACCATCGGGTGCGATGGAAAAACAGCAAGCCGATTTATTAGCTAAAGCCATAGAGGAATATCGTCAGAGTTTATTGTTTTCCGCAGATCGACCGGAATCCCAGATTGCTTTAGCGCAACTTTATAGCCAGCAAGGGCAAATGACGAAAGCTGAAGCGGCCTTTAAACAAGCCTTGGTTTTGCAGCCGAAATTTGTCCCTGCCTATATCAATTATGCAGATTTTTTACAACAGAATCAACGCGAGGAAGAGGCTTTCACGCTGTTACAGCATGGATTAAAAGCCAGCGATGATGCGGTTTTATATCATGCGCTAGGGCTTTGGTATGTGCGTCATCAGGATAAAGCTAAAGGCATAGAAAAATTACAACAAGCGGCGCAAAAGGATTTAGCGAATGCGCGTTATCAATATGTGTATGCGGTGGCGTTAGGCGAAAAAAATCCTAAACAAGCGATTGCTATACTAGAAGCTTCTTTGCAGCGGCATAGCGGTCATATAGAAACACTGAGCGCATTGGCGAGTTACTATCACCAATTAGGTGATGAATTTAATGCCAGTCAATATCAGAAAAAAGCGCAGGCAGTGATGCAGTATAAGCCAGCGAAATAAACGCCTCCTAGTTCCCACGGTCTCCGTGGGAATTCATGAGGGAACGTTCTGCGTTCCATGACGCAGAGCGTCATAAACTGCATTCCTACGCAGAGCGTGGGAACGAGATTTGGGTGGTTCCTCTAGTTCCCTTGGTCTCCGTGGGAATTCATCAGGGAATGCTCTGCGTTCCATGACGCAGAGCGTCATAAACTGCATTCCCACGCAGAGCGTGGGAACGAGATGTGGGTGGTTCCTCTAGTTCCCTTGGTCTCCGTGGGAATTCATCAGGGAATGCTCTGCGTTCCATGACGCAGAGCGTCATAAACTGCATTCCCACGCAGAGCATGGGAACGAGATTTGGGTGTATCCTCTAGTTCCCACGGTCTCCGTGGGAATTCATCGGGGAATGCTCTGCGTTCCATGACGCAGAGCGTCATAAACTGCATTCCCACGCAGAGCGTGGGGACGAGATTTTGTTGGTTTATTTATTGTGAGCCATGGCCTCGTACAAGTTTTTTAAACAAGCTGTCATTTATTACCATTAGAAAGGAAGTTTAATAATGATCAAAAAAGCAATAGGTATTGTGTCTATAATGATTTACGCCATTTTTTTAACGGGCTGTTCAGCTTTAGCCCCCAAAGACCCCATGCCGTCCTGGAATGAAGGCATGGCTAAAAGTAATATTATTGAATTTGTTAGCACGGTAAGCAACCCGTCGAGTCCTGCTTATGTGCCGCCGGAAGAACGTATTGCCACCTTTGATAATGATGGCACTTTGTGGTCTGAGCGCCCCGTGTATTTCCAGTTATTATTTGCTATAGATCAGGTCAAAGCATTAGCGCCCCAGCATCCTGAATGGCAAACAACGCAGCCGTTTCAGGCCGTTCTGGAGAATGATATGCAGGCCCTTGCCGCTTCAGGTGAGCACGGTTTACTTGAGTTAGTGATGGCAACGCACGCGGGGAATACCACTGAAGAATTTGCGCAAACTGTTAAGGATTGGCTGGCAACAGCTCAACATCCAAGATTTAAACGTCCATACACAGAACTGGTGTATCAGCCGATGCTGGAATTATTGGCTTATCTGCGTGCCAATGACTTTAAGACTTTTATTGTATCGGGTGGTGGTATTGAGTTTATGCGTCCTTGGACGGAGCAGGTTTATGGTATTCCACCCGAGCAAGTGATCGGTAGCAGTATCAAAACCAAATTTGCAATGCGCGATGGAATCCCTGTCTTAGTTAGACTACCAGAAATTAATTTTATTGATGATAAAGGCGATAAGCCTGTTGGCATTAATCAGCATATCGGTCGCCGACCGATTGCTGCGTTTGGTAATTCTGATGGTGATTTGCAAATGTTGCAGTGGGCGACTGCTGGTGAAGCTGAGCGTTTTGCCTTAATTGTGCATCACACGGATGCGCAGCGTGAATATGCTTATGATCGAGAGTCGCATATCGGAAGATTAGATAAAGCCTTAGACCAGGCGAGTCAAAATGCCTGGACGGTGGTTGATATGAAAAATGACTGGAAAGTGGTTTATCCAGCTGACTAACTTAGGAGGTATATGATAATGACAACTCAAAAAGCACAGGCAACATCAGAACACGATATTATTGATATTGTGACTAAACAACATGCGTATTTTAAAACAGGGGCAACGAAAAGTTATCAGAGTCGCATCGACAATCTATTGAAGCTTAAAACCGCACTGATCAAGTATGAAACGGAAATGCATAATGCCTTAAAGCAAGATTTGGGTAAGCCTGAATTTGAATCCTATCTATCGGAGACAGGCTTTAGTTTGCATGACCTTTCCAGTACGATTAAGAGCTTAAAAGGCTGGATGAAGCCAAAATGGACCATGACATCTTTATTAACTCAACCAGGGTCGAGTAAAATTTATTATTCGCCATTAGGTGTGAACCTGATTATTGCACCGTATAACTATCCGATTAACTTGACGATTTCACCGCTGATTGCGGCTATTGCTGCGGGGAATACGGCGGTAATAAAAACATCCGAAATGACGCCTGCTTGCAGTGCTATTATTCAGAAAATAATCACCGAAACTTTTGCGTCTGAATATATTGCTTATATAGAAGGAGAGGTGCCAGAAACAAGCCTTCTTTTACAACAAAAATTTGACCATATTTTCTTTACCGGAAGTCCTCGAGTGGGTTCAATTGTCATGAGTGCGGCGGCCAAACATTTAACCCCGGTTACATTGGAACTAGGGGGTAAAAGTCCTTGCATCGTGCACGAAGATGCCAAGCTGGATATCGCTGTTAACCGTGTTATTAGTGGTAAGTTTCTTAATGCAGGGCAGACTTGTGTGGCTCCCGATTATGTTATGGTGCATAAATCTGTGAAAGAGTCGTTTCTGGCTAAATTAAAAGCCCGTATTATTAAGGTGTATGGTGAAGAGGCTAAAAGCAGTCCTGATTTCGCACGTATTGTCAGTGATAATCACTTTCAACGGATTGCGGGTTTAATTAATCCTGAGAAAGTGCTGGTCGGTGGTCAAACAGATGCAGCCACGCGTTTTATTGCGCCCACTGTTTTACGTGATATTACTTTGGCGGATAAAGTGATGTCTGAAGAAATATTTGGGCCTGTCTTGCCAGTGCTGGAATATGAGCATTTGCATGAAGTTTATGCAGTGGTCGACCAATTACCGCATCACCCGTTAGCCTGTTATATATTTAGCGAAAGTAATGCCGTCCAGCAAGCAATCATTAACACCATCCAATCCGGTGGAGCATGTATTAATAATTGTGTTTTTCATGCTGGTAATCCATATCTTCCTTTTGGCGGTGTGGGAGAAAGTGGCATGGGGGCCTATCATGGCAAGTTTGGTTTTGAGTGTTTTTCGCATAAAAAAGGCGTACTTAAAAGTGCAACCTGGATGGATATGCCTTTGATTTATCCTCCATATGGCAATAAAATTAAATGGTTACGTAAATTTTTGAAGTAATTAACAAGGAAAAACAATGATAATAAAAAAATACTTTCTGATTTTTGCTTTTTCGGCAGTTGCTATTATTGCCTTGCTTTATGGCGTGTCGCCGCAGTGGTTTATGCAGACTTTTCTTGACACCTCTGAATACAGCTTGGATATTGCGCATATTTTACGCGCAGTGATGGGGCTTTATTTGGCCTTAGGTTTGTTTTGGCTATATGCGGCGTTTAATGAACCTTATCGAAATTTTGCCGTATTAACAACGATGCTATTTTCGGGTGGTTTAGTCACAGGCCGGATTATTAGCCTGTTGACTGATGGTGTGCCGTCAGCGCTATTGTTGTTATATGTGGCTATGGAATTTATACTCGTTCCGGTTGCCTACTGGGTGTATAAATTGCCGAATGAATAGGTGTTGTCCTTATCTGCATTCTTTTTAACAGCAAGAAGTGGATTATTCACCTCGTAACCGTTCACCGCTCCTTGATAAGGAGCGGTGAACGATTGCTTCGCGAGTGTTCGCAATCTTAATGTTTTTTTAGTGTGGATCATTATCCGGGTACAATGAGTATTCGCCATCAGGTCCGGTATAGCCGGGTGAATTGGGCCCTGGATTTTCACCGTTTCCAGTATGTTCGTCCCGCCATGCTTCTGCAGCACGGGAATCAGGGTTATAGTAACCTTCTTCTATCATTTCACCTGTGCAGCCTGCTAGTCCGAGTAAGAGCGTCATGGCCGATAATTTTAGTGCTAATCTTGATAAATAAATCATGGTGTCCTCGTTTTTTTATAACCTGGTTTTCAGGGAGTTGAAAAATGTGTATTTACAGCTAAGGTCAAAATAAAATCTGTTTCAATCTCAAGCTCGTTGCTGCGTTGAATGTTATTTGCTATTTCTCCGCTGGCTCGCCAGGCAAAAGGTGTCATTTGCAGTAATGCCATGCGTTGCTCTTGACCTGGCTGGATAGTATAACTGATTCTTTGGTTTTCAATCTGTGAGAAGCCGGGTGGTAGAGGAACTTCAACCTCATGTTGTTTAGCTTCTTTATAGATAAATTCTTTCAGCTGCCATAAATGACGTGGACCGGGTGTGACAATTAATAGCAATCCACCGGGTTTTAGTAGGCGTATTATTTCCTGATCATTTGCAGGAGCGTAAACTTTGAGTAGCAAGTCAAAATAATGGTCGGCATACGGCATACTTTTACTGCTGGCAACAATAAAGCGCGCAGTTGCTTGCTTTTTTGCCGCTGCAAAAATGGCGTTTTTAGCGATATCTATGCCATGTAAGTCAAGATTTTCACTGTATTGCGAGAGTGCTTCTATCTGTCGAGTGTAATAGCCTTCGCCACAACCCATATCGAGGATATGCATGGGCGGGGTTGCTGGCTGGTGCTGGTCAATGATATTTGCTAAAGCTTGCGCCACCGGCTGATAAAAACCGGCTTCCAGAAAATTTCGCCGGGCACGCATCATGGCTCGGCTATCACCGGGTTGTTTGGACTTTTTATTTTGTGCCGGCAGGAGATTTAGGTAGCCTTCTTTGGCAAGGTCAAAGTGGTGTTTGTTTACGCAATAATAGCCTTTTGTAGGTAGATGCTGATGAAGCGGGCTTTGGCAAATAGGGCAGATATAGGGCATGGGGTTTAATGGATACAAGGCCTTTAAGGGCTGAGGGTAGGGTGCCGATGGAAAAGCACAAACAGCTAAATTAAGCAGTCTTTCTGTTAATTACAGTACGTTATCGAACGGGTTGGATTGCTTACCAATCAGTTAGGATGGGCAGTTCTTTTGCTCAGCACCAAGGTTGAATTTCGGTGGGCAAAAAAGATTGCCCACCCTGCAAATGCCAGCGTGTCCCATATTAAATAAGTAGCCAACAAATCCGGTATCAGCGCAGTTATTCAATAATTTCCAGTCTGACTTTGCTAAGTCCTGCTTTAATAAGGTCAATTTCTTTGGCAGCAGCATAAGACAAGTCAATGATGCGTTTTTTGCTATGCGGGCCACGGTCGGTGATGGTGACGATGACCGATTTATTATTTTTTAAATCAGTGATTTTAACCTTGGTGCCAAAGGGTAACTTTTTATGTGCCCCAGTGAGTTTATTTCGGTCATAGATTGAACCACTTGCCGTTTTTTTTCCCTGAAAAACATCAGAATAATATGAAGCAATGCCTTCTTCAGCGGCGAATGCAAATGAACAGCTAAGGCAAAAAATTAAAAATAGCAGGTTTCGAAGCGGTGTTTTTAACATGGTTTTTCCTTGTATGTAGAAATGATATTCATGGAATTTAAGCAGCATTTGATTATAAAGGAAGGTGAGTAACTTGCCCATTAAAACAGGCGAACCACCCGATTCCTTGCTGTGAATAATGAGAAACAACCGAATTTACAGCATAAGTTTAATTATAGATTGCACAGGCAGCAATACGTCGGTCTATTTCCGCTAGCATAGCTTGATATTTTTCACTCTCAACGGATTGATATTGCGCTTTGAATGTCTTTGAATTTAAACGTTCAGGCAAGTCCTGAAAGTCGGGCATAAAGGCGCGATAGTCTGTTATACCAAGCATGTTTTGCTGTATCTTGAGTGCCATCTCTGGTGTGGCAGTGGCTTGTTCACCAAAGCTCATCCCTGCTCTATCGGCAGCGAGATCAATAAAACTAAAGCCACTGCCCGATTTAGCATCGTGTAGTTCTTTTTCTTCACCTATTATCTTTGCCAATTGACTATTGCCCAGTGCAGTAAGTGTGGCTGACCACATAAAGTGTTGCGCCATATCGCTACGTTTGTATAAGTAGACCGGGTAATTAGGTTGAGCCAATTGTGCAGGTGGTTTGGTTGATGAATCAGGGTAGTGATTTACATATTGGTTGGCGACAAAAATGGCAAGACGATTTTCCTCAATGGCGGTAGTCGGTGTGGCGCGTTGTTGAGCAAGTTTAAACAAGGGTTGCAATACATCGCTAAGTGATAGCAGCCAGGCAGCATCATGCTGGCGTAAGGATTCATCGAGCTTGTTTTGGTAGAGTTGCAACGTCTGGCTGTCTATAGACGAGGGCAATAATGCTGCGGCAGCCTCTGCTTGCGTTGCTTTAATATTGCCTGGGTGCTGATATTGAATAAACAAGTATTCAGGGCGTAATTCGATGGTTTTGATATTCTGCCTGATTAACGCCAGATACTGGTTAAGACGCGTGTATTTAATAATATTGTCTATTACCAGACCTGCAAAGGTGTCCGCTATGGTAATGGATCCAATGTGCAGATTTTTTACTTCGGGTGCGCTATAGGGTGGGAGGTGAAGATCGAACTGGATGGGCAGGTAGCGTCCGAACAGGTTCTCGGGCAAAGTCAACTGTAGTTTAAAGGCAATATGCTGATTGACCAACTGCACCTGGATGTGACTTGTTACATATAGGTTAAGTAAATAAGTACATGCAATATTCAGGTCACGTTCAGTGAGTTCAAGGCTGACCAGATTGCCTGCTGTTTTTTGGTTGGCATCAAGAATATCTTTGGCACGTTGAATGTCAGTATTAGTCAGCGTTAATTGTGGCAGATTGCTACTTTTATTACTGGTACTTAATTCGATAATCAACACCATAGCAAGAATAGCTATGCCGCTACTATAAAAAATCGTGCGTAACATTCTCAACATAGGTTTAGCTGAATTGTAAGTCAAATTTTGCGTTTGTCAGATATTCTGCTTCTTGGCAAAGATCCGCCTGGGTGAGGGGCGCATTGTCTATCCAGCCTTCGGGAAATTTCAGTATGACGCTACCTGGCTCCAGGGTGATTTTAAACTCGGGGAGAGCATCATCGCTACGATTGCGCAGTAGTAACACGGCAAGCCTGAGAATAATAATCATATAAATAGCACTTTTATTCCATGGAGGAGAGAGTTTTTTAATCTGTTTCATAGGCATTTTGCGGCGATGCGCTAATATCAATGTCGAAAGCAGGCTTTGATTTTGTTGTGAAAAACCGCTTAAATCCCCGTACTTAATCACATAGGCTCCATGTTTGTGGTACTGGCTATGGGCGATATTGCGCCCAATTTCATGTAACTCTGCAGCCCAGTCAAGATATTGCGTCATGATCTTGAATTGAGCGCCTAAAAAAGGCCTGATTTGATCTAGCATAGTATGTATTGCAGCTTTGATTCGCTCAGATTGCAAACTGTCTGTGTGATAACGCTCTGTCAGTAAGGCCACCGTTTCAGAACGGACATCATGGTTATGCATAGCGCCAAGATAATCATGGATGAGCCCTTCACGGAGCGCGCCATCGGATACACTCATACAGTCGATATTCAGTGTTTTAAAGGTGGCGTAAAGGATCACCAGTCCGCCGATAAACACCGGCAGTCTTTCAGGGTCCAATCCGGGAAGGTCAAATTCAGAACTGTTTTTACAGTTCAAAACATGGTTTTTGATTCTTTCCAGCCCTGCTGAGGTAATACCGCCTGGGCTCCATTCTGTTGCCAGTAAGACACTGTGAATGGAACGGATACTGCCTGATGCGCCTATCGCTTCATCCCAGTTTTTATGATTAAACAGGACTCGGTATGAACTTAGTTGTTGCTCAACAAAAATAATCGCTTTGCGAAAGCTTTGCGCACTGATGTTGCCATCCGGGAAAAAACGGTTACTGACGGTGACGCAACCCATGCGTAAGCTTTCTTTTTGTGTTGGCAGTGCGTTGGAGCCGATAATATATTCGGTACTTCCGCCGCCTATGTCCATCACCAGCCGGCGGCTCTCATTACTTTGTAAGCTATGGGCGACGCCTTGATAAATAAGCCGTGCCTCTTCTATACCGGAGATAATCTCAATCGGATAACCAATGGCTTTTTCTGCTTTATGCAAAAATTGTTCGGCATTTTTGGCGGTGCGTAAGGTGTTTGTGCCGACGATGCGCACATGACTTTCAGGGAAATTTTGGATGCGTTGACCAAAACGCTGCAGACAAGCCAGAGCCCGTTCTTGAGTGACGCCATCAAGAATGTTTTTTTGATTCAGACCGGAGGCGAGCCTGACCATTTCTTTTAGTCGGTCGAGCGTTTTTATTTGTCCCTTGTTGATGCTGCAAACAATCATGTGAAAACTGTTGGAGCCAAGATCCACTGCGGCGACGAGTTCGGGGGATTGTTCTTGTTCAGGTTGTGTTGTCATTTGTTTTATTTGTTCTGGGTTTATCTGTTAGAATTCAGACTATTTTTTGTAAAAAACATTGACTGTGAAAGTCTTAACATAGCCGCTAATGTACTCTATTTCGCGGCTTAGGTTAAGCACTGATATGTTTGGAATTATATTCTCTGGATTAAACAACATTGAAAGCCTTATCTATCCGAAACTTAAAAAAAACGTATGCCAATGGTTTAGTCGCCATTAAGGGAATTAACCTGGAGGTTGAAGAGGGAGACTTTTTTGCTTTGTTAGGCCCAAATGGTGCGGGGAAGTCCACGACTATCGGAATTATCAGTTCTTTAGTGACTGCCAGCAGTGGTGATGTGCATATTTTTGATGCAGATTTAAAACGTAATACGCAACTGGCAAAAAGCTATATAGGCTTAGTACCCCAGGAAGTTAATTTTAATCAATTCGAGACGGCGCGTAATATCGTTATGCAGCAGGCCGGTTATTATGGGATGCCAAGAAAGGAGGCATTAAAGCAAACTGAGCGTTGTCTTAAGCTGATGCATTTATGGGATCAGCGTAATATTACTTCCAGACGTTTATCAGGTGGCATGAAACGCCGGGTAATGATCGCGCGTGCTATGGTACATCAGCCCAGATTGTTGATTTTAGATGAACCGACTGCCGGGGTAGATATTGAAATCAGGCGTTCAATGTGGGAAACGATGAAAACAGTCAATGAGCAGGGAACGACGATTATATTAACCACGCATTATCTGGAAGAGGCGGAGAGTTTGTGTCGTAATATCGCGATCATTAATCAGGGTGAAATTGTTGAAGATACCGATATGCAAAGCTTGCTGGCGCGATTAAATGAAGAGCATTTCGTTTGTGACTTAAAAAAACCGCTGCTTAATATCACAAAGATTCCGGGTTATCACATAGAGGTACTTAATCCTAAGCAATTGAACATTTCTGTGCCAAAGGCATTAGGATTAAATAAATTGTTTCAGGACCTATCAGATCAAGGCATAGAAGTGGTCAGCCTGAAAAATAAATCCAATCGACTGGAACAACTGTTTCTCGATTTGATTGATCAGAGTAAACGTGTTTAAACCGGTGTGCCTATCTTTTAATTATTGAGTCATTACTTATGCGTATTCATGCACTACCTCCCCAATTAGTCAATCAGATTGCTGCTGGTGAAGTGGTAGAACGACCTGCCTCGGTTGTTAAGGAATTAGTTGAAAATTGTTTTGATGCAGGCGCAAGTCAGGTCAGCGTAGACATAGAACAGGGAGGCACAAGGCTGATCCGCATCAGAGATAACGGCAGTGGTATCGATAAGGACGATTTGGCACTCGCTTTATCCCGCCATGCGACCAGCAAAATCAAATCTTTACAAGATCTGGAGCAAGTGATGACAATGGGTTTCCGTGGTGAAGCATTACCCAGTATTAGCTCGGTGTCACGCCTTAGTCTTATCTCGCGTACAGAAGGCGCAGAATGTGCCTGGCGCGTGCAGGCTGACGGTTCTGAAGCGGAATTGGACCCACAACCTGACCCGCATCCCTTGGGGACGACGATTGAAGTCTGTGATTTGTTTTATAACACGCCGGCGCGACGTAAATTTTTAAAGGCTGAAAAAACCGAATTTAGCCATATTGATACGCTTTTTAAGCGTATGGCACTGAGTCGCTTTGATGTTGCGTTTGAGCTGAAACATAATCAGCGTGAGATTTTTAATTTTAAAAAAGCAGGGACAGTTGCCGAACAACAACAACGTATCACCTCTATTTTTGGCCCTGAATTTTTAGCCAATTCAGTAAGCATTGATTTTAATGCCTCAGGGATGCATTTATATGGCTGGGTTGGGTTGCCCACCTTTTCGCGTAGTCAGCAAGACATGCAGTATTTTTATGTCAATGGCCGTTTGATTAAAGATCGCCTGGTAACGCACGCAATTAAACAGGCGTATCAGGATGTGTTGTTTCACGGTCGGCATCCTGTCTATGTTTTATATTTAGAGCTGGATCCGGGCCTGGTGGATGTTAATGCGCACCCACAAAAGCTGGAAGTACGTTTCCGTGAAGGGCGTAGTGTGCATGATTTTCTATTTAAGGCGTTACATCGATCATTGGCTGATGTACGCCCAAAAGAGCAAATACCTGACAGTGCAAATACAGAGGCAGGGCGTCCCGAAGTAAAGCGTAGCGTCGATTTTCAACCACTGCCGGAGTCAACAGCAGCGCCAACTATTAAACAGAGCTATCGACCGACCGCTGCACCACGGCAATCTTCATTACCCCTGGATGTCGATGCACAGATTGAAGCATATAGTAAATTGGTCGCACCTGAACGTGAAGTGGAGATTCAGGAGCCTCGTGCCGCTATGACACTTGAGGCCGATAGCGCCCCGCCTTTAGGTTATGCTGTGGCGCATTTGCATGATGTCTATATTCTTGCTGAGACACAACGTGGCATTATTTTGGTCGATGCCCATGCCGCGCATGAGCGCGTTACCTATGAGGGCTTTAAAAGCCAATATCATCAAGGCTCGGTACCCGCACAACCTTTATTATTACCAGTGCAAATACAGCTTAGTCGGGCTGAAGCTGAATTGGCAGATGACCAGCAGGCTTTTTTTATGAGCTTAGGGTTTGAGCTGAATCGCATGGGTGAAGAAACGATTGTGGTCAGATCTATCCCTGTGTTATTGACCGGCGTTGACATCGCTCTATTAATCAAAGACGTGCTCGCGGATATCATTGAACATGGCATGAGTCAGCGTATAGAAGAGCGCAGTAATGAAATTCTGGCTTCAATCGCTTGTCATGGCTCGGTACGTGCAAACCGCCGCTTAACCGTTCCAGAAATGAACGCGTTACTGCGGGATATGGAAAAAACTGAACGTAGCGGGCAATGTAATCATGGCCGACCGACATGGGTAGAGTTAAGTAAAAAAGAGCTGGATAAATTATTTTTGCGCGGGCAGTGAAAACCATGACGGGTCAGCTTCCCCCTGCTATTTTCTTGATGGGCCCTACGGCTTCCGGTAAAACAGCCTTATCGGTTCAATTAGCACTACACTTAAATGCCGAGATTATTAGCGTTGATTCTGCACTGGTTTTCAAAGGTATGGATATTGGGACAGCAAAACCCACGCGGGAAGAAAGAGCGGGGATTGCGCATCATTTAATTGATATTTTAGACCCAGCGCAAAGTTTCTCTACGGGTGAATTTCGTAACCAGGCATTGACCTTGATGGCGGAGATAACGGCGAGAGGTAAAATTCCGCTGTTAGTCGGTGGAACGATGCTTTATTTTAATGCGCTTTTTTATGGCCTGGCGCAGTTACCCACGGCCAATGCGATATTGCGTCAGGCGCTGGACGCAGAAGCCGAAGCGATAGGCAAGCAGGCCATGCATGATAAATTACAAGCGATAGACCCTGTTGCGGCGGCACGCATACATCCCAATGATCCGCAACGTGTACAACGGGCGCTTGAGGTATATCAACTGACAGGCAAATCACTGACCCAATTACATGCCGATGCAGAGGCTGAAGTAATCCCTTATCAGCAAATCAAGCTGATTATCGCACCGCGTGATCGCGCGGTATTACATGACAAAATTGCCCGCCGATTTAAACTCATGCTACAGCAAGGTTTTGTTGCAGAAGTAGAATCCTTATTTCAGCGAGGCGATTTAACTGTGCAGATGCCGGCCGTCCGTGCAGTCGGGTATCGACAGATATGGTCTTACCTGCAAGGTGAGCTGAGTTATGCAGAAATGCAGGAAAAAGGCATTATCGCGACACGGCAACTAGCGAAACGCCAATTTACCTGGTTACGCAGAGAAACAGCGGCGCAACGTTTTTATACTGAAGATGCCGGAGTGTTTGATAGCATCGTTACTGCAGTGCAGCACGCTATTGGAAGATAGCCGAACGAGATTTTTTGCGAATCAATTAATCTAAATTCAAATATTATGTGTTGAGGATGGATATGAAGCGAAAAGTAAATGTTATGAAGTGGGGTTTTGTGCTGAGTCTGCTTAGTTACCCGCTGTTGGCAGAAACCGATTTTCAGTTAAATCAAGGAGAAATACAGGATTCGACTGCAGAGATCAATGATTTCACAAGGATAGACCCCAGGCAAAACCGTCGTCTTGCACGGCAATTTAAACCACTCGACCCATATTCTGGCGGGTTGCCAAAAATAACCTTTCAGGTAGGGCCCTCATTTATGTATGGCAGGCCCAGCCATATTTCCAAAGTAGCGAGAGACGGTGCGGTGGTTGAAATTGAGGCAGCAGAATACCTTGATGATGTAGCGGTGTGGAAACAGAACAATATTACTTTACGTGGTGTCGGTGGTCGAGCACATTTACGCTCAAGGGGGAAGACCATTGAGGGCAAAGCGATTTGGGTGATCAAAGGGAATAATGTAGTCATCGAAAATATGGAATTTTCAGGTGCGCAAGTCCCTTCTAAAAATGGTGCGGGGATACGCCTGGAAGGGAAAAATTTAACCCTGCGTCATTGTTATTTTCATAATAATGAGATGGGGTTAATAACGGCGCGAAATCCGAAGAGCGAAATTATTATCGAAAACTCCGAGTTTGCAAATAATACAGTAAACTATCAGCGGGATAAAAAGCTTGGTCACAACATCTATATTGGTGAAGTTGCTAAATTTACGCTAACAGGCAGTTATATTCACGATGCAGAAACAGGGCATAATGTTAAATCCCGGGCGCATGAAAATTACATTCTATACAATAGAATCACTGATGAAAAAAGTGCCTCAAGCTATTTGCTGGATCTGCCAAATGGCGGGGATGCTTTTGTTGTCGGCAATATATTTCATCAAAAGAGTATCGCTGAGAATAAAACGCTATTGTCGTTTGCCGCTGAGAGAAACCAGAAATTGACTAACGCATCGCTGTATGTTGTCAATAATACTTTTGTCAATTCTGCAAAGGATGCTGTCTTTATCGACAACCATAGTGCAGGACTAGCGCAGCTGCTTAATAATCTGTTTGTTGGTCCGGGAAGTATAAGCAAGGGAAATGCTGAACAGCGGCATAATATCCAGCTTTTGTCGGCTGATTTTGTTAATCAGGAGAGATATGATTACCGCTTAAAAAGCGCAATGAGCACAGTAGTCAATCAAGGAGTGACGCCAGAGCTGGCAAAAAACGGTTTTATATTGACGCCTGCGTACCAATACCTGCACCCAGCTAAAATAGAGCCCAGAGCTGTCAATGGCGCTATAGATATCGGGGCTTATGAATTTTTGCCATAATAATAGCGCATAAGCCTAAACGGCATTAACTTTATTAATATCCTGCAATGAAGACGATAAATACACATAACAATAAGGCAAAAAGTTTTGCTTTTAAAACACTGGAAAGCATTCTGGTCATTGGCTACATCTTGTTTGAAGAGTTGTTCTGGAATATTTTTGCGCAACCGATTTATCACTATTTCAAAAGCCTGATTGTCTTAGAGCCTTTGAAAAAAACTTTTTTGCAGATGGATCGTTATGTTTTACTTGGCGTATTTGTCACTATTTTGTTACTTGCTGAATCAATGGGCTTACTGGCAGGGTATTTTTTTATAGAAGGCTATTTATTTAGCGGGGTTATTGTTTATCTACTAAAGATTCCTGTTGCTGCTTTTACCTTTTGGTTATTTGACATAACAAAAGCACAATTAATGACCTTTCATTGGTTAAAGGTGGCTTATGAATGGATTATGCGCATGGTCGATATAATGCTTGGCTCAACGATCCATCTTTATATCAAGGCGCGCATACTTGCCATCAGGTTAGAAATAAGGCAGCTAATACACCGGTATTTTGGAGAAGCTGGTTTTTTAGCGAGTATCAAGGCACACTATCAGGTATTTAAACCTTATATTGCCATGATCTTCAAAAAATAGCGTTATCCACTAACACGCGATGCCTGAAAGACATGGGTGGACTTTAGTCAGCCATTGTTAAAAAAGTAACTGTTCAGTTCCCCTCCTTAACAAGGAGGGGCTAGGGGAGGTTTTATTGGAAAATCTCTATTCAAACACTTGGTTTTCAATGGGAGAAGTGACCGGTTACGTTAAAAAAGCGCTGTTATGCAAATGCCTAAAATCTCGTTGATATAAGTCGCAGCAAGCGCAGCCCCATCATGAGCCTATTTATGCGCCTCGACGGGTTCATTCCCGGTATACGTGATTTTATAAATAACACCGGCCAGGTCATCGGACACCAGCAAGCTGCCATCCGCTAATTCAAGTATGTCTACGGGTCGACCGATTGCCTTGCCATCCTTGGCTAACCAGCCTTCAGCAAAGACCTGCTCGGACAGCGGTCTGCCATGCTCAAACTTCAGTAACGCAATACGATAACCGTGCGGTGTTGAGCGGTTCCAGGAACCGTGCTGGGCAACAAAAAGTTGTTGCTGATAACTTTTTGGGAATTGCTGTCCGCGATAAAACCGAAT
Source organism: uncultured Gammaproteobacteria bacterium (assembly GCA_942491615.1). Taxonomy (GTDB): domain Bacteria; phylum Pseudomonadota; class Gammaproteobacteria; order Methylococcales; family Methylomonadaceae; genus Methyloprofundus. The sequence goes on from CALOCH010000028.1 coordinate 120,415, forward strand.
GCCTAAAGGTGCCATATGTGCTTTAAACTGCCATTCTGGTTTAGTGTAATCCTGACACTTTTTATCTGAACCAAATTCAGGGTCGAGAATTTCACCCGCATGACAATACGGATAGCCAAAGTGCTGGCCTTTTTTAGTCCATAGGTTCAGTTCATCTGGAGGAATATCGTCGCCTAAATAGTCGCGACCATTTTCAGTAAAGTACAGAGCATTTGTTCCGGGTTGCCAATCAAAACCTACCGTATTGCGAATGCCGCGCGCTAAAATTTCCAGATCAGTACCATCAGGTTTTAGGCGGACTAGCGATGAAAAAATATCAGCCTCAGGCTCGCAAATATTACAGGGCGCACCTACTGCCGTATAGAGCTTGTTATCAGGGCCAAAGCGTAAATATTTCCAGCCATGATGTCTTTTATCAGGAAATTGTGTATAAATTGCTTTAGGCTTAGGCGGATTAGCAAGTTGCTGATCAATATTTTCAAAACGGCTAATTCGGTTCACTTCGGCTACATATAAGCTGCCATTTTTATAAGCAACACCATTCGGCAGATATAAGCCGGCAGCAATCAGATAGCGTTGTTCTGCCTTGCCATCATTATTTTTGTCCTGTAATGCATAGACATTGCCCGCTTTCATGGAACCAACGAAAACAGTGCCATCGTTTCCTAAGGCGAGTGTTCTGGCGTTTTCTACGTTATCAGCAAACACGCTGATACTAAACCCTGCTGGCAACTTGATTTGCTCCAGTAACTGGCTATTGTCGATAGCCAGTAATTGACCCGGGAACAACGCAAGCATAAGCCATCCTGTGGCTAGAAATTGATTGAATAGTTTTGCTTTGACCATGATAATACCTAGGATAATGTTTTAGTGATCGTATAGAGCGGGATAATCTATATAATTCCACAAAGGTTTTATATAGATTAATACGGGCTAATGATCCCTTTTATAAAATAACTAAAGTGATATGTATAGTAAAATTTATTTAATAAGCAAATGTTTGTTACTCAGTCTTTTAATTGTATCCTGCTCAACCAAGCAGCAGATAGACCCCGAAGATATGGCAGTCTCTTTTGTCGATGTACGTCATTCTGAACTACATATTCCTGTTAATGCGAGCTATCAATGGTCAGAAGGATTTATGCACCGGGCTACAGAAGGACGGTTGCAATATGTCGATATGTGGAGTCTGTTAAAAGAAGGGATAGAGCAGGAGATGCAGAATAAAGGATACCGGAAGGTTGCCCAAACAGAGCAGGCCGATCTGGATATAAGTTTTGTCGCCGCTTTAACATCGGCATTAAACGATAAAGAAATTCAGCAGCAATATGGCCTGGTGCCGGGCCTGGTGACTGGGCATATTGATCATCATCGCTACGAAAAAGGAACCCTCATTTTTGATGTTGTCAATCCAGAAACACAGCAGCTCGCCTGGCGAAGAGCAGGGCAGGCATTAGCGAGTCTGGAAAACATATCTTTAGAGGAAAGAAAGGCCAGAATTGCGGTTTTTGTAAAAAAATTATTGGCTTTTTTGCCTGATGCAAAATAAGCCAGAGACATTCAACTTATCGCTGTATAAACAACAAAGCTTGAAATCATTCAGGCACTGAAAAAACGACTTGAGAGAAAACCATGGCAGGAACTGTAGAAGAGTTAACCGTTACCTATGAAGACGGTGGCATAGAAACCGTAAAAGAGCTGGATAAAAAAGTATTAACCAAAGGCGCATGGGCAACGGTTATTTATCGTTATCAGGACTGGAACAGAAGCAAAGAAGAATATAGCCCGGACAGGTTTACTATCCGTCGTTACCAAAAAAGGGATGGTGAGTACCAGCAAAAATCGAAATTTAATATTTCCAGTGAGAAACAGGCACGAGAAATTATTACCGCTTTACAAGAGTGGTTAGGTGAGTAATGCTTAAGGCGTGAATGCTCAATACAATCTGAAACCAGGAAAAACGTATTTTTATAGGTCGGATTAGCTTATCTTACGTAGCGTAGATAACCTTGTCCTGCATGGGGTAACTGATCTTTTGCCGGATAACGTTTTTTAATGCTGTGCAATAAAAAAGCTAATCCGGCCTACGGGCTAAAAATTTAGATCATCCAGCGGACTAACCACTCCTTCTCCACCCTGCTTCAAGACATGAGTATAAATCATGGTCGTCTCTAAATCTTTATGCCCCAATAAAGACTGAATCGTCCGAATATCGGTACCACGCTGTAATAAATGTGTTGCAAAGCTATGCCTAAACGTATGCGCGCTCACTCTTTTTACAATACCCAATTTTTGCACTGCACTTTTAATGGCTTTATTAATGACTGATGAATCAATATGATGCCGTCGAATTTGATCTGAGCGTGGATCAGTTGATAAATTCCTGGAAGGAAAGACATACTGCCATCCCCATGATTTTGCCGCATTAGGATATTTTTTATCCAGCGCATTCGGTAAATAAACAGAGCCATAACCGTCAAGTAAATCTTTTGTATGTATTAACTGCACACGCTGCAAATGACTCTCAATTTGAGGCATCAACTTAGTTGTAAAGGTAGTCACCCGATCTTTTTTGCCCTTACCCGTACGGACCGTAATTTGCTTATACTCAAAATCTATATCCTGTACACGCAGTCTAAGCGCCTCAGTAATACGCAAACCACTGCCATAAAGCAACTTCACCACTAATTGTGCTGTTCCCTCTAATAAAACAATAATTTGCCTTACCTCATCTTGCGTTAAGACGACGGGTATTTTAGGATTTTTAGTTGACCGTACCGCATCAACCTTTTTCTCCAAGGGCTGTTCTAGCACTCTTTTATACAAAAACACCAAGGCATTCATCGCCTGATTTTGGGTAGATACAGCCACATTACGCTGTATTGCCAAATAACTTAAAAACGCTTCCACTTTAGCTTCAGGCGTCACAGTCAAATCAGCTCGATCAATCATCTTATGAAATTTCACATACTGCCTAATCCAATCTGAATAAGTTCTTTCTGTGTGAATGGAGTAATGATTCAAGCGCATAACTTGTCGAACATCATCCATTAATTTACTGTTTGTTTGTGTTGACACTGCGTTCCCTAGTAACTATAAAAAAAAAAAAAAAAAAAAAAAAAAAAAAAAAAAAAAAAAAAAAATTATTAAACCAACAGCTTGCAGACTTTTTTTGTTTAAAAAACCAATCACTTTTACATTTATTTATTTTTTTTTTTTCCTTTTTCTTTTGCGTGTCCTTGCTCAACCTCGCTTTCCACACCACAAAAAAAAAAAAAAAAAAAAAAAAAAAAAAAAAAAAAAAAAAAAAAAAAAAAAAAAAAAAAAAAAAAAAAAAAAAAAAAAAAAAAAAAAAAAAAAAAAAAAAAAAAAAAAAAAAAAAAAAAAAAAAAAAAAAAAAAAAAAAAAAAAAAAAAAAAAAAAAAAAAAAAAAAAAAAAAAAAAAAAAAAAAAAAAAAAAAAAAAAAAAAAAAAAAAAAAAAAAAAAAAAAAAAAAAAAAAGGGGGGGGGGGGAAATAACCTAAACTTCTTCGCAGCAAATAATGCAAAACAGAAAAAAATACAAATATTGAACAAAAAGGGTAAAAAAAATGGGGGGGGGGGGGGGGGGGGGGGGGGGGGGGGGGGGGGGGGGGGGGGGGGGGGGGGGGGGGGGGGGGGGGGGGGGGGGGGGGGGGGGGGGGGGGGGGGGGGGGGGGGGGGGGTTTTTTTTTTTTTTTTTTTTTTTATATTGGTCACAGTTTTATCTTTATTTGCTTATTTACTCTTATTTAATTGGAAGTTTGGCCGGTGCTGCGGGGTATTTCCTATGGATTTTTTTTTTTTTTTTTTTTTCCTCTAATTACAAATATGGTGATCTAATTTAAGTGTCAGGTATGAGATTAGAATCAGATGCTAGAATATGAAGAAGGTATGAAAACCGCTTATATGCCGATTTTACTAATATGAATCAACTTTTTATTCCTTGAAAAAAAAAAAAAAAAAAAAAAAAAAAAAAAAAAAAAAAAAAAAAAAAAAAAAAAAAAAAAAAAAAAAAAAAAAAAAAAAAAAAAAAAAAAAAAAAAAAAAAAAAAAAAAAAAAAAAAAAAAAAAAAAAAAAAAAAAAAAAAAAAAAAAAAAAAAAAAAAAAAAAAAAAAAAAAAAAAAAAAAAAAAAAAAAAAAAAAAAAAAAAAAAAAAAAAAAAAAAAAAAAAAAAAAAAAAAAAAAAAAAAAAAAAAAAAAAAAAAAAAAAAAAAAAAAAAAAAAAAAAAAAAAAAAAAAAAAAAAAAAAAAAAAAAAAAAAAAAAAAAAAAAAAAAAAAAAAAAAAAAAAAAAAAGAGTTGATTCTTTTTATAAGAAATTTCATTTTTTTTTTTTTTTTTTTTTTTCTGAAATTGGATCTTAGAAATAACTTAAAATTCTTTATCACTCGATGTCATTCAAGTTCCCTTTTTTTTTTAATTCTAGTAGGCGCAGTTTTTTTCTGATGCCTTTAAAATAATCAGCCTTCAGATCGGTACTGTAAAGAAGCCGTTTTCGAGGGCTGCTAAAAAAAAAAAAAAAAAAAAAAAAAAAAAAAAAAAAAAAAAAAAAAAAAAAAAAAAAAAAAAATCCAAAAAAAAAAAAAACACAAAAAAAAAAAAAAAAAAAAAAAAAAAAAAAAAAAAAAAAAAAAAAAAAAAAAAAAAAAAAAAAAAAAAAAAAAAAAAGGGGGGGGGGGGGGGGGGGGGGGGGGGGGGGGGGGGGGGGGGGGGGGGGGGGGGGGGGGGGGGGGGGGGGGGGGGGGGGGGGGGGGGGGGGGGGGGGGGGGGGGGGGGGGGGGGGGGGGGGGGGGGCGGCAATAATTGAAAAAAACTTCATCCATAAGCAATCTCCGTAACTCTTTAATCCCCTTATCCTGCTGGATTGTGCTGCTCCAGATTCATAGAAAACTTCGACAAATTCAAGATAAAACATCCATTAAATTAAAAAAAAAAAAAAAAAAAAAAAAAAAAAAAAAAAAAAAAAAAAAAAAAAAAAAAAAAAAAAAAAAAAAAAAAAAAAAAAAAAAAAAAAAAAAAAAAAAAAAAAAAAAAAAAAAAAAAAAAAAAAAAAAAAAAAAAAAAAAAAAAAAAAAAAAAAAAAAAAAAAAAAAAAAAAAAAAAAAAAAAAAAAAATGAGACCTTTTGCAGGCTGACGGTATGAATACGCAGAGATTTTGCAGTTTGTTTTCTATGCGGGCGGATTGCTCTGGATATAAAAAAAAAAAGTGAAGGATGAGGTATCGGTCAAACAACAAACAAGGGGTCAGGTCCCGAATTGCGAATCAACAGACATTAGAGTATAGTTTTGACCATGGCTAGACCTCTCAGAATAGAATTTCCAAATGCCCTTTATCATATTACTTCCCGTGGTGATAGACGTGAAGATATCTATGAAGATGATGAAGATCGAATAACGTTCCTGTCTATACTGGGTAAGGTCGTTGCTGATTATAATTGGGTTTGTCATGGCTATTGCTTGATGAGTAACCACTATCATTTAATTATTGAAACGCTTGATAGCAATCTTTCGAAAGGCATGCGTCAGCTAAATGGGGTCTATACACAGGCAACAAATCGTCGCCATAATCGAACCGGCCACTTATTCCAAGGTCGCTACAAAGCAATACTCGTTGATAAAGAAAGTTATCTTCTGGAACTAGCCCGTTATGTAGTCCTTAACCCTGTCCGGGCAAAAGGAATGGTACGAACAATTGATGATTGGCCATGGAGTAGTTATCTCGGTATGATTAACAAAGTTAATGCCGAAGACTGGTTAACGACAGACTGGGTTTTATCTCAATTTGGAGAAGGCAGGATTCAGGCCATTAACAGGTATCAGCAATTCGTCCTTGAAGGGTTAAGTCAGGATATAGAATTATGGTCTAAATTAAAAGGCCAGATATATTTAGGAAGTGATGAATTTGTGTCGAAGGTGCAGAGTAAAATTGAAAAAGTACAAGATGATTGGAGTATTCCAAAAAAGCAAAAACGCGCGATTGTAAAATCAATATCAGCAATAGAGAGGCAAGCTGTAGACAGAAATTCAGCAATCATTACAGCCTATGCTACGGGTGTATATAGTCAACGAGAAATTGGTGATTATTTTCATTTACATCCAAGTACGGTAGGAGTAATTGTAAGACGAATTAAATATTCGTGATTCGGGATCTGAGCCTAATATTTCCCTAATATTTCATCGATTCTAACAATTTGGATCGCTTATATTGTCAGGTACCGGCCAGTTATTACCCGGCCGGCTTTTCCTGATTCAATTTGACTAATAATCTGTGCTGCCACTCAAATCTCTGATCTCCACAGCGTCATCAAATGCATCCAGGTCGGTTATATCGTTCTTCCAGATATAGACGTTGGTAGCATCCGCACCGACTTGTACGCCAATAGCATCCGGCGCTTCGTTAGGCCCGCCATTGGCGATAAAAGACAGGCCGGCCTCGATATTGCCGATATTGTTATTTTTGATCGTTACTTCCTTACTATCGGTAAGAATATCGATACCGATAACACTGCCATTAGAGGCTGTCAGGTTAGTCGCCGAGCTCTTCATGATACTAACGTCATGAGAAGCAGCGATGGAAAAGCCTCTAACCTTGGCGCCACCATAGCCATTGAGCGTTGCGGCTGGGTGAGAAATAGCGTAATTTCCGCAATCCTCGGAACCGACAGCACCGAGGTTAACAAGGTGATCCGCGCTGGAATTATTAACATTCACAAATTTTGCCCCGTCCAATTTGAAGCCGATAACACCCTTGTTAACGTGAAACATCGTATCGCCGTTACATAGGTAATCATCGGGTGACGATACCAGAGAGTCGAGCGTACTTTCGTTTTCAATCCAGTCAATCATGTCTTGCGTGATATTCAACCGGCTCACATTTAGGAAGAACGGAAACTCACCGTTTAATGCCGCTTTGGCAACCAGTGCCTGTGCGTTGGCCAGGGCATTACCCTTATAGGTAGCTACAGATTCATCCAAAGATGAGGTGGTAACAGGTAATCCGTTATCAGGGTGCACATTCCGCACCATAAAAATTGCACCCACGGGGTCAATCGCGGCTTTACCGCCTTGTTGGAGTGCAACGACCTCATTAATAAACGCTTTCTGACTAGTGACGTTTACATTTCTGAAATTGATGTTCGTGGCGATATTATCCGGGGATGACGGGAAACCGTTCACCGCAGCACCCAGTGAATTTACCAGAAATCCGTAAGAATTGCCGTCTATAACGCCAAATTTGTTGTGATATAGAGCGTATTCATCCGGGTGTGCATTCGCGTTAATAAATCCCAGGCCTTTAGTGATAACGTCATCATAGACATTGTTGATAGAAGTGCGTAATGCCGCCTGGATATCGCCAGCGCTAAGCTCGGCGCCCTGGACTGTAAGAGTGGTCGATGATCCGCTCAATACCAGCCAATCAACATAGGCAGAGATAAAGCGGGCATTTGAAAAGGTCCCGATGATAGGGACATCTTCCCGGTTGCTGGCTGTGCTATCGATAATATCGAGGCCCTTAACTCCGTTCAGTGCAACAGCCGCGACTTCAAAGTCCTTAAACTGAACATTCTTAATTAAAATATTGCTGTTATCATTACCATGTATGCCATGGTGTGAGCTTCTCCCTATGATGCCGTTGATGATACTCACATTCTTGGCTGCTTTCAGTTCGCCGCCGAAGTCTGAGGGGCCCTGCGATGGGACAAAAGGCTGGTCGGCCAGTTCAATGTTAGCGTAAAAACGTTGCAGCAGCGCATGCTCGGGGCTCTGCTCAAGGGTGTGACCGTTAAGGTCCAGAGTGACGTTAGTCGCTTCAATTGAGATAGCCGCAAAAAAGCCTATGCCAAAAGCGGCGGGGTCATATTCTGCGCCAAGCTGCTGGGGAAAGGGAAGTCCGGCGGTGTAGGCATCAAGTGGCATCACTCCGTCCGGTCCGGGGGAGCCGACGGGGTGCGGATTGAATGAGATGTCTTCGCCCAGAACATAAGTGCCGGGTTGGTCGATAATGTAAGTGCCGTCATCGAAATCTGATTGCATCAAAGTGGTTTGGGCGCTTAGCGGTAGTGAAACTAACAGGCTCACAAGAGCCAGGGAACACCTATGCATAGCAATGTTGTTTTTCGAGAATTTAGTTTTTTTGTTGTTAATCATAAAATTTTTCTTAATTTATTGTTTAGAATTAATGAGCACCAAATACCCAGCAAACTTTGTGCCTAATTTAACTTAGGGAGCTTATTTGTAAGTAAAATAATACGATTCAAGTAGTTAGGCGCTTACTAATAAAATTTTTTTACCCCAGACTTAATTGTTCAACAAAAAGTGCGGCAAATGACTTATTTTGATTGCACCAAATCCCACAATTTTTTACGGCACAGATATAACTTTTAAAGAGATTGTCTTCTTCGCTGAAAATTTTGGAGCGTGTCACAGGCACCACACAAAAAGTAAGATCAGGAACAAGAAGATCAGCAGAAGATCAGGAACAAGAAGATCAGCAGAAGATCAGGGTCAGAGATCAGAGAAGATCGCAAAAAGGGGTCCAAGAAGGGGGCAAGAGCCATTTAATGCAAACCTCATCTATAGAAATATTAACTTACTGATTATATAGATAAAAAAACATCTATTAAAAAGGAGTTTGATCCATTTTTTACTAAAACGGTTATAGTTTCTAAAAAAATGATCAGTAGGAAATTTTGTAATAGGCTAATCCTATTTTTAGAGTTATCCTTTGATCAAACATAATTAAAAGCATAGTTAAAGTAACTTTAATTTTAGTTTACAGCACAACTCATACTAGAGAGCTATTAACCCAAATGAAACAAGGGGGTCAGGTCCCGAGAAGAAAGCAAAATAGGGGTCAGTACCTGGGGTATCCCCACGAAATACTTCAACGAATCAACATCTTAAACACATTTAATCGACAAGCTAAAGTGTTATTGCCCATTCAAACAGAGAACTTCCGAAATACTATATATCAGCTTTTTCTATTACAAAACATAGAGTTAAGTGTGTTTATTTAGAATTTATTGGGGCTAAAACCATTGTAACTTGTTGATTATGACAGAGGGTTTGTGGGGATACCTCCGGGTCAGTACCCTTTTAAAGGGTTGTGGTATATTTTAAAAATTAAATTCTTAGGGTATCAATAATGCCTCGTAAACTGCGATTTTTTCACCTAATATACCTGTTCACGTTATCATTAGAGGAAACGCTCGGCAGGTAGTTTTTGCAGAAGATTCTGATAGGCAAGTTTATTTGGCTTGTTTAAAAGAAGCTTCAGAGACAGAAAAGGTCAATGTGCATGTTTATGTCTTAATCGATAACCATGTAGATTTACTTCTCAGTGCGAATGAGCCATCACATATTTCAAGGGTTATGCAGCATATCCAGAGGCTGTATCTAAGTTTCAAGAACTCAGCGAAAAGAGAAATAGAGCTATTCACTTTAACCCTGAAACTGACCATAATGACAAAGAGTTATCATTAGAAGCGATACACTTGATACAGGAAATTGTTCAAGTCCAATTTGCAGCTTTTGGTAATCAGTCTTGGTATTTTTGTGTACCTGGTGAGATTTACATAAAAAAGAATTGGGTGGATAATCCTCTAATTAAACATATTTTTATTCCCAACTCACTTTTAGTCGGTTCAAAACACAAAATTGAAAGTATAGTTCCTGAATATGTAATTAATGATCGGTTTGATTATGAGGATAAAGAGATTACGGATGAAGAGCTTAGTGAATTACGTAAAAAAAGCCGCTAACAAAAAATTCCAGTTGACCGCTAGCAGCGCAGTTTCCTTTCAGAGTTTATCGTACATCTGCCAGCGGCCACTGAATTTAGCATTAGAAGGAACAAGTGTTTGATCTGTGAACCAGAGTTGACATATTTTAAAATGTAAACTACAGTTATCACATGATAGAAATCCGCAAAACTGTGACATATTTGCCAACTGGTTTGGTCGCTTAAAAGATTGTAGAGCAAAAGCCTGCATTCAAGCACGAATTGACCGTTTAGAAACTGGACATTTTGGTGATGTGGCACCTGTTGGTGAAGGTGTTAGCGAATTACGTATTTTTTATGGCCCAGGCTATAGAGTTTATTTTGTTCAGCGGGGTTCTGTTGTTGTTACCCTTTTATCCGTAGGAGATAAAAGTACCCAAGAATCGGATATCATCAAAGCAAAAGAGCTGGCTAAGAAATTAGAGGATTACAATGTCTATTAAGACCACTCGCTGGGATTCAGCGGAATATTTAAAAACCGAAGAGGATATGCAGTTATATTTAGAAGCCTGTCTTGAAGAGGCAGGTGATGATCCATCTTTTATCATACATGCCTTGGGTGTTATTGCTCGGGCTAAAAATATGAGTCAACTAGCCAGAGACACTGGCTTAACCAGGGAGGGGCTGTATAAAGCTCTTTCTCCAGAGGGAAACCCAACATTTTCTACAATAGCAAAAGTAACGAAAGCTTTAGGGTTTAAACTTTCTGTTGAGACAATACACCAAAAACCTTCTAACCAAAAAATCGAGCGGACAGTTTAAAGCGTGACGGTTTTTGCTATTCGCAAAAATCCGCGCCACTTTAAACTTCCGCTGATTTTGGCGTTATTTGCGACACGAAGTCGCATAAATATATGTTGTATAAGCTTTTTTTTAAGTTTAGCACAACCTGGAGTTCTGCCTCCAGTATCCTACCAGGCCATGCGACAGGGATGTGGTATGAAGCGTCTGGGACAATGAAACCCGTACAAGAGGAACCGTGAGGGGAATCGTAACTGCCAGTGCCAAGGCGGACGGGAGCTAGGATGGAATGATAGGGTGAATGTAATGTGAACTGTCGACTTGAAGTCCCGTTAGCAAATAAGCAGCCAAAGGCAGTGAGTCCCAGTGACATTGTTATAACGTCGGTCTGCAGTGACCACCGGGATACAGCAGCCTAACCCATCTTCGTCACTGGTCTCCTCAGTGATTCATAGTTCCGACTGATTTTTCATCCAAAAATATCCTCAAAATCAAAGGTAGGAATTTTTCTCAATATCTATTGAAATAATTTTCAACGCAATGCGAAACTGCAAAACCACCGGCCACGTTTTAAAAAATTCAAGATGTTGACAGGCAGACACCTAAGTCATTCGTAAAGGTATTTATGGGGAACGTGGCAATGTCGTATCGTCCTCCAGCAATGGAGAAAGCTGCCCGCAAGGGGTGCCGATGGCGATGCGTCGATGAGAGTATGGAAAAAGCGAATGCGGTTATGTAATGTAATCGATACGGATTCAAGATTTGTCCGGCACGAAAGTGAGCCCACGTCCATGAGGTGCTTCGCTGCGAGAGAGTTTAGAGAACCGATTTTGAGAAGGAAACGCAAATGACGGCCTGTATGGCTGGTGCACCTTCTACCAAGAAACAGAACTGGAATCAGGTCAACTGGTCTATTGTTCAGCATTTGGTTGATCGGCTGCAAATGCGTATCGCAGAAGCCGTCCGGCAAGGTCGATGGCACAAGGTGAAAGCCTTGCAATATCTTCTGAGTCGCTCGTTTTATGCCAGAATGCTGGCAGTAAAACGCATCATTTCCAACAAAGGTAAAAGAACACCGGGTATAGATGGTGTTATCTGGAAAACACACCGGCAATATGGGTGTGCCGTATTACAACTAAAAACACGGGGCTATAAAGCCCAACCCTTGCGTCGTTGCTGGATTCCTAAAAGTAACGGCCAACTGCGTCCGCTCGGCATTCCTACAATGCATGATCGGGCGATGCAAGCGTTGTACGCGCTCGCCTTGAAGCCGGTCGCTGAAACACTCGGCGATAAACATTCCTATGGGTTTAGGGAAAAGCGTAGCTTGCATGATGCGATTAAACAATGCTTTATTGCACTGGCAACCCGCTCAGCTGCGCCATGGGTGCTGGATGCAGATATTAAAGCCTGTTTTGATCGTATCAGTCACGACTGGTTACTTGAGAACATTCCTTTACCGAAAAAGGTATTGGAACAATGGCTCAAGTCAGGGTATATGGAGCAGTCAAAGTATTTTGATTCGGATGAAGGGACACCACAGGGTGGTATTATGTAAAGCTTTACATAACCCACCTTATGCATAGTAAGTCGTTGGATGTAAAGTAACCGCTGGAAAAGCACGTGGTTACTAGCCATAACAGCAGATAGCTTTACATAATATTCTGAAAATTGAGTGAGAATTAATATTCTCTCACCTATTTTAGAGGAAGATTAAGATGATAAGCCAAACTTTTCATGAGCTAACAGAACAACTAGAGAAAGAATTAAACCGGTTGCATTATTCAGAGACATCGATAAAACAATACCGCTGTATGTGGAAGCATATAGCGATGTTTTTCGAACAAGAAAATATCAATGACTATACCGAAGAAGCAGGATTACGTTTCCTGGACGAACAATACAACTTTTTTGAACGGGAAAAAACAGGAAAATTAACGCAATCGTTAATCAATACTTTCCGAATAATCAGAATGCTAGGCGATTTTCAACAACATGGCAGCATTTTGCGAAGATATTACAAACAAAAAGAATTGCTGCATACCCATGAGTTTGCAGAATTATTGAAAAGCTATCAAAACTATTGTTTACAAAAAAGAATACTCGAAAGCAACTCAGAAGCACTATAGAAAAATTACTGAGAAATTTTTTAAGTTTTATTAGAACGATCACGTAAATTATCTTACACTTTATATATTTTAGGTTCTAGGATGATGATATCTCTTCCCTTGACGGTGTCATATAATGCACCTGATATAAGAAAAGAAAAAAGAGGAGTCCGAAATGATAATAGCGTAATAGGTCTAGACATCGCAAAAATATCTTTCACTGTACAGTTTACCGCTGAGATAAAGTTTATAAAAAGAACTGAGCGTGATGCTAGCCTTCTTTGCTACTTACCAAACAAGCTTGATCGGGATAGAAGTGGTGGTGGTGCGCACATTGGGCAAGAGATTGACGCATTAGGCAAGAAGCGACATTGCCCAAGCGGCACCCGTTAAGCCTTCGCGTAATAAAAATGATAACCGATGCACAAGCCATTTTACCGGCACCCGTCCAAAAACATGGCCGCATCAAAACGGTTGAACAACAAGATATTCAGTATTCATAAAGTTCGCCGAGGGTTATGTAGATAACCAGAACAATGCCTAAGTTACTCACCTGCGCCGGATTGAGTGAAAGTGGCGTTGCGATTCGTCATGGGATTAATCAGCTCAGAAAAGATTATGTTTAACCTGGAAGAATGCATAAACTCACTACCACCAATAAGCCGCGAATTGTTTGCCGAGCAAGACGAAGAATTCACCCAGCTAGATGAGAAAATTAAACAACAAGACCAGCATACTTCCTGTACCAACAATGAAACGGCAAAACGCTTTTTAGATGTGCCGCAAAGGGAAGCTGAATCGCAGACTGCGAGCCTGAGTGGGCGGATATAGGTGAAGGACAAAGCTCGCCAGTAGTCGTGGATTATGCAGCCAGTAGGCGTGGTACCGAAGCAGCATAGTAGCGGAGCCAAGCACGTTTATTTAGTTCTTGGATCAGTAATGAGATATAACCGTTATATACGAACCTTATGTCTCGCTGGTGCCCGTGCAGCATCGAACACCGTGCGAACAAAACAGATGCTTAAGCCTGTAATACTACAAGGGCCGATAGAGCTACGTGGATGTAACAAAGCTGCGGTCGCTTTAGCCTTTATAAAAATGCCCGCATACTGTGGTCTTATGCAGTCACTCGCAAGGCTTTGAAGTACATTAAAAAGCATAAAGGGGAGCGCAAGCCGGGTTATCCACCCTTTTCCCACCACCGGTGTGAGATGAGCCTTCGTCCGTGGACCAGCGTGATAACCCGATTCACTGAGTAACCAAGATTGCGTAGGCAAGTTAACAATTAGTTGACAACAACAGTCATTTAATGATTTTTAACCCGTTCAGCGCTGAGGCCTTAAGGAGCGGATAGGATGGGTTGAGGAAAGCGCGGATAGATCATCAGGAGTCCTGAGGTAATAAACCTCTGTTAGACCGGATATATGGCTGCAATCTTGATCTCTGTTGATGGCTTAAAAATTGAAAACTTGACTTGCTAAAGAGGAGTCCTATATGGGTAGAGCGTCTGTTTGCGATGTTAAAGGACGGATGTTACGAGTCTTACCGCGATGACAGGTGCTCCTTCACCATCCTACAAAAATGTTAAATTTGCTGGGTTCTTTCCAAGGTATCGATCGATGTATCGATATTTCCGCTAAGCAACTATCAGATTATATCAACACATTGCTGAGCTACAGCTACAAGACGGTAGAACTGCAGTTGTGTGGGTTACGCTCATTCTTGCGCTATTTGACCGAGAATGGCCTGCATCCACAGGAACTGTCTCAATCCATACCGGTGCTCAAGGCCAGGAAACAAAACCGGATTCCTTCCGTGTGGACCCAGGAAAACGTGAGCAAACTCCTCGAGGCCATTGACCGGGGCAATCCTGCCGGCAAAAGAGATTACGCCATCATCCTGATGGTCACGAGATTGGGTCTGCGTACCATCGACATCAAACAGCTGAAGTTAAGCGATCTTCACTGGCGAGATAACCGCATCGAGCTCACCCAATCGAAAACGGCCACGCCACTCACGCTTCCCCTGCTACCGGATGTGGGTTGGGCCATTATCGACTACCTGAAAAACGGGCGTCCGAAGGTTGACTCTCCCTACGTATTTTTACGCCATCTGGCGCCCCTGGTGCCTTTTGCCGATGAAGACCGGCTGCATCAGATTGTCGTGAAATACATGCGGTTGGCAAAAATCCCCCTCTCGCCTCACAAAAAGAAAGGGATGCATTCGCTACGCCACACCCTGGCCAGCAGATTACTGGCCGAGCATACACCCTTACCCATCATTTCAGACATCTTGGGGCACGTCAGCACCGATTCCACGGCCGTTTACCTCAAGGTGGACGTCAACCGGTTGCGTGAATGCGCACTGAATCCTGAAGCGGGTTGGCCTCATGAATGAATTCCACTATCAGAGTCCATTCAAGACCTGCATCGAAGGCATGATCCGTGAGAAACGCTCGCTGGGCTATAAATACGTCAGCAGTGCACGGATACTCTACCGATTCGATCAGTTCTGTCTGACCTATGGCTGCGACGATGCCGTCATCACTCAGCCTCTGGCCCATGCCTGGATCCAGAAGGCCCCCAATGAGGCACTGGCGACCTTGCACAACAGGGCGTGTGTACTGCGCCAACTGGCGCTGTATATGACCCGGCTTGGCATCCCATCGTATGTATTGCCCAAAAGAGCTCTGCCCAAGGTCCCTGGCTATACGCCTTACATTTTTAGCGACCAGGAAATCGCGGCGTTGCTTCAGCAAGCAGATGCCTGCCATTATTGTGCTGAGGTGCCGTTAAGGCATCACATCATGCCACTGCTGTTCCGCCTGTTGTATGGCTGTGGGTTGCGGATCTCGGAGGCGCTCAACCTCAGGGTACAAGATGTAGATTTGCCCACTGGCGTACTCACCATCATGGACGGGAAATTCAACAAGGACAGGTTGGTTCCCATGTCCCCTGAAAATACCCAACGTTGTTGCGACTACGTGAAAGTCGTGCATTTATTTTCAGGACCCTGGTGACTACTTCTTTCCCGCGCCGGGTGGGCAAGCGCTCACCAAAGGCAATGTGTACAAGAATTTCAGACGCTTCCTGTGGCAGGCCCGGATATCACACGGCGGCTGGGGAAAGGGGCCACGGCTGCATGATGCTCGCCATACCTTTGCTGTCCACTGCCTGAGGCGATGGGTGTTGCAAGGGAAGGACCTGGCCGCCTATTTGCCGATATTGAAAGCCTATCTGGGTCATGATTCGTTTCGTGACACGGCCCGTTATCTGAGACTGACGGCTGAACTGTATCCTGATATCACGGCAAAAATGGAACAGGCCTTTGGTCATGTCGTCCCCCCAACTGGAGGCGATAGCCATGGCACCGACTGATTTTGCCAAAGCACTCTCTCATTATCTGGGCGTTTATCTGCCAGGACAGCGCAACCTCAGCACCAACACGCTCAAATCATACCGGGATACCTTCAAGCTGTTTCTGCGCTACTGCAAACAGGACTGTCATCTCGCCATTGAAAAACTTAGTTTAAGACATATCGATAAGCAGCTGATTCTGGGTTTTCTGGAGTGGCTCGAGAAAGACAGACATAACGGGGTGTCTACCAGAAACCAGCGACTCGCCTGTCTCCATGGATTTTACCAGTATCTACAATGCGAAGAGCCGGCTGAATTGTTGGCCTGTCAGAAAATCTTGTCGATTCCGATGAAGAAAGCGCCAGCGCCGACCATCAATTACCTGACGCCTGAAGCCTTAAAGCTGATCTTGGCCCAGCCAGACGCATCGAAAACCCATGGGCGTCGTGACTTAACCTTGCTGTGTGTCCTCTACGATACTGGCGCGCGCGTCCAGGAGGTGGCGGATCTCTGTGTTGAGGATGTGCGACTGGATCGGCCACCCCTGCTGACGCTGACCGGCAAAGGCCGTAAAAAGCGGCAGGTTCCGCTCATGTCGAATACCCAGGCCCTGCTCAAGCAATACATGGATGAAGCCTTTTCAGATCATGAGATCATCCCGGGTCACGCGCTGTTTTTTAATCGACGGCACGGGAAATTGACACGGGCAGGGATTGCTTACATCCTGGCTAAGTATGTGTCTCAAGCCAGAGAAAAATCACCCATCATTCCAGATAAGGTAAGCCCGCATGTGATCCGGCACACCAAGGCGATGGAGTGGCTTCAGGCCGGTGTCAGTCTGATCTATATCCGCGATTTGTTAGGGCATGTGGATATTGCAACGACTGAAACTTATGCAAGAGCCGATACTGAAATGAAACGAAAAGCCCTGGAAAATGCCTACCCAGAGATAGTTGGAACCAGTAATCTACCCCATTGGGAAAAAGATGAAGCTTTACTCACTTGGTTGGCTAGTCTGTAGCGTTTAAACTTGATGTGTTATGTAAAGTAATTGTCGGGTATGTCAGTAACAGTGCAGAGTTGAACCGGTTACTTTACATAACGAGTTACTATGCATAAGGTGGTATTATTTCTCCTATCTTAGCTAATATGGCATTGGATGGGCTGGAAGATGTCGTCATAAAAGGACGCAACAAGAAACGCCGAAAACTCAATGTTATCCGTTACGCTGATGACTTTGTGATAACCGGTGCCACGGAAGACATTTTACGCGATGAAATACTGCCCGCAGTAAAAGAGTTTCTTCAACCCCGAGGGTTAATATTATCAGAAGAAAAGACTCACCTGCGCCCCATTGATGAAGGGTTCGATTTTCTGGGATTTCATCTCAGAAAGTTTAACGGTAAACTCATTACCACCCCAAGTCATAAGAAAGTCACCCAGTTCCGGGAAAAGTTGAAAATCTTCCTTAAAGAATCACAAAACTTACCGTTTGATGTGATGCTTAGGAAGCTGAATAGCAAACTTCGAGGCTGGGCATTTTCAAATCGCCTGGTTGTGGCCAAACGTTTATTTAGTTCTTTGGATAATGAGATATATTATTTACTGTCTCGCTGGTTGCGGCATCGTCACCGTAACAAAACCAAAGCCTGGATAAAAAGCCAATATAGTTCTCGCGTAGAAGGACGTAATAATATTGGCACGTTTGTGTTGAACAAACAAGGGAAACGACAATGGATAGGGTTATTTCGGATGGCTGATGTGCCGATCCGTTACCATGTTAAAATTCGTGGTGAAGCCAATCCCTATGATCCTGCCTATCGGGAATACTTTAAAGACCGGGCAGAGAAACAACGTCGAGGCCGAAACTATGATCGCCTGTTTTTAGCCAGTAATACAGTGGAAAGAACCTTAATAAGAGGGTAATATGCTCTCTAAAAGAAATGAACGGTTGGGTCGAATAATTTCGGCTTTCGAAGGGCTTGAGCCGTATGCTGGGAAACTCGCAAGTACGGTTCTTAGGAGGGAAAGGGCTGCGAAGCCCTGACCTATCCGGTGCCTCAAAAATAAGATCACACTTATGAATTATATAAAGTACATATTATCCAGCCTATTTATCCTTAGTATTATCAGTTGCTCGAGTGAATCCTCTGATGATGCAGCATCGTTTAATATGCACCAAGAGGTTTCAGTAGAGGCCAAGCAGCGAAAGAGTACGGATTATCTTGCATATGAACACAGGATAACGGTTGATCTACCTAAAAATAAAATTGAGACAGTATTCGAAGGAATTATTTCGTTCTGCGCCGATGACACAAAAAACAAATGCACGATGTTACATTCCAGCCTAAATATAGGTGATTACTCTTCCAGCAATATCCAAGTCAGGATAATGCCAAAAGGTGTCGGCTCACTTCTGAGCCTCGCGGCTAAGGAAGGAAAGATTTCAAGCAAGTCTACCGATGTCGAAGACCTCCAAGATGCAATTGTTAACGGCAATAAGCGGCTTGAAATGCTCCTTCAGTACCAGTCTCGATTAAATGAGCTAGAGAAAAAATCGAGCAGCGATATTGAATCCTTAATAAAAATTGCGCAAGAACTCTCACAAGTACAATCCGATATTGAGTATGCAGAAGGAGAAAAGGCAAAACTACTCCAGCGTACTAAAATGGATATCGTTCACATATCATTGCACGCTCGCTCTTATATTTCGTTCTGGGGGCCTATTTCTGAGTCTCTTATAGATTTTGGTGAAAACCTCTCTGAAGGTATATCTCAAGCAATTATTGCCGTGGCATATCTTTTGCCTTGGGTAGTTATTGTGTTATTTTTACTTTATGTTCTACGTATTATTTGGCGGAAAAATCGTGCTAAAGAAAAGGCATGACAAAACGTGCAAGCGTGATATTTTAAAGCGCTGCTTAGCAGTTAAAATGCCTTTTCACTAGGCGTTAGGCTTTCCAATAGTTGGCATTGATTGAGCTCATTGTGAAAAGAAAAATGATAATATTTTGGCTTGTACTAATTCTTGCTTTATCTTGGGTGTTGCCTATCTATGGAGTAGTTTATAATCAAATTAATCCAAATTATGGAAATGCTTTGGGCGTAGTTTATGGGTTTGTCATTGGGAGTATCATTAACTTCATTGGTTTCTTTTTATGGATGATGATAAGGAGATCAAAGTTACAGAAAACAGAAGCAGTGGCATTGTTAGTATCTTTTTTTGTCTTGATCATGTTGACTGTGATGAGTAATGATGGCTCGTTAAGTAGGGTGGTCGGATGAGGAGTTTCCCTAAAGGAAGATTGTTCATTTATTTGATTGATGATGTTAATTATCGCAGGGTGCTGATTCATAAAAATGTAAATTACACGCAGACTTGTGCGCCATATTGGTCGATCTTCTCCCAAAACTGTTGCCACCTCCCTTTGGATTGAACTATGGCACGTAACGACAAAATGACTTTAGCCCCTTTATTTTTCCAGCGCATGCCCGATCCACAAAGTCGTTGCTTTACTAATGTCTTACAAGCCGCCTCGGTGACCCCAGACCCAATCGGCAAGTCTTTTTCCATATGCGCTGGATAATTCATCATATGGCGGTGATTTATAAAATAGGTGAGTGCCGCTTCTAAGTTCTCTCTGATCGTTTTTGTCAGACTTTTTTTCTGTGTAAACTTTTCCATTTCAGTTATGAGCCTTTCGACTGCACCTACATCATGTTTAAGTTGTTTACAGCACCCATTCAACCATAGCGTGCGCTTTGCCTTGTCTGCTTTTCCCGGGTAAGCAGCATAGGAAACATTGGCCAGATATTCGGTGACATGAAAAAAATCCAGTAATTGACGGTTGGTGTGTTGTTCTAAAAATGACCAGTTATTTTTTGCACCATCTGCAATACCAAGATAGAGCGCACCGGGGTATTGTTTTTTGATATTTTCAATTTCTTTTTCAAAGCGTTGAAAAAAAGTTCCTTTTCCATATTCGGGGGCCTCACCAATATAGACTGTATGTTGGCGTTCTCCCGCCACATCATAAAGTGAAATATTACCCACCATTGCTTCTCTGTAGCCTTCTTCACGCATCAATACATAAGCACCATCAAGACTGATCACAATCGTCGTGATCTCTTCCTTAAGTTGAGGCGTTTGATATTCCCAGTTTTCTTCTTTTGATGCCGCTATGCTCCCCACCCAATCACTTACGTCTTGCAAATAGGAATGCGCTATCTTCCGGTGGTGGTTTTCTTCTAAATCCTGGCACACTGATGGGGCGTTCATATTAGAATATTTATGCGATATTTGTTTCGCAAACTTTGGCGTTGCCCCTCTTATAATTCGCGCATTGTATTCTAATGGGCAGTAAATTTTACCCCCTTTCGACGTTTGATAAACATACCGCTGGATTTGTACACTTCCATAAGGGGTCTGATAAGTTTTATTGTCTTTTACGCGCGCCGTCATTTTTGTGTCGCCCAATTTTATTGGGCTTCCATCCGTATCAAATTTTTGCAAAGCTTCTGCTGTGGCCAAACAGCCCATTTCATTGCAACTATCCAATATCCTATTTTCCATTTCCATCAGACTGCCCGTTAATTTTACGGTGACTTGAATTGTCAATTCGTTATCATTACACGCTATAATTTTAGCCACTGAATTTCTTTGCTCTTTTTGAAAATTAGTAGCTTACCTTAAATTTCAACATTTTTCAAAATCAGCACCCTATTAAACTCTATCGAAACAACATTGGAGTGGGCTAAAACTATGACATGGAAAGGCATTCACCCTGTCATTGAGTTGCTGGTAACCATTTACGAACGGGGAGTACGAATAGGTAAAAAGGAGTTTAAGGCCATTACTGATAGAATAAATCGGCACCCCAATCCAGATCTAAAAAAATACTATGTCACCATTCAGCCTCAGGGGGGCTGAATGGGTGGGTTATTTATTGCGAGTTACCTAGCCTGCGGCTACAGTGGTGAGTTCGTTTACCGTTGCGCGCTCGGGCAAGGTCGGGCCGACGACGGCGACGAACTCGACGCGCTTGTCGACTGCCGCCGACACGTAGAAGACCCCCTCGACCTCGTCCGCCGGTGCCCTCAGCGTGAAGCGCCCCGAGGAATCGGTCGTCGCTGTGTCCAACACCTGCGGGCTGGCGTTTGATGCCTCGTAGAGTGTGACCTTCACGCCCCTGAGCAGCAGCGCTGAGGGGGTGTCGCCGGACTGGACGAACCCCTGCAAGGTGGCGGGCGACCCGGCGAACGCGGAGCCTGGCAGCGCGACAACTGTCGCCACTGCCAACACGAAACATGGCCACGGGGTCGGTGTGCGCATCCCAGCGAGTAAAGTAACGATCAGCGATCCACAAGCAACAACAATCGCTATACTAATTTCGATATCCATCGCTTTTTCTCTCTTCAGTTATTCAATGAATGGCATGTTAGATTACAATGACGGATCTGGCAAAGAGTATTTTCCAGAGCTAGCTTACAAACGATTTATAGTACGCTGAGGGGTTTGAAGCGCAACGCTAAGTACCCCCATGCGAATCACCATTTATGCAGGATGGGTAGAATGGAACGCCTGCTTCATAGGCACGTAATGACTCGTAAGAGCGCGTAGCGAACGACCCACCACCTCGAAAAGGTCCCCAAAACGCCACACCGCAGAATACGAGAACGCTACGAAAATTAACGCTAGGCTCTATGATAAGTAGATTTATTGATTCAACGGTCTTAATTTACCTTTTGAAATAAGATCTGTTAAGACAGACGAATAGTGGCCTAAGACGTTAATATGAGAGTGCTGCAAGGGAGATAGTCGCCCTATATCGAATCTACACCAGTCCACACGAAACCTAAGAATAAAAGTGTTAAGATACTCGTGAGTACTTACGAAAATTAACGCCATGATAAGTAGATTTATTGATTCAACGGTCTTATTTACCTTTTGAAATAAGTTGTTAAGACAGACGAATAGTGGCCTAAGACGTTAATATGAGAGTGCTGCAAGGGAGATAGTCGCCCTATATCGTCTGGATTAACACCAGTTTGTCCGCCAGAGATGACTTTGATTTGGCTTATAACTGTACTCCTAAATATATAATACGCCCGGCATCTGAACACCAAAGCCCTAATGACGCTAGCGGGGAGTGCGGTTTGATGCTTCAATGCTCGATATTGTGGCAACTGTCATACTCGAATATTTCACAATAAAAGCCAAGTATCACACTGGAAGGAGAGCATGGGTGTTGTCCGTTTAGTCCAGGGATGGGATTTGTATAAACAGTATTTGGCGATAGCCTAACCAGTCATCATCGAATTCATTTAAAATATTAGAATAAAATAATATTGACAAATACAATAATCCGCTTATAATAGGCTCCAGCTAGAAAATAGATTTACCCTTGTTTTAACAATTCGATGTCTCTCCTGTTTGTTCCGTAGTTGCTCGTCCTGTACTTCATTAAGTATTTCCCACATTACCAGCTTTACCCGCCTTACTTAAAGGCTTTATATAAAAAATATTATAGGACTCATTATGTCTACTACAACTACTGGCACCGTTAAATGGTTTAATGCTGATAAAGGCTATGGCTTTATTGAACAACAATCAGGCGCCGATGTTTTCGTACATTTTCAACAAATCAATAACTCAGGCGGCTACAAGTCATTAGACGAAGGTCAACAAGTTGAGTTTACAGTCGCACAAGGCCAAAAAGGCCCGCAAGCTGAAAACGTAAACGTTATCTAAAGGCTAAACAAGTCGTAGCTCTTTATGGGTTGCGACTTTTTAAAACACACAAAACAAATCAGCATACTTTTTATGTTAGTGCTTGAAATCTTCACTAAAAGCATCAATCTTATTTGTTAGTACAATCTTTAAGAGGCAAACCTGTTTCGACGTGGGTAGCAAAGCAGAGTACATGCCGTGGACAGTACACAATAAAATCTACTGAACAAAAGTATTCGCAAATGACGATAACTACTCAATGGCTTTAGCTGCTTAAACACAGCACCATTCTTCTGACTACATGTACTTATGCGTGTAGCGTCTTTCGGGACATTCAGAAGTCACATTACATAAGATCGCGTCAGAACTTGGTTTCGGAGTTCAAAACGTTAAATTAATCTGTCAGGTGGTAGCCTGAAAGTGTAGTAATTCTGTCAATATGAAAATGTAATATTTTCTTCTGGATTTTCTTCCTGATAATCTTAAAAAGTCTTTTGTTTTTGCCTTTTCTTCTGTCTTCTTCTTTTCGCCTTATTCCTGTACTTTTTCCTGATTTTCCTCAACGATGGTTGCAGGAGGAAATATCCCATGCCATGCTCAGGAACCCGTAAATGCAGACATTGCCACACCTTTTTTAAACCTGATCCACGTTCAAAAGGTCGTCAAACTTTTTGTTCACTTTCCGATTGTCAACAAGCCAGCAAGAAGACCAGTCAAAAAAAATGGCTGCAAAAACCGCAAAATCAGAATTATTTTCGTGGGTCTGAACATGTCCAGAGAGTCCGGCTCTGGCGTGAGAAAAACCCCGGATATTCCAAAAGGTCTCAAATCGCGTCGTCTGCCCCTAAACCGTTACAAGATCCCTTACTCGCGCAAGATACTGAAAATAATAAGGAAACAGAGGTTCTTAAGCAAGATCCGTTACAAGATCTCATATTAGCGCAACCCTCTGTTTTAATAGGCTTAATCGCCCATCTTACCGGGAGTACGTTACAAGATGACATAGTCAGGACCGGGCAAAAACTGCAAGAATTGGGTGAGGATTTTTTATCTCAACCTAACTCAGATCAAGGAGAACATCATGTCATTCCACCCCTTGCCCAACCCCGGTCGATTGCGCCAGATTCCGCCTCAGTTCAGCTGGATCGATCAGCGTCTGGTCCGTGAGCATTATTTTGAACGCTGTTCCTGCGATGCACTGGCACTGTATTTGTTTTTACTGACGGTTGCCGATGCCAGAGGACTTAGTTATTACTCACAACCCCGTTTAATGAAGTCTTTAAAAATGGGGACACTGCGCTTTATGCAGGCACGCACTGAATTAATCGAGAACCGGCTTATTGCCTATCAGCACCCCTTGTATCAGGTACTGACTTTAGGTGTGGACTCAGTCCTTCAACAACGCGCGGGTAAAAATAAGCCAGAAAGCACTCAAGCCCCTGTGGCGATCAAAACCATGCTTCAGCAACTCTCCGTTGCAAGGAGCTCTCATGATTGATTACGAGACTTACTGTCGCATTAAACAATACCAGCAGGAAGGCTTAAAGGCAGGCCAAATAGCCCGGAATCTGGATCTTGACCCCAGAACAGTAGAAAGCTGGCTAGATGCACCTCAGTATAGACAACGCAAGCAGGGAGAAAGCAGTAGTAAGCTGGATCCCTATAAAGAGGCTATTGTCAGCCTGCTGGAAAAACATCCCTATACTGCCACACAGATTTATCAACGACTCCAGGAGGATGGCTATGAAGGCAGTTATTCTCTGGTGAAACTTTATGTGCGTAAAGTCCGCCCTAAACGTAAACCTGCTTTCCTGACGCTGGCTTTTGCTCCCGGGGAGGCTGCCCAGGTTGACTGGGGCATCTACAAAACCATAGCAGTAGGTGCCACGCGACGCAAACTAAACTTCTTTGTCATGGTCTTGTGTCATTCCAGAATGATGTATGTGGAGTTCAGTCTGGCACAAAGTATGGAACATTTTCTGTCCTGTCATCAGCATGCCTTTGAGTTCTTTGGGGGAGTGCCGGAGAATATCATGATAGATAATTTGAAAACAGGGGTTTTGCAGCGCAAAACGGGACATGAGATTGTCTTTAACCCCAAATATCTGGACTTTGCGCAGCATTATGGCTTTAACATTAAAGCCTGTGGCATACGCAAGGGCAATGAAAAAGGCCGGGTTGAAAATGCGGTGGGCTATGTTAAAAAGAACTTTCTTAACGGTCTGGAACTCACTCAGTTTAATGCGCTCAATCCCGCTGTAAAATCCTGGATGGACACGATTGCCAATGTACGCAACCATGGCGAAACACGCAAAAAGCCAGCCGATTGTCTGGCAGAGGATTTAGCCGTGATGCATCCTGTCAATCCCAATATCTATGATATTGCCCGCATTGAAAGTGTGCGTTCCACCAAGCTGTTCAGGGTTTCTCTGGATAGCAATCGTTATTCAGTGCCTGCCGAATACGCCAGTCAGCCACTGACATTAAAGATCTATCCGCAAAGACTGTGTATTTATCATCAGGAGAAACTCATTGCCCGGCATGTTCGCAGTTTTGATCGGCATCAGGATATTGAAGATCCCGACCATCCCAAAGCGTTACTCAAGCAACGCCGTCGTTCAGAAGAGCAAAAGCTGTTCCAGCGTTTTATTGCGCTCTCGCCTAAGGCGGGTGATTATTATCAGCAGATGGAACACAAGCGATTGAACGCGCGCATCCATGTGCGCAAGATCGTAGGCCTAAGTGAAATCTATGGGGCAGATGCCGTGGCTCGGGCAATGGAAGATGCCTTTGTCTATGAGGCGTTTTCCAGTGAGTATATTAGCAATTTATTAGAACAGCAAAAGAACACCTTACCGGAAGCCGGTGCATTGCATTTGACCCGCAGTGAAGACCTGCTGGATATTACGCTGGAAAAAGCAGATCTGAATCTCTATCAACCGGATGAAATCAAGGGGACCTGTTATGACTCAAAGTCATCATAACACACCAGCAAACGCCGCTGAGAAGACTGAGAAAGCAACTCAAGTAGCGCCAGAAATAGTCACCGAAAAAGAAATGGCTTTGCTGGTGGAACACTTAAAGTACCTAAAATTACCGGGGTTGGTAGAGAATTATGAAGCGGCGGCCTTAAAGGCAAATAAGGAAAGCTGGTCTTATGTGCAATATCTGGCGCAGTTAATTGAGCTGGAGAGCACTTTGAGGCAGGCAAGAGCAATTGAGCGCAAGGTGAAATCCGCCCGCTTTCCTGTGCTAAAAACGCTGCAGCAGTTTCACTGGAACTGGCCTAAAAACATTAATCAGTTACAGGTCAAGGATCTGTTTCGTCTGCAGTTTATGAACGACCATACGAATGTTATTTTACTCGGGGGGGTGGGGCTAGGTAAGACACATCTGGCCACGGCTCTGGGGCACCATGCCTGCCTCAAAGGCAGGCAGGTATTATTTACGAATACGGTGGATGCCATCAACTCGCTCATCGTTGCGCAAAAGTCAGGGAGACTCAAGCTAGAATTACGCAAATATCTTAAACCAGAGCTGCTTATTCTGGACGAGCTGGGCTACTTGCCGATTGATAAGACCGGGGCTGATTTATTGTTTCAGATCATCTCGGGGCGTTATGAAACAGGGTCGACAGTGATTACAACGAATCGTGCCTTTAAAGACTGGCCGGAGATCTTTAATAATGACAGTACATTGACATCGGCTTTGCTGGATAGGTTGTTACATCATGCTCAAACGGTGGTGATTGAAGGAAAAAGTTACCGGATGAAAGACCAGGTTAAGAACTAACCGGAAATCAGATAAATGCCCCGGATCGAGGTCTGATCCGGGGCAAAATGTCCAAATCTGGCTAAAACAATTTCAAATTGTCCATTTTTTACAATTTCACGGAACCGCTGTCATCAACGGTAATCTCTGTCTTAGTGTCAATAAGCTCTAATTTAATCTTAGCTCTATCACGTAAGCCACTCCATTCAGTTGCTCTATCTTCCCAATGCAAAATTGTTGGGTAAATTAGAATATCGTACCCCTGTTGTCTAGCACTAAGAAGTGAATCAGCCTTACTCAATGTTTCATCTGCCTTTTCAGTTTTAACACCCAAAATAGATAACTCATTGAATAATGGGTTTGTCGTCATTTTACCTGAATTAATATAATTCGCCCCATCGAATTTACCATCTTTTGGGTTTGATATGTAATAACTATCGTTTATTGATAGTTGCTTGTTGTCAAGTGTTATAAGGTCATATGCAGTAGCGTAAATAAATGGCGAATAATAATCCTATTTTTTTTTTTTTTTAGTTGTTTTGATATTGTTAGGGCGATACTGATGTGTCAACACTTTTATGGACACAAAATTATGCAACTTTTGGCAACCTTTCGTAATCAGCAGGTGACCTATAATTATTAGCTGAATGACGTCGTTTACGGTTATAAAAAACCTCGATATATTCAAAGATTTCTTGCTTCGCTTCTGCGCGTGTTGAAAAGTCACAATGATTTACCAGCTCTGTCTTGAGGCTATGGAAAAAACTTTCAGCAACAGCATTATCCCAACAATTCCCTTTACGACTCATACTTTGTGTAATGCCATGAGCGGCGAGTAGCGAACGGTGACTTTCTGAAGCATATTGGCTGCCTCTGTCACTGTGCCAGAGTAGGTTATTTTCGGGTTTTCTTTGGCTAAGCGCCATAGATAATGCATCGTTTACAAGGGATACTCTCATATTATCTGCCATTGACCAGCCAACCACTCGACGTGAATATAAATCGATGACGGTAGCAAGGTATAGCCAGCCTTCTTTCGTCGCGATATAAGTAATGTCACCTACATAGCAAGTATCAGGCTTATCGACCGTAAATTCCCGATTTAGCAGGTTAGGTGCAATAGGATCGTCATGATCAGAATAGGTGGTTGCTTTGAATTTTCGCTTTGTTTTAACGTGCAGTCCTTCCGTCTTCATTAATCGACCAATACGACGGCGACTCACAGTCAGATCTTGCTCTATTAAGTCTTGCTGTATGCGACGCGTACCATAGCATCCACGCCCTTCATCAAAGCTCGTTTTGATCGCGTCTGTTAAGGCTTTGTCTTCCTGTTCCTTGGCTGTCATCGGGGCTTTTTTCCACGCATAGAAAGCACTACGACAAACCTCCAGGGTTTGACACATTGAATGCACAGAAAAATCAGCGCTATGTTGATCAATCCAGGCGTACTTCACACGATTTCCTGCGCAAAGTACGCCGCGGCCTTTTTTAAAATATCACGCTCCTGAGTTAATCTAATAACTTGTTTTTTCAGGCGTTTTATTTCATCATCACTATTTTCTTTTTTAGTCACGCTGTTATTTTCCTTGGATTTTGAGGCGTTATGAACCCAAGTATAAAGAGTGTTAGGGTTCACACCCAAATTTTTAGCGATTTGAGGGATCGCTTCATCAGAATCTAACGCGTGTTAACGGCAGATTCTTTAAACTCTGATGTGTAAGTATTTGGCTTTTTCTTAGTCATTTTTAGGGGCTCTATATTAGGCGTTAAATTTTAGTTTTTGTGTCCTAAATAGTGTAACCACATCAAACCTTACCGGAAAACCAAAAAGGGACACACTTGATCGAGTAAATATTCAGATACCCTGCTTACGCAGGATGGGTAGAATGCAGCGCCTGCTTTATAGGCGCGTAATGACTCGTAAGGGTATGTAGGGATGCATTGCATACCTAGCGACAGGCTACAGCTAAGTTACGCGCACCCTATTACTCATCAATTTTTTTTATTACTTTGTGCAAGCGACGGACACCTATTGCAACAATCACTAATACGAAAGGGATCGCTATTCCAGAAATCAGATCGGGTTTAACAGCGATTAAGCCGGTACTGAGCAGGGCCTTTGCTGCAGCGTTGATCAAACTAATGATATACGTGGTGATGGCGACTATTGACAGACCTTCAACTGTTTCCTGAAAGCGTAATTGGATTTTTGCACGTAAATCCATAGAGGTGAGCAATGCCTGGTTTTGGCGTTCTATAGAAATATCAACGCGGGTGCGTAGTAATTGACTGGCATTGCTGATTCTTTCGGAGAGTAAGCGAAAGCGTTGCGCAGTTGATTTACAGGAACTGATAGCGGGTTGCATGCGTTTGGTCAGAAACTCACCAATATTTTGTATGCCTTGTATTTTTTCTTCGCGGATATCAATAATGCGTTGCTCTACTATTTTGTAATAGGCTTCAGCCGCACCAAAGCGAAACTGACTATGCGAAATATCACTTTCTACTTCGGCTGCGAGCAGTGTCATTTGGTCTAATAATAAGCTGTCATCACAATCTGGCTGTGCCATGGTTGTGGTAATCTGAGAGAGGCGTTGTTCGTACTCGCTTACTTTAGGCGCTAGTTCCTGTGAGATGGGGAACGCTAATAGTGCCATAACCCGATAAATTTCAATTTCAAACAAACGTTGTAATAATCGCCCTGCTTGTTGAGATTGCAGTTTTTTATCAAAAACAATAAAGCGGCTGAAGCCATCATTATGAATGCGAAAATCAGTGAATGCGGTGGCGTCGCCGCCTGTCATTTTTGCACCTACAGCGGTATTACCCGCAAAATATTGCGCAATATTCTCAAGCTTTGGTGGCTGATCATTTGCGGGCATGATAACGGCATGCATTGCCACAATAGTTTGACCTACTAACTTGTCTAGCCAGTCAATGGGGGCAAACGATAATGCGGGCTTGGCAAAAGGGGCATCAGTATTTACATTATTAACATAAAAACTGTAGGTGCTAAATTCGCCATGTTGTTCCCAGTGAAAAAGAAAATTACCAAAACGGGTTATAAAGTGGCTAGCGCCAGTCGGGGGAGGATTGATTGCAAATCTTTGGCATAGGCTTGTTAAATTTAGCCGTTCCTGCGTTTTTTCCTGTTCATTCAATGTTAATGCGAGATGACTTGCGCTGACCGGGAGTTTTAGCGGTACCGGAGGGCGAGCATGTATCTCATTATGCAAGCTAAAGCGTTGGGTATGATTTTCAGGGATAAGAAATAGCTTAGGCACGGTTTTGAAGGGTTAAATATAGGGTGGAGTGGGCAGGCACCTATATTGGGATAGATTTTTATTGCTTTGCAACAAACACCTAACCCAATCTACAGCGTAATAGATTGATTATAAACCAATAAACTTTTAACTTAATGGTAGTGCCATGCTAGTGCATAAAAAAAGCGAGTGTGAATTCTGGTCTCTGCTTATCTTAGCGCTTTAAAGCCTATATCGGTACGATAATAGACCTTGTCCCAGGTGATTTTTTGGGTAAGTTGATAGGCTTTTTCCTGTGCCTGTTTAATATCAGTGCCTAAGGCACAGGCACATAATACTCGCCCTCCTGCGGTCACCGTATTGCCTTCTTTTAGTTGCGTACCTGCGTGAAACACTTTGCTTTCAGTGCTGTCGCTAGTAGGTAGGCCGTTAATAATATCGCCTTTGGTGTAGCTGTCAGGGTAGCCGCCTGCTGCTAAGACCACGCCTAGCGCACTGCGCTCATCCCACTCTGTGGTAATATCAGCCAGATTCTGATTTAAGGCAGCCTCACATAATTCGACCAGATCACTTTTTAAACGCATCATAATCGGTTGTGTTTCGGGATCCCCAAAACGGCAATTATATTCTAAAACTTTTAATTCGCCCGACGGAGAAATCATCAAGCCCGCATATAAAAAGCCGGTGTAGGGCATACCATCATCGGCCATGCCTTTTAGCGTAGGGTTGATGATTTCATCCATGACGCGTTGATGGATTTCATCGGTGACGATGGGGGCAGGTGAGTATGCGCCCATGCCGCCTGTATTTGGGCCTTTGTCGCCATTGTCACGTGCTTTATGGTCTTGAGAACTGGCCATGGGTAAGGCTTGTTTACCATCCGCTATCACTATAAAGCTGGCTTCTTCGCCGGTTAGAAATTCTTCAATGACAACGCGGCTACCTGCTTCACCAAAGCTGTTGCCGGAAAGCATATCTTTTACGGCGGAAATGGCTTCGGCTTCGGACATTGCAACGATAACACCTTTGCCGGCAGCTAGGCCATCAGCTTTAACTACAATGGGGGCGCCTTTTTGTTGAATATAAGCTATTGCTGCATTTTGCTCTGTAAAGGTCTGATATGCTGCTGTCGGGATATGATGACGCGCCATAAAATCCTTACAGAATTTTTTTGAGCCTTCCAATTGCGCAGCTTTGGCGCTAGGGCCGAAACATTTTAAGCCGGCTGCCTGAAAGGCATCGACGATGCCTGCGACGAGTGGAACTTCAGGGCCAATAATGGTTAATGCGATTTTTTCTTGTTTCGCAAAGTTGAGTAAGCCGCTAATATCCTCGACTGCAAGATCAATATTAGTGAGCTTGTCTTCTAAAGCGGTGCCTGCGTTTCCTGGAGCGACATACACCGCGTGTACTTTTGGTGATTGGCTGGCTTTCCAGGCAAGGGCGTGTTCACGACCGCCGCTACCGACTATAAGGATTTTCATAAATAAATTACAATGTATAATGAGTGGGTGGTTAATGTAAGACAGCCTGCAGTCTAATGTTCAGGGTGGGTTATGTTATCTGTGCAGGGCTTGATAAGCTAACCCACTCTATTTGATAGTATATTTTAATGTCTAAAGTGACGCATGCTGGTGAATACCATGGCGATATTATGCTCATCGGCTGCGGCGATGACTTCATCATCACGCATGGAACCGCCCGGTTGAATAACCGCTGTAATACCTGCTTCAGCCGCTGCATCTAATCCGTCCCGGAAAGGAAAGAAAGCATCTGATGCCATGACAGAACCGGGCACGCTAAGGCCTTCATCGGCTGCTTTGATACCGGCTATTTTAGCTGAATACACACGGCTCATTTGGCCGGCACCAACACCCACTGTACGCCCGTCTTTGCAATACACAATCGCATTGGATTTAACAAATTTGGCGACTTTCCAGGCAAATAATAAATCGCTTAATTCTTGTTCAGTAGGCGCGCGTTTGCTGACTACTTTAACTTCTGCCGCACTGATCATGCCATGATCTTTATCCTGAACCAGCAGGCCGCCAGAGACACGTTTATAGTCCAGGGTAGGCTCGTGGCCGCTGTTCCATAGTCCGCATTCTAGTACACGCACATTTTTTTTTGCTGAGAGAACTTGCAGTGCAGCTAAACTAATGGTTGGCGCAATGATGACTTCAACAAATTGACGCTTAATGATTTCGCTGGCAGTTTGTTCATCTAACTCACGATTAAACGCGATAATGCCGCCAAAGGATGATGTAGGGTCGGTTGCATAAGCTAAGTCGTAGGCTTGTAGAATAGACTCAGCCTGTGCAACACCACAAGGGTTAGCGTGTTTGACGATAACACACGTAGGTTTTTCTTCAAACGATTTAACGCATTCTAAAGCGGCATCGGTATCGGCTATATTATTGTAGGAAAGTTCTTTGCCTTGTAATTGTTTTGCGGCGGCAATAGAGCCTGAGGCCGGTGATTTTTCCTGATAGAAAGCGGCATTTTGATGCGGGTTTTCACCATAACGCATGTTCTGAATTTTGTTAAATTGCAGATTCAGTGTTTCTGGAAAGCGTTGTTGATTCACTTTTGCTAAATAAAGCGCAATCGCTGTGTCGTAGTTTGCGGTATGCTCAAAGCTTTTTAGCGCTAGGTTAAAACGGGTTTGATGCGCTAGTTGGTTATTATTATTCATTAATTCATTTAACACAGCGTCATAATCATTGGGGTTTACAATGATGGCTACATCGTTATGATTTTTTGCTGCGCCACGAATCATGCTTGGGCCGCCTATATCAATATTTTCAATCGCCGTTGCTAAGTCGCAGTTAGGGTTGGCGACCGTTTCTTCAAAAGGGTACAGGTTGACCACGACCATATCTATTGCTGCTATGCCGTTAGCCTGCATTATTTGATCATCTATACCTCGGCGACCTAATATGCCACCATGAATTTTAGGGTGTAAGGTTTTAACCCGACCGTCCATCATTTCAGGAAAGCCAGTGTAATCAGATACTTCAGTTACATTAATATCATTGTCGTCTAATAATTTTGCCGTTCCGCCTGTGGATAGCAGTTCAATACCTAACTGATCCAGTTCACGACAGAAATCAAGAATGCCTGTTTTGTTGGAAACACTGATTAAGGCGCGGTTAACTTTTTTTTTCATGAAAATCTCTAGGGCTGATGTTTTGTTAGGATAAGTTGTATAACTCTAGTTTTTTACGTAGAGTGCTACGACTTATACCAAGAATCTGAGCGGCTTTGGTTTGGTTGTAACCGGAGTGTTTAAGCGTTGCTTCAAATAAGGGCTTTTCAACTTCCGCTAGAACCAGAGCGTGCAAGCCCGTTGCATTAACGCCATCGAGCTGTTCAAGATAGTGGTTAACGGCAGTTCTTACCTGAGCAGATAAAGGTGCTGTGGGTGTCGTCTTGGCTGTGGTCATTATATCAATGCTTGAGGGCAGTATTTGCATGTGTCATTAACAGTGTATTATCGAAAAGATCAAACGCTGAGTTAACGAGAGATAGCTGGATCTCAGGGGAGTCGGTCTGGTATATTTTGCTTTTAAACGTGGGCGGTAATGAGCCTAACTGATCGAAGTACCAACCTATATGTTTGCGTGCTATTCTAACACCATTCAGGGAGCCATAAAATAGGTACAGTTCTTCCAGGTGTTGCTGTAAAGTCGTTTTTGTTCTGCATAAATCAGCCTGAATCAGATGTTCACCGGTGTGTAAATATTTTTCTATTTCCTGGAAAAACCAGGGTCGCCCTTGAGCAGCACGTCCAATCATAATCGCGTCGGCACCTGTATAAGATAAGACGAATTGAGCCTTTTCTACTGAATCAATGTCGCCATTTGCAATGACAGGAATTGAGACAGCCTGCTTTACCTGTTTTATCGTGTCGTATTCTGCCTCACCTTTGAAAGCGCAGGCGCGTGTACGTCCATGCACAGTCAGCGCAGCAATTCCGGCTTGTTCTGCTATTTGTGCTATGTTAATTGCGTTGCGGCTTTGTTGGTCCCAGCCGGTGCGGATTTTTAGAGTGACGGGGATATTGACCGCATTGACTACGCTATCAAGAATATTTTTAACCAGATTTTCATCGCGCAATAATGCCGAACCTGCGGCAACTGAGCAGACTTTTTTTGCCGGACAGCCCATATTGATATCGACGATCTGAGCGCCTCGTTGTGCATTTATCTCTGCGGCTTCTGCCATTTGTTGTGGATTTGTACCTAGAATTTGTACTGAGCGTATACCTGTTTCACCACTATGATCAGCTTTTAATAAAGTACGCTTATGTTTGCGTAAGGCAGGGTTGGATGCAACCATTTCGGAAATAGCAAGTCCGGCACCAAACTGCTTGCATAAATTTCTAAAAGGGCGGTCAGTAATCCCAGCCATTGGCGCTAAAATTAGATTATTCTGGAGTTGATAAGGGCCAATCTTCATGGTTAACAAGGATAAAATCTATGCGGGCTGGGTATGATACAGCAAAAAGATCATTTAGTTGTGTTGAGCGAGATATTTTTGGTAATTTAATTTTATTAATTCAGGCGTATAGTCGCGCTCTAGTCTGCGTAAAGCAAAATGGGCATGGGCAAGATCCTGAAAATAACCGATAAATAACAGGTTGATACTTGCTCCGCCAAGCGAACCCAACACAGGGACAGTTTGAGCAGCTAATTTTTCAGAAACCGGGATGCTAAAACGTGCAGCAATTTGGTTAATCGCTTTACCCATTAGTGGCGCGCCTCCTTTGCTGAGAACAGGACTAGCCATTTGTGTTGCTGCGTCGTTTAGTGCTTTGGCAAGTAATGAGCGAATAGCATAATATCCAGTCTCTGTGCCATGTTTTGCGCTGTCACTCAGCGCAAAGACTTCCAGGCAAGCAAATTTTGTACTGGCATGACTCAGGTTTTCTCCATGATATCGCGCTATATCGGCAATCGAGCGCAGCATGATCGTTGTTGATATAGGCAGTTCTACCGTTATTGCTGCTAAGCCAAAAGCACCTCCAATGGCACCGCTTAAGCCGGCGAGCAATTTGTGTGTTTTAGTAAAAGGAGTGCTACTTTTGCGTGAGTTTAGCGTGAAAATAGCCCCTTCTAGAGATTTTTCGAGTGCCGTACGCGTTATATCATTTAATGAAAGAGACACTTGTGCGGGTAAAATAGCCAGCGTTTTTTCTACAGCACCGCCCACGGTTTTAGTGATCTTTGAACTAAAGTTTGGATTTTCTAATACATCTGCAGCGTGATGTAAAACCATTATATCGTGAGCGGTGAGTTTCATTGTGATTCAATACACAGGAATAAGCGGAATGAGGCAGGCGGAATGTTGCTCATTCTGTAAAAAGGTTTTAGGGCATATCATGCATGGAGTGATCCATTTCCATGCTATTTTGATCTTGCTTTTGATCATCATTTTTATCTGCTCCCATGCTCATGAGTTCCATAATTTGCATATGATGCATCATATCTTTAAAGCCTGCGTCCGAAGCAAGGAATTTAAAACCGTTGTACATGGTATTTGCGCCCATAACCAACATTAATACAGCAGCCACTTTTAGCATTAAGCCGCGCGCTTTAGTGCCTAATTTACCGAAAGCAAAGGTGACAACCAACATGGTTGGCAAGGTGCCTACGCCTAAAGCAAGCATCATTAATCCGCCTTCTATAGGTGAAGGCGCGGTCGTTGCATTGACTGCCATGGCAAACGTCAGCGGGCAAGGCATCAGGCCATTTAACATACCGCCCATGCTTGCTCCAAGCACTGAACCGCGTCTGGCTGCCGACATAAATATCTTGTTTAGAACTTTTGTTGGCATATATTTCATGGAAAATTGCCAAGGGGATAGCCCGATGATACCTAAGGCTAAAACAATCACAAAAAAGCCAATAGCGACTTGCAAAATGCCCTGAATTTGGCCTAATATGCCCGTTGAAACCAGGGCAACGCCAATTAATGCTGCAGTAATGCCTACCAGGGTGTACATGCAGATGCGCGCAAAATGATAGGCAAAATAAGGCCAGACGCTTTTTTTCTCGGTTTTCATAAAAAAACCAGCGACTAGAGCACCGCACATGCCTGCACAGTGACCGCTACCAAAAAAGCCCGTCATTAAAGCAAGCGTATAAACTGTATAATCCAGATTAGCTAAGAAATCCACCACGTCATTTTCCGTTGATGCGTAAAGAGTTGACAATAACAGAAACGGAGCTTAGTGCCATCGCTGCTGAAGCAATCATCGGATTTAATTTGCCGATTGCAGCAACGGGAATAGCGACTGTATTGTAGCCGAAAGCCCAGAATAAGTTCTGCTTAATAATTTTCATGGTATAGGTGCTTAGCTCAATGGTTTCAGCGACTTTGGAAATATCACCATTGACTAAAGTTAAATCAGCGGACTCAATGGCTATATCTGTTCCATGCCCAATCGCAAAACCTACATCAGCAGCGGCAAGTGCAGGGGCGTCGTTAATACCATCGCCAATCATGCCGACTATACCGCCTTCATTTTGTAAACGCTGGATTTCCAGTAATTTTTGTTCGGGTGTTGCGTGGGCAACGATATGCTTGATGCCTACTAATTTAGCGATATGATGCGCTGTTTCACTCGTATCACCCGTCACCATTAAGGTTTCGACATTTAGCTGGTGCAGCGCGGCAATAGCCTGTTTAGCGAGTTCCCTGGGTTGGTCAGCAATACCAAACAGTGCGCTAGCCTTGCCATTGAAAGCAATGAGTACCGGTGTTTTTCCAGCAATGCCTAAGGCGTGCATATGTGGTAGTAATTCAGCTATATCTATAGATTGTTCTTCCAGCCACGCTTGATTGCCGATCAAAACGTGATAATGGCCCACTTTTGCGTGTAAACCACGCCCCACTGTGACATTAAAGTCTTTGACAGCTTTAAATTCGAAGTTATGTTGCGCTTTTGCGTAATTCACAATAGCCCGGGCTAAAAAATGTTCTGAATTATGTTCTGCTGAGGCGATATGCGTTAATAATATATCATCGCTTAAGTTGCTGATATTGATAAAGTCAGTCACTTCTGGCTTGCCTTCGGTGATGGTGCCTGTTTTATCAAAGATAATAGCGGTTAAATGGGTTGCTGTTTCCAGACTTTCACCATTCCTGATAAAAACCCCTCGTTTAGCAGATTGACCGGTGCCAACCATGATCGCAGTCGGAGTTGCTAAGCCAAGTGCGCAAGGACAGGCAATCAATAGGACTGTGACAGCATTGCTAAAAGCAAAGCTAAACGGCGCACCTGCTAGTGTCCATGAAGCAAAAGTGAACGCTGAAACTGCCATAACACTAGGGACAAACACCGCAGAAATTTTATCTACCATTTTTTGAACGGGTAATTTCGATGCCTGTGCATGGTCAACCATGTGAATAATGCCGGCTAACACGGTATCCATGCCAATTGCAGTCGCTTTAATGGTTAATAAACCCGTGCCGTTAACGCAACCGCCTATAACTTTATGGCCTGTTTCTTTTATGACAGGAATACTTTCGCCAGTGACCATTGCTTCATCAACGGTTGAAATACCTGAAATGACAACGCCGTCTGTGGGTATTTTTTCACCAGGTCGAATCAGTAAGTCATCACCTAGCTCAATATCGTCAACACTGATGATTTTTTCTTTGCCATTTTCCAGCAAAGTTGCCGTCTGAGGTTGCAGGTCAACCAATTTTCTAATCGCTTCGCCGGCTTTTCCTTTGGCATTTTCTTCCATATAACGCCCGAGCAGAACAAAAGATATAATACTGGCGGCGGCTTCAAAATAAAGATGTCCCTTGCCTCTTATCAGGGCAGGCAAACTATAACCGTATGCAGAGCCTACACCAATTGCAATTAAACTATCCATATTGGATTTGCCCATTTTCGCAAGTAGCCAGGCTTTACTAAAAAAGCTGCTGCCTGCGACAAAGACCACCGGGGTTGTTAGCGCAAATTGCACCCAGTGGTAAAAACGTCCTGCAGGCATTGCCATGCCAATTGCCACAACCGGGGCGCTCAGGACGCTGGCCCAAATAAATCGTTTTTTAGCGCTGGCCAGGCGCAGGTGCTCCTTTCTGATAAGCTCCTGACGCTGCGATAGCGTATCCATTAAGTTTGCTTTATAACCCACTTTTTTGATAATTTCCGCCATATCCTGACGTGTTAAACGACCGTTTGCTGTTGCAATAGCCGATGCAAAGTTAACGGTCGCATCGTGTATACGTGGATCGCGTTTTAAGGACATTTCCAGTAATAAGGCACATGATGCGCAACTCATACCTTCAATCGCCAGACTCATTTCTTGTAGTGGTATGCTTAAATCTTCAGCAATATTGCTTTTTGGCAAGCTGATTTTTTTCTTACCAATATTACCGAGAACCATATCTAGCAGCGTTAATAGGTTCTTTTTGGGGAGTCCTTTATGGTCAAAATAAAGCGTAACTGAGCCAATTTCAGGAACAGATTTAATGAACTTTATTTCAGGACGTTTCTTTAAAATAATTTCAAAAATATAGGTGCGCTCAGGATCCTTTTGCAGAATAGGAACATGAATTCGAATTCGGTTTTTAAGTTCGTGAACGAGCTTAAAGTTTTTGGGCTGAAATGTTTGGGTCATGGTGCTTAAGTTCTATTTGCTTTGAGTGGTTTTAGAGCGAATAAATAAATACATTAGATAAAAAATGCTAATCCATTGATAGCGATATTTCATCGGTGCAAGAAGCCATTTTTTTGTAATCAGCTTCCAGTGAATTTTAATTAGAAATAGGACTAAGACGTCATTAAAAAAAGTGATCAGAGTTTTTTCAGGGTTAGCGAGTATTTCGGGTTTTTTTTTCAGTCCGAATTTTGCCAATATGCCGATTGCCTGAGCCGTTTCTTTGGTTTCCGTGAATTTGTTTTTTGCCCAACGAGCACCTTTCCAGTCTGATAGTTTAAGGTTTTCTTTCAGGCGACTGGTTTTGGCGGGTGTTATCTTGACTTTAAAAAAACCTTTTGCCTCAAGTTCAGTGATTAAGCTTATAAGTTGTTGTGCTAGTTCCTGAAAGCTTAGTCTTTCTGCGACAAAATAGATGGATAGTTTACGCTGTTTGCGAAAGAGTTTGACTCGATAAACACCTTCAAAATGATTAATAGCATCTGAGATGTAGGTAGCTACTTCGGCGCTACAAAGGCGCTCTGGGAGTTGGAAGCGTACATGACCAGAAGATTTATAGCGTAAAATAATTTCTTGTTGTATAGACATGTAAGTAGGAGAGGTGTTTGAGTTGGTATGGAAATATTGTAAGCAACATTACGCATTTGACAAAATCAGCTATGCAGAAAAAACAGACTTAACACAAGTGCTTCTATACTTAATTTATATCTAATCTTTCTGGTATTAATAAGATAAGGCAATATATGCAATGGCATATTTCTGTCTATCATGCGTCCGTAGATCAATAAAATCATTTTTTTAAATCAGGAGCAAAGGCGCTCGATTTTTTTTAGCGCCCGTAAGATAGGTAATAGCGGTCAACAACTCCGCTATTAGACATGTTATTTTGCATAACTTTGTGCGCTAAATGAATTGATTAATCATCTTTTTCTTTGGACTCAGCAACAATATCTTCCAGATTTTCCTTTTGCTGCAGAACAAAATCTTTGCCTTTATCGCCGATAGAAGTAACAGACGAAATGATGTCATTTCTATGCTTGTGAATGTAATAGCCAGCAACCATGCCAATGCCAATTAACAGTAGGGGGTGTTTGGTAATTTTACTCATAATTGTTTTTCCGGTTTGTGCACCTGCAGACATAACAGCACCTTTCATTAATGTAGTTGAGACTTCGTGTTTATTCAATCCGTGATGAGCCATGTTTTTTGCGTGCGACATCGCTGTTGTGCCCGCATGTTTAGTGTGATTGTGAGTCATTTCTTAATAATCCAGTTTAAAAATAGAATAAAGGTTTATTTTTGGGCTTCATCAGGTAGCAGATTATCTTCATTGAGCATTTGATAAATGCCCTGACAGCCTTCACAGCAAAATTCTTTTTTACCTTCTTTTGTGAGAAGAGTAAAGCCTTCGACTTCTACAGGAAGTCCGCATAAATCACATGATTTTTTTTCTTCAGCCATAAGTGTAAATAGTAATATAGGGATGTTTTTATCTGAAAGCGGAAATACTCTCTCAATTATAACAAAAAGCCCTATTTTACATGGGGAAGTTCGAGAGGTTTCGCTCTTAGGTCTAACTATATCAGATATAGCGTTAATTGAGAGAGATTTTATTAGCTTAAAGCGAATAATGGATAATACGTAGATGGGGTTTATATCTGTATTGTTAAGTTATACAAGTGACTCACTTAAAAGTCATAAATAAAATCGTATTCTCTATGCTCTCTCTTTAATATTAGTAAGAGGTTGATTTTTAGTATAGTTTACTAAAAATGGTGTACACATATAGTGATAAATAACTTACTGTTATTGATGACAATCTGCATCTGGGGAGCAAGATTTAGCCATATTGTGATTGTTGTTTTGGCTACTATTGCATACTTTCGTCGAAGCTTTCATTAATGCGATGCGCATAGCACCTGTTAAACTTGACCCTATGCCTAAACGGGCTGCAACCGCAGGAAGGACAATGAATGAGGCAATAGCAAGACCCGCGCCAAGTAAAATAGCAGCATTTGAAACCTGAGATTCTTGTTGTAGTGATTGTTGATTGCTCATAGTTGTGTGGCTTAATTCAGTTGATGTTATTTAATTGTACACACAAAAATTAAGCCAACTTTTAACTATATGAAATATAGACTAAAAAAATATTTTTACTAGATTTTAATACAAAA
Source organism: uncultured Gammaproteobacteria bacterium (assembly GCA_942491615.1). Lineage (GTDB taxonomy): Bacteria > Pseudomonadota > Gammaproteobacteria > Methylococcales > Methylomonadaceae > Methyloprofundus. The sequence goes on from CALOCH010000028.1 coordinate 161,039, forward strand.
AATAGGGGATATGAACTATATAATATATGTTATATAACATAGTTTAATTTTTTTTATTTTTCTATGGAATATTATAATTTTCTACTATTTTTTCAATGGATTAGAGGGGTTTTTTAGCAAATGGGGTAAAATAGCTGATAATCTTTATGTCAATATTCTCTTTACCAAGTCTTTTAGGTTGCGATACAGTTGCTAACATCATGTGGCGTTCGGCAGCCTCTTTGTGGTTATATTTTTCTTAATCTTATTTTTGAAAGGTTCGCCGCTCATGTTGCCTGATTTAATTATCGCAATGAATAGCCGCATCAGTTGCGCGATTATCCGCCTGATTTGCTGTATCCAGCTTGCGCAGGAGTGACTTGATTGCTCGGTGGGAGTGAGTTTATTCTGGATTCTATATCAGAATAGATGTCTTTTTTTATGTTTGCTTGTTGTGTAGATTTAAGTATTTACCTTGAGCATTAATGTAGCTTTTTGTATCGGTTATATATTTACTTAGGCGGTAAGCAGACTGTACTTTTCTTTGGGCTATTTTTGATTCTATTTGAGATTAAAAAGCGATCCCATAGATTGTTAATTTCTCCATTGCGTGAGTAGAAACTAAAGGTGATAGTGTGCGTTACTGTTTGACGTGGATTGTTGTGTATTTATTGTAACTGATGAGTCGCCAAATGAGGGAGTAGTGGCAATTAATTTGTGTGAATCTGTTAGATCTCCATTAGGTGCTGAATAATTATCTGCAAGTGCATCAGGGTCCAGCCCAACGGAGTTAAGAACTTTGGCTGCCTGATCATGTGCCTGTTGAGGTGTTAGATTGGTATTTTGTGTGGGTGGTTGTCTGTCTTTTGCTCGCTGCGCGGCGGCGGTGGAAGTCGATAGTATTGACTTCCGGTTGGTAAAAGACTTTATAGGCAGTTAAGGCATAATGAGTGTCACCTCGCTTAGTCGGGTTTTTTTTTTTATCGAGAGTTTTTTCTTATCTCTCTTCTAGTTGTTTTTCGCTTTTCTTCTTCACTCCTTCGTCGCTCCTCTTGTTGTAGCGATTTTTTGTTTTCTGAGCGTAACAAGCGTTGCCTGACTTTATCTCTTTCGGCTTCTCTTCTGCTATCCAGGATCTTTGGATAGATACATCAGGCGCTTTTTCGTCTTCTTCAAGCGGGGTCTCATGTTCACAATTAGGCAGCAAAACATGTTGTCAGACTCTCTTCTATTTCTTCCAGAGATCTTTATCGGTCTATACGCATATTGCGCCGATAGCATGCAGGTCTTTTTGATGTTGTTGTGCTGTTTGCTCTGAAATATTGCGAAAAATAAGCTTGCCAGTGGGCTCATTAAGGAATTTTTCTACTTGCTGCAGATCGATTTTTAAATAATGAGCGAGATTTCTTGTTGTTTCAGATTCTCTAGTCGGTTTGCTTGGCCGTTTATAAAAACATCAAATTAGTCTTTTTTGTTGATTGAAAGTCTGGTTAGTTATTTTAAGATGATACTATCTTATTATAGCGTGAACCCTATAGCTTCAATTATTTTGCAAAAATAGAACCTTTTGCACTTCAAGAGCGCTTCGTCATAGTTGATTTTGTTGAGTTACTTATAAGCTTTCAGACACAACACAAAAATAGGTTTTTAAATATTCTGTTTCAGCAATGGCTGGATGAATAGGGTGGTCGGGAGCCTGACCACCTGTTGTCACTATACTTAGGTTTCTATCGATATGCCGTGCTGAAGAACGCAGGATTTCATGTAAATTAGCTTTGCTTAGGTGGTAAGAACAGGATGCAGAAACCAGTATGCCATCTTTTGCAAGCACTTGAAGTGCAAGGTGATTTAAGCGGCGATAGGCCTCATAGCCGGCCTTAAAATCTTTTTTGCGTTTAATAAGTGCAGGTGGGTCTAGTACTACTATGTCAAAATTTTGTTTGTCCAGTCGCGCTTGTTTCAAATAGTCAAAGACATCACTCTGGACGCATTGTACCGTGTTACTGACCTGATTTAATGCTGCGTTTTGTGTTGCCAGGCTTATCGCACTGGCGGATGCATCGACGCAGGTGACTTGCTGTGCACCCTTTATTGCTGCTGGAATGCCCCAGGCACCAGAGTAGGAGAATAAATCCAGGACGGTTCTATTTTTTGCCAGCTGGGCTAATTCGGCCCGACTACTGCGGTGGTCAAAAAACCAGCCGGTTTTCTGGCCGTTTAAACAGTCAATTTGGTAGCGTGCATTATTTTCTTCAATCATCAATTGATCGGGCAAACTGCCGTAGGCGAGTTCAGTGTCTGTTGACAAGCCTTCCAGTTGTCTTTGTGGGTTGTCATTTTTAAGTAAAATGGCGCGTGGCTGCAATAGTTTAACCAAGACTTCGATCAGTGGGTCTTTTTGACGTTCTATCCCCGCAGTTGTGATTTGAACAGATAAAACATCGCCAAATCGGTCAATGACTAGGCCGGGCAAGCCATCACTCTCGGCAAAAATTAGCCGATAATAGGGTTTGCTATAAAATCGCTCGCGTAGTGCCAAGGCATTGGAAATGCGCGCGGTAAAAAGTTTGGTACCTAATTTTGCGTGCGGTTTTCTGGATAACAAACGCGCACAAATCAGTGTATTCGGGTTGATGTAGGCAGTGCCCATGACTTTGCCATCACTGGCACAGACCTTAACAAGGTCGCCTGCATTGTATAAGCTGAGCGGATTACGCTGCGTATCAACTTCATTACTAAATACCCAAAGATGTCCTTGGCGTAAGCGTTTATCTTCGTTTTTTTTAAGAAATAAGTCTGGGAGGGCCATAGTCTGTTTATGAAGTGAGGGATGTGAAAGTAGCTTAGCAAACCAGGGCTGTGCATGGCACATGCCGCAGCTTGCAGCGAGGAAGAATTATTTTAATTCAATAGTATAGCCCGCTACATCGATTGCAGGTATGGCAAGCATTAAATCTATATCTAAACTCGCCGTGCTTGCAATGACAGCAGGTGGCTTTGGTGTGTTCAGGTAGTCTTTGGGGCTAAAGAGTCTTTGAGCAAAAACTCCGCCGTGTATATTTTGTAAGCGGAGTTGCAAGTAAGGTAATGCCTGACTTAAGTCTGCATGGTTAATAAAACTGGCGCGAAGTCTGTAGTGTTGATTATCAATTTTGTCAAACGAACTGCCGATAGTGGTAAATTCAAGCGGTTTACGGTAGTCAGGCAAAGAGCAATTGACAGGCGAACAGAGGGTGTTCAGCCAAGGTCTTATTTGCGGGTTTTGGCTGATTGAGTAGCCTGTAAAATAGTAAATCTGATACATTAAGAGGCATATGCCGAACAGAGTGCCTACTAACCAGAGGCTAGGACGCGAACTTTGCCTGGTTTTTTGCCAGTCATAGAGCTCAAGCAGGGAGTCTTTAATTGTTTCTGTTTCTTTGATAACCTGATCTCGCGCTTTAATTAGAGTAGTGATCTCAGGTATGTGTGCTTCAGGTGCTAGTCTCTCGGGTATTTGATTTTGGTGAGGTTTTTTGCTTAATGAGTTCTGTGCATTAAACTGTAATTGACACCGGCTGCAGGTCACTTTACCGTTATTTTTTTTAAGCTGTTTACGGCTAATCTGCTCGGAGTGGTTGCATAAGGGGCAGGAGGCATACATAGGCTTATTTTTTCAGGCCGTCCAGTCGGCACCATTCTTGCTGGCTCATTGGCGCTTGCATCAGGAACTTATCCTGGTAGGCATGGCTAACTTTTTCAGCTTGTTCGTTGAGTATACCGGATAAGATTAGCTGGCCTTGAGGTTTTACCAGAGAACTAATGTCTGTGCATAATTCAATTAGGGGGCTGGCTAAAATATTGGCTACCACTATATCTGCTGCAAACGCAGAAAATTCTTCAGGCAGGTATGTTTTTATCCTGGAAGCTACCTGATTTTTTTGCGCATTATCCTGGGTTGCTGTGAGTGCTTGTGGGTCTATATCAATCGCATGTGCCTCTTTTGCGCCCAGTAAGATGGCTGCTACAGCCAGGATACCTGAGCCGCAACCAAAATCAATGATGGTTTTATCTTTAATATCATTTTCTGCCAGCCATTTTAGACAGAGTGCCGTGGTAGGATGAGTCCCTGTTCCAAAGGCCAGACCAGGGTCAAGAATTAAGCTTACTGTCCCGGCGATAGTTTGCTCCTGACCTGAAGGGTATACCCATAAGCGATTTGCAAATAGCATAGGTTGAAAGTGCTCCATCCAGGCACGTTCCCAGATTTGGTCTTGTAATACTTCGCTATGCCAGTCATGTGGCATATTGTTGCTAAACTGCTGAATAAATAGTGTTTTAATGATCTCGGGTGAAGCATCTAATTCAAATAGGGCAATGGTTTTAGTTTGCTCCCAGATCCTGGTTTCGCCTAGATCCGGTTCATACACAGGTTTAGAGGCTGCACTCATAAAGGTGACTGAAACTGCGCCTAGCTCGCTAAAAAATTCGGATATATCATTTGCAGTCGCTTTGTTGCTTACCACAGTAATTTGATGCCAGGCCATAATGAAGTGGGCGATGTCGGGTGGACTTTTGTCCGCTAAAATGGAGGGCGGCGTTTTGCTATTGCTTAAAAAGGCGGATTGTAGTCCGCCTTAAAGAGCCTTAGTTCATGCCTAGTTTCTTTTCCAGATAATGGATATTCTGACCGCCTGCAACAAAAGCACTATCGGCCATGATGTCTATTTGCAAAGGGATATTAGTTTTAATCCCGTCTATGACCATCTCACTGAGTGCTGTTCTCATCCGCGCAATAGCACTGTGTCTATCTTCGCCATGTGCAATCAGTTTGCCGATCATGGAGTCATAATAAGGCGGTACTTTATAGCCATTATAAATATGCGTTTCACAGCGAATTCCAGGGCCGCCAGGCATGTGAAATACATCAATGGTCCCCGGGCATGGCATAAACGTTACTGGGTCTTCAGCGTTTAGGCGACACTCGATAGCGTGTCCACGCATCACTACATCATCCTGAGTGAATGACAGGGGTTCCCCTGCCGCGATGCGTAGTTGCTCTTTGACTATATCGATTCCGGTAACCATTTCTGTTACTGGATGCTCAACTTGTACGCGAGTATTCATCTCAATGAAGTAGAATTCACCTTTTTCATATAAAAATTCAAAGGTGCCTGCGCCAAGATATCCCATATCCACGCAAGCTTTAGCGCAACGCTCGCCAATAAATTTGCGTTGCTCTTCGGTTATTCCCGGGGCTGGGGCTTCTTCCACCACTTTTTGATGGCGCCGCTGCATGGAGCAGTCTCGTTCACCTAAATGCACTGCATTGCCATGCGCATCAGCAAGTACCTGAATTTCAATATGTCGCGGGTCTTCCAGGAATTTTTCCATATACACGGTCGAATTGCCAAAAAAGGACCCTGCTTCAGATTTGGTTAAGGCAATTGAACTGATTAAAGCGCCTTCGGTGTGCACTGTGCGCATTCCCCGGCCACCGCCGCCGCCTGCTGCTTTAATAATGATCGGGTAACCAATTTCATGTGCCAATTTTATATTGGTTGCATTATCATTGCCCAAAGGGTTGCCATCACCGGGGACGCAGGGAATGCCTGAGGCAACCATGGCTTTTTTGGCTTCTATTTTATCACCCATTATGCGAATAGTATCCGCTTCAGGGCCGACAAAAATAAAACCACTTTGCTTTACTTTTTCAGAAAACTCAGCGCTTTCAGCTAAAAAACCGTAGCCTGGATGAATTGCTTCTGCATCTGTGACCTCGGCTGCGCTGATAATAGCAGGGATATTAAGGTAGCTATCAATTGATGCTGCAGGACCTATACAAATGGCTTCGTCAGCTAAGCGTACGTGTTTCAAATCACGATCAGCGCTGGAATAAACCGCTACGGTTTTAATGCCTAGTTCGCGGCAAGCGCGTAAAATACGTAAGGCGATTTCACCGCGATTAGCGATGACAAGTTTATCGAACATTGTTTTACCTCGTTGATTATTCTATGATAAAAAGAGCTTGATCATATTCAACGGGTTGGGCATCCTCGATTAGGATTTGCTTGATCACGCCGCTTTTATCTGCTTCAATCTGATTCAGAATTTTCATGGCCTCAATAATGCAAAGAGTGTCCCCGGCTTTTACTGAGTGGCCAATTTGTACGAAAGGAGAGGAGCCGGGTGATGCAGAGCGATAGAATGTACCGACCATAGGCGATCTTACTGTATGGCCTTTGGGCTCTTCGTTGGCGACTGCTTCGCTAATCGCCGGTGCAGCAGGGGGAGTGGGTGCAGGTCCTGCTGTATATGCAACTGGCGCGGGAGCTTGCTTAGCTGAATAACGATTGATGCGGACGGATTCTTCGCCTTCGGTAATTTCAATTTCGGCAATGTCAGATTCTTCAATAATTTCGATCAGTTTTTTTATTTTTCTAATATCCACGATTTATTTTCTCTCGAGTAGTGACTGATGAGCAGCTTGTAAAGCTAGTTCGTATCCGGTTGCACCAAGTCCACAAATAACCCCCTCTGCAATATCAGAGAAATAAGAGTGTTTACGAAACGGCTCTCGGGCGTGAACATTGGATAGATGGACTTCTATAAAAGGAATTTTTGTAGCCAGTAAAGCGTCGCGAATGGCGACGCTGGTATGCGTAAAGGCAGCAGGGTTGATAATGATAAAATCAATCTGATCGGCAAAAGCCTGATGAATCAGTTCAACAATTTCATGTTCTGCATTATTTTGATAAAAACTTAAGCTATGCCCCGCTTTTGTGGCGAAGCTTTCGGCACTTTTTTGAATATCAGCCAGGGTTTTATTGCCATAATGCACGGGTTCTCGTAAGCCAAGCAAGTTGAGATTAGGGCCGTTAAGAATTGTTATTTTTGCCATTCTGTACGCTGTGTTGTTATTATGTTTACGTAAGGTATTGTCAATTTTGCCTAATTTGTAAGGTTTTGTCCAGATTTAAGTTTTTTAGCAACAGTTCGCCACAAAACAGCTAGTTTTTTAACCAATTTTTATGCTGTAGGGCGGTTAGCCTGTCAACTACAATGAATCAGTATGTACTAAGAAAACTTGGGATATACTTAATTTGCAGGGGCTGAATCGCTGGTTAATAGTGGCTTAATTAGTTCGCGTACCGCTTGTTTTGACAGTTCACCTGGATGGCGGAAGATAATCTGCTGTTGTGGGTTTACTATCACGGTAAAGGGAATGGCGCTAACGATGTTACCTAATTTTTGTGCTAGTCTTCCTCCCTCTTTTTCCGCTATAAGGATGGGATAGTTAATATTGATGAAGTTTAAGTAGTCATCAACTAACTGCGGCTCATCTATAGCAATACCAATAAATTGTACGTTATGTGCTGCATATTCAGCCTGTAATTCAATAAAATCCGGGATTTCTTTCAGACAAGGTGGGCACCAGGTTGCCCAAAAATTAATAATCAGAATCTTTCCTTTCCAGTCTGATATGGAATGCATGACGCCTGAGGTATCGGCGAGTGAAAATTCTGGTAAGGGGCTCGCTGGTTGTGCTTTGAGTGGCGATTGTAGTTGATACCAAGCAAATAGTGTGCCGGTTATTAGCAGAAAAACGAAAATAAAAGAAAAAAATGATTTAGGCATAACTTAAGGATATTAAAGTTCGACGAGGTGCTGTAAAAAAAAGTCTGCGTTTTTAAAGCCGATGATGCGAGAGCCAGCTATTTCTTGCTGGTTCAGATCAAAAAATAATATCGCAGGCGGGCCAATTAGCTGGAATGCTTTTAGTAGCGCTTTATCGTTTGCATTATTGGCAGTGACATCCGCTTGCAATAAAACAAAAGAAGCAAGCGCTTGTCTCACTTCAGGCTGACTCAAGGTGTAGTGTTCCATCTCTTTGCAGCTTATACACCAGTCAGCATAAAAATCTAACATAACTCTCTGCCCGTTGTTATTAGCCTGTTTAATCGCTTGTTGCAGTGTGGCTAATGAGCTGACTTTTTGATACGCCAGCGGCGTGGCTACTGTTTGGCTGGAAGAGGAAGAGCCAAAAGATAGGCCAGCCAACGGCTGCAAAGGGTTAGTATTGCCCGCACTCAGACCAATTAAAATAAGCAGGCCATGAGTAAACAAGATGACACCAAAACCTTTCCATAGTTTATGCCAGCCACTATCAATAACCGGGATAGGGTCTAAAACTCGCAGATAAATCGCCGGAATAATGGCGAGCATTGCCCAGAATAGCATGGCTAATTCCGGTGCAATAACACGTTCTAGCATCCATACTGCAACTGCCAGCATTATCACGCCAAAAATGGATTTACTGGCATTGAGCCAATGCCCTGCTTTAGGCAATAAGCGACCGGCTGATGCGCCTATGATTAATAAGGGAATGCCCATGCCAAAGCCCATGACAAATAAAGCCGCACCGCCTAATATTACATCGCCGGTCTGACCTATATACATCAGTGCAGCGGCAAGCGGAGCAGCGACACACGGCCCGACGATCAAGGAGGAAAAGACGCCCATCAGGGCCGCGCCGATATAGGAGCCATCGCGGTGTTGATCACTGGCATTATGTAAGCGAGATTGGAGCGCTTTTGGTATTTCCAGGTTATAAAAGCCAAACATAGATAAAGATAAGGCAATGAAGATGCCGCTGAATAGATAGATAATCCAGGGCGCTTGAAAACTAGCCTGTAAATTACTGCCAAATAAAGCTGCTAAGATGCCAAATACAGTGTAAGTAGCTGCGGATGCCAGCACAAAGCTCAAAGATAATAAAAATGCTTTGCGCGAACTAATGTGCTTACCTTGTCCAACAATAATGCCCGATAAAATAGGAACCATCGGGAAGACACAGGGCGTAAACGAGAGCAATAAACCAAAGCCAAAAAATGTAAGCAAGGTTAGCGCGAAAGAGTCCTGCTGCAAGGATTGGATAATCATGTCTTGCTCAGATGCAATTTTTTTATTTGCGGTTGGTTGCGATGTCAGCGAAGGGGTAGAGGACAGGGCGGGTAATAATAAGGTTTCCGTTTTTGTCATCGGGGGGTAGCACACCCCGCGTTCTGCACAACCCTGAAATTTGGCTTGCAGGGTAATAGTGTGTTCATTCAGATTGCTACGTTCCAGTGGCAAAATAAAGCTTAGGCTGTCGTGTAAAATTTCTACGTCACCAAAGGCTTCATCATGCTTGGGCGTTCCATGTGGAATAACATAGCTGAGTAATTGAGTGCCATTTGCGTTTAATAATTGCAACTCGAATTTTTCTCGATAGAGATAATAGCCCTCGGCAATTTGCCAGTTTACCTTGATGTTTTGTCCGTCTTCAACTGAGGCGTTAAATTGAAAAGCCTGCTCAGCAGTTAATAACTCATCCCCAAATGGCTTTAGGTCTAAATTAAAGCCTTTAGTTAATTGCTGCAAAGGATTAAAGCTTTTACTCACCACGTTGCGACTTAATGCAGGCAGTTCTATATTTAACACAGTGCTTTGCGGAGGGTAGCAAAGCCCTAGGTCTGCGCAGCCTTGATATTTGACTAATAGCGAAAAGGCGAATGCTGTTTCCGGGCGCTGCAATGTTAAAAGGCTTTCAAATTGATGACGATAAATCATCATATCGCCAAAAAATTTATCGCTTTTCATTTCACCTACCGGTAAATCGGTCTGATTGATACTGACGGACTCGGTTTTAGAAATAAAGTGTATTTTCTTTTGGTATAGATAATAGCCTTCGGCAATGTCCCATAAAATCAGAACACCACCATTAGGTGCAGGTTTGGCTGATACCTTAAAGGCGTGTTCCGGTTTTAATACATCACTAAGATCAATGGCATACGTTAATTGACTAAAAAAAATGATAAAGCCGGCAATAATTATTTTAACGGGGTGCATGAAGTAATCCATTGTAAATAGTCGGGCAATCCTCTTTCAACTGAAAAAGCGATAATTTCGGGGACGTCATAGGGGTGATGTGTTACTAAAAACTCTTCGATAGCATCAAATTGCTGACAAGGGGCTTTAATCAGTAGCAAATACTCTTGCGTTGTTTCGACTTTGTCTTGCCAGTGATAAACAGACGTTATATTGGGTAAAATGTTAACACAAGCCGCCAGTTTTTTTTCAACCATTTGCATGGCTAACTGTTTCGCGCTTGCAAAATCCGGGCAGGTATTTAATATGAGTTGGTAGGCCATGATATTCCGCTTTGTGCGGCAATTGGAAGGATACCTGAAAAGGCTTACTCTTTGCTGCTAGAGATGAATAAAATCTGTTTGTTTATCAGTTGCTGTAACGCATGTGTTGCAGCGTCTTTTAATGTTTCATTTGAATGAGGCGTTAGCACTTTTGCTAAACAGTCAGCAAGGCTGATAGGTTGGTGCTTTTGTATAGTCTGTAGGAGATGAAAGCTCATTGGAGCCAGTTCAAGAAATTTCACACTATCTTCGTTGTTACGATAGACTGCGAGATAAGTCGGCTGTTCTGGTGGCTCAATAGGGAGGTAGCTGGGGGATATTTTATGTACCGGGTATTGATAAGCTAGTAACCAGACTAAAGGCGTAAGGGTTAAAGTTTGTGCTAAATCATATATCTGTATTGCCGTTGATTCAGGGGTATTTTCTTGAGCAATGGACAGCGCCATTTCCACCCATTCATAATGTGCAAGCTCAAGCATAAAAGGATAGTCGTTTGTATTCGGCTCTCTTTCATTTTGTAGGTACAGAATAAATTCTTCTGGAATTTCAGCGAAGTAGGGTGAAGAGCAAGTGTGATTTGCAAAGAAATCCTGAGCGAGTTGATGCCACTGTGAGGGGGGCGAGATTTTGCGTAATACTGGAAAATTGCTGGATAAAAAACTTTCTATATTGTTGAAAAATAGCTCACGGTACATTTGCATGCGCTCAGGGGGCACATCGGATGGACAAGCGGCTACGTCAGGATTGCGAATATAGGCAGAAAATTCAGCTTGTTTGGCTTTAAAATCGGTTTTATGCAGAAAGTTGCTCATTATGCGTATACCATGCCTGTTGAATGGATTGAATAGTGGCTACTTCTTGTTCTAATTCTGTCATGCTGGGTATATTAAAGTCTCTTTCCAATAAGGTAGGAAAAACACCATAAAGCTCATAAGCTTTGCCAAGTAACTCCCATACGGGGTCAATGACTGTAGCCCCATGCGTATCGACTAGGAAGTCTTCTGCCGCAACATAATGACCGGCTATATGGGCATAACTAATTCGCTGTGCTGGAATAGCCTGCAGAAATTTTTCGGCATTATAGTTATGGTTGATACTATTGACATAAATATTGTTAATGTCGAGTAATACATCGCAGTCAGCTTCGCTAACCACCGCATTAAAAAAATCAATTTCAGGCATTTCCTGGCCGGGCGCAGCATAGTATGAGACGTTTTCTATAGCAATTTTTTGTTCCAGTATGTCCTGTACACGCTGTATGCGATTGGCAACATGAAGGATCGCTTCTTCGGTAAAAGGAATGGGCATTAAGTCGTATAGGTGGCCTTTGTGACTGCAGTAGCTGAGGTGTTCGCTATAAAAGCGGATTTTATGCTCGCGCATAAACAGTTTTAAATTTTTGACAAAGGCTTCATCTAGTGGGTCAGTGCTCCCTATAGACAGCGATAAGCCATGGCAAATAAAAGGATAGCGCTCGGTCATAGCTTTAAACTGTTTGCCAGGTTTGCCGCCCAGAGTCATCCAATTTTCTGGGGCCACTTCATAGAAACTGACATTTTTTAGTGGAGTTGTTAGCGCATGTTCAATAAAAGAGCGACGTAACCCAAGCCCAGCGTCATGAACCAGATTTTGTGTGTGGTGCATTGTTTTCCCCAGGGATATGCTGTAAATGATTGTTTTTGGATTATAGCCTTTCCTGTTTTAAAAAGGCAGGCTTATTTGTTGGTATATTTCTGTGTTAAAATTATCGGTTAATCAAATTTATAGTGATATTCCTTTTTTGAGTAGCTCATGCAAAGCCAATTTAATACAGATAATTTAAGAATTCGAGAGACTAAAGAGGTCATGGCGCCGGTAGTGGTGCATGAAGAGTTTCCGATGACTGAAGTGGCCGCTCAGACCACATTAGACGCGCGTAGCGGTGTACACGAAATATTAATGGGGCAGGATGATCGGCTGGTGGTGATCGTTGGGCCTTGTTCGATCCATGATACTAAAGCAGCACTTGAGTATGCGCAGAAATTACTCTTGGCCAAGGCGGAGTTAAAGCAAGACTTGCATATTATTATGCGTGTTTACTTTGAGAAGCCGCGTACAACGGTAGGTTGGAAAGGTCTGATTAATGACCCTGATCTGAATGATAGTTTTAATATCAATAAGGGGTTGCGTATCGCGCGTAAGTTATTACTGGATCTTAATACACTTGGTATGCCAGCTGCGACCGAATATCTGGACTTAATTACGCCGCAATATATTTCTGACTTGATTGCCTGGGGGGCGATCGGTGCACGCACGACTGAGAGTCAGTGCCATCGCGAGTTAGCTTCAGGTTTGTCTTGTCCCGTTGGTTTCAAAAATGCAACAGATGGTACTATCACCATTGCCAATGATGCGATTAATGCAGCGATGCGTCCGCATCACTTTTTATCGGTTACTAGCGAGGGGCATTCGGCTATCTTTTCGACCACGGGTAATGAAGATGCACATATTATTCTACGTGGGGGCAGCGATGGTCCTAATTATGATGCAGTAAGTGTTGATAAAGTATCTCATAGTATGGAGCAAGCTGATTTGAAGGCTAATATCATGATAGATTTAAGTCATGCCAATAGCTTGAAGCAATGTCAGCGTCAATTATTGGTTGCTGAAGATGTCGCCGAACAAATAGCGGGAGGTGATCACCGTATTATCGGAGTTATGATTGAAAGTCATTTGAAATCAGGACGTCAGGATGTTGTTGCTGGACAGTCTCTCGTATATGGACAAAGTATTACAGATGGCTGTATCAACTGGGGTGATACTCTGAGAATATTGAAAGATTTAGCACTTGCAGTACAACAAAGAAGAGCACTAAAAAACTAACAGGAACAAAACGAATGAATGTTTATGTAAATGGTGAAGCCAAGCGCTATGCGGATAATTTAAGTGTGGCAGATGTTGTTAGCGAGTTAGGTTTGACCAATAAACGTATTGCAGTTGAATTGAACAAAGAGATTTTGCCGTTTAATGCCTATGCAGAGACGCTACTGAAATCCGGGGATGCTTTGGAAATTGTTCAAGCAATCGGCGGTGGGCAGGAGGATAGTTTCTGCATTGCAGGGCAACACTATAAATCTCGATTGCTGGTTGGTACTGGTAAGTATAAGGATATGCAAGAAACCCGTTTGGCAATTGAGGCGAGTGGTGCAGAAATTGTGACCGTGGCCATCAGACGTACAAATATCGGCCAAAACCCTAATGAACCTAACTTATTAGAGGTTATTTCGCCTGATAAATATACTATTTTACCTAATACGGCGGGTTGTTTTACCGCAGATGATGCGGTTAGGACTTGTCGTTTGGCACGTGAATTACTGAATGGGCATAAGTTGGTAAAACTTGAAGTTCTGGCAGATCAAAAAACCTTACTGCCGGATATTGTCGAAACCTTAGCTGCTGCAGAATTACTGGTCAAAGATGGTTTTGATGTCATGGTTTATACCAATGATGACCCGATTACTGCGAAACGCTTAGAGGAATTGGGGTGTGTTGCTGTTATGCCGCTTGCAGCGCCAATTGGCTCAGGTTTAGGAGTACAAAATCCCTATAATATTCTGACTATTGTAGAAAATGCCAATGTGCCTATTCTGGTTGATGCCGGCGTGGGTACTGCATCGGATGCAGCAGTAGCAATGGAGTTAGGTTGTGATGGCGTATTAATGAATACGGCTATTGCTGCAGCAAAAAATCCGGTATTAATGGCGTCTGCAATGAAAAAAGGGATACAGGCAGGACGTGAAGCGTATCTAGCTGGACGGATGCCGAGAAAGCGCTTTGCTTCTGCTTCTTCGCCTGTAGATGGCTTGATTGGCTAAGTAGATATGGTAGCGTTAGATGAACACCAGCAAACGCAACATGCGCCGCGGATAAAAAGTTTTATTCGTCGTATTGGGCGGGTCACAGTTGGGCAAAGACAGGCTTTAGATACGCTGTGGGATAAGTATTGCCTTGACCATCGGTTGGTGTGTGATTTTGTTGGGGTTTTTGGCCGTGATGCTCCGATTATCCTGGAAATCGGCTTTGGTAACGGTGAAAGCCTGGCTAGGATGGCGCAGGAGAATCCTGATAAAAACTATATTGGCATAGAAGTGCATAGGCCGGGTGTGGGTAATTTATTGGCGCAGTTGGAAAGGCAAGATATTACTAATGTCAGGGTTTATTATCATGACGCTATTGATATATTGGAAAAATGTATTCCTGCACATAGTATTGCTGTAGTGCATTTGTTTTTTCCAGATCCCTGGCATAAACGAAAACATCGTAAACGGCGTATCGTGCGGCCTAGTTTTGTTAAGTTAATTGCTGAGAAATTAGAGCACGGTGGTTATTTTCATGCCGCAACCGATTGGCAGGATTACGCAAAACAAATGTTACAAGTGTTGTCGGAGGCCGAGCCGTTTGTTAACCAAAGCCCAGATAATCATTATTCCCCACGACCTGATTATCGACCACTTACAAAATTTGAGCAGCGCGGATTACGCTTAGGTCATGGGGTCTGGGATTTGATTTTTAAACGCCTTTAGAAGGTAGGGTAAGTCTCATTACTCGCTTTTATTGTGTTAGTAAATGATTTGTTTCCTAATTATCGAAAGTTCCATTGTTAGATACTATTTTAGGCAACATGCAACACAAAACCATCTGAATATCCTTTCAGTGCTCTCCGCTATGGCTATTAATTTGACTATTCATAGTATCAAATAATAGTGTATGACACTTTAGACTGAGTTGCATTTTTAATGCTACGCGACAAAAATCTAAACTGAGTGACTAAAAGTTTAGCAATTTTCGATAGGGCTTTGGTCATAAATACCCTTGAGGCTGTATAGATTGATTCCACAATTGAAACTCTTTATGAGCATTATTCAGATTTAATTTTCTATGCTGCTACATATTAGACATAATATTTTTAAAAGTTTTTTATTTTTAGTCTACAATTCTTAACGTAGGTTGAATAGTTTGAGTTTAGGTAATCAGTCTTTTAGTCAATAAATTTGGTTACTGTTGATATTAGTGATAAGGCGCGATATGTATGGAATTTAAAAAGCAGTTACATGAATACTCACAATGGCGAGAGGATATCGTTCAAGCCATTGAAATGTACCGTGAATGGCGTAACCGCTATGGCGTTAGTGATCCGCAAAGTACGGATACTGTTTTAAATGTACTCAATGGCTTAAATAATGACCGCGTTACTCTGGCTTTTGCTGCTGAGTTTTCACGCGGTAAGACCGAGCTGATTAATGCCTTGTTTTTTGCTGAAAGTGGTGTAAGGCTTCTGCCTTCTTCACCCGGAAGAACTACGATGTGCCCAACGGAATTATTTTATGATGCTGAAGGTAGTTATATCCGTTTATTGAATATTGAGAGTAGATTAGAAGATATTTCCTTGGTTGAATATAAAGAAAGACCTGATTGCTGGACTCAAATTGATCTGGACTGCAACTCGCCTGCGCAAATGCAAGAGGCATTTAAAGAGCTCGTTGCGGTCAAAAAAGTGGCGAAGCAAACTGCCAATAAACTAGGTTTATGGAATGAACGTGAAGCTGCTGAATTGGGCTTGCTGGATGCCGATGAAGTTGAGATTCCCTGTTGGCGACATGCTTTAATCAGTTTTCCTCATGACTTGTTAAAAGAAGGGTTATGTATTCTCGATACACCTGGACTCAATGCTTTAGGCGCTGAACCTGAATTAACTCTAAATATGTTGCCAAGTGCGCAAGCTATTGTTTTTGTATTAGCCGCAGATACCGGGGTTACTAAAAGTGACTTGGAAATGTGGCGCAGCCACATTAGTGCAGCGCGCGGTACTCGTAAGCAAGGGTTGGCGGTTGTGATGAATAAAATTGATTCCATGTGGGATGACTTGGCGGGTGAAACAGGATATGAGGCTGCCGTTGCGTCTCAAGTGAAAAGCTCGGCTGCAATTTTAGGTGTTGATGAGAAGTTGATTTTTCCTGTTTCCGCCAAGCAAGCACTATTGGCCAAGATTAAAACGGATACAGCATTGTTGGAAAAAAGTCGCTTAAAAGGACTGGAAGCGTATCTTTCAAATGATATTTTGTCGCATCGACGCGTCATTCTGAAAGAAACAGTGGCGCGTAGCATTGGGTTTTTAGTCAACGAATCATTAAATCTAACTGAATCAAAATTTAAAAATGCCTTAGCGCAACTTGAGGAATTTAAGAAAGTTGATTTCGAAAATGCGGATATGACTGGTAAATTAATGGCGGAAACGCGCGATCGCCAAAATTCATATTTAGTTAATGTTGAAAACTTTCAGGCAAGTCGAAGAGTATTTAGTGTTCAAGCCAAAATGTTAGTAGATTCTTTGGCAAAAGATCGCATTGATGACATTATTCTTCGCACTAAAGAAGATATGTCCAAGAGTTTAACGACTTATGGAATGAAACAAAATATTCGTAAATTATTTGATGAATTGCGTGATTTATTGCAGGATTCAGTTGATACGACCAATGAGACGAGGCGCTTGGTAAAAGCAATTCATAAAAAGTTTAGAGATGAATACGGGTTTAAAGAAATAGAGCCGCATTTGTTTTCTATTAAACAGTATCAATTTGAATTAGAGCAAATTTTTGAAGAAGGGGAGCTTTTTCGTTCAAGTGCCAAAACAACGATGACTGAACAAAGTATCGTTGTAAATAAGCTGTACAGTACTATTATTACTAAGGCGCGTGGTGTACTTAAGCATGCACATAAGGATGCTGCCGTGTGGAGTAATAGTGTGCTTTCTCCTTTAATGCATCAAATCAAGGATCATAAAAAACAAATTGAAAGCCGTTTACAGATGCTGCGGAAAATTAGCAGTTCTAAAGAAGGGATTGCGGAAAGTATAGCAAGTCTTGAGGCCGAGTTGGGTCCAATAAAACAGCAGCATATCGAATTAAAAACTATCATTAGAGCAATGCAAATAGAAGGGTATTCTGACAATAAAAATGAGATAAATCCTTCTTCAACCATCAATTAGGTAATAATACGCTGTGCTAAGTTTTACCCTGTAAATATTCGCTCTCTCCTTGTTATGTTGTGCATAGTTCAGTTTTGCAATTACGACTAAAATAGATGCTATAAGTATACAAATATCGCGCTGCTAAGCTTTCTGGGTTTAGCGGCGTTTTTTAATTTTAATGCTTTACCCTTCAGAATTGGCTGCTTATCGTATTATTTTTTGAGTAGGTTAAATTTGTAATTTTAGCGCGTCAGAATGACGAAATTCATCATGATATTGCTTGAATATCAAGCATTCTTCGGTTTTATCCAGTTTCAATATTATTTCCAGCTTAGGCCTAATCTGAGAGCCTTGTTATTTTTCTTGTCAAACTTTGAGCAGAGGTTTTTGTGCATATTCATATTTTAGGAATTTGTGGTACGTTTATGGGTGGTTTGGCCCTGATAGCCAGAGAGTTGGGATATTCGGTGAGTGGTTCTGATCAAAATGTATATCCACCTATGAGCGAGCAGTTGGCTGAGCAGGGGATACATCTAATGCAGGGATACGAAGCAGCAAATTTGCAGACTAAACCTGATTTGGTGATCGTGGGAAATGCGATTTCCAGGGGGAACCCTGAAATCGAGGCAGTGCTTAATCAAGGGTTCAAATACACTTCAGGTCCACAATGGTTGGCTGAATATGTGTTGCAAGATAAGTGGGTGCTGGCAGTCGCTGGCACTCATGGCAAGACGACTACAAGCAGTATGTTGGCGTGGATTTTGGAGTTTCAGGGTTTTAAACCGGGCTTCTTAATCGGTGGTATTCCCATGAATTTTGGACTGTCAGCACGTAAAGGTGAGTCGGATTTTTTTGTTATTGAAGCAGATGAGTACGATACTGCCTTTTTTGATAAGCGCTCCAAGTTTGTACATTATCGTCCCCGTACCGCCATTTTAAATAATCTTGAATTTGACCATGCCGATATTTTTGATGATTTGCACGCGATTCAGCGCCAGTTCCATCATTTGGTCAGGACAATACCAAGCGAGGGTTTAATTATTGCCCCGGAAGCGGATATAAATATTCAGGATACTTTGTCCATAGGCTGCTGGACACCAGTGCAGCATACGGCCATTGAACAGGCAGCAACTTGGCAGGCCGCATTGCATAAAGAGGATGGTAGCTGTTTTAGTGTGCTTTTTGAGCAGTTAGATCAGGGACAGGTGAACTGGGCATTAACGGGCCTACATAATGTTAATAATGCATTGGCTGCGATAGCGGCGGCAAGGCATGTTGGTATTTTGCCAGGTGATGCGATAGCCGCGCTCGCCCAGTTTAAAAATGTTAAACGACGTATGGAGGTGATAGCAAAAATAAAGGGAGTGACTCTCTATGATGATTTTGCTCACCATCCTACCGCTATTCAGATGACCTTGCAGGGCTTGCGTAAACATGTGGGGACGGAAAAGATTATTGCTGTTGTTGAGCCGCGTTCTAATACCATGCGTATGGGGATACATCGCAAAGTATTTGCTGAATCATTGCTATTAGCTGATCGGGCGCTTATCTATCAGCCGGAGAATTTAAATTGGGATTTAAGTGAGTTGCAAAATTTTGCTGATAATATCAAGATTTGCACCTCGATAGATGAAATTGTGCTTGAGTTGCAGCAAGAAGTGGCGCCTGAAAGTCATTTTTTAATGATGAGTAATGGTAGTTTTGGTGGTATTTATCAGCGATTGAAACAAGAATTGCAAAGATAATTATCTTATGTCATGAAGCTGTCATATTTCCGATTAATAATAACAATAATTAATTTGATAATGAGAGTTTAATAATGAAGTTTACTTCTAAAGTGAGATCTTTAGTCACAGTTGCCGGGTTTCTTTCGGCAAGTTTTTTAAGTAGTTCTGCATTCGCTGTACAGACAGTTGATCCTAACCTTGCAGATTATATAAAGTCGAGTGGGGTATCGGGCAATCTGTCTAGTGTTGGGTCTGATACCCTGGCGAATTTAATGACTTTGTGGGCAGAGTCATTTAAGCGTAATTATCCAAATGTGAATATCCAGATTCAGGCAGCAGGTTCTTCTACTGCACCCCCTGCTTTAACTGAAGCAACGGCTAATATAGGTCCTATGAGTCGTAAAATGAAAGATAAGGAATTAGATGCTTTTGAGAAAAAATATGGTTATAAGCCTACAGCGATTCCAGTGGCTATTGATGCTTTAGCCGTTTATGTGAATAAAGACAATCCCATTGAAGGCCTAACAATTCCCCAGGTTGATGCCATTATGTCTTCAACACGTAAATGTGGTTATGCGACAGATATTTCTAGTTGGGGTGAAGCAGGATTAACCGGTGCCTGGGTAGCTAAAAGCATCCAGTTATACGGGCGTAATTCAGTGTCTGGAACTTATGGTTACTTTAAAGAAAAGGCTTTGTGTAAAGGTGACTATAAAAACAATGTGAATGAACAGCCAGGTTCTGCTTCAGTTGTTCAGTCTGTTTCGGCTTCACTTAATGGAATAGGTTATTCGGGAATTGGTTATAAAACGTCAGGTGTTAAATCAGTTCCACTCAGCAAAAAACAAGGATCTTCTTATGTTGCGGCAACACCTGAAAACGCAATTACTGGAGAATATCCATTAGCGCGTTTTTTATATGTTTATGTTAATAAAAAGCCTAATCAAACTTTAGCACCTTTAGAAAGAGAATTTATTAAAATGGTTCTTTCTAAAGAAGGTCAACAAATTGTCATAAAAGATGGGTATATTCCACTACCAGCAAAAGTCGTCAATAAAACACTGGCTGGCTTAGAGTAAGTTGAATTATGGAATTGGAGATAAGGATGTTGATATGACAAGGATGTCTCTTTGAATTTATTGCTGCCTTGCTTGGCCTGAGTAACAAGGATGTAGGCCTATCAATTGAGTTATTTCAAAGCCAGAATTCATAGGATATGAATTCTGGCTTTTTTGTTAAATGAGTATTCGGTACTTTAATTCTGTATATGTAGTATGGCATTAAAAAACTCCCTATGATTAATACATAAAGTTGTAAGTTATGAGCGAATCCAGTTTACCGGTAAGTGAAACTTATCAAAGATGGCGCAAGATAAAAGACCGTGTCGCCCGTTATAGTGTTGTGGCGGGGGGGCTAGGCGTCATAGTTGCCATTGTCTTAATATTCTTTTATTTAATGTATGTTGTCTATCCGCTGTTTATTTCTGCTGATGCGCAGGCGCTACATCAATACGCTACCCCTGAAAAATCGGCTGGAAAAAGTTTACATCTAAGCGCAGAAGAACAAAATGAAGTGGCCGTACGCTTTACCGATCAAGGTAAAGTTGTGTTTTTTGCCGTTGATAGTGGCAAAACAATAACTGAAGAACTGGTGCAAATCCCTGAAGGTGTTGCGATTAGCAGTTTTGCAGTGGGTACTGCGGCACGAGGGCATGTTGCCTATGGTTTAAATAATGGCGGAGTTATATTACTAAGATATAAATACCGTATAAGCTATCCGAATGATCGGCGTTTAATTACCCCGCTAATTGAGTATCCCTTAGGTGATCAAATCTTGACGATTGACCCTGAAGGACAAGCGATTAGTCATTTAACTGTTAAAGTGGATGAGACCACAACAACTATTGTTGTCAGGACAGTTGATAATCGAATTCTGATAAGCAACTTTGCTAAAGAAGAGTCACTTTTTGCTAATGAGGATAGTTTAGAGAGAACTGATGTCGAATTAGATATCGATACGACAAATCTGCGATATATATTGCTTGACAAAGAACAGCGCAATTTATATTTAGCCAGCAGTAGTGGTGATCTAAGTTTGTTTGATGTGAGTGAAAAACAGAGTCCTAAGCTCATTCAGCATAGAAATATTTTAAATAATGGAGAAACCTTAGAAAGTCTGGTTTTTTTAACTGGCGAGCTTTCCTTATTAGCCGGCGATAGCAGCGGACTGGTAACACAGTGGAGTGCGGTGCGGGATGGCGCGAATCATTTTTCTTTACAAAAGCTACGTGCTTTTAAGGTATCACAGTACCCTGTTGTTGCAATTGATGCGGAACAACGTCGGAAAGGTTTTGTTACTATAGATGCTCAAGGTGTTATGGGCGTTTATCATTCGACAGCTGAAAGAAAATTGCTGAGCGCAAAAATGACCGCAGCTAAGCCAGCATTGCTTGCGATTACACCCAGAGCGAACATAATATTACTAGAAGACAGTCAGCAGATGGTTCATGTCTGGGCAGTTGAAAATGAGCATCCTGAGGTGTCGATCAAGTCGCTGTGGCAAGAGGTTTGGTACGAAAGTTATCCACAGCCTGATTATATCTGGCAGTCCTCTTCTTCAAGTAATGATTTTGAGCCCAAATACAGTTTGACACCTCTGGTTTTTGGTACTTTAAAGGCGGCTTTCTACGCGATGATAGTAGCGATGCCTTTGGCAATTATGGGCGCAATTTATACCGCCTATTTTATGGCACCGGCGATGCGCCGTGTTGTTAAGCCCAGTATCGAAATTATGGAGGCCTTACCAACGGTTATATTAGGTTTTCTGGCAGGGCTTTGGTTGGCACCCTTTATCGAAGAGCACTTAATGGCAGTATTTAGTATTGTAATGGTGCTACCTGTATCTGTGTTGTTATTTGCGTTTGTATGGCAGTTTATCCCTGAAACAATACGCACTAGCATTCCTGAGGGGTTTGATGCTGCCTTGCTTATTCCCGTGATTATTTTGGCAACCTGGTTTGCTTATATTATTAGTCCGCTGTTAGAAAACCTGTTTTTTAACGGCAATATTATTTCCTGGTTTAATACTGACTTAGGAATAGGCTATGACCAGCGCAACTCATTGGTAGTTGGCATAGCAATGGGCTTTGCCATAATACCCACTATTTTTTCGATTACTGAAGATGCTATTTTTAGTGTTCCCAAGCATTTAACGATTGGTTCTTTGGCATTAGGTGCCACGCCATGGCAAACGATGACCAAAGTTGTATTACTGACAGCCAGTCCGGGAATATTCTCCGCCGTTATGATCGGTTTGGGCCGAGCTGTTGGAGAAACCATGATTGTATTAATGGCGACCGGTAATACCCCGGTTATGGACTTGAGCGTGTTTCAGGGTATGCGAACCTTATCAGCTAATATTGCGGTAGAAATGCCTGAGGCTGAAGTAGATAGTACTCATTATCGAGTCCTCTTTCTTGCGGCACTGGTTTTATTTACTTTTACCTTTGTAGTTAATACCTTGGCAGAATTAGTACGCCAGCGGTTACGTGATAAGTACAGTTCACTATGATAAATAATACTTCAGTTTTAAGGATGTTAGCATGATTCGAGAGTGGTTTAAAACCGGGGCTCCCTGGGTCTGGCTTAATGCTGCAGCAGTCAGTATAAGTTTGATTATGGTCTTTGGCCTTTTATTAATAATTGCTATCCGTGGTCTAGGGCATTTCTGGCCGGCACAAGTAGCAGCTATAGAATATCAACAAAAAGATAGCTCGCAAGAAGCAATTAATATTGTCGGTGAAATGATTGAACAACAAATTCTAAAGCCTGAGCTTGCTATTGCAGCGGGATATACGCCTGCGCAAATCAATGCGAGTGTGAGCCAGCACTTAATCAAAACGGGTAACAGAGATATCAGTGGGCTGGATTTTCGCTGGATATTCGACAGCGAAATAAAGAAAATTGAATACCCTGAGCATTTACTGGTTTTGGAGCGCCGTGAATGGGGTAACTTTTATGGTTATTTGCAGTCCATAAAGGAAAATGGCAGTCTTGTTGCTAAGGGTGAGGCCACCTGGGAAGCTCTGGAATCACGTATGCAGCGTACACTGGATATTCATTCCCAGATTGAAGTGATAGAAAAAGGTGATATAGGCCGTATCAATTATCAATTAGAACGTTTACGCCTCAAACAGCGTAAACTGGAATTAGAAGATCGCTTGGATGTACAGGCAAAGCAGAAACTTGCTCAGGAGCAAACCCTGTATGAAAAAGAGTACCAAGACTTGCAAGCGAATCTAGCGAGCCTTTACCAGAAAATCAGACGAGATAGCCTGGTAGCTTCTACGGCAAATGGCCAGCAAGTAGAAATTCCCTTAGAAAAAATTGTGCTTTTTTACCAGCCAAATGCAATGAGTGTTATACAAAAAATTGGTCATTATTTTAGTAAAGTATGGGAATTTTTAAGCACTGATCCGCGCGAAGCAAATACAGAAGGTGGCGTGTTTCCCGCGATCTTTGGTACGGTTATGATGGTAATGATAATGGCTGTTATTGTTACGCCTTTCGGCGTTGTTGCGGCTGTTTATATGCGTGAATATGCTAAACAGGGGTTAATGACGCGTATCATTCGTATTGCAGTGAATAATCTTGCAGGTGTGCCTTCGATTGTTTATGGTGTCTTTGGTTTGGGTTTTTTTGTCTATATTTTAGGTGGGAATATTGATGCCTTATTCTTTCCTGAGTCATTACCCGCTCCGACTTATGGTACACCCGGTATGATGTGGGCTTCGTTAACTTTGGCATTATTAACCTTACCGGTGGTCATCGTTTCTACTGAAGAAGGCTTATCACGTATTCCTAAATCTATACGCGAAGGAAGTCTGGCTCTGGGCGCTACAAAGGCTGAAACCTTATGGCGCACAGTGCTTCCTATGGCAAGTCCAGCGATGATGACCGGTTTGATTCTGGCGGTAGCCAGAGCAGCGGGTGAAGTTGCGCCCTTAATGTTGGTCGGTGTGGTTAAGTTGGCGCCAACGCTTCCTTTAGATGGAAACTTTCCTTTCGTGCATTTGGATAGAAAGTTTATGCACCTGGGTTTTCATATTTATGATGTTGGTTTTCAGAGTCCAAATATTGAAGCGGCAAGGCCGTTAGTGTATGCAACGTCTTTGTTGTTAGTGATGGTCATTATTGGATTGAATTTATTTGCGGTAAGTATTAGAAATCACTTGCGCGAAAAATTTAGAGCCTTAGAAAATTAACAGGCTTCATTAACTAACAGCACATTAATTTAATAGTAGACTGAGTGAACTTATGAGTTTAGAACCTTCACGTACCCATGCGATTGATATGAGCGCTATTGCGCAAAAAAAACAGGATAATAGTGTCCCAACTGAAACCAGTATTAGTATCAATAATTTAAACTTATTTTATGGTGAAAAACAAGCGCTGCATGGTATTAATATGGACATACCTAAAAAACAGGTCACCGCATACATAGGTCCGAGCGGTTGTGGGAAGTCGACTTTATTGCGTTGTATTAACCGTATGAATGACTTGGTTGATAGTGCCAGAATTGAAGGTAGTATTCACATAGAAGGTAGGGATATTTACCAGCCAGGGGTCGACGTTGCCGCACTGCGTCGCCATGTAGGTATGGTATTCCAAAAACCGAATCCTTTTCCTAAGTCTATTTATGAAAATGTTGCTTATGGATTGCGCATACAAGGAATAAACGATCGCAGAGTGTTGGATGAAGTGGTAGAAAAATCCTTACGTGGTGCCGCTATTTGGGATGAAGTTAAAGACCGGTTGCAGGATAATGCGTTGGGAATGTCTGGTGGGCAGCAGCAACGTTTAGTGATAGCGCGAGCTATTGCCATTGAGCCTACAATTTTATTGCTAGATGAACCGGCTTCGGCATTAGATCCTATTTCATCCTTAAAAATTGAAGAACTCATCAATGAATTAAAAGAGACCTACACGATTGTTATTGTGACACATAACATGCAGCAGGCTGCCCGCGTGTCTGATTATACTGCTTTTATGTATATGGGGGATTTGATTGAATTTGATGATACTAATACTATCTTCACGAACCCTGCTAAAAAGCAGACTGAAGATTATATTACAGGCCGATACGGGTAAATCTAACAATATTGAGTGGGCATAAAATGGAAAAAAAGCAAATAGGTCAGCATATTTCTCATAAATTTAATGAAGAAATAGAAAGCATACGCAACAAAGTGTTAGTCATGGGGGGGCTGGTTGAACAACAAACTTTAGACGCGATTGAGGCGCTGGTAACGGGGGATGTTGGTCTGGCTGAGCGGGTGGTGCAAAAAGATACCTCGGTAAATGCTTTGGAAGGTGAAATTGATGAAGCATGCCTGCTGATTATTGCCAAGCGTCAACCAGCGGCATTCGACTTACGCTTGTTAATTGCTATTTCCAAGGCGATCTCCGAGTTGGAGCGTATTGGTGATCAAGCAACGCGTATTGCAGAGATGGCATTTAAACTGGAAGAAAATAATAGAAGTTTATCAGAGTTTTATGAGCTAAAGCATTTATCGGAATTAGTCCAAACTATCCTGCATGATGCACTAGATGCATTCGCCCGCTTAGATATAGAAAGTGCGGTTGAGATACTGGGTCAGGATAAGCATATTGATAGTGAATATATGAGCATTTTCCGGCAGTTGACGTTATCGATGATGGAAGATAGTCGCAATATTAAACGTTCATTACATATTATGAATGTTATTCGTTCCTTGGAAAGGATAGGCGACCATGCCTGTAATGTCTGTGAATATGTGATTTATGCGGTAAAAGGAGAGGATGTCAGACACATGAAGCAGGAAGATATTAAGCAGGTGATTCTGGGTAAGGCTAACTAATATATACGCGCTATTTTCGCTAAATATTAAAGGGTATGCGGTGCATACCCATTTAGCATTTATAAATCAAATACGAACATCTGTTATTTTATTGGCCAGCATTAGCATATAATGTTTTAGCCAAAGTTTTTTATCCTTTTGCTCTCTGCCTTCTTTTATACCAAAACACCAGAAGCATAACAAAAACGAGTGAAAACAGTAATATATTGGCTTGTTTGACATAGGCTATAACGTTCTCTCCATAGAAATAATACAAACTAAAAAAACTAATGCTTGAAATGGTGCAGGCGAGCAGGTCGGATAGCGCAAACTTTGCGAAATTCATTTTCCCTAGCCCTGCGGTTAAAAACAGAGCATTTCTAACACCAAATGGAATGAATCGACCAAGGATTAAAGTGATCACGCCATATTTTTGGTAATAGTTTGAAATTTTAGTTATTCTTGCAGGTGGTACCATATTGGCAAAAAAACGTATTTCAAATAATTTTGGTCCGAAGACTCTACCTAAACTATAACAGATTAAGTCAGAGAAATAAGCCCCTAGATAGACGCCAATGAACAAGTGAGTTAAATATTCCGGATTCTGACTTGCTAAAATAGCTGAAATAAACAGCATGGCATCTTCAGAGACGGGTATATTTAAACCTGCTAAAAGCAAGGTACCAAAAATAATAAAATGCGCGTACTGGATGTTAGCTTGAATAAGTTGAAGTAGTTCTTCCATTGTTTTATATTGTTATTAATTTGAATGATATTCTATTTTTCATAATTTTAACTGGTTCGTTTGATTGTTTTAGGGGTCCAAATTCACTTAGAAAATGCATGATATGCTAGTTTATGGTGATGTGAAAGTGCTCAAAAATGAGACCGGAGAAAAGGACTCCTCAATGCCGAGACGAATTTTAAAAACGGGGATATGACCGATAGCTAAACCGTTTCAAATGACGAGGCTTATAACCAGTAACGAGTGCGGAACTGAAGGTTGGTTAATTTAAGACGCTGGTATAGCTAGGTCATTAGCTGTCCTAAATGTGTTTATATTAAGCGCAGCGCTACTTCAATATATCGAGTGTTGTGAATCTGGTAGCCACGTAATTCTAATACCCCTTTGGTATTAAGTGAAATGATAATATATAAGGCTTCAGGGTAATTCGCTTGTTCTATATCTGTATTGGATGGAATGGCTGCAGCGGCAGGGTGAGAATGGTAGATGGCGAAAAGTTTTTCATGATTTTGACGCATACTGCGCATTGCATTAATTTGTTGTTGAGCATCAAGTGTGAAAAAATGTTCTGGTTGATCTGCTGTATTTTCAATCGGATAGCTCTTATAAGGTATGTTATTGAGACTGCTAATCAATCCACAGACTTCTTGCCCCGGTTTCTGCTGGGCATGATGTAGCAGATTTTGTACGATCTTCCGTGGCATGGCAATTTCGTTAATATTCTGAAGCATAGTTGTAAAATCTAGTTAATTATTGGTTGTTAGCCACTGGGCGTAGCTTACACGGGGGTGATCAGATAAATCATGCAGGCACTGAATGTTTTGGTAGTGCGCCTTGTCTAGTATGTCGTATATACTTTGCTGCTGATCATAACCATGTTCTAAAATCAAATATCCACCTTTGTTTAGATAATATGGGCTTTGCTGGCAAATAAGCATGATATCTTGTAGTCCTTGTTCTTCGGCAATAAGGGCGCGAACGGGTTCAAAGCAGACATCTCCTTGTTTTAAATGAGGATCATCCGCGCCGATATAAGGCGGATTGCTGATAATAAAGTCAAACATTTCATTGTGCAACTGATCAAACCAATTGCTTTGCATGAAGCGGATATGAGGGGTGTTATTAAGTTGGGCATTTTTTCGCGCTATCTTCAGAGCTGCTTCGCAGGAATCAATTGCAGTAATATGTAGTTCTGGACATTCTGCGGCAAGCGTAACAGCAATAACGCCTGACCCCGTGCCTAAATCAATTAAGCGTGCATCAGGTTTATGCTGAATTAGTTGTAGGCAGAGTTCAATCAAGGTTTCCGTATCTGGGCGAGGAATTAAAACATGAGTGTCTACATAAAAATCCCGTGACCAGAATTCCCGTTTGCCGATAATATAGGCAATAGGTTTACCCTGCTGGCGTTGCTGTAGTAATTGTTTAAAGTGATTTAGCTGAC
Organism: uncultured Gammaproteobacteria bacterium; assembly: GCA_942491615.1. Lineage (GTDB taxonomy): Bacteria > Pseudomonadota > Gammaproteobacteria > Methylococcales > Methylomonadaceae > Methyloprofundus. The sequence continues at coordinate 188,989 of CALOCH010000028.1, forward strand.
TTTGACTGAGTTTTTTTTCGGGCCAGGTGCGTAAATAGCTACGGTTTTTTTCTAATACATGACAAAGTAAGACCTCAACATCCAGGTTTTCAGAGTCTGAAATGCCATGCAAGGTCTTTGCTGAGCTTGTTAACAGTGATTGGATATCATCCATCCTGGCTAATCTTCTTCGCCTAACTGAGTCAGTAATTCTGCTTGATGTTCGCTGATTAGTGGCTGAATAATATGCTCTAAACCACCTTGCATAATTTCATCCAGTTTGTATAAAGTAAGGTTGATGCGGTGGTCGGTTATGCGGCCCTGAGGGTAATTATAGGTACGAATGCGTTCAGAACGGTCACCGCTACCGACTTGCAGTTTTCTATTTTCTGCATTTTCAGAGTGTTGCTTTTCCTGTTCTGCAGATAGTAAGCGTGATTGCAGGACACTCATGGCCCGGGCTTTGTTTTTATGTTGTGAGCGTTGATCCTGGCATTCAACGACAACACCTGTCGGTATATGGGTAATTCGAATGGCAGAATCCGTTTTATTAACGTGCTGACCTCCTGCGCCAGAGGATCGAAAGGTATCTATGCGCAGGTCACTTGGGTTAATATCAATATTATCGATTTCTTGTGCCTCAGGCATAATTGCAACAGTGCAAGCTGAAGTGTGAACACGGCCTTGTGATTCAGTCTCTGGTACACGTTGTACGCGATGTGCACCCGATTCAAATTTTAGCTGCGAATAAACATCCTGTCCGGCAATACGTAGAATAATTTCTTTATAGCCCCCATGCTCACCCCTTGTTTCACTTGTGGTTTCGATAGTCCAGCCTTTTTTTTCTGCGTAGCGCATATACATCCGCGCTAAATCGCCGGAGAATATTGCTGCTTCATCCCCCCCTGTGCCCGCACGTATTTCCATGTAGATATTACGATTATCATTAGGGTCTTGAGGTAATAATAAAATTTGTAATTCATGCTCTAGCTGTGTTTCTTGTTGTTCTACTTGGGCAATCTCCTCTTTTGCCATGGCGCGCATTTCAGCGTCATCTTCAGCTAGCATTTCCTGAGCTGCGCTGAGTGTTTCCTGGGTGTCTATAAATTTGTTATAGCAGTCCACAAGAGGACTGATTTGCGCATATTCCTGGCTTAATGCACGAAATTTATTTTGCTCGTTTTGTACTTCTGGCTGAGAAAGCAGGGCGGCAATTTCTTCAAATCGGTCACTCAGATTTTCTAATTTATTTTTTATAGAGTCTTTCATTGGGCGCTTTATAATTGGAAAATATCACGTGCAGCAGCAATCAGGTCATGGCGTTCATTTTCGCTGGCCTTTCGCAGTTGGGTGCAGGGGGTGTGGATTAATTTATTTGTCAGTGTATGTGCAAGTTGTTGCATGACGGCTTCTGGAGGGGCTCCATTTTTTAGAGCAGAAAGCGCCTTGCTCAGGGTGTCTTGTTGCAACCGATTCGCTTGTTGTCGGTAGTCCACTATGGTCGATTGAACATTTTGTGCTTTCATCCAAGACAAAAAAATGCACGACATGGGTGTCGATGATTTCTTCCGCTTGTTCTGCTGCCTGACGACGAGAATTCAGATTGTCTTGAATGATGTTTTGTAAATCATCAACGGTATATAGGTAGACATCATTTAGTTTTTCCACTTCAGGCTCAATATCGCGAGGTACGGCAAGGTCAACCATAAAAATAGGCTTGTGCTTGCGTTTTTTAATGGCACTTTCAACCATTCCTTTGCCTAGAATAGGTAATTGACTAGCAGTAGATGAAACAATAATATCTGCTTCAGCGATATGTAAAGGTAATTCAGAGAGTGCTATAGCATAGCCATTAAACTGGCTGGCAAGGCTATGAGCTTTATCATAGGTGCGGTTGGCAATAATAATGCGTGCAATGCCGTTTTGATGTAGATGTCTAGCCGTCAGTTCAATAGTTTCTCCAGCTCCTATAAGTAATGCTGTTTGTTCATTTAAATTCTCAAATATCTGTTTGCTTAATTGCACAGCTGCAAAAGCAACAGACACCGAGCTAGAGCCAATAGCGGTATCAGTGCGTACTTTTTTTGCGGTTGAAAAGGTATGCTGAAATAGTTTGCTAAGGTTTTTACCTAGCGTGCCGGCCTGGTTAGCTGTTTGATAGGCAGTTTTCATTTGCCCTAAAATTTGCGGCTCGCCTAGTACCATTGATTCCAGCCCACTTGCGACGCGAAATATATGACGAATCAATGCATTGTCTGTATGTGCGTATAGATAAGGCTGAAAATCAGTCTGTTGCAGCTGTCGATTGCGCGAAATCCAGTTGATGACCGGATCAATATTGCCATCTTGAGCTGTACAGTATATTTCAGTGCGGTTGCAAGTTGATAGAATTGCAGCCTCAGTTATAGATTCCTGTTGCCAAAGATCCCTTACAGCATCGCTGAGTATCTCAGTGGGAAATGCAATGCGTTCTCGGATTGAGACAGGTGCTGTTGTATAATTAATCCCTAAAGCAAGAAGAGTCATTAATGCCAGTTAATTCAAAAGTTAGCGGATAAACCTGAAAACATAAGTTAATAGTGTATTCTAAGGAACTTTGGCCGTTTAGCCAAATGGAATAAAATATCAGTGTGACTTTTAAGTGTGTTAAATTGAACTTTATAAAGTGTTGTCGAGCTACAATAGGATGTTATTCTGTTTTTTTCAAATCGATAAATAAGTAATTAATCTGTGATGTAATGTAACAAAGAAAGGCAGTTTGCTGTAGTTATTGCGATTTGCTTTCAGTGTTTGTCAGTCATTTAAATTTTAAGGAAATTTCATTGATGGTTGTAAAAATAATGGTCGTTGCGGTTTTTTTTATACTTACGGCATGTGTCGCTAAGGATTCAGGTAGTTTGTCTGGTACTGTACTTGAAGAACAAGCCATAAAGCCAGAAATGGAATTAACTGAACCTGCTCAGGAAGTGAAAACTGATATTTCTCCCGAAGTGTTATTTTTATTAATGACGGCGGAGCTTGCCGGGCAACGTGAACAATATGATCTGGCTCTGGATGGTTATTTGCGTGCAGCCAGTCAGGTTAATGATCCTGAGGTCATAAAACGTGCTGCAAAAATTGCGCTTTATGTGCAAGACGATGCAAAGTTAAAGCAAGTACTGGAGTTGTGGCTTGAGGTTGAGCCAGATAGTCTGGATGCTCGTTACCTAATGGCTGTTGCCGCTTTAAAATCAGGAGAGCGTCAAGCTGCATTCGATAATATCGATTTTATTTTAAGTCATGATGCGCAGGATTTTGATAGCAAAGCAATAGCCATGATTAAAAGTTTAAATAAGCAGCAAAACATGAACCTGGCATACGAAGTCTTTTCTGATTTAAGTGTCAAGTATCCTGAAAATGCCTCGTTGTATTTTATTCAGGCCTTGTTAAATGCACAGGCTAATAGAGCAAAACAGGCGCAAATTGATGTTGCCAGGGCTTTGGAAATAGAGCCGCAGTGGGTAAAAGCGTTATTGTTACAAGCGCAACTCTATGGCGCAGAAGGAAAATTATCCGAAGCAACCGAAGTTCTGCAGCAAGCAGTTAAGGAGCAGGATAATGCACAGATAAGAGAGCAGATCGTGCAATTATTAATACAGCAAGGGCGCTATGAAGAGGCTAAATATGAGCTTCAGGATTTAATTAAGCGTTATCCCGAAAACCATGAGCTAAAATTTAAGTTGGCTCTGGTGTATTTGCAAACAGGCGAGGAAGAGAAGTCGCGTGATATTTTACAGAGTTTGGTTGTTAATGATGAATTTCGTGATAAATCTGCATTTTACTTGGCACGTATGGATGCTAAGGCGCAGCGATTTAATGAGGCTTTAATATGGTTTGATGCGATTGAGAGTGAACCATATAAGTATGAAGCGGGTATGAGTGCGGTTTTAATTTTGATGCAACAAAAGCGCTATCAATTTGCACTGGAGCGTGTTAAGAGTTTGCAAGGTCAATACCCGGAGAAACATGCTGATTTAATGCTAATCGAGTCAGAAATTTATAGCCAGCAAGGATTTAATCAGCAAGCATTTGATGTGCTAAGCAGCGCCTTGGGTAAGGATCCAGGTAATGGCAAACTTTTGTATGCAAGAGCGTTGCTCGCTGAGAAATTGGGTAAATTGCAGGTTCTTGAAGATGATTTACAATACCTCATTAATAAAAATCCAAATGATGCGAATGCACTAAATGCATTAGGCTATACTCTAGCTGATAAGACGACGCGTTATGAAGAGGCGAAAGGCTATTTGGATAAAGCGATCGCACTAAAGCCAAATGAGCCAATTATCATGGATAGTTATGGCTGGTTATTATTTAAATTGAATCGCTTGGACGAGGCATTACTTTATTTGCAGCGCGCTTATAATAGACAGCCACAGGCTGAAATAGCGGCGCATTTAGTTGAGGTGTTATGGGCTTTGCAAAAAACCGAACAAGCTAAAGCCGTATTATCAGAGGCACTGCTAAAGTCTCCTGAAGATAAGTTGTTATTGGATGTTAAATCGCGATTATTTGGCGATATGTAATGCAAAACCAGCTGCCGACTGTATTTATGTTGCTGATGCTGTCTTCGTGTACAGCAATACATACTTATGATGCTCAGCTTGGGTATGAGTTAAATGCACAGCAGAAGGCTCTTCCTAGGTGGCGCATGCAAGGGCGCTTGGTGATTAAAAGTGACGAGGTGTTGACGGCTAATATTGACTGGAATCATGAAGGTAAAAATGATGAGCTGAGATTGTCAGGGGCTTTGGGTGCTGGCGCAATATTGATTGAATTGAGTGAGAGGGAAATAATGCTTGATACCGGGCAGGGTGAAAGGCAAGTCTCACGCAATATAGATGCCTTTGTTGCTAATCAGATAGGGTTTGATGTGCCAATAACTGCGCTCAAAGTATGGATTATCGGTGATTATTTGCCGGATGTGGGAGTGTTGCAACTGGATAATGGATTTCAGCAATTAGGTTGGCAAGTGCGCTATCTTGAATATATAGATACGGAAGTTGGCGTTATGCCACGTAAGATAATTATAAGTAAGGCAAATATAAAGTTAAAGTTGATTGTTGATCATTGGGAAGTGAAATGACGGAGTTTAATAATTTGGAGCTAGGGTGGCGAATTCGCTGGCCTGCACCCGCCAAGCTTAATTTAATGCTAAGCATAGTGGGACGAAGAGCAGATGGTTATCATTTGCTACAAACGGTATTTCAGATAATTAATATCGCTGATGGTTTGACATTTACGCAAATAGATGGGGATCAAGTGCGGTTAAAAAAGACGATACCTGGTGTGCGAGAACAAGATGATTTGACTGTGCGCGCGGCTCAACTATTAAAGACAGTATCTGGATATAAGGGAGGCGTTTGCATTGATATAGAAAAAAATTTACCAATGGGTGGTGGTTTGGGTGGGGGTAGTTCTGATGCGGCAACGGTTTTAGTGGTCTTAAATCAGCTATGGCAATTAGGGATGACTGAAAAGATGTTAATGGATCTAGGCGTTCAGTTGGGTGCAGATGTGCCTGTTTTTGTGAAAGGAACAAGTACTTGGGCTGAAGGTGTGGGTGATGAATTAATAACGATTGAGCTCCCCAAGGCTTGGTTTGTAGTGCTCAAGCCGACTTGTCATGTTGATACGGGGAAAATATTTTCAGCAAAAGATTTGACAAGAGATAGTAAATACATCAGAATATCAGACTTTAACGCAGGGCAGCACAAGAACGATTGTGTCGATGTTGTTAAGAGTTTACATGTTGAGGTCAGGCAAGCTTTCGAAAAGCTGTCGGAATATGGTGAGGCTAGGTTGACAGGAACGGGAGCATGCGTTTTTGTGCAGTTTAGCGATTATGAATCAGCAAAAAATGTGTATGATGAATTAACTTCTGATAATGAAGTTTATATAGCAGAAGGATTAGCACTTTCACCTTTGCATAAGCAAATGAGTGAACTCTTTAGTATCTAATTGGGCTGTCGCCAAGCGGTAAGGCACGGGGTTTTGATCTCCGCATACCCAGGTTCGAATCCTGGCAGCCCAGCCAATTATTCTTCCCTATTTAATCAGCTCGGTATTCTAAATGAGTGATTCTTCCCGCGATAATTCTATGATGGTTTTTTCTGGAAATGCAAACGTAGAGTTATCCAAAAGCATAGCTGCAAGATTAAGCATGCGCTTAGGAATGGCCACGGTAGGGCGGTTCAGTGATGGTGAAGTTACAGTAGAGATTGAAGAGAATGTAAGAGACAAAGATGTTTTTGTTATTCAGCCGACGTGTGCTCCAACGAATGAACATTTAATCGAGTTGCTGGTAATGATAGATGCTTTAAAGCGTGCATCAGCGTCAAGAATTACAGCGGTTATGCCTTATTACGGCTATTCCCGCCAAGATCGAAGGTCGCGCTCAGCGCGAGTGGCGATAAGTGCAAAGTTGGTTGCTAAGATGGTTGGTGTTGCCGGGGCTGACAGGGCTTTGACTGTTGATTTGCATGCTGATCAAATCCAAGGTTTTTTTGATATTCCTGTAGATAACGTGTATGCCTCGCCTCTATTATTGGGTGATGTTTGGCGTCAAAAGTATGAAAATCTAATTGTTGTTTCTCCGGATGTCGGTGGCGTGGTCAGGGCAAGAGCTTTGGCGAAGCGATTGGATGATGCGGACTTGGCAATTATTGATAAGCGTAGGCCTATGGCGAATGTGGCTGAGGTAATGCATATCATTGGCGATGTAAATGGCAGGACATGCGTCATGATTGATGATTTGGTTGATACTGCTGGTACGCTATGCAGTGCGGCAGCTGCATTAAAAAAGCAGGGTGCTGTTAAGGTGGTTGCTTATTGTACTCATCCTGTGCTATCTGGGGGTGCAATTGAGAATTTACGTAACTCGGTGTTGGATGAGTTGGTCGTCACGGATACAATTCCACTTAAGGATGAAGCGGTAAAATTGGGTAAAATACGACAGTTAAGTGTTGCGGATATGTTGGCTGAGACAATTAGAAGAATTGCGGTTGGAGAGTCAGTAAGTTCGTTGTATGTTGATTGATAATTTAAGTTATTGTTTGTAGGGTGTGGAGAATTAGATGTCTAGCGTTTTTGAGTTTAATGCTGTAAGTCGAGTGGCAGGCGGAACAAGTTCTGCAAAAGCTAGCCGTAGAAATGGCAATATTCCAGCTGTTATTTATGGTGGTCATGAAGAGCCGGAGCTGATTGAATTAAATCACAATGAAGTGGTGAAAAGTTTAGCGAATGAAGCGGTTTATTCACATATTTTGAAGCTAAATGTTGGTGGTAAAGTTGAAAATGCTATCCTTAAGGATATGCAAAGACATCCTGCAAAGACACAGATCCTGCACATGGATTTTTTGCGCGTTGTAATGGGTGAGAAGCTAAAATTAAACGTACCATTGCATTTTATTAATGAAGAGCTATCGCCTGGTGTTAAAGAGGGTGGTGTGGTTACTCATTCAATGATTGATGTTGAGGTTGAGTGTTTGCCAAGAAACATTCCTGAGTATATTGAAGTTGATTTGACAGGTTTGGAAATTGGTGATTCGCTTCATTTGTCACAATTGAAATTAGCAGAAGGGCTAGAGATCGTCGCTTTAGCGCATGGTGAAGAGCATGATTTTTCGGTTGTTCAGATTATGAAGTCTAGATCTGGTTTAGATGAAGATGACTCTGATAGTGATGCTGATGCAGCTGTTGAGGGCGGTGCCGCTGATGAGGCTGCGAGTGATTAGTGATTAAGCTTGTTGTTGGTCTGGGTAATCCGGGTCAAAAGTACTTGAAAACCCGGCATAATGTCGGGTTTTTGCTATTAGATGAATTGATTTCCTCAGAAGTAGCATTTTTTTCTTCTTGCGCTCGTTTCCATGGTGAGTTTGCTGAGTTGGGTCATGCTGGACACAAGTTATATTTGTTAAAGCCAAATACTTATATGAATCGCAGCGGTCAGTCGGTTTTGGCGGTTATGAAGTATTATAAGCTTGGGATAGAAGAGGTTTTGGTTGTGCATGATGACCTTGATTTTGATCCGGGTGTATTTAGGTTAAAGTCGGGTGGTGGTCATGGTGGACATAATGGGCTTAGGGATATAATTGCTGTGACGGGTAAAAAAGAATTTCTGCGGCTTAGGGTGGGTATTGGTCGTCCTAATGGGGTTAAGGCTGTCGCTGATTATGTTTTATCTGATTTTTCAAAAACTGATTTAGAGTTGGTGATGATTGGGTTTTCTCGATTTAAGCCCTTGTTGCCTATGTTGTTAAGTGGAAGTTCTGATCTTGCAATGCAGCAATTGCATTCTAAATAAAAAAATAAAATAAAGTGTTGACGCAAAGAGATATTGTTAGCATAATAGTGATTCTGTATGGAGGGGTTCCCGAGCGGCCAAAGGGATCAGACTGTAAATCTGACGGCTCTGCCTTCGGAGGTTCGAATCCTCCCCCCTCCACCATTCAGAAATGAATTCTGCGGGTGTAGTTCAATGGTAGAACTCCAGCCTTCCAAGCTGATCACGTGGGTTCGATTCCCATCACCCGCTCCATATTATATAGTTTTAAGCCCATATAGCTCAGCGGTAGAGCACTTCCTTGGTAAGGAAGAGGTCACCGGTTCAAGTCCAGTTATGGGCTCCATTTATACTGATTGTTGCAAACATTAATTATTTAAGGTCTTTGATTAAAATGGCTAAGAAAAAATTTGAACGTACTAAACCACATGTTAACGTAGGAACAATCGGACACGTTGATCACGGTAAAACAACTTTAACGGCCGCCTTAACAAAAGTAATGGCAGAGTTAAGAGGTGGAGAAGTTAGGGCATTTGATCAAATTGACAATGCACCTGAAGAGCGTGAACGTGGTATTACGATTGCAACATCGCATGTAGAATATGAATCAGATACGCGTCACTACGCGCACGTAGATTGTCCAGGTCACGCCGATTATGTAAAAAATATGATTACCGGTGCTGCGCAAATGGATGGCGCTATATTGGTGTGTGGAGCAACGGATGGTCCAATGCCACAAACAAGAGAGCATATTCTGCTATCAAGACAAGTTGGTGTTCCATATATTGTTGTATTTCTAAACAAAGCGGATATTCTAGCGGATGACTGCGGGGGTTTAGGTACAGAAGAATACAACGAAATGCTTGAACTAGTTGAAATGGAACTGCGTGAGTTATTAGATCAGTATGAATTTCCGGGAGATGATACTCCAATTATCGTTGGTTCAGCCTTAAAAGGCTTGCAAGGCGATACAAGTGAAGTGGGTGTGCCTTCAATTATCAAATTAGTTGATGCGCTGGATAGCTATATTCCAGACCCAGTAAGAGCGGTAGAAGGAAAATTTCTGATGCCAATCGAAGATGTCTTTTCAATATCAGGTCGTGGAACAGTTGTGACAGGACGAATTGAACGTGGTGTTGTTAAAGTCGGAGAAGAAATCGAAATCGTTGGTATCAAAGATACGGTAAAGACTACCTGTACAGGCGTTGAAATGTTCCGTAAGCTTTTAGATCAAGGTGAAGCAGGCGATAATGTAGGTATCTTGTTAAGAGGCACAAAACGTGAAGACGTTGAGCGTGGTCAAGTATTGGCACACGTTGGATCAATAAAGCCACACACACGATTTACATCTGAAATCTACGTACTATCAAAAGATGAAGGTGGTCGTCATACGCCATTTTTCAATGGTTATCGTCCGCAATTCTACTTCAGAACAACAGATGTAACCGGTGCAGTTGAATTGCCAGAAGGGACTGAGATGGTAATGCCTGGTGATAACGTGTCAGTCGAAGTGACATTGATAGCACCTATTGCTATGGAAGAGGGTCTGCGCTTTGCGATTCGTGAAGGTGGACGTACTGTTGGTGCGGGTGTTGTTGCAAAGATTATTGAGTAATATCTTAAAGTGTAGTATAGTGCAAGGTCGTTAAAGGTTTGTGCGTGTAGGTCAGTAGTTCAATTGGTAGAGCAGCGGTCTCCAAAACCGCAAGTTGGGGGTTCGAGTCCCTCCTGGCCTGCCAACACGTATTAAGCGGTAATTAATTTCAAGTAGTTCTCAAATAAAATCCATAAAATGAATACACTGGCAAAGGAAGAGGCATCTGGGTTAGATGTGCTTAAATATGTTTTGTCTCTTGTGCTAATCAGTGCAGGTGTGGTTGCTTTTTATAAATTCTCAGAATATTCTCAGTTGTATAGAGTGCTGGGTATGGTTGCTATAGTCATCAGTTCGCTAGGGATAATGATGACAACATCTATTGGGCGTCAGTCATGGGCTTTTGCCAAAGAATCTAGATTAGAGGTAAGAAAGGTTGTATGGCCATCGAGATCAGAGACGATGCAAACAACTTTGATGGTCTTTGCGATGGTAATTATTGTAGGACTGATTTTATGGCTGCTGGATATGTTTTTATTGTGGTCAGTAACGTCACTAATAGACAAGTTATAGAGGTTAGAGAATGACCATTCGTTGGTATGTTGTGCATGCATATTCAAATTACGAAAAGAAAGTAAAGCAGTCACTAGAAGAAAAAATAAAAAGAGAAGGTTTAGAAAAGTATTTTGGTAAAATCCTTGTGCCAACTGAAGAAGTGGTCGAGATGCGAATGGGACAGCAGCGCAAAAGTGAAAGGAAGTTTTTTCCAGGTTATGTTTTGGTGCAAATGGAATTAACGGATGAGACTTGGCATTTAGTAAGAGATGAACCTAGAGTTTTAGGTTTTATAGGTGGTACATCTGAAAGGCCAGCACCTATTTCTGATCTTGAGGCTGACAGGATTCTAAATAGAGTGGAAGAAGGCGTTAATAAGCCGAGGCCTAAAGTTTTATTTGAAGTAGGTGAGGTTGTGCGAATCAATGATGGGCCATTTAAAGATTTTAATGGCGAAATTGAAGAAATAAATTACGAAAAAAACAAGTTGCGCATCTCAGTACTTATCTTTGGACGGTCTACATCTGTTGAGCTTGGTTTTAAAGAAGTAGAAAAAAACTAGTCAATAAATAACGTATAAATTTATGGTCCTCATCGTATGGTGGGGATTTTTTATCTATGGGGAGCTGAAAGGCGCTATTACCCACTCAGGAGTATAAGATGGCTAAAGAAGTCACAGCATATATTAAACTGCAAGTAAAGGCAGGTGAAGCTAATCCAAGTCCACCGGTTGGTCCTGCTTTAGGTCAGCGCGGTGTGAATATTATGGAGTTTTGTAAGGCGTTTAACGCCAAAACTGCAGATATAGAAAAAGGCCTGCCAATTCCGGTAGTCATCTCTGTATACAGTGATAAAAGTTTCACTTTTATTACCAAAACCCCACCCGCGTCGATTTTATTGAAAAAAACAGCCGGTATTACATCTGGAAGTAAAGTGCCAAATAAAGTTAAAGTTGGCAAGGTGACGCGTGAGCAACTGGAAGAAATTGCAAAAACAAAAATGGAAGATTTGAATGCGAATGATATGGAGTCTGCAGTGAAAATCATTGCAGGTAGTGCTCGTAGCATGGGTCTTGATGTGGAAGGTTTATAATGGCTAAATTATCTAAAAGAGCAAAAATTGCTGTAGAAAAAATTGATACTACTCGTCAATACTTCAATTGCCGAGGCAGTTGAATTATTGAAAGAGCTTGCAACTGCTAAATTTTCTGAGTCTATAGATGTAAGTGTAAATTTAGGAATTGACGCAAGAAAGTCAGACCAAAATGTTCGTGGTGCAACATTGCTTCCAAAAGGGTCAGGTAAAACGGTTCGAGTTGCTGTATTTACTCAGGGGGCAAATGCTGATGCTGCAACAGAAGCAGGTGCTGATATAGTGGGAATGGATGATCTTGCGGATCAGGTTAAAAAAGGACAAATGGATTTTGATGTGGTTATTGCTTCGCCTGATGCTATGCGTGTTGTTGGTCAATTAGGGCAGATTTTAGGACCAAGAGGCTTGATGCCTAACCCTAAGGTTGGAACAGTCACTCCGGATGTGGCAACGGCTGTAAAAAATGCAAAAGCTGGACAAGCCAGATATCGTAATGATAAAGCCGGCATTATTCATTGTTCGGTTGGTAAAATTGCTTTTTCTGCCGAAGATATAAAAGAAAATTTAGAGGCGCTGATTAAGGATTTGGTAAAAGCTAAGCCTAGTGCTGCTAAAGGCGTATATTTAAAGAAAATTAGTTTGTCGACAACAATGGGGCCTGGTGTCGCGTTGGATCAAGCTACTCTATCAATTTAGAGAAAAAATTTTGGTTGCCAGTTCGATTGGTAGCCATCAAAGACCGTAGGTGCTTTAGCTTAAAATAACAAGCCTACGTAGATGGGGAATTGAAGCTGGGAAACTAGTGGAAGACCCGTTGGGTGCATCTTGTAAAAGATGTGGTGTATAAACCTGATGAAAGTCAGTAAACGGAGAAAGTTGTGGCCTTAGCATTAGATGGCAAAAAAGCTATCGTAGAGGAAGTCGCTCCATACGCTGCTAAAGCATATTCAGCTGTTGCAGCTGAATATCGTGGACTAACTGTTGCAGATTTGACTACTTTGCGTGTAAGCGCAAGAGACGCAGGTGTTTATCTGCGAGTCGTAAAAAATACATTGGCTAAGCGTGCTGTTGCTGGAACTCAGTTTGAATGTATGCAAGAAAAAATGGTTGGCCCATTGATTCTTGCTTTTTCAATGGAAGATCCGGGTGCAGCAGGTCGCTTAATTAATGATTTTGCTAAAACGCATAAAAAGTTAGTAGCAAAAATTGTTTCTATCGATGGTATAGCATATGAAGGTTCTGAGTTAGCACGATTGGCAAGTTTGCCAACGCGCGATCAAGGTATCAGTATGATTATGGCGTTGATGATGGCTCCTGTTGGCAAATTGGCGCGTACCTTAGTTGCTTTGAAAGAGCTGCGTGAAACCGCCGGTGACGGCAGCGCCGTAAGCAACGCAGAAACGGTAGCAGAGTAGGCTTTTTTAAGCAGTTTCAACCAAATATTTTAGAGGAATAAATAATGGCAATCTCACAAGAAGAGATCTTGGACGCAGTATCTAATATGACTGTAATGGAAATCGTTGATTTAATTTCAGCGATGGAAGAAAAGTTTGGCGTTTCTGCAGCAGCACTTGCAGCAGCTCCAGCAGCTGGTGGTGACGCTGCTGCAGCCGAAGAAAAAACTGATTTTGATGTTGTAATGACATCATTTGGTGCAAATAAAGTTGCAGCAATTAAAGCAGTGCGTGGTCTTACAGGGCTCGGCTTGAAAGAAGCTAAAGCCGCTGTAGAAGGCTGTCCTGTCACACTAAAAGAAGGTGTAAACAAAGAAGAAGCTGAAGCAGCAAAAGCGACACTGGAAGAAGCTGGCACAACTGTCGAAATCAAATGATTTGACAAACCTCATAGGCAGTGCCTGTAAGATGGGCTGGTGATTACTTGAGTAGTCACCGGCCTTTTACTGTTTATAATACCTCGAATTCAGAAACCTACTCTTGACAAAGGATAAGGAAGCAATATGGCCTACTCTTTTACTGAAAAAAAACGCCTCAGAAATAATTTTGGAAAAGCAAATGAAGTACTGGATGTTCCTTATTTGCTGGCAACGCAAATCAAGTCTTATGCCAGTTTTTTACAAACAGGAATAAAACCAGCTAAAAGAAAAGATGTTGGTTTACATGCAGCACTTTCCAGTGTATTCCCAATTGAAAGCCACTCAGGGTATGCAGTTCTGGAGTATGTCAAATATCGCTTAGGTGAGCCTGTTTTTGATGTGCGTGAGTGTCAGCAACGCGGTGCAACTTATGCAGCTCCATTGCGTGTAGTCGCGCGTTTAGTTATCTATGACAAGGATGCGCCAGGAAGCACGAAAGTGGTTAAGGATATCAGAGAGCAAGAAGTTTATATGGGTGAGTTGCCGTTAATGACCGAGAACGGAACATTTGTGATTAACGGTACCGAGCGAGTAATCGTTTCACAATTACATCGTAGTCCGGGGGTGTTTTTTGATCATGATAAAGGTAAAACGCATTCCTCAGGAAAGCTGTTATTAAATGCGCGTGTTATACCCTATCGTGGATCATGGCTAGATTTTGAATTCGACCATAAAGATTGTGTATTTGTTAGAATTGATCGGCGTCGTAAAATTCCGGCAACTATTTTGTTGCGTGCCTTGGGCTATGATAATGAAGAGATGCTTAACATTTTCTTTGAAAAAAATAAATTCTCTATCAATCAAGATAAGGTTCTGTTGCATCTAATACCTGAAAGACTTAAAGGTGAAATTGCGACGTTTGATATCAAGATTGGGGGAAAAATACTCGTCGAAGAAGGGAGACGAGTAACAGCCAAGCATATCAGGGAGATGCAAAAAGAAAATATACAAGAACTAGAAGTCCCTAAGCAATATTTATACGCAAATATAATTGCATCGAATATAGTTGACGAGGCAACGGGTGAGCTTGTTGCTAATGTAAATGACGAAATTACAGAAGACATATTAGATAAACTAATTGCCAATAATATTGGTGAAATAGATACGTTATATGTTAATGATCTGGATCGCGGAGCTTATATATCAGAGGCGATGCGGCTGGATAATACGACTAGCAGGTTAGAAGCGTTGGTCGAAATATACCGAATGATGCGCCCGGGAGAGCCACCTACAAAGGAATCGGCAGAAAATTTATTTAATAACCTGTTTTTTACTGAAGACAGATATGATTTGTCTGCAGTAGGGCGGATGAAATTTAACCGTCGTCTAGGAATACCAGATAAGGAAGGTGATGGTACATTAAGTAATGAAGACATTATTAATGTGTTGAAAGAGCTTATCAATATTCGAAATGGTAATGGTGTCGTTGATGATATTGATCATTTGGGAAACCGACGTGTTCGGTGTTGGTGAGATGACTGAAAATCAATTCCGAGTTGGTTTGGTTCGTGTTGAGCGTGCGGTTAAAGAGCGTTTGACGCTTGCAGATTCCGAAGGCTTGATGCCACAGGAAATTATAAATGCTAAACCCGTTTCAGCGGCAGTCAAAGAGTTTTTTGGTTCGAGCCAGCTTTCGCAATTTATGGATCAAAATAATCCTTTGTCGCAAGTCACTCACAAACGACGTGTTTCGGCGCTAGGGCCTGGTGGTTTAGCGCGTGAGCGTGCTGGTTTTGAGGTTCGAGATGTACATACGACTCATTATGGACGTGTTTGTCCGATTGAGACACCAGAGGGGCCAAATATTGGTTTGATTAATTCCTTGGCTGTCTATGCACGTACTAATGAATATGGATTTTTAGAAACACCTTATCGAAAAGTTATTAACGGCGTATTGACTGATCAGGTGGATTACCTATCAGCCATTGGTGAAGGGAATTTTGTTATTGCTCAAGCTAGTGTACCCGTAGACCAAAATGGCAAGCTAGTGGAAGGTCTGGTTTCTTGTCGCTACAAAGATGAGTTTACTTTTGTGTCTTCTGATGCGGTTGATTATATGGATGTTTCTCCAAAGCAAATTGTCTCTGTTGCGGCTTCCATCGATTCCATTCTTAGAGCATGATGATGCTAACCGAGCATTGATGGGATCAAATATGCAACGTCAAGCAGTGCCAGTGCTAAAAGCTGAAAAACCATTGGTCGGAACGGGTATGGAGCGTACTGTTGCAAAAGATTCCGGTGTGACGGTAGTTGCTAAGCGAGGCGGTATAATTGAGACCGTTGATGCAAGCAGAATCGTTGTTAGGGTGAATGATACTGAAACGGAGGCAGGTGAGGTCGGTGTCGATATTTATAATTTAATTAAATATGTCCGCTCGAACCAGAATACTTGTATAAACCAGAAGCCACTAGTTAAAGCCGGGTGATATTGTTGCAAACAGGAGATGTTATGGCTGATGGTCCTTCTACTGATATGGGTGAATTAGCTTTGGGTCAAAATATGCTGATCGCTTTCATGCCATGGAATGGTTATAACTTTGAAGATTCCATTTTAATTTCTGAGCGAGTAGTTAAAGAAGATCGCTTTACATCTATTCATATTGAAGAAAAAACCTGTATTGCACGTGATACCAAACATAGTCCTGAAGAAATTACTGCAGATATTCCAAATGTAAGTGAAGAAGCTCTTTCTAAGCTCGATGATTCGGGTATTGTATATGTAGGTGCAGAAGTTAAGGGGGGCGATATTCTTGTCGGAAAGGTGACGCCAAAAGGGGAATCGCAACTCACGCCTGAAGAAAAGTTGCTGCGTGCAATTTTTGGAGAAAAGGCAGCGGATGTTAAGGATACTTCACTAAGAGTGCCCGGGAGTATACGTGCAACGGTTATTGATGTGCAAATTTTCACGCGTGATGGCGTAGAAAAAGATAAACGTGCTTTGGCAAATGAAGCTGCGGCAATTAAAAGCTATAAAAAGGATTTGAATGACCAGTTGGCAATTGTTGAGAACGATATTTATCAGCGTATAGCGAGTGCAATTATCGGTGAAAAAGCGCTTTCAGGTCCGCAAGGTTTAAAATCATCCACTTTGATTACTCAGGACTATCTTAATAGTGTTAAACATTCAGAGTGGTCTAACATCAAAATGGAAAGCGAAGAACTTAATGTGCAATTGGAAGGATTAGATGCACAAATTAATAAACTACGCAAAGAGTTTGATGAAAGGTTCGAGGTGAAGCGTAAGAAAATTACTATGGGTGATGACTTGGCTCCAGGCGTTTTGAAAATGGTAAAAGTTTATCTGGCGGTTAAAACGTCGAATTCAGCCAGGTGATAAAATGGCGGGTCGACATGGTAATAAAGGTGTTATTTCACGTATTAAATCCAGTTGAAGATATGCCATATCTTGAAGATGGGACGCCAATAGATATTGTTTTAAACCCTTTGGGTGTGCCATCACGTATGAACGTGGGCCAGGTTCTTGAGACTCATTTGGGTTGGGCAGCTAAAGGCTTGGGTCATAAAATCGGTAAAATGTTAGCAGCGAAATCTGCCGTTTCAGAAATAAGGAGCTATTTAGATAAAATTTATAATAGCAGCGGGCAAAAAGAAGATCTCGATTCATTTTCTGATGCTGAAATTATCGAAATTGGCAAAAAATCTGGAAGGTGGTGTACCTATGGCAACTCCTGTTTTTGATGGTGCTAGTGAAGATGAAATACGTCAAATGTTGTCGTTGGCTGATTTGCCTGAGAGTGGTCAAGACGACCTTATATGATGGTCGTACAGGTGAGCAATTTGAACGTCAAGTAACGGTTGGTTATATGTATATGCTGAAATTGAATCATTTGGTTGATGATAAAATGCATGCTCGTTCAACTGGTCCCTATAGCTTAGTGACTCAGCAACCATTGGGTGGTAAAGCTCAGTTTGGTGGGCAGCGATTTGGAGAAATGGAAGTATGGGCACTTGAAGCTTATGGCGCGGCGTATACCTTGCAGGAAATGCTGACAGTTAAATCGGATGATGTTGCGGGACGTACCAAAATGTATAAAAACATCGTTGATGGTGAACCACCGTATGGAAGCAGGTATGCCTGAATCATTTAATGTATTTGTTAAAGAAATTCGTTCTTTAGGTATTGATATTGAACTGGAATTAAAGGCTTTAAAATAGCTAATGAGTTCTTGTTTTGCCAGATAACAACAAATGGGGACAAGATCTTGAAAGATTTATTTAATTTCTTAAAACGTCAAAATCGTACAGATGATTTTGATGCAATTAAAGTATTGGCTTGGCATCACCAGAAATGATTCGTTCATGGTCTTATGGTGAAGTTAAAAAAGCCTGAAACAATTAACTATCGAACTTTTAAGCCTGAACGAGATGGTCTTGTTTTGTGCTAAAATTTTTGGACCAGTTAAAGATTACGAATGTTTATGTGGAAAATATAAACGCTTAAAGCATCGTGGTGTTATTTGTGAAAAATGCGGTGTTGAAGTTACGCTAACTAAAGTGCGTCGTGAACGTATGGGGCATATAGAGTTAGCAAGTCCTGTTGCGCATATTTGGTTTTTAAAATCATTGCCTTCACGTATTGGTTTGTTGTTGGATATGACATTGCGTGATATTGAACGAATTTTATATTTTGAAGCATTTGTAGTTATTGATCCAGGTATGACGCCTTTGGAAAAAGGTCAATTTTAACTGATGAAGAATATCTTGATGCTATAGAAGAATATGGTGATGAGTTTGATGCAAAAATGGGTGCTGAAGCCATTTATGATTTGTTCAAAAAAATTGAACTTAAAGAAGAAGCAGATAAAATTAACGTGAAGAAATTAATAGCAACAAAGTTCTGAAACTAAAATTAAAAAATTTTCTAAACGTTTAAAATTGTTGAAGCATTTTTAGATTCTGGTAATAATCCTGAATGGATGATTATGAATGTATTTCCTGTTTTTCCACCTGATTTACGTCCATTAGTGCCTTTGGATGGTGGTCGTTTTGCAACTTCAGATTTAAATGATTTATATCGTCGTGTAATTAATCGAAATAATCGTTTGAAACGTTTATTGGATTTAAATGCGCCAGATATTATTGTTCGTAATGAAAAACGTATGTTGCAAGAATCTGTTGATGCACTTATTAGATAATGGTCGTCGTGGTCGTGCTATAACGGGTTCAAACAAACGTCCACTTAAATCTTTAGCTGATATGATTAAAGGTAAACAAGGTCGTTTCCGACAAAATCTATTAGGTAAACGTGTTGATTATTCTGGTCGTTCGGTAATTGTTGTTGGTCCAACATTGAGATTGCATCAATGTGGTTTGCCTAAAAAAATGGCTTTGGAATTATTTAAGCCATTTATTTTTAGCAAATTACAAATTGAAAGTGGTTTTGCAACAACTATTAAAGCAGCTAAAAAAATGGTTGAGCGTGAAGGTCCTGAAGTTTGGGATATTCTTGAATCTATTATTGAAGAACATCCTGTAATGCTTAACCGTGCACCAACCTTGCATAGATTAGGCATTCAAGCTTTCTACCCAAAATTGATTGAAGGTAAAGCAATTCAATTGCATCCGTTAGTTTGTACAGCATTTAATGCTGACTTTGATGGTGACCAAATGGCTGTTCATGTTCCATTGTCAATTGAAGCGCAATTGGAAGCGCGTACCTTGATGATGTCAACCAATAATATTTTGTCACCAGCTAATGGTGAGCCAATTATTGTCCATCTCAAGATGTTGTTTTGGGTCTTTATTATATGACTCGTGAAAAAATCAATGCAAAAGGTGAAGGCATGATTTTTTAGATATAATGAAGTGAATCGTGCTATGATGCTAAAGTGTTGAATTACATTAAAAGTAAAAGTTAAAGTTTAACAGAACACTTAGAAATGCAGAAGGCGAATCAGAAATAGCCCAAAGTTGAAACAACAGTCGGGTCGTGCTATTGATTTGATATTTTGCCAAAAGGTTTGCCTTTTGAATTGATTAACTAAGCGATATGACTAAGAAAAATATTTCTAATTTATTGAATACTTGTTATCGTATATTTGGGTATTAAAGATACAGTTATTTTTGCTGATCAATTGATGTATACTCGGTTTTAAATATGCAACACGCTCAGGTATTTCTTTTGGTATTGACGATATGGTTATTCCAGATGAAAAAGTTCAAATTATTGAAGCTGCGAAAAAGAAGTTATTGAAATTCAAGAATCAATATTCTTCTGGTTTGGTAACCGATGGTGAGCGATACAATAAAGTTGTTGATATTTGGTCTCATGCTAATGAAAAAGTTGCCAAAGCGATGATGGATGCTTTAGGTAAGAGAAGAAATTGAAAGATAATGATGGTAAATGGTTAGAGCAAAATCATTTAACTCTATTTTTATGATGGCTGATTCTGGTGCTCGGGGTTCTGCGGCTCAGATTCGTCAATTAGCTGGTATGCGTGGTTTGATGGCTAAACCTGATGGTTCAATTATTGAAACGCCAATTAAAGCAAACTTCCGTGAAGGCCTAAATGTGTTGCAGTACTTTATATCGACTCATGGAGCTCGAAAAGGTCTTGCAGATACGGCATTGAAAACAGCTAACTCTGGTTATTTAACTCGTCGTTTGGTTGATGTTGCTCAAGATTTAGTATTACAGAAGTTGATTGTGGTACTACAGAATGGCTTGAAATGCACCTATTATTGAAGGTGGTGATGTTGTTGAACCCTTGGCATGAACGTGTTTTGGGTCGTGTGGTATTGGAAGATGTATTTAATCCTGATAGCAGGATGAAGTGATTATTCAAATGGAACATTGATTGATGAGCATGGGTTAATGCTTGAAGAAAATGGATTAGATGATGATTTATGTGCGTTCACCAATTACTTGTGAAACTCGTCATGGTATTTGTGCTAAATGTTATGGTCGTGATTTAGCTCGTGGACATATGGTTAATATTGGTGAAGCTGTTGGTGTAATGGCAGCTCAGTCGATTGGTGAGCCTGGTACTCAGTTAACTATGCGTACCTTCCATATTGGTGGTGCGGCTTCTCGTTCAAGCTGCTATAATAATGTTCAAGTTAAGTCAAATGGTACTTATTAAGTTTGCATAATATGAAAACAGTTAAAAACCGTGCTGGGAATTTAGTTGCGGTTTCTCGTTCAGGTGAAGTTGTCAGTAATTGATGAATATGGTCGTGAACAAGAACGTTATAAAGTTCCTTATGGTGCAGTGTTAATGTTAAAGATAAGATGAAGTTGAATGCTGGTGATATTGTTGTTAACTGGGATCCACATACTCATCCAATTATTACTGAGGTGGCTGGTTTAGTTGAATTTAGTTGACTTTATTGACGGTGTAACTGTTGAAGAAGAGTTGATGAGATGACAGGGCTTGAGTCAATTGTAGTTATTGATCCAAAAGCAACGTGTAAGTGCAGGTAAAGATCTGCGTCCAATGGTTAAATTGGTTGACAAAGATGGTAATGATATAAATGATTGCAGGTACTGATATGCCAGCGCAATATTTCTTACCTGCTGGTGCAATTGTTAACATTAAGAAGATGGTGGTGAAGTAAAAGTTGGTGATGTCTTGGCTCGAATTCCTCAAGAATCATCTAAAACTCGTGATATTACCGGTGGTTTGCCACGTGTTGCTGATTTATTTGAAGCACGAAAACCAAAAGATCCTGCTATTTTGGCTGAAGCATCTGGGGTGTTGTAAGTTTTGGTAAAGAAACTAAAGGTAAGCAGCGTTTATTATTACAGACAACAGATGGTGAGCAATATGAAAACTTGATTCCTAAATGGCGTCACATATCACTGTATTTGAAGGTGAGCATGTTGAAAAAGGTGAGATGATTGCTGATGGTGAGCTAATCCGCATGATATTTTGCGTTTACGAGGTGTGAAGCATTAGCTAATTATATTGTTAATGAAATTCAAGATGTTTATCGTTTACAAGGTGTGAAAATTAATGATAAACACATTGAAGCAATTATTCGTCAAATGTTACGTAAAGTTGAAATTACTGAGTCAGGTGATGATACTCAGATTTTTTAAAGGTGAGCAAGTTGATACAAGTCGTAATTAATGAAGTTAATGATAAAATTGATGAAGATAAAAAATTCCAGCAAGTTATGATCCTGTTGTTATTGGGTATTACCAAAGCTTCTTTAGCAACAGAGTCATTTATTTCTGCTGCTTCTTTCCAAGAAACAACGCGTGTATTAACTGAAGCTGCAGTTAAGCGGTAAAAAAGATGATTTACGTGGTTTGAAAGAAAATGTGATTGTGGGTCGTTTAATTCCTGCAGGTACTGGTTTTGGCTTATCAAGACGAAGCGCAGAAAAAAGCGTAAGGCCGAATGTAAAAACAAAGCAGGAAGATTGAGCAAGAAACTGTAACTGATTATGCTGAAGACGCAGAGGCGGCATTAAAACAAGCGTTAAATGCAGAATAAAAATAAAATACTGACTTTAGCATGGGTTCAAAAAATATTGAATATGCTTGACTCAATGATTAAATTGGGTAAAAATACAGTTCTTATTTCAGATAGATTGCTTGCTATACTGGTATTGAGCTTTTGTTTTCTATATGGAGTAATTTAATATATGGCAACAATTAACCAGTTGGTTCGTAAGCCGCGCACAAGAAAAATTGAAAAAAGTAATGTTCCTGCTTTAGAAGCTTGTCCTCAAAGACGTGGTGTTTGTACTCGTGTTTATACAACTACACCTAAAAAACCTAACTCAGCTTTGCGTAAAGTTGCTCGTGTAAGATTAACTAATGGTTATGAAGTAACCAGTTACATTGGTGGTGAAGGACATAATCTACAAGAACACTCTGTCGTTTTGATTCGTGGTGGTCGTGTAAAAGATTTACCTGGTGTGCGTTATCATGTTGTTCGTGGTAGTCATTGGATACTGCTGGGTGTGATGATCGTAGACAAGGTCGTTCTAAATATGGTACTAAGCGACCCAAATAACAATCAAATAGGTTTTAGAGATGTCTAGAAAGAAAAGTAATTTAATAAAACGTGAGTCTTACCAGATCCAAAATATGGAAATACCGATCAAATATTGATCAGTAAATTTATCAATATGGTTATGATAGATGGTAAAAAATCTGTTGCAGAAAAAATCGTTTATGGTGCGCTTGATATTAATTGAAGAAAAAGAAAAAGGTGAATCCGTTAGAGTTTTTGAAAAAGCATTGGAAAATGTTAAGCCAATGGTTGAAGTTAAATCACGACGTGTTGGTGGTGCTACTTATCAGGTTCCTGTTGAAGTTCGTCCAAGACGACAAATGGCTTTGGCTATGCGTTGGTTGATTGATGCATGCTCGTAAGCGTGGTGAAAAAATCTATGCCTTTAAAATTAGCTGGTGAAATTAATGGATGCTTTGAAGATCGTGGTGCTGCTGTTAAAAAACGTGAAGATGTTCATAGAATGGCTGAAGCTAATAAAGCTTTCGCTCATTATAGATTTTAGTTAAAGGAAGGAATTAAGTTATGGCACGTGAATATAGTTTAGAAAATACACGTAATATTGGCATCATGGCTCATATTGATGCTGGTAAAACAACAACAACAGAGCGCGTCCTCTATTACACGGGTCGTATCTCACAAAATTGGTGAAACGCACGAAGGTGCTTCACAAATGGACTGGATGGAGCAAGAGCAAGAACGTGGTATTACCATTACTTCTGCGGCAACAACCTGTGAGTGGAATTTTCCAACAAAGCAAGGTGCAATTTGAGCAATCTATCGTATCAATATTATTGATACTCCTGGACACGTTGACTTCACTATTGAAGTTGAGCGTTCATTGCGTGTTCTAGATGGTGCTGTTGCTGTTTTTTGTGCGGTTGGTGGTGTTGAGCCTCAATCAGAAACAGTTTGGCGTCAAGCAAATAAATATCATGTGCCACGTATTGGTTTTGTTAATAAAATGGATCGTGCTGGGTGCAGATTTCTTAAGCGTGTTGTTGAGCAAATTAAAAGATCGCTTGGGTGCAAACCCAGTTCCTATTCAATTGCCAATTGGTGCTGAAGAAGATTTTGAAGGTGTTGTTGATTTGATAAAATGAAAGCCATTTATTGGAATGAAGACGACATGGGAATGACCTTATGAAGAAAAAGAAATTCCAGCAGATCTTATTGAAATTGCTGAAGAATGGCGTGAATTCATGATTGAAGCGGCTGCTGAAGCTGATGAAGAATTAATGGAAAAATATCTTGAAGACAGGTGATTTTATCTGAAGAAGAAATTAAAAGGTATTCGTAAAAGTAATTTAACAATGAAATTGTTCCGGTGTATGTGTGGTTCAGCTTTTAAAAATAAAGGTGTTCAAGCAATGCTGGATGCGGTTATTGATTATTTGCCATCACCAATTGATGTGCCTGCTATTAAAGGCATTTGATGATAATGATGAAGAAGAAAGTTGAACGAGCCATGCTGATGATGATGAGCCTTTTGCAGCATTGGCTTTTAAAATTGCAACTGATCCATTTGTTGGGAACTTTAACTTTTTTCCGGGTTTATTCAGGAGTTTTAAAATCAGGGATCATGGTTTATAACCCAGTTAAAAGGCAAAAAAAAGAACGTATTGGTCGTATTCTTACAAATGCATTCAAATCTCGTGAAGAAATTAAAGAAGTTTATGCTGGTGATATTGCTGCAGCAGTTGGTCTTAAAAGATGTAACAACAGGTGATACACTTTGTGTGATCTGAATAATGTGATCATTCTTGAAAATGGATTTTCCAGAGCCAGTTATTTCTGTTGCTGTTGAGCCAAAAACTAAAGCTGATCAAGAAAAAATGGGTATTGCTTTGGGTAAATTGGCGCAAGAAGATCCTTCTTTTAGAGTGTGCATACTGATGAAGAATCAGGTCAAACTATTATTTCTGGTATGGGTGAGTTACATCTTGATATTCATTGTTGATCGTATGAAACGTGAGTTTAAAGTTGAAGCAAATGTTGGTAAACCTCAAGTTGCTTATCGTGAAACGATTAAAAAAACGGTTGAACATGAAGGTAAATTTATTCGTCAATCAGGTGGTCGTGGTCAATATGGTCATGTTTGGATTAAAATTTGAACCCAAATGGAGCTGGGAAGGTTATGAATTTGTTAATGAAATTGTTGGTGGTGCGGTTCCTAAAGAATATATTCCTGCAGTTGAAAAAGGCATTCAAGAGCAAATGGAAAATGGTGTTCTTAGCTGGTTATCCAGTGGTTGATGTTAAAGTCACTTTGTTTGATGGTTCATATCATGATGTTGATTCAAATGAAATGGCATTTAAAATTGCAGGTTCAATGGCTTTTAAAGAAGGGTGCAAAAGCAAATCCGGTTTGCTTAGAACCAATTATGAAAGTTGAAGTTGTTACTCCAGAAGATTATATGGGTGATGTTATGGGTGATTTAAATCGACGTCGTGGACGTATGGTTCAAGGTATGGATGATCGCCTTCGGGAAAATTATTAAATGCTGAAGTTCCTTTGTCTGAAATGTTTGGTTATGCAACTGATTTGCGTTCTAACACAAGGGCGTGCAAGTTATTCAATGGAATTTGAAAAATATACAATTGCTGAAGAAGCAAAAAAAAGTGTTGGCAAGTGATGCATTGCAGAAATGGATATTAAAATCAATAAAAATTTTTGAATAAAAAAAATTTGAGAAAATAATGGCAAAAGAAAAATTTGAACGTAATAAACCGCATGTAAACGTCGGTACAATTGGTCACGTTGACCATGGTAAAACAACTTTAACAGCAGCAATCACAAAAGTATGCTAGCTGAAAAGATGGTGGTGAATTCAAAGCTTTTGATCAAATTGATAATGCTCCAGAAGAAAAAGAGCGTGGTATCACTATTGCCACTTCTCATGTTGAATACGAATCAGAAAAGCGTCACTATGCACACGTTGACTGTCCAGGTCACGCGGATTATGTTAAAAACATGATTACTGGTGCTGCTCAAATGGATGGAGCTATTTTGGTTGTATCAGCTGCTGATGGTCCAATGCCACAAACTCGTGAGCACATTTTGTTAGCTCGTCAGGTTGGTGTACCTTACATCGTTGTATTCTTTGAACAAAGCTGACATGGTTGATGATGAAGAATTGCTTAGAATTAGTTGAAATGGAAGTTCGTGAACTTATTAGATGAATACGAATTTCCCAGGTGATGATACTCCAATCATTACGGGTTCTGCATTAAAAGCATTAGAAGGTGATGAGTGAAATTGGTGTACCAATCTATTAAAAATTAGTTGATGCGATGGATGCTTATATTCCAGAGCCAGAACGTGAAATTGACAAGCCTTTCTTGATGCCAATTGAAGATGTATTCTCAATTTCAGGTCGTGGTACAGTTGTTACTGGTCGTATTGAGCGTGGTATTGTTAAAGTTGGTGAAGAAATCGAAATTGTAGGTATCACAGCTACTAAAAAGACTGTTGTTACTGGTGTTGAAATGTTCCGTAAGCTACTTGACGAAGGTCAAGCTGGTGATAACGTTGGTGTCTTGTTACGTGGTACTAAACGTGAAGATGTTGAACGTGGTCAAGTATTGGCTAAACCAGGTTCAATTACGCCACATACTAAATTTGAAGCTGAAGTTTATGTTTGAGTAAAGATGAAGGTGGTCGTCATACGCCATTCTTCAAAGGTTACCGTCCACAGTTCTACTTCAGAACAACAGACGTAACTGGTGCAGTGTGAATTACCAGAAGGTGTTGAAATGGTTATGCCGGGCGACAACGTGAAAATGGTTGTTGAATTGATTGCACCGATTGCGATGGAAGATGGCTTGCGTTTTGCGATTCGTGAAGGTGGTCGTACAGTTGGTGCTGGTGTTGGTAGCTAAAGTTGTTGAAAATAAACAATTATTCGTTATAGCTTTTTTTAATATTATTAATAGATATGGCTAGTGGCGAAAAGACACTGCTTTTAATTTAGAAAAATTAACATGGCTGGTCAAAAAATTAGAATAAGACTTAAAAGCATTTGATCATAAAACGTTTGATTGATCAATCGGCACGGAAGAAATTGTTGAAACAGCTAAAAGAACTGGCGCTCAAGTAAAAGGTCCAATTCCTTTGCCAACAAAAAGAGCGTTTTACAATTTTATTTCACCGCATGTAAATAAAGATGCGCGTGATCAATATGAGATTCGTACTCATAAGCGTTTGATCGATATTGTTGAGCCAACTGATAAAACAGTTGATGCATTAATGAAGCTTGATTTAGCTGCAGGTGTTGATGTTCAGATTAAATTAAATTCTTAATTAAGCTCTTTTTAAGACTAGTTAAAAAAAAAGAAGTTGAAAAAAATGTCATATTAGGTTATTATTGGGAAAAAAAGTAGGAATGACACGCGTTTTCAACGAAGACGAGGTCTGTCTATACCTGTTACAGTTATTAGAAGTTGAGCCAAATCGTAGTTGCTCAAGTAAAAACATTGATACTGATGGTTATAATGCTATTCAAATTACCACGGGTGGTCGTAAAGCAAATCGTCTAAAGTTAACAAAGCCGATGGCTGGTCATTATGCGAAAGCAGGTGTTGAAGCAGGTGGCTGAATTTAATGGAATTTCAATGAAGCTGATGATGAAGAAGGTGATAAAAGAATTGGTGAAGTAGCTGTGCTGAAATGAACTTGGATCTATTTTTGAGATGGTCAAAAAGTTGATGTTACAGGCACTAGTAAAGGTAAAGGTTTTCAAGGTGGTATTAAACGTCATAATTTTGGTATGCAAGATGCTACTCATGGTAACTCATTATCTCATAGATCACCTGGTTCTATTGGTCAGTGTCAAACACCTGGTCGTGTATTTAAAGGCAAAAAAATGTCAGGTCATATGGGTGCTGTTAAGCGTAACTACTCAAAACCTTGAAGTTGTTAAGTGTTGATGCAGAAAGTAATCTTATTTTGATTAAAGGTGCTGTTCCTGGTGCAAAAGGTGGTGACAGTCATTAAACCAGCTGTAAAGAAAAAAAGCAGATAAGCGGATGAAATATTATGGAATTAAGTATCAGGAAAAAAACAAAAAGCATGTTGAAGTTTCTGATGATGTTTTTGTCAAGAATATAATGAAGCATTGGTTCATCAAGTTGTTACTGCTTATATGGCTGGTGGTCGTGCTGGTACTAAAGCACAAAAAAATCGTTCAGCTGTTAGTGGTGGTGGTACTAAGCCTTGGAAACAAAAAGGTACAGGTCGTGCACGAGCAGGTACTTCACGCAGTCCAATTTGGCGTGGTGGTGGTAGAACATTTGCTGCACAACCACGTGATTTCACTCAAAAAGTTAAATAAGAAAAATGTATCGTGCTGCGATGCGTTCAATTTTATCTGAATTGGTTCGTCAAGATCGTTTGATTGTTGTTGATGATTTTGACAATTGAAGCAGCCTAAAACCAAAGAAATTAGTTGCTAAATAAAAAAAGCAATGTTGATTGACAATGTTTTGATTGTTACTCATGAATTTGATGAAAAACTTATTTGTCTTCACGCAATTTTCCTTAATGTTGATGTTACTACAGATGCAATGAATTGATCCTGTAAGTTTGGTTGCTGCATGAAAAGTGTGATTATGACTGCAGATGCAGTGAAAAAATTGAGGAGTGGTTGTCATGAGTTTAAATAATCTATACACAACTATATTAGCCCCAGTGATTTCTGAGAAATCAAACAGAGTGGGTGAATTGGCCAATCAATATGTTTTTAAAGTTGCAAATAATGCAACAAAGCTGAAATTAAAAAAGCAGTTGAAAAGCTTTGTTTGAAGTTAAAGTTGAAAATGTTCAAAATTATTAATGTTAAAGGTAAAAGCTAAAAGTTTTGGAAAATATGGGCAAACGAATCAGATTGGAAAAAAGCATATGTTAAGCTTGAAGAAGGTCAGAAGATGATTGATTTTGAACCAAAGCTGAGTAATAAGGAGAATAAAATGGCATTAATTAAAATCAAAACCAACATCTCCAGGTCGTCGATTGGCACAGTTAAAGTTGTAAAGAATGATTTGCATAAAGGTAAACCTCATAAAGCTTTGTTGAAAAAAAATCAAAAACTGGTGGTCGTAATAATAATGGTCGTATTACTACACGTCATCGTGGTGGTGGTCATAAAGCAACATTATCGTATTATTGATTTTAAACGTAATAAAGATGGATATTCCTGCTAAAGTTGAACGTATTGAATACGATCCAAATCGAACTGCACATATTGCATTGTTCTATATGCAGATGGTGAGCGTCGATATATTATTGCACCTAAAGGTTTAAAGCTGGTGATGGAATGATGTCAGGAGAAATGCTCCAGTATTAAAGTTGGTAATCTGTTTGCCTTTGCGTAATATTCCTGTTGGTACAGTTGTTCATTGTATTGAAATGAAGCCTGGTAAAGGTGCTCAAATTGCACGTAGTGCTGGTACATCTGCTCAATTGGTTGCTCGAGAAGGTGCTTATGCAACACTTTGCGTTTACGTTCAGGTGAAATGCGTAAAGTATTAGTCAGATTGTCGTGCAACTATTGGTGAAGTTAGTAACTCTGAACATAGTCTTGCGTAAAAACTAGGTAAAGCTGGTGCTACTCGATGGCGAGGTATTCGTCCAACGGTTCGTGGTGTTGCTATGAACCCAGTTGATCATCCGCATGGTGGTGGTGAAGGTAAAACTTCAGGTGGTAGGCATCCTGTTTCTCCTTGGGGTACTCCAACTAAAGGTTATAAAACACGTAAAAATAAACGTACTGACAATATGATTGTCAGACGACGTAAGCAAGAAATAACGATAGAAGGAGTAATAGCTGTGCCACGTTCAATTAAAAAAGGTCCATTTGTTGATCATCATTTGATGAAAAAAGTTGATAAAGCCGTTAAAGCAGAATGATCGAAAGCCAATTAAAACTTGGTCAAGACGATCAATGATTCTTCCTGAAATGGTTGGTTTAACAATTGCTGTTCATAATGGTCGTCAACATGTTCCAGTTTTGATTACTGAAAATATGGTTGGTCATAAATTGGGTGAGTTTTCACCAACTCGTACTTTTCGAGGTCATGTGGCTGATAAAAAGTCAAGATAAGGGTAATGTAATGGAAGTTTCAGCAAAATTAAAATGCGCCAATATCTCTGCTCAAAAAGTGCTAGATTGGTTGCTGATCAAATTCGTGGTATGAAGTTGAAGAAGCTCTGGAAATTTTAACTTTCAGTCCTAAAAAAGCCGCTGCGATTATAAAAAAATTCTTGAGTCTGCAATTGCAAATGCTGAGCATAATGAAGGTGCAGATATTGATGAGTTAAAAGTATCAACAGTGTATTTGTTGATGAAGGTCCAACTATGAAACGATTTGCGTCCACGTGCTAAAGGTCGTGCTAATCAGAATTTTAAAACGAACCAGTCATATCACTGTAAGTAGTTGGTGAAAATAAGAGTTTAAATTATGGGTCAAAAAGTACATCCAACTGGTATACGTCTTGGTATTGTTAAAGATTGGACTTCAAAATGGTATGCAGAATTCAAAAGAGTATGCAGATTTTTTGCATGAAGATCTGAAAGTTCGAGACTATTTGAGAAAAAAAACTTAAA
This sequence comes from uncultured Gammaproteobacteria bacterium, assembly GCA_942491615.1. GTDB lineage: Bacteria > Pseudomonadota > Gammaproteobacteria > Methylococcales > Methylomonadaceae > Methyloprofundus. The sequence continues at coordinate 218,993 of CALOCH010000028.1, forward strand.
GCATGCTTCAGTTAGTCGTATTCAAATTGAACGTCCTGCTAAGTAATGCAACATTACTATTCATACAGCTCGACCTGGTATTGTGATTGGTAAGAAAGGTGAAGATGTAGAGCGTCTGCGGGTTGAGCTGGCGAAGCGCATGGGGATGCCTGTGCACGATAACATTGAAGAAATTCGTAAGCCTGAATTAGATGCAAAATTAGTTGCTGAAAGTATTGCTCAGCAACTAGAAAAGAGAATTATGTATCGTCGTGCTATGAAGCGTGCCGTTACAAATTCTATGCGCTTAGGTGCTGAAGGCATTAAGATCAATTTAGGTGGTCGTTTAAATGGTGCTGAAATTGCTCGTACTGAATGGTATCGAGAAGGTCGTGTTCCATTGCATACATTACGTGCAGATATTGATTATGGTATTGCTGAAGCCAATACAACCTACGGTATTATTGGTATTAAAGTTTGGATTTTTAAAGGTGAAATTTTTCGGAAACGAGATTCAATGTAGAACTGCTTTAGAAAATTCTGAAAAAACAAGAAAAAACTAGGTTAAGGGGAAGGAAAAAAGATGTTACAGCCTAAACGAACAAAATTTCGAAAACAGCATGAAAGGTCGAAACCGCGGTTTAGCTGAACGTGGTAATAAAGTCAGCTTCGGTGAATATGGTCTTAAAGCAGTTGATCGTGGACGTATAACTGCTCGTCAAATTGAAGCAGCTCGTCGTGCAATGACTCGTCATATTAAACGTGGTGGTAAAATCTGGATTCGTGTTTTTCCTGATAAGCCAATTACCAAAAACCTTTAGAAGTTCGAATGGGTAAAGGTAAAGGTAATGTTGAATATTGGGTATGCCAAATTCAACCTGGTCGTATGTTATATGAGATGGAAGGTGTATCTGAAGAGATTGCTCGTGAAGCATTTACGTTTAGCAGCTGCTAAACTTCCCTTGAAAACAACATTTGTAACTCGGACGGTGATGTAATGAAAGCGAATGAATTTGAAGAAAAAAAATGTTGAATGATCTGAATAAAGAACTTTTTGAAAGTTTGAAAGAACAGTTTAATTTGCGTATGCAAAAGGTACTGGTCAATTAAGCTAAATCGACATCAGAAATTAAAAAGGTCGTCGTAATATTGCACGTATTAAAACAATTCTTAATGAAAAGGCAGGTAAATCAGAATGAGTGATAGTAATGAAAAAAAACGTAGAAGTTTACAGGTAAAGTTGTTAGTAATAAAATGGATAAAACCATTACTGTATTAGATTGAGCGTAAGGTTAAGCATCCTCTTTATGGAAAATATATAAACGTTCAACAAAATTCATGCACATGATGAAAATAATGAATGCAATGAAGGTGATACTGTACAATTAAAGAATGTCGTCCAATTTCTAAAAATAAATCTTGGATGTTAGTTGAAGTAGTTGAAACTGCGACCGTTGTTTAGACAGGTTAATTTTAGCGGAGTAAAAGAAATTAGGATCAAAAATGATTCAGATGCAAACAATTCTTGATGTGGCTGATAACAGTGGCGCACGAAGAGTACAGTGTATTAAAGTACTAGGTGGTTCACATCGTCGTTATGCTGCGTATTGGCGATATTATTAAAGTCAGCATTAAAGAAGCTATTCCACGCGGCAAAGTTAAAAAAGGTGATGTTTACAATGCTGTTGTTGTTCGTACTGGTAAAGGTGTACGTCGTAGCAGATGGTTCTTTATCCGTTTTGATGGTAATGCTGCTGTTTTTTTAAATGCTCAAATAACCAACCAATTGGTACGCGTATTTTTGGCCCTGTTACTCGTGAGTTACGTTGAGAAAATTTATGAAAATTATTTCTCTAGCTCCAGAAGTTTTGTAAGGAAGGATTAGATATGAAAAAAAGATATAAAAAAGGTGATGAAGTTATTGTTATCGCTGGTAAAGATAAAGGGTAAGCGAGGTACTGTTTCAGTCGTACTGATAATGGAAAAAGTATTGTCGAAGGTATTAATATAGTTAAAAAACATCAAAAGCCTAATCCAAATGCTGGGTCATTGCAGGTGGCATTATTGAAAAAGAAATGCCTATTGATATTTCTAATGTTGCATTCTTTTAATCCTGCGACTGGTAAAGCTGATCGTGTTGGTTTTAAAACATTAGAAGATGGTAAGAAAGTACGTTATTTTAAATCTAATGGCGAAGTATTGATTCTTAAGAGTAAGGTAATAATCATAAAATGGCAAGATTACAAGAATATTATAAAGAGACTGTTAAAGCACTTAATTGAAGATGAGTTTGCTTACAATCATGTAATGGAAGTACCAAAAATTACTAAAATCACCCTTAATATGGGTTTAGGTGAAGCTGTTGCGGATAAAAAAATTATTAGAACATGCTGTTTGATATGGCAAAAATTGCAGGTCAAAAACCGGTTGTTACTAATGCTCGTAAATCTATTGCTGGTTTTAAAATTCGTGATGATTGGCCTATTGGTTGTAAAGTTACTTTACGTCGTGAAAGAATGTATGAGTTTCTTGATCGTCTTAATTAATATTGCAATTCCACGTATTCGTGATTTTCGTGGTTTGAATCCAAAATCTTTTGATGGGCGTGGTAATTACAGTATGGGTATTAATGAGCAAATCATTTTCCCTGAAATTGATTACGATAAAATTGATGCATTGCGTGGTATGGATATTACTATTACTACTACAGCAAAAACTGATGAAGAAGGTAAAGCATTGTTAGAAGCATTTAACTTTCCATTTAAAAAAGTAGCTAACAGTAATAATATGGCTAAGAAATCAATGATTGCTCGTGAAGCTAAACGCACTAAAACTAGTTGAAAAATACGCAAAGAAACGCGCTGCTTTAAAAGCAATAATTAAAGATGTAAACGTTTCATATGAAGAAAAAGTATGGCAGCACTGAGCAGTTACAAAAGCTACCACGTGATAGTTCGAGCGACGATTCGTCAACGTAATCGTTGTGTATTAACTGGTCGTCCACATGGTGTTTATCGTAAGTTTGGTTTATGTAGAAATAAACTTACGTGAACAGCTATGCGAGGTGATGTTCCTGGCTTAACTAAAGCCAGTTGGTAAGGACTAGAGATTTGGAGAATTATGAGTATGACTGATCCAATAGCAGATATGTTAACACGCATCCGAAATGGGCAATCTGCAGGAAAAATTGAAGTTAATATGCCATCTTCAAAAAAAAAGGTGCAATTGCAAAAGTTTTGAAAGATGAAGGTTATATTGCTGATTTTACACAACTGAAGCAAATGGCAAACCTGTATCAAACAGTTGCTTTAAAATATTATCATGGTAAGCCAGTAATAGATAAGATTAAACGTATAAGTCGTCCAGGTTTACGTATTTATAAAGGTAAAGATGAATTACCAAAAGTAATGGGTGGTTTGGGTGTTGCAATTAGTTTCTACTTCTAAAGGTGTGATGAGTGATCGTGCAGCTCGCGCAAATTGGTCATGGTGGTGAAGTTCTTTGTACTGTTGAATAAAGAGGAGGAATAAATTATGTCTAGAATAGCAAAAAACCCATTGCATTACCTTCAGGTGTTGAAGTTAAAGTAAATGGTCAAATATTTCAATTAAAGGCTCTAAAGGCCAGTTGAATTTGAGTTACACGATTCAGTGAATGTTGATAAAGATGACAATTCAAGACAATGACCACTGGTTTGGGAAGCGAAAAATGAGAAAGCGACTGGGCAATGGCTGGAACTATGCGTGCATTGTTAATAATATGGTTATAGGCGTTAGTGAAGGTTTTGAAAAGAAACTTGAATCTGGTTGGTGTTGGTTATCGTGCTCAAGCTCAAGGTAATGCTGTTAAATTTAACTCTAGGTTTTTCTCATCCTGTTAGTTCACGAGTTACCAGAAGGTGTTACTGTTGAAACTCCAAGTCAGACAGAAATTATAGTTCGAGGTATTGATAAACAAATGGTTGGTCAAGTTGCAGCTGAAATTCGTGCATATCGTCCACCTGAGCCTTATAAAGGTAAAGGTGTTAAGTATGCTGATGAGCATATTGTTCGTAAAGAAGCTAAGAAAACGTAAGGTAGGTTGAAAAAGATGAATAAAAAAGCATCTCGAATCGAAAAGAGCGTTAAAGCTCGATCTAAAATGCGTGAGTTGGGTGCCACGTCTTATCAATTCATAGAAACTCGTCAAAGCATATTTATGCTCAGATTATTTCTGAGAGATGGTACGGTTACAGTTGCTAGTGCATCAACAGTTCAAGCTGATATGCGAAATCGGCTGTTTAATAGTACAGGTAATATAGAAGCAGCAACTGCAGTTGGTAAAGCTGTTGCTGAAAAAGCAAAGCTGCTGGTGTTACTGTAGTGCGTTTGATCGTTCTGGTTTTAAATATCATGGTCGTGTAAAAGCATTAGCTGATGCAGCACGTGAAGCTGGCTTGAAATTCTAGGGGAAAATAATGGCGAATGCACCTCAACAAAAGAATACTGATGGTTTACAGGAAAAATTAGTTCCTGTTCGTCGTGTCGCTAAAGTTGTAAAAGGTGGTCGTGTTTTTGGTTTTACAGCACTTACAGTTGTTGGTGATGGTAATGGTAATATTGGTTTTGGCTATGGTAAAGCACGTGAAGTTCCTGTAGCTATTCAGAAAGCAATGGAAAAAGCACGTAAGAATATGCACAATGTTGCTCTGAAGGATGATACTTTGCAATATGTTATTACTTCAGAGGTAGGTGCATCTAAGGTCATCATGCAGCCTGCGACAGAAGGTACAGGTATTATTTCAGGTGCTCCGATGCGTGCAGTATTTGAGGCTGTTGGTATTCATAATGTGTTGTCAAAATGTATATGTACTAATAATCCAATCAATGTTGTCAGAGCCACAATAGATGGTCTTGCAAAAATGAATAACGCTGAACAAATTGCTGCTAAGCGTGGTTTGTCAGTCGAACAAATTACAGGGTAATTGTTATGTCAGTTAAAAAATTACGTGTAACAATGATAAAAAGCAGTATCGGTCGTTTAAAAAATCATAAAGCATGTTTGCTAGGCTTGGGTTTAAGGCGTATCAACCATACGGTTGAAGTTATTGATACTGTTGAAAACAGAGGGATGATTAATAAAATCTCTTACATGCTTTCAGTAGAGGAAATCTAAGATGTATTTAAATACAATTAAACCTGCTGCAGGTTCAAAATCAAATGCTAAACGTCGTGGACGTGGTATTGGTTCTGGTCTGGGTAAGACTTGTGGTCGTGGTCATAAAGGTCAAAAGTCACGTTCAGGTGGTTTTCATAAGGTTGGTTTTGAAGGTGGTCAGATGCCTTTACAGCGTCGTCTACCTAAAGTTGGTTTTACTTCACGTAAATCAAAGTATACTGCTGAAATTAGATTAAATGAACTGGAGTAGTTGAAGCTGATGTTATTGATTTAGATGATTTAAAAGAAGCAAATTGTTCCTGCTTTTATCGAAGGTGGCTAAAGTCATGGAGTCTGGTGAGTTAATAAAGCAGTTACCTTGAAAGGTATTAAAGCAACAGAAGGTGCAAAAGCTGCAATTGAAGCTGCCGGTGGAAAAGTAGAAGAATAAAAGTGAGTAGATCAAGCGCACAAATGAAAGAGCAGGTAGATTAAAACTTGCTGAATTACGATCCAGGCTGGTTTTGTTCTGATGGTGCTTTTTTGGTGTACAGAATTGGTACTTTTATACCAGTTCCAGGTATTGATCCAGAAGTCCTTGTGCATTAATGTTGAAGCAACAGAAGGGTACCATCTTTGATATGTTTAACATGTTTTCGGGTGGTGCTTTAAAAAGATTGAGTCTGTTCGCATTAGGAATTATGCCTTACATATCTGCTTCTATTATTATGCAGTTGATGACCATTGTTATTCCTGCATTAGAGCAGATTAAAAAAGAAGGTGAGTCTGGAAGGCGCAAGATTTCACAATATACCCGCTATGGTACTGTTGTATTAGCAACTTTTCAGGCGATAGGGGTATCAGTTGCGTTGCAAAATCAGACGGCCGGTGGGCTTCCTGTGGTAATTAATCCTGGTATACAGTTTATTGTTATCACTGCTATTACTTTGGTCACCGGAACTTTGTTTCTAATGTGGCTAGGTGAGCAAATTACTGAGCGTGGTATCGGTAATGGTATTTCATTGATTATCTTTGCTGGTATTGTTGCGGGCTTGCCTTCTGCAATTGGTGGTACGCTCGAATTAGCTAGAACTGGAGAGTTGAATGGTGCCTTTATTGTTCTGTTGTTTTTGTTAAGTATTGCTGTTACTGCCTTGGTTGTATTTGTTGAGCGTGGGCAAAGGCGTATTGTTATTAATTACCCTAAGCGCCAGCAAGGTAAGCGTATGTATGCTGGGCAAAGTAGTTTTTTGCCTTTAAAACTCAATATGGCCGGTGTCATACCTCCTATTTTTGCATCCAGCATTATTCTGTTTCCTGCTACTATCGCTGGCTGGTTCAGTAGTGCTAAAGGAATGGGTTGGTTGCAAGATATTGCAACATCGATCTCTCCTGGTCAGCCGCTATACGTTATGCTTTATACGATAGCGATTGTGTTTTTCTGTTTCTTTTATACTGCATTGGTGTTTAATTCGAAAGAAACAGCGGATAACTTGAAAAAGTCTGGTGCTTTTTTGCCAGGAATTAGGCCGGGTGAGCAAACGGCTACCTATATTGATAAGGTCATGACACGTTTAACGTTAATTGGTGCTTTTTATATCACTGCGGTTTGTTTGCTGCCTGAGTTTTTAATTGTTTATTGGAATGTGCCATTTTATTTTGGTGGGACATCACTTCTGATTATTGTCGTAGTGGTTATGGATTTTGTGTCGCAAATGCAAACACATCTAATGTCTCAGCAGTATGAAGGCTTGATGAACAAAGCAAATTTAAAAAGATAAATTAATTTAATTAAGGGGTGAGCTGTGAAAGTACGAGCTTCTGTAAAAAAAATATGCCGTAACTGTAAGGTTGTAAAAAGAGCTGGTGTTGTTAGGGTAATTTGTAAAGATGGACGTCATAAACAACGTCAGGGTTAGAATTTTTTTATTGCTTTATAAAGTGTTAGTGCTATAATTGAGCGCTTAACTTTAGAGTACCGTATTTAGGAGTATCTAGATGGCACGAATTGCCGGAATTAATGTACCAGATCATAAGCATGCAGAGATAGCTTTAACTGCTGTTTATGGTATAGGTAAGCCAACTGCAATTAATATCTGTAAAGAAGTTGGTATAGAACGGACAATTAAAATAAAAGAACTAAGCGAAGAGCAGTTAGAGGCAATTCGTGGTGTTATATCAAAAATTGTTGTTGAAGGTGATCTGCGACGTGAAGTATCAATGAATATAAAACGTCTTATGGATCTTGGGTGCTATCGTGGGATTCGTCATAGACGTGGACTGCCATTACGTGGCCAACGCACGAGGACAAATGCTCGTACAAGAAAAGGACCACGTAAACCTATTAAAAGATAAGGTAGTATAAATATGGCTAGTTCAAATCGTACAAAGAAGAAAATTAAAAAAGAAATTGCTGATGGTATTGCACATATCCATGCAACTTTTAATAACACAATTGTTACAATTACTGATCGTAAAGGAAATGCTTTAGCATGGGCAACATCTGGAGGCTCAGGTTTTAGAGGTTCTAGGAAAAGTACTCCTTTTGCTGCTCAAGTTGCAGCTGAAAGTGCAGGGAAAGTTGCACAAGAATATGGAATGAAAAATCTTGATGTCATGATAAAAGGCCCTGGGCCAGGTCGTGAATCAGCGGTTAGATCATTTAATAACCTAGGATTTAAAATTGGTAATATTGTTGATGTGACACCTATTCCCCATAATGGTTGTCGTCCGCCGAAGAAACGTAGGGTATAGTAGGAGTATTTTTTATGGCTAGATATGTAGGACCAACTTGTAAGTTAAGTCGTCGTGAAGGCACGGATCTGTTTTTAAAAAGCAGGGGTAAATCGCTCGAAGGGAAGTGTAAACTGGATCAACGTCCAGGTCAACATGGAACAAAACGCGCTCGTGATTCAAACTATGCGACGCAGCTTAGAGCTAAACAGCGCATTAGACGTATATACGGTATTCTTGAGAAGCAGTTTAGAAATTATTATAAAATGGCTGATCTACAAAAAGGTGCAACAGGTATCAATCTGTTAAACATTTTAGAGTCTAGATTGGATAATGTTGTTTACAGAATGGGTTTTGCTTCAACAAGAGCTGAAGCGCGACAGTTAGTTAGCCATAAATCTATTTTGGTTAACGACGCTATTTTAAATATCCCATCAGCACTTGTGTCGGTTGGTGATAAAATTTCTGTTAGAGAAAAATCGAGAAAGCAAGTTCGTATTGTCGATTCTCTTACTGTAGCTGATCAATATGGCTTCCCATCATGGGTTGATGTTGATACTAAGGGGTTTTCTGGTTCTTTTAATTCATTGCCTGATCGCGCAGATCTTGGCTCTGATATTAATGAACAACTTGTAGTTGAGCTGTATTCTAAATAATAGTATTGGGGTTTTAAATGCATAGTGCTGTTACTGGTTTATTGAAACCTCAACTAGTTGAGGTTGTTAATAAATCTCCTAATCATTCAAGAATTGTTATTGAACCTTTAGAGAGGGGATTTGGACATTCTTTGGGTAATGCTTTAAGAAGAGTACTTTTGTCTTCTATCCCTGGATGTTCGGTTGTTAGTGTCGAAATTAAAAATGCAGAACATGAATATTCTGTTATTGATGGCGTACAAGAGGATGTCATTGATATTTTACTCAATCTAAAACAATTAGCTGTTGTATTGCATTCAGCAAATGAAGTTACTTTATCTCTAAAAAAATCTGGTTCTGGCCAAGTTACTGCTGCTGATATTGAATTAACGCATGATGTTGAAATTATTAATCCTGATTTAGTTATTGCTAATTTAACTGATGAAGGTAGTCTGGATATGAAAATCAATATTCAACGTGGCCGAGGTTATGAGCCTTCAAATATAAGAACTGAAGGTTTGGGTGTGGGTATTGTTGGCGCTTTGCAGGTTGATGCTTCTTATTCTCCAGTATCTAAAGTAGCTTATAGTGTTGAATCGACTCGTGTTGAGCAACGTACTAATTTAGACAAGCTAGTAATAGAGCTGGAAACAAATGGTACTATTGATCCGGAGCAAACAATCAAGCTTGCAGCAACTATATTGCATGATCAACTATCAGTATTTGTAGATTTTGAAAAAGTTAATGATCAGGTGGCAGAAGAACCGATAGAACCGGTAGAGCAAATCGACCCTGTTTTATTACGTCCAGTTGATGATTTAGAGCTTACCGTCAGATCTGCTAATTGTTTAAAGGCCGAAAATATTTATTATATAGGCGATCTTATTCTGCGCACAGAATTTGAATTATTAAAAACACCTAATCTAGGTAGAAAGTCGTTAACTGAGATCAAAGACGTGTTAGCACTTAAGGGACTATCTTTAGGAATGCGTCTCGAGAATTGGCCGCCTGAAAATTTGGCTGAACAATCTCAAGCGATTTTATAACATAATAAGGTTTATTTGTATGAGACATCGTAAGTCTGGTAGACAACTAAATAGAAATAGTAGTCATAGAAGCGCTATGTTTAGTAATATGGCAACTTCTTTATTTGATAAGGAATTGATTAGAACTACTTTGCCTAAGGCAAAAGAATTACGTTCTATAGCTGAACCTCTTATAACATTATCAAAAAGCGATTCAGTTGCTAATCGTCGTGTTGCTTTTGCTAAATTAAGAGATCGTAATGTAGTAACAAAATTATTTAATGAGCTTGGTCCGCGTTATCAAACTCGCCCGGGTGGTTACCTGCGCATTATGAAGTGTGGGTACCGCACTGGTGATAAAGCACCTATGGCTTATGTCGAGTTGGTTGATCGGCCTGAACTCGTTGAGTCTGAAGATTAATTAATCACCTTCGTATTTAAAAAAACCAGCTTAGGCTGGTTTTTTTATGCCTATAGCCTTGTATCTGATTTCTACACTATTTAAACCAAGCAAAAAGCTTCCCTAATTATTCACCGTAATTATAAGCAGTGACATTTCAAATGACGGTCGCCATAAACCTCATCTATACGTCCTACAGGTGGCCAATACTTTTCTCCATATTGGGTGCCGTTTGGAAAAAAAGCCTCTTCCTTACTGTAAGGGTGATCCCAGTTTTCTTTTACTAAACTCAATTGCGTGTGGGGTGCATTGCGCAATAAGTTGTCCTCTTTATCTGCAGAGCCGTTTTCTATCCTAGAGATTTCCCTGCGTATTGCGATAAGTGCATCACAAAATCTGTCTAATTCTGTTTTATTTTCACTTTCGGTGGGTTCGATCATTAATGTGTCGTGTACTGGGAATGCGACTGTTGGAGCATGAAACCCGTAATCAATTAAGCGTTTAGCTATATCGTTTACAGTTACATTACTGGTTTTCTTAAATGGGCTACAGTCTATAATGCACTCATGGGCAACCCAGGTATTTTTTCCTGAATATAATATTGGATAGTAAGGAGTGAGTTTTTTAGCGATATAATTTGCATTTAATATTGCTGTCAGTGTCGCCTGTTTTAATCCACTTGCACCCATCATTGCAATATAAGACCAGGCAATACTTAGAATGCTTGCTGAACCCCATGGTGCAGCTGAGACAGTTCCTATGCTACTGTGTTTGCTTGCTGCCGGATTTACACCCGCAACAACCGGGTGTATAGGCAAAAATTCCATCAAGTGCTCGCGAACGCCTATGGGGCCAACACCCGGACCACCACCTCCGTGCGGTATACTAAAAGTTTTATGTAAATTTAGGTGTGCGACATCAGCACCTATTTTTCCTGGGCGGCAAATGCCTATTAATGCATTAAAATTTGCACCGTCTAAATAGACTTGACCGCCATAGGCATGGATTAATTCGCAAATTTGACAAAATGACTCTTCAAAAACGCCATGAGTGGAAGGGTAGGTGATCATGATTGCACCAAGATAGGCGGAATATTGAGTGACTATGGTTTCTAGTTCAGACATATTTATGTTTCCCTGGGTATCACAAGGTATATTGATAATCTTATAGCCTGCTAGTATTGCACTGGCAGGATTTGTGCCGTGGGCAGAATCTGGAATGAGGCAGACATTGCGTTGTAATTCGCCACGCGAATGATGGTATTTGCGAATCACTAATAATCCGCTGTACTCACCCTGTGAGCCAGCATTGGGTTGGAATGAAAATGCTTTGAAGCCGGTTAAGTCGCACAACATATTTTCCAGTTCTTCAAATAATTGGCGATAACCTTGCGCTTGATAGTAGGGAGCAAAAGGGTGCAAACTTGAGGAATTGGTAATTTGAAATAGCCTGTAATGAGGTAGCAGAATTTAATTTCATTGTGCATGATCCTAGTGGAATCATTGCGCGATCCAGAGCAATATCTTTTGCAGCTAGTCTTCTTATATAGCGCATCATTTCTGTTTCTGAATGATATTTGTTAAATGTTGGGTGTTTTAGAATGCTATCTTTACGCAATAAATTACTATTAATCCATTCGCTTATTGTAGAGTTTATTGCTTGAAAGTCTGGTATTTTTTGTGTGGCTGAGGCAAAAACTTTCCATAGCTTTCTAATCAACTCGCGTGAACTATTTTCATCAAGTGAAATAGCAAGTGTATCTTTATTAATGATACGTAGATTTATATTTGTTTCTTCAGCTTTAGCTGCTATACGATACGCTTTTCCGGGTGCTGCTATCAGAATTGTATCGAAGAATTGCTTTATTTTAATCTGGTAGCCTAATTGTTCTAACCCTTTTGCGAGAATTTGACTGTAGCGATGTACTCGACCAGCGATCATCTTTAACCCTTGTTCACCATGATATATGGCATAAAAGCTGGAGATAATGGCTAAAAGCACTTGAGCTGTACAAATATTACTAGTCGCTTTTTCTCGTCTAATGTGTTGTTCCCTGGTTTGTAAGCTCATACGGTAAGCTACTTGTCCGTGGCTATCTTTGGATACGCCAATTAACCTGCCAGGCATGGAGCGTTTGTGTTGCTCTCTAGTCGCAAAGAAAGCGGCATGAGGACCGCCATATCCCAGTGGGACACCAAAGCGCTGAGCACTGCCAAAAACGATATCGGCTGAAAAGTCAGCCGGTGCTTTAAGCAATACTAAACTGAGTAAGTCGGTTGCAATGCTAAATAATGCAGATTTTGCATGTATTTTCGCAGCAATACCCTGATAATCGATTACTTCTCCTAGTGTGTTAGGGTATTGGACAAGTACACCAAAGTAATCGTAGTTCGCTAAATGTGTATTAATATCTCCTTGTACTATTTCTAATCCCATAGGTTCAGCATGTGTTTCTAGTACTGCAATTGTTTGCGGGTGGCAGTGTCTATCAACTAGGTAAATATTAGATGTGCTTTTACTGAGACGGCGGCTCATGCTCATGGCTTCAGCTGCAGCTGTGGCTTCGTCTAGTAATGATGCATTAGCAATGTCCATCCCAGTTAAGTCTATAATGACTTGCTGAAAATTAAGCAAAGCCTCAAGTCTGCCTTGACTTACTTCAGCCTGGTACGGAGTATAGGCTGTGTACCACGATGGGTTTTCCATTACATTGCGTTTTATGACGGCAGGCATAATGGTGTCGTAGTACCCCATACCTATTAGTGAGGTAAATATTTTATTGCGCGCGCTCAATTTTCGCAGATAAATAATGGCTGCACGTTCGCTGATTGCATCTATTAACTCTAGAGGCTCCTGATCAACAATAGACTCGGGAAAAGCAGTCGGAATGATGTCTTCGAGTGAGTTTAGGCCCATTTCGCTAAGCATTTCTGTTATTTGCTGGCTATTTGATCCTATATGACGCTTTACGAAGTTGCCACGCATTTCTAGCTCAGATAAAGAGGGTTGTCTGCTGGTCATAATGACTCCTTGTTATTTAAAGTGAATAGATAATGTAGTGCTTCAGCGAAAATAACGATGCTCTACAAAAGGAAGTGCGCAGGTATGTACAAGCACTTCATTTGTTCTTTGGCGGGCATATAGTTCAGTATCAAGTCTGGCATACTCTGGTTTTACATAGGCCATTGCCACCGGTTTGCCAAGGCATGCGCTAAAACTTCCGCTACTAATATAACCAGCACTATTACCTTGCTTATCGTGTAGCGTTGTATGTTCCCTGAGTATTCTCTTGCTGTTACTCTGGATACCTGTTCGGTATCGCTCGGCACCGTGATGGAGTTGTTGCAGGATTCTTGTTGCGCCTAAATAATTATTTCTGTTTTTAGCAATAAGCCATGATAAATTCGCTTCCACAGCAGTGATTGAGCTGGATAATTCATGCCCGTACAAGCAAAGTCCTGCTTCCAGGCGTAAACTATCGCGTGCACCTAAGCCAATAGGGAGTACTTCGGGGTGTGCTAAAAAGGTGAGGGCTAAGTTCTTCGCGTCATTATTAGCAACAGAAATTTCAAAGCCATCTTCACCGGTATAGCCACTGCGACTAATGATACAATCAATATTATTAATCTGTGCCTGCCTGATGCCCATATACGGCATATGTTCTATTTCAGGAGCATAATATTTAACTATATTGACTGCCAGAGGCCCCTGCAAAGCAAATAAAGACTGTTCTTCCAGTAATGTTATCGAGTGATCGCTTGATACGTGATTTTGAAGGTGTTCAAGGTCTGCTTTTTTGCGCGAAGCATTAACAATTAATAAATAATGAGATTTAAGATTGGCAATTATGAGGTCGTCTATGACGCCGCCTGTTTCATTGGTCAGTACGGTATAGAGCTGTGATCCGGTTTTAAGTCCTTGAATATTAGAGGGTGTTAATTTTTCAAGTTCTTTTGCGCAAGCGCTACCAGTCAGAATCAACTGCCCCATATGTGAAATATCAAATAACCCGACAGCTTTGCGGGTGTGTAGGTGTTCTTTAATGATTCCCGTTGGATAATGCAAGGGCATTTCATAGCCTGCAAAAGCAGTGGTTTTGGCTTGCAGTTCTTGATGCAGTGAAAATAGTGGTGTTCGTTTGATTTCGCTCATTGCAGTCGCTGGCCTGATTAAATTAAAAGGTTCTGTCGCAAAAATTTCAAAAGCCTAATTACAGCTATTTTACACACAAAATTATGCAGCTAAAGCCATAAACTGCTTATGAGCGGGAATATTTTCTTCTAATAAATGCCACTTTCGGATCATATGCGCAGTTTCAGTTCCAGAAATAGTTGCTTCAGCGGGGTAAAATGCCTTAAACCTCACAACTGGTTTTGTTGTTTTTTTGATGAAGCGATGATCTTTTTCGGTGATGTTATTTGGGTATTTTATTTGGCATATATTGATTAAAGTGGCGAATCCCGCTAAAACAACAAGCTGGTTAACATTAGCTAAGCCTGCAAAGTTTGCACCACTTTTATCCATTACAACTTTATCAGGAAATCCGTTTTGGTTAATCGATTGTTTGAAAAAGGTTGTTGCAGCGTCTTTATACCGATGCTCAGAGAGCATAAAATCGACCGTATGACTATGCTTATCAGCGACTCTGGATACAATACACCCACTGCCCTTTGACTTTGATATACGTCTCATCCATCCGCCGCCAAGATTGACTACTTTTGCGTTTTTTAGATTTAGCCTCTAGGAAAATAGCTGGCGAGTAACGAATAACCCAATGATTTAGCGTTGCATGATTAACTGTTACACCACTCTCGTCCATAATTTCTCGCTGTTACCCACGGAAGGGATGATAGTCTCCAGAGAAGGCGCAGGGATGTTGCTAAGTGCGCGAGGGGAGGCTATTATTTTTCCCGAAGAGCCTTAGAGCCGTTTGTAGTAGCCCTGACGGGGCGGCTTTTGTTCGTAGTATTTGGCGGACGCAGAGATTGGCTGGAGCCTCAATGATTCGCCGCGTGGCGAATCGAATTTTGTGACATGAAGTCCCAAGATCTATCATGAAACGCGCGTTGACGCGCCTATAAAAGGTAACCTGAGTATAACTCCATTAAAACCAGAATAATAAATTCGCTGAAAAAGGTTTCATCTAAACCGCGATAATTTTATGAAGTTGTTTTTTTAATCTGTTTTTTGCATAACTCGTGAAATGTCGGTAACAATGCTTCCATTTGGTTCAGTTGCATTCGCAAGGCTGATACCGATACCCTTACATGATTATCAATCCGGATCATTTTGAAAAACAACGATAAAGTATTTGTGCCTACGCCTGACTTTAAACCGAAAAAGCATACAGCGGCAAACACCATAAGCCTTAGCCAGGCACTTCGCGCCTCTGCTTCCCACTGTCACTACGAAGACTCAGAGTGTTGATCATCCTGCTTTATTGACTCAGTGTGACGGTGAGCGCTACCCTTGGATCGGTCAATGGATTCACCCAGTTTTCAAACAGATTGTTTGCCCTTATTGATGATTTCACTGATAATAATTCTGTTATCTCCGCGCACTTTATGTGTCGTTCTTTTTTTAGTCATTAAAAGGCATTTAAGAAAATGCTATTGATTTTAAAGTATTTTTTAATAAAAATAAGCTATGAACAACAAATCAATGACTTATAAAATTAAAAGCTACGAAGATGAGTTACTAGTATCAAGTTATAGCTAAGCATCAATTATTTCATTTAAGTAATTAACGATTGTGACAGTACTAAAACAAAAATTACAGATCTTACTGCAAACTCTGCATGAGCTTAAAGATTACCATCTTGACTGGCGTAGTAGTCGTCAGGGGGAGTTTGCATTATTTAAAAAGCAGGAAAAGCTGGATAAACAAAATTTATTGATTTTGTTAAAAAAGAGAAGTGTGCAACTTGAACATGAAATTGCCGCTATGCAAGCTAAAAACAGTGCTGAGCTTGTTATGTTAAAAATAAAATACAAGCAAGATATTCAAGATTATAAGCAGTATCTAAAAGCCTTAGAACAACTCAAAGATTTGATTCAAAAAAGCTATCCGCATTTACCCGAGTCAATCGCTCTGACTATCCATCATCACGCGAGGGATTTACTCAATAGTATGTGGGAAGAAAGTAATGTCACTAATAAAAGGGTTCTCGAGCTGGAGCTTATTCAATTTATGAATGGTATCCATGAGGATGCACAAGTATACCCCGGTGGGAGTATGGAAACTATGACGCTACCTGCGAATACTTTACGTCTCATTCGTTCTAAATAGATTAAGGCAGTACGCTGAAGTCTCTGTCGATTAGGGCGAGCTTTAGTCCGCTTAGCGCTAGATGAGTTCAAACAGTTAGGTATTGTTTGTTACCTCTGGTTTCTGAGAAGGGATTGGTGTCCATGGTGAGGCCTTGTCCACCATTATTTATAGTTTTCGGAAAGGAAGCGAATATAATGCTTTGTATAAGATTTTTTTAATTAAAAAATCACTTGATAAAGGTGGGTGATTTTTGTACTACACTACAAGGTAAAATTTTTTATGGGAAAAAAACTGATACCTGATGAAATACGTGAAAAAGTCTCGCTAGCTATTAAGGCATTCAATCAACGAGAATTAAAGGGAAAAGATGTTCGCTACATTGCGAGATTTCAAGGTAAATTTCTGTACCTTGATAGACTTGCTGATGGTACTAAAGAGCCTGTATGCCGGATGGAATACGTTAGAGAAAGCAATGAATGGATGTTTGCTATATTTAAGTGGAGCTCAGAAACATATGATCCCGCAGAATGCTTTTTTCCTGGAAGTGAGTTTGTTGATGGGACTGTTGACGGTGCAATGAAAGCAGGCATGATCGCATATCCCTTATAACGCGGGGCGCGATATAAGCGGCGCTACACACGTTAGCGTAGTGTTATGCAAATGAGTGTTGGGTATGCAATGTAAGCTGGATGCTAAAAGTAAATGAGTAAAAATATTTAACGATAAAAAATAAAAATGAAATTATCCAAGCCAGATGCAGGTTTATTCTTTCAATTAATGTGGTCATTACAGTTTTATATCAATGGTAAATTTAATATAAACCCTGATGTTAGCTCTGTTGAAGACTATATTAATTTAGCACATGAAGAGAAGTTAATTGTAAGAGCTAAGTTATTTGAAAATCCGCAGCTAATTAATGAATATATGGCATTAAACCCAGATGGGTTTGATAAGGCTAAATTATCTATAATAGAAGGTTGGAAAGGTTTTGTTAAAGGTAAGTTTAATATAGAAAGATACTTAAAAAGTTATGCCATCTTCATTGGTGACGATAAGGTTTATGCAGTCTTAGCTTTATATGAGAGTTTTGACGAAATGATTCATAAAAGCTATCTACCTTTATACACCGAGGCGGTTTTATTACCATTCAAAGGAGGAATTATTTATGATGGGTTTTTGCAGTCATATAATATTTCTTTTGGTGGTGGTGTAAAGAAGAGATTAAAAGAAACTTACTTGAAAGCTAAGCAAAATAACCGAATCATTACATCACTAGACGAAAAGGAGATAACGAGTAAAAAGGTAGAAATTCAAACGAAAGATTGGTCGCACGAAATTACAGAATTAAGCTTGCTGGCAGAAAAATTAAAAGGAGGTGCTAATCAACCTGCTATTAATAGCCCTATTTTTAGTTTAATCAAATCTAGTATTGAACTGGCAAATAAGGCAGTTGTTGATTCGGTAAAACTTGATGAGTTGAATAGAGAGCTCAAAAAGGTAAGTAAGTCCGTAAAAAAAATTGAAATGATACTTAATAGAATAGACGAATAGTAACAGATCAAAGAATATAAAAGACAATGCAACAAGTTAATTCTATGGCAGGAAAATGTTATTCCTGCCATACGTATTCACAAAAACCGTTCACAATAAATCTGTTCTGCTGGAATACCAGCCTGGCATGCTATAGCTTTGGCTGTTTCTACTAGGATAGGCGGCCCGCATAAATAAATATCAGCTGTGTCACTTATGGTTTCTAAATGCGCTTTTAAGGCATCAACAGGGGTTCCAGTAAAGCCATTCCAGTTAGTTTCAGGTTTCCAGACGCAAACCTCTACACTTAATTGTGGCAAGCTTTGTTTTAGGTTTTCTAATTCTTCCTGACATAAGATTTCCGCTTCATTATTCACACCCAAAAATAAATGCGTGGGATGATCTTCACCCCATTCTGCCATACGTCTTAAGATGGATAAAAACGGCGCTAAACCGGTGCCACCCGCGACAAAACAACGTGGGCTTAGGCTTTGCTTATGCGCTACAAATGCTCCCGATGGCGCATGTACTAAGAGCTGTTGACCAATGCTTGCCTGTTGTAAAAACTCACAAAATTTGCCGTTGGGCTGTAAGCGAATTAAAAATTCCAGACGGCCTTCCCAGTTGGGTGTATTGGCGATGGAATAGGCGCGCATTAAATAGAGTTCAGGGATTTCCAGTTCGACAAACTGCCCCGGTTCAAATTCAAACGCCAGACCGATTTCTGGATCATCCTGTAATTGCAGGGTGACTTGTAAAGTACGTTCGGCAATGCTTTGTATGCTGACAATTTCTGCCATACGCGGGGCTGTTGGCGTTTGTTGAATAGCGCTGGCAGCGTAAGGGACGGTGATGCGTAAATCTGTTTTCGGGACGGTGCGACATAATAAAATATCGCCTTTGGCAATAGATTCAGTGGGTAGTGCAGCATCTGTGTGGCTTTCCAGCTGGTATTCGCCATTTGTACACGTACCTAAACAAGCACCGCAACTGCCTGATTTACAGCCAAAGGGTGGATAAAGGTTGGCTGCTTCAGCCGCATCCTGGATATTTTGTTGATCAGCACACGCAAATTCAAATTGTTGCTGGTCGTGAGTTGTTAAGGTTATTTTATGGCTCATAGGACTTTACAGTTGTAGGTCGGGTTAGATTATCAAGTGAAGCGCAGATAACGTAACCCGACATCCATAATGTGTTATTGTCGGGTTACGTTTTTATTGCTCCGCAACAAAAATCTAACCCGACCTACATTTAATTAAGCGGCTTGTAACGCAGTCGCTAAATCATCGGCTGCTTCGCCATTGGGTTTAAGATCAAATTCTTTCACCAGAATAGCTAAGACTGGCGGGGTAATAAAGGCTGGTAATGTCGGGCCTAAATGAATGCCTTTAATGCCGAGTGATAATAAGGATAATAATACCGCGACTGCTTTTTGCTCAAACCATGAAATCATCATAGATAATGGCAGCTCATTAACTTCGCATTCAAAAGCACTGGCTAAAGCGCTGGCGATTTGTATCGCTGAATAAGCGTCGTTACATTGACCAATATCCAGTAAGCGGGGAATGCCCCCAATATTGCCAAAATCCTGTTCATGGAAACGGTATTTACCACAACCTAAGGTCATAATGACGCAATCATCGGGTGTTTGCTCCGCTAGATCCGTATAATAATTACGTCCCGGTGCGGCACCATCACAACCGCCGACCAAGAAGAAATGACGTATATCGCCACCTTTGACTGCAGCTATCACTTTATCAGCAACACCCATCACTGCATGACGACCAAAACCGACGGTTACGAATTTCTCGGGTGCATCTTCTTTAAATCCCGGTAAGGCTTTTGCCGCTTGAATCACTGGCGCAAAGTTATGATTTTCAATATGACGCACCCCCGGCCAACCCACAGGACCTGCAGTAAAAATACGCCCTCTATACGCTGGCATAGGTTCAATCAGGCAATTTGAAGTCATCAAAATTGGCCCAGGAAACGCGGCAAATTCAGCATGTTGATTTTGCCATGCTGTGCCGTAGTTACCGGCTAAATGTGGATAAGCACGTAGTTTAGGGTAGGCATGTGCGGGGAGCATTTCACCGTGAGTATAGATATTGATACCCATATCTTTGGTTTGTTCCAGCAATTCATGTAAATCTTTTAAGTCATGCCCGCTGACTAATATCGCTTTACCTTTAATCGCTGAAATCCGCGCTTGAGCCGGTTCCTGATTGCCAAAATTACCAGTATTAGCAGCATCCAGAACTTCCATCACTTTTAAATTAATACTGCCAACTTCCAAATTAGCCGCAAGTAATGCATTCGCATCGGTAGGTTCGGTCGCGAGGAAATCCAGTGATTTTTCGATACCGGCATAGATGCTGTCATCTTCACCTCCCAAAACATAAGCATGATACGCATACGCAGCAACGCCTTTTAAGCCGTAAAGCATCATCGCTCTTAGGCCGATAATATCAGCACCGACCGTCGCCAGGTCTTTATCAATCGCGGCAGATTGTGCCTGAATTTGTAAAGCTGCTTGTGTGCTTGCAGGTTCCCATGTCGCTGAACCTTTTAAGGTATCAGGCGTTATGCCTTGTGCTTGAGCGGCTTGTTCATAAAGCGCTTTAACGCGTTCTCGGTGCTCAACGGCTTCTTGGATCAGCGTGACAAATCGAGCAGCGGAGAAATTAACATTGGTTAAGGTGGTAAATAAGCCATAAAGGATAAACGCATCGGCTTGTTTATCGGTTTTGCCCAGATCACGCGCCCGCTTTGCATATCGAGCAATACTTTCAATCGCATAGACTAATAAATCCTGTAAATCTGAAGTGGTGGCATCTTTACCGCAGACACCAGCAGTAGCCGAGGCTGAACCGCAGCCATCGCCAGTTTCAGAACGGGTTGTTTGTTCACATTGGTAGCAAAACATAATCTCTCCAGCAAATTTGATAGGAATATTGTAAGGTGTGCGACTACTGTATCAATATGGCTTTAGGCTGTAATTGATCTAAATCAAGTGAAGAGATATTATGGAATTGTTACGTCAAAATGCATTATTTGCCGGGCTGACTGAACAGCAGTTTGCTGTGGTTTTGACTGGCTCTAAGGTGCTGGAAATAGAAGAAGGTGAGGTTTTATTCAGGCAACAGCAAGCGGCGGAGTATTTTTATTTATTAGTGACGGGGAATATTAAGTTATATCGTTTATCGCCTGATGGCGGTGAGAAAGTGATTGAGCTTATTCGTCCCGGGCAGACGTTTGCGGAAGCGGTGATGTTTATGGCAGGTGGTTTTTATCCGGTGAATGCACAGGCGTTAAGCGAAAGTCGCTTAATTCGTGTCGACATGACCATGTTTAGGGCTTTGCTGGAGAAGTCGCCACCAACGTGTTTAAAAATTTTAGGTCATATGAGCCAGCGTTTGCATGGTGCAGTGCAGGAGATAGAGCAATTGACTCTACAAAATGCAAAAATGCGCGTGATGCAATTTTTATTGCGTGAATTACCAGTTGATGCCAATGTGACGTATCAATTGCATTGGCATGCACCGAAAACAGTGATTGCTTCGCGCTTGTCGATACGACCGGAAACCTTTTCCCGGATTTTGCAGCAGCTTAGTCAGGAGAAATTAATTCGGGTCGATGGGAAGTTTATTGAGATTCTTGATTGTGAAGCGTTACGTGCTTATTGATCTAAAAAGAGCTGTAGTTTTTGCCTGTTTCTTCCATGTAATTAGCAGCTCAGTTGTTAATGATCATGTGCCTGAGCTGCTGGTTATTAATTGGTGGAATTTACGAACCTGATGCTGGTTCTTCTGTGGTCTGAGTAGCTGGTAGTGTTGCGGCAACGGCTTTTTCGCTATGACCACAATCCGGGTGTTCAAATCCTGCGGCACCTTCACCTGTTTCGCCAGCATAAATAATCTGGTCATTACCTGCCGGGCTAGGGCCAGCCGGTACAAAGTCAAAGCCACTTGCATGACGCACACGCCAGGCAATATTATGATCAGCACAGGATGAATCACCGCTGACACCTAAAGCACCGACTAAGGTACCATCAGCTCCATACAGGGCAAGACCACCACCAAAAACATTGATGCCGCCAATTTTCTTGCCCATCATTGGATCGCTGGCTGAACCATAATCATCAAATGCACCGGCATAAGCGACGTTAGTATCAACAGGGTTGCTTTCCTGTAAACCGTATAGGCTGC
The DNA here is from genome assembly GCA_942491615.1 of uncultured Gammaproteobacteria bacterium. Taxonomy (GTDB): domain Bacteria; phylum Pseudomonadota; class Gammaproteobacteria; order Methylococcales; family Methylomonadaceae; genus Methyloprofundus. The sequence goes on from CALOCH010000028.1 coordinate 240,909, forward strand.
CACCATCTTGTGTGGCCTGATGCAGATTAGCTGAGGAAAGTGCAAAACCCGGTAAGCTGAACGCATTGGCGGTATTGGCTTTTTGCGCGGAAATAACCCTACTGCCTGGCCACTGGTCACCAGGGTGATCGCCTGAATAAGCAATAGCGCAGACTTCACCTGCACGGTTGACGACTGTCGCCCACATATGGAAGCCAAAGCCACCATTTTCTTCAGCTTGAGCATCTTTTAGATAGGATTTAAGAACCGACTGTATGCCTATTTTCGATGCGTCATTAGGACAAATATCGACTGTTGCATCCGCCGCCGATACTGTTCCTGCAGTAAGCAATAGACCGCTGAAGACAAGTATTGTTTTTTTTATTTTTAAATTCATCAGATAATCCCGTTTTAGTTTTTATTGGAAGTTCAGCATACGTGCTTCAGAATATTATTGTCAAGTATGTTTTTTAATATTATCAATGTGTTATGGTATTATTATTTGCTAATATATTGTCTCATCACGATGCTTTTTTCTGGAACAACGGCTAGTAGCGGCTAGCTATTAAGTTGCACTATCCCGAAATCTTCGAGAATGGCATATAAACAGGGCACCACAAAGAGTACCAACAAGGTAGAGCAGAGAATACCAAATACGATACTGGTCGCCAGTGGAATTAAAATTTGTGCTTGCAGGCTTTGCTCAAACAATAACGGCGTTAAGCCGACTATGGTCGTTAATGATGTTAATATAACGGCGCGAAAACGTTCACTACTGGCCTTTGCAGCGGCTTGGTGAGGGTTCATGCCTGCGTTAATATTTTGTTTGACGAATTCGACTAAAAGTATGGAATCGTTGACTACAATACCAGACAAGGAAACAAAGCCTAGTAAAGAAGGCATAGTAATATCTAGCCCCATCAATATATGCCCAAAAATGACACCAATAAAAGCGAGTGGAATATTGGCCATAACTAAAATGGGTTCAGCATAGGAACGAAACTGCAAGCTTAGCAGCGCAAAAATACCAATGAGCCCCATTACCATGCTATTGCGCATGGAGTTTCGAGTAAGTGGACCTTCTTTTACTTCACCTTCAAAATGTAGGCTGACATCGGGATATAGCTGTTTAAATTCAGTTACAAATGTTTGTCCCAAATCCTGAAAAATAGCTTGAGTATTATTCACCTGGGCATCAATATCACCGTAAATAGTGACAGTACGTTGTGCATTGATACGCTGGATACGAGAGAAATCGCGAGTTGATGTAATCTCGGCAACATTCATCAGTGGAATGATTTTTCCTGACCCAGGATGAACAATAGGAAAATAATCAAAGTCTGCTAATTCATCTTTAGAAGCATCATCCAATTTAACAATGACTTCATAGGTTTCTAAATCAATCGATGTTTCCAGTACTTCAATGCCTTGATAAGCAGCACGTAATTGTGTGGCTATCTCCTGTGCTGTCAAACCGATTGCAAAAGCTCCTGGCTTTAGATTTAAAGTGAACTCGGGTTTTCCCGGGCGCAAGTCATCCATCAAATTGCTAACGCCCGGATATCCTGAAAGCCAGTTTTGTAGTTGATGCGACGCGCTTGAAAGAGTCGCCAGATCATCTCCTTGTAAGCGTATATAAATAGCCCGCCCTGCAGGACTAATCATGGGTTCTTTAATGGCGATATTTAAAGCTTCAGGGGTTACACCGAGTTGATGCCGCCATTGATCTGCAATCTGATTGACTGACAACTGGCGTTGCTCTGCAGTGAGTAAGTCAATGCTCACAGTTGCCAGATGCGCACCACTTTCAAACGCGTCAATATTTTTTCCATAATGTACCGTCATGCCTTGTATTAGCGGTGTCTGATAGTTTTGTTGATAGGACTCATCAATACTTTCAATACTAGCTGTTATTTTATCTATTGTTAATTGGGTTTGCGCCAGAGAACTACCAACCGGCATCAACAGCCGTGCCTGTAATAAATCGCCTTCAACATTAGGGAAGGCCGAAAATTTAACAATCCCAGAGACTAATAAACTGACAGACAGGATAAAAACGCCTACGACAGAGCCTATAAATAAATAGCGGTACACAATCATTTTTTTTACCCAGTGATTGACCCAAAGATGCAGTTTTTCAAAGTAGTGGGTAAACAACTGACGCGCCTTTGGTATAGATTCTGTTGATGCGTTTTGTAGAGTGTACTTTAAGTGATGCGGTAATATTAAAAAAGCTTCGACTAAGGAAATAGTAATAACCGATATTAATACGGCAGGAATAGTGTAAAGCAATTGACCAATATCGCCACTCAGAAATAATAAACCGGTAAAAACGCATAAGGTGGTGATATACGAAGATATTACCCCGTTTTTCACGGCCATCGTGCCATCTATAGCGGCCTGTACAGGCGTTTTACCTAAGGCAATATGTTTGCCTATGCTTTCACTAATGACAATGGCATCATCCATGAGAATACCGAGTCCTAATAGTAGAGCAACCATGGATAGCATATTGACACTAATACCCCATTGAGCAAGGATAAAGGCACTGGCCAAAAATGATACCGGCAAACCCATTACCACCCAAAACGCATAACGTGTGCCAAAAAACAGCCACATCACCGCGAATACCAGCAGTAAACCTTGCCAGGCGTTTTTTAACAGTAGATTGATACGGTCAGTTACGATGCTGGTAAAATCCTGAGTCAGATTAAACTGGATTTGTTCCGGCAGGCGTTGTTGTTGCTGAGCAATAAATTGCTTGACTGCTTCTAAAACGCGCAAGCTATCGTCTTGGGAGTTTTTGCGGATTTTTAAAAAAGCAGTGGGTAAATTATTATAAGTCGCTTTATCTTCGGTTTTTTCAAAGCTATCTATAATCGTGGCGATATCACCCAGGCGCACTTCATTGCCATGTTCTCCTTTGATAATCACTAATTCCGCTAATTCTTCAACTGAACGACGTTCATCATTAAAGCGAATCTGGTAATCACGCTGGGCGGTTTGAATGTCCCCTGCAGGCAGATCCAGATTTTGTTGTGCGATAATGGCCGCAACGGATTGCAGGCTGATACCATACAAGCGCAATTTAGCTTGTGGCAGTTGTACTTGAAATTGGCGCTTGGAAAAACCTTCGATACTGACTAAGGGAATGTCGGGTACTCTTAACATGCGTTGCTTGATACTTTCCGCCAGATCTTTTAATTCAGTTTTCGGGATATTGGCACTTAGGGCAATCGTAACTACATCTTGAGTGCGACCTAATTCTTTGATAATCGGCTCTTCGCTATCCTCAGGAAAGTTCTCAACTGCATCAATTGCGCTTCTTATATCATTATTAAATTGTACAAAATCGCCACTTTCCTGCATTTTGATTGTCGCTATTGCCATTGACTGACGTGATTCACAACGTATTTCGTCTATAAAACTTGTGCCATCTATCGTATCTTCTATTGGTTTACATATTTTTTGTTCTATTTCTTTCGGTGTTGCACCGGGATAAAGGATTTTTACTTCAATTTCATAGTGCTCTATTTCTGGGAAAGTTTCGCGCTTGAGATTAGGCAAGGTCACTAGTCCCATAATAATCAGTAGCGCCATTAATAAATTAGCCGCCGTGGGATGCAGGATAAAATAACGGATCATCTTATTGTTCCTTGACCCAATCAGCGATTGCCTGTTGAATTGCTGGTTTTTCAGTCGCTTTTAACTGCATACCCGGAATGGCTGGAAAGACATCTGAAACAATCAGTCTTTCCTCTGCGTTTAAGCCACTGCTTAGTAACGCCATAGCACCTTGAAACTGAATGTTTTTAATAGCGCGTCGTTCTAATTGGTCCTGCTGATTGACAATATAAATTTCATTTTCATGCAGCGCGTCTCTTGGTATCACATAAAAGGTTTTAGCTTTACTTTGTAGTAAGACCTCAGTATACATGCCTTGCATTAAGGGGGGCTTGATGCCCGGAATAATTTGTTGATAGGGATTGTCTACGCTAACGATAATGCCCAGTGTGCGAGTCGCAGGGTCAAGTTGGCTGCTAATGCGTTCAATATTTGCCTGCCAATAAGGAGAATCATTATCTGCAAGGCGAACTTTGGCACTGAGACCTAGCTGTTTAAAGGTTGTTGCAGAAAATCCTGATGAAAAGGCTTCTTTAAGCAGTGCTTCTTGATCTTGAAAATCTTTCGCCAATGTTCTGAAGTGTGCGAGTGCAAACTGTGCATTAATCAAAATTTTATCAGTGGTTTGCGCCGTATAAAGCAGCGCGCCTTTGTTAATATACTGGTTTTCATCGACGACCAGTTGTGAAATACGTGCATTAAAAGGAAGCTTGATGATAGTGCGCTCAAGATTACGTTGTTGAGTGCTGACTAAGGCTTCTGCGTTAGCCAGATTCGCCTGAGCTGTGGTTAATTGTTCGGGTAAAGTTTTTAGCTGGCTAGTGAGTTTCTGTACTTCCTGCTGTAATTGCAAAACATTCACTTGCTGAGCATCGAAGCTTGATCTTGATATAGACTGCTTGTTTAACAAAGACTGGATGCGTGATAGTTCCACTTTAGCCAGATTTAGTTTTTTCTGGACGATAGTCAGATCAGCCTGGAGGTTATTTTTTTGCAGTTGTACTTCTCTGAGCTTTGCCTGCTGACTGGCGACGGTTGATTGTGCTTGTTGCAGTGCTGATTGGTAATCTTCTGCTTCAATACGAATGATAACTGTGTCTTTTAACAGGATTGAACCATTGCGTAATTGCGGGTGGACATAGCTGATTTTGCCAGATATTTCCGCCTTGGATTCCAGTAATATATCCGGCTCAACTGTACCAAAGCCTATGATTGCAGGCCTAACGTCATAAGGACTGATTTTGATGACATTCACAGCGCTGATCAATCCTGCAGTGGCTTCGTGTGCCATCCTGGGTTGTAACTTAACTAAGGCAAAAGCGATAATAAGACAGATGAACAGTGCCAGAAGGAAAAAACGCCGCTGGGTAAGGTCTTTAAAAAATGACATATAAGAATTGTCCTCTTTGAATTACGTGGTTCACTGCCATTCAATTAATATTTTATTGATTTATTATCAATGAATTACGATGTAGCTTGGGTTAGATTTTTATTGCAAAGCAATAAAAATCTAACCCAAGCTTAGGTGTCTAACCTACGCTGTAAGATTATGTCTGTATTGAAATATTCCTTAACTTAATGGTAGTCAAGCAGGGCATGAACACAAGGTTTTTGCGGTGTTTCCTTAGGCTGGGAGTGGTTGCCGGTACACAATTCAAAAAATACGATTGATAAAATGAGCAATATCGATAATTTCTTCCAGACACAGCGAATGTTGCATTGTGTATTCATGCCAGCTGATAGGGTAACCCATCGCCTTTAAGCGCTGACAGGCATCCTTGCCTATACGTGTGTGTACCACAGTATCCAGTGTTCCATGAGCCATAAAAATGGGAGTGTCATTATTAATCAGAGCGCGTTCAGTAATAAGTTGCTCAGTCGTTGGCAGATAGGTAGATAAAGCTAAAATGCCTGCTATTTTTTGCGGATAGCGTAAACCTGTGTGTAATGCAATTACCCCGCCTTGAGAGAAACCTGCGAGTAAGATATTTTCGGCTTGTATGCCGTTGTCAATTTCTCTTTGTATCAGCTTTTTAATTTCAGCAGAGGACTGATATATATCGTCTACAGCGACTTTACGATCTAGCGTGATATCGACAATGTCATACCAGGAACGCATTTCCATGCCACCATTAATAGTGACAGGCTGAATCGGGGCATTGGGGAATATAAAATTGATATGTGCAATTTTATCTATGCGCAGTTCAGGGACGACGCTTTCAAAATCATGCCCATCAGCACCTAATCCGTGTAACCAGATAATGGAATAGCGTGGTTCTGATGTGGCTCGTATTTCTATACAGGAAAGGAGTGAAGTCATAGTAATTATCCTTAGTTTGATAATGTATTTTGAGTATGTCGCATTTTTCGCTTTTCAGCCTGATGTAATATCGCTTGTTTTTCAATATTGCTAGTGTAAGACCAGTTCATGATTTCATCTATCAGGCGGAAACAACCCAGGCACATGTCGTCAGTATCCAGGCAGCAGCGACGAACACAGGGCGAGGTTATTGCATTTTGCTTATCGATGGTAAGCAAGTCAATAATTTGCGTTAGTGTAGGGTCAAGGTCATTATAGTTAATCTGGATAGGGTAAATTTCATTATTTAAAACCAGGCGTAATGAAGGGTAGGAACTCACGTCTAATGCGCGTGAAAATTGTATCTGTGCTTTAAGTTCAGCATGGACCTCAGGACTTATTAAGTCGGCACTAAATTGTGCACTATCCAGCGCGATTTGTTGTGCGCAATCAATTAAAACTGCATTTAATGAAGGGTTTTTTGCTTGCTGATAATACGCATGTTGAATAGTCTTACGCAAAGCTTCGGCAAATGCGGGTGACTGTTTTTGTGCAGCGAGTATTGCGCGGCAGGCAGGGTAAGTCGAGCGATAAGCGGTGTTTTTCGACCAGAAATCAAAATTAAAGCGTACATTGGGCACTTGTTTTTCTATCTGTTGCCAGGCACGCTGAATCATTGCCTGTGTTGCAGCAGGCATAACTTCAGTGGTATCAGGGGCAAGTCCACCCAGTAGCATTTTTAAGTTGAGTTGTTGGGGCAATCGCTGCTGTAGTTCGGCCAGGCAAGGCTCAAATGCGTAGCACCAGCTACACATAGGGTCGTAAATATAATAAAGTGAATTATGTTCTATCTGCATAAGCGATGGCGATTGCTGGCGAAAGGTCGGTGTTAAGTGATAGCGTTGAATACACGGGTATTTAATTATAACGCACTCGAGTATTATCGCTTAATGATGTATGCAGGCGCTGTATAGCCTAAACACGGCTGGTTGAAGCGAAATGTCTGCTACTAAGGATCGAAGGTTAATCATATCCGAAATCAGAGGTGATGAATTTTATTCAGAAATGCAAAGCCTACGGAAATACGCTTTTCTTGGTTTCAGGTTTTATTGAGTCACCATTCCTGAAGGAAATGATGTAAGTAACTTAGGCAACTTACTCTATTGAGAGCGCAGGCGGTCCATCTCCGTTTCGCAGGCAAACTGCCTGCACTGCTATGCTTAGGTGAGATTGAGCAAACTGAACTTGAACAATGGCGCTCTGCAGTTGATATACGTAACCGCATTGTGTATGAGTATATGAAGATTGATATAAAGCGGGTGATGATGCTGGTCAGTCTAAAGCAATACCCGTTTATAACAGATTTTTTGTGGAAGCCCCGTTTAACAAATAAAAAGCCCGCATTCAGATGTCTCAATGCGGGCTGTTTTAATTTACCTAAGGCGAAGCGGACGTCTTTCATATTGCCTTTAAAGTAGTTTACACTTTTTTTTTCAAAACGCTGGGAGCGCGGGCAGCTTGCCCGCTTTTATTGACCCTATGCAGGCGAGAGCCGCCCGCGCTCCCAGATAAAAAACAACAAAAGTGTTAACTGGAAAATGAAAGATGCCGCGAAGCGAGCAATTAAATCTTGCCATCTAGTCCCATCTGGAAATATTTATGGGTGATTTTGTCCTGATTGTCTAATAACCAGTCAATGCTTGGCTCATTATTCATCGCTTTTTTAATGGCTAACGCTGTCGCTTTACGGTGAATATCAAAAAGAATTTGATGATCCAGATTATCGTCAGTGGCAACACTCGGATTTAACCAGACTGAACATATAATACCTAAATCATTCGCTTTTTCTTTCGGGATATCGCCTGCGCGAACAGCATCTAATACGCCATTGGCAATTGCCGCTTGCACGGTACCCATCAGAATATTGGTATAACGGCTGTTGTTAACCGTCACTTTACTGACCATCAAGGTAACAGGGCGAACTTGAATATCGGTGTTTAATATAGCAAATACTTTAGAATGACCTTTGGTTTGGTCGCCAGTTAAGGTTGCTAAGGCTGTGCCGACTGGCCCGTCTAATTCGCCGATGACAATTTCTGGCTCTGCTGCGGTACCTGGTGGGCCACCGGCAACTAATGCTTCGCCAGTGCGTAAAACGATTCTATCGCTCATGCTTTTCTCCAAAAAACTTAAATAATTATCTTGCTAAGCCAGTAGAATAACATTTTTTTAGATTAATTTTAACTTTCATGACTAAACTCACGGTCAATGACCATAACCGCGATATTGCAGGTTATCAGTATATTTATCCGGTCATCTCCCGACGTGCCGGGGGCCTGTCGATAGGTATTAATTTTAATATCAATAATGCCTGTAACTGGCGCTGTGTGTATTGCCAGGTGCCTGGTTTAAAAATTGGCTCTGCTCCTGAGCTGGATTTTGACTTATTAGCAACGGAGTTAGCCGCTTTTTTACAGGATGTTTTGCAGGGTTCATTTTATCAACGCTACGAAATAGAACCTGAAAAGCAAATGATTAAAGATATTGCCATCTCGGGTAATGGCGAACCGACCAGTGTGCAGGGTTTTGCCAAAGCAATTGCACTGATAATCCGCGTGGTTGAGCAAGCAAACATTCCCGATCCGTTTCAATATGTGCTGATTACTAATGGTAGCTTGATACATCAGCCAGATGTACAAGAGGGCTTAAGGTTATTTCATCAGTATAGTGGTCAGGTCTGGTTTAAACTGGATAGTGCGACAGATCAGGGGCGAGAGACAATCAATCACGCTGCATTAAGTTTGCAACGGCAAATCGAAAATCTGATAAGTGCAGCTAAACTATGTTCTACCTGGATACAAAGCTGTATGTTGAACTACGCTGATAACTCAGCTGTGGGTCTAGTGTCTCAGGAAGAACAAAGCGCTTATGTGCTGATAATTAAAAAAGTAATGCAGCAAGCTACATTGCAAGGCGTCATGCTATACAGTATAGCCCGGCCTTCTTTACAAACAGAAGCCAGTAAAATTTCCAGTGTTGACAGTAAGCAGTTAAATCATTTTGCCGAGCAGATCAGAGCACTCGGCTTGACTGTTAAAGCAACTTTATAGCCAGCTCTTATATTGCCCATAATCTGTATGACAGGAGAGGTTTATCCATGAAAACATCACTGGCATTAAGTCTTGGAACCTTCATTGGGTTACGTTATGGCTTGATTTCGATATAACAAAGTATAAAGATGAACGTAAAATCTTACGTAGGCGACCTAAACGGCGGTAGCCTGTTAATTGCCGAGACGCGCATCATTGCTTCTCTTCAATTGGAAAATCTGTCTGAAGAGCAATGGAAGAAACGTATTGTTGAAGATAATGTCCTGCAAAAAAAATCTGCTCAAACCGCATTACGCTTTGCTAAGGTGATCCGTAAACGCTTAAATGCGATGGGTGATGATTATACTCAGGCATTACTTGAGGTATCTGATCGCGCTTATGTACAATTATTATTAGCAGGATTTATCGTGCAGTCCCCCATTATTGCTGATTTTATGCGAGAATATCTTGCTGAAGCGAAACGTACTTATAAACCTGCTATATCACTACATGCTTGGGCTGATTTTATTCAAGATCGCATTCGAGTCTTTCCTGCATTAGCGGATTATTCTGAAGCGACGCAAAAGAGAATGGGTAGTAGTGTCATTAAGGCCTTAGTCGATGCTGGATATCTCAATTCGCCACGCCAACGACAGCTACAGGTCGTATACTTATTACCAGAAGTCATAGCAACCTTAAGTAAAATTAACCAAGAACAACTTATCGCGGTCATGGAGTGTACCCAATAATGCATCAACCCACAGATAAAGCCCTGCAAGCGCGATTGGATTTAGTGCTTGAGCGGATCGAATGCCCTAAATTTCTTAAAAATGACGGCTTAGGTAATGAAGTTGGCTTCTGGATCTTTGATTACCCGCCTAAATCAGAATTGATTGTCAGAGACTATCTTGGTCATCTTACTGAAAAGCTCAGTAAACATAATCATCATTTTGCGCATATCAATATCTTTCAAGCGCTAACCGATATGCTCAATGCGCGCGGCTTATTAGAGCGTACCTTTGCGCGTGAAAAACAAGTCGGCGCCGATGCTTTACGTAAAACTTTAGCGGGTCCACTAAGTCAGGATAAAGTCGCCAGATTTATTGCCGAGCAAGCGTTTAAAGCCAATGATCAATCAAACCTGGATTTTCTTTTATTATCTGGTTTAGGTAATGCCTGGCCGTTAGTGCGCGGACATGAAATACTTAGTGCCTTGCAAGATGTTATGGGCAATACGCCACTTATTCTATTTTACCCTGGCTCATACAGTGGTCGGGATTTACATCCTTTCGGCATGATTGAATCAAGAAATTATTACCGAGCATTCAAGCTTGTTCCTGAAGATGGCAATAACAACAAACACAAGGCAGTATAAGACACATTATGATAGTTGAAGAAATCTTTACCAAGCAACTGACCCGTAATATTAATGGTGTTGTCAAAGCCGAGCAAATGGATAATGACAGTGTTTATGTCGAATTGGATGAATATGTCGTCACTCAAGAATTAGACCGACATTTCAGGGAATTTTTCGAAGCTTATCTGCCTTCATGTAATGATAAATTCAATCCTAACACCAAAATGGGTGTCTGGATTAAGGGCTTTTTTGGTTCGGGTAAATCGCATTTCCTAAAAATCCTGTCTTACCTCATTGAAAATAGAGAAGTAGAAAAAGACGGAGAAACACGTAAAGCCTTCGAGTTTTTCAAAGAAAAAATGACCGATGCAATGCTCATCAGCGATATACATAGTGCGATTAATAAAGAAGCAGATGTTATCTTGTTTAATATTGATTCACGCGCTAATACCGATGAAGCAGAAAATGCCATCTTAAAAGTTTTTCTTAAAGTATTTAATGAGCGAGTCGGTTATTGCGCGGACTTCCCTCATATAGCGCATTTAGAGCGAGAACTAGATAAGCGAGGACAATACCAGGCATTCAAAGATAAATTTGCTGAACTCACTGGCGATACGTGGGAAAACAACCGAGATGCCTATGATTTTTATCGTGATGAACTCACAGAAGCTTTTGCAGAAGCCAGTAAACAAAGCCCAGAATCAGCTCGTCAAGTAATAGAAGAGCTGGGAAATAATTTTCCCCTTGATGTGAAAAACTTCTGCAAATGGGTCAACGAATATATCGAAAGCAAAAATGGCCGGCATGTTTTATTTTTAGTTGATGAAGTCGGTCAGTTCATCGGCAAAAGCACCCAAATGATGCTCAAGCTTCAAACAATAGTTGAAGACTTGGGCACAACCTGCGGTGGACGTGCATGGGTGGTTGTCACTTCACAAGCAGATTTAGATGCCGCTATTGGCAACATGGAAAAACGTGACGGTGATGATTTTTCCAAGATTCAAGGCCGCTTTGCAACCAAGCCATCACTCTCCAGCTCCAATACGTCGGAAGTCATCCAAAAACGTTTACTGGCAAAAACAGCACAAGCGAGCCAACAACTAGGTGAAATCTATGCAGATAAAGGGGATATTTTAAGAAATCAGTTATCTTTTGATAAAACCACCACAGCAGAATTAAAACCCTTTTCTGATGCACCCTCCTTTATTGATAACTACCCCTTCATTCCGTTTCATTACGCATTAGTACAAAAAGTATTTGAATCGATAAGAACCAAAGGCGCAACAGGCAAACATTTAGCGATGGGGGAACGCTCTTTACTGGATGCTTTCCAATCCGCTGCTAAACAGGTTAAAGACTGTCCTTTAGACGTATTAATCCCTTTCCATAATTTTTACAGTCCTATAGAAAGCTTTTTAGAACCCGCAGTAAAACGAACGATAGATCAGGCTTGCGACCTGGATTCACTAACAGAGTTTGACGGCAATATACTTAAAACTCTGTTTCTGATTCGTTATGTTGATACGGTCAAAAGCACCCTGGATAATCTGGTCACGCTTTCTATTGATTGCATAGATGCAGACAAAATAAATTTAAGAAAACAAATTGATGACAGTTTAAATCGCCTGGAACGACAGTTATTAATCGCCCGCAACGGTGATGAGTTCGTCTTTCTTACCAATGAAGAAAAAGAAATAGAAAATGAGATACGGCATACTGATATAGAGCCTTCAGAAGTTTCTAATAAACTGGCTACTATCATTTTTGATGATATTTTACGTCGTCAAAATCAGTTCCGTTATCCCATTAATAAACAAGATTTTAAAGTCAGTCGCTTTTGTAACGGACATCCAAGAGACGGATCAAAATTAGAAGATCTGGTATTAAAGCTAATCTCCCCACTCGATGCCCATTATGAAAATTATGCGCATGATCAACACTGCATTAACCATACCTTAGATGGTGATGGATGTATCTTAATAAAATTAGGCGAACACAAACGCCTATGGGATGAATTAAGCACTTTTATCCAGACAGATCGATTTTTAAAACAAAATTCAGGTCAACGTCCAGAACAAGAACATCTGTTGCGCGATAAACAGATGGAAAACATGGAAAGAGAAAAACGCTTAAGACATGATTTTGAAAGTTTATTTATTGAAGCAGACCTATTTGCCATAGGTACAAAATTACCCAAAAAAGCAGCAACACCCTCAGCTATTTTGGAAGCGGCTTACACCTATGTGATTGAAAACACCTTTGCAAAACTGAATTTGTTACGTCCCACCACGGGGAGTATAGAAAAAGAAATCCAGGCGGTATTAATGGCAGATGATATTGCCCAAACCAATATGGACTTTGCAGCAGAGGAATGTAATCCACAAGCGATGAAAGAAGTGGAGCAATACATATCACTTAAAGTGGATCGTAACGAAGCCCTTTATTTACGCGATTTAGTCAGTCATTTTACGCGTCGCCCTTATGGCTGGCTAGATGATGAATTATTATTAATAGCCGCCCGACTAGGGTTAGCAGGAAAAATCAGTTTTACCTTGCAAAGCTTGCCGTTAGCTTTAAACAAAGCATATGAACCGTTTACCAACAGTCGTAAACGCGGCGAAATACGCATACAAAAAATAAGACTACATGATGAAAGGCAGCTCAAAAAAGCAGTCGAATTAGTTAAACGCTTATTTTCTAAAACTTTTACAGGCTCAGGCGAAAAAGAACTCACAGAACTGATTCAACAGGAATTAAAAAAATGGCAGGAGGAACTTAAATCCTTTGCCATTAAATCTCAAACGGGGCATTTCCCAGGTAAAGAAAAAATAGAATCGGGTCTGGTTTTATTAGCGGGAATACTAGAGCAAAGAAACAGCTTTGAACTCATTCAACGCCTGATAGCAGATGCTGATGCCCTGGAGGAATTCGCAGAAGATTTTGAAGATCTGGACGAGTTCTATAACAGCCAATTCCACACATGGCAGTCCTTAGCAGAAGCACTTAATAATCACCAGGCTAATCGTCCAGCACTCGAAAAACAGGGAGAAGCTTTAAAGGCATTAAAGGAACTGGACCGTATTTATGAGATGGCAGAGCCCTATGGACAATTACGCCATATCAAGCCACTAATTGAAAGCGTGCAAAAAATTAATGATCAATTAGTCGCTGAAAAACGTGCGCATGCACTGAAAAGGGTTGAGCTTAGAATTACACGGATAACGATAGCTTTAACAGAATGTGCTGCACCCAGTGAATTAAGTAATAAAGCATTGTTTTCACTACAGAAATGCAAACAACGTATTGAGAGTACCCATTCAATTCCACAAATCATCAGCGACCAATCCGATGCAGAAACTTATGAAGAGGAAGCTGATCAGTTAATTAATGCCTATATTGATGCTGAGCATACTAAAGCAGAAAACGAACAAAGACGAAGAGAAGCAGAAGCCAAGAAGTCCCAAAATACTTCTGAATCAAAAGTAGCTGAACCAGCTCCTGCTACTCCAAAACCAAAAAGAACGGTAACTATTAATCCTGCCGAAATTATTACAGCATCAGGGTGTGCCTTTATTGAAACGGAAGAGCAGGTTGAGCAATATCTTGATCAATTGCGAAGAACACTTGTTAGTGGCTGTTAAAGCAGGTGATAAAGTTAGATTAAAATAGAGGATAAATTTAAGTGTTAAAAAATCTGCAACTAACACATAAACGAAAATACATACTTGCTATTCCTTTATAAAATGTGCCAATATGACACATATAAAAACAGGAGACTCGCATGACATCAACTTCACCCCGCATTACCGCCCGTGTTGATGCAGACACTCAAAACTTACTTTCAAAAAAATTAAAAGATAGTTATAGTCTTGCAGGGCATATATAAAGAGCACGAAAGAACTATATACCCACAAAATACCCACAATGAAGTTCACCTAGAGCAATAAGACAGAGAATAATGGAAATTTTTTAAATCCCCAACCATTGAGGCATTTAATTAGCAGAGGGTAATGCCGCTTTATTAGCGGGTATGTCCAGCATTAAGAAACTCATTTGTGGTTTACATTGTGGAAATTTGGGGTGTTTTAGATAGAATGGGAAGTTGGGTGGGGAAGGGTGTGGGGGAATGGTTTGGGGGTGGGGGAGTGTTTATGGGTTGGGTTGGTAAATGGGACTCAGTGCGGCGATAGAAAAAGCCCAAGACATTATCGAACGCGAACAAAGCATAAAACTGAGCCAGCGTGATGCCGCTTTATTAGCCAAAGCCTTGGATGCACCGGCACAAGTGCATCAACGCTTACAGCAGGCGGCAGAGCGTTATACCAATAAATCGCAAGTGTGATTACCGTCCCTCTGGATAAAAATAAACATGACCGTAAGCGTTTTGACTGTGGTGTTGAGCCTTTAAATAATTATGTGCGAATGATGGCGCAGCAGCACGCAGTTAAAGACAATACTCGTACCTTTGTCCTGGAAGATCAGCAACAAACGGCATTTATTATTGGCTACTATACATTGACCATGACAACATTGAATCTAAGTACCTTACCTCAGAAGTTACAAAAGAAACACCAGAATGCCCAAGCCGCTGCACTCATTGCACGACTCGCAGTTGATAAGCGTTATGCGCAACAGGGTTATGGTGAATGGTTATTAATTGATGCCTTGCATAAACTGCTTGCCGCTAGTGATACAGTGGCTTTTCCCTTAATTATGGTTGATGCCAAACAAGGTGTGGCGAAATTCTATGAAAAAATGGGCTTTAGCTCATTTTCAGATGAACCGAATAAGTTATTTATGACGCTAATGGATGTACGTCGCAGTTTAGGTCAATAAAAGGCAAACCAGCGTTTGAGATATTCCCCCGCTTAAAGATACTGTTATTGATTTGAAAAAATAAAGACTATGAGTTCTTACGCAGGGCAGGATCGTGGGAACGATAATAAGGCTAGAAATTTTACCTCGTATTAGGTCAAGAATTGATACACTTACCCAATATTTGTTTTTAATGAAGACAACCTACATACAGACATGAATCATGTACGTTTAGTGTTCAACGACACACCAGAGACTATTGCTATTCCTAAGGCACTACAGCATCGCCGAACTGAAGTCATTATTTTATCGCTAGATGATGAGATCATCGATAAACCAGCAAAACGCCATTTACTTGATTTAATCGGTCAGGCTAAAGGCTGCTATAAAAATGCGGCTGAAATTGATAGCTTAATTCGTGCAGAGCGTGATAAATGGGACGATTGAGAACAATACTTG
The DNA here is from genome assembly GCA_942491615.1 of uncultured Gammaproteobacteria bacterium. Classification (GTDB taxonomy): domain Bacteria; phylum Pseudomonadota; class Gammaproteobacteria; order Methylococcales; family Methylomonadaceae; genus Methyloprofundus. The sequence goes on from CALOCH010000028.1 coordinate 256,531, forward strand.
CCCAACAATATATTTACCTGGACACGAATATTTTTATTTATGCTCTAGAAGGAGCAGAGCCTTGGGCAAGTCTATTATCAGAGGTATTCACAGGGCTAGTGCAAGGTGAATGCAAAGCAATAACCAGTCAATTAACCTTAGCAGAATGTTTGGTTTTCCCTTTTAAACAGCACCCTGAATTAGTTGCTGTTTACCGCGAAGCACTAACGCCTGGTGATTACTTGAACATTATGCCAATAGATGAAGATATTCTTATCGCAGCGGCAAAACTACGTGCAGAAACAGGTATAAAGCTACCTGATGCTATTCATGCAAGCACTGCTTTAATACATTCTTGTACCTGTTTATTAACCAATGATGTGGGATTTAAATCATTATCCAATCTTAATGTCATGCTTTTATCGGACTGGATAAGCGCCTCATGAATACCACTCACATCAAGAAATACGCCCCCCTGGCCAGAAACGCTTTTATCACCGCCGTTAGCAAACGTGCAAATGAACTCGGTATCTATGACAGCCATATTGCAGAAGCAAAAGCAGAAGGGCGGGTGCTGACTGTTGAGGGACGTAGTGTTGATTTAAAACTTAAAGGTGCGCGTAATAAACTCATTAAACGAGTTGCAAACATGGGATTTAAGCCTTTAATGGAACTCGTTGCCTATACATGGTTTAACCGCCTCTGCGCCATTCGTTATATGGAATGTCATGATTATTTAGGTCATGGTATCAGAGTATTATCCCCCTCTCCCTCGCAGGGAGAGGGTTGGGGTGAGGGTGGTTTACCTGAAATACTCGAACACGCCCAAGATGTGGCTGAGGATTTGGGTTTAAATCGTGATCAGATTATTGAACTAAAACTCGCAGGGAATCAAGACGAGCTTTTGTATCGGACTTTATTATTAGGGCAGTGCCACGCCTTACATAAAGCCATGCCTTTTTTGTTTGAAGCGATTGACGATGAAACTGAATTATTATTACCTGATAATTTAACTCGTACTGATTCTATTTTACGTGGTTTGGTGAATGATATTCCAGCAGAAGACTGGGAGCAGGTGGAAGTGATTGGCTGGCTGTATCAATTCTATATTTCAGAAAAGAAAGATGAAGTGATTGGTAAGGTGGTTAAGTCTGAAGATATACCTGCTGCCACGCAATTGTTTACGCCTAACTGGATTGTAAAATATTTAGTACAAAATTCTGTGGGTCGACAATGGCTGCAAACTTATCCTGATTCCAGCATTAAAGCAGGGATGGAATATTATATTGAACCTGCTGAGCAAACCGATGAAGTCAATGCACAGATTAAAGCCATTACCCCTGACAGTATTGAACCCGAAAGCATTAAAGTCTTAGATCCTGCCTGTGGTTCAGGTCATATCTTAGTGGAAGCCTATCAAGTGTTAAAAGCCATTTATCAAGAACGAGGTTATCGTAACTACGTGATATTCCACAAGTAATTTTAGAAAATAATCTCTATGGTTTAGATATAGATGATCGAGCAGCACAGTTAGCTGGTTTTGCTTTGATGATGAAAGCAAGAGCGGATGATAAGCGTATCTTTACCCGTGATGTGCAGCTTGAATGTTTTAGCAATGCAGAAAGAGCCAGTGGTTAGTCGATCAGTGAGTTAGAACTGGGGTGAACAACTATATTTGCAAACAAAGCAGATGTGTGAGGAGCACCAGGCTTTATTGCTGAGGCGCAAACCGATCTAGTAGGATTGTGATTGCAGTATCACATGATAAAAACTTGGTTCCTTAATTGAAGTACCTGATAGTTGGCTAAAATATTACCTGATTTTACATAGAATGCAGGCTTTATAGAAGATCAAGATAGGCTCCTGAGATATTTGCCCAACATACGGCAAAGCGGTATTTTTGCCGTTTATTAAACAAGCTGAAATATTGGCGCAGAAATATGATGCGGTGGTGGCTAATCCGCCTTATATGGGTAGAAAATGATATGAATCCGGTATTAAAACAGTTATTTAAAAGATAACTTTAAAGGTTATGAGTAAATCAGATTTTTTTTCAATGTTCTTGGTTCAGGATTATTGGACTAGTGTAAAAGATTCTGGTATATCATTCAGGTTATATGACTCCATTTGCTTGGATGGTCTATCTTCATTATGAACAAGTTACGTTTTAAGATTTTGATGATGCAATTTTACTTCACTGATTCAACCAGAATATCATTCTTTTTTGAATCTGTTCCTTATGTACATTTACACTTCAGGCTATTCAGAAAAATAATTCTGTTAATAAACTGGTATTTATTGATCAAATTCTCTAGATTTTAATGTGATCAAGTCAACCCCCTCAAAACTTGTAGCTATACGCGATTAAGAATCATGTGCGGTTGGTTTGAGTTGAGCGTAATACATCAGACATTCTAAGAAAATACCAAGTAAACCTTATTGCATACTCGCTAAGTAATAAAGTCTTAGATTGTTTTGATATTTTTACATCATTATCTGATGAATTACAGCTTTGAGACTATGCACGTTTTAACAACGACAGATAATTCAATCATTTTCTTCGTTTTTGGCATGAAGTGAAGTTGGAAATTTTAGTTCTCTTTAGTTGAAATTTAATTAAAAAGCCAAATTGTTTCCACAACAAAAGGTGTGTATTTCGTAAGTGGTATGGTAACAATGAGTAGTTTTGAAATTGGATGTCAAATGGAATGAAATATAGTTCATTTTTTAATGAAAAAGAAAAGTTAAATTTCTCGCCCAGTTAAATACATATTATTTTAAAAAGTGCTTAATACGCCAAAGTCTTTCACGTGTTTACTGGGACATTATCCATTAGGCATTGACGAGTGTGGTTTGTATTTGATGCTAAGGGGCCAAGCATTTCCTGAAAATCAATAAATGACTAGCACTATGAAATATTAGGGTATTCAAATGAAGGTTGTGTTGATTTATGTCTACAAGATTCTTAAGGTCTTAGCTCGTACTATGGACTATTCTCAGAGGCCGGTATTTTGTGCTGATGAGCTAGACATTTTATTTCCCTTCTAAATCAGTAAAGTAAATTAATACCGATGTTTTATTGAGTACAACTTTGAGCAACGTTGAATTTGAATTAGGTTGTGTAAACCCTCATGGCAATTGAAAGCACTTACCCCGATTGCAAATAGTAAGATAAAAATACTGCAAAGAGTATACGAGTTGCTAAAAACGTTTCGAAGCCGAAAATGCTGCATTACGTGATAAAGCTACTAAAACCCAACCTACCTGCTTTCTAATATTTATACAGCATCTTGGCAAAGCTCAAAATTAACAAACCATTGTCGAAATGCAACGCTGGAAGAAGAAAATAACCGCTTGTTTATCGATGCTTACGGTTTACAAGACGAACTCACGCCCGATGTGCCACTGGAACAAATCACCTTAACAGTTAATCCAAAATACCGTTACGGCGGTAACTTATCCGATGAAGACTTATCAATAACCGCTTTCAATCCGATACCCTCGCTGAACTGATCAGCTATGCCATTGGCTGTATGATGGGACGTTATCGATTGGATCAAGCAGGGCTGGTTTATGCGCATGTCGGTAATAAAGATTTCGTTTATCGTTCCCCGCCCCGCGTGGGTACCCGCCCCTGACGCCCGCGTCCGAAACACGAAGGAGCGTAGATAAGCTAACCCTCTACAGAGACGCAGAGCGTTTTGCATTCCACGCAGAGCGTGGGAGCGATGATGTACGCTGATGGCCTGAGTGACGGTATTATTCCGCTCACCGATCAAGAGTGGTTTGCAGATGATGCCACCCACCGTTTTCGTGAATTTGTCCGTGTGGTCTGGGGAGAATGACAATCTACAACAGAATTTAGACTTTGTAGCAGAAAGTTTATGCCTACATGCGTTAAAACCCAAAAGAGGTGAATCCAGCTTAGCAACCATCCGTCGTTATCTCTCCACTCAATTCTATAAAGACCATCTAAAAACCTATAAAAAACGCCCTATATATTGGCTATTTAGCTCAGGTAAACAAAAAGCCTTTGAATGTTTGGTCTACCTACACCGCTACAACGAAAGCACCTTATCCAGCATGCGTACCGAGTATGTCACTCCCGTTATTAGGTAAATACGAGGCCTCTGCAATGGTATTAGAAAAACAAATGCAAGATGCCAGCACTACTGCTGAAAGCAATCGCTTTAAAAAATCCCTCACCGCCTTAGATAAAAAACAAACAGAACTCAGCGAGTTTGACGATAAATTAAAGCACTATGCCGATATGCGCATCAGTTTGGATTTAGATGATGGCGTTAAAGTGAATTACGGTAAATTTGGTGATTTGTTGGCGGAGGTTAAAGCGGTGACGGGGGAAAGTGATGAATAATTTTTAGGGTAATTGTTAATACTAAAGGAGTCAGCGATGCCTACTATTTCTATTTTTTATGGCATTCGTATCATGATGTATTTTTATGATACGGGGAAACATAATATGCCGCCTATCCATGCTGAATATCAGGATGATGAGGCTGTGTTTTCAATTATGGAAGGCGTTGTCATCGCTGGAAATTTACCCCGAAAACAAACGCGCTTAGTTCAGGCATGGATTGAATTACATCAAGAATCTTTGATGGTCGATTGGAAGTTAGCCATATCAGGTGAAGAACCATTGCGTATTGAGCCTTTACGATAAAAGGAGAATAAAATGAAACTGATAAATATCGAACCAAGAAATGATTATATTTTACGCATTTATTTAGATGACAATTCTGTTGTGGATTTTGATGTTAAAGCAGAATTAGAGCGTATCCCTTGTTATAAATCACTCTATGATAAGGCTTTATTTAATGCTGTTCAGTTTAAAAATAAGCGTGTTTTTTGGAATGATCAATGTGATTTCCATTTGGATCAGATTTTAGAGCGTGGTCGGGTCGTTGGGTAACAAAACAGTTAAAAGGTGATTTATGTTAATAGAATTACACGCTGAATTAGATGAAGTGATACAACCCTTAGGCCATCATGCGGTGGAGTTTTTTTTGGCAGCGAGTTTATATCATGCCAGAAAAGTCAGTTTTGCCAGTGCTGCCCATCTCGCAGGTTTAAGCTTTGAGGGGTTTCGCTATCGCTTGGAAGAGCATTTTGATAAAGCTTATATCATTGCCGATGAAACTGTACTTGAAGATATAGAGACCATAGATAATATGCCATCATGAATATTGTTTTAAATACCAGTCCGATTATTTTTCTGGGTAAAACCCAATGTCTTGATGTATTAGCTCAGTGGTAAATATTCAGAGACCCTAGTTATTATCCCCCTCAACCCAGCGTTCTCCCTCAGGGAGAAGAAGATATAGTGAGGGTCTCTGAATATTTACACATCCGAAACTAGGCGTAATGCGTTTTATTCAAAAAATGCAAAGCCGTAAGCCGGATTAGCTTTTTTATAGCATCGCTATAAAAAACGTTATCCGGCAGAGTATCCGTTGTGTCATATGCCGGGATAACCTGATCTACTTTTTCGTGTATTGCGGTAGTCGTATTTAGACGATTGCTTAAGGTGGTATAAATAAAATTAATGACAACATAACTAATCATTAAGTGCTATTATTCTGTTAAAGATAATAAATTTAATCATTATGAATTTTCAAGCCATGAGTAACCAAGCCATAGCCGCTGAAGTCGGTCATCGAATCGCACAGTTGCGCCTGGAAAAAAACCTGACGCAACAACAGCTGGCGGACGAGATAGGTATGTCTCGCATGGGCTATAGTAAGATAGAAAAAGGCGCAGGGAAGTTTGAAAATATCATCGCTGCATTACGTGCGTTAGATCGACTGGATTTAGTCGAACACTTTATTCCAGAAACGCCTTTTAGTCCAATGGAACAACTTAAGTTAAAAGGTAAACAGCGCGTGCGGGCAACAGGGAGTCACTCTGATAATAAGCCTGATCAACCATCAGAACTGGATTGGTAATGCAAAATCTTGCTGAAGTGCATTGCTGGGGGCATTTAGTCGGGGCGCTCGCTTATGACCCGAATAACAAAATAAGTACTTTTGAATATGCGCCAGAATGGATAAACAGAGGGATAGAGCTTGCTCCTTTACATCTGCCCTTATCCAGACAAAAGTTTCAATTCCCGCAGTTGAATCCTGAAACTTATAAAGGCCTCCCGGCGATTTTTGCCGATGCCTTGCCGGATGATTTTGGAAATGCTGTTATTAATGCCTGGTTAGCCAGAAATGGGCGGGATATTCATTCATTCTCAGCACTGGAACGCTTGCTTTATACGGGTAAGCGAGGCATGGGGGCTTTAGAGTTTGCGCCTGCTATTGCTGGTGCGCAAACAAAAAATGAACAGCTGGAATTAAACTCACTGGTTGCAATGGCGCAGCAGATTATCGATCAACGCGCCAAGCTCATAACTGAGGTTCTACCTGCAAAAACTAATAATGCCGCGATGTCGGCTTTGTTTCAAGTCGGCACCTCAGCAGGTGGCGCAAGAGCCAAAGCCTTAATTGCCATTAATAAAGACCGGACTCAATTGCGCTCAGGCCAAACGGATGCGCCAGCGGGTTTTGAGCATTATTTATTAAAATTTGATGGTGTAGAAGAACACAAAGTCAATAGTGAAGTCTTTGGCGATCCTAAAGGCTTCGGGCGTATGGAATATGCTTATTTCCTGATGGCTATTGATGCTGGGGTGGACATGTCTCACTCTGAATTATTAATGGACGGTGCAAGGGCGCATTTTATGACGCAGCGTTTTGATCGTATCGGCAATAAGAAAGTACATATGATTTCATTATGTGCTTTGGATCATGCGGATTATAAAAAGCCAGGCAGTTATAGCTATGAACAACTGTTAGCCGTCGCCAGACAATTAAAGCTATCAAGACAGGATGCGATAGAAATATTTCGGCGCATGGTGTTTAACGTCATCGCTCGTAACCATGATGACCATAGCAAAAACACCGCTTTTTTATTAACCGATATGAACAGCGCATGGAAACTGGCTCCCGCTTTTGATATTGCCTACAGCTATAAAAAAGACTCGCCCTGGGTGAATGCCCATCAAATGTCATTAAATGGCAAAAGAGACGGCTTTGTGCGAGATGATTTAATCGCGGTTGCAGGCTTGATTGGTAATTTTAAAAAACCAGCCGAGCAAATTATTGATCAGGTGATAGCTGTTGTTTCAGACTGGCAGCGCTATGCTGAAAAGGCTGGCGTGTTTGAGCCATTAGCGAAAGAAATTAGACAAAATCATCGTCTAAACATTTAACCAACCAGAAAGGAGTCTAATCAACATGAACATCGCGAGCATCAAAAAATACGGTAATGCATTTATCGAAACCGTCACTAAACGTGAACAAAGCACAGGTGCTTATTCGTGTCATTACACCGATCAATGATAAAAGAACAACAAGCTCAATGTGTTTTCATGAATAATGAGGCCTTTTTTACGACAAGTGCGCTTAATTCGACGTTAATGGTTAACAAGTGATGGATTTATGCAAATAGAACAACTACAGCAAGGCATTAGCGCCAAATTTGAGCAAAGCCGCCTGGTATTTTGGTATGACCCTGAACAAAGCTTTAAAGAGGCAGTCTCGATGCTAATAATTGAAGGTGTCACTGTTTTGGATATGTCCGGGCAATCCTTATTTGAAACCAAAAAGCGTTTGGAATTAGACGAGCCGCTAACGCCCTTTTTATTGTATTTTCCTTATGCCGAACCTGAAGCGGATCGGGATTGGTTGTTGGATATGCGCTTATATAGCGAGCAATTCTTTGCCGATGTGAGTTCTATTTTACTGAATGAACTGGGTATTCCTAAAATGGCATTACGCGGTCATATACGCCAACGGCAGGCGTTTTTTGCCAATAAACAGCGTATGGCGGGCCTAAAGCGTTTTGTCACTGAGAACGAAGATGAGGCTTCTTTAGACCGTAAGATGATTGCGGTATTAAGCAAAGCGGAATCAGCGTCATTAACGGATATTTTATTTCAACTGGTCAAAGATTATGCAGAATCTTTAGTATCAGAGAATACTGCTGTCCGCTTAATGGATCAGCTAAGTAAGTTTGAATTAACTGAGTCCTTGTGGAATGAATTGGCTGCGCAGTTTGGTTATAAGAGCAGTCAGCCTTCTTTAGCAGATTTCATTTTAAAATTATTCTGCACAGAACTATGGAGCCAAATTGAGGCAACAGATCGGGATTGGTTGCTGAATAATGTTGTAAAGACAGGCGCTGGCAAAGCAACGGCATTAGCGTTTATGAGCGGCTGGCGTGACAGTCGCAGCTTTGCAGAGGCGCATGATGTGATTGCAAAGCAGATCAGTGGTCAATTAGAAGTGGCATCACGTTGTAGGGATTACCACCCGTTCCAATTAATGGAATGTGAGACTTTTGAAGTCATTGAGCAAGCAATTATTCGCGGCCTTGTGCATAATTTACTGGATGTGAGTACGCGCTTAGACCGCGTGCAATTTGAGCGTATCTTATCGCGGCGATTGGTGAGTCATTGGTGTTTATCGCGTAAAGAATATGCGGCTATTTATGAAGCCTTACGTCAAGCTGAGCGCTTATTATATTTGCGCCAGCAATATGTTGATGGTTTTCATTATGATTCCGCTAAGGCCATGTATGCGGCTTATGTGAGTGAGCTTTACTTGTTTGATCAGGCGTATCGTTTATTTAATGAAAATGTGGCTGCCGTTTTAAGTAAAGGTTCTGATGTATTGCGCCAGCTTGATGAGGAAATAGAGAATCTCTATACCCATTGGTATTTATATGAAATAGGCCTGGCATGGGACAGGCTGCTGGAAAATGAAAACTGTTTAGAACAATGGAAAATAGCTGGCGTCGCGCAGCAATACCAGTTTTATGAGCGTCAGGTGGCGATACATCTTAAAAGCAAGCAGTTTAAGCGAGTTTTTGTCATTATTTCTGATGCTTTACGCTATGAAGTCGCGCATGAATTAGTTTTTAGTATTAACCGTGAGAAGCGCTTCAAAGCCGAATTAAACACGCAGTTAGGGGTATTGCCCAGTTATACGCAATTAGGTATGGCCGCATTATTGCCGCATAAATCGCTGTCTTATGCTGCAGCTCAAAGTACCGTTGTCTTTGCTGATGGTTTATCAACACAAGGCTTGGATAATCGGAACGTGATTTTAGCCAAAGTAAAAGGTATGGCGGTGAGTGCCAAGACTTTAACTGCATGGAGTAACGAAGAGGGGCGTGAAAAGATTCGTGATGCCGAAGTGGTGTATATCTATCACGATACTATTGATGCGATTGGCGATAAGCTGTCTACGGAAGAGAAAACTTTTGAGGCCTGTCGTGATGCTATTGATGAATTACAAGACCTGGTCGGGCGGGTAATTAATCGTTTAAATGGTAATCGTGTTTTAGTTACCGCTGATCATGGGTTTTTATTCCAGAAAAAAGCTTTGTCCGAAGCCGATAAAACCGTTTTGGACGTTAAGCCTAGCGGAACGATTGAGGCTAAGAAACGTTATATTATTGGCGATCATCTCAGTGCTGACCCCGCTTGCTGGAAAGGGCGGGTTGCTGATACCGCTAATGGTAGCGGTGACACTGAATTTTTAATTCCTAAAGGCGCACAACGCTTTCATTTTGTCGGCGGTTCGCGTTTTGTGCATGGTGGGGCTATGTTGCAAGAGATATGCGTCCCTGTGATATCCATTGCCGCCTTACGCGGCGAGAAGATGGTGCAGAATGAAAAACAGCCTGTGGGTATTGTCGTAAAAAGCCAGCCGATCAAGATGGCCAATAATATCGATAAAATCAGCTTTATTCAGACCGATGCGGTTGATGATTTACATATTGCGCGGCAAGTGGATATTTTTATTATTGATAGTGACGGTAAAGAAGTCTCCAGTCGTGAAACTTTAAACTTCGACAGTCAAAGCACCTCTATGAATGAGCGTACCCGAGATGCGCGTTTAAAGCTGATCGGCTCGCAATTTGATCGTCATGCGGCCTATACATTGGTATTAGAAAATACCGCCACCCAAACCCGCTATAGTCAATATGCGGTCACCATTGATTTAGCTTTTCAGGATGACTTTTTCTAATGAGTGAATTAATGAATGACAGTGTTAATAAAGAAGAGACGGCACGCGAAGATTTAGATACGCTATTAAATCGCTACTTTAAAGGCCGCGTCGTTAGAAAGGATCTGACCAAGCAGCTCAAAGAAGGGGCGAATGTCCCTGTTTATGTGCTGGAATACTTATTGGGGATGTATTGTGCTTCTGATGATGCTGAGGTGGTTGCCGAAGGCTTAGAGAATGTTAAAAAGATATTAGCCGAAAACTATGTGCGCCCGGATGAAGCGGAAAAAGTAAAATCTCTGATCCGTGAGCGGGGCAGCTATAAAGTGATCGATAAAGTCAGTGTGAAGCTCAATCAAAACAAAGATATTTATGAGGCCACCTTATCTAATTTAGGCCTTAAAGATGCTTTTGTACCAGTGGGTATTGTTAAGGAAAACGAAAAGCTGTTTATGGGTGGTATCTGGTGTATTATCAGCGTGCAGTATTTCTTTGAAGAAGGTCAGAAAGCTTCACCGTTTTCGATTGCGACGCTAAAACCGATCCAGATGCCCAATATGGATATGCAAGAGCTATTTACGGCAAGAGCGCAATTCACCACCACGGAATGGGGCGATGTATTATTACGTTCAATTGGCATGGAGCCGGTTAATTTGGAGGCACGCGCTAAATTACATTTACTCGCGCGTATGATTCCTTTTGTAGAAAATAATTATAACGTCTGTGAATTAGGACCGAGAGGTACGGGTAAAAGTCATGTCTACAAAGAATGCTCACCCAATAGCTTATTAGTCTCTGGTGGGCAAACTACGGTGGCGAACCTGTTTTATAACATGGCTAGCCGCAGAGTGGGTTTAGTCGGTCTTTGGGATGTAGTCGCGTTTGATGAAGTCGCAGGAATTAATTTTCATGATAATGATGGCATTCAAATCATGAAAGACTACATGGCGTCGGGTTCATTTTCCAGAGGACGTGACTCGATTGAAGCCAGTGCCTCGATGGTCTTTATCGGTAATATCAATCAAAGCGTCGAAACCTTAGTAAAAACCAGCCATCTATTAGCGCCATTCCCAACGCAGATGATTGATACCGCTTTTTTTGATCGGTTTCATGCCTATATTCCAGGCTGGGACATTCCAAAAATGAGGCCTGAGTTCTTCACCGATAGCTTTGGCCTGATTACTGATTATATGGCTGAATATATGCGTGAAATGCGCAAGCGTAATTTTGCCGACGCGATTGATAAATATTTTAAATTAGGTAATAACCTAAATCAGCGTGATGTGATTGCGGTGAGGCGTACTGTTTCGGGATTGCTTAAGCTTTTGCACCCGCATAACCAATTTGATAAAGAGGATGTACGTTATTGTTTGATTTATGCTTTAGAGGTTCGTAGACGCATTAAAGAACAACTCAAGAAGCTCGGAGGAATGGAATTCTTTGATGTGCATTTCAGCTATCTTGATAATGAATCCTTAGAAGAATTTTTCGTGAATGTACCCGAGCAGGGCGGCAGTAAGCTCATTCCAGAAGGCATGTCGCATCCAGGCGTAGTGCATTTAGTCACTAAAGGTGATTCAACAGGCCAATTAGGGCTGTATCGCTTTGAAACGCAAATGATGGCGGGACATGGAAAGCATACGGTTTCAGGTTTCGGTTCTCATGTAGCAGCTAAAGAGGCTATTCGGGTCGGTTTTGATTATTTTAAAGGTAACCTGAGTCGCATTAGTCAGATAGCCAAATTTTCTGAATACGAGTTCCATTTGCATATTGTTGAACTCTATAATTCCGGCGCAAGCACGCAAACCAGCCTTGCTGCCTTCATAGCTTTCTGTTCTGTGTTAATGAAAAAGCCCGTGCAGGAGCAAATGGTGGTGTTAGGCAATATGACCTTAGGAGGCGTAGTGAATCCTGTAGAAGATCTTGCCGGTACTCTGCAAATGGCAATGGACAGTGGTGCGACTAAAGTCTTGCTGCCGATGGCCTCTGCATCGGATATACCTACCGTGCCGGCGGAGTTGTTCTCGAAGTTTCAGATAAGCTTTTACTCCGACCCTGTTGATGCTGTTTATAAGGCGTTAGGGGTTCAGTAGTAGCTTAGCGGCAGGCGTCTTTGATTGGCTCTGCTACTGCTTTAATAGTTGAAGCTAGGGCAATAGGGCTTTGCTTTTGCGCATAAACCAGGGGGAGTGGTTATCATCTATAATTAATGGCAGTGCCATGAAAAAAACTTTAGCTATGGCATAGGGAGAACTTATGTTAAAAGACACGGGTATTAATGAAAATATTCAAGGAGTACCAATGTATCAAGACATTATAAAGTTTTGGTTTGAGGAGCTTGAACCTAAGCAATGGTGGATTAAGGATGCTCTGTTAGATCATCTCATCCGGGAAAGATATACAAACATTTATGATAAGGCAATACGCTGTGAGTTGTTTGAATGGAGAACAACGGCGGAGGGCAGGTTGGCAGAAATCATAGTATTGGATCAGTTTTCAAGAAATATGTATCGTAATTCGCCACGCTGTTTTGCCTATGATGCATTAGCTTTGGCGCTAGCTCAAGAGGCAGTGTTGCTGGGAGTTGATGAACAGTTAACGCCAATCCAATGTAGCGTGCTCTATTTACCTTTTATGCACAGCGAGTCTTTAAAAATACATCAGGTTGCTTTGCAGCTTTACCAACATCTTGGTATTCAGTCTAATCTGGATTTTGAGATAAAACATCAGCAAATTATTGTGAAGTTTGGTCGCTATCCACACCGAAATAAAGTGCTTGGCCGACAATCAACAGCAGCAGAAATTGCGTTCTTGCAGCAGGCTGATTCTGGTTTTTGATTTTACTCGGGCTCCCATTATGCATCAATATTTGTCATTGGAATATTTCTTAAGCCTTTTACGGTTTATTAGTGTTCGTGTCGATGATGTATATCAGGGAAATGCGGATGTTTATGTGTGATTATTGCATGACTGTGAAAATGGGTATGAGGCTCGCGCTCATCCCAAGTAAAATCATGTTGGTGAGTATGATGCTCGTCGTGAACATGGCTATGGGAATGTTTGATTGGGGAATGAGTATGATAATGTTCATGACGCTCTATCAGGTGTAACCAAACACCTAGCGCCATTAATACGGCAGCCAACCAAAACATCGGTGTGGTCGGTTCTCTTAGTAATGCTAGGGATACTACAACGCCAATGAATGGCGATGTTGAGAAATAGGCTCCAGTACGTGCGGCTCCTAACCCACGGAGAGCAAGCACAAATAATACTAGACTTACCCCATACCCAAGTAGCCCCAATGTCATTATTGATACCAAAGTAAAAACATCTGGCATTTTGGAACCAAAAGACAATGCCAACACAGTATTCACTGTACCGGCAATGAGACCTTTGGAGCCAGCTAGAAATATTGCGTCAGATGCCGCGATTTTTCGCGTTAAATTGTTGTCAATAGCCCAGCAAAGACAGGCAGCGATTACCGCCAATGTCCCGACCCAGCCTGAAAAGTCGATAGTGTTTTCTGGCCATGCGAGCACCATTCCACCGGCAACTATTGCTATCATACCTAGTACGACACGCCGATCTGCGTTCTCTTTGAAGACAAACCAGGCAATCGCTGCTGTAAAAATCGCTTCAAGATTCAACAAGAGAGAGGCAGTTGACCCACTAATATGGATTAAACCAAATAACAATGCAATGGGACCGAGCACACCGCCAAAAAATATTGCACTCAGCAACCAAGGCCACTCACACCAAGCCAGCAGGATCGGTTTCCAGCCTCGGTCTCGAAACAGTCTGACACCAAGCAGTCCGATTCCGCTACCAAGATAGAGTAATCCAGCCAACAATACAGGCGATAGTTCGCCAATGAATAACTTGGCAAAGGGGGTACTGGCTCCAAACAACGTAGCTGCTAATAGCGCGTACAAAATATTTCGGTTCATGCTTTTAGGTTCATTGCAAGATGACAAAGTTGCTATTGTCGCAAATTTGGCGTGTAGTTAAGGGTAATAGATAGGAAATTCCCTCAATTAAGGAATGTTTTTTATAGCACAGCTATAAAAAACATTATCCGGCAGGGTATCTAATATCTCATTAGTTGAGTTTCTCTACCAGACCTAAATATATAACACTGTAATAAATTAAATTTCACTTGATTGTTGAATTCAGCAATTTGTAACAAGCAACCTCCACCCACAAAAAAGCCCGTCAGCGACGGGCTTTTTTTATTGAAAAATACCGCTAAAATTTAGTTTTTAGTTTTATCAACAATTTGATTTGCTGCAATCCATGGCATCATGGCACGTAGTTTTCCGCCTGTTATTTCGATTGGGTGCTCTGCATTCATGCGACGACGTGCGGTCATTTCCGGGTAGTTAGTCATGCCTTCTAAAATGAATCTTTTAGCGTATTCACCGCTTTGGATGTTGGCGAGTGCTTCACGCATTGCATAACGGCTTTCTTCGTTAATAACTTTTGCACCAGTGACATATTCGCCATACTCTGCATTATTAGAAATCGAGTAGTTCATGTTGGCGATACCGCCTTCAAACATTAAATCTACGATCAATTTTAATTCGTGCAAACATTCAAAGTATGCCATTTCTGGCTCGTATCCAGCTTCTACGAGTGTTTCGAAACCCATTTTAACTAATTCAACTGCGCCACCGCATAGCACTGCTTGTTCGCCAAATAAATCGGTTTCTGTTTCTTCACGGAAAGTCGTTTCGATAATACCTGAGCGACCACCACCGATAGCGGATGCGTAAGACAAGCAAATTTCTTTCGCAGTACCTGAGGCGTCCTGATGAATTGCAATCAAATCAGGGATACCACCGCCACGTACAAATTCAGAGCGTACTGTATGTCCGGGTGCTTTTGGTGCAATCATGATGACATCTAAGTCAGCGCGGGGTGTAACTTGATTGTAAAGAATTGCAAAACCATGTGCGAAAGCTAAAGCCGCGCCTTGTTTGATATTGGGTTCAATTTCATTTTTGTATAGTTGAGATTGAAATTCATCAGGCGTTAAAATCATAACGACATCTGCACTGGCAACTGCTTCTGGCACATTTTTAACAGTGAGTCCGTGTGCTTCTGCTTTAGCAACAGAGCTAGAACTGGCGCGTAAGCCAACGACAACATCAACACCCGAATCTTTTAGGTTGTTAGCGTGTGCATGGCCTTGTGATCCGTAGCCAATAATAGCGACTTTTTTGCCTTTGATGATTGAAAGGTCAGCATCTTTGTCGTAATAAACTTGCATTTGATTTCCTGTTATTTAATTTTGTTGTAGTGTTTATAAGTGTAAACCATTTTCTCCGCGCGACATGCTGGTCGGACCAGAGCGCACAGTTTCAATAATAATGTTGGCGTCCAGTGCATTGACAAAGGCATCTAGTTTGTCCGATGCGCCGGTCATTTCTATGACATAACTGGTGTTGGTGACGTCAATTATCTTGCCGCGAAAAATATCTGCGAGACGTTTGATTTCTTCGCGTGTGTCATGACTGGTTTTGACTTTGACCAGCATCAATTCACGTTCTACGTGCGATGCTTCAGCCAAATCGATCAGTTTCACAACATCAATTAATTTATTTAGTTGCTTGGTGATTTGCTCAATAATATCTTCACTGCCTCGTGTGACCAGCGTCATACGAGACAGTGTAGGATCTTCGGTCGGTGCGACAGTTAATGATTCTATATTATAACCACGCGCAGAAAACAAACCGGAAACGCGAGATAGTGCGCCTGCTTCATTTTCAATCAGAATAGAAATAATATGTCTCATTATGCTAACTCTCTGTCGATAGGTGTGCCTGGGGCTACACGTAAAGTCATTTCCTGGTGGCCTTTGCCTGCTTCAATCATTGGGTAAACGTTTTCTGTTCTATCGGTGATGAAGTCGATGAAAACAGTACGATCTTTCATGGCGAATGCCTTTTCCAGAGCTGGCCTGACGTCTTCAGGTTTTTCTACACGAATACCAACATGACCATAGGATTCAGCCAGTTTGACAAAATCAGGGATAGTATCCATATAGGAATGGGAATAACGGCTTTCATAGGAAAATTCCTGCCATTGACGCACCATACCCATATAACGGTTATTTAAATTAATAATTTTAATCGGCGTTTTGTATTGCAAGGCTGTTGACAATTCCTGTATGCACATCTGGATACTTGCTTCACCGGTTATACAGGCAACATCTGCTTCCGGGTGTGCTAATTTAACGCCTATCGCTGCAGGTAAGCCAAAGCCCATGGTCCCTAGGCCGCCAGAGTTAATCCAGCGACGTGGTTTATCAAAATGATAAAACTGTGCGGCAAACATCTGATGTTGTCCTACATCAGAGGTGATATATGCCTCGCCTTTGGTAATTTTATACAGCTCTTCTACCACAGCCTGAGGCTTGATTAAATCACTGTCACGATCAAACTCCAGGCAGTTGGCACTGCGCCATTGTTCAATTTGACTCCACCAGGCCGTCAGTGTTTTTTTAGACGGTTTCTTTTTGTGTTCTTTAAGAATATCCAGCATTTGCTTCAATACCAGCTTGACGTCTCCAACGATAGGAATATCAACCTTAACCGTTTTAGAAATAGAAGCAGGGTCTATATCAATATGAATGATTTTTGCATGGGGGCAAAATTCACTGAGTTTGCCTGTCACACGATCATCAAAACGTACGCCGATGGCTAAAATAACATCACTCTCGTGCATAGCCAGATTAGCTTCATAGGTGCCGTGCATACCAAGCATGCCAACAAATTGCTTGTCTGTCGCTGGATAAGCACCTAAGCCCATTAACGTGTTGGTAATAGGGTAGTTTAACAGGCGCGTCATTGTCGTTAGTTCGTCGCTGGCTTCGCCTAATACGACACCGCCACCTGAATAAATCATCGGACGATGCGCATTTAATAATAAGTCGACCGCTTTTTTAATTTGCCCTGGATGGCCTTTCGTTGCCGGACTATAAGAGCGCAGTTTGATTTTTTTAGGGTATTTATACGTTACCTTGATATTAGGGTCGGTAATATCTTTTGGAATATCAACAACCACAGGACCAGGACGTCCACTTGTTGCAACGTAAAAGGCTTTTTTCATGGTTTCGGCGATATCGTTGACATCTTTGACCAGAAAGTTATGTTTAACGCAAGGGCGCGTGATGCCGACCATATCCACTTCCTGAAAGGCGTCACTACCAATCACGGCGGTAGGCACCTGGCCTGAAATAACGACCATAGGAATCGAGTCCATATAGGCAGTGGCAATACCAGTCACTGCATTGGTTGCGCCTGGGCCAGAAGTGACCAGCACTACACCCGGTTTGCCTGTGGCACGTGCATAAGCATCTGCTGCATGGGTTGCAGCTTGTTCATGCCTGACTAAAATATGTTTCACATCGTCCTGATGAAAAATTGCATCATATAGATGTAATACTGCGCCACCAGGATACCCAAAAAGATATTCTACACCTTCATCTTTTAGGCACTGAACGACTATTTGTCCGCCACTGAGTTCCACTCTTAATACCCTCGTAAAATACACATACTATGATCTTGAATGCGACTCAAAAAATAGAGCCAGACTGTTATCCAAGCTACAATAATAACTAAAGTTAGTTTCCTAAGAAACACTGTTTTGTAAATTATACTTTAATTAATGAAAAATCCGTTAAAAATAGCCGAAATTACGCTTTTCGTCAAGAAGCACATTAGATTTTGATTCTGCTATCGGTTTTTTCTGAAAAACGACTATGCTATATTTATTAGGGTCTATTGGCGAGGGGTTATATACATGCAAGAAAATAGAAAAGAATATAGAAAAAAATTTACATCCACAGGACTTGTTTCTTTGGCTGGTGAACAGCTCGCCTTTATAAGCCATGATATTTCAGTGAGCGGCATCCAGATTGAGTTGAAAGCCGGGCGTTTTATTTGTTCTGTGAGCGATGTGCGAAATTTGCTAAATGAAATACAGGATATAGATGTCTTTGTGCATGATTTGGGGCTCAGTGCTAACGCAAAAATAGTCTGGGTAATGGAGGACGAAGGGCGAATTCACCTGGGACTGGAATTTGTTGAAGTCAGGCATAATGCGGCCAAACTATGGTTGAAACGCCGATATTATCGAAAAAATATGACTCTGGGTGCCCATTTTATTTTGCATAATCAAGAGTTCGCCGCGCAAACGGTGGATATTTCCGTTGACGGGGTGCGGTTGAAATGTGCAGCAGTACAGGGACTAAAAGCCGGTGATGTGCTTAAGCTATCTGTTAAGGAAAAAGAGCTAAAAGCACTGGCAGTTGTTATCTGGTTGAACGCAACATCTCTGCATACTGAATTTGGTGTACGCTATATTGCGCTGGTCTAGTACTCAGTCATTATTCTAGTGTCGGTATTCCGTACCGAATTCACCGACAGGGAATCATGAGAAAACCGAAATTTACAGTAAAACTAGAAGATGACGAACGCGAAGAGCTTGAAAAAATCACTCGCCAGCAGACTGCAAAATCGAGCACGGTATTACGAGCCGAGATTATCTTATTAGCCAACTCAGGCATGAAATATCAGAATATTGTGCAAAAACTTGATGTACAGAATAATATCATTACGAACTGGACTGCCCGTTGGCATGAACTGGCTGATAAGCCAGTCCGGGAGAGACTTCAGGATCTTCCGCGCCCTGGTGCGCCCGATACATTTACCCCCAAACAATTGTGTCAAATCATTGCTCTTTGCTGTGAAAAACCTGAAAATCATGGTCGTCCCATCACTCATTGAACACATAAGAGTTGGCGACAGAGTTCATTAAACAAGGTATTGTCGAGACTATTTCAGCGAATCATTTAGGTCGACTTCTAAAAAAACGACTTAAAACCTCACTTGATCTAATATTGGCTGAATGCAAAAGCAGATGAGCGAAAGGAAGAAAAAATTGAAGATATTTGTCACCTTTATGCAAAGTCTCAGCAAACACCGGAAGAGATTTTTATCAGTGTTGATGAAATGACAGGCATTCAGGCATTGGAACCGATTTCTCCTGATCTACCCATGAGAGCGGGACATGTTCAATCTATCGCATTTGAGTATGAGCGTCATGGCACAAAAACACTTTTGGGAGAGTTTAATGTGGCAACAGGCGTTATTATAGATGGCTTAATTCAAGAAACACGCACTGAGATTGATTTTGTTGTGTCGATCAAATGTCTGATTGAGAAAAACACCGAAACTGGAATTACAAACTTTACTATGGGCGTTAAGCGGTATCGAGACTATAGAAAGTAATGTGCTTGTCGATACGGACTCGCAAAATATTATAGGCTTACCCGATAGGTGGGAGCGCTTAGAGAAAAGTGAGTATCATTCAAAGAAAAATAAGCGTCTTAACAATTATAAATTGTATCAGAAATTTTACAGAATCACCGATCAAATTGATGTTGAGCTGGTAAAAGTACGTGGACATCAAGCGACCAGGCACAAAGATGAAATTGATAGGTTTTTTACACTGGTCGATAGAGCCTCAAGGAATGCACTAAGAAATGAAAAATGCTAATCTATTTGTTCCAAAAAAGTTTTTAGATGGCATCTCCTTTAACAGGTGTTTGACGTTGGAGAGTAGAACATACAGTTCTGATACAAATATTTAAAAGCCGTGTGGCATGCATTTCTAAAGCGGCCTTTTATGCATTAAATTAAGGTAAAAAAACACGAATGAGTAATGAAGTAATAAACCAGACACCCACAGTAGCACGAGCTAAAGAATTAGAGTAACAAGCAAAAGAGGGTCTTAATCAGTTAAAGGCAGGGCAGGATAAGGCAATCATTGCCTGCCATAAAATGCGAGATACCAAAGCATACAGCGCACTGGATTTTGATTCCTACTATGCCTGGGGAGAAAGCACGCTTAATTTGAAAAAATCCAGACTAAATGAGTTAGCACTGACCGGTGAAGTTCAGCAGGAGTTATTAACGGGAGTTGCAGCTACAGTAAAACTTCCCGATACGCCGAACTCTTTTGAAAGTCCCAGTACATTAAAAAAAATACACCTGCTATTTAAAAAGCAAGATTCAGAAAGTTTAAGTGCTCAACCCGTTAAACCTATCTTTAGATCTTCTAATCTATCCGATATAAGTACCCTTCAATTTGTCGCCTTAGCAAAACCCCCAAAAGGAGAGCGATTAGCCGTACTGGATAAAGCGGCAGTTGAGGCTAAAGCCGAAGCTAAACCACACTCACAAAAAGTACAATTAAAGAGGCTGTGAAGGCTTTGGCTAACCCCGTTGAGCCATCAGCCGACAAGCAACCCGCAGCCATTAAAAGCAGCATAGATCTGCAATGGGCAAGGCTAGTAAATTAGGTGAGACATTAAGGGAGCTCGATACTACACACATTAGCAGCGAAGAAATAGTCAGCTGGAAGACCTACCTGGATGATGTTAAAGAATCAATTCAGGTGCTTAAAAGGAGCCTAATTATGAGTGAGCTGATAGCATCTGATGATTTGTATTAGATACAACTTGATCAAACAGACACTGCCGAACTTGATAAAAACTAATGACGGTATTCCTCAAAGATCAGGCGGCCGTGAATAGGATAGTGACAGACAAATAACGACCCAAACCGGTCATTTGGTTCATTTAACGCTTGAGGAAATAGACCATTAAATTAACACTGCCCTTAATTACTCCTTCAATAATAAAGAATTCGCAATTCT
Organism: uncultured Gammaproteobacteria bacterium; assembly: GCA_942491615.1. Classification (GTDB taxonomy): domain Bacteria; phylum Pseudomonadota; class Gammaproteobacteria; order Methylococcales; family Methylomonadaceae; genus Methyloprofundus. The sequence continues at coordinate 277,308 of CALOCH010000028.1, forward strand.
GGACCTGATCCCATGTTTGGTAGAATTTATGTAAAACATAAGACTTAACCCTTTGTTGTTCGAAAAATACAAACAGCATTGACTGATGAGGTACACTTAAGGTGAAAATAACTTGGATCCAATGCGTGGGCTAAGGATACGCATTTAGATCTGAATCTTCTATTATGTGAATTCAGGGGATAATATAATGCCTAAAAATGCTTATTATTCAGCAGCACAACATGGCGAGTTTGAAGTCTTTGAGTTAGGTAACTTCGAACTTGAGCAGGGTGCTACGTTAGCCAATGCAACTTTAGCCTATAAAACCTTCGGCGAACTAAATGAAAAGGGAGACAATGCTATATTATTTCCCGTCATGTTTTCCGGAACACATGCCGCAATGGCACCCTATGTAGGTGAAGGTTTGGCACTTGACCCGAATAAATACTTTATTATAATCCCAAATCAGTTTGGTGGTGGCCTATCGACTTCCCCTCATAATTATGAAGGACCTCATGGTGCTGCAGATTTTCCAGAGTTGACTATAGGTGACGACGTACGTGCTCAGCATAAACTATTAACGGAACATCTCGGTGTAAGTCGTTTGCAACTAGTGACAGGTTGGTCCATGGGTGCACAACAAACTTATGAATGGGCGGTGCGCTTTGCAGATATGGTGGCGCGTGCAGCACCGATCGCGGGGACGGCAAAAACTACACCGCATTGTGCCCTGTATGTAGATGTCTTTAGCTCGGCTTTAAGGTCTGATCCTGGGTGGGCTAAAGGTGCTTATGCAAATTCCAGTGAGGTTGAACAGGGATTGAAACGTATGGCTTGGGTTTTTGCAATGATGGGTGCTAGTCAGGAGCTTTTTAATAGTGATGCCTTGGCAGACTTTGGTTTTTCTTCAGTGGAAGATTTCCTAGTTAGGTTTTGGGAAGCTTGGTTTTTGCCCATGGACCCAAATAACCTGTTGTCTATGGCAAGAAAATGGCAGACAGGTGATGTTGGGCAGCATTCCGGTAGTGATCTGCAGTCTGCCTTAGCATCCATTACTGCCAAGGTGCATGTCATAGTTTTCGAGAGAGATATGTTTATTGCGCAAGCTGATTGTTTGAATGAGCAACAAATGATCAATGGTAGTGAATTGATAACTATCCCCAGCCTGTGGGGCCATTTCTCTATGCTAGGTGTTGCTAGTGAAGATTTTCATGCTATTAATAAGAGCTTAGCTAATTTATTAGAGATACCTGCATAAAATAGTGTTTTGTCGGAGATCAGGCTTAGTTAATACACAGAAGCAAATAGAAATAACGGTAGTGTGTCGGCATGATGACTGTATAAACTCTATCATTACAGCATTTTAGGTAATGGAAAAGGGTTATAAAAAATATTTTGAATGTGATGTGGTTACACTATTTAGGACACAAAAACTAAAATTTAACGCCTAATATAGAGCCCCTAAAAATGACTAAGAAAAAGCCAAATACATACACATCAGAGTTTAAAGAATCTGCCGTTAACACGCGTTAGATTCTGATGAAGCGATCCCTCAAATCGCTAAAAATTTGGGTGTGAACCCTAACACTCTTTATACTTGGGTTCATAACGCCTCAAAATCCAAGGAAAATAACAGCATGACTAAAAAAGAAAATAGTGATGATGAAATAAAACGCCTGAAAAAACAAGTTATTAGATTGACTCAGGAGCGTGATATTTTAAAAAAGGCCGCGGCATACTTTGCGCAGGAAATCGTGTGAAGTACGCCTGGATTGATCAACATAGCGCTGATTTTTCTGTGCATTCAATGTGTCAAACCCTGGAGGTTTGTCGTAGTGCTTTCTATGCGTGGAAAAAAGCCCCGATGACAGCCAAGGAACAGGAAGACAAAGCCTTAACAGACGCGATCAAAACGAGCTTTGATGAAGGGCGTGGATGCTATGTTACGCGTCGCATACAGCAAGACTTAATAGAGCAAGATCTGACTGTGAGTCGCCGTCGTATTGGTCGATTAATGAAGACGGAAGGACTGCACGTTAAAACAAAGCGAAAATTCAAAGCAACCACCTATTCTGATCATGACGATCCTATTGCACCTAACCTGCTAAATCGGGAATTTACGGTCGATAAGCCTGATACTTGCTATGTAGATGACATTACTTATATCGCGACGAAAGAAGGCTGGCTATACCTTGCTACCGTCATCAATTTATATTCACGTCGAGTGGTTGGCTGGTCAATGGCAGATAATATGAGAGTATCCCTTGTAAACGATGCATTATCTATGGCGCTTAGCCAAAAAGAAAACCCGAAAATAACCTACTCTGGCACAGACACAGGCAGCCAATATGCTTCAGAAAGTCACCGTTCGCTACTCGCCGCTCATGGCATTACACAAAGTATGAGTCGTAAAGGGAATTGTTGGGATAATGCTGTTGCTGAAAGTTTTTTCCATAGCCTCAAGACAGAGCTGGTACATCATTGTGACTTTTCAACACGCGCAGAAGCGAAGCAAGAAATCTTTGAATATATCGAGGTTTTTTATAACCGTAAACGACGTCATTCAGCTAATAATTATAGGTCACCTGCTGATTACGAAAGGTTGCCAAAAGTTGCATAATTTTGTGTCCATAAAAGTGTTGACACATCATCTCTTCCTGGTCGCGATAAGAAACACTGTAACGCACATAGAAAAATACAGCGTAAAGAATAGCTTCTTTTGGATAATGAGCTCCTGTACAACTGATCATAACTGTTTTCATTTCAAAAGCAGATCATTGTCTCTGATTTTGCTAAACTTTGCGACAGAACCCTTAAAAGGCTATGCTGATAAGCTGTCGATTGAGCCTTAAATTTTAATCTTTTTAGAGATAACCCATGAAAGTTATACATGGAATTTGGTGTCCAGTTTCAACAGCAGGTTTTATTCAAACAGGTCAATTTTATATTTGGGTAGAAACGGATGAAGTTAAACCTAAAAAAAATAAAAACCTGCATCCCCGGCAATTACGCAAACAAGACGGCCTGGAATTTTTAAAATCCTCTTTTACTTATCAGTTAAACCCACGTGACCCACAACCACTGCTACACGATGTTTATTTACCTACACTAAATGACCATCCTATGCCTGCACCTGAATTGGCAACGAGCGAACCAAGCGACGCGGTTTCATTACAAGCATGGCAAGTTTATGCCTACCCTGTAATAAACCCCTTGCAAACCCTCGGTGATATTTATTTTTTAACGCATTATCAGCTTGATGATGTGCGTATCAGTAGCGACTTTTTATTCTGGTATTATTTTAGTCAGTCCATTAAGCAGGTTTTCTATAAAGACCAGTATATACCAGCAGTGGTGGCTGAAAAAATTAAGACCAAAGTCGGCCTTTATCGTTGCTGGAAAATCGTTTCACCTGTCTATGAAGCCTTAATTGAACAAGCTGTTTCTTCAATGCCCTTGGCTTGCTCGCAAAGTTATCAGCCTGAGTCTTTATTACGCCACTTTGCTGAAGTCTCGGTTAATCAAGTTTTAAACGCAAGCACTCAGAAATTGCCTCAGGTTTTTGCTAAAAAAATACAATATGATTTTTTAGAAACGATTTTGTTAGACAGGCAAACGGATGAGCCGATGAGGACATTTACGCAAATCGCCCCTGAATTTCAGCAATGGTTTCAATGGCAACAAAAATTCTTGTCTGCTCAGCAACAAAGTGCGCTGCAATTAGGCTTTCAGCTTTACGAAGCGGATGCTAAAAAAATCGATGACTGGCAGTTAAGTTTTTTACTCTGTTCACATAAAGACCCATCATTTAAATTAGATTTGGCTGATTTCTGGGAGGACGGTGATAGTTATAATGAGTTAATTACACAGCAATTTGGCGAAGGTATTGAGCAACAGCTATTGGTCAACTTAGCGCATGCCGCCAGAATTTACCCCAAACTTTGGCAGGGTATGGAAACCAGCGAGCCTGCCAGTTTGATTTTAACACTAGAAGAGGCGTTTGAATTTTTACGCGAATCTGCCTGGATTTTAGAAGATGCGGGTTTTAGAGTAGTCATTCCTGCACGCCTGACGCCTAAAGGGCGGCAACGGGCAAAAATGCGTTTACGTTCAAGTGATAGCAAAAACAGCAGTACTGCGGCAGCAAAATCCTATTTATCACTGGATTCTTTGACAGATTATTACTATGAACTGGCTATTGGTAATGAAAAAGTGTCTGTTGAAGAATGGCAGCAACTAGTCGATATGAAAACCCCATTAGTGCATTTTCGCGGTCAATGGATGGAATTAGACCGTGAAAAAATGCAGGAAATGTTGGCTTTCTGGCAGCAGCAAAAAGAGAATCCAGAGCCATTATCGGTACACGAATTATTAAGAAAACTGGCTGAGGAAGGCGAGGAGCTGGAAGTTGATGCCGCGGATAGTTTGGCTGACATGTTAACAAAACTTAATGATAGTAGTCATCTAGCTTTAATTGAAAATCCCGAAAAATTAAATGCGCAATTACGTGATTATCAAAAACGCGGGGTGTCGTGGTTACGTTATCTGGAAACATTGGGTTTGAATGGTTGTTTAGCCGATGACATGGGTTTAGGGAAAACCATGCAGGTAATCGCCGCGCTGATATTAGAGAAAGAATCTGAACAAACTGCCCCAACCTTATTAATTGCTCCGACGTCAGTGATCGGTAACTGGCAAAAAGAAATTGAAAAATTTGCACCGCATTTAAAAACGCTGATTCATCATGGAGCAGCGCGTGAAAACGACTCAAAAGCTTTCAATAAGCTGTGTTCAGCTCATGATATGTTGATTACCTCTTATACTTTAGCGCGTAAAGATGCAGCATTATTAGCCGGTGCTAAATGGCATCGTGTGGTTCTGGATGAGGCGCAAAATATTAAAAACCCTAAAGCCGCACAAACCAAAGCCATTTTGAAATTAAAGGCTCCCCATCGTTTAGCTTTAACAGGTACGCCTGTAGAAAACCGTTTAATGGATTTGTGGTCAATTTTTAACTTCCTGAATCCGAATTATTTGGGCAAGCAAGCCCAGTTTCGTAAAAATTATGAATTGCCAATACAACGTAATAATAACCGTGTGCAATCGGCGGTCTTAAAACAGTTGATTCAGCCCTTTATTTTGCGACGCTTAAAAACCGATAAAAATATCATTAAGGATTTGCCTGATAAAATCGAAAATAAACAATATTGCAATCTAAGTAAAGAACAGGCGGCCTTATATCAGGCGGTGGTGCAAGAGGTTGAAGCAACATTGGACGACAGTGAAGGCATAGAGCGTCAGGGGTTAATGTTATCAACCTTGATGAAACTCAAGCAAATCTGCAACCATCCTGCGCAATTTTTGCAAGATGAAAGCCCTTTTACCGCTGAACGTTCACACAAATTAGAGCGTATATCAGAAATGCTATCAGAAGCCATCACCGATGGGGACAGTTTGTTAATATTTACCCAGTTTACCGAGATTGGCGACAAGCTAATGCAGTATTTAAGCAAAGAAAAACATTATCCGACCTATTATTTACATGGAGGTGTCAGTCGTAAAAAGCGCGAGCAAATGATAACGGATTTTCAAGACCCAGACAGTCCGCCGTCGGTTTTTATTCTGTCATTAAAAGCAGGTGGCGTAGGGATTACTTTGACTCGTGCAAATCATGTTTTCCATTTTGATAGATGGTGGAATCCTGCAGTAGAAAATCAAGCTACAGACCGTGCGTTTCGGATTGGACAAAAAAAGAATGTGTTTGTGCATAAATTTATAGCTCTAGGAACGCTTGAAGAGCGTATAGACCAGATGATTGAAGATAAGCAAAAAATGGCTGATAGCATTGTCGGAAATGATGAAAGCTGGTTGACGAAACTGGATAATCAAGCCTTTAAAGCGCTGATTGCACTTAATAAAAACAGCGTTATGGAGGCTTAAAATGAGCACAAAAACTAAAACATGGTGGGGTGAGCGCTTACTGGATGCTTTGGAAAAATTTACCGATAGTGGGCGCTTACAACGTGGACGTGCTTATGCCAGTGATAATCGCATTAAACAATGGACGATAACACAAGGGGTCGTACAAGCAAAAATTCGCGGCAATAAAAACCCTTATTTTGGAGTTTATAAAGAGCCAACCTATAAAACTGAAGTGCAAATGACGCACCTTACGGAAGCGCAATGGAAAAAAGTGATTACACGATTAACGCAACGCGCTTCTTTTATCGCTAAATTGTTAGTGGATGAGATTCCAGAAAATATAGAAGAGGTTTTCGCCGAATTTAAAAGCCATTTATTGCCGAACAGTTATAAAGATTTTAAAGTTTCTTGTGATTGTCCTGATTATGCAGTGCCATGCAAACATATTGCAGGCGTTTGTTATCGGCTGGCAACGGTTTTAGATACCAATCCTTTGTTATTATTTGAAATGCGCGGGCTCGCACCCGAAAAATTACAGCAGGAATTAATCAAGTCTCCGTTAGGTAAAATATTGGCAGATGCTCAAGGGGCAGGGAAAAGTGAATTAATGCCTGTGGAAAATTTATATACCCGACCTGAGCCTAAAACAATGCCTGAATCTGTACCATTAAAACAATTCTGGCAGGGTGCGACACCGTTACTTAAAGAGTTACCGACGCTTCAAGCTGCTAACATTCCTGCGGTTTTGATTAAAAAAGGAGGCGATTATCCACCCTTTTGGCATAAACAAGGCTCTTTCATTGAGGTTATGGAAGATTTTTATTTAAGAATGAGGAAAAATAACGGGGTTTAATGGCAGTCCTAGATTTAGGGTTCTGTCGCAAAGTCTAGCAAAATCAGAGACAATGACCTATTTTTAGAGATTAAAGTAGCTGTATTGGCTCCGCGAAGATAATTACCAGGAGCTGCAAAAATTGTGATTTTGACCCACATTATTTGCAAATATAAATTGGACAAAAATTGGTTTGATAAACTCATCTAATAGCTAGAGCTACTTGCAAAACGCATAAAAGCGAACGAATTTGTAGCTTGAATAGCTAAAAATTAAAAACTCACTCATATAATGATAAAATAGCAAGCAACAAAACAAACTAAAAGTATCATAAAATGAGTAAGTTACACAGTAGATTAGCACAGACATGGTTAAATATCCAAGGTTCATTATTTCCCTGGATAGCAGACGAGTTAGTTGAACTTACTCAAAAACAACAGGAACTAGTCACCACTCTGGAACTGATACGCATTGAAGAGTTTATTCTTTCAAGTTCGGGCTTATCCTGGTCGCCCCCCCCCCCAAAAAAAGACAGAGGTGCAATTGCCAGAGCTTTTGTTGCAAAAATGGTTTACAACATGCCGACGACACGTATTTTACTGGACAGATTAAAGACAGATATTTCACTCAGACGTATCTGTGGCTGGGAGTGAGTGATATTCCAGAAGAATGGACGTTTTCACGCGCTTTTGCAGAGTTCTCTGAATCACAGCTATCCGAACGTGTTCATGAGAGCTTTATCAAAAAACACTATGAAGGTGAAATCGTTGGTCATAATTCACGCGACTCTACAGCGATAGATGCGCGTGAAAAACCGCTTCGAAAGCAGCAAATCATTCAAGAACCCAAGAAACGAGGTCGCCCCAAGAAAGGCGAAGTACGGATAAAAGAACCTACACGAATTGAAAAACAGGCAGCAGGTATGGATTTGTCTGAGATGCTTGATGATTTACCTAAAGCCTGTGATGTAGGCACAAAGAAAAACAGTAAAGGTTATAAAACCAGTTGGACAGGGTATAAACTCCATATCGATTCGGCGGATGGCGGTATCCCTATTAGCTGTGTTTTAACCTCCGCATCAACCCATGATAGCCAGGTTGCAATTCCATTAGCAAACATCAGCAATCATCGCGTGACAAATCTCTATGATTTAATGGATTCAGCTTATGATGTTCCCCAAATTCATGAAACCAGTCGGGCCTTAGGACATATTCCTCTCATTGATACGCGCACCCGCGTAGAGATAGTGCTTTAAAAACGGAACTAAAAGCTGAAAACAAACGTTGTCGATCCGCTGGGTATCAAACCGCCGAAACATTACGCTATAAAGAGCGTAGTACGGTTGAGCGGGTGAATGCCCGATTAAAAGATGAGTTTGGTGGTCGTGCAGTACGAGTGCGCGGACACGCAAAAGTGATGTGCCATTTAATGTTCGGGATACTGGCTTTAACAGCGAATCAAATGATGTGTTTTCTTGAGTAAACGAGTATTGAGTCTACTAAGTAAACAACGGTGTATTTTTTAATAGGCCGGAGGGGGGCTATGCTCTTATTTTAATAAAAGTTACGAATAAGCAATGTATTTGAATAAAAAAAATGGAATTTAACGCCGTTTTTAAAAAATAAAGAAATTTGACGGGCTAGAAACTTTAAGTTTCAGCAATACTCAGGGTTTTGCAAGAGGCTCGCTAGTTAACAAAATTTTAATATTATGAACCAGTTAATTAGACCTAGCTGAATTCAGGTTATCTTATTGACAACAGAATAATTTATGATGTCTTACATTCAGGTCATAACAATTAAAATTAAAACCACTTACCGAGCGGCACTTCCGATTGAGATATTAGTCAGACTTTTACCAGATGCGGACTAAAAACATACCTCAGAGCCTATATATTCGATGTAGTTTTAATATGCTACTTAAAAAGTTTTCCTAAAATTATTTCTCTTATGTCTGTTTCACATAGTTTAATAAAATCATGCGCTAACTTTCTAACAAAACTAGGTGGAGATGGCTTCCACTTTTCAATATTTTGAATTAAAGTATTTATCCTAGCTGCTTCAAAAGGCATTGGCATTTCTGTCGAAGTCCCATCTATTTTATAATGAGAAGCTTTGCTAATAAATTCACAAAGATGTTTTTTTTCATTTGCAAAATATTCTTGAACCCTTATTGCTCGGGTTGTTGTACTGATAATATGTAGCTTATCTTCACCTAAATTAGGTAAAATATTTTCAATGTTTGAACTATGGCAGTGTAAACCACTAAGAATGACTCTCAGCATTCTAGATTTTGATCTTGCTTTATTATGATTTTTGCGTTTGATAATGTAACTTATTGTGAACCCATCTTTCAGTATATACTTATATACGTCAACATCATTATTTGAACAATCTAATGGCTTCAACCATGTTGGTATTTGAAATGGCTCTTCCTGATTAAACTCCATAAAAACCAAAGGATTACCAACTTGAATCCACCAATTTTCATGTTTGACGCCTTTCCATGCAAAGGTACTTGCATATAGCAGAGCCTTAGAAATATTACACCCAATCTCACCTAACTTACTATCTATGTACTCTCTTGGTTTACGCTGATTTAATGATTTCTTAGGTGCTTTTTTTGAATGTGGTGCCTGTGGAAGAACTATGTTCATAGGAAGATCAATCATACCTTCCAAAATATCCTCTACCGCAACCTGTGCAGACAATGGCTGATTTTCTTTTTCAGTAAGACCAAGTTCAATTTTTGCGTTAGGGCCATCAAATACCAAAAAACGACGATATTGACAGTCAACCTTAAAGGCTTTATTGCCAGGCATCACTATCTCAGGATCTGGCGTTTTAAACCGTATGACCCCTCGAACATCACATACTTCACTACCTCCACTGAAATGATCAAATCCTTCTGAATTTCGGCGGTAAACTTTCCCAAAACCACGGACAAAGGATGCCTTATTACTTGCTAAAGGGTACGGCCATACTGGACAGATGAGCTTGCTACTTTTCTTAGGCATAAAAGGTCTAAGGTCTGTAATGGGCAAATGATAACTGAGTAACATGAATATTTCCCATTTCGTCTGAACAAGATTGGGGTTGCTGGTGTCGTCAAAACTTTCCACCAGCTAATTCCTAGAATATTTCCATCCTAGAAAAAACATGAAGTCAGCATAACCAACTCCGAAATACCACGAGGGCAATTTAATTATCACACAACAGACAGCTTTAAAGAATAGCAGAACTAAACTTCATTATCTTTAATATTTGCAGTTATTTTTATGATCCTAGTTATTACAGCTAGATGACAGTTAAACACATTTTCTGTGGATAATTTTGTGACTATTTTTGGCGAAACCAAGCTAGCATACAGAAATAAAGGTTTGCAGTTAAATTGTATAGATTCTATACAGGCATTTATTAAAGCGCAACTGTCGCCGTGAGACGACAAATGACCACTCATTATAGTGATGCAAAAAATGCGCTAAGATTTTGCGATCGCCGCTTAAATTAAAGTGAGGCAGCTTGGAAATTATTTATCTGAGAAACTATAAAACCTTGCATTGTAGCAAAGAATATCGGAATTAAAGCATGCAGTTTGCGCAAGGAAGCCAAGTACACTTGGAAAACTAATTGTAAGACGGCAGAGAATATCGTCACTATTAACGATACAGATTCGTTAAGAGAATGTTGCGACAGAAAAGGCGAAGAAGAACTCGAGCGATGCAATAAAATAATGTCTTCTGAACCGGAATGCCAAAGGATACAGAAGATAGAGGTTAATGCTTGTATGCGGAAATCCCCCCCGCTTCCAAGGCTTATTCTTATTCCGAGCGTGCCCCGGAATCATTGAAACCAAGTGCTCCATCTGTAGGTATGTAGGTACGCCTGCGGAATCCTCTCAGCCGGGCGAATACTAAACCCCAGACATGGGCCATCGTGTGCATGGCTCCAACCACTGCAGTACTAATGATGCAAGCGCCTTGACGCCCATCCCAAAGAAAGCAGAAGCCTCATAACACCTTTAAGCTTTGCGAACGACAGCACCACGAATCTTTGGAAAAAGACATAATGGCGCATATTTATGAAGAGCGACAACTAAATATCTGCTTCAACATGCTGTGCTAAATTCTAAAGCTAAGAAGTTGAAAAAATGTTGCGACTCAAAACAGACCAGCCAACTGGCAGAATGCTGCACATTGCAAAGCTGACCGCTTGAAACAATATTTTTTGCCCCAGTGCATTCTACTTTACCTCGCAATTTGCAACGCAGCGCGTTTCGGAAGATGTTACCCCGCCACAAGTCGAATAACAGCTATTGTATTTAGCCTTACAGTTACTTGTGGAAACACACTCATTTTCGGAACACCATTCTTTGTAGCAACCATAATTTGGACCATAATTGGCGACGCATGTATTATAAGCGGCTTGCGTTTGATATTCGCATGCTTGAAGCCTGTTAGCACGTGCTGTCTGGCAATTATCTAGACGCATTTGAGCTAATTGTTCACACTGACTCTCTGTCATGCTGCATTGAAAAATACACGCCTTCCCTTCGGCCCCCTTAGGCGGAATATAGGAGTAGAAAGTGTCATATTGAGGAGTAGCACAACCTTGAATAAAGAGGGCTAAAAATAATGCGATTGTCCAAAAGATCTTAGATTGCTTCATGGTAAGTTTTCCTAATAATTGTCATCGAACTATACTTAGAATAGGAATTCTAACTCACTAAGTCAAGGCATTATTTAGCCCCCCCACAATAAAAACCGCAGCTTCAGCCGATAGGGATGATTCAAAATAAGTAATAACGTCATCATGCAAGTTCTCTTCTAATAGTTCCGTAAATCAGTCTTTTTTGGCTTTGCTAAATTCTTCGCTGGCTACCCCGTTATCAGCTCCAGATATCACCGCACAAAGCGTGATAAAAAATATATCTTGCAGTTGGTGCCTTTTCTGTCTATTTACTCTTGGGTCTTGTATGCTTGATAAATGATAGATAATTGAAGTCGTTACTTAGTTAGTCATTTAAAATAAAAATGATATATTCAATATCTCATCTAATTTCTATTTAAAGAGCTTTTAAACCCGATTGCCCTGCGCTCGGTGACCCCAAAGAAAACTCTCGTTGATATCCTATTAAATACTACCTATACTTAACACAGCTGTGTATATAAATTACCGGTACCTATAAAATTAAATTCAAGGAGTCGAGTATGTCACGTTTGATATTGATTCTATGCACTGCGATGTTGACGGCCGGTTGTGCTTCTGCAGTCGATTACGGGCCCGATAAACCCTTGAAGCCAACACCAACGTCTTCCGGCAACGGTCGTGCCGGATTTATAGCGTTACAAGGCACTGCGGCTGCCGAGTTCGTGGTGCGGGCGGACGTCCGCCTGATTAGCGCGAGCAATCTCAAGGCGCGCGAGCTGATCTCGCTCCGCTTTCAGCAGTTTGTTGAAGACGCAGAAGTATTCGGCGGGCAATTCACTGTGCTGTGCTCTGCCGTTGGTGACGTTATTGAAGTATTTGGTGCGTACTTTCCGGAGTTGCAGTCCACCAACAAAGTCAAACTGGACGCTAATGCCGCACAGGGAGTCGCGGCGGCAAAGATCGGCGGTGACGGGAACTGGAGTACACAGCTGATGATCAATCCGCAAAATGGCCGCTATTTCTACGAGGTCGAAAACCAGCGATTCGACAGTCGTTGGTTCTATTCCATCGATGCAGAGAACGGTTCGATCATAGATGCCTACGATGGCCTGACCACGTCCGAAGGCGTTGGTGTACTGGGGGATACAAAAAACCTGGGTGGATTGACCACTCCCAATGGAAATAGCTTTGAAATGAAATCCGCCAACGGCCGTCAAACCACTTATGACTCTCAAGGTAAAATTGACAAGGGAGTACTGGCCATAGACGATAATGATACCTGGAATACGCGCGGCAGGGCGTCGCCGGGTCAAGGCGCGCTCGTGGACGCACATTTTTATGCCTTCGTAGTCGACAAGTATTTAAAGGACACTTTTCAATTTGATTGGGTCAAACATTACCGGCAGGGCATGGTATCTTCGGCCCATTTTCAATATCCACCCGGACTTTCTCAAAACAACGCAAGTTGGAATGGGACTCAAATGTTCTACGGAAATGGTGACGGCTCGAAAATTATCGAGTTATCAGCCGGTCTTGACGTGGTGGGCCATGAGTTGAGCCACGGTGTAACCGAAGCCACAAGCAAATTGATTTACAAGGGAGAATCGGGCGCCCTGAACGAAGCCTTCTCAGACATCATGGGAACCAGTATCGAGTTTTGGTATGGCCCTGGAGACTGGACCATTGGTGAGGATGTGACGCTTGACGGCAAAGGCATACGTAACATGGCAGACCCGCAATCACAAAATTATCCCTCGCATTATGCCGACCGCTACACAGGTACGAGGGACAATGGTGGCGTGCACAGCAACAGCGGCATTATCAATCATTGGTATTACCTGTTGGTAAATGGTGGGCAAAATGCAAATTCTGCGCGCGCCTCAGGAAAAAACGTTCAGGGCATTGGTAAGTGGGCGGCCACACAAATTGTTTTTCTCGGCTTTACTCATCTTTCTCAATCGGCAGACTTTTGCGCGGCTCGTGCTGGCACGATAGCGTTTGCTGGTGAAAATAAAGCGAATGCCGCTGACGCATGGGATGAAGTCGGCGTAGATGATGCCCTGTGCAGTGACAAAATTACGGGACCGGGACCGGGGCAGACTGCGAGGATTGTCACCACTGCAGGAGGCTGTGTCGTGACTAGTAACGATACAAATTCGATAAGAGAATGCTGCGACGCTGAAGGCAAAAGAGCGCTCGCACGATGCCGTAAAAACGCGTCCGCCTCTATTTGCGAACAGGAAGAGATCAGCGCCTACAATGCATGCCTCTTAACGCCGGAATTCCGCAATCTAGGGCCTGATAATTCTTATACCGAGCGTGCCCCGGAGCCGTTGAAACCAAGCTCACCAACTTCTGCAGGTGCGCCTGTAGGTATGTCCGAAAAACCGCCGTTTGAATTGCACTAGTCTGCTTAGCCCATGCCCGGCGTAAATTCTTTGATTACTAATTAACCCCCATAATGGCCGTAACGATTAGTTTTAAAACTTTAAAATCATACATTGAGCCTCTTGCAAAACCCTAAGTATTGCTGAAACTTAAAGTTTCTAGCCCGTCAAATTTCTTTATTTTTTAAAAACGGCGTTAAATTCCATTTTTTTTATTCAAATACATTGCTTATTCGTAACTTTTATTAAAATAAGAGCATAGCCCCCCTCCGGCCTATTAAAAAAATACACCGTTGTTTACTTAGTAGACTCAATACTCGTTTACTCAAGAAAACACATCATTTGATTCGCTGTTAAAGCCAGTATCCCGAACATTAAATGGCACATCACTTTTGCGATGACCGCGCACTATGCACGACCACCAAACTCATCTTTTAATCGGGCATTCACCCGCTCAACCGTACTACGCTCTTTATAGCGTAATGTTTCGGCGGTTTGATACCCAGCGGATCGACAACGTTTGTTTTCAGCTTTTAGTTCCGTTTTTAAAGCACTATCTCTACGCGGGTGCGCGTATCTAATGAGAGGAATGTCGCCATCTTCGCCATACATACTGTCAATTCCCATTATTTCAATGAGTTAAATTTTTCAATCGGTCTCCAGTTGGCTACAGATTTCATATCAACGGTTGTTTTATATTTTCCTATCGGGTCAGTAGCGGTTAAATATTCAAAGCAGTATATATTTGTTTTGTCTAGCTTCTGCTACTTGTAGTTCTCAAATGAATGATAGTGTCACTATCAGTAGGCAAAGAAATGATAGTCCCAGGCGTTGCTGGGTCGACATAATGTTGCGAATGCTATCCCAGCTTAGTGAATTCCCTGCAGCCTGAGTTGATGGCGCAGTGTATGCACAAGGTGGTAGTAATAATGTGATGAACAAGTGACCGGTGACTCGATCTTCTTTTTGGTGGTAAACAGGTCGCAATCCCAATTCGGTTTTCAGACTTTTAAACGTTGCTTCAATTTCGGTCAGCATTGTATAGGTCGTCGAGTTGCTCTTCCGACCAGTCAGGGATATTTGTTCTTAGGCAGTAGACACCAGAGTGCTTATCTTTTTGATCGCTTTCTGCTTTACGTTTCCATTCTATGCGGGTGGCTTTACTTTTTGTGTCATCAGCCACGTCAATGATGTAATCTGCGGCAACATTGCTGTTTTTTCGCGTAGTCCAGTACGTTCCAGTATTTTATCGTATTTCTTAATAGTGCCTTTTTTGCTCTTATTTGCCTTTATACAGAGCCTCTTCCAGGCGAACATGGAAACGATTACGGATGCCTTGTTCTTTTTTGATTTCTGGTCCGAATAACCAATAAGGCAGGTTTCTTTTTGGTTTCTGTATCCACTTCACGATAAACAACAACACGACTGTCTTGGAGTCTCTCAGCCGTTATCAGGGTTTCTTGTTCTCTCGGGTCTTTGACGTGTCGTTCTCGGCTGACGACAAGATAATGATAGTCTTGCTTGATACGGTAGGCAATATTGTCGCTGGCAATACCGGCATCCACATTATTGAGTTTTATTTAAATTGAATGGATCTTTGTCTCACTGCCAATCAGCATCAACTCCAAGTAGCAGGTTCGCTTGCATTACCCGAAGGAACCTGGCTTCAATGGAAAACCGTCTCCATCCAGAATCGAAGTACAAAGGTCACTAATGGACAATCCGTGCGCTTTTCTTTGGAGCGACCGAATTTTGCCTGTGGTTTTAGCGCATTGACCCTCAAAATAAGTATTGGTAAATCATAGAAACGATCTTACAGCGGTTTAAATCAAATAAGCTCTGCTCGCTCGGATAAAAATGCTTCAAGCGTATCCCGATGCTTGAGTAACTTGTCACTGGCAGCATATAAACGTGTCAGGCTGGTGTTGCCATAATCATGATCCTGCAACTCGCCCAATCCTGTCCGATTTTGCCTTGATCATGTCTTGTTCGCTGCCAGGTGAAACCGCACGACCTATAATGCTTCCCAATGCTGCGGCGATATCCCGTTTATTGAAGCCGAGTGCAATGAGTTTTTCATCAGTTGATGCTGTACGTGCAGCACCAGTTTCTGCGCTATGCTGCGAGATTGAGGCTTCGACACCAGTGAAATCAAAGAATGATATCTGGTGGTTTCAGTTTAGCGGTTTGCAATTTTGCCGTTATAGGCGCTATAGGTTGAGCTGCTGATTCCAAAGTGATTTAAGTCATCAGCCAAATTAACAGTTCTGCCTGATGAGGGGTGAGCCTTGTTGTAATTGCTCTATCCTGGCGTGTTGAGACCTTGCTGAATACACTAAAGTCCGCACCGATTTAAGTACGTGGCTGTGCTATTTCCTATGCGGTGATTCGACAATGCGATACGTATAATAAGCACTACCGTCTTCCAGGTTTTGTTTTTGTTCTTCGAATATACATACCGCTAGCATGGCTAAAAACCAGGGAAACGTGAGCTCACGCAATTAAAATGGCACAAAAGCGACCACCAAAAAACGCCCTTTGATTTTAAAGAAGTTTTTAGTAAAAATAAGGCATGAACAATAAATCAATGACTTATATTAGTAAGCTATAAGATAAAGTACACTGGTTATGAATTGAGGACATCATAAGCTGAATCACCATTAAATCATAGAGATTTACGCGATGATTGCTGATATTTGCCAATGGAATTGCAACTTGGCTATCATGGGTTGATGCGGAGGTTAAAACTAATAGGGATACACGCCATCCGCCGAATCGATATGGAGTTTATACCCTGTCCAACTGGTTTTATAACCTTTACTGTTTTTCTTTGTGCCTACATCACAGGCTTTAGGTAAATCATCAAGCATCTCAGACAAATCCATACCTGCTGCCTGTTTTTCAATTCGTGTAGGTTCTTTTATCCGTACTTCGCCTTTCTTGGGGCGACCTCGTTTCTTGGATTCCCCCGATCTGCCAATGAGAGCAGGTCAAGTTCAGTCTATCAATTTAAATATGAGCATCCATGGCACGCAAACTCTTTTAGGAGGATTTATTGTGGCGGTAACAGGCATTATAGATGGTTTGATTCAAGAAACACGAACTGAAGTCGATTTTGTTGAGTCGATCAAATATCTGATTGAGAAAAACCCGGCAAAAAAAGTCTATCATTTTATTGCTGACCAATTAAATACCCATAAATCGGAAACTCTTGTGCGCTTTGTTGCAGACTTTTGTAATTTGTATTGACACTCAAGAGCTTGGAGTTAAAAGATAAAAATGACACTGCTACACTCAATGAAAGCTTGAGAGGAGGTATTTGATGATGGGCAATAGGCGTATTGTATTTCACTATACGCCTAAGCATGCTTCATGGATGAACCAGATTGAAATCTGGTTTGGAATAATAATAAGAAAAAAGTCATCAACGAGGCAATTTTGTTTCACAGCAGGACTTGAAAAACAAAGTCAAAATTTCATGGATTGCTTTAATGAAACGATGGCAAAACCATTCAAATGGACATACAGAGAGAGGCGTTGACTGCATGATATAGCTTATTAATTATTTAAAGGGGATGGTACTAGTTGCTTGACTCCTGAAGTGTTTTTCCAGTTTTGTATTATTTCTCGGCATTCGGATTTATTAAATTCGTTAACTAAGTTTAGCATTTTTTCCCGTTGTAAAAAATTATAGTAATTTTTGGCATCTTTCATATTCCTCCTAAAGTAGTTTACACTTTTAAAACTAATAAAATTTTGGCACTCCCCACCATCGCCATTAAAAAGCGCCTACAAATGGGCAGCAACTGACTGGTTTTCTTATATTCTAGGAGGCAACAAGCAGCCCCGGATCTTTTGTTTCAATGATATCAAAAAGAATTTCAATCCAGTCTTTCTTTTGCTCTTCGCCTGTTAAAATTTCCATTGGGGTTTTATGTTTTCTAACTCCCGCAAGATAACGGCGATGATTGTGGTAATGCATAATCAGATTGAGCTGTTCCTGCGTAACCTGATTTTTACTCGTGTTGAAGTAGGGTCTAATGATTGAATTGATGCATTCCACGAGTGCAGAGCTTTGAACGATTTTATCCAGTTTGGCATAAATTGTTTTTTGAATATCCGGGTGCCAGCTTGCCTGAATAATCCTGTGTTCACCCCACCACTCTGCCTTTTCTAAACTGGCTTGTTCTAACCGTTTTGAATTTTGTTTACGCCCGTTCTTTTTCGCTTTTCTAACCGCCTTTCCCCATTGCCATGCAACACAGTAGGCTTTTAACGTTACATCATCTACTAACGCTTTACAGTCCTTAACAATGCCTTCGGCAATATCAAAATAATGAAATAAATCCGGGAGTGTCCGCCTAACTTTCTGTGCCGCTTTGCCTGCTCACTTTTTGCTGACTCCACTTTTTGTTCGCGCTCATACTCTTCTTTAATCGCTTTATACGCGGATTTTTCAAAACGATCTACCCAGTTTCCCAGCGTGTGCGCGACTGCGTGATAAGTATCGGATTGGCGAACCGTGTGACTCAACGCAGCATCATGACCTGCACGTAGACCAATGCCGTCATCAGAAACCAGATAAATGGCCTCGATTCGATTGCTCATCAAGCATTCAAAGTGATCTTTCCAGTCATCAGCCTATCTGGTTTTTGATCTCTCAATACGAAGAATAGAACTGCTACTGGGATCAACGGTCACCAAAATAGGCGTTGTCTTGGAAAAAATTTCATCGCTTGCAAAAACAAGGTATTGAATCGTTTGCTGCGAATCAATCGTCATCGATAGCAAACTGCCAATACGCGAAAGGACTGGGCTAATCGATCCAATGGAAGATAAGTTGCATGCCTGTCTTTTCATAACCGTTGAAACATGGCCAATACTGCTACAACCCTCCAGGCGTATCGATAGCATCATCTCGATAGACCGCTTTCGTTCTTGTGTTAAAGCCAGGGGATCATTTGTTTTGTCTTTAAAAAGAAACCGACCAAGCTGTTTTAATTCGTTTGCCAACGAATAAATAAAGGTTCGGGAAATGCCATACACTTTTGAGAGTTCAGTAGTTGTCCCCCAGTTACGATTGAGGATTGCACTTAATGCATTATTGGCAATGGTGAGCCGAATCACTTCTATCAGGTCGGATCGATGAGTAAAGAGTCGGCGCTCTAATGAGTTGTCAAATGATGGCTGAGGTGTTGCTACTATCAAGAATGTCAAGGCTTATATGGAATAAATTGAATTTGTTAACCCCATTTATACCAGATATCTTGGATGTTTTATCGAAAAGTGTCAACCGAGGAATGAAAGATGCCTAATTTTTGCCCTCGGAGCGATGTCACCTAGAAGTGACATTAAAAATTAAAGGATAACTAAAATTAATGGTTTTGGTGTTTGTTGTTCAGTTCGGGTTGAGGGCGGGAAAGTGGCTCAATTCTTTGAGGGCTGGGGGAATGATTCGGAGAAGAATTAATGCGTTTTAATTTTAATGCAAAATAAATTTTGTAGATCGCTTTTCCTTTGTTATATTTTGCATTAATTAATTTAATGCAAAAAAACATGATTCTAAAATATTTTGCTGATTTATTGGCTGGTCATTCCCTCAGAGGTAGTCTTCAAAACTTTCCTCAAGGTGATACCGCTGTTGTACAAATGAAGGATGTTGATCCGGAAAGCGGAATAGATAAAATCATCTTTATCATATTACTTTAACTGGCCGAAAAAAAACCGGATTACCTGAAACAGGGCGGTATTCTTTTTGTTGGGTGAGGTTATCGCGTTTTCTCAGTTCTGGCCGATCATGGTTTGGATAATACAATTGCAACCCCGCATTTTTTTATTATTAGGGTGAAAAATACGGCAAAATTAATTCCCAATTTTTTAGCTTGGTATATAAATCATAAACGCGCGCAGCGTTATTTTGTTCAGCATATTGCAGGTACAGCCTTGCCGCATATTAATCGCACGACACTGGACAATTTACCCATTATTTTGCCGCCGCTTGAAGTTCAGCAAAGTATTATGAATGTACATTATTGCAGGCTTAAAGAAAAAGCCTTATTACTCGGTGTTCAAGTTTTTAGCATTTGACTTTTACGATTATCAGAAGATCAACCAGTTATATGAATTGCCTAGGCTGAAATCTCTCAATAACATCGGCAATGGGTAGTGTATAGTCCATTGAATGGTTTGATTTTTACATAATTTCTATAAAATCAAGAATAAAAAACTTGAACATCGAGTATTAGAAACATTGATAGAGAAAAAGAAACAGTTTTTAGACAAATTATTGGAGCAAACATTGGAACAGTATCAAGGGGAAAGAGCATGAGCACAAAAATCAATCAGGAAGAAATTAACGGCATATTATGGAAGGCGTGCGATACCTTTCGCGGTAAGGTCGATGCGGCGGAATATTAAAACTATATTCTGGTCATGCTGTTCGTTAAATACATTTCCGATGTCTGGCTGAAACATTATGAAAGTCTAAAAGAAAAATTCGGCGATGATGAAGAGATGATCTTGCGCCGGATGGGGCGGGAGCGTTTTGTGCTGGCCAAAGGCTGCAGTTTCCAAAATCTATATGATCAACGCAATGAAGCTAATATTGGCGAGACCATCAATATTGTCCTGGAGCATGTTGAAGAAACCAACAAGCAAAAGCTTTCTGGTGTGTTTAGGAATATCTATTTTAATTCCGAAGCTATAATCTGGGACAGACCAAAGATCATAATACCCGCTTAAAGCATCTGTTAGAAGATTTTAACGATGCGCGGCTGGATTTGAGCCCGTCGCGTGTTGGCAATCTGGATGTGATCGGCAACGCCTACGAATATCTAATTGTCAAATTCGTTGCCGGTGCGGGCAAGAAAGCTGGAGAGTTTTATACTCCGGCGGAAGTCTCTGAACTCATTGCAGAGCTGGTTAATGCTCAAGCCGTTGAGCGCATTGCTGATCCGGCCTGTGGTTCTGGTTCCTTGCTTATCAAATGCGGTAATCAGCTTTTGAAAAACGGTGTTAAAGATTTTGCTCTTTACGGCCAGGAAATTACCGATGCAACCTGGACACTGGCGCGAAAATGAACATGTTTTTGCACGGCATGGACAATGCCCGTCTTGAATGGGGCGATACCATCCGCAGTCCAAAACTAATTGAAGATGATACCACGATGAAATTTGAAGTGGTGGTAGCTAATCCGCCATTTTCACTCGATAAATGGGGGCATGATGATGCGGATAATGATCCATATAAACGCTTTCATCGTGGCTTGCCGCCTAAATCCAAGGGCGAATATGCCTTTATTTCTCACATGATCGAAACCACGACGAAAGACTCCGGAAGGGTCGGCGTGGTGGTGCCGCACGGGGTGTTATTCCGTGGCTCTAGCGAAGGTAAAATACGCCAACAACTGATTGAGGAAAACTTGCTCGATGCGTTGATTGGCATGTCGTTTAATCTGTTTTATGGCACCGGCACTTCGGCGGCGGTTCTAGTGTTCAAACGCAACAAAGAGGATACCAAAGTCATGTTTATTGATGCTAGTCGCGAGTATCAGTATGGTAAGAACCAGAACAAGCTAAGGCAGTCGGACATCGATAAGATCGTGGCCGCCTATCAGGCACGGGAAACGGTCGATAAATACGCCTACCTTGCCAGCTTTGACGAGATCAAAGACAACGTTTTAACCTTAATATTCCACGCTATGTCGATACCTTCGAGGAAGAAGAGATTGATATTGATGCGGTGCAGGTGGAAATCAGCCAGATTGAAAGTGAGTTGATCGAAGTGAAGCAGGAAATGGCTGGATATTTGAGGGAGTTGGGTTATGCACGTGCCTGAAGGTTGGGAAAAATTATCTCTCTCAAATGTTGCTGAGATACAGACAGGCGTTGCTAAGGGAAAACAAAATATTAAAGACCAAATAAAATGTAAGGTATTTTCCTGAGTCGTTTAATACTTCTTTTTGAGCCTCATTATTCATTGCCCGTGGTTGAGCAATGAAAACTATTATTTTTATGGACAGCAAACAATTTTTTTTAAGTCTATGTGTCAGTTTATTAGTGACGGCAGCTTACGCACAACCTATACAATTGAGCAATGGCGATATATTAGATGCTGAACTGCTTCATCAGACAGACTTGACGATTACCATCTCTCATTCAATTCTAGGAGAAATAACCATAGATAAGGCACAGATAAGCAATTTACAGGAAATAAACCTTAATACTCTCTTAAAAGTAGCAGATGCAAAAGAAGCAAAAGCCATTAAAGAAGTTAAAGCTACAAAAGCACAGGTTTTAGTCGCTAAAGCTGATGTTGATGCCGCGAGAAAGCAACTTAGAGTTGCTAAAGAAAATGTAAGAGTTGCTGGTGCGGATGGGTTGGATAAGGCTGAAAAGGCGTTTGAAGCTGCACAAGTTAAGCTCGCAGATGCTAGAGAAAAGCTGGTTATTGCCGTAGATGCGGCTAATGCTGCCGAAGAGCAATTTATCGTTGCTAAAAATGTGCGTGCTGCTAATACCATTGTAACGACTGCAAAAGACGAGGTAAAAATGGCTAAAGAGCAATTGAAGGTTGCTAAAGCAAACGCTAGAGGTGCGAGAGAGGAACTAAGCTTCATTGAAGAGTCTACACCCAAAGATGCAGAAGCCGCGATTGCTATTGCTGAGGAAAAAGTTGCGATTGCAGAGCAACAATTTGAAATAGCAGAAGAGCAAGTCACCGTCGCTGAAGAAAAAGTGCAAATGGCAGAAGATGATGTTAAGCGCGCTCAAGGAGAAAAAGTTAATGATGGTTTCTTGGGAACAGGGTGGTTTAAAGATTGGAATAGTAGTGTTGAATTAGGACTGAAAGGGTCATCAGGTTCATCTGTTAATGCTAGTTTTCGTACGGCTTTTAATACTCGCTACGAAGATGATGCGCATAAGTGGAACTTCAGTTCTTTTTATCTGTTTAATTCGGAGAATAGTATAACCAGTGAGAATAGAGTTAATGCCTTGCTGGTTAAAGACTGGCTTTTTCCAGATACCGAGTGGTTTGCTTTCGTATCAATCACCTATGATTGGGGGGAGTTTAACGATTGGGAGCATCGACTGCAAACATCAGTCGGCCCTGGATATCAATTTATTAAAACCGACGAGTGGGAGTTTTCAGCAAGGATAGGGGGGGCTAGTACTTTTGAATTTAATAAAAGCGTTGCTGATGCAAGTAGTCCTAGCGGTTATTCTGAAATAAATACGGCGAATTTTAACGCGATGATAGGCGCTGATTTAATCTGGAATATCACCGGCGCACAGCACTTTACTTTTTCTAATTATATTTTTCCTGGTTTAACTGATCCAGGGCAGTTTAGAAATCTGACTAATATCGCCTGGCTGTATGATCTTGAGTGGTTTGAAGGTCTGGCGCTTAGGTTTGGTGTCCGCAATGAATATGATACGACGCAGACGATTAGAAATGATTTTAATTATAATTTTTCATTACTTTGGGGTTTCTAATACAATACTTACTTATAGAAGGCAAATAGTAATCGTTCAGTCTCCCACCTTGGTAAAGACGGGTTAGGATGTGAATGATTACGGTACATAACAGGTGATTTGATGAGGCATAGTAAAAAGCATACAAGACTGGCTATTTTAGCCAGCGGTATTTTTATTTTAAGCGCCAGCAGTGCGTGTTCTATTTTTTCCCCGGAAGAAACCACAATGAGTGATTCTGAGGCGTGTGATAAATTAAATGAATTGATTGCTGATCATAGCCAGAACTTTAACCATTTTAAGAGATCTTTAAAAAATTCAGGGGCTATTAGAAATATGCAAATCTGGAATGCGGAACACGTGTTTCCTTTGGCAAAAAATTGTCAGGTTTGGGAGTGGAGCACAGGATTAACTAATTATTTTTGTTCCTGGCAGGAGTCCGATAACATGCAGGCGAAAGAAAATCATGACAAGGGCGTTGCTATTGTAAGGCAATGTTTAGACAAGCAATGGCAAAGTGATTATATAGATACTCAAAGTGGCGGAGGTCGGACTTTATTCTATCAAGAGGGGGGTAAGACATTCATCTCTATCCGCTTCTTCAGGGAGTCGCGTACTATTTTAGAAAACTGGAAGACGACTTTGTATGTTGGCGATGAAAGTAATTTAAATGCAGCCGTGCAGTAAAACCTTATGTAGGGTGGATTAATAGTCTGCTGATTACCAATCAGGTGCTACTGTCGTTCGTGTTATAGAGTTTATAGGCTAGCGATTCCAGCGATGGGCAATAAACTCAATGGCCTCTTGTATATTCAAATCACGCGTTCCACCGCCTGTACGTAAGTAAAAATAAGGTGTTTTCCCCTGATTGAAAAAAACAGGACGTGGTGACGCTAAAATAATTAAACGGCAAACATGTTTGCCCTCTATGACATGGAATAGAAATTTAACAAACTGACATAAATCAGCACCTAATTGTGTTGAAATAGCGCTAATAATGGCTTGTTCGTAGCCATCCTGATCAGAGCGTTTTAAAGATTGATAATCTTTTTCAAGGCCAATGATTTTGCCATTATCCGCTACGCCTATCAATAAAGTACCTCCTGTAGAGCTGTTTAGATAACCTGCTATGGTTTTTAATATCACGGTTTCTAAGGCGCGATTGACACGTTCTTGTTCCATGTCCCAGCGGAAAGAGGATTTAAATTCAAGCAAAGGGCCTTCACCCTGACGAATAAGTGATTGTAAATCAACGGATAGTTCACTGCTTAGGCGATTAATTCGCTGCAGGCGGCGATGTAGCATTTCATAGATAAAGGCAATAACAAGCCCAAAAAAAGCACCTACTTGTGCTAGAAAAAGGGTCTTTTTAGGCGTTTTTCCAGCTAAAGAGGACTTCAACTGTTCATACGAATAATGCATTGCGGTACTGACATTTCTTTGCAGGTCATTGCCTTCTATTTCAAAATAGAAGATAAAATCATTGATGGGATAAAAAATTAAGACACCGGTTAAAGCGCCAATAATCGCTGCAAAAAAGTACAGTTTAAAGCGCTGTTCCCACAGCGAAATAATCAACAACAAAAAGCGTTTCATCGTGTTTCCAGCGGTAATCCGGCTTTACGCCAGGCAGTCATATGGCCTTCTATATAACGTATCTTTTTAAATCCCGCTATAAAGTATGCAAATTTAGCAATGCCTGCCCGGGGGCCATGTTCGCAATACAAATACACGTCTTGCTGTTTTTTATTATTGGCTAATGCATCACTGCTAAACGATTGCCAGAAAGGAATATGCACAGCCGATGGAATATGTCCTGCCTGATATTCACTAGTAGAGCGTACGTCGACGATAAGTGGATTTACTCCCGCAGTTTGTATCAGAGTGAGTAATTCAGTTTGTTGTATATGCGTTTCGTTAGAGGTGCTGCAGGCTTGCAATAAAAACGTGATTAAACTTAAAAAAAAGAGTCTCATTTATCCACCGGTGCTGTTCATATGACGCATGATAATAGGTTGTTCGTGTAGATTAAATTCATGTTTTTCGGGTTTGATTTGCATGGCATCTATGATGACCTGTTTTATGGTATCAACATCACCAGAGTGAGAGCGCACAGCCGCCTTTAAGTCGATAGAGTGTTCATTACCCAGACAGAGCAATAACCGCCCTTCGGCGGTGAGTCTCACTCTGTTGCAGGTGCTGCAAAAATTATGGCTGTGTGGTGAAATAAAGCCTACTTTTGTCTGTGTGCCTTGAATACGGTAATAATCGGAAGGGCCGGGCGTCGTATCGCTAATTTTTTCCAGCTGAAAATGTGCATCTAAATCAGCTTTAATCTGGTCACTAGAGTAATAGGCTTCAGCGCGGTCATGTGATTGGATAATTCCTAGCGGCATTTCTTCAATAAAGCTAATATCGATGCCTGAATTCAGGGCAAACAAGACTAAATCAACCACTTCGTCATTATTCCGGTTTTTTAAAATAACGGCATTGATTTTTATACGCTTAAAGCCAGCGTTAATTGCAGCGTTGATGCCCTTTAATACTACGCTCAGGTCGCCAGTGCGGGTCAGTGCTTTAAATTTATCAGCTTTTAAGGTGTCCAGACTAATATTTAAACGAGCAACGTGCGCCTGCTTTAGTTGTTCAGCGGTATTCATGAGTTGTGAGCCATTTGTTGTCATAACCAGTTCGTCTAACAACGGGAGCTTGCCAATTTTTTGCAGCAGATCTAAGGCATTACGACGTACTAGTGGCTCACCTCCTGTGATTCGGATTTTACTAACTCCAAGCTCGGTAAAACATTTTGCCAGTAAATAAATTTCTTCCAAACTAAGAATTTCCTCACGCGGCAAGAAAGTCATTTCTTCAGACATGCAGTATACGCAGCGAAAATCACAGCGATCGGTAATTGAAATACGGACATAGTCAATGCTTCTGCCGAAACGATCAACTAATTGTTTTGCTTGTTTGGGGTGGCGCATTACTCGCTTACTTATATAGATAAACTATAACGGAGGCTAATTTTATCAGGTTTTTACGCTGATTTTACGAAATAATAATGGATTAACTATTTTTGCCTGAGCTAATGTTAATAAACCTGGACGACAAACTCTGTTACTCCGTCATGAATTGTGTTGACGACCAACGACCGATGTGACCGTCCATTTTTATCAAAAGAAATGAGTCCTTTAATTCCTTCAAACTGAAAAGTAGAGCGTATGCTGTTATTAATACAAACAGGCAGTTTATGCAACACGTCACATTCATTCATGACCTGGATTAATAGCGCATAACCTTCCATAGCAAGTGCATTATAAGTCCCTATGTCTTGTGTGTTTATACCCATTGAGGTAATCTTCTTAAGCAACCTTTCTCCGAAAGGTGTAAATTGCATATCATACGAAAAGGCGTCAATTGCCAGTATGTCTTCTATCAGGTTAATAGGGTAGTTTTTTTGTGCCTTGGCACTCGCTAGAATACCATCGCTAGCCATGATGCCAGGGAACCAATCGAGTCTTATTAAGGCTAATTTGATTTGGAATATATGTTCCAAGGAGACAGGTAGATAGAGTAATTCTGGATCTTTGCTTTTGATAGCCAGGAGTATTTTTGTATAGTCTGTTTGAGTTGTCGTCTGTATCTCGAATGTATCTGTAATGGTCCCTCTTGCTGCGGAAAATTGTTGCGCAAATTCACTTGCTAAGTAGGATAAGTGCATATTATCCGCTTGCGTAATGACAGCCACTTTATCAATTAATAATTCATCACGAATATAAAGCGCTGCAACGTTAGCTTGAAAGGTATCATCAAAGTTAAATTGGTTTACGAAAGAACTATGTTTGGTAATATCTGGGTGAGAAGCGAATAATGTAAGAATTGGGATTTTATATTGATTAGCAATTTTGGTAACTGCTAAAACAGAATCGCTACCAGAAAACATGATAATAGCCACCACTTTGTCTGTTTCTGCTAAGCTTTTTAGCGCGTTTACGGACTTTTCAGGTATATCTTGATCATCTTTAGCCACCCATTCAATTTCATCGCCATTATTAAGATACGGTATTAACTGTTGCGCTATTTTTATACCTTGCAGTCCCATCAAGCCTTTAGTCATGTTTTCACCACTTATGGGACCAATAATCCCGACTTTAACCTTAATGCCGCTGGGTTTCATATGTGCTTTATGTTGCTGCTCAAGAAAGACTAAGATGGCTACAAAACAAACCATCAGTAGTAATAAATAATTTTTTTTCATGATGAAGTAATTTAACAATGTGGAGTGATCAGTTCGTTCTTTAGAGTACTGAACCAGTATATCGGCTGATAATTAGCCTAGAGCACATGGTGTACTTGAATTTTAATCATTAATTTATCGTTAAAATGGAGATTGATTTTTCTTTTGAGTTCAATCAGGTCTTTTCTATCAATGGCATCCCGCGTTAATATGTCCGCTGTAATCACCTTGCGATCATCCGAATGGGACAAATATGCGTTTTGTACCATAATGTATTTGCCATTGATCAGAAAGCGGTTTTTCTTAAACAGTGACTCAAAGGCCACGGTTTCAACAATTCTTTCGTAAGCAGCGTACAACGGAAGAGAGATAGCCAAAAACAAGGCAAACACTAAGCCAATGCCTCGCTTGGCGTAAACTATGGGCGAGAAGCCGAGAATTCTAAAGGTGAAAGTGGCTGCCAGGGTAATGCCAATTAAATTAGTAAAAAACAGTAAAAAAGCGTGTGAAAAAAAGTCAAAATCACCCCGACCAAGACCAATGCCAGCAACCGCTAGTGGAGGGACTAAAGCCACGGCGATGGCAACGCCGGCCAGGCTTTGCATAATTTCTTTATAGGATCGTGAATAAGCACCGGCAATGCCGGCGACTATGGCAACCGCCAGATCCAGTAAGCTCGGGCTGACTCGTGCAGCCATTTCATCAGTAATTAATTTGGTTGGAAAGAGTTGTGTAATTAACGCTGATGCCAGTAACGCGAGAGCAATACCAACAGCAATTTTCTTGATTGACTGATTAAGTAGTATTTCATTCCTGCGTAATAAACCCATCGCCAGAGAAATGATTGGTGCCATCAAGGGTGCGAGTAGCATTGCACCGATGACTACGGCAGTGCTTCCCTGAAACAATCCGATGCTTGCCAGCAATGTGCTTAGTATCATCAATGTTATATAAATTGAATCTATTTTGGTATCATCACGGAGTGAAATAAATAAATCACGAAAACGTTCTTCTGAAGCATAGGAAAAAAAGGGGATATGTTTCAGCCTGACTTTTTCTAATTCCTTCTCGTTAGGTAGGTTGGAAATTTTTACACTTTCTTTCGGCGTGAGTGCGCTCTTATTATCTTCAGCCAGCCATTTGCCGACATTGATGCGCACTGCTCTTGATAATGTTTCGCAACGTAACGGCGTTTGAGTGTGGCAGGTATCATCAATAATCACGTCGAGTGTGCCATCAGTTTCAACGTCTATCTGGCTGCTTTTAATAAAACCAATACCCTGAGGCAAACGATCGCTCATTTTAGTGCCTGTCAACAGCCGAATTAAAATATTGAAATACACCATAATAGAGATGGGTGACCAAACCACCATTGAAATTGAACCATCTCTGATAGAGTTGTCATTTTCAATTAACTTGGATATAAAGCCACCTCTATGTCGCTGTATGACCATGCAGCCACTGGCAGCAGTGATTATTTTTTGACCTTTTGCTGTGGTAAAGCTGAATTTTTGTAATTTTAGCTGAAAACTTTTTTTGAACGATTCAAGCAAGAATTTGGGCTTAGTGATATCCCGGCCGGCATCAATTAATGGTAGCCAGCCTATAACCGCCTTAAAGAGTAGGATTTCACCGTTGCATAAGACCAGATCAATCGCTGCAGAATTATCGCGTAAGGCAAGTTCAATCGCTGTATTGACTTCAGAGGGTAAATCGAAGGACTTGAGTAACTTTTTTTCAGCTTTATCGGCAATTAATCCAACACTAAAATTATATTCACATGCAAGTTTTAGAATTGCCTTGATATCCGATAATGAACCTCCGACAACAACGTGTTCCGTGTTTTTTAAATGCTGATGGGGGGTTAGCAGGATATCAGCCAGTGCAAGCGGTGTAATATGTGTACCAAATTTGTTGTCTAGAAGTTCCTTGCTGAATTGCCTGGTCGTGTTGGTATAGAGAAAAAGAGCAGAACTTACGTAAGTCGTCATCAGTATAGTCTCGTATCGTATGTCTTGGTGTAGTAAAAGTTGTAAGTTATGATTTAAAAGTACACATTGTGTCACCTTTGAGATTCGACAATACTCAAGTTTTATACAGATGGCAAAATAATTTAATGGCAAGCGATCCGATATAATAATGTTGCTTAACTCCTACGCGGTTATCAATAATATTCACAATGGAAAAATATGTATGAAAAGTTATCAAAAAATAATTTTTATCTGTTTGCTGCTTAATTATCAATTTTGTTTTGCAGCTGATAAAACTGTCATACGCTTAGGTGTACTGGCATTTGGCACTGTTAATTGGGAGTTGGAGGCAATGCGCCAAGCTCATTTGATGGAAACGGATGACTATCAATTACACGTAACCAAAATAGCAAACCCACAAGCAGGAAAAATTGCCCTGCAATCAGGGGCTGTGGATATGATTGTAGCCGACTGGATTTGGGTGTCGCGGCAGCGTGCATTAGCTAAAGACTATACTTTTTACCCTTATTCCAATACGACGGGTGCCTTAGTGGTCGCTAATAATAGCTCGATTAAAAAATTAAGTGATTTAAGCAATAGCAAGTTAGGCATTGCAGGCGGCGAGCTGGATAAAAATAACTTGCTATTGCAGGCACTCATGCAAAAGCAAGGCCTGGCCAAGGTATTTGCAAGTATAGAAAAAGTCTATGGTGCGCCCCCTTTGTTAGCTCAGCAAATGCAACGCCAGCGCATTGATGCTTTATTAACGTATTGGCATTATGCTGCACGGCTGGAAGCCGATAAATATAGAGTATTGATGACAGGAAATGATATTTTGCAGGGTTTAGGAATACAGGCAAATGTACCGAGTATTGGTTATGTATTTGATGCAAACTGGGCAAATAGTCATAAACCGGCAGTGCAAGCCTTTTTGCACCAGAGCAAAAAGACCAAAGATACTTTATGTGCGGACGATAAAGCATGGCGGGGTATACAGTCTTTAGTGCGAGCTGAAACAGAGCAAGTGAAACAACTATTACGTCAGCGCTATTGCGATGGGCGAGTAGTGAGTTGGGGGGATAAAGAGCAGCAGGCGGCTGCACAGATTTATCAGTATTTAAAAGCGATCAGTCAGAAGCGTTTGACGGGAAACGCAGAAACGCTTCAGGCGGGAAGTTTTTGGTTATGGAATGAAAATTAAAGGTACTCAATATATACTTCGCGCAAGAGATGCATTCATCTACCTAGTGCCGGGTACAAAGTGAATAAAACTTATTTTCAGTTGTCATAATCCTGTCATAAACATTATCTATTATTGAAAAAATTTTTTCGATATTTAGAGTATATACCATGATTATTAACAAAACAGCCAAAATTCTGGCTCTCAGTTCTGTGCTGATGCTGGGAAACGAAGCGGTTTATGCAGAAGATAAAAGCTTGCTTGATACATTATTGCAAAATGGCTCAATTACACCGGCTCAGTATGAAAATCTGACCAAACAAAAAACAGCTGCAAGTCCTGCTGCTGATGGACAGAGCTTAAATGAAGTGCTGTTGCAGAATGGCGTCATTAATCAGGCTCAATATGATCAGTTGACCAAGCAAGCTAGTTACGGAAACTAAAGCCGGAAGCGGTTATAGAAGAAGCAAAAAAAGGTGATGATGTTATATTCAAGCTTGATTCGAGAAAGGCTTTCAAGTTGAAACCACTGATGAAGCATTTAAATTTCAAATTGGGTGGTCGTATTCAGCTTGATACAAATTTAAATACCGCTAACGGTCGAGACTTTAAGTCCTCTCCTACCGAAGGCTTTGGAGTTCGAGGCGTGCGCGTTTGTCTATGCTGCAGGTGTTATGTGGACAGATTTTGGCTACAAAGCGCAATTGGATTTTGCTGATAATGATGTCGCTATGAAAGATTTATTAGTGCAATATAAAGGGCTAGACTGGTTTGATGTGACTGTCGGTAACCAAAAGCAAGCGATGAGTTTGGAGTTACAAGAAAGTTCAAACGACATTGTATTTACTGAGCGTTCATTGGTGAGTTCGTTATCTTCGCAGTTTGATCGTGCGTTGGGTGTGAGATTTTCATCCAAAGCTAAAAACTGGTCGGCACAGTTGGGTGCGTATGGTGCGCCTATTGCTAAAGCAGGTAACGGAGGCTGGGGAATTTCTTCCAGAGCAACGTATGCACCGATTATGACCAGTACACACGTTTTGCATCTAGGGGGATCAATCGGTTATCGTGGTAACACGTCTGCTGGTACTCATATCAATCAATACAGGTATGAATCCACAAATATGTCGAATGTATATTTCACAAATACAGGTATTATAGATAATGTGAGTGGTTCAACATTATTAGACATTGAGGCAGCTTATATGTTTGGGCCATTCTCTGTACAGGCTGAATATGCGCATAACTGGTCAGCGCGTGAAAATGGTTTAAGTGGTGTGGACTTTGGTGCTTATTATGTGCAGGGGGCCTGGACTATAACCGGTGAATCGCGTAGATATAAAGGGTCGAATGGTAAATTTTATCGTTTAAGTCCAGAAAATCCAGTTAGTTGGAACAATGGTACTTGGGGTGCATGGGAATTGGCTTATCGGAATTGATGGTAATGATCTTAACTCTGGCGATATAATCGGCGGAGAAGAAACGGCGATGACATTGGCGTTGAACTGGTACTTAAATAACAATATTCGACTGATGGCTGATTACCGTTATGCATTTGATATTCAGGATTCAGCAGTGCTACGTGATGGTGTTAGTGCCGAAACCGGGGTCCATCAGTTCACTGTGCGTACCCAGTTTGACGTTGTAATTTGAATCAGACAGTTCCAGATTTAAAATCTTAAAAGTCAGCTTAATGCTGGCTTTTTTTTTCTGGATTACTTAACGCTAATGTTTGATGTACAAGCTAAAAATAAGCGCTAATTTTTGTTATGCCCTTGATTCAGCCTATGGGATAATGGAAAACTTTAATATGTAGAGTCAGGCCTTCAAAATAATGGATGAGAATAAGCAGAAAGCATTAAGCGCTGCCTTAATGCAAATTGAAAAGCAGTTTGGTAAAGGCGCAGTCATGCGCATGGGTGATGATGCTGCATCGCGTGATATACAAACCGTTTCTACTGGTTCTTTATCATTGGATATCGCCTTGGGTTGTGGCGGCTTGCCGCGTGGCCGGGTGATTGAAATATACGGTCCAGAGTCGTCTGGTAAAACAACAATGACCTTGTCAACCATTGCTCAAATGCAAAAATTAGGTGGTACCGCGGCCTTTATCGATGCGGAACATGCTTTAGATGTCGGCTATGCTGAAAAAATTGGTGTAAATATCGATGATTTATTGGTCTCTCAGCCTGATACCGGAGAGCAGGCGCTGGAAATTGCCGATATGCTCGTGCGCTCTAATGCGGTAGATATTGTGGTTATCGATTCTGTGGCAGCCTTAACGCCAAAAGCAGAGATTGAAGGCGATATGGGTGACTCGCATATGGGCTTGCAAGCGCGTTTAATGTCCCAGGCTTTACGTAAATTGACTGCAAATATCAAGCGTTCGAATACGATGGTGATTTTTATCAATCAGATTCGTATGAAAATTGGCGTGATGTTTGGTAGTCCAGAGACCACGACGGGCGGTAATGCTTTAAAGTTCTATGCCTCTGTGCGTCTTGACATACGACGCATCGGTGCGATCAAAAAAGGCGATGAGATTATTGGTAATGAAACGCGTGTTAAAGTCGTAAAAAATAAAGTTGCGCCGCCGTTCAAACAAGCAGAATTTGAAATTCTCTATGGCGAAGGTGTTTCATTTTTAGGAGAGTTAATTGATTTAGGGGTGAAATATGGCTTTATTAATAAAGCCGGCTCCTGGTACAGTTACGGGAATGATAAAATTGGTCAGGGCAAGGATAATGTGCGTGCTTATCTGCAGGAAAATCCGCAGATTGCCGAAGAGCTTGAGGCAAGTATCCGGGCGGAGGTCTTTGGCGCTAAAAAAGACGCGGGTGACAAGGTGATTATAGAGTCCGATGATGCTGATGGGTTGGCATAGTATCCCTTAATAGTTTGGCGCCTGTATGTCTGACGTTGCTGATGGAGTAGACCCTCTTAAGGCCATTAAAGACGCCTGTTTAAATTATCTGATGCGGCGAGAACATAGTCAGCAGGAGTTAATGCAAAAAGTTGCTGCTAAAGGTTTTGCCAGGCAGGATATTAAAAATGTGATTGATCAGCTGATTGAGCAAGGACTGCAAAGTGATGTTCGCTTTGCCGAAAGCTATGCAAGAAGTCGCGTGCATAAAGGTTTTGGGCCTTTGCGTATTCAAGCTGAGTTACAGCAGAAGGGCGTGAATGGTTGCCCATTTGAAATGGCTGTTGAGGATATCGTAGGCAGTTGGTCAGAGTTGTTGGAGCAAGTGTATAACAAAAAATACGGAGATCTGACCGATTTAGATATAAAAGAAAAGCTTAAGCGTAGCCGTTTTCTGCTGCAGCGAGGTTTTCCGCAAGATATGGTGCAGACATTATTTAACAAATGAGCACTGTAACGGCTATTGGCTCCTGACTAAAGCACATTGTAAAAAATAGGAATGAACCTAAGTCGAACGTATTTTTTTCGCTCAACAAAAAAAATGACACCCCGCAAATTCATGATAGATACTTTTTTATTGTCGAGGTGGCCAATGAGCAATAGAAATGTATCTTAGTATAAAATTTACACTCTTACCTTTATGTAAGAGTCAGTTATTAGTCAATGTTTAACTAAAATCTATGAAATCATGAAAAATTTGTCCAGTGCTGAATTACGTACTGTTTTTTTAAAGTTCTTTGAAAATCGTGGGCACAGTATCCAGCCTTCAAGTTCTCTTGTGCCCGGGAATGACCCTACCTTGCTGTTTACCAATGCCGGTATGGTTCAGTTTAAAGATACTTTTCTAGGCAGAGAAACGCGAAATTATGTCCGTGCTACGACCAGTCAGCGCTGTGTCCGTGCGGGTGGTAAACATAATGATCTGGAAAATGTGGGCTATACGGCAAGGCACCATACTTTTTTTGAAATGCTGGGGAACTTCAGCTTTGGTGATTATTTCAAACAAGAGGCGATTCATTTTGCCTGGGATTTTTTAACCAAAGAACTAGAAATTCCTGCAGAAAAATTATGGGTCACGGTTTTTGATGAAGACTCTGAAGCAGAAAAAATATGGCTCGAAGACGTCAAAATTGATAGCAGTCGTTTTTCCAGAATTGGTGCCAAGGATAATTTCTGGTCGATGGGTGATATAGGACCATGTGGTCCGTGTACTGAAATTTTTTATGATCATGGCGAAGCGGTTGCAGGTGGTCCGCCTGGAACGCCAGAAGAGGATGGTGATCGTTACATCGAAATCTGGAATCTGGTGTTTATGCAATATGACCGGAGTATAGATGGTCATTTGACGCCTTTGCCTAAGCCATCAGTTGATACTGGAATGGGGCTGGAGCGGATTGCTGCGGTATTGCAAGGCGTGCATAATAATTATGAAATAGATTTATTTCAGAAATTATTAAGAGCAGCAGCTGATTTGGCAGGGACTAATGACTTAAAGCTGAGTTCTTTAAAAGTCATTGCTGATCATATACGTTCTTGTGCTTTTATGGTAGTTGATGGCGTCATGCCATCGAATGAAGGCCGGGGTTACGTCCTGAGGCGTATTATTCGTCGTGCAATTCGCCATGGCTACCGTTTAGGGATTCGTGAAGTATTTTTCTATCAATTAGTAGCGCCACTAGTTGAAGAAATGGGTGTAGCCTATCCTGAGTTAGCAACAGCGCAAGGACATATTGAACGAATTTTAAAAATTGAAGAAGAGCGCTTTGCTGAAACCTTAGAACAAGGCATGAAGATTCTGGAAGCGTGTGTAGAAAAAATGCAGGGAACGGTGATTCCTGGTGATATAGTTTTTCAGCTGTATGATACCTATGGCTTTCCCGTCGATTTGACTGCTGATTATGCGCGTGAAAAGCATCTGACTGTTGATCATGCGGGGTTTGATATTGCTATGACAGCGCAGCGTGACAGAGCGCGTGCGGCAAAGAATTTTGGTGCAGATTATAATCAATCGATTAAACTGGATGCTGAGACTGAATTTACCGGTTATCAGCAGTTGAGTGAAAAAAGTAAAATTGTCGGTTTGTTTCAGCAAAGTAAGGCAGTAGATGCCTTATCAGAAGGCGCTGAAGCCGTTGTGGTTCTAGACAGCACTCCCTTTTATGCTGAGTCAGGTGGGCAGGTCGGTGACTGTGGGCGCATTCAGACGGATGGTGCAGTATTTGAAGTCAGCGATACGCAAAAACAGGGCGGTCTATTTTTACATTACGGAAGAGTCACGGCGGGTGTATTGACGAATAATATTGATTGTACAGCAAGTGTTGAACCGAGAAATCGACAGGCAATTACTTTAAATCATTCTGCCACGCATTTATTGCATGCTGCACTACGCCAAGTATTAGGCGAGCATGTCACGCAGAAAGGTTCTTTAGTCAATGCAGAGCGTTTACGTTTTGATTTTGCGCATTTTGAACCCCTGACAGCAGATGAGATAAAAGTTATTGAGCGTATGGTAAATCAGCAAATACGCCATAATGCAGCGGTGTCTGCAGACATAATGTCTAAGGATGACGCTCTAAAAGCTGGCGCGATGGCTTTGTTTGGCGAAAAGTATGGCGATGAAGTGCGGGTTTTAAAAATAGGTGAATTTTCTACTGAATTATGTGGTGGAGTGCATGTACAGCGAGCCGGTGATATAGGTCTCTTTAAGATTGTCAGTGAGACAGGTGTCGCGTCTGGAGTGCGTCGGATCGAAGCTATTACAGGTGAGGCGGCTATACATTGGCTGGAATGCCGGGAAAAATCGATGGCTATGATCGCTAATGTTTTAAAAGCATCGCCAGAAACGGCGGCTGAGAAAGTGCAGCAATTAATGGATAAAAGCAAAGCTTTAGAAAAGGAATTAGAGCGCCTGCAGTCTAAGTTAGCTAGCTCAGCGGGTGGCGAATTGGCAAGCCAGGCGGTTGATGTCAATGGCATTAAAGTTTTGGCTACGCAACTGAATGGAGTTGAGCCAAAAGCCATGGTTGATGTGCTAGATCAGTTAAAAAATAAATTGGTGAGTGCCGCTATTGTTTTGGCGAGTGTTAATGAGGGTAAAGTGAATTTAATTGCCGGCGTCACCAAAGATCAAACAGCTCGAATTAAGGCTGGTGACTTAGTGAATGTTGTAGCTACGCAAGTCGGTGGTAAAGGCGGAGGGCGCCCTGATATGGCTAGAGCTGGTGGGACCGATCCTGAAAATTTAGAACATGCTTTAAAATTAGTGCCTGAGTGGGTACGTGAACAGATAGGTGCTTAAATAATGGCAGTTTATGTATATAAGTTTGGCGGTACATCAGTTGGCTCTGTTGAGCGCATCCAAGCGGTAGCGGAAAAAGTAAAAGCAGCACATGATAAGGGGGATCAGCTAGTCGTCGTTGTTTCGGCAATGAGTGGCGAGACGAATCGTTTAGTGAGCCTGGCCGCGCAGATTCAGCAGCACCCCACTTCCAGAGAAATGGATGTTTTACTGTCTACCGGTGAACAAGTTACCATGGCTTTGCTGAGTATGGCGCTGCATGAGTTAGGATGCCGGCCTGTTCATATACGGGAGGGCAAGTACGCATAGAAACCGATAGTGCGCACACTAAAGCCAGAATAAAGCGTATTGATGATGCGAAAATACATGCCGATTTAAAAGCAGGTAAAGTTGTCATTGTCGCTGGTTTTCAGGGTGTAGATGAATATGGCAATATTACAACATTAGGTCGTGGTGGCTCAGATACCACAGCTGTTGCTTTAGCTGCCGCGATAAAAGCAGATGAGTGCCATATTTATACTGATGTGGATGGCGTGTATACCACTGATCCGCGTGTTGAGCCTAAAGCGCGTCGTTTAGATAAAATCACTTTTGAAGAAATGCTGGAAATGGCAAGTTTGGGTTCAAAAGTGTTACAAATTAGGTCGGTGGAATTTGCCGGCAAATACAATGTCGCTTTGCGCGTCTTATCATCATTTTCAGAAGGGCGGGGTACGCTCATTACATATGAGGAATCAGCAGTGGAACAAGCGTTAATTTCAGGTATTGCATTCAATCGAGATGAGGCAAAGTTAACGATTACAGGGGTGCCCGATATTCCTGGGGCGGCTTTTAAAATATTAGGGCCGATTGCTGATGCAAATATCGAAATTGATATGATCATCCAGAACGTTGCCGGTGATGCTAGCACAGATTTTACGTTTACCGTACATAGGAATGATTTCGTAACGGCAAAAGCTATTCTTAACAATGTCTGTACTGAGTTAGGTGCGAAAGAAGTGACGGCTGATGACAGGATTGTTAAAATATCAATTGTTGGCGTCGGTATGCGATCTCATGCTGGCATTGCCAGTAAAATGTTTGCAACACTAGCAAAAGAAAATATAAATATTAAGATGATTGCTACTTCTGAAATTAAAATTTCAGTTGTAGTTGATGAAAAATATTTAGAATTAGGTGTAAGAGCGTTACATGCCGCATTTGAGCTTGATCAAGATGCACAGGAAATCAAGCGTTAATATTTAATTGGTAAGTAATGATTATTTGTTTGTTTTTTTAAAAATCATTGCTATAATATCGAGCTCAGTCGATTGCCAATGAGTATTGGGCTTTTATAGAAACAGGGAGATTAAATAGATGCTTATATTAACGCGTCGCGTAGGTGAAACTTTAATGATCGGTGATGATGTAACGGTCACAGTTTTAGGTGTTAAAGGCAACCAAGTACGTATTGGT
Source organism: uncultured Gammaproteobacteria bacterium (assembly GCA_942491615.1). Lineage (GTDB taxonomy): Bacteria > Pseudomonadota > Gammaproteobacteria > Methylococcales > Methylomonadaceae > Methyloprofundus. The sequence continues at coordinate 315,610 of CALOCH010000028.1, forward strand.
ATTAATGCACCCAAAGATGTATCAGTCCACAGGGAAGAAATTTACGAAAGAATTAAAAATGAAAAGTCAGGGGGATCAGAAGTTGCTACTTCAAACCCGGCTGTTGATTCTTCTGGTGTTGGTCTTATGGGGTCGGACGACTAAAAAGTTTTAAAAAATTGGAGAGATGGCCGAGTGGCCGAAGGCGCTCCCCTGCTAAGGGAGTATGGGTTTTATCGCCCATCGAGGGTTCGAATCCCTCTCTCTCCGCCATATTAACGACGTTGCATTAAAAAATAATTATTGACAATTGAATAAAAATATTAGGATAATAAAAAAGTTAAACAAAGCGCCCGTAGCTCAGCTGGATAGAGTACTCGGCTACGAACCGAGCGGTCAGGAGTTCGAATCTCTTCGGGCGCGCCATTTGTTTTCAAAGTTTAATCCCCTGTAGCTCAGTTGGTAGAGCGGGTGACTGTTAATCACTAGGTCGGCGGTTCGAGCCCGTCCGGGGGAGCCAAGTAAAATAAGGGCTGTAGAGAAATCTACGGCCCTTTTTTTTGCCTGAAATTTAGTTATGTGACTTTTTGAAAAAGCTTAATTTTCTGGAAACACTAAAGGCTGTTATGGATTTTTTGGTGTTTGTTGGTATGGAAAACTGAGTACGTTAGAGGTTCGGTTTGGGTTCGTTATTACGTGTTGTGATTGAATAATGCTGATTTTCGGTGGCTAGTTTCAGCCAAGAGCAGCCGGTCAAACTAAAGTCGTTATACCTGATAATAATACTCATTTGAAAAAATATATAAATAAGCGTATTAATTAGTAAGAAAGTGACAACTATTAATTACACCTACTGAAAAAAGAGAGCAGAACATTGCCTATCCTGAAAAAAACAGACCTATGTTAGGGTCGAACAAAGGTGGTTGCGGAGAATCAAATGACTAGATACTTACTGTTACTATTAATATTCCTTGCAGGGGCAGCGATAGCAGGTGGTATATACAAATGGGTGGATGAACAAGGAAGAACGAATTATTCGGGTACTCCTCCTCAAAATCAAAGTACACCCGAAATTCTACTTCCGGAAATACCTGTAGTGGAAACACCTCAACAAGATCAGCTTACATTATACCCGCTTCCTGGAACTCAAGACCCAGGAAGGATTTGCCAACGTGGAACGTTACCTCAGTGGTTAGACTTTTTTTGTAACTTCTTCACAGAAAAACATTGGATGAATATTGGGAAACCAGCTTTTAAAAATGCCTTTGACGGGTCTAGTTGGGTGCCTTTTTTTGATGTTGAGTCAGGGATTATAGAAGGACTTAAACAAGCTGGACGAGGTGAACACAAAATGAAAAGAAGGTATGCACCTTGGAGCCGTTTTTTCAGAGAGAAGCTCCATTGTGAAAAAGGTAAGATTACAAACCCATTTGTATTTCAAGCTCCCGATGGTTTTAGAAATCAATTATTGGGCTTGAACTGGAGAAAAGTAAGATATGATCAGCTTGATCCGACTGGACAATTTGAAGAAGGTTCAATGTTTATTCTTTTTACCCTTGCCAATTTTAATAAACTACATGAAAACAATTCTGAAGTGCCATTGAACAAGTTGTTGTTTAATATTGCTTTGGGAAAGAGTAGTTTTGAACCGGATTACCAGCGTGATGGAGAAGTAGTGCTTGTTGCTCCAGATGGTACAGTTACTAGCTTAGCCACTTTGGATAAGGCAGCTCAGCTATTAGCAGTACATCATATGCTATTTACAAATGATTTTATGACGAGATGGAGTGAAGGTTTAAATGACGCTAAATTATTAACTTCAATAATTAATCAGCCCATTATCTATATGTATATGGCACAAAATATTCTGACCTTACCTTCTGCACGAAATACAACGTTTCAAAAAAGATTTGAATATCTAATGAAGAAGACCCAAATGCTTGCGCCTCAAGCACCGCAACTCGAGATTATTAGTCATGGGTGGAGTTCGCATATTGTAGCATCTACCATCATTCCATATACTAATGTTAAACATATAGCTATAGGACCATCGCCGGGCCCGTGGAATCAAAATACGTATATTCATACGCTTAAGAATACTAAGGCAACAATGGAGATTAAAGTTGGAAGTAAAGACTTTGTATCGCTACTTGGCGGTGGCTCTTACTTACAAGGAACTATAGAAGACTGCCTATAAGGTATAGTACTACTAATAAATTGGTAGTGAACAAAAGTAAAATTAATTTTCTTTCTCATATAAATTTGGGGGGTGAATTTCAGTTAAAATGGCGGACTTGTAGGTTTTGGTGATGGTTAAAGTTAATACTAATCATGTAACACACTATGCTGACCTAGATAAATTTTGTAATCTCTAATGGTTGGTTTACGTAAGAGGTGTCAATATGTTCAATATGAATAAAACTATACTCCTAATAGGATTGTCAGTCATATCAATTGCCACTATGGCTTCTACAATTTATAAATGGGCCGATGAAAAAGGGCAACCCCATTATGGTGACAAGCCTCCAGCCGAAGAAAAGGCGTCAACTCTTTCTGTAGAGAAACAATCAAGATCCTTAGAAGGGCGGGTTGTTGATGGTGAATATGGAAATGTTGAGTATAAAACCTGGGATAAAACAATCCGTATTAGGTTACCTTATTTTATTCTACCTGGATTAAAAATTGAATCTCGACGACTGAATCCAATGAAGACTGGGTTGTTTATTAGTAACCGTTTAGGAAACATTTATATTGTACTCGTTACTGCTAATCCTAAACCGAAACGATCTATTGATGACATCATTCAAAATTACCAACCAGGATTCAAATTATTTGATAGAAGGGTTGTTAATACTGATAGAAGAGGTAAAGAATTACGTATAATCTCATTTAGAGAAGGCAGTAGTCACCTCGCACCTCAGAACATTAAAAACAATAAGCTAGTAAAAAAACAACAGCTTAATATGCTGTATGTTTCCGCTATATTTTTGGCGGGTAAGGATAGCGATATTTTTGAAGTGGTTGCTGGTTCAACGGACTGGAAGTATTCAGCTGGAATTACCACTAAAGGAGAACAGATAGATAGGGCCAAATTAGTGGAAAAGCATCTAGAACAATTTCTTATTGGAATCGAGATTAAATAAAAACGGGGTGGATGGTTAACTCCACCTACCACAACTGATGTGTCAACACTTTTATGGACACAAATTTACTACACTGTGATTTTGAGCAAAAAAAAGGTCATAGAAGAAAACCTCTACAACCTTTATTTTATTTGGCTTCAGCAATGGTGCCTAGGGGCGGAATCGAACCGTCGACACGAGGATTTTCAGTACCCTACTAAATTTATAAATACCAATAAATCAATTACTTGCAGGAATCGTCCAACCAATTCCTACTACACTGATGCTACACCAAACGTCACTTAAATTTTAACCGTGTGACAAATCTACTACAGATCAAAAAATACTTTCTTTGTTAAGTCTACCTAAACACAAGTTAGGTTAGTCTCTATTATAATAGAAGTTCAGTAGTAGGCTTGCTTTTCAATTCAGCATAAATCAACTCCGCTAGAAAATCTGTAAAAGGAGTTTTATTTTAAACTTCTATCCGAAAATCAGCTTGAAGTTTAAGCCAGTGTGCTTTTAGTTTGTTTTTATGCTCTTCTTCCATCGGCAAATTTTTCAAAGCTTCAGGCCATAATGTTCGCACCTTTTCCATAGTGTCATCAATATGCGGTTTGAGCGCACGCCATGGGATACCAGACTTATTAGCCCAATATTGGAAATTGTCTTCCGTCACTGTAAACCACTCTTTCGTTTTACCAAGATTCAGGGCAAATTGAGTTTCATTGTCGAAATAAACGCTGGTGGTTACGATATCGTATGCGGGAGACAGTCTTGGTGTAACTTGATCTTGATACAGAAGGCTCCAGTTTTTTATGTGGGCATCACCATTAGCCAGCAAAATATTTACTAGTAATCGCCTGGCAAGTTGTTGTGCATCAGATAGTCCATCGCCGGAAAAATCGTAAATCACCTTGCCAATTTGCTCATAATTAGCGGAATCGTATTTTTTATGCGGATATTTCACTAAGACTTGGGCAAAGTCTTCCATATGAATTCTTGTATTGCCATCACGATCAAAACGCTTGATTGCAAAAGCAAGCTTTTCATCGGGTAGATTAATTTGTGGTAACTTATCCAGTTTATTCAACTCAATGAGCTTGATATCTGGGATATCAACACCGGCCAAAGCGGCAAGAGACATTGCGGTGAATTCGTTTAAAGGCACATTTTTATGTTTGGTAGATGGAGTTTTGATAATCCAGTCACCTAGCTCGCCATTTTTAGCCAGGTTATAGCGTCCATCCTTTTCCTTCATGGAAAACTTCATCTGAATGCCTGCCAGGGAAAATTTATTTTCTTGGTTGCTGTCTTCGAATTGTATGGCTTTGGCCTGGCCGTGGGTGGTCAGTACACTCATCGGTACATCTTTGGGTTCCATCGGTGTGGCAAGCAATGCGCCTGGTAAGTCTTGACCCAGATAAGAGAGCATCTGAAACTCATTGTCGATATGGGTTTTTAAGCCCTGGGCGATTAATTCCCGTAATGCACCTTCTGGGAGTAGGTTGGATAAAACGGGGTGTAGTCTCTGGTTGTTTACCCATGGCTGTGACATGAGCTTTACAGAATTAGGAAAGTTCGGGTGCGTAATCAGGCTGAATGTGGGGCGGAAAGGGTCATCCTTAAATTCAGCAGCAAAGCTCAAAACATTACGACCGCTTTGAAAGCCAGCCAAATATCCTACGAGCTTGCCATGCAAAGTCAATTTAAGAACATTAATTTCATCTATTTGATCACTTTCTTGATTATGAGGACTCATTCATCGCCCCCAAGCAAATTCTTCCATGGATCATTTGCAAGTGTGCTTGCCTCACTTTGTTTAGAGGCTGTATTTTTTAGTGTTGGAGATGATAATGTTTCATTCTCCAGAATTTCTTTTACAAGGTTCAGTTTTTCTGTAGGGATCAATATCAACTCACTTTTCAGGCCTTTGGCAATGAGTTCAAGGGTGTTTAGTCTAGGGTTGCCCTTGGACTCTAAATGCTGATATTGCTGACGTGATACGCCGATACGAAGCATCATGTCTTTTTGCTTTAAGCCAAGGGCTAGTCTGCGTTTTTTTAGTTGTTCAAGTAATGGCTTCATCGTAGGAAACTAAACTGTTGCTTTTTCAATATAAGAAATATATTAGTTTCTTTTTTATTTAAAAGCAATAAATAAGTATCTTTTTAGTATATAGCAAGAATTTTTATTGAAAAGCAATATATGTATTGCTATTTATGTTTTCATGAAAACAGCCTGTATGATAAAATCTGCTGAAGGGCAACAAAGCGGCCAAGAACAGACACATTAAGTTCTTTTTTTTAAAAAATTATCATCTCGACTAGGGAGAGCTATATATTAATATCATAAGATTTCTCGCTTACGCTCATAATGATTGATTCAAGCTATTGATCATTCTTAGACTGTAAAATTGTTAGCCCATCTTCGCAGCTTTTAATTCTATAAGTCATTGATTTATTGTTCATTGCTTTTTTTGAAAAAAATCCTTGAAAATAAAAGGTGATATTGATGTTAAGAAAAAATTTGTCTAAATTCAATGATTTGCTAAAAAATACAAAATTTGTAGTGCCAACTGGACGCTTTTTAAAAATTCAAGATATTGATTTATAAGGATATAGGATTCAAAAGTGACGAAGATGGGTTAGGAGCAACAGTCAAACTTATGCTTATAAAACTTAGAAAGACCTTTCTCAAAGGGTTAAAGTGGTTATTGCTGTTTCTTATAGTTTCCTTCGTTGCTTCATCATTATTACTGATTGGTGTTTTCCGGTATTTACCGGTGCCAGTAACGACTTTTATGTTTTATCGGCAGGTGACAGGCTTTCAGGAAGGTAATAATTTTAAGACTATTAATCATCATTGGGTAGACAGCGACAAGATTTCCAAACACGCCTTTGCAGCGGTTATTGCAGCCGAAGACCAGTGGTTTTATCAATACCATGGTTATGATACCGCCTCGATGATATCAGCGATCGAAACCTGGTTGGATGGAGGCCGCCTTAGAGGTGCGAGTACCATCAGTCAGCAAGTGGCAAAGAATCTTTTCTTAGTACCCACACGAAGCTTTTGGCGTAAAGGTTTTGAGGCCTGGTTTACGGTATTGATTGAGGCATTCTGGAGTAAAGAACGTATACTCGAAGTCTATCTGAATAGTGTTGAGTTCGGTGATCATTTATTTGGCATTGAAGCCGCTAGTCAGCATTATTTTGGTATTTCATCCATGCGCCTATCTAGAAAAAAGGCTGCATTACTAGCAGCATCGTTACCAAATCCTATAAAATTTAATACAGCCAAACCTTCAGCCTATATGCTTCGACGCCAGTCATGGATACTGCTACAAATGAATAATTTGGGTTATTGAAAATAGGGTTGATTTATCGATTGAAAATCATACTTGTTTTCCAAGTGATCTGTTATAGGTTGAGAACCGTCCGTTGCTCTACACCACAATTGTTTGGCACTTTACATTGGGGGTAGGCGAGTTGAGTAAGGAGCATATATGAATTCACTTAAATCGAGTAATCCTACACAGATAATGATGGCTTAATTATTTTTTTGTTATAGTGAACACTACGTATATCATCATAGGGCAATATCTAGGTAATTACTGTATGAATTACTTAAAAGTACACACTCTCTTGGGTCTGAACACATTGTCAATTTGGTAATTTTAACAATATGACGAATTGTCAGGAAACAATATCCGTGCGATGGGAGAACAAACCGAAGCAACGATATTAAAGAGTAATTTATCCAGCAAAATTTATTTGGAGCCTGGTTACTGTTGCGTATTTGGGGAGGAATCCAGAGAAAAGGAGGATGGAAAAAAACAATAATTGATGATTTAAACCAGGGAATAGACATCTTAAAAACCATTTTAACGTATGGAAAAAATGCGGGTACAACGTAGTAAGTACAACTGATAATATAGGTAAAAAATTGGTCAAACTAACGTAATTGTATGAATTATATTAGATATTAATTGTTTATGGATAGATATGCACAGGCTTGTCCACGATTTTTGTGGATAAGTTAATAAAGAGAGGAGAACACAATGATGGAGTTCATACTAAGTTTAAACGAATTCACAGTGTCTGCACTTACTATTATATTGCTGACATTATTAACGGCGATCTATAGGCTAAATATACGTTTGGCGCAGTATGCTATTGTTGGTAAGAAATGGGAAGTCACTGACAAAATCAACAAACTGGGTAAGCGCATGGTGATGTTTGGCGGCTTAGCGACCTTGCCACTGGTGATTATATTAATTTCAACAATTAATATTGACTCAGAAATATTTAGAAATATCGTGATTGCTTGCTACGCTGCCTGGCTTGCCGGATACTTTGCTTTATTGGCATCGGTACCCTTGCTAATACTCGCGTTAGTATGGCGTGTCCATCTTTCTAATCTGTCGATGGCTACAGTTCTAATGGCTTTTTTTATAACCATAAAGAATACACTTCAACCTCATTGGCGAACAATTGCTCTTTCGGTTTCTGCCGTTGCGTTGTTTGTAATTTTATGGCCAGTATTGCAATCATTATTATATCTTGGGGTGCTTGTACTTCTAGCAAAGGCTGGGCCGCTTTTTAAGAATGAAAAGGAAGAATATGAGTATGACTCTGGTGGTAGTTATTACAACTACCTTACGGGTAAATTGGGCTATAGTTATGAGCCGGGGTCTAGCTTTGAAGATTATGAAGAATAGTTTTATATCTTTACATCAAAAAAATATGCCCTATGTTATTTTACTAACAGCTTTATTACCGCCCTTTTCCCCTGCGTTGGAAGAGGGGGCGCTGGCTTTTTCTAAAGAATTTGATATTCCCGCTCCAGCTTTATACCCTGCCCATGCTAGGGTGCTCGTCCAGAAAAAAGGCATAACGATATATAGTGTTGCTGTTGTAAAATCAATAACCATCTCTGCAGTCGAAGGTAGGCCCAATATCTGATACCAGGCTTCTGGGTTAAGTGATGTCAAAAGGTTATTGTCTAGCCAGTGTGAAACAGCCCAAAGCACAGTCCAGAACTTAATAGAGAAAATAACAATGGATATAAAAATCATAGTGCCTATTCGGTAAGACGAGAACACCAGAATAAAGGGCAAAAATAGATATACCATCATTAAAATCATGGCTTGAATAATGGGTCAGCCATTTTAATGAGATACTTTTTCGGATAAAATAAGCAAGATATTTGAGGTAAATTTCCGTATTTTTAATCACACTAATTGATGCTCCAAAACAAAAACCCCCTTAAATAACTTGATAAATTATCTAAGAGGGTATCTCCTGTTCTTTACGACAAAAATAGGAGATTATCAATGTACCATTCCTTGCTACAGGATGCCATATTTTATAACAGCCTTTTGGCTCTTGATCGAATAATTGCAGAGCAAGTCAAACAATCAAGATGTTTGTTTTGTCATGGCAATCTGCACCAGTCTCATTACCCACGCAAACCCAGAGGTGTGCCCGAAGGCACTCATACTGACTACCCGATTCGTTTTAGTTATTGCTGTGGTACCGATGGCTGTCGAAAGCGTTTTACACCGCCTTCCATGCGCTTCCTGTCCCGAAAGGTATACTCCAGCGTTATCATTTTTTTAGTTTTTCTGCTTAAATCAAAAACCGATGAATTAAAAGTTGAAGAGTTGAATCTGTTACTGGACACCTCTTTATCAGTAGAGACTGTCAGACGCTGGCGTAATTTTTGGGTAAAGGAGGTATCACAAAGTCATACCTGGAAAAGATCCGCTTTCAGTCATGGGATGGCCCAAACACTCCCTGCTTCATTACTGGATCAGTTTCAGCAGGTTTTAAAGACCTCTCTAAAACTGGCATTGAAATGGATTTTGCCACTCACTGCCGGAGTCTATTTATTTGATGTTCCGTTTCGTCTGGTGACCACCGGATAAATTCGCGCAGAAGATGACCTCGTTGTCAGTTTGTGATGGTTGTACAGTGTGTGACTCACTCATCAATTCATCAAAACACAGGACAACTATGAGCAATACAAAACACTCTCCTTTAACTCAATCAGAGCGTATGGGACAGTTCCGCTTGAAAATAATTGGTAGCTTGCTGGCGTCACCACCCCGCAAGGGGGATTTAAGAAACCAGTTATCTCAATTAGCGCAAAAACAATGGCTGCATCCTGTTTCAGGCGAAAGTGTTCATTACAGTGTGCCGACACTGGAACGTTGGTATTACAGGGCAATAAAGCAACCGCACAATCTGCTTAAAACACTCAGTACGCAGCAACGTAATGATAAAGGAGCCTTTAAATCACTCAATCCGTCTGTTTGTGATGCACTGATCCAGCAATATGCTGAGCATGATGGCTGGAGTGTGCAATTACATTACGACAATCTTCGGGTGCTTATGGAGGCAGAGTCATTACAAACAGACTTTCCCTCTTATTCCAGCATTTTGCGTTATATGCAGGTAAGCAAGATGCCGCGAAAAAGCAAACGTAAAGGGCCCAATTCACCCGGTGCTAAAAAAGCGGCCAGACGTCTGGAACAGCGTGAAGTACGCAGTTATGAAATTGATTATGTCAATGGGCTCTGGCATCTGGACTTTCATCATGGCTCACTCAAGGTATTGCATTCCAGTGGTGAATGGGTCAAGCCCTTGCTGCTTGCGGTCATGGATGATCACTCCCGGCTGGTGTGCCATATGCAGTGGTATTATTCAGAGGATACCGAATGCTTGGTTCATGGCTTTTGTCAGGCACTGCAGAAACGGGCATTACCCCGGAGTTTGTTATCTGATAATGGCAGTGCCATGATCTCGGGTGAGTTCACCCGGGGATTGCTTGAATTGGGTATCGTACATCATAAAACACTCCCGTATTCGCCTTATCAAAATGGCAAGCAGGAGACCTTCTGGGCGAATGTCGAGGGACGTTTACTGGCGATGCTGGAGAATCAGGAAAACCTGACACTTCGGCAGTTGAATCAGGCCACTCAAGCCTGGGTCGAAGGGGATTACCATCAAAAAAGCAATGCAGCACTCAAGGGTCGAACACCGATTGAGTGTTATTTGCAGCACCAGGACGTTGGGCGAGACTGCCCGGAGAGTCAAGCCTTACAAAAGGCGTTTCGCAAACAGGCAAAACGCAAGCAACGTCGCTCAGACGGTACGATTAGTTTAGAGGGCAAACGCTTTGAAATCCCAGGTGCCTATCATTCCCTGGTTTATATTACGGTCCGCTATGCACACTGGGATCTGTCGGTGATTGATATGATTGATCCGGATACTTCAAATATTCTGGTGTCTTTGTATCCACAAAATAAATCAGCCAATGCCAATGGTGTGCGTCGCCTTCGCACATCCGAATCCACTCCCGAAACCCAGACACACTCTTTTTCAGCCACACCGCCCTATTTGCAGAAACTGCTGAATGACTATGCTGCCACCGGTTTACCACAAAGTTATCTTCCCAAAGATGAGATAGGAGAACCCCAATGAACAAAGCACTGCACGCACTTTATGGCCTGAAATGGAATCCGTTTAATCCTGACATTCCAACGGAAGCCTTGTATATCCCTCCACCCTTGGAAAACTTTATCTGGCGCATTGAAAACAACCACGTGCAAGAAGGCGGGTTTGCCATGATTGTTGGCGATCCCGGTAGCGGGAAAAGTTGTTTGTTACGTCTGTTATCACAAAAATTAAATCAGGTTCAGGGCTTGACGGTCGGGACATTTACTCACCCTCAAAGCAGTCTTCGGGATTTTTATCATGAGCTGGGCGATCTCTTTGATATCCCCATTAAAGCACATAACCGCTGGCACAGTTTTAAATCACTACGCCAGAAATGGCAGAATCATATTGAAAATAACGCGATCAAACCCGTGCTACTGATTGATGAAGCACAGGAAATGCAGACCTGTGTGATGAACGAATTACGATTATTGAACAGCCACCAGTATGACTCTAAAAATCTACTCACCGTTATCTTTGCCGGTAATGAATTATTGCTGGACCGGTTTCGTTCAACCACCAGTTTACTTCCGCTAGGTAGCCGGATCCGGAAACGAATACAGATGGAACATGCGACATCACAACAGTTGTTTGATTGCCTTAGCCATTTACTTGAAAAAGCGGGTAATTCCCTGCTTATGTCAGAAGGTCTCATGCAGACTCTGTGTGATCACTCGGTGGGTAATTACCGGATCATGACCACTTTAGCGAATGAGTTGCTCGAAGAGGCTTGCAAACAAAAACGCACACAACTGGATGAAAAACTCTATTTTGAGGTCTTTAATCAATCTGCCAAAACTCGCGGTCACACTCAGCAGAGCAGGAAATAATATGACTTCCTTTACAAAGCAACAGCTCTTTCAAGTGAGAAATGAGATTGATATTGATTGGCTGATCAATGAAAAGTTGAGCATTGAGCGACAATTTAACGGAGCCTGGCGATTTCGTTGTCCCTTATGCCAGGAACTGAACACGGCAACACAAAAGAAAACCAATTTAGCCCGTTGCTTTAGCTGTCAGAAGAATTTTAATACCATTGATATCGTGATTTATACCAAAAAAATAAACTTTGTACCCAGTGTCCGGTTTTTACTTTCTTTGCTGGACAAAAAAACACCACAACCCGGTATAGATAAAAAAGACAACGACGAGATTAAGGGCTCTCTACAAAGGGAGCTTAAAGCAATCAATCGAATTGTGGCTTTACAGGAAATAGAAAGAATAAAACAGGTCATACGCTAGTCGCTTACAAGTTGCCACCAATTTATCAATAGCGACAGATCCATTAACTTGTCGCTGTTGATATCAAATGATTCTCTTACCCCGCCCTCCTATATCTATTTTTCTTTACCTCGATTACCCAGCAATATCCCGCAAAAAAGGTTTGGAAAATAATTAATTTAACCATCAAATACGTTGACTATCAGTCCATCAAATAGCGAGATTACACTCAGCAGTCATTAAAAAAATCCTGAACTTGTCGCCTTAATTGAGGGTCTTTAACCCGAGTGTTTTTCAGTGAATATTTAAGAAATCGTATGTCTGCATCACAGGGTATTTTTAAGATAATCGCATTATTGACTCCGCCTGATAGAGCCAGAACGCCATACCACCACAATGGCACCTTCGCTGTTCCGCCGCCCAATTTTGTTGCCGTGAATGACGAATCAAACGCGGTTGCGGTTGACCCCCCATTAACGGTAGATGTACTACATGCCCTGGTATAATTTAGCCCGGTAAAATTTATAGTCATCAGTGGTTGTGCAGACAGGACGATGACCGTCAACATACTGATCATAGCTATTTCAATACGTCTCAGAGATGTTCCAGCCGCATCTTTTGTTTCCTGACTCTCAATGGGTTCGGCAATATTTCTCAAAAACATACCGATAAACGGGAGATAGGCCAGCCCCGTTTCTTTCATTATTATCCAGATTTGATCAAACATATACCAGCCAAAGATAGCCAGATAGAGTTCAAGATAGGAAGAAACACTCATGAAAATCTGTTAAATTAATTAATAAATAGAGAGAAGAAATCAGCCAGCACATCTTGAATGAGCAATACCTCTATTACCAGTAACCATAAGGCAAACCGCCATCGATATTTAAGATAAAATGTTTTTTTAGTATCACTCAAATGCATCCAGTTGCTAAGTCGCTCGATCCAGTAATTCCAGGCAGCAACAATACTAAAAAAACAAACAGCCGCCAAAGCGTGAAAATGGTTTTCGCGGAGCTAATCTTCTGTACAAGTACGTCGTACCCAAAAATATAACTGACTAAAAAAACAAAGAGGGTGATCATAAATACACCCACCACAAAAACAGACATCATAAATCTGAGTGCGATAGTTTTTTTCGCGTTTACATGCTCGTTAGTGTGCATCATTTATTCCCACACTTATTGAGTTGAACCTTCTTTAATCAGACTTTTATCAAATGGATTGGCTTGCATATTCTCACGCCCCTGTCGATCACGCTGTTCTTTTATAGATAAAATAACACCTGCCGTTTTTGACGAAAGTTCAGTTCTAATACGTTTCTCATATAAAACATTTTCAATTTCCTGATCTAGTATCGCAACAGCATCTTTACCCAGTGCTACCGCAGGTGGAGTCTTGGACACATTGGGTTCACGCAAACCAGTCAACAGCATACGCCGTGCAAAAAGTGCCTTTTCCAGTACGCGTGACATGGCTACCTCAGAGGATAATTTGCTGATAGCAATTGATTGTTCGCTAGGTTCAAGTTTGCGTATTGCCTGAATAACATCATAATTAACCAGAATATCCTCGCTTGACACAGACACGACATTACTTAATGAAGCATCCTTAGTGCCAGCAACAATTTTTGTCAGGTCAGTACTAATCGTGTTTACCTCCTTTTGTATTTTAGGTGTCAAACCGTGGCCTGGGATTGTTTCTGTTGCATGGTTATCACTGGTTCTAATATGAGAGTCACCTAAAACATCCACAACCCATTGCGATGCGTTGGCTGGTGTAGACCAGACTTCACGTAATCGAGTCGGGTTTGTGGGTGCTGAGCTAGCGTTAGCATTTCTATTCAGGGTCAGGTTATATCCAGCCTTAACAATGTCATGCGGTAACCTGGATAACGGGCTGTGATGCCCCGCCTGCACGAACACCTTCCAGCCAGGGAATACCGTTGTCACCGTTGTTTGTTTCAACTGTTGCTTTGGCCTCTGTCACATCGACACTAGAGCTGCCGTAAGAACCCGTACCCATTTGCGCTTTCCAGTCCAGCGCTTTAGATAAATCCGTCCAGCCTGAGTAAGGGTTTTTCCCGGCTCGAATATCAGACTCCATTTGCTCACAGGTTTTATTTGCAATATTAAGCTGTGCCTCAGCCCGTAACTTCCCATTCTGGAAAAGATCATAAAGACCGGGATTCATTCTCTGTAAAATCAGTGCTGGCAGACTTCCGATAGAAGCGTTTACCGCTGAAAGCGCACCATTGACCAGATCATCAGGAATATCTTTAAGTCCGTTAAGTAAATTTTTAATAGCGAGTGTTGGATTAAACTTACCGCAACTGAACCCTAAACCATAATCTGCCGAGCCACCTATTTTCAGGTTGATAACACCTTCATTTAAGGGGGCAGAAATAGATCGTGCTCCACCGATTTTATAATAAAACTGACTATTATTAGCGTTTGCAGAAGGTGCTGCATTTGCAGTATTTACCATGCAAAATAACAGTAAATCACGGAGCCAATTGCGGGTTGATCCTGCCGGACATGCCGAGATGCAGCACCCACACCATGTCGTCGTCCAGCCTCGTCATCAGGAACTTCCCTGTCTTAAGGGGTGGACAGAATCTCTTGTCCAAGCAGCCGTCGTTGGAAGTCCTGCAGGATTGACTTGGCGACGCAACATCCGTGGCCTGGCAACGGGGCCACATCGATTGATGACAAGTGCTGATCAACGACTGGTTCAAGGCCGCCGCGTGGTCTCTGGCGATTCTGGCGCTAGCTCTCGACCATCGCAGGCGCGTTGCTGTGTCGCGGCTTGTTCTGCCCGCTTTTTGAGTACTGCCCTCACCGGTGCCGATCAGTTCTCCATCCACCCACAACTCGGCCCTGAAGGTCTTTGCATGGTCGGGCCCGGCCTCGGTGATCGTGTAGCTGGGCTGCAAACCTCGTTGTGCCAGGACCTCCTGAAGGCGGGTCTTAAAATCCAGCCGGCCCGGCGAAGCGGCCCGGTCGGTAATGACCGGAACCAGAAGCTTCAGCACCAGCTCGGCCGCCGGCTCATAACCACCATCGAGGTATATCGCACCCAGCAGTGCCTCGACAATATCGGCGAGGATCGAATCCTTGTCCCGACCCCCGGATCGCTCTTCGCCCTGGCCAAGGAGTATCAACTCGCCGATACCCAACTGCCTGGCCACGGTCGCCAGGGCCTTCTGGTTCACGACCGCAGCTCGTACCTTCGCCATCTCGCCTTCTGCAAGGTGCTCGTACGTGTCGTAGAGATGACGAGTGACTGCCAGCTGGAGAACGGCATCACCAAGGAACTCCAGCCGCTCGTAGGAGACCTCGAGACTGTGCTCCGCCGCATAGGAACGATGGGTTAGGGCGAGCTCGGCCAGGTCGGTTGACTTGAACTCGTAGCCAACAGCTGCGCCAACGCTCGCGGTCAGCAGCAGACCCTGGTCTCGGCGAGACCGGCAGCGATCATCTCGGGGACACGACCATCAACAGCTTCGACTGCCGTATCGACCGCCGTCGATATCGAGAGACGGCCCGACGACCCGTGAGTAAGGACAACAACACCGTTGATCCCGAGCAGATGAGCTCCTCCATGGCGCTCGGGGTTGAGCCTCTCGCGAAGTTCAGCCACAGCTGGTGCCAGAGTCTGCATGGCTTCTCCGTACTCGGGAGCCGACACCGCCTCGAGCATGAACCCAAAGACCATCTTGGCTGCGCCTTCTGCGGTCTTGATCAGCATATTGCCGGTGTAGCCATCGCAAACGATGACGTTCGACTTGGCGAGGGCGAGATCAGTGCCTTCGACGTTCCCAACAAAATCAACATGCGGAAGCGCCTCGAGCAGCTTGTACGCCTCCGCTCCGAGGGCACGGCCCTTGCCTGCCTCCCCCCCGATGTTGAGCAGGCCGACCGTTGGCTCGTCGACACCGTAGTGGGCCCTGGCGAGCGCCGCACCCATCACGGCAAACTGAGCAAGGTCGGTTGGGCGACACGAGAGATTTGCCCCCATGTCCAGAACGACAGATCCGGACGGGAAGTAGGAAGCGATCGCCGGACGCGACACCCCCGGCAAACGTCCGATCATGAATGTTGCGGCAGCCATGGCCGCACCAGTGGAACCGGCTGAAATGAGCCCGTCGGCATGCCCGCTCTTCACCAAACGGGCCGCAACGGAGATCGAGGCGTCCGCTTCTCCCGGATAGCGGTCGCCGGATCGTCTGACATCTCGATCGTCTCTGAGGCGTGGACCATCGGGAGGTCGGCACCAGCCTCGGCCAAGATCGGCCGGAGACGGGCCTCATCGCCAACTAGAACGATCTCGTGACCGTGCTTTGATGCATCAATACCACCATGCACGATCTCCGCGGGTGCGTTGTCGCCTGCCCATGGCATCAATGGCAATGATGGACATTGGTGGTTGCTAGCTTCCGTCGACGACTTCGCGACCGTCGTAGGTACCGCAGTTGCTGCACAGGCGATGTGGAAGGTGCTGCTCACCACATCGTTGGCAAGAAACCGTCCCCGGCGCCGCTCACCTTCCAGCCAGCCTTGCGCCGCCGGGTGCGTGAGCGCGACATCTTCTTCTTTGGGACTGCCATGGGGGCCTCGTTCTTGGGTCTGAACCCCTGTATTCAGCAGGGGTTAATCCCCTGTATCCAACAGATCTTTGAGAACCGAAAAGGGCGAGCTTTCGTTCACCTCATCTTCGGAGAGTTCCGTATTCAAGCCGCTTCCGGTCTCTCCGCAACAAGTCCCTCGCAATCCGGGGCGCATAATGGGGCCAGCGGAAGGTCCAGCATCAACTCATCGCGGATCATCGATTCGAAGTCGTATTCCTCGCCTTCGAGCACTGTAATCGTCGTCTTCATCGCCGTCGGTGGTGATCAACTGGGCAACTTCTTGGACCACATCCTCCTGCCATTCATGGTGAGACAGCGATAGCACTGGTGGTGACCGTGGCCTCAATGTCGCCCAGGACTGCGATACCCCCCCCCGATCGGCGACATCTGGAAATCAAAGAACAGAGGCGGCTCCGGGAGAACCCTTGACAGCTCTACTTGCCAATCGACTGACGCCTCCGCGTGACGCGCGCGCGGCGCCGGCTCGTCCGGAGCGCATGTCGCCGACATGGAAAACAAATGGACTACTCATGCGGGCAGGCTACTGAGAGATCGGAACGTCATCGGCGGGCGGCAGCGGCTCGTGCAGAGCAGCGCGCGATTCGTGAACGAACCTCAGCAACTCGCCAAGAACCGCCTCGGCTTCGGAAAGAGCGACGTTCTGCAACATCCTCCGCTTCCAGCCGGGTTCGCTCCGCCTCTTTCTCGGAGTTGCGCACCAGCGTGTTGGCTTCTTCGACGGCCTCGGCTGACGATGTAGCTCTCGGAGACAAGCTCTTCGCTGCGACGCTTGGCTTTGTCCAGCATTTCGCGGGCACTCTCGTTGGTGCGGGCGATATACGCCTCTCGCTCCCGAACCATCCAGCGTGCCGCCCGCAGTTCCTCCGGCAGACCGTCAACAGCCTCTCCGAGCAATCGGTCGACGGTCGAGCGGATCGAGCGCATCCTCTCGATGAACTCCTCGGCGCGGCAGCATCACGCTGTTGGACAGTGGAACGTTCTTTGCCGCTTCGACCTCGAGGATCAGCTGGTCGAGCGCAGCCCGGGTGTCGGCCTGCGATTGCTCAACGAGATCAAGGACGTGCCCCGGAATCGGCGGTGGATCTGGTATGTGGTTGGTCAGTCATTCGACACCCGTTCTTCTATTGCGGCAGCAACCAACGGCGGCACCAACTTGTCGATAGCTCCACCGAGTCCCGCAACCTGTTTCACCAATGACGACGACAAGTACCCGTATTCTGGCTTGGTTGCCACAAAAAGCGTCACAATTCCGGACAGATGGCGGTTCATCTGCGACATCTGGAACTCGTAGTCGAAGTCGGTCATGGCGCGCAGACCCTTGACGATGACATCGATGTTCTGTTGCTCGGCATAGTCGACTAGCAGGCCAGAGAAAGACCCGATCTCTACGTTCTCCCACTCTGAGGTGCATTCCCGGAGCAGCTCAACACGCTCTTCGGTGGTGAACATGGGGGCCTTCGCGGGGTTGGCGACCACCGCAACAAGAACCCCGTCGAACAAGCCCGCACACCGCTCGATTACATCGAGATGACCGTTTGTCGGGGGATCAAAACTCCCCGGAACCAGCGCCGCTATCAACTGTTCTCCTTTGTGTACCGCCACAGGACGGCACTTCCGTATTTCCGTTCCGCAACGAGGCTCAGGCCCGCAATCTCTTCCGGAGGCTCTTCACCGGAGCGCCTATGGACAATTGCCAGGCCGTCTTCGGCAAGAAGCCGAGACAGCTTGGACATCGTCTCCATCAGCGACGGTAGCGCCACTGCATATGGGGGGTCAACGAAGACAAGATCGACTGGCCCGCTCGCTCGATCCAGAAAAGGCATCCACATCGCCCGGTACCACCCTCCCCCAAGGCCAACAGTATCGATGTTCTTGTTCAACGCTGCCAACGCTTCCCGATCTCGCTCGACGAAGGTCACGTCTGCAGCACCGCGACTCAGCGCCTCTAGTCCCATCGATCCGGTGCCGGCATACAGATCAACGACGACGCTGTCGGGCAACCATGCAGCTATCGACGAAAAGAGAGATTCGCGGACGCGATCGGTCATCGGACGCGTAGTCAAGCCGGGTGGGCCGACAAGGCGGCGGCTGCGCGCTGACCCAGCGATGATCCTCATGATCGGAACAGCCACTCGACATCATCCTCCAACATGGCAACGACCTCATCGCGGATCAACGGGTGATTGTCCAGATTGGGATCGCCGGCCACCAGCGCGAACGCCTCCTCGCGTGCCTTCGACAAGCAGCTTGGCATCTCGCAGTATGTCGGCCAGCTTGAGGTCCTTGGCTCCGGCCTGTCTGTCACCAAATACCGTGCCCTGGCCCCGATCCGCAGATCCTCCTCGGCCAATCGAAAGCCGTCGGTTGTCGCAACCATCGCCGCGATCCGCTCCTCTCCCTCCGGCGTTGTCGGCTCAGCGATGAGGATGCAGGTCGAGGCATGGTCGCCACGGCCCACCCGTCCCCGCAGCTGGTGCAGTTGGACTCAGCCCGAACCGGTCCGCGTCTTCGATGATCATCAGCGTGGCGTTGGGTATGTCGATTCCGACCTCGATCACCGTTGTCGCCACCAGCACATCGATCTCGCTTGGCACGGAATCGATGCATCACACCGTCCTTGTCGGCCGGTCGCAGCTGGCCATGGATCAGATCCAAGGGTCAGATCCGGAAACACTCCCTGGAGCCGCTCGTACTCCTCCGTCGCGGAGGTGACCTCCAGCTTGTCGCTGTCGTCAACCAGAGGACACACCACGAAGACCTGGCGTCCCTCCGCCGCCTGCCGCCTGACCAGGTCGTAGACATCTCGGCTAGGTCGTGCTTGTGACGAGTCTTGTGGACCGTACGCACCGGTATTCGTCCACGGTGGCATCTCGTCGAGCACCGATACATCCAGATCCCCGTAGAGCGTCATCGCTAGCGTCCGCGGAATCGGCGTTGCAGTCATGATGAGCAGGTCGGGGTCGTAGTCCTCGGCCTTCTCCCGGAGCTGAACACGCTGATAGACCCCAAAACGATGCTGCTCATCGACCACTGCAATACCGAGCTGCGAGAAAGCGACCCCTTCTTGGATCAGGGCATGAGTTCCGACCACCAAGATCGATCTCACCATCGCCTATCCAGCCGATTACGTCGGACCGCTTTTGCGCTACCCGGAGGAAGGAAGTTCACCTCGGCGTTGTTGGAGGTCAGCAGCGCCATCTTCACTGTGGGAACGCCCGGCGAGGTCGGATCATCCTCGGCAAATAGGCTTCCGGTTCCCGGCATCCCCGGCCGGATCGGTCTCAGCCGGCGCAAGCTGTGCATCCTCGAGCAGATCACGCATCCCGAGGTAGTGCTGCTCCGCCAGCACCTCGGTCGGGGCCATCACCGCACCCTGGTAGCCACTCTGCACGCCGGTCAGCAACGCAGCGACCGCCACGACCGGTCTTGCCGGAGCCGACCTCACCCTGGAGCAGCCGGTGCATCGGATGCGGCGATACCATATCGGGCTGAATCTCGTCGATCGACCGTGTCTGGGCGCCGGTCAGCTCGTAGGGAAGGGCATCCACAAATGCACCGACCATTTCTCCTGATGAGTCGTGGCGAATTCCGGTGGCGTCGTCGATTTGTCGCTGCTTCTGCATCGCCAGTGAGATCTCGAGTCGGAACAGCTCGTCGAAAACGAGCCGTTGCCGGGCAGCCGATGCCTCTTCTTGTGTCTCGGGGAAGTGGACCGATGCGAACGCTTCGTCACGACCCATCACCCCGACACTCTGGCGACATCATCGAAGCAGGCAAGACCTCGGTTACCGGGCGCGACCTGAGCAAGTGCGTTGCTGATCGACGCTCGCATCTTGATGGACGACATACCTCCACCTGCCGGGTGGATCGGAACGACCCGGCCGGTTATCAGCGCTTCGCTCTCATCCCAGCGCTCGAAGTCCGGGCTCTTCATCTGGAGACTGCCCCTGGTAACGCTCGACCTTGCCGGACAGCAGCTACCTCGGCACCCTCCAGGCAACCTCATGTATTTGGGTTAAACCAGATCCCCGTGATGACGTTGGTGCCGTCGGTGATCTGGGCGTCGATCATGATTCGGTCCTTGGAGATCCGCCGCTTGTTCACACTCAGCACCGTGCCGCCCACCGTTACCTCTTCGTTGAGCGGAACAGCAGACAGGTCGAACAGTTGGGACCGATCGAGGTAGCGACGCGGCACATGCAGAAGCAGATCCGCAACGGATTCGATTCCGGCCTTGGCGAGCTTCTTCCTTGCCTGTGGGCCGATGCCCTTGACGAGCTCAACCGAAACGTCTGTCAAGAATGCGAGAGATCTGCCAGCCATGAGACAGAACGTATCAGCATTTGGTATGGTTCTCACGCATCTCGGCGTCGGGATTGCTTCGTCCTGCTTCAACCTGGACAACAGCATTCTGTCGCGAGACAAAACGCTGGTACACTCCCCGCCCGCCGCTTCAGGAGGTTTCCCGTCATGTCATATCGTTGCGAGGTCTGCGGCAAAGAGCCGTGGGTCGGCAAGCAAGTCAGCTTCTCTCACAAGCGGTCCAGCCGTCGCTGGCTGCCGAACATTCAGCGCGTCCGCGTCAAGCACGGCAGCAACTCCAAGCGCATCCGCGTCTGCACGTCCTGCATCAAGGCAGGCAAGGTCGAAAAGGCGTAGCAATGCAAGGCGTCGTCAAGGTCTACGACCCAGAAACGGGCATCGGCATGATCCGTCGCGACGACGGAGACGAGGTGCTGCTTCAGCCCGGATCTCTAGAGGGCTCCCTTTTCCGCATGCTGCGTCAGGGCCAACGCGTCGTGTTCGACGCCACCGAGGTAGATGGCTCCTTGGTCGCCGGCAATCTCCGCTTCGGGGCCGACGGCCAATAGCCGCACCCCGGGTATCGAATAGACGGCAGACTCTTCGCCGCATTACTGGGTATCATCACCGGTAACAACATCGCGAGGAGGCCCCGTGGTTGAGGCTTACGTTCTGATCCAGACCGAGGTCGGCAAAGCAGCTGAGGTTGCTCATCAAATCTCCGAGATTCCCGGAGTTACCCAGAGTGAGGCCGTGACCGGTCCTTACGACGCCGTCGTACACACCCAGGCTGAAGATGTCGACTCGCTCGGCAAGCTGGTGGTGGCACGAATCCAGGCCGTCGACGGGATCACCCGCACCCTGACCTGCCCTGTAGTCAAGCTGTAGAACCCGACCCATAACGCAAAGCACTCTGTCTGCGTATCGATGCGGCTGGTTTTACTCGCCGTGGAGAGCGAGCCTCACAAGCTCGTCGCAGAGTTCTCCGTAGGTCATGCCGCTCGCCTGCCACATGGTTGGAAACCCGGAGATTGGAGTGAACCCGGGCATTGTGTTGACCTCGTTGATCACAAAGCCGCGTCCACGCTCTTCGAGGAAGAAGTCCACCCTGGCTAGACCTTTGCAGCCCAGGGCCGCGTAGGCTCGTTCAGCCATCTCCCTTACAGCGCTCGACTGAGGTGGGGTGAGTCTCGCCGGAGCGACGAACCGGCTCGTCTCATCGTTGTACTTCGATTCGTAGTCATACCAATCGGTCTGGATAACGATCTCCCCGGCGACTGAGGCCCGGCCGCCAAGCACGGCGACCTCTATCTCCCGTCCGTCGATGAACTCCTCAACGATGACCTTTTCGCCGTAGCTCAGTGCATTGTTGATCGCGGCCTCGAGTTCGCTCTCGAAAGACGCCTTGGCGACGCCAACTGACGATCCCAGCTCAGCTGGTTTCACAAACACCGGCAGGTTGAGACTCCGCACTATCGACTCGTTGACGGCAACGGGGTCGGCGTAATCGGCAGCGGTTACGGCGACCCAGCGAGGTGTGAGGAGTCGCTGTTGGACGAAGATCTGCTTGGCGAAGTCCTTTTCCATCGCGAGAGCGGAGGCGGCCACTCCACACCCGACGTACGGGGTGTTGGCCATCTCGAAGGCTCCCTGAATGGAGCCGTCTTCACCGTATGGCCCATGGAGGACGGGAAAGGCCACGTCAAAGAGAATCTCGTCGCTTCCAGCCAGCAGTCGACCCTCCGGCACCCGGAACGACACCGGTCGGCCGGCAGCCACCATGGGATTGCGGCTGTCATCGGCGAGAAACCACGATCCCTGCCGATCGATCCCGACCGATATAACCTGATGCCCTGCATCACGAAGTGCTTGCAGAACGGCAACAGCCGATGAACATGAAACCTCATGTTCGGCAGATCTTCCGCCGAACAACAAAAGCACGCGAGCCATCCGGAGAGGTTACCGTGGCGGGCGCAGTAGACACGAATACTTGGAAAAGAGTCCCTTGACGACAGAACTACCCCCGATCACGCACCGGGTGCGAGCGATCTACATCACGCTACTGCTCTCGTGGGTGGCGTACGTGATCGTTGGCGTTGCGCGGACCGGGGCAGACAAGTCACTGACGGCCGACAGCTATCCGCTGTTCGGGTTGGCTCTGGTAGTGCTCACCATCGCTCCATGGCGACGCGTTTTGCACTCCATCGCCGCCGACCTCGTCATCTTGTTCTGGACGACTCTTGTCATCATCGCGGTGCTCATTCTCGGCGAGGGAGCCGACAGCACGGTGATTGGTGTATCCCTGCTTGCGGCCACCATGCTGCCCGCCCTCATCTCGCTCCGCGGCATCTACGTTGCCGGGGTGGCGGTCGCCACAACGGGTGCGTTCACCTACCTCACGCAAAACACCGACCTCGAAGGATCAACGGGCCTCTGGCGTATTGCGGCGTTCGGTATCTCCGCGGCGCTTGTCGCCGTCGGCGCGATCAACCTTCATCGACACGTTGACGAGGCGGCTCGGCGAGTGTTCACCTTCGAAGAGCGCGAGCACTACCTCTCCGAAATGGAACAGGAACTGCAACGTCTCTACGATGTCTCGCGAACAATCGGGGTCGGCAGCAATCTCTCTGAGGTGTTGCCTGAACTGGTAGGGCGTCTGGCCAACGCTCTCGAAGCCAGGGTGGGCGTTGTCCTTCTCTATCGGAGAGATCAGGAAGCTCTCGAAGTCATGTCCCCCATCTGGGTAGCCGGCCAGACGCTGCGTGCCGAGGGGTACTCGCTCCCCCTATCGGAGCCGAGCATCGCCCAGAAGGTGTTCACCAGCGGTGAACCCGCCGTATTCAATAACCTCGAAGAGACCGCTGAGGAGGCAGACGCCTTCCTGCTCGAGCTAGGCAGCCACGAATTGGCCGCAGTCCCCCTCCGGATTGAATCACGTCCGATTGGCGTGGTCATTGCCGCGGAAAAGCGCGATAGCCACTTCACCATCAACGATTTGGCCCTGCTCGAATCGCTGGCTGGACCGTCGGCGCTCGTGCTCAACCAGCTCGCCAGGTACGAGGAAGCGCAGGAGACAAGCCAGAAGGCTATCGAGCTCGCCCAGCTCAAGACTGACTTCGTCAGTGTGGTCAGCCACGAGCTCCGCACACCCCTCACCGCAATTATCGGCTCGCTGAGCACTCTGCAACGCCCGCAACTCGTCCACCCTGACGCCAGCGCCCAGCAGCTGATCGACACCGCAAGTAGACAGGCCAATCGGCTGCGATCGCTGATTGAGGATCTCCTCGTCGTTTCCCGCCTTGACAACAAGGCTCTTCCGGTGCGACCCGAGCTGATCCATCTCCAGGACTTCGTCGAAGACACCGTCGCCCACATTCCAGATGCGGCTGAGGTCACCTATGTGCAGATGGGTCCGGGAGTCGATTCAGTGGAAACCGACCCCGACCATCTCCAGCGAATCTTGGTGAATCTCGTCGGCAACGCCCTCAAATATGCGCCGGGGAGCCCGATCGATATCGTGGCGGTTCTCAACGGAAACGAGATCTGGCTGTCAGTCATCGATCACGGTGAGGGGATCCCCTACCAGCTGCACGATCACATCTTCGATCGCTTCACGCAGTTAGCTCCGCACTACACCAGGTCCGCCGGTGGTACCGGCCTTGGTCTTTCGATTGTGCGCGGCCTGTCGGAGGTAATCGGGGGACGGGTGTGGTTCCAGCCCACGGCCGGCGGAGGCGCCACGTTCACGGTGGCACTGCCCAAGAACGCCGGGATTCGCTACGAGGACTCGGCACCCGCCGCGATTGCGTGAAACCCGCCATCGACGTGGATGATCTCGCCGGTGGTCATCTTCGACCAATCGGATAGCAGTAGCGCCACCATTTCGGCAACGGGTGTCGCATCGTGGACATCCCATCCCAGTGGTGCCCTGGCTGCCCACTCCCTCTCGAACACCTCAAAGTGAGGAATCGACTTTGCGGCCACAGTGCCGAGCGGGCCGGCGGCAACCGCGTTGACGCGGATGCTGTCGTCGCCAAGATCCCTAGTGTGGTATCGTGTTACTGCCTGAAGCGCGGCCTTGGCGACACCCATCCAGTCGTAGAGCGGCCATGCCCTGGCAGTTGTCGAAGTCCAGAGCCACCAGCGATCCTCCCCCAGCCTTCTTCATCAAAGGGTGGCAGGCCAACGGCCAGTGTCTTGTAGGAGAAGGCCGAGGTGAGGAACGCGGTGGCTGCACTCTCGGCAGGCGTGTCGAGGAAGTTACCGCCCAGTGCGTCGTTTGGGGGCATAGGCAATCGCGTGAAGCGCACCGTCGACAGCCCCCCAGCGTGTCTCGAGGTCCGATACGAGCGCCGCCATGTCATCTGGACTGTTGATGTCTAGCTCTAGAACGTCTGGCACAACGGGGAGACGCTTGGCCGACCGTTGTGTGAGTCGCATCGCACGCCCAAACCCGGTGAGAACTACCTCCGCCCCTTGCTCCTGGGCTACGCGGGCTGCGTGGAATGCGATCGAGCCATCGGTGAGGACACCGGTGATGACGAGTCTCTTTCCTTCAAGCAGCATGTAGCCCTCCTCACAGCGTTCCACTCGGCGAGCAACCTGCTGGTTACGGTCGCGGGAACGGCAGCAGCATCGTACTCACCAAGGTTCACGATTGCCGGAATCGGGCACTAATGGACGTTTGACCAGGCGCGGAACCCGGGTCCCATGATGAACAGCAGGAGCAGTCCATAGGCAAGTTCCGGTCGGCGCTCCATCTGGATTCGATAGATGTACGCAAATGCGAACGTAAAAGCAATGACGAGTCCATAGAACAGGTGGAAGTCATTCGGGGCGCGCCATCCCTGCCCGTAGAGGAACAGCCCCGCGCCCACCTGGATGGCCATAGCGCCAAAGGCAGCCCACTTCGCGTACAGAAAGACTCGTGGCGCCGAGCGTTTGGCTATAGCGAGAGAAAGCCCCCACAACCCGACCAGACCGGTAGTGGCGACCGCAACCCAGAACCATGTCTCGTGGAAACCGCGCATTGCGGGGAGAGTAGTCTGCCGCGCACGGCCCACGAACCGGAGATGAACAGCATCAGCGAGATCGAATTTCGGACTACCGACATGGCTCATGGCGGTTCCGCGATAGCCCGCGTCGACGGGAAGGCGTTCTTTGTGGACGGGGCGCTCCCGGATGAGCTGGCCATCGGCGTCATAGAGCTGGACAAGGGCTCCTGGGGCAAGATCCGCCTCGACTCGGTGGTTGAAGCATCACCACACCGGATTGAACCGCCATGCCCCCACTTCGGAACCTGTGGCGGGTGTCAGTGGCAGCACGGCAGCTACGAAGCCCAGCTCGAATGGAAGCAGTCAATCGTTGTCGGGCAGCTTGCGCATCTCGGGCGACATCCTGATCCGCCGGTCAGAGACACGGTCGCCGCCGGGCCGCCATTCGGCTATCGCAATCGTATGGATTACCGAGTCCAGAGCGGTCGCCCCGCCCTGCACGAACGTCGCTCCAATCGACTCGTCCCGTTGAGCGAGTGCCACATCCTCCATCCCAATCTCGCTGCCGTCCTCGTGGACCTCGGCGACCTGACCGGGGTCGATGCTCTCACCCTGCGTACGTCGACCACTACCGGTGGGGTGTTGGTGATCATCGAGGGAGCCCTGCCAAAACAGGCTTCGTCATGGGGATGCAGTGTCGCCGTCGTTGAGAACGACGTTCTCCGGGCAGTCCATGGCGACCCGGTGCTGGACGAAACGGTCGCGGACATCTCGTTCCGCATCAGCGGCCGAACCTTCTTCCAAAACAACACAGCCGGGGCGGAAACGCTGGTGCGTCTCGTCGCTGAAGCCGCCGACCTCGGGCCCGACGACACACTGCTCGATGCGTATGCGGGTGGCGGCCTCTTCGCAGCGGCAGTCGGCCGCAGCGCCGGCAGGGTCATCGGCATCGAAGTGGATAAGACAGCAACCGAAGACCTCCAGGCCAACCTCAATCGGGCCGGAGTCGACGGCTACCGAATCATTCGTGCCGCTACCGAGGATGCCATCGAGAGAATCGACGAGTACTGGGATGTTGCCATTGCCGACCCGCCGCGCCGCGGTCTTGGCATCAATGGCATCGACGCAGTGACTGCTGCTCGGCCCCGCACGCTTGTTTACGTCTCCTGTGATCCGGCAAGCCTCGCACGCGACACAGCGCTTCTCGGCGAGATCGACTACGAGCTCGCCTGGGTTGCCCCCGTCGACATGTTCCCCCAAACCTTCCACATCGAATGCGTGGCCAAGTTCGATCGACTGGACTGACGCGAAAGAACAGACCCCCGGTCACCCAACGTGCACCAGCGGTACTAGTGCCCGGCGGCCAGGTCGCCGACGCTGGCTTTTGCTACCGACCGATAGTCGTCCAAACCCATCGTGATGGTCTGCGTGTGGCTCCCACCGCGGAAGGTCACCCGGGGGGAGTCGAGACGCAGATCGACAATGGTCGCCATGCCATAGAGATGCCCGAGCGGTGGCTCGGCGCCGCGTTCGCAATCAATGAAAGCGTCGGCGAACTCCGATTCAACGGCCAATCGCACGTCGCTGCAACCAAGGGCATCCTTGGCTTTGGTGAGATCAACGTGTTTGTGACCGGGGACCACGGCCATGACGAAACGATCGTCGGCCATCAGAATGACCGGCTTGGCAACGTCCTTGCCGGGTATGTGCTCGACCTCGGCGACGCGTGACGTCGTAAAGGCGAGCGGGTGCTCGTGCACCTCATAGGGCACACCATGGGTGAGGAGGTATTCACGAAGCTTCTCAGCAGACATATGTCCTCCTTGAGGACAATGTACAGGCTGATGGCGACGGCGAACAGTGCCTGAGTTGAAAGACTGCTAGTCGCCGAGGATCTTTTGCTTCATCGCCTGAAATTCCTCCTCGGACAAGACACCCTCGTCGCGAAGTCGTGCGGCACGCTCGAGCTGTTCGGTCGGATCCTTGGTGAACTCGGCAGAGATTGCCGATTCCTCAGCTGCCGTCCTCCGCTGCTGCTCTTCTCTGGTCCGATACAGCAGCGACTGGAACTCCTCCGGATTGGGGATGTCCGAGAAGCGGCTCTGTCCGCTCTCCCCTGCCGACTCGATGAGAAGATCCCCCGACTTGAGAACTCGCTCGATCACGCTCTGAGAGAAGATCACGTTGTTGATGTTTTCCAGCGGCAGCTCGATCCCGCTCCTGGCGATCATCCCGGTGCGGGTGATCAGTCTTTCGCTCGTAAGTACGTAGGCGGTGAACCACCATTTGATCAGAGGACTTGCAACGAGGGGGATCAGCGCCAGGACAACAGCACCGGCCAGCGCCAATGCCACCCAACCTTCTGCGTCGATCACCTGGAAGATCACGACGATCGCAGCAATGCCACCAATCAGCCACAAAACGGGGATGGCGAGCATCCTCCAGTGCGGCCGGAACTGGCGGACAACGGTCTCGTCTTCGGTGAGGATGTTATCTGGAAAAGCCATACACCAATCATACGACCTTCCCCGGCCGTCGTATGGATCGATCTGCGCGGTACCGCAAACGCTTCTAACCGCAGACGCGGAAAAACCCCGAGAAAGCTTTGGCCGAAGCTTTGGCCCTCTCGGGGTTCTCCTTCTCGGTCGGAGTCTTTCGACTCAACCGAGATACCTCTCGGAACCGAAGTTCCAATCGGCTGACCCTTCTTGGTCCGTGGGGTCGAACCACTGGGGCCCGTCCCCGGACTTCCCTTGCGGGGCGCCGCCTCACCTTGCGGGTTGGCGACCCTTCCGGATCCCCGTGACTCCTTGCGGAGCCCCGGCGCCGCTGCTGCGGTTTCCCGCCTCAACGTCTTACACCAAGATAGAGCGCACTAATCACTTTGGTCAAGCGAAAATGGTTACTTGATTTCGCGATCTTGACGAACTTTTCGCGACCACGCCGAGGATGCCCAGAAGAAGCCCAATCAGTGCGGTTAATCTGGCCAGACGGTACTAAGCGGGAAGGCATGCACGAGGTAGAAGATCCCCGGCCAGATGCTGACGGCCGCACCGCGCAGCCGCTAATCAAGCGGATCATCCAGTCGCTGGTGTCCATCGCGGTCGTCGTGGGGATCTTCGTCGGCGTGCTGCCGCAGTTTGCCGACTACTCAGAGGTCTGGGCAACAATCCGCTCCCTGACCTGGCTCGAATCCACCTCCCTGGCGCTATTCGCCTTCTGGAACCTCGCCACCTACTGGTTTGTGCTTGTCGCCGCACTGCCCGGCTTGCGGTTGCGCGAGGCCACGGTTGTCAATCAGTCCTCAACGGCAGTGTCGAATACCCTTCCCGGCGGCGGCGCCATCGGGGTGGCGGTCACACTTGCAATGCTGACTTCGTGGGGGTTCCAAATCTCCGCGATCACCAGGTCGGCCGTGGTCACCGGCATCTGGAACAACTTCGTCAAACTTGGTATGCCGATCATCGCTCTTGGTCTTCTGGCCATCGAGCGCAATGTATCCAAGGCTTGGATCAGCGCGTCGGTAATCGGCGTTGTTGTCCTGGTCGGCGCGGTGGTCGCCTTGTGGGCGACGCTGCGCAGCGAGGCTCTGGCTCGCAAGGTCGGAGCCGGGTTAGGCAGGGTCGCATCCCGTATTCGCGTAGTACTGCGCAAGCCACCAGTGACAGAGTGGGCAGAGCGTGCTGCACAGTTCCGCAGCAACACAATCGGGCTCCTGCAGCACCGCTGGCTTCAGCTGACGCTGTCTACGTTGATCAGCCATCTCTCGCTATACGCAGTTCTGCTTCTCACGCTGCGCCATGTCGGAGTCAGCCAGCAGGAACTGTCGTGGATCCAAGTGCTTGCGGCGTTTGCGTTCGTCCGGTTGATCTCGGCGCTCCCGATCACTCCCGGCGGGGTCGGCGTCGTCGAATTGGGCTATGCCGCCGCACTGACCATCGGCCTGGACGAGACGACCAAGGCGCAGGTGGTGGCGGCGATTCTGGTCTTCCGGGTCATCACCTATGCCCTCCCGATCCCACTTGGATCAGCCGCATACGTGATCTGGAGGCGGAACCGAAGCTGGAAGATGACCGAGGAGCAACGGTCGGCACTGGCAGGCGACGTCTACGTTGTCGACTGACCGTTCCGCGCCTGGAACCAACGATGTACAAGCGCCGCTCCCCCAATGGCGCACGCCGCTCCGAGAGCGACACCGGCTAAGACATCGGTCAGGTAGTGCGCACCCAGATAGATCCTCGACCCCGCCATTACCACCGCAAAACCGGCGGCACCCATCGCGAGGTTACGCCGCGCCGGGCCCCGGGGAACCATCACGATGACGAGCGACAGAGCGACGACCGACCCGGCGACCGCATGCCCCGAAGGAAACGAGCCGGTCACCTCGACAACCAGTGACTGCGGCGGTCGCGGCCGACTGTAGGCCTCCTTGAGCAACCCGATCAGAGGCTCGGAGAGCACTATTCCCATCAGCCACGCTCCCAGCGCCACCCACCGTTTCCGCCAAGACAGCGCCAGGGTGACCGCCACTCGCAAGGGCCATACGAAATAGACACTTCCGAGGAAAGCCATTGCTCGCGACAGCGCCGTCAGCGGCCCCCATTTGATCGGATAGATGGCCTCGTGGAACCAGAGGTCGAAGGAATCCAAAACATCGCGAACCGGCCCAATCGCCATGGCGATAAACAACAGTCCGGCAACGATCCACGCCGTGAGCGCGACACGTTCTGCCCACCGATGATTGTCGAGGATCAGGTGATCGATCCCCTCGTGCTCGTGGGTGTGGATTAGGTCGAGCCACTGTGCTCTATCATCGATCAACCGGTACCCGGAACCTTCGGCAGCATCTCGTAGCATGTTCTGGGTAGAAGCCGATGGCCTTCAGCACGATCTCCAACTGAAGCGGCAACATTCCCCCAGCATCGAAGCTCGTAGGTAATGCACCCACCCTCGAATACGAAGAACCACTGACCCTCGTAGCGAACCTCTGGAGTCATGTCCTCGATACGGTCGAGAGCCTCATCGATCTCGATCCCACGCATCTCCTCACCATCAGGCGTGGCCCGCATCTCCAGTGTTCCCTCGTCGGCGTCGAGGTCGCCGATGATCCAGACGTAGTCATTGGCAACCAGGGCATTGATCACCCGGGACCGTACCGAGGAGTCGATGTCGGCGTCGAGGCTGAACACAAGCGGCCTATCGTCGATGCGCGCCCCCTCGAGCTCTTCCATCATGGTCACGGCGTGTGTTCGAGGTCGCTCCGCCGTGGGGATAATCGCGATACGGATTTCACTGCCGACCTGATTGATGGCCTCGTAGCGGGCAATGTCGTCGATGCCACTCGGAACCTCGGCCGCCTCTCCGATGTCGCATGAGGGAGTCAACGTTACGTCGAGGAACGATGAGAGCTCCCGGCCCAGTTCGAGCGTCACTTGTCCGCGCTCAACCTCGAATTTGACTTCATCCCAACCCAATGGAATCGAGTTGATGCACGGTGAATACGCTGCCTCCGGGACGGCCTGGAGGCTCAGTACGAGGTGGAACTTGGGTTGCTGCTCGAGTGTCACATACAGGCACTCCAGTGCCGAGCCGGCCACATCCACCCAGCAGCAGCGCCGACACCAGACAAACCAGAACGGCTTTCCTGGTCATAGCGTCCCTCCACCGGTTATCTCGGAAATGGCTATCGATACCACCATCAGCCCAACCAATGCCGCCGCCAACGTCAAAGCGATCCTGCGGGTGCTCCAACGCTGAATCCCGATGGACTCCGTGGCAGGGGCGAGACGACGGAACTCCGCCACAATGTCGACCCCTTGCTCTCGCTTGAGTAGCGCCAGCGAACTTCGTGACTGGGAAGGGAGGGTCACACTGCGCGTCGCCGCAAACGCTTCAGCGATGTCGTAGGCGTCGAATTGGAGCAGGGCTCGCTCGTACACCAGTTCGGGATTTGTGCGCAAAGCAAGGATGACCATCATGTTGGCGAGGTCAACGGCCTGACGCCACGGACTGGGCCGGATGGTCCCAAAAGCAACGTCAATTAGAACGACCCGGCCGTCCTTGATCATGACATTGGCGGGTTTGACGTCACGATGGGCTAGACCGGCATCCCACAACTGACGGATGACGCCGAGAGCGTCATCGATTACGTCCACATCGACGTCGGCCTCGGTCAATTCCACCGAGCCGAACAGGAACTGGCTGACCATCAGGTATTCGCGGTCCGGGGTGATCTCCACAATTCCAAAGGGCTCCGCAGAGGGAATGCCGCAGTCTCTCATCACTCCCTTGATGTAATCCTCGTACTCGACAAGGCGACGTACCGAAGTGAACCTGAGCTCGTCTTCGAGCGCCCCGTAGAGGATTGTCCTCCCAACCTTGTACCAGCGATCGGAGCGGAGATGGGTTTGGCTGTAGAGCTTTGCGAACAGGTAGTCCTCGCCGTGAGAATCATCGGGTGCAAGCTCGAGCCGCACCGGAGTCGACCCGCCGGACCCTTCCTGGCCAAATGGCTCAATCGCAATCACTTCGATGCCCAGCTGATCCCGCACCGCCTTGATGATCGCTTCTCCACGCGCCCCAGAGACGTCGAGGTGCGCAGTGACACCGCGCTTCCATGACACTGGGAACGAGGCCTCAGGTGCAAAGAGCCGGAACACCAAGACCGCGACGGCGGGAGCAAACATCAGCGACACCCATACATCTGATGGGTGATCGACGCCAAGGTAAACGCGAGAAACCGCCAAACCCACCATGACGAACCCGGATGCAACCAGTGCCGCCCTTCGCCAGAAGCCGTGGGAAATCAACGAATACGCCATAGCTCCGAATGTGATGCCGAGGGCGGCCACCGGACGCGACGGGTGCGATGCACCTTCCCAGTCCGCAAGCGCAGGCACCAGCGGCCGATGTCTCCCCACCAGGTCTTGAAGCAGATCGCCGGTTCCCTCGACGATCAACACTGCGATCAGCACCGCAAAGAAATGGCGCCACCGCTTCACGAAGATGAGGGCAAAAAGTGTGGCCAGGCGAAGAACCCGAATCAACAGCTCCGAAGAAAGAGCATTGAACGCTCTGGTGATTGATGTCCAAAAGTCGGTTCGCCGGTCGACCAGCCAATCGATGATCCGGTAGTCCTGGTCAGTCCACCATTGCGTTGACGAGGGAACAATGAACAACCAGCCCCAGGTGATCAGAATCAGAATGCCGGCGAATAGCCAGAGCTGGCCTGCGCCGCGCATATCCCGTGGCAGAGGAGCGGCCTCACCAGAAGGGCGACGGCGTCTTCCGGCGATCTTGATCCCGGCAATCTTGAACTCGCGTCGGCCACCCACCAGATCCAACTCGCGGCCGACCGCATTCCTGTTGGAACTGTCTGTCGCGCCGCTGTGCCGATTCATAGATCTCCCGTACTGGACACAAAGCATAGATCGTCCGCATACCGCGACCCTTGTGACGACTGGCCAGTTGTTGGTCCACAGCTAGGGTTCGGAGTCGCATGCGATTCCACCTCGTCACCGCTGTAATGCTCGTCGTAGCGCTGGCCGGGGCGTGTTCCACCAACACCCCGGTGACGACGACAACAACACCTGCACCGCTGGCGGCGCTGCAATTGTCCGCAGATGGACTCGGAGATGTGAAGCTTGGCTTAGGCCCCGAAACGGTGATTGCCGACATCTCTGCGCTCTACGGCGAGCCGGATCACGACTCGGGTTGGATCCTCTCGGAGCCGAATGTCTACGGCTCCTGTCCGGGCAAGACGATGCGGGCGATCGGTTGGGGCAGCCTCGTCACCATATTTATCGACGATGCATCCTCTGATCTCGGTGGATGGTTCTACGCGTGGACCTACGGCTACGACTACTCGGAGAATTCCGGTGGAGCAGATCCGAGGAACTTGGGCCTTCGCACGAACCTCGGCATTGGCCTGGGGAGCACGCTTGCCGACCTCTCCGAGTCGTTCGGATCTGGGCTGGAGATCAGCGGGGACGAGGTTCTCGACGTGTGGGCATTTACAGCGGCCGAGGCCGGATTTCGTGGCTTGCTCTCGGGGGGCGAGAGCGACGATACGGTGACTCTCATCGAGTCGTTTACGGGCTGCGGCACCTAGAACAAACCCTCACGGCTCAATCCTACGGTTGCAGTTTTGTCGGATCGCTCCGTCCGTCAATGCCACGGACGAATCGCCTGATCGGGTCTGTTCACGGTTGCGGTGAAGCAAAAAAAGATGAGCTTCGGCTGTGCCTTCCTGGGGAATCGAGCAATCCTCCTCCCAATCCGTGGATCCAGGCTAGCTAGGCAGCGGAAACCCCGGGAGATTTCTGCCGAAGCTTCCTACCCTCTCGGGATCCTTGCATTTGGTCGGGCACCTTCCCCGAGGGGTCGGGCCCGTCCAGCCGCTGTTTCGCAGATGGCCGTTAGGTCATCCGCTGGCCCGTCTGTGCGTTTTGGGACCGAAGCCCCGCACGTAAATCCGTGCCTTCTCCTGTGCGAGTGCCGAAGCCCCCGCTCAGGGGAAACCCGTGAGACCGTTGGCCACGCTGGCTTACCGCACAGACCTGAGCCCGGCAGCCTTCTCGGTTCCGGCCGAAGCCTTCTCCGAGGAAACCCTCGTGACCGCCGATCGCACCGGCGGGTGATGGGACAGCAATCCCATCTGTCCGCTTAGCTCAGTTTCTCGCTTGCCGTCTCGGGCCGTGAAACCCTCGCCGACCGGCGGTCTGCCTCGCTATGAGGACTGTGGAACACAAGTGCTCCAGCTTCCGAATGGTCCGAAGACCTTCCGGTTGGAGGACGAATCCTCCGCTTCCGGGGGACGAATCCTCCGTTCCCGGGGGACGAATCCTCCGCTGACTGGGCCGAAGCCCATCCAGTTTGCCTCGGCCGAAACCGTGGCGGTTGCAGGGCCGAAGCCCCACTGTCATCTGGACCGAAGCCCTTCTGACGGGTGCCGCAGAAACCGAGGTCCCGTTGGCTGACAAGACCGAGGTCTTGTCTGGGATGTATCCATCCCGGTTGGATTTCGGTGCCGGTCAGGTTCGGTTTCCCGATCCTTTCCTTCCGAGATCCGGCTCCTCCATGGTTGGAGCCCCTCGAGGAACCACAACGTAAAGCGAGGTACAGCCCTTGGTCAAACCAGATTCGTATTTGGATTTCGCGCAATAGCATTTTGTTTCGCGGCCACTTCCTGGCAGGTCAGATCTGCTGTTTGCATCTGTGGATAACTACATCCGTGTGGTTTATGTCACACCCTCGGCGTATAGTCCGAGAAACGATGACAAGTACAGATCAAGAACCCGCCCAGACGATCTCCGCTCCCACGCTCGAGACCCTGTCACCGAGCCGTGCAAGCGATTTCAAGGTGTGCCCACAGCTGTTCAAGTTCAAGGCCATCGACAAGATCGAGGTGCCACCAACCATCTATCAGGCCCGCGGCACGACGGCCCACCTCGCCCTCCAGTGGCTATTCGACCTCCCCGCGGCAAAGCGAACTCCCGAGACTCTGTACGAGCTGTTCCGCAAGGCCTGGGTTGAGCTGCGGGATGACGAATTCCCCGATCTGTTCTCCAACACCGACGACGAACGCGAGTGGGGCATCGAAAGCCTGGGCGTTCTCTCCAACTACTTCCTTGTCGAGGATCCAACCACGATGGAACCGCTCGATCGCGAGCTCGACATGACTGAGGAACTAGGCGATATCACGATTCGCGGCATCCTCGATCGCATGGAAGAAGAGCCAGACGGCCTCGTTATCACCGACTACAAGACCGGCAAGGCGCCACCCGAACGGTATGCCATCCCGGCATTCTTCGCCCTCAAGATCTATGCGCTGCTCATCAGAAAGCGGTTGGGACAGACTCCGGTCCGGCTCAAGCTGATGTACCTGAGCGGCCCCACCGTTTATCAGATCCCCGTGACCGACGCTCAGCTCGATGCAACCCACCGCAAGCTCGAGGCGCTGTGGTCGGCAATCAACAGGGCGATCATCGCCAACAACTTCCCCGCTCGTCCGGGCAAGCTATGTGGTTGGTGCCAGTACCAGAACCGCTGCCCCGCCTTTGCCGATGACTCAGACGGCACCACCTCGTCGTGAGCGGTACCGTCGCTATCGACCCAGGGCAATGGTCGGAGGCGCTGGAGTCCATTGCTGGACCCCAACTGGTCGTGGGAGGCCCCGGCACGGGTAAGACCGAGTTCCTCGTGCGACGAGCGGCTCACCTCCTCACCGATGTTGGGGTGAGTCCCGACCGCATCACCGTTCTCGGCTTCTCACGTCGCGGGGTTGCCGAGGTGCGTACCAGGATCCGAGCCAGCGTCCCCGAGACGATCGGGGCTCTGGACATCGCAACGTTCCACTCCTATTCGGCGCGCCTGGTCGAGCACCACGCCGTGGAGGCCGGCTGGGCCGAGAATCCGCAGATCCTCACCGGTCCCGAGCAAGTGGCGCTGGTGCACCGGCTGCTCGGTGAGGAACGTCCATCGTCGTGGTCGGCCAGCCTTGCTCAGCTGCTCAATACGCAGACCTTCGCCCGCGAAGTCACCGACTTCATTCTTCGGGCGGCCGAGCAGATGACGACAGCCGAGGCCATTGCCGAATTGGACCGAGACGATTGGAAGGGTGTCCCGGAGTTCCTGTCAACCTACGACCGAACACTGCGGGATCAGGGCCGGATCGACTACGGCACCCTCATCTCCACTGCCGTCACCTTGCTGGAGAGCGGCACAACTCCGGAACCGGAGGGCGAAGGATTCATCCTCGTTGACGAATACCAGGACACGACCACTGCACAGGTCAGGCTTCTCCTAGCTCTGCAACACCGCGGTGATCACATCCTTGCTGCGGCCGATCCCTACCAATCCATCTACAGCTTCCGTGGCGCGACCGTCGAAAATGTCGCCTCGTTCGATACTGACTTCGGTCGTCCAGACGATCCCGCTATCCGCATCTTGCTGACGACATCCTTCCGTACCCCAGCCGCGATTCTCGATGCTGCGGTGGCAGTCACTTCTGGAGACCTGCCTGGAGCCACCGGTGCTGTGGCCCCCGCTCCCGGACGAGGCGTGGTCGAGGCGTATCTCTTCGATCAACAAGTAGAAGAAGCTGAATGGATCGCGGCAGAAGCCCAGCGCCTACACCTCAGCGAAGGTATCCCTTACAGCAAGATCGGTGTCTTCGTTCGCAGCAAACGCCGACTCCTGGCAGACCTCTCACGAGCGTTGGAGCGTCGACACATACCTCACGATCTCCCCGGGAGCCGCCTCACCGATCAACCCGCAGTCCGATTTCTGCTCGATCTTGCGGTCGCCGCAACCGGCTGCGATGGGCCGATGACCGCCAACCAGGCGCTGCGTCGTGTGCTGCTCGGATCACGAGTTGCCCTGAGTATCGGCACCTTCCGCTCGCTCGAGCGCCACGCCCGCCACCATGGTTCCTGGTCGTCGGCAATCCGGGACAACCTCCCGCAGTGGTCTCCACTCGCCGATCTGATCGAAGATCCCACGTGGGCCGAGGCTGTGCCCGCCGTGCAAGGGATGTGGCAGGTCTGGAGCACGCTTCCTGGGATCGACGAGATGGTCCAGGACCCCGATGCCGCAGAGGAGCGGGCTGCGTGGCGCTCGCTGGCACAGGTCCTGAGCCGGTGGGAAGAACGCAATCCAGACGGGACACTGCTCGAGTATCGCCGGTTGGCCGAAAGCGAGAACTTCGAGGCCCAACCGCTGCTCAGCTACCGACGGCCCGCCGGAGACCGTCTTACCCTCACCACACTCCACCAGGCCAAGGGTCTCGAACTAGATATCGCCTTCATTGCCGATGCTGTCGATGGAGTGTTTCCCGATCTGCGATCGCGCGATTCGTTGCTGGGGGTTCGTCATCTGCTCCCCAACGTGCCATCCGACACTGCCGACTATCGCGCCTTTCGCCTCCAAGAGGAGAGCAGACTCGCCTACACCGCAATGATAAGGGCGAGAAGGCGTCGTGGTGTGGACAGCCACAGAACGCGGACTCGACGATGGCCCCGGGCGGCCGAGCAGATTCTTCACCAGGATCGCCGACGAACCCGGAGATTTGCCCGGCCGGCCTCCGGGC
>CALOCH010000029.1:0-89691 GCA_942491615.1 uncultured Gammaproteobacteria bacterium
TCCTATGGGGATGGGCGCTCAAAATATCGCTGCGCGTCTGGCTGCCAGAATTGGACAACTAGAGCAACCGGTTGCCCCTGATTTTCAAGCCCTGCAAGATGTTCCTAAAGGCGGTGTTTTATTTGCATTGCCCGCTTTTGACAGCAGTTCCGTGAAATTGTAAAAAATGGACAATTTGAAATTGTTTTAGCCAGATTTGGACATTTTGCCCCGGATCAGACCTCGATCTGGGGCATTTATCTGATTTCCGGTTAGTTCTTAACCTGGTCTTTCATCCGGTAACTTTTTGCTTCAATCACCACCGTTTGAGCATGATGTAACAACCTATCCAGCAAAGCCGATGTCAATGTACTGTCGTATTAAAGATCTCCGGCCAGTCTTTAAAGGCACGATTCGTTGTAATCACTGTCGACCCTGTTTCATAACGCCCCGAGATGATCTGAAACAATAAATCAGCCCCGGTCTTATCAATCGGCAAGTAGCCCAGCTCGTCCAGAATAAGCAGCTCTGGTTTAAGATATTTGCGTAATTCTAGCTTGAGTCTCCCTGACTTTTGCGCAACGATGAGCGAGTTGATGGCATCCACCGTATTCGTATATAATACCTGCCTTTGAGGCAGGCATGTTGCCCCAGGGCCGTGGCTAGATGTGTCTTACCCAGCCCCACCCCCTTACAAGTGTGAGTTTTCTCACGCAGCACAACATACCTCACTAATTGCCAGCATGCTAGGCCATGCTTCCCCCTCAATGGTTTTCTTGGGCAAGTAGAAACGAAAATCTAAAAACAAACAAGCCCAACGCGCTTGTATTCGTTTCAGCAGCCCAATCGATACAATATTTTGTGCCCACGGGTAGTCACTTTGATTGGCTTTCGCCGCATGATCAAAGACTGTTTCGCAAGCAAAGATTTTCTTCCCAACTTTGGGATAATGACATCATCAAGTGCAATCAATAAGCGACCATCGGTTTCAGGCGAATGAATAAGCCCCCAAGTGGAGCGCCATAGGCTTTTCCACGGTAGCGTTGACGAGGCCATAAAGGTATAGAATCGTTTCTTTTTGATGTCGATCCCAAACAAAACGCCTAAACCACGCCATAAATTAGAGTTCATGGATGACGTAAACGGCACAATAATCGCCAAAGAGCGTGTAGGAAAATAATGACGCACGTTCCTTGCCGAGTTTGGTGTCGGAAAAATGAGTTTGTAGCGGAAATAGAAGATCGCGTAAAATAAATATGAATGAGGTCTTTTTGTTCGTATAATCAATTGCTTAGAACAATGTATTATACAGCACTTTAAGGCCTCATTCACTAACAAGTTGTTGTTTTTTAAAGAGATAATGTTAATTTTATGAAGGGTATATTAGTTAAGTCTAATATTTTTTCGAAAATCAGTATTTACTAATATTCTTTTTGCGTAAAAAAACGGGGAAACTTCAGTAAAAAGAGAATGATAAAAATAAGGACAATTAATAGCCTTTATTTTTTAATATCATTGGGCAAAGATAGCTTAGAGACGAGATGATTTTTTGTATTTGCCAGACGTCCTATCCCTTTCAAAGCTGACATCAATTAATTACAAACCAAGTATTGAGAATAACGAACTTTGATGTTTAGACTATCAACAAAATATGAGGCAATAAGCTACACAAGTAGAACTTAAAACCTGGCATCAATTTGTTTGGTTCTTACAATACTTTTATATTCGATGTTCAAATTTTTTTGTAATCAATTGATTTTACCAGCACATAGGAGGTAGCTTTTGATCAATTTTTAAACGTAACACGAAAAACCTGGGTATTAGGTTATAGCATATTGCAGTTTCTGATATGTTTATGCAGTCAAGATATAGAGACAGGTATAGACGACCATTGCGGCAACGATATATATTCCTGACACTAAAAAGGAGTTGGTCTTGCCCTGAAACAACAAGCGGACAAGACCATTATAATGAAGGGGCTTCACCAAATACTAATGAAGCAACACAGATCTAACGTAACCATTCAGTCCCCCTCCTTAACAAGAATCGAAACGGTTACGATCTAACTGTTATCGTATTAACCCACTATGACAGTTGTTGTTTAATCAATGCTTCGCTCTATAACTAATTAATTTCTAATTTTGAAGCTAATACCGTTTTCGTTGACCGATCAAGTAACGTCCCTTCCATTGAGCTACCATGCCGCGCTTTTATCACATCTGCATCATTAATCTTAACTATTGTATTAGCGTCCCAGATTATAGTTTTTGTTCCTACCTTTATATAATTAGCACCAAAGCGATGTGATCTTACCTTCTCCTTCATTTTTCTTCGTGTAATTATTACTAGGCGGTTCAACCCAGGAGCCGTAGCAATAGTCAACCTTAAGATTTTTTCAACTTCTAATACCTGTTGCATCTGTTAGCGTAAATGTCGGATAACTCGTAGTAGCGGTTCCGGCTCTTGGTATACCGGATATAACGCCTGCTGCACTTAGCGATAATCCGGCTGGCAAGGCATCAACAGACCGAGTCATAAGGCGCTGTGCCTGCAGTTGCTGTTAAAGTTATGGAATACCGCTGCCAATTCGACACCATCATTCATTGCATGACTGTTTGATATAGATAGTGGAGGAACTACAACCGGAGCGGCAGCAATAGTCAACGACAAGGTTTGAACATCTGTTTCAGCCGTTGCATCTGTTAGCGTAAATGTCGGATGGGTCGTACCAGCGGTTCCAGCGCCAGAAAAGTGTACCGGATATAACGCCTACTGCACTTAA
This sequence comes from uncultured Gammaproteobacteria bacterium, assembly GCA_942491615.1. GTDB lineage: Bacteria > Pseudomonadota > Gammaproteobacteria > Methylococcales > Methylomonadaceae > Methyloprofundus. The sequence goes on from CALOCH010000029.1 coordinate 2,762, forward strand.
CGATAATCCGGCTGGCAAGGCATCAACAGACCATACATAAGGCTTTGTGCCTGCAGTTGATGTTAAAGTTGCAGAAATAGGGCGCTAATTCAACACCGTTAGTCAGAGCATCTGTCGATATTGCAGGGGGGGGAACAGGGGCTAGTGCAATCGTTAAGGTAAAGAGTTTATTATCTGTAGCACCTCTCGCATCTGTTACTGTAAAGCTTGGCGTCGTGACTCCTGCAGATCCAACACTCGGTGTGCCTGAAATAATTCCATCAGCACTTAGTGTTAATCCAGCGGGTAGCGAGTTCACTGACCACTTATAAGGAGCGAGTCCAGCGGTTGCAGTCAGCGTTGTGTAATACACTGCAGAGTTAACACCCTCAGGTAATCCGTTTGTTGAAATGGCTGGATCTACGATAGGAGCAGCTGGGTCAAGTATATTGATAGTATAAACTTTAGAAATATTCGCTAATGCATTATCAGTCGCACCAACTGTAAAGCTAAAAACACCCGCTTCGGTTGGAGTGCCAGATAAAACACCTGTCACTTCATCAATGCTTAAACAAAGCGGCAAAGCACCCGTTGAAATAATTGTGCTATAGGGTGTATCGCCATAATGCACCAGCGTCCTATCAACATAGGCTTTGTTTGTTTCCCCATCTTCAATAGCATCTATCAGGCCTAAGTCAGCCTCAGCATCGAAACCAACCATATTTGCCCTGGTATAGTCTCCGACAATAATTTCAGCGGTACAATCTGCAATATGTGAACCGCCATTTTGCGTCAGTGACACCACGAGCAGAGGCCTGAGCGCCATGCAATCCATCTGCAGCAACCTCATCACACATGGCTTCACCTTGTTCGCCATCAATTGTCCATGCACTACCACCATACTTATAAAATTCATAACGACGAGTGATGATTTTATAGCTACCATTTGGTAATTCCTCTGCTGCACCACCTAAATTAAGTTTGGCATTGTTTCCCTTACTCGTCGCCAACAAGTACCATTTTCTGGTTTCAACTTCTGCTGGTTCCTGGTTAGCCCAGTCAGCTCCACCATCACCATCTTTATCACCGCCTATAAGATCTTCTATCGCAATAGGATTAGGGTTATGGGTAGTCGTTTTTATGACTTTTACCCAGGATGCTTCACCAAATTCTTTAACGACAGGAATAGGCACTTCAGGAGCAGGAATAACGGCAACAACTTGAGCGGGCCTTTGAATGCCATTAACTACAGCGGCTGGCGCATAATTCCACACGGGGGTATTAACCAAAACAGGCGCACTTCTAATCAATGTTCCCGGGTGAGCAGGGTCATCTACAAGCCAATGGTACCTGACTATATTACTCGCTGTTGGCCGATAGGAAACGCCAAAATGCTCACACCCTTCATTTACTGACGGATTAGTACATTGATGTCCATTTGTCGGAGACAATGGTCCAGTGGGTACATTTGTAAAGGCTAGATAGTTTCCATCAGCATCTTTTTTACTCTCATATCTGATATGCGTTACCGGCCTGGCAGGGTCACTGTTATCAGTTGTTATGTTAGGTGTACCATAATGATTGTAGTTATAAGTGTAACGAACATCAGTACTTGAGCAATCCTCTATTTCGATTTCAAAACCGTGAGTGGTTTCGCCAGTATCATTTACCGTATCGAAGTTACTTAAAGTACCGTATGCCGTACTAGCCTGAAGCGAGGTCATGGCTAACAATGACAGCCCCGCTCCAGTTATTAATTGATTTATTTTTTTCATTTTCATTTCCAGGTCAGTGTTTTTAAAGCCAAATTGTTCCTGCGCTTAGGAATCTGCTCTAAACCGTTTCAACACAGGTCAGGCAGAGTATCTTTTTGCAAACCGCATCAGATAAAGCATGCATAAATATTTAGTATGCAAAATAAAATAATATCTCAAACCAGGTTTATAGTCCTTATGCAACCTACTCAATAGGCAAAGTGTACTGCTTTTCCTGTATATCAAGAGCGCCCTACAAGCGACAATTAATAAGATGGGAACTATTTAGCTGAGCAGTTATAGCTAAAGGCAGAGCATTCTATTTCACCAGACACTCTGCTAACTATCGCTTTACAAAAGCATAAAATAAGCCACTTTAAAACACACCCCATTAGCCCATATTCCATACTACAAATAACCTATTGATAAAATAAATAAGTTATAACCAGGAGTCCAGATTGCAGAAGCTAACATTTATTATAAGTTCGTCAAATAGGGCAAATAATAAGACAAGAAAAACGCGCTCGGACTGCAAAAATCGTTAACATATTTTGCGCATATCAACAATTTCTGCAGGCTTTTAGCGCCGTCATTGAAACATTCTGACTCTTCTTTGTAAGCTATTGGAATTCATCTACATACTTGGCAATCGCACGCAAATGATTATCACTCAAAAAACTTAGATAGCGCATACCACCTTTATTGGCATTAATAGCCCCTCTCATCTTGGCAGGATTTGTTGCAGTAGCAATCTTATGGACATTTCGTGCTGGATTGCCATCATGACAGCTAGCACAATATTCGTTATATAGAATTTTTCCAGCTTTATTTGTTTGACCATCTCCGTCTTCCTCATCCCTCTCATCCCTCTCATCCCTCTCATCCCTCTCATCCCTCTGTCCCTCCGATCCTCCCACTGATCCTCCTGATCCTCCTGATCCTCCTGATCCTCCTGATCTTCCTGATCTTCCTGATCTTCCCTGATCTTGCGGGTCTTGCGGGTCTTGCGGGTCTTGCGGGTCTTGCGGGTCTTGCGGGTCTTGCGGGTCTTGCTCATCATCAAGACCATTCTGGTCTAAATCACCATCATGGAACCCGTCAAGATCCATATCATCATCATGAAAGCCATCGCGATTACGGTCATCATCATGAAAACCATCTTTATTTAAGTCATCATCAGCAAAACCATCTTGATTAAAATCACCCATAATTTCGACAGGCAACCCGATTGAAAAATTAATAACACTTAAGCCACTTAAGCCACCGACCCATTTTGTAACATCCAGCACATTGCTTCCGGGCTCAGTTACCACTTGATACAATGGGTACCGCCCTGCCGGAATACCTACTGTAGAAAAATCAAATATTGCCACTTGCCCAACATATTCCCGGTCATCTTCAAAGGGCATCTCATCGAGTGTAAAATCACGCCCACCATTTGCAAAAAAGAAAAGCTGTCCAGCAATAACTGTAGCAACATATAAATCACCAGATACGGGTAAAGAAAAGTTCGCTCTGGCTACAAGTCGTTCTCCCCCCTCATTTTTTACCACTGCTTTTGGCGTATTTAAACGGGCATAAGCAGTTGTGTTAATACAATTTAAACTCAAGGTTATGAGCATGATTTTAAAAGCTTGCATAAAATAACCAGCGTAAAATAACTTAAAATTCAAGTATCGATCATGAAAACTCAAAACAATGCTTAATTCTGAGTAGCTACTAAATATCAATATCAATAACAAATGCACATTTTATGCCAAATATAAAAACCTAGGCAGTCTTGGAATATTGTCTCTTATTAAATCTTTAATTTATATTGCTAAACCACCCAGCAGAAACCTGGATTAAAGACTTAGTAAATAGACGCCAAATACATTAACTATCGCCTTAAGTGGCTTTATTCATCCCCCCCGCTTTTTAGTCACATAACTTTGCGTCCGAACGACTAAGAGGAAAAGAATAAACAATCTTTACTCGTGCATCCGCATGACAACTGAGAATATATCCCAATGCAAAAGGCGTTTCTTTGACAAAACGTATGACCCCTTCTTCAGAAGCGAGAACATACGGCGGAGAAATACTCATTAAAGTACTGCTCATTCCAGTAACGTTCCAGCTCAAAGTGGCTTTTCTGCAAAATTTCCTCTGTAAAAATAACACGTTGACGCTGATTAACCGTCAAATTAACGGGCACCCAGCGTTTACCATTTTGGGTTAACTGCTCTTTACGCAAAAAAATACGCTGCACCTGCGCTGCAGTCAACTTATTGATGCTCGCATCAGAAGCCGTAACCACTGCTAACTCATGGCCATGCACTGGAATCACACATAAAACACTGAGCAGCGTTGCTCTAAAAATAACCTGAAATTTATTTCGCTGTTTCATCACTAAAAAAACATCGAAATAGAAGTCAATAAGCCAGAAGGCGCATTATCTTCGTTATTGTGACCAAAACGATATTCTATTTTCAAGGCAAGTGGCGCCGCAGGACGCCAGGTCAACCCTATGACACCAACATGTGTGTGATGATTCTGTTCGGGTGCATCGAATTGCTGCAGATCACTATCAAACATATACTCATAGCGCGCAACCGCAAACAAAGTATCCAATATTGGCGCAACCGATTGTAAATAAACACCATATTGCGGCCCCTGATTCGTGCGTATATTTAACAGTGATTCCAGTTGTACTTCATATTGCTGTTTTTGCCATAAAAAGTCTAACGCAAAAGAATATTGCCAATTAGCCTCACCGCCTGAATTAACTTTGGAAACAAGATAAGAGGTACCAATATTAAGCGTATTATGCGCCTGATAAGTAAGCCTCGCGCCAAATGCATAAATGAAAGGATTTATATGGTATCCAATTTCTAAATCATTGGAGTCATCCGCATATACTGAAACATTGAGCTCACGCTCAAACAAGTAAGTCCTATAAAGCACCTCCAGCCCTGTGGCATGGTGAGAAACTACATACCCCTCTGTGATCAAAGGTCTCGAACTGGTCCAGACTAAAGGTGCTGCATGCAATAGACTCCAGCGACTAAAAGGCGTTAGAAACTGACCCAAACGTAGCGTCAGATAATCAGTCGCCATAAAATCAACATATAGCCGTTCAACCCGGAAAGACTCCTCAAACGGCCGCACCCCTTCCAGACTAAAAAGGTCTTCCAACTCAAGTTCAGAAAAAAAATGCACCCGATTAAAGGGTCGCCAGGAAATAAAAAAACTTAAATCCTCAAGAGCCAGTTCATTATCTGCCGGCTGCAGATAACTATATGAAGCTTTAAAATACCCTCCAAGTGTCAGGTTAACAGCCGGTATATGATAACCTCGCCCCCAACTATATGATGGCATAGCAATGTCATCGGCATGTAATATGCTAATATTCAACAAAGCTAACAAAAAACCTAAGCCTATTAAGGTAAACCGCTTAAGCCTGGAAAATTTAACACGTACCTGATTAAGGATACAAATGACCATTCGCTATCGCTTACTCCTTTCTTATATTGCGATAAGTTTAACCTCCACAATATTAATAACTCTAATGTTTTTTAGTCACTTCGGAGCAGTCTTAACAGATGAAATCGAAAGTGATTTAAAGATTGAAGCTCTCTCAATGGTGCAACAAATTGACAGACACATATTCGAACGAATTCAAAATATTATTATCTGGCGCAACCTTGAAGTTATGCAAGATATACATATACGGGACATAGATAAAAGACTAGCCTATTTCTTAAGAAAAGCTACTCAAGGCTACCAGGGTTTGTATACACTGATATTAGCACTGGATAACAGCAAAGAGTTCATTGCCTCAGGCGACATGCAACCCCCTCAAAAAATGCCGTATATTCAGCATTCGCCCTGGCAACAAATAAACGTAGGGCAAGAATCCGTCTATCTGCAAACCAAGACTGGCGAAAGCAACTTTTTTGTACTTGCCACAACCATTCCTGATCAATTCAAACAGGACACGTTAGGCTTTTTATATACGGCCATAGCCTGGGATAATATTAATCGCATTTTAGAAAGCCCCTTACCCTTTGAAAAAAAATCAACAACATCTTATGCACTGCTGGTAGATAGCAACAATCAAATCATCGCCGCATCCAACCTTTTTCGGCGAGCTAATTTACTTAATACACAACTACCTGAAACCTGGCATTTACCCAAATCCGAGAGTGGTATACAACAAATTAATACGCCTTTTTTAAACACTCAGTCCTGGCTAGTTTCCTGGGCAAATTCCACAGGTCACCTTTCTTATCAAGGAATTGGCTGGAGAGTTATTGTTATGACGCCACTTGACCGCGCCTTTGAACCGGTCTTTGGCATGTGGCAAATTCTATTGATGTTTATCGTCTTTACCACCGTGCTAGCTGCAGTTGTCTCACTCTGGGGTGCGCATCATATTGCAAAACCCATTACGCAATTAGCTCAATTCACTCGTGATTTTATGCTCAATCAACAAAGTAAGCCTCCACAGATTAAAAGTAAAGGAGAAGTGGCCATACTCAGCGAACAGTTTAACCTGATGATCAATAGCCTGGAAAAATCTCAACACGAACGCATACGCATGGCTAAGTTTGCGGTGATTGCAGAAATGGCAGCTACTATGGCACATGAAATACGTACGCCGCTCGGCATTTTGAAGTCATCTGCCCAGATGCTATCACGTGAAAAAAACTTATCGCCAATTGCCCAGGAAATGCTAGGGTTTATTGGCAGTGAAACGGCGCGCCTTAATGAATTAGTAACAACTTTATTAGAATCATCTCGACCGCGCGAACCCCAATTTACAAGTCGCCCACTTATAACGGTTATAGAGCATGCCATGGAGTTATTAAGCGTTCAGACGAAAAAAAAATCCATTCATATCACCTTGGATAAAGCCTGTGATCAGGACCGACTAAACTATGACTGGGATCAAATGCTGCAAGTTTTTCTCAATTTAATCAACAATGCCATACAGCATATTGATTCAGATGGACGCATTGCCATTGATCTTGAAGCGACACGGGACAACTTATGCATTCACATCAGTGATGACGGCGCAGGTGTTAGTGACAGCCTAAAAGAAAGCATTTTTGAACCCTTTTTTACCAAACGCAAGGAAGGCATTGGTTTAGGTTTAACCGTCGTGCAACAAATGATAGCCGCACACCGGGGCAGCATTTCCATTAGCGACAGTCATTGGGGAGGTGCTTGCTTTACCATTCAATTACCCTGGGATAAAGAGAACACGCAATGAAACAAAATAACATATTGATTGTCGATGACGAAGCAAAAATGCGCCGTATTCTGGAAATCATGCTACAGCAAATGGATTTTAATGTTTTTCAAGCTGGCAATGGACTGGAAGCACTACAAAGCATTCAGGAGCAACACATTGACTTAGTCATTACTGACCTACAAATGCCGCATTTAGATGGCTTAGGCTTACTCAAACAATTACGCGCTGATGATAACGCCGTACCTATCATTATGGTCACTGCACACGGTACAGTCGAAACAGCGGTAGCAGCTATGCAATATGGTGCCAGTGATTATATTTTACGACCCTTTGAACTGGAAGCAGTTGAAGCGGCCGTAAAGCGTGCGCTTAAGCTGGCTATAGTCGAAAGGGAAAATAATTTTTTACGTACAGAAATGGATCACGGCTGGGGGGAGTTTATAGGCAATAGCCCTGTGATGCATCAGGTTTACACGCTTATTCAGCAAGTCGCGCAAACCAAAACCAGCGTACTCATTCAGGGAGAAACGGGCACCGGCAAAGAACTGGTTGCACGAGCCATTCACCGCGCCTCACCGCGCAATCAAAAATTATTTATCGCCATTAACTGCGCGGCTATTCCAGCAGATATTCTGGAAAGTGAATTATTTGGTCATACCAAAGGGGCTTTTACCGGTGCGCTGAAAGATAAAACGGGTAAATTTGAATTAGCGGATGGCGGCACACTGTTTCTTGATGAAATCACTGAAATGGATATTAATTTACAAGCTAAATTATTACGCGTTCTTCAGGAACGGCACTTAGAACGCCTAGGCAGTAATACAAGTATCGAAATTAATATTCGGGTTATTGCTGCGTCTAATCGTAACCCAAAACAAGCCATTGCAGAGAAAAAATTGCGTGAGGATCTATTCTATCGACTGAACGTTTTTACTATTGAATTACCTAACCTAAAGGCTCGCGGTCAAGATATCATTATCCTCGCCGAGCATTTTCTCCAAAAGTATACCCGAGAATTTGGTTTTCCATACGGCGGCATTAGCCCTGAAGCACTGGCCCAGCTACTTAACTACAACTGGCCCGGCAATGTGCGGGAACTGGAAAACATGATGGAAAGAGCTGCAGTCATTAGTGGCGGGAAGACTATTGACCTACAACATCTGCCTCTTAATTCAAAGCCGATAAATACATCCTCGCCCATTCACCATCAAGAAGAGAGCGAAACACGACCTATCCCTGATCTTAATGAGCAGGTGGAGCGATTAGAGCGTCGCTTAATTCATGAGGCTTTGCAACAAACCGGTAATAATAAAGCGAAAGCAGCACAGCAACTAAACATCAGTGAACGCAGTCTTTGGTATAAAATAAAAAAATATGCGCTAGCACCATACCCCTTAAAATAATTAATAATATAAAAATCTCTAACTACAATTACTACTACCTTGATTTTATCCTATCTGGACATATCACACTAAATCACACTCCCTTTCAGTCTTACGCAGATATTTCTAATTTATCATTTCACCATACCTACTCATTCCTTCCCATCCATTTCTCATTATAGCGATTTTTCTCATTGCTGACACATATACTCACTTTTTTCAGATATCTCATTATCACCATATGTCATCCCCTGGGTCAGCCACACTGTTTCACCTTGAGACTCTGGCGAGAGAGTCTCTTCTCTCAGTCCCACATTGTATCAGCCGTGAGATAGTGTCCAGAAAAAGGAGAATAAAGAAGATAAAGGGGAGGGGCGATCAGAGAGGGGGAAAAAAGTAAATAAGGCGCAGGCGGGATATTAATAGACATCCTCTTGCTATCTCTCACACCCCTTTACCCAGATGAGAATTAGCCAATCAAAATCAAACGAAGGCAGAAAAGTACAGATAGAAGACGCAAAAGAACAAAAAACGAGAATAGAGAAAAAAAATGGGAAGATCTAACAGCCTAAGTTGCCTAACGGCAGCGGTGTAACACAGCCTGCGAAAGTACGCGTTAACAGGGCGCACCAATGGGGGTCAGACTCGGTTGGAATGTTTTTCTTTTCTATCGAGACTGACGCTATTGATTCAAATGAGGAAACGTTAAATTATCCTGCTCAGCGATTGAATAACCACGCATCTCCGCTCATAACAGATTCTTTTCTGACAATATAAGCTAAAGCAATATCACTGATAAATCTTTATCCGGTACAACAAGGGTCCCTGATCTACTGGCATCATAACCCTTTAGGTCAGCAACACTATGATTAAATTCGTCGCTACTTAATAATTTAATTAAATCACTATATGGCGGCTTATCCATATATTTTTTTGGCAAGGCAAACCAATAGGTCTCCCAACTTAAAGGAATAAATTCTAAATGAAATTGTACTGCTGCAGCTTCAAGTCCAAAACCACAGTCTACAACACCACTGGCCACCAATGCAGCGACAGCGCTATGGGTAAACTCTTCATTATCATAACCTTTAATTTGACTGCTATCGAGTCCCAATTGATAGAACATTTCATCCAAAGTAATGCGACTACCTGAATTGCGCTGGCGATTAATAAACCGTAAATCAAAACGTAGCAAATCAGTCAAACTCTGAATGTTTTTCGGATTTCCTGATGCAGTCATAAGACCTTGCCGACGGCGAAGTGCATAAACCAGAATATCTTCTTCAGGGTGAATTAATCGCTTCACTTTCGGTAGCAGAGCCTTACCTAGCTTACCTTCAGGCAGATGAAACCCTGCCACATCATAACGCCCATTTCTATATTGTTGTAAACTATCCAGACTACCATGAAATTGGATATCCAAAATTAAGTCTAACGACTGTTTCGCCAGCTCGCGCAAATTAGCAATGACCAAGCCATGACTTGCAGCAATTCGTAAACTCTTCTGCGAGTCGCTATTTATTAAAGCCGCTAACTCAACAGATAATTCTGATGCCAGGCTTTCAAGTTCAGGCTCAAGACGCGCAGCAATACGTTGATACTCCCATAATAATTTCTTTCCAACAGCTGTTAGCACTGCACCCTGTCCTCGTCCGCGCTTTAAATCAGCCAAGGAATGAGCAAAATGTTGCTGCCAGACTTGCAACATACCCCATGCATGCCGATAAGACATATCACATTCTCTTGCCGCAGCACGTAATGAGCCGTTATCGGCAATAGCCTGTAATAAGACAAATAAATCCATAGGCATATCGTGCAACTCATCATTTTTACATAGCCAATGCAGGCACAATTTAATTGTCATCAGAAACCTCAATAAATATGCAAATATTTGCTTATTTTTCAAATATTAATTATATGCTTTAATATAATTTAAACAATAACTTATTATTTAATATGTTATTTAAAACATATTATATTCACTTTATGAATCAATTAAAACTCACATACTTATTTACTCTTGTGTTTACTTTCTATAGCAACCTTAGCGATGCAGCAGAACAGTGGAGCCTACAAAAACAATTAAAATTTCCAGAATGGCTGACTTTTACTATTGATCATCGTACCCGATATGAAGGCTATACACCTGCATTTAAAGGCGGGACTACTGGCGGCGATCAGATTATTGTATTTCGTACTAATGTGTTTATGGGAATAAAATATAATAATTTTCGCTTAGGAGGTGAGTTTATTGATTCCCGTATTACTTTAGGAGGAAGCAACACCCCATACAGCACCGCATTAATTAATCAGACTGAATTACTGCAAGCTTATATAGGTTGGCAAAGTGATGATATTTTTGAAAGTGGACTGCATTTTGATATTCAAGCGGGTCGACAAACTATGGATGTCGGTAGTCGCCGCCTGATAGCGCGTAACCGTTACCGCAATACCATTAATAGCTTCACTGGTATTGATATAACTCTTAGCCAGTTCAATCATTGGCAATGGCGCAATTTTGCAGTCTTACCTGTCTCTCGTTTACCTAATGACCAGATATCACTAAGAACTGGCAGAACCGAGTTTGATCAAGAAAATTTTGAGCGCTTTTTTGTAGGAAGTTTTTTTAGCATTGTAAACCTACCACTGAACACCGTAGGAGAACTCTATGTATACTATTTAAATGAAAATGATACCCCAGAGACTCCCACAACAAATCGCAAGCTAGTGACCCCAGGCTTTCGCTGGGTTAAGTTTGCAATGCCCGGACAATTTGACTTTGAAATAGAAGCAGTCATCCAAAGTGGCACCTCATATGCCACAGCAGCATCAATTGATCAACGAAGTTTAAATCATTTTGCCTATTTTGGTCACTTCTCTCTAGGTTATAGCTTTGACCTTCCCTGGCAGCCGCAATTAATATTTCAATATGATTATGCCAGCGGAGACAAAGACCCAACTGATAGTAACAATAATCGCTTTGAAACTTTATACGGTGCTCGTCGCTTTGAATTTGGCCCAACCAGCATTTGGGGTGCATTTGCTCGTGCAAACATCAATTCTCCGGGAATTCGTTTAAAATTCAGGCCAATCAAGAATTTAACTGGATTTATAGCACACCGAGCATATTGGCTGGCTGAAAGCAAAGACACCTGGGTCGGCGGAAGGCTTCGCGATCCATCAGGCCAAAGTGGAAGCTATATTGGACAACAAATTGAAGCGCGCTTGCGTTGGGAAGTCATCCCCAAAATAGTCACCTTAGAAACAGGTTGGGCACATCTATTTAAAGGGGACTTTGCGAAAAATGCACCTTTATCTCCTGCCGATAAAAGCGACTCTGATTACTTCTATTTTCAAACCTCATTATATTTATAATTGATAGGAATAAATAAGATAAAAAAATACTTTATATCAACCTTCTCTACGTACTGTGCTTTAGTAAGTATTCGGTTTACCCATGCCCTTATAAATCAACCCCTAGAGTTTGCCTGAATCCCTGAGTTAGGGGATAAAGCCATAAGCCTTTGATTGGAACACTCTGTTTACCTGCCGGCCCAAGCTTTCCCCTTCCTTTGGTTTCTCCCATATAAAGCCAGTTAGCTGCTTTATAACAGGTACCTGCGAAACGCTTTTTTTTCGACGAACGTTTCCATCAATACAGGGCGATATCCATAACGATGTTGCCAGTCATCTGGAACTTTCCGGCTTGCGGTGGCGAGTATTTTGGAAGCCAGATTTCTTGACTGCACCCAGGGCAGAATAAGAAAACGTGCATTATTGATGATTAAATGCAGGTTCTGTTTGCGTTGTTCGTGACTCCAGCCGATATAATTGTCCCGGGGAGCACATTGCCAGGCACTTGCACCAAAGCCTAATAAGGCAATAATCTGGTGACCTGCCGTGACAAAGTAACGCATCTGTGCGCCTGGTAATGCCTTGTAACCCAGGTAATGATAACGATGGATATACTCGTTCCACAGGCTTGATTGCTTGCCTTTGTTTACACTGTGGAAGTGCAACGGTGGCAATTGATGCACTGCGGCAGTGACGGGTTTTTCCGGGCGGGTTGCCGCCGTGAAACGAATACGTGTTTCCGGTCGTTTTCGTGTCGGAGCAGGCAACTGGATCAGGCCATCATCCTGCATGCGCAACATGGCAACCCGGCAAGACATGGCCTTGCTGCCTCCGTCAATCTTGTGCCAGTGTAATAATGTGCACACACGGCGTGATAGTTCAGCGCGGGTGTAGCCGGGATTTTCGGTAATGAGTTGCCGAATTAGTGTGATTTCCTGTGGTGTAAAATCACGCCCGCTATAACGCCTCATGACGTATCGGGTGACCGTGCCTGACTCAGGAACTGTTTTCGTTCTTCATTCATTTCCCAAGGCAGAAACGGGGACAGGTCGCCAGGGGCCTGTCCTAGGCTGTCGAAATAGAATTTTTAATTTAAAATATTTATAATATACAATAGGTTAAATATTTTTATGCAAAAAATAACCAACATATAGTGTTTGTTTTTACCCATTATTATTACTCATAACACAAAGAATCAATGGGTTACAGTAATTCCCCTGATTTTACTTTGTAAAAATATCGCTATCTTTTCCTTTGAATATTCTCGTCTTATGGATTATAGTTAATCGGAAATCACTTAAACTAAGAGGGCGCAAAGCATCCCCCTCATTATAAAGATAATATTCAGCCATATGCTCCAAATGTCAAAAGTGTTGGGCAGTCGCGATGCTTGGAAACGCACAACGATTGAATGCCGCTACCAATTGCGAGAATCCAGAAAAACTGAGAAGCGCCACTTGAAAAAAATAGCGGAGCTTAAACGGGAAAATCGTGAGTTGAAACAGCTTTTTGAGGGTGAAAAAAAACATCAATCCAGCTTAATCGAGAGCCAGAAGCCACTACGCTTATTGCAACAAAAGAGGTACCTCAGCTCATTAATATAAACGAGGCTGAACAAACCCGTGTTTTATGCGTCTTACTCACATTACACGCCGTTGTTTCCTATCGCAGTGTGCCTCGTATCCTTGCGTTGTTCAAATCAAGAACATGCTATGACATTAATTGGGTTCCTCATTTCACCTCTGTCATCAATTGGAGCTTACGTGTCGGACTAGGGCTTCTGAATCAAGTACAACCCATTGTTAAACCGTGGGTTACGATTATTGATCACTCCATTGATATCGGTACTAAAAAAGTACTCGTGGTGTTACGGATTGAAGTGGATGCCTTATCAAAAAGGGGAAGTGCAGTTCGACTGGAAGACGTTGAATGCATTGGACTTACAGTCTCTGATAAAGTAACGGGAGACACTATTTGCCCAGAATTAGAAGAGATTTTCGCCCGCGCGGGTAACCCCATCGCCATTATAAAAGATGCCGATGCCACGCTGCAGAAAGGGGTTCGACTCTGGTCAGACAAGCAAGAAAATCCAGTCCCCACCATTGATGACATAGGCCATACGATGGCCAATGCACTTAAATCTCAATTTGAGAAAAGGGCCATTTATAAGCGTTTTACCGCATTAGTCAGTCATGGCGCAAAGTGTTTGCGGCAAACAGACCTTGCTTTTATGACACCCCCCAGATTGCGCAGCAAAGGACGTTTTCAGAGTATTGGAAAGCTAGGTCAGTGGGGAGAAAAAATGTTGACGGTCTTTACTGTCAGAGGCCCGGCAAAAGAAGGTAGTCAAATGGACAGGCTACGAAAGCTTTCCCGGACTTCAGTCAATCAAGAGCGTTTATTGTCCAATTTGCTGCCACGACAGACATCGTTTCTCAGGTCATGGAAACCCTTAAAAACAAAGGGCTTGATAAGAACAGTTACAAGCAGTGTTATGAGCTTTCGAAAGGTCTCCCCAGAAACTCAAAAGTAAAAAAACGAATGCAAGATTATTGGCTGAAGAAAAATAGTAGACTTCAGAAACAACTGATGCCCTTACCCCTGCTGGTCAGCAGTGATATTATCGAATCGCTCTTTGGTAATTTTAAACATATTATTGAACGAAGCCCTCAAGCAGATATGAACCGTACAGTACTTCTGATTCCTGCTCTCTGTGGAAAACGGGAGGGTATTGCTGTAACGCAAGCCCTACATCAGGCCTCCCATATTGATTTAGACGCATCGGAGAAAAAACATATTCCTTATACTGTGCGGAAAAAACGACTTAAATTTTTTAAAGAAACAGGAAGCCAAAACATGGGGAGTACTAATGTAAGCTAGAGGCTATCTTTCGACAGCCTAGCGTCATCCAGCTCCGTGGCTTGCATTTCTTCTATTTGGAATTTAACTTCCTCCAGCACTGTTTGTTTACTTGGTTCTAGTAAAGTATCCAGACGGCGCAATACCACCATTGGTAAGATAACGTCACGATATTTACCGCGTACGTAAACATCGCGTAAGGAGTCGTCAGCAATCGACCAGATAAATAAAATAAGTTTGTTGTGTGCTGCGTGATCCATTATTAACTTTCCGTTTAATGACTTTGAAGTGGCGTTATTACTGAATGGAATCGTATCACAAAGTACCGTAAAGTTTGGTGCGGATAATTATTTTCGTACTACGTTTGGATTGAATGGTGGTGGCAGTACTATTTTACTTAACAGTAAATGTGCTGATGATGTTTCGATGGATATTATTAAAATGCTTTTGAAGAAACTGTAAATGATAGAGCCGGCGATTATTACCAAGTAGCACTAAAAGTTATGATCATACTTTTGAGTGAAGCGAAAATGACTACCCTTGCACCTAAAGAAAAACACTAAACTCAGAACTCCTGACCTCGGGGATTTTAAATGAGACTATAAGTTTTGTGATGTTATTATTTTTAGATATATAAATATATGTAACCAACTAATTTTGTTAAATTTATAATTTATTCCTGAGACCAAAATATTATTTTTTTTAAAAAGAAGTCTCACAAAAAATCCTTAGTAAAAAAATAAATATCTTAAGTTTTTAACTTTTCATACATGCAATGCAATGATTTTTAATGTTTTTAAAAAAATTACAACTATTATTCGCAATTGCCGAGGTCAGGTGTTCTGAAACTACTTCGACAAGGTCATGGTGGCTTTTTTGTATTTAGCAGCGGCGAGCACGACTAAAAAATACTTATGCTAAAATAGTGCTATAGGTTTCAAATAGTATCACCCGCGCTAAATGTCAACCAACCTGTCGCATTGCATAAACCCATCAAATGAGCCTAATCATAGAAACCCAAAGATCAGGAGTTTTTACCTTCCAAGTGGGGATTGATCTAAACAGAATGCAACCTTACTTGATAAAGTAAACTATAGAATTTAAAAACTATATAAAAGGACTTTTTAACTAGCTGAAAGCAAATAATCAATACCTTAGAGGGACTTGCAAAATACCACATGATGTAGTCCGTTTTTATGGGAAAACACTAGATATAGTGGTTTTCGAGGCAAAAACGCATAATTATGCAAGTTCCTTCTTATATTATGAATTAAATGAATTTCTCCGATTTTTATTCTGTGTAACGCTTTAATTTATTAGCGGCCAGTGGATAATGAGAAGCTCCAATCAACTTAAATAACTCATCGCATACTTATCATATATACGCTGAATAGTTGCATTTTAGAACGGCGTGACCAGTGCGAAACTTTAGAACAGGCATATAAACGACTCGTTATTGATCGTGGTGCCAGTGTGTTTACAATAACCATTGTATTGACGAATAAAAAGGTAACCTAAAAATAAATCCGCCATTTAAAAACACGCTATAATTTCCCGCGCTGTCATTGAATATCATACTGAAGCGCTTTTTTATACACCAAGATATGTGCCAAAAACAAAACATCAATAGTCTAGTTTATATTAATCAGCAACTTAATCACTCACTCTATATATTCAAACCCAGAATATAAAAAAAGGTATTTCCAATGTCTGAAGGTAATTTATATATTATCTCTGCCCCTTCTGGAGCAGGTAAAACCAGTTTAATCAAAAAATTACTCCCGACGATGGATAAAGTTGTGGTTTCAGTTTCCCACACCACCCGTAATCAACGCCCTGGTGAAATAGAGGGGAACGATTACTTTTTTGCCTCCGTCGATACATTTAAAACAATGATAGAGCAGTCCTCTTTTCTTGAATATGCCCAGGTTTTTGATAACTACTATGGTACTGCACAAAGCTCAGTTGAAGACAATCTGAAGAGAGGCATGGATGTTATTCTTGAAATAGACTGGCAGGGAGCACAACAAGTGAGGCGCATACTCCCCAATGCCATCAGTATTTTTATCTTACCGCCCTCTATTCAAGTTTTACGTCAACGTCTACAAGCTCGCGGTCAGGATAGTAAAGCCGTTATTGATCGGCGTATGCAGGATGCTGTGAATGAAATGAGCCACTATGCAGAGTATGATTACCTGATCATCAACGATGATTTTCATACTGCATTAAACGAGCTGAAAGCCATTATTTTAGCCCAGCGCGTAAGCATATTTCGCCAACAACACCAACTGCAAACATTACTGCTCGACTTACTCACTTGAAAAAATCTGCATATAGATGAGTAAAAAAAGCATTTCAGTGGTTTATAAGAAGCGTTATAAGATAAAGCTAGTCTTCTGCCTGGCACTCATTCTGAATCAAAACCATGTGTCTGCAAACCTGCTCTTAAACGAGCCCATTAAACCTATTCCTAATCCATCACCCGGTTCATCCAAAAAAATCGAACTGGGGCGCTTATTATTTCATGACGTACGCCTATCACACAATGACCAGGTTTCCTGTGCGAGTTGTCATTCTTTAAAGCATGGCGGCACGGATAGACAACAAGTGTCTTCAGGTGTGCATGGTAGAAAAGGTCAAATTAATTCGCCCTCTGTCTTTAATAGTTCACTTAACTTTAGACAATTCTGGAATGGTCGCTCAGATAGTTTGCTGAGTCAGATTGATGGGCCGATCAATAACCCGCTAGAAATGAATAGTTCATGGCCTGAGGTGCTATCCAAGTTACAACGAGATCCATTCTATATTGAACTATTCAATCATGCATTCAAAACTGGCCTTAATATTATCAATATTAAAACCGCCATAGTCACTTTTGAAGAAAGCCTGCTTACACCTAATAGCCGCTTTGATCTTTATCTAAAAAACAAGGTCGAGGCGCTAACAACAACAGAGATTGAGGGCTATACTCTTTTTAAAGAATATGGATGCACTTCATGCCATCAGGGCGCAGCAGTGGGCGGCAATCTCTATCAACGCTTTGGTATAATAAACGATTATTTTGCTAATCGGGGCAATATTACCCCTGCAGACCTAGGTCGTTATCAAGTCACCAAGAACGAAAATGACAAATTTGTTTTCAAAGTACCGGGTTTAAGAAATGTAGAACTAACAGCCCCCTACTTTCATGACGGCTCTACACACTCTTTGGATCAAGCTATAGAAATTATGATGTTTTATCAACTTGGTCGCATCCCTAATAAACAAGATATTAATAAAATAGTGCTATTTCTAAAAACCCTGACAGGCCGTTACCAAGACAATCCGCTATGGATAGAGTAAAAAATGCACTTCCCTTATTGTTTATGTTGGCTCTGCTCACTCTGGCAACCAGCCTGTATTCGTTTTCCCAGGTCGACCATAAATCTTATCAAGAAAAAACCAACTTAATCCGAAATATCAATGAGCAGGCCGCTCAATTAAGTTTGGCCATTTTTTTAGTTGCCGAAGGTCAAACGCTTGATTACGACCAACTTACTACTATTAAACAACGCTTAATTAGTTTTGCCAACCAACTTCAGTTGAACACTGCTAAAAATATAACATTACATCAATCAGTTTTCAGCCTAACGGATCAAGTTGAGAAAATAAAAAGCCTGCACGCTATTTACCGAAACTCGCTACTTTTTTTTCCTAAAGCAACTGACCAATTACATCAATTATTGAATGAAAAAAAGGGGCAAACAGAGTTAATCAAGCTGTTAAACGCTTTGGAACATAAAGTTTTATTATTTAACATTGATTCGGCCACAGTAAGTCGCTCCGAACTACAGCAATACATCAAACGCCTTAAACAAAATCTAGCCACAGTCAGTTTAGACACCAAAACCAGGCTTCATTTTGATTTATTATTAAAACATTTAGAGCTTATTTTTGACTGCCACCAACAACTAAAAAAGCTATATGAGAACATTCTGAATTCTACTATCTCTCAAGAGTCTAATGCTATACTCTCTGCTTATAACAAAGCGCTTCAAGCAAGTATCAACAAGGCTGAGACGATCAGAAAAGGCTTTTATATTGCGACACTTTTTCTGATTATCAGTGTCGCACTGGTTTTTGCGCGACTTAAAACCGCCTTAAGCAAATTACATAAAAATAAACGCATGCTTAGCCTCGCAGCAACGGTTTTTGAACATAGCCCAGAGGGTATAGTGCTATCGGATGCAAATAATAAAATCATCCAAGTCAATAAGGCCTTTACCGAATTAACCGGCTATACTACAAAAGATGTTATTGGGAAAAATCCTAGTATGCTTAGCTCAGGCGCGCAAAGCAATGAATTTTACCAAGCGATGTGGCAAAAAATTATTTCCCAGGGAAAGTGGAGTGGCGAAATATATAACCGTCGAAAAAATGGCGAGATTTACCCAGAACACCTAACTATCATTGCTATCAAAGATGATAATCAGAAACTTACCCACCATATCGCGATTTTTAATGACTTATCACAGCAAAAAAAAGCAGAACAACACATCCATTTTCTTGCGCATTATGACCCTTTAACTCATTTGCCAAATCGGGTTTTGTTTACCGAACACCTGCAGCAAGCTATTCTTAAAAGTCAAAGAAGCCATAAGAGTATTGCTTTGCTATTTATTGATTTAGACCGCTTTAAAGAAATTAATGATAGCTTTGGGCATAAAGCAGGCGACCAACTGCTTATTCAAGTGGCTAATGATATAAAATTCTGTATCCGTGACACGGATAATGCAGCCAGACTAGGCGGAGATGAATTCATAATTACCCTTGAAGAACTCACCCATGAGGAATTGATCGTGAGTGCTCCCGTTGTTGCAACAAAAATTTTAAACTCATTATCACGTAGATATAAGCTTGAAACGACGAACGTGTATATAGGCGCTAGTATAGGCATTGCCATTTATCCTGAAGACGCACTCACTGCCGATAGCTTATTACAAAGCGCAGATATGGCAATGTATCACGCAAAAGAACAAGGAAAAAATAACTACCAGTTTTACTCTAACGAGCTCAATAACAAAGCAAAGCGCCGCGCTTACATAGAAAGAGAGTTGCGTCAGGCATTAAGACGCAAACAATTACTTATATTATATCAGCCACAATATAATATTCTTTCCAAGGAAATTGAAGGTTTTGAAGCACTGCTTCGCTGGCAACACCCAGAACTGGGGTTAATCTCACCAAATGAATTTATCACTATTGCAGAAGAAAGTGGCCTTATTATTAAAATAGGCTTATGGGTACTGCAAACCGCAGTCAATCAACTTATCGTCTGGCAAAAAAGTTTTAACCCAAAATTATCAATGGCGATCAATATATCCGTCAAACAGTTGGAAAACGATAAACTAAGCGAATCTGTGCAAGATTTATTAGAACTTACAAAATTACGTCCCGAACATTTAGAACTTGAAATAACTGAAAATATTTCTATTGATGATGCTTCATTTACACTAGCCAATTTGCATAAGCTGAGCAAATTAGGTGTGCAACTTTCAATGGATGACTTTGGTACTGGATATTCTAATATGAGCTATCTAAAAAAACTCCCGATACAACGTATTAAAATTGATCGTTGTTTTATTTCGGACATTCCTCAAGATAGCAACGACGCAGCTATTGCAAAAGCAATTATCGCTATGGCGCAAAACTTCAACTTTAATGTCATTGCAGAAGGTATTGAAACCAAAGAGCAAGAAGAATTTCTGCTAAGTAATGGCTGCTATGCAGGGCAAGGCTTTTTATTTAGCAAACCAGTGGATGCAAAAGGCGCAACAAGATTATTATTGGACAGCCATTAATTTGATATGCTGAAACTTGATGTGCAAGTTTTTTGTAAAAAAACTGACTTTACAAGAGGAAGTTAGCAAGGGTTATCAGTCCAGCTATTTGAGTAAGAAAAAACGAGCGCTAGTGCAAGGACTTAAACTCACCTGCCTGCTTATCTTTATTTACCCTATCCCAGTTAAACACCCTGCCATTCATGGTAATGTAAACACCGGCCGGAAGTAACTGTACTGCGGTGACTGCACAGCCTAAATTAAATAAGGCATCTGATCGACTTATTGTATACGGAATCATAGCGCCGACTAACACTATCGTTTTATCATACGCTATTGGTGCCAGACACTTTGCAGTATCGACCATTGTATCCGTACCGTGAGTGATGATAATTTGTTGCACTGCAGAAGAGACGCAAGCTTGTTTAATTTGCTCTCGGTCTTTCTCGGTCATGTCCAGACTATCTTTTAACATCAGTTGCAATGTGTCAAGTTCAACACGATTACGCGCCTGTTTTAGCATGGCAGGGATATGTGTTGCTGGAAAACATAGTTCTCCACTTAACTCATTATAGTGCTTATCTATTGTACCGCCTGTAATAATCAATTTTATCATTGCAATCTGCGTAACTGCTCTGCTGCCGCAAGGCCTACCTCCGTTGTTGGCTCTTTGTCGAAAATGCGCTGTAAAACAGTATGACTGGGAGCCTCTAACAACGCTATTGCGGCAAGGCGCACTGAAACGTAATGCGCCCGCAGAGCGGCTAATTCTCTTAAATAAGTGTTTGCTTCACGGAGTTCATGAAGCATTAATTTTTCAGGGTCTCCAGTAAAAAGCTCGCGCAACAAATCACCATATCGCGCTTGTTCGCGGACTAAATCCCGAGGATCTACTTTAGGTATTTCGGTTGGATCACTGCAACAATTACTCATACTGATAACCTCTCTAATGAGTCATATTTTCTAACTTAATCGCTATGACTCTCAGCGTATAAAACAGAAAATAACTAGGTTTCATTGGTACCAGTATCTGCTCCACGGCATTCGCTACAACTTTCATTCCAGATTGGGTTGTCCAGATCATCCTCATGTAACTTAACGATGTCTTCGGGATAAATATGCCAGAATGACTTGTCTATTTTTGCATTGTCATAGCCTGGTTTTCTCTGGTGATTAAATGGGCACCACCAGTTTTCGATGATTTTAACCAAATAAGCATGCCATTCAAACAAGCCCACGCTAACAGGACAATACCAGGTGCAATTCAGTATCCAATAAAGCTTTGATTTAGCAAAGCTTAGAGAAAACGTGCCATCCATCGTAATTTGATTTTTTAAGTTATACCGATGCGACGCACGCTTAGGCAAAAAATCAAATAAAGTTTTCAGGTTTTCAGCTCCGACCATCTTTAAATGATAATAGGATAATAGAGCACTTACAATCACGAAAGGCAAGGTCAGTATTGGTAAATAGACTAATGTCAATCCAATGGCTCGTCGCCATACAGGCAGTTGTCTATGGTTGGCACCTATCTTAACCCTTTGCTCTTCTTTAGTTTGTGTTGATTCACAGGCTTTCATTATTACTCCTCTAGTAAAAGTTTATTTGAATCGTTATTATTTTTCCTGAATTTATTTCCATGCATATCAGTCATTGATGCAGCTTAGACTTGATAACTAGGACGAGCAATAATGCTTGCTCGCCCTGTCACTTAAAAATCAGACTGAGAATAATACATCAACACCCACTGCAGGACAAATATACGTCACTGGAATATCTAACTTATTTTTCCACGCATTCAATGCCTCTTGCTTATCACCGGAAACAATAAAAATGAGTTCGGCAGCATTGCTTAAAGCTTTGGCACTCATCGTCACTCGGTCAGCTGGCGGCTTAGGTGAATTATGCACGGCATGGGTCAATTCATCGGTATTATGCACATGTCCAGGAAATAGACTTGCGGTGTGTCCATCTTCACCCATACCCAATAATACCAGATCAAAACGTCCTGCCTCGGCTACAACATGAGCATATTGTTCTGCCCCTTCCTCCGCACCTAACTCCGCAGCCATGCGATGAATCTGGTTCTTTGGAATTGCGACTAAATCCAGCCATTTTTGCTCAGCAACCAGACTATTACGTTCGCTATCATCAACGGGCAAGCAACGCTCATCCCCATAATAAATATGCCATTTACCCCAATCTGCCGACTGAGTCGCTAACAACTGGTAGGCTTTTACAGGGGCAGTACCTCCTGCTAAAACCAATTTAAACACGCCTTTTGCTGCAATTGCATTTTCAGCTGCACACAACACACGTTGACAAACCGCTTCCGCTAAAATCTCAATTGAATCATAGCGCATCCAGTTTATATTTTGTGTCATTTCTCTTCCCGCAATGTATTACGCCAATGTTGACTTTCTTTGTCAAATAAACGTCGCTCATTAGGCCCCCAGGAACCAGCTGGATAAGTCTCGATATAATCACGTTCAACCGCCCATTTATTGATAATCGGATCCACAATTTTCCAGGCATACTCCACTTCATCGTAACGTAAAAACAAAGAACGATCGCCTTCAATCACATCGAGTAATAGATCTTCATAGGCATCAGACGCCTGTTCATTTTCATTACGAAAACTGGCATTCAAATTACTCACCCGTGTTTTCATAACCAACACACGCTCTTTAACTGTCATTTCCATACGGATACATTCTTCAGGCTGTATGCCCAGCAGTAACCAGTTTTGTTTAATTTTTTGTGCCTGGGTATTTTTAAACAGCTGCGATGGTGCATGTCTGAAGCAAATAGAAATACTGGATTGTGCTTTTTCCATACGTTTACCAGTACGCAAATAGATAGGTACCCCACGCCAGCGCCAGTTGTCGATATAAAGTTTCATCGCCGCATAGGTTTCAGTCACACTATTTTCAGGAATGCCTTCTTCTTGCAGATAGCCTTTTACATCTTCCCCATTGATACTACCTGGAGCATATTGAGCACGAAATGACTGTGCATGAACCGCTTCTTCAGGGATCGGGCGGATAGATTTTAGTACTTTAACTTTTTCATCACGCAAATCTTCAGCATCCGTGGAAACAGGTGGCTCCATCGCGACTAAGGTCAATAACTGCAATAAGTGACTCTGCAACATATCACGCATGGCACCAGTGTGATCATAATATGCACCTCGCGTACCTACGCCTAACTGCTCGGAATGGGTAATCTGAATATGATCAATATAATTACGGTTCCATAACGGCTCTAGCATGGCATTGGCAAAGCGGAATACCAGTACATTTTGTACCATCCCTTTCCCAAGATAATGGTCGATACGGTAAATTTGCTCTTCACGTAAGTATTTGCTGATTTTTTTTGTAAAGAACGAGAGCTCTCAGGTCAATATGTACAAAAGCTTCTCGATCACCACTACGCCAGAAATGCTTTTTCTTCTAATAAGTTGAGGGACACTTAAACGCTCTATATTGGGCTAAAATCTTCAGGATTAATCGCCAAATAAAAGGCCATATTCTGTGGAAACTGCTGTGTATCATTGAGTAAGGCTGCTAAACTGCTATAACAGTCTTCCTGTTGTAAATCACCTTTGTGATAGTGAAGGCGACCAATAAATCGCTCAAAGACCTGCTCATCCACTCCGCCGCGTGCTTTTGCATCAAGCATTACACGTACTTGAGCAATCCATTTGTCGTTATCCCAGGGACGACGACCGATGGCAATAATTTTGGTAGCCTCATCCAGGCGCCCTTCAATATCAAGATGATAAAGCGCAGGAATTAGTTTTATATGCGCTAAATTACCTGTTGCGCCAAAAATAACATAACTACAGGGGTCGGTGCTCACTCTCATTTCCTTTAAAAATTTTTAATAAATAGGGTTTTTATTGTTGATTTTCAACAATATCTTCAAAAACATCTGCCATCTCAACACAAATATCGACACTCACAAAATGACACACATCTTTATCAGCATAAACATGCAACAACCAATCATCCTCAGCTGTTCGTCGAAAACATTCAACACTGCGTGTTTTAATATCGACCAAAACATATTCTTTAAGGCTCGATATGTGTCGATAAGCTGAAAACTTAGCCCCCCGGTCATAAGCTTCAGTTGAATCCGACAATACCTCGACAATCAAACTTGGAAAAGCTAAAAACTGCTCCGCCTGATGATCTTCTTTAGCGCAAGATACCATGACATCTGGATAAAAAAAGGCATCCACTTGCTCTATGCGTAACTTCATATCAGAAATATAAGCCTGACAAGGTGTATCACGTAGATGCTGCATCAAAGCTGAAGCTATATTCAAACTAACAAGCACATATTCACGCAGTGCGCCACCCATGGCAAAGACTTCAGTATGAATATATTCATATTTTTCTTGTTGCTGCTCTTCCCATACTAGAAAATCATCCGCAGAAAAAAAGCAGGCTTCAGCAGTTTGCATGATCAGGATGCCAAATCTTTGGTGGTCAATTAAAGCAAGATACAGAGATTAACTATAACCTCTTTAGCCGCGCATGGAATCAGCTAACACGGCTAATATTAAGCAAAGTCATTAAATATTACACATTATAAGTGGTTGAAGCCATGTTACCACCGGTGCCTGTCCAGTCTGTATGAAAGAACTCACCGCGTGGTTTATCTATGCGCTCATAAGTATGTGCGCCAAAATAGTCACGTTGCGCCTGTAATAAGTTTGCCGGTAAACGTGCACTACGGTAGCTATCGTAATAAGCCAATGCTGATGAAAATGCAGGGGTCGGTACACCCAGTTGCACGCCCAATATCACCGCTTCACGCCAGCCTTGATCTGCGGTGCTAACCGCATTATTAAAATAATCGGCTAATAATAAATTATCTAACTCAGGGTTAGCATCATACGCTTGTTTTATATCATTTAAGAACTGACTACGGATAATACAACCGCCACGCCACATCAACGCGATACCACCATAATTTAACTTCCAGCCATATTCTTTTTCTGCCGCGCGCATTAGTCCAAAGCCTTGCGCATAAGAGACAATTTTTGCAGCATAGACTGCATCACCAATCGCTTTAACCATCGCTTGCTTATCGCCTGAAAAACGTGCCGTTGCTTGAGGTAAAATTTTCGATGCATTGACTCGCTCCTCTTTTTGCGCAGACACACATCGCGCAAATACCGATTCTGCAATCAGCGTTAGCGGTGCGCCTAAATCCAAGGCATTAATCCCCGTCCACTTACCTGTACCTTTCTGTCCTGCGGTATCTAAAATCTTATCAATTAAAGGTGCGCCATCTTCATCTTTATAGCCAAGAATATTCGTGGTAATTTCAATTAAATAAGAATCTAAAACGCCTTTATTCCATTCAGCAAAAACGCTTTGAATTTCATCTGCACTCAAGCCCAAGCCTTCAGATAATAATTGGTAAGCTTCGCAGATAATTTGCATATCACCATATTCAATACCGTTATGCACCATTTTTACATAGTGGCCTGCTCCGTTTTCACCCACCCACTGACAACAGGGCTCACCCTCTACTTTTGCTGAAATCGCCTGTAAAATCGGCTGCACTGTTTTCCACGCCTCTTTATTTCCACCGGGCATAATTGAAGGCCCATGGCGCGCACCTTCTTCACCGCCAGATACACCAGACCCTACATAAAGAATATTTTTTTCCGCCAATGCGACTGTACGACGATTGGAATCTGTAAACAAAGAATTACCACCATCAATGATAATATCACCTGCTGATAATAATGGCGTTAATTGATCAATATAACTATCAACCACTTCCCCGGCTTTCACCATAAGCATAACAACTCGCGGGCTTTCCAGGCTATTAACTAGTTCTTCCAGAGAATAAGCGCCGGTAATTTGTGTATCTTTTGCAGGACCGTTGAGAAAATCATCGGTTTTTCCTCTGGAGCGATTATGCACCGCCACTTTAAAACCATGGTCATTCATATTCAAGACTAAATTCTGCCCCATGACCGCAAGGCCAATTAACCCAATATCCGCTTTCATTCTTTTTCTCACATAAATCGTTAATAACAACAGTGTTTAACTGACTAAAACGAACTGTAATATACAGCAAAATGCTATTTGCAGCATAGTAAGTAAACAATTAATAACCCGGCAACAATTGATTTTAAGCTAACAATAGTCGTAGAATTACTGCATTTTTCACGCATTTTAAACAACACAATCAATGACCGCCTCCTTTATAGCTTGCCTTTGTGGTTCACATTCAGCCTATCCGCAATGCTGTGAATTACTACACAACAACCAAACCCAAGCATTAACCGCAGAACAATTAATGCGCTCACGATTTACTGCATATGCGATACACAATGAAGCTTATTTACTACAGACATGGGATGAGTCAACTCGGCCTGCAGTCATTGATTTTTCAAAAGATAGCGGCGAGTGGACACGGTTAGAAATAATTGCGAACAAAAAAGGCTCAACAAAAGACAGTAAAGGGGTAGTCGAGTTTAAAGCCTATTTCACTATGAATGACGAACAACGCGTTATGCATGAAATCAGCCGTTTTATAAAAAAACAGGATCGCTGGTTTTATCTGGATGGCAAAGTAAAATCAATCGCATCGACAACAGGCTCATTTAATCAAGGTTTAAATGCCCTTTGTGCTTGCGGTAGTGGCAAAAAGTTTAAGCGCTGTTGTGGCAAAAATTAATAAGCGTCACCGGACTGACTCATCATTTACCTTAGACAACAACAAACTCTTCAGGCTCGTCAATCACTGGGTTAGTCAATCTGCCAATTTTTTCAATTTCAAGTTTTGCTACTTGCCCATTATGCATATACCCTCGCGGTTGCATTTTCACACCAACCCCACTTGGCGTCCCAGTGGAAATGACATCACCTGGTTCCAGAGTTATGGCCTGACTTAAATAGCTAATTATTTGGTAAATATTGAAAATCATGTGTCTGGTATTGGATGACTGGCGTAACTCCTCATCTATCCAGGTTTTCAAGTTTAAATTATGCGGATCTTTAATTTCATCTTTGGTCACTATCCATGGCCCCATAGGACCATGTGTATCGAAGGATTTACCAAGCACCCAGGTGGGAGAGCGAAATTGCCAGTCACGCACGGTGACATCATTGACAATGGTGTAACCGGCGATCACTTCATCTGCGTTTTCTAGCGGGACGTGGCGACAACGTTTGCCGATGACAAACGCCAGTTCAACCTCATAATCCAGTTTTTCTGAGACTTTGGGCAAATGTATCGCCTCACCATCCGCAATGATGCAACTGCTGAGTTTGCTGAAAAAAGTCGGGTATTCTGGTTTTTCTAGCGCAGTTTCGGCAATATGATCGGCGTAATTCAGACCAATGCCTAAAAACTTTCCCGGTCTGGGGACAGGAGCAAGTAATTTCACTTCGTTGAATGGGATGCGTGCCTGCTGGCTATCAATGAGTGCTTGCAAAGCGTCTAAAGCACTCTGACCTGCCTCTAAAAAAGCCAGCATGTTTTGCGGGATCATTGCCTGCCCTAAGCCATCCACGACAGTACCATCAATAACCGCACCTACTCGGCTAATGCCTTTGTGTTTAAATGTAACTAATTTCATACCTTAACCTCCAAACAAACCTTTACCCAGTGTTTCGTCAAGAAATAAAGCGCCCTTTGTAGTGGTTCGAGCTTTATTAACAGACTTATAAGTATTCACGTAAAATTATCTTAACACTTTTATTCTTAGGTTTCGTGTAGGATGGGTAGAGCGTCTTTGCGAAACCCATCATTCTACAGGAGTTGATGGGTTTCGCTACGCGTTCTTACGAGTCATTACGTGCCTATGAAGCAGGCGTTCCATTCTACCCATCCTGCATAAATGTTAAATTAATTCTGCATAGGTACTTATTCGCCCTACATCACTACAAGTTAGGGCTATGTTTGACTATGCCCTTAACCCATCTTCGCAGCTTTCACTAATATAAGTCATTGATTTATTGTTCATGCCTTATTTTTACCAAAAAAACTTCTTTAAAATCAAAGGGCGTTTTTTGCGGTCGCTTTGTAGTGCCATTTTAATTGCGTGAGCCTATTGCATTTCCCTGGTTTTTAGCCGATGCTAGCGGTATGTATATTCGAAGAACAAAAACAAAAAACCTGGAAGACGGTAGTGCTTATTATACGTATCGCATTGTCGAATCAGTCCGCATAGGAAATCAGGTTAAGCAGCGCACGTTACTTAATATCGGTGCGGACTTTAGTATTCAGCAAGAGCATTGGCCCATACTGACTGCCAGGATAGAGCAATTACAACAAGGCTCGGCCCCTCATCAGGCAGAACTGTTTAATTTGGCTGATGACTTAAATCAACTTTTGGAATCAGCAGCTCAACGCTATAGCGCGCTGATAACGGCAAAATTGTCTGAACCGCTAAACTCGAAAAAAACAACTCGAGAATATCATTCTATTGATATTCATCATGTCGAAGCCATCAATGCTCGCAGCATAGGCGCAGAAACCTTGGTGTTGCACGCTGCACAGCAATTGCAACTTGATGAAAAACTCATTGCACTCGGCTTTAATAAACGGGATATCGCTGCAGCATTGGGAAGCATTATAGGTCGTGCGGTTTCACCCGGCAGTGAATTGTACACACATGACTGGCTGCAAAATCGGACAGGATTGGGCGAGTTGCTGGATCATGATTATGGCAACACCAGCCTGACACGTTTATATGCTGCCAGTGACAAGTTACTCAAGCATCGGGATACGCTTGAAGCATTTTTATCCGAGCGCGAGCAGAGCTTATTTGATTTAAACCGTAAGATCGTTTTGTATGATTTGACCAATACTTATTTTGAGTGTCAATGCGATCAAAACCCACAGGCAAAATTCGGTCGCTCCAAAGAAAAGCGCACGGATTGTCCATTAGTGACCTTAGGCCTGATTCTGGATGGAGACGGTTTTCCATTGAGAAGCCAGGTCTTTCCGGGTAATGCAAGCGAACCTGCTACTTTGGAGTTGATGCTGGACGAGCTGCGAGACAAAGATCCATTCAATCAAATAAAACCCGTGGTCATCATGGATGCCGGTATTGCCAGTGCCGACAATATTGCCTGGCTCATCAAGCAAGACTATCATTATCTTGTCGTCAGCCGAGAACGACACGTCAAAGACCCGAGAGAACAAGAATCCCCGATAACGGTCAGAGAGACCCAAGACAGTCGTGTTGTTGTTTATCGTGAAGTGGATACAGAAACCAAAGAAACCCGGCTCTATTGTCATTCGGACCTAAAATCAAAAAAAGAACAAGGCATCCGTAATCGTTTCCATGTTCGCCTGGAAGAGGCTCTGACAAAGCTGCACGAAGGCTTGAGCAAAAAAGGCACTATTAAGAAATACGATAAAATACTGGAACGTATTGGCCGGTTACGCGAAATACATAGCCCGGTTGCCGCAGATTACATCATTGACGTGGTGGCTGATGACACAAAAAGTAAAGCCACCCGCATAGAATGGAAACGTAAAGCAGAAAGCGATCAAAAAGATAAGCACTCTGGTGTCTACTGCCTAAGAACAAATATCCCCGACTGGTCGGAAGAGCAACTCTGGACGACCTATACAATGCTGACCGAAATTGAAGCAACGTTTAAAAGTCTGAAAACCGAATTGGGATTGCGACCTGTTTACCACCAAAAGGAAGATCGAGTCACTGGTCACTTGTTCATCACATTATTGGCTTACCACCTTGTGCATACACTGCGCCATCAACTCAGGCTGCAGGGAATTCACTTAAGCTGGGATAGCATTCGCAACATTATGTCGACCCAGCAACGCCTGACCATTACTTTGCCTACTGATAGTGACACTATCATTCATTTGAGAACCACAAGTAAAGCAGAAGCTAGACAAAAACAAATATACACTGCTTTGAACATTAACCCTGACCCGATAGGAAAATATAAAACAACCGTTGATATGAAATCTGTAGTGCCAACTGAGACCGATTGAAAAATTTAACTCATTGAAATAATGGGGAATTGACAGTATAAGTGGCGAAGATGGGTTAATGAGTCCCGTTCGGTACATATGTTTGTTTAGGTTTTTATTGCTTTGCAATAAAGACCTAACCCAATCTACACGTAATACGTTGATTATAAACCAATAAAACCTTAACTTAATGGCAATGATGCAGAGCGTGAGAACAGGAGCCTGCAAGGCGCTCCGTCTTAAGTTTTTAGCCCTATGTTTTACTGCTTACCCGAAATGCTGATGAACTTGCTTTCAATTCGTCCAGAGTCGCATTTCCAGCGTTCTTTCCGTAACGAATTTGTACATACAATCGGGTAATATGTGTAAAACTGTCGCCTATCTGAGGCATTTTAGCACTGACCCGCACTGCAAAGTCATTAGGGCCTTCATTATGTCCCTTATACAGCCCACTTTTTGTTAATTTTTTGCAGGCTTTGGCATAATAAATCTGAGCTTTATCAAGTCTGGGCATTTGTTTACGCAAAACATAAATCGCCAACAGTACTGTCACGCAAGCTAACAATCCAACCAACCAAAAGAGCATGGTTTTTAACGAGTTGATACCAAACCCTGAGAGAAAACTGAGCTGACGCTGACGGTCATAATTAATGATCCAGCGTTGCCAGCTATAATCCACACTGCTCCATAAATTACGTGCCATTTTTAAATAACTCAGCGTTTGACTATCAAGCTGTAGCGGTGCAAAACTGACCGCATTATTGGCAATCTGCTGTTCAATATTAACATTTTGCTCCACTCGCTCTGGAGCTACAGCGCTTGTTGGGTCATATCTTACCCAGCCTTTTCCTGTTAGCCATACTTCTGCCCAGGCATGTGCATTTGCTTGCCTGACTTCAATAAACTGACCAGTGGTATTGTATTCCCCACCCTGGTAGCCACTAACAACACGGGCAGGTATTCCGGCAACACGCATTAAATAAACAAATGCCGTCGCATAATGCCCACAAAAACCGGCTCGCGCATCAAACAAAAAAGTTTCTATCGGCTTATCTCCCATAAGCGGGGGCATGAGCGTGTAATAAAAATCATGCTGACGAAAATGGGCAAATAAATTATCAATATAACGTTCAGCGGGTGCATTAAAACCATCCAGCTGTGCGACTAAATCATTGATTCTCTGATCCGGCTGACCCGGTAATTGTAGGTTATCACTGCGTTCTGTTTTGGTAATATAGCCCGTATTATAACTAGCATACGAAGTTAGCGTATATTCTGCTGGTTTGGCAGGCGACTCAGAGGTGAGTAATTGGTGATTGCCATTTTCGTGCAAAGGCCATTCAAAAATAGCCGGCATATCTAAAGCAAATACCCAGTTTTTTGTTTGCGGTTCCATTAATAATTTGTATTGATAAGGCTGACCCTGAAAAATAACTTTATCAAGAAACCGCTTAAAATAAGTATTTTTAGTCTGCGTCCATTTTCTGCCATCGGTGTAAGAAAAAACGGGGCCACGCCAGTATCGCTGTTGCTGCGGCGGGATATCGCCACTAAACCTGGCGCGAAACACGACATCACCTGACAAGCCCAACTGGCTAATCGCCCCAGGCTCCAGAGTATCACTAAGACCTGACATAGCTGTAGTGTTTTCTTTTAAAAATGACCAGCGCGGTGCTTGAACACGGGGGAAAAAAACAAAC
Source organism: uncultured Gammaproteobacteria bacterium (assembly GCA_942491615.1). Taxonomy (GTDB): domain Bacteria; phylum Pseudomonadota; class Gammaproteobacteria; order Methylococcales; family Methylomonadaceae; genus Methyloprofundus. The sequence goes on from CALOCH010000029.1 coordinate 34,826, forward strand.
AAAATAACCATTAACGGTAGCGCTTGAAGCAAAATTTTTCCGGCTACCTTGAAGGACTGCATATTCGTTAAGCTTTGCCCATTAATACAGATCAGTGTACCCAATAAGCTGATACACACTAATAATGTGTAGCCAGCCATCAGGATATTTTGCAGATAAAGAAATTGCGAGGCCGCTACAATAAAAGCCAGATAAGTAATCAGATACAAATCACGCTGGGTTTTGATTTCCAGTAATTTTAGACCGAGGGCCGTGACAAAAACCGCTGTGCCTGCATCGCGTCCAAACACGCCTTGGTGCATAACCACTAAAAGTGCAATCCCACCAAGCAACAAGACAAACACCAGCCATTGTCCGGGCAAATATTCAGGCCGCCATACACCAACAAATCGCCAGATTAATAGCACAAAGAAAAAGCTGATGATCGGTATAGGAACATGAAACACATGCGGAAATGTCATTAAACCGATAGAGCTCAGTAATAATATCAGCGTACGTTGGTTTATTGTTTGCTCCACTTGCTTATTCGTCCTTTAATTGCTTGATTCGATAGTGTCCTTGATTCGCAATACCAAGTTGAGCAGCCAGGTAAGGTAATGCCTGCTGCATTTCAGCTTGCAGCATCCAGGGCGGATTAACAACGATCATCCCGCTTGCCGTCATACCGTGCCCCTGACTATCAGTCACCTGCCCCAATTCGTACAATTGCACATTTTTTAACTGACTGGCTTGAATTTTTCGCTCAATATCATTAATACGCGAACGCGCTACAACCGGATACCATAGCGCATAACTGCCTGTGGAAAATCGCTTGTATAATTGCAGAAGAGTATCAACGACCTGGTCATAATCCGCTTTCATTTCATAAGAAGGGTCAATTAACACCAGACCGCGGCGTTGCGCTGGAGGCATTAAACCTAGGCTATGTGTAAAGCCATCTTGCTGTTGTATGTGCGCGCGTTTATCTTGCTCAAACGCGTTTGCCAGTATATCAACGTCACTACTGTGCAGCTCATATAAAAATAATCGGTCTTGTTTGCGCAATAAGTGTTTGGCTATCAGCGGTGAGCCCGGATAATAGTCTAAGTCGCCAGCATCATTAAAGGCTTTAATCAAGCTAACATAGCTTGCAACAATCGGTGGTAGAGTTTTAGCCTGCCATAAAGCACCAATTCCCAGACGATATTCTTGGGTTTTTTCGGCATGTTCACTATGCAGAGCATATCCCCCTGCTCCGGCATGAGTATCCACATAACAAAACGGCTTCGGTTTCTTTTTTAAGTGTTCCAGAATATGGATCAATACAGTGTGTTTTAATACATCTGCAAAATTGCCTGCATGAAATGAATGACGATAACTAAGCATAAATCTTATATATAAATCATTATTGAAAAACTAAAACAGGCTTTTAGCCAAGGCGACAGACCATTAAAATTATATGTCACATACAACTCATTCTAAGAAGAGGGCGTCAAGCTAAGCCTATTTTTTTCTACATATTACTTAAGCGAGTGCCAGAGCAACTAAACATTCGACAGAATGCGTATCACCTCGACCCGGTTCAATAACCAGCCCAGCCAGGCGAAATCCATACGCGATCCCGGCTTGATCAGCATCCAGTACCCAACGACACATTTGGCTTAAACGTTCATCCTGGCTTGCGCCTGTCGTTTGTTCGTAATCCAGCCAGATTTCAGTACTTTGTGCACCACTGTATTGCCTGGTGAACACCCCTTGCCCTTTAGCAAAACTGCGCCAATGGATATGGCGAATATTATCCCCTGCGGCATAGCTTTGTAAGCCATAAAAGTCATCTTGTCCTTTTTGAGCACTTCCCTGTTCATTATCTATACTGTTATTTGCAGGCAGTGGGCAGTCCTGTAAAGCGGCTTGAGGATAGACCAAAGTCTTGAATTCAATATTCAGTCGATGCCAGGCGCGAAATAAACCAAAAGGATAACAACTTGCTATCGTTGGCTGACCGGTAATAAACCAGCCGCGTTTTGTGACTCGCTGAGGTAAATCAATATGTATTTTATGCTGTGCCGGCACATCCACCTGCTGAATATTTTTCTTATCAAAGCCTAACCGTACACTATACCTCGCCTGATTAACCGGGTTCTCTATGAGTAAAGTATTTGCAGCAAATTCCCCAACAAATATATTAGGACTTTGCAATTTACGAATAACAAGCCCCTCAAGTGACTTGACGGTATGCATAATCGTGATAAAAAACAGACTTGCCAGTAAAAAGCTGAGTAAATACACCAGGTTATTATTATAAATAAAGGCAATTATTAATAACAAAGCAATCAACATGGCAAAACCTAGTCCTCGCCTGGTAGGTAAGATATAAATGCGTTGATAGCTTAAGCGGATTGGCTCAGATGAAGGTAATGAACGCATGTATTTAAAAAATAATGATGAGAAAAACCATCCTGAAAGCTTTGATGACTATACAAGCGTAGAGTGTAATTGAAGGCCTTCCGGAATAAGCGTTGACTTGTAGGGCTATAGCCCTATGGAATAGCAACACCCGCCAATAACGGTGCAATAATATTATCCGAGTTAGTTTGCGCCGCCCATAGGCGATGCCCGGCAACTGCTGCTAAAACCGCTTGTACATCTTCAGGGATAACGGATCCACGCCTGTGCATAAAGGCCCAAGCTTTAGCTGCATTTAATAGAGCCAAACCTGCTCGCGGCGAAAGGCCGGTATGATACTCATCAGACTCACGGGTGAAGTTAATGAGTGCTTGCAGATAATCAAGCAAGGCGGGAGACACATGAATCTCCTTGACCGCTTGCTGCATTTGCAATAATTTCTCGGCGGGCATCATAGTATCCAGCGTTGCTATTAAATGATGACGACTTTGACCAGTCAATAATTCTCGCTCAGCATTCTGGTTGGGATAGCCTAACTGAATGCGCATCAAAAACCGGTCTAATTGTGACTCAGGCAATGGGAAAGTTCCTAATTGATGGCTTGGGTTTTGAGTCGCAATCACAAAAAAGGGCTGTGGTAGTTGATAGGTTTGTCCCTCTACCGTGACTTGCTGCTCTTCCATGGCTTCTAATAAAGCACTTTGCGCTTTTGGCGTTGCGCGATTAATTTCATCAGCCAAAATCATTTGATTAAATATCGCGCCCTGATGAAAGCTAAATTCATGCTGCTCTGGATTATAGATAGTTGCGCCAATGATATCCGAAGGCAACAGATCACTGGTAAACTGGATACGTTGATATACCAGTCCCATAAGCTTCGCCAGAGTGTGTGCCAGAGTTGTTTTACCAACACCGGGAATATCTTCTATTAACAGATGCCCACCACTTAATAAACAACATAGTGACAAGCGAATTTGCTGCTCCTTGCCTAATATAATACTGCTTGCGGATTGGATCACTTGATCAAGCATTTGATGCATAAAATATCCTTATTGAAAGGGTGAGCAAGGTTTTATTTACCCACCACTGCTACAAACCGAAGACATAAAAGCGCGGACCACCTTTATATTTTTTACATGCTTACTTACCTAAAACACCTTTAACAGCATGCAGTAAGTCAGCCGGCAAAACAAGGGTTTTAGAGTTATCTGATTCTGCCAGGTCACGCATAGCCTCAATATATTTTTCTCCCAGTAGGTAAGTGGCAGGGAGCTCTTTATCTTTAAGAGCAGCAGTAATACTTTCAATCGCTTTACCACTCGCTTCAGCTAATAGAATTTTAGCTTCTGCATCCCTGCGTGATGCCTCTAAGCGTCCATCTGCCTCAAGAATAGCAGCTTGCTTTGCCCCTTCGGCACGCGTGACAGCAGCACGACGCTGACGCTCCGCAGCACTTTGTTCTTCCATAGAAGCCTGCATTGTGGTTGACGGATTAATATCCTGAATTTCGACTGTTTTAAGAGTAATACCCCAATCAGCGATATCATCAGAAATACTTTCTTTTAATTTTTGTTTAATATGATCTCTGGACGAAAGAGCATCATCTAGCGACATTTCGCCAATAATCGCTCTCAGTGAAGTTTGAATTAACTTTTCTATCGCCAGCACATAGTTTTCTACGCCATAAACCGCCTTTTCTGGCGAGATGATATTTATATAGGCGATGGCATTAGCAACAATCACCGCATTATCTTTGGTGATAACTTCTTGCGAAGGGATATCCAATACAATATCTTTAGTCGTTAGTTTTTCTATGACAGAGTCAACATAAGGGATAACAAGATTTAATCCCGGATTCAAGGTAGAGTGATATTTACCTAAACGCTGTACGATATGTTTATAGCCTTGCGGTACTATTCTAACGCCTTTTACAACTGTAAAAATAACCAGAACAACCAATACGCCAACAACTGCTAAACCTTCCATCATTCAATCCTCATTATTATTTTGCTGAAACAATCAAAGTATTACCGGAAAATTCACGCACTATCACAGGATCACCCAGGGCAATACTATCAGTGCAAATAAACTGCCATTCATCATTACCCAGAATCGGAGCTGGAAAGCGCAGTGTCCCGCGCCCTTCGTGCACGGAATTGTATTCAATCACACGACCTACCTGGCCTATCATGCCTTCGCGTGCCATACCCGAAAAAGTTTTGTTTTTTAAATGCGGTGACACCCATTTAAACCAGGCAAACACAATGACAATTGATAAAATAATCCAGACCAATAACTGCAAGGTAAATGAAAAAGGTACGATCCACAATATCAAACCGACAACAAGCGCGCTTAAACCGAACCATAACGCAACAAAACTGACTAACATAATCTCTGCTAATGCCAAGCATAGTCCAAAAATCAGCCAATGCCAGTAAGCGATATTTGCATTTAACCACTCTATCATTTCAGTGCCTCTCAAAAGTTATTTTATTTTATTACTTAATCAGTACAATATAGGCTTGTTTATCTTAAAAGTGGGAAAAATCATGATTGTCTGGTCGTTTAATTTACTTATTTTAGCAATTCTTGTATTGGTAGTGGGTCTGATCAAACCTAAATGGCTATTATTCTGGATGGAGCAACCACATAGGTTTGTCATTGTTGCACTGGCCAGCGTATTGCTAATGGCTGCCGCTATTTTATTTGCGGAAGGAAATCGACAAAATTCGCCCTTATCTGAAGTTGTCGAAACAAATAAAAGCACTACCGCAGAAAGCCCTACAGATTTAGTAAAATAAACCTGGTATTCTTTTTTTATAACAAATACTTAATTACTGGAAAACTAGAAAATATATTACCTTAACTCTTTTATTTTTCATGCCCTGGTGGCATAGAGCGTCACTACCTTACAAATTATTAAAGCGTCGGTTGGGTTAGATTTTTTTGCATAGCAATAAAAAAACACCCCAACCTACAATATAAATATAGCGCATTATTTGTTATTAATTTATCGCTTTACAGAGTATGGAACAAGACTCAGGGATTTTATTTTTTGCGAATCACTCACCCACAGCTTGTCAATCGATTTCTTTTCGCTTAATTATTAATATAAAGCTAACGCACCTAAAGCATTTTTAACACAATAGCAGCACATCTATAAGCTGTGCTGCAAAACCGCGCCTTATTACAACTTATCTTTCTATTTGCTTTCCTGCGCGATTAACTGATTCATCACGGCAATCATATCCTCGTGCGAACCAGCCGACTTGCCATTAACCAGATATTTACCATTGACTACAACAGTAGGAACGCCTGTTATACCATAACGCGGCCCCATTGCTTTAGCCTGACGCATTTTAGTATCAACAATAAATGAGTTATAGGCGTCATAAAATGTCGCATTATCGACACCATGCGCAACAAAAAATTCAGCCACGTCCTCGGGATCGGTTAATTTTTGTTTTTTTACCTGTATCGCATGAAATAAATCAGCATGAACTTTATCAACTACACCTAAAACTTCAGCGGTGAAATATATTTTTGCATGTTTTGCCCATAACTCACTAAAAACAGCAGGCTGGCGAATAAAATTAACATTTTCTGGCAAAGTAGAACGCCACTTCTCTAGCGCGGGTTCAAACTGATAACAATGCGGACAGCCATACCAAAAAAATTCAATTACCTCAACTTTTGCAGGATCGGAAGTTGGTTGTAACGCCTTTAGGTCTTCATATCCCTTGCCTGAAGAAAGACTTAAGCTGGAAAAAACCAGCATAGTTAATATTAAAACGGCTTTAGTTATCTTAATTATCATTTTTATTTTTTATCCTCTTATTCAACTCGGTTTATTCCATAACAGAAACATAGTAGGACAACGCTTTAATTTCATCTTCTGTCATTTTTTTGGCAATCATATGCATCATATTTTCAGGATTGTTACTGCGCACATCCGTTTTAAAATCGGTTAATGTTTTTATTAAATAATCTGCATGTTGCCCCTTTAACGCAGGGAAAGCTGCTGGCTCATTTCCTTCACCATAAGGCCCATGACAAGCAATACAGGCGGATATTTCATTTTCCAGATCACCATTACGGTAAACATCGTAGCCAAGCGCCATTAAGTTATCTAGTTGCTCCTGAAGAACTTGCTTGGCAGCGGCTTTTTCAGCAACTGTTAACGTATTGTCATCATCAATATCGTCTAGATCATCCTGGTTAAGCTGCGGTGGTGGATTTTCAGTGACCACTTTGGCTGCATAATAAACGGCGATATCCTGAATATCCTGATCTGATAAACCCGCAACCATACCCATCATAGTTGGGTTGTTACGTGCGCCACTCTTAAATGCCTGCATCTGCTTAACCAGGTAACCTTGATTTTGACCTGCTAATTTTGGGAACAGAGGCATCATACTATTACCATTTTCACCATGACAACCTGTACAGGAAGCGCTTTTTGCTTCTCCTGCTTGGTAATTACCCGCAGCATTTGCAATGTCGGACATATTTAGCAACGCAAACGACACTGAAACCACTAATAAACTTTTCTTCATTAGATTCCCCTTTCGGAATAAGATAAACATAAGGTAATCTTATGTACAATAGCAAATTCAATTCTACTCTAATTTAAATAATCCCTCTACTTGAGATACATATGAACTCTCTCTATTATCAAGCCAAGTTTACTCTTAGCGCCCCTGATTTAAAATCAGCCCCTGTAGATACAGGTCGCGAAGTTGCCTTCGCAGGGCGCTCTAATGCAGGAAAATCGAGCGCACTAAATACCTTAAGCCAGCAAAAATCATTGGCTAGAACCAGTAAAACACCTGGACGCACGCAATTACTTAATTTCTTCAATCTGAATGAAGCACAACGCTTTGTTGATCTGCCCGGTTATGGCTATGCCAAAGTACCAGAGAAAGTAAAGCAACAATGGCACATCCTGATAGAAACCTATTTACGCGAACGCCAATCTTTATATGGCATTATTCTGGTCATGGACATTCGTCACCCACTGACAGAATTCGACTGGCAAATGATTGACTGGTGTACATACAGCAAAAAACCGCTACATATTTTATTAACCAAAGCCGATAAACTGAACTATGGCGCGGCTAAAAACACCTTATTTCAAGTACAGCGCGAATTGAGCAAAATAGAGATACCGGTTACTTTACAACTATTTTCTGCCCTAAAACGCACCGGTATTGACGATATACATCAATTATTAGATAGCTGGTTTGAAGATTCAAAAGCGGACTTATTAACCGATTAACACTCATAGCTAATCAGTGCTTTGCTGCAGTATTTTCAACTGATTAGCGATAATGCCATTCCTCCATAGGCGATAAACTATACACATGGAATCTCTAACATTTTTCATTAACCAGCAGGTATTGTTTTAAGCTTTGCATCGACCCGCATTAATTCATAATTAGAAATAACATTTTTACCCTATTCCTTTTGGATCAGAAGCTAATTCACTAATTAAAACCCCCTTGAACTAGTGCGCTTCATCCCAGTTAATCCCTACACCTATATCAACTAACAAAGGCACATCCAACTTTGCAGCTTCACTCATTAGCTTGCGGATCATGACACTAACACTCACAACTTCAGAGGCTTTTATTTCAAATACCAATTCATCATGTACCTGCATAATCATTTTTGCATCAATTTTTTCTTTTTGTAGCCATGCATCAGTTGCAATCATTGCTAATTTAATAATATCTGCGGCACTTCCCTGCATAGGAGCATTTATAGCCGTTCTCTCAGCATATTGCCTACGTGCGGCATTTTTGGCGTTAATTTCGGGCAGATATAAACGCCGCCCCCATAAAGTTTCCACATAACCCTGTTGTTTTGCTAGCTCACGAGTATCATCCATATACTTTTTTACGCCCGGATAACGGGAAAAATATAAATCAATATACGTCTGCGCCTGCGAACGCGCTATACCTAATTGCTTAGCCAAACCAAAGGCAGACATACCATAGATTAGCCCAAAGTTGATCGCTTTAGCTGAACGTCGCAAATCTGTTGTGACCTGAGTCAGATCGACACCAAAAACTTCTGCTGCCGTCGCCTTATGTATATCCTCTCCCTTAGAAAAAGCCTCTAGTAAACCCGCATCGCCGGATAAATGAGCCATAATACGTAGCTCTATTTGTGAATAGTCAGCCGCTAAAATTTTATATCCTTCAGGTGCAATAAAGGCTTGCCGAATTCGCCGCCCCTCTTCGCTACGCACAGGAATATTTTGTAAGTTAGGATTAGACGAAGACAAGCGCCCCGTTGCAGCAACCGCCTGGTGATAAGATGTGTGCACACGGCCTGACTTTGCGTTTATTTGTAACGGCAATTTATCGGTATACGTTGATTTCAGTTTACTCATGCTGCGATGCCGTAAAATCAACTCTGGCAAAGGGTAATCTTCTGCCAATTCCTGCAAAACCGATTCAGCTGTGGACGGCTGTCCTTTAGGTGTTTTCTTCAGTACTGGCAACTTTAATTGATCATACAGAACCGCCTGAATCTGCTTAGGTGAGGCAATATTAAAGCTTTGGCCTGCCAATTCATGCGCTTGCTGTTCTATCGCCATGATGTGATTCGCCAACTCCATACTTTGCTGTGCCAGCATATCACTATCAATCAACACGCCATTTCGCTCCATCCGCGATAATACGCTCAAGACTGGGATTTCCAAGTTTTGGTACAAGTCAATTAAAGCCTGATGCTTTGCTAATCTGGACACTAGTGTATGATGCAAGGCTAAAGTAATATCGGCATCTTCAGCAGCGTATTGTGTCGCCTGTTCAACTGATACTTCGGCAAAACCTATCTGCTTGGTTCCTTTCCCTGCAACATCTTCATAATGAATCGTTTCGCGATTAAGATAAGTTTTCGCAAGATCATCCATATTATGTTTGGTAAGCGTACTATTTAATACATAGGAGGCCAGCATTGTGTCATATGCAATACCCCGTAATTCAATAGCATAATTCGCCAGAACATTACTATCATATTTTAAGTTTTGTCCAACTTTCGCTTGCTCAGGGTCTTCTAGTACAGGCTTTAGCTTTTGCAACACCTGATCGCGCGGTAATTGCTCAGGCACATCAGGGTAATTATGCGCTAAAGGGACATAAGCCGCCTCACCTTCTACAACAGAAAATGACACGCCTACAATCTCAGCTTCACTATAATCAAGGCTCGTCGTTTCCGTATCAAAGGCAAATAGTGCAGATTTTTTTAATTTCTCCAGCCACTCGTCAAACTGTTCCCAGCAGTTAATCATGACATAATGTGTTTCGCCTGCCTCAGCAGTTGCAAGCTCAGAAGACTCCTTCACATGTACTATAGACTCGAGAGGTTGAATTAAAGGCTTATTTTCCAGTATTTTTGCCCAGGCAGAAAAACCCAGATCATTCACTTGTTCACGTAACAAACCATTATCTATCGGGTAGCAACGTAAATCTTCGATACGGTAAGGCAAGCCTAAGTCACATTTAATCGTTGTTAATTGCTTAGAAAGCGTTAATTGTTCAAGGCTTGCTCTTAAATTATCCCCCACTTTCCCCTTGATTTCGTGCGCATTAGCGATCAGATTCTCTAAAGTCTGATATTTGTTTAGCCATTTGGCTGCCGTCTTCGGCCCTACACTCGCTACACCTGGAATATTATCTGCACTATCGCCCATTAAAGCTAAATAATCTATCATCTGAGCAGGACTAACTCCAAATTTATCTAGCACACCTTGTACATCCATGGTTGTATTTGACATGGTATTTTCCAGCGTTATCTGTTCGCTAACGAGCTGTGCCATATCTTTATCTCCGGTGGAAATAATAACCTTAAACCCTTCATTCACCGCAAGGCCTGCCAATGCACCTAAAACATCATCAGCTTCTACGCCGGGTTCCATAATAAGAGGTAAGCCCATTGCTCGAATTAAATTATGCAAAGGCTCAATTTGTACACGCAAGTCATCAGGCATCGGTGGACGGTGTGCTTTATATTCGCTATATAATTCATTTCTGAAGGTGCCGCCGGGCGCATCAAATACAACAGTAACATACTCTGTCTGATGATCACTCATCAAACGACGTAACATATTGGCCACACCAAAAATCGCATTGGTAGGCATCCCAGCGGCGTTACTTAAAGGTGGAATTGCATGATAAGCACGAAAAAGAAAAGATGAACCATCGATGAGTAGCAGTTTTTTTTGCATGAGTTTATAAATTATTGAGTGGGTCAGCAGGCGTTTCAGTTTTGGCTTTTTCTTGTTGAGCATAGTAAGAGCCACTGACAATAAACGCCATGAAAAGTACAAAAATAATGGCCGTCATATATCTCACTTTCTTACTTGTAATATAAACACTCATATTGTTTCCATTGTTTTCTTTAAATGAATGGATTATCCATGATTTACTCACTGACTTAAAGCAAACACGGTTATTTACTTTTGCTTATAAGGCAGACATAAAAAAGGGGCTATTCGCCCCCTTTTATTTGCAGAATACTATGTCGCAGTTACTGGTGGCGTTTTTTATATTCAGTCATTGATACCACAGGCTTATTATTTTTATTGTTGCTATTTAAAACATACACCAATGTCTCACCTTTAGCACCTGCGCCAATATCTGTATAACGGAAGGTAGCCTCGCCTAGTTTGACAAAGGATTGCATATCTTCCCACTCACTAAAGATATAAACGCGTCCATTCTTTACCACTTCCCCATAAAACCCGAGCTTGATACCTTCAGCTTTACCATCATACATATTGACTACGCCGCTTTGTGCCGGCTTCTCTTTATCTGTCTTGCGCAGACCAAAAACAACTGTCTCTCCTTCTGGGCCTGCACCTATTCTAGTTAAACGAAAAGTGGTTTCACCTAATTCAAGAAATTCCTGATAAACCTGAAAATCGTCAAACACATAAATACGTCCATCCTGATAAACGAGATAATAATCATCTACATTATATGCAGGCTTGCTTGCTGTAATCTGCTCACTCGGCACTTCTACAGCAGCTTGTTTAGAAGGCGCTGTAGAACACGCTGCAAGTATTAAAGAAAAAATAACGAATATAAAAGGGATTTTTTTCACCGTAACAACTCCAGTATTAGATCAAGATTTAACTGGCTATTTTAATTGTGACATTATGACAGGAATATGACGAACTAAAATATCAACCAAAAAACTGACAATGTTTATTATCCTCAAGACCTCATACCAAATATCGCAGTTCCAAGTCTTACGATGGTAGCGCCCTCCATAATAGCGGCGCGTAAATCACCACTCATCCCAAAAGAAAAAGTATCCATTACTGATAAACTATGTTCTGCTTTTATACTATGATACAGATGTCTATAAGGGATTCTTTGCTGCTCAAAGTCAGTTGTCGCTTTTGGAATGGCCATGACACCGCGTAACTTAATATTTGGCAGCCTGAAAATACATTCAGTGATTTCAGGTATTTCATCCAGTTGCAAACCTGATTTACTTGGTTCATTACTGATATTCACTTGCAAACAAATATTTAAAGGCGGTAAGTAATCTGGACGTTGCTCGCTCAAGCGTTGTGCAATTTTCAAACGATCTATACTATGCACCCAACTAAAATGGCTGGCAATCTGGCGTGTTTTATTCGATTGTATAGGCCCAATAAAGTGCCAGGTAATTTGAAAACACCCCAGCTCCTTCTGTTTAATGAGTGCTTCTTGCAAATAACTTTCGCCAAAATGACGCTGCCCTGCCTGATACGCCTCGATAATATCGACACTGGGTTTAGTTTTGCTTACCGCTAATAACTGCACCGAACCCACTTTTCGTTGAGCATCAAACTCAGCTCGTCGGATTTCACTCTGTATTTGTTTTAATCTCTTGGTAATAGATGTCATCAATATGATCTACTCAGTTAATTAATTAACATTATTAAACACCACTCCTTTAAAAATTTAAAGACTTAAGCTAAGGTATAACTAATAACTTAATTATTTCTTGTTTGCTAAAGGCCTACCATGGATATTGCTGAATTACTCGCGTTTTCTGTTAAAAACAAAGCATCTGATCTTCACTTATCGGCTGGTTTACCACCTATGATCCGTGTGGATGGTGATATCCGTCGTGTAAATATTGATGCTTTTGAGCATAAGCAGGTACATGCGCTTATATACGACATTATGAATGACAAACAGCGTCGTGATTATGAAGAGTTTTTTGAGACTGACTTTTCTTTTGCACTACCTGGCCTTGCACGCTTTCGTGTTAACGCCTTTAATCAAGAGCGTGGCGCTGCGGCTGTATTTAGAACTATTCCTTCAGAAATTTTATCTCTTGAGGATTTAAATGCACCTCGATTTTTTGCCGAATTAACCGAAAAAACACGCGGACTAGTGCTCGTCACGGGCCCTACAGGCTCGGGTAAATCGACAACTTTAGCAGCAATGATTCATCATATTAACCAGAACCGCTACGAGCATATACTCACAGTCGAAGACCCTATCGAATTTCTGCATAACAGCCAGAAATGCCTTATTAACCAGCGTGAAGTCCATAGAGACACCCAAAGTTTCAATGCCGCACTCAGATCTGCTTTACGGGAAGATCCTGATATTATATTAGTGGGTGAGATGCGTGATTTAGAAACCATCCGCCTGGCTTTAACTGCCGCCGAGACAGGACATTTAGTCTTTGGAACACTACACACCACCTCTGCGGCTAAAACAATTGACCGGATTATTGATGTCTTTCCAGCGGCCGAAAAAGACATGATCCGCTCTATGTTATCCGAATCCTTACAGGCCGTTATTTCACAAACCTTATTAAAAAAAGTTGGTGGAGGACGCATTGCAGCACATGAAATAATGGTGGGTACTCCTGCCATTCGTAATTTAATACGCGAAGCAAAAGTCGCACAAATGTATTCTGCCATTCAAACAGGTCGACGCGATGGCATGCAGACCTTAGACCAAAACCTCAAAGAACTGGTCGATTCAGGGAAAATCACCTCCAAGGCAGCTATGGGCAAGGCAGTCAGTAAAGACTTGTTCCGCTAGTCTTTTTTTTTTATATAAGGAGAACTGCATGGATTTTGATAAACTTTTAGCGTTAATGTGCAAAGAAAAGGCTTCTGATTTATTTATTACTGCCGGGTGCTCGGCAGCGCTAAAGGTTAATGGCAAGCTTATAGATGTTTCGAAAACGCCATTGACCGAAGAGCAGTCTTTAAAGCTGGTGAAAAGCATTATGACACAACGCCAACGCGATGATTTTGAAAACACCAAGGAATGTAATTTTGCGATTAGTCGCCCTGATTTAGGTAGATTCAGAGTCAGCGCATTTACGCAAAGAGACGCTGCGGGTATGGTCTTACGCCGCATAGAATCAAATATCCCTGACTCTGATAGCTTGCATCTTCCTGCAGTACTGAAAAATATCATTATGGAAAAAAGAGGGCTGGTTTTGTTTGTCGGTGCAACCGGCACAGGTAAATCTACGTCACTCGCCTCCTTAATAAAGCATCGCAATGAAAATAGTAGCGGCCATATTATTAGCATAGAAGACCCTATTGAATTTGTTCACCCGCATCTAGGCTGCATAGTCACACAGCGTGAAGTTGGCATGGACACCGAGTCGTATGAAGTTGCCCTAAAAAACACATTGCGCCAAGCGCCTGACGTTATTCTGATCGGCGAAATTCGCACACGAGAAACTATGCAACATGCTATTGCTTTCGCTGAAACAGGCCACTTATGCTTATCTACCTTACATGCGAATAATGCGAATCAGGCGATAGACCGAATTTTACACTTCTTTCCGGAGGATATGCATAACCAGGTTTTTATGGACCTATCATTAAACTTAAAAGGAATTATTGCTCAGCAGTTAGTCGCGACTACTGACGGAAAAGGACGCTATCCCGCACTAGAAATACTATTGGGGACGCCCTTGGTATCTGACTTGATCCGTAAAGGTGAGGTGCATAAATTAAAAGAGCTCATGAAATCTTCCCGTGAGCTTGGCATGCAAACATTTGATCAAGCCTTATATGATTTATATAAACAAGGAAAAATTAGCTACGATGATGCAATTAATTCCGCTGATTCCAAAAATGAAGTACGCTTAATGATTAAATTAGGTTCTCCGACTGATTTTGCAGATACCAATGAAAATATCAGCTTGTCTAGTATCAATGATGAGAGCGGCGGCTCACTTTATTAATTCAGTAAAGTCGATTTTACGCTATATGACTAAAGCCAATTTGTCGCCAGGCTTCATAAAGCGCGACAGCCACTGTATTAGATAGATTGAGGCTTCTGCTGGCTGGAAGCATAGGCAGCCGTAAGCGTTGCTGTTCTACCAGACTGTCTAAAATAGAATCGGGTAATCCACGCGTTTCAGGACCAAACAGCAAAGCATCATTGTGCTGAAATTTAGCGTCTGAATAACACCGTTTAGCTTTGGTGGTGAATGCATAGACACTACCATAGTCATCTGAGTTTAATAGACTTTCTATATTAGCATGAACTTTTATATCGGCCCATTCATGATAATCCAAACCGGCTCTGCGCAATTTTTTATCATCTAGCTCGAAGCCTAATGGCTGAATTAAATGTAATGTTGCACCTGTATTGGCACACAAACGAATAATATTACCCGTATTCGCTGGAATTTCAGGTTCAAAAAGCACAATATTAAACATTGGTATTTTTTAGCTAAACGATTAATGCACCGAACAAAAAAGCCCAATATATGAATTAAAAATACATTGGGCTTAAACCATTACCGAGGTAACCGTTAACCTCCCCCGTTGAAAACCAAGTGGTTTAAAAGAGATTTTCTAATAAAACCTCCGCTAACCTCTCCTTGTTAAGGAGGGGGACGGACTGAACGGTTACTTACTGAGTATTATTTAACAGTAACTGCTGCCAATTTCCAGATCTCATCACTATAATTTTTTATCGTTCGGTCTGTTGAAAATTTCCCACTATTCGCTGTATTGATAATACTCATACGCGTCCAGCGATCTTTATCCTGATATGCTTCCTCAACTCGCCTTTGTGCATCAACAAAACTGCGAAAATCTGCAATCGTCATCCACTTATCATCAGGACTCTTTATTGAATTAATCACATCATTAAAAATACCTGGTTCACACTGGTTAAAATGCCCACTTTCTAACAAGTTGATAACTCGTTCTAAATCGTTATCAGCATTAATTATGCTAACTGGATCATAGTGAGGACGCATTTTTTCGACTTCTGATTCAGTTAAACCAAATAAGAAAAAATTATCTTCTCCAACTTCTTCCCGAATTTCAATATTGGCACCATCTAAAGTACCAATCGTCAATGCACCGTTCATCATAAACTTCATATTTCCGGTCCCTGAAGCTTCTTTTCCAGCTGTAGAAATCTGCTCTGACAAATCAGCGCCCGGGCAGATTTTTTCCATCGCTGAAACACGGTAATTTGGCATAAAAACCAACTTTAGTTTTTCACTAACATCCGGGTCATTATTGACTACTTCAGATACATTATTTATCAGTTTAATAATACGTTTTGCCATGTAATATCCAGGAGCAGCTTTGCCACCAATTAATACACACCGGTCTGTCCAGTTCGCTGTATCACCTCGTTTAATACGGTCGTATAAATGAATAACATGCAGTACATTGAGTAACTGACGCTTATATTCATGAAATCGTTTTACCTGTACGTCAAACAAGGCATTTACATTCAAATCAAGATCGTGCTCTGTTTTTTTAAAATCAATCAGCTTTTGCTTGGCATTTTGCTGTAACTCATACCATTTTTTACAGAATTTTTTATCATCAAGAAAATTTTCCAACTTTTTTAATTCTGCTAAGTCGGTAATCCATTTATCACCTATTTTTTCAGTAATAAACGCAGCTAGCTCTGGATTACACGCAGCAAGCCAACGACGCGGAGTCACACCATTGGTTTTATTATTAAATTTTTCAGGCCATAACTCATAAAAGTCTTTAAATAAGCCCTCTTGTAGTAATTGTGAATGTAACTCAGCCACTCCATTTACCGAAAAACTACCCACTATCGCAAGATATGCCATTCTTACATGCTGTCCATGTCCTTCTTCAATCAAGGACATTCTTGCTAATCGGGCAGTATCTCCGGGCCAATGTGTTGAGACCTCCGCAAGAAAATGTGCATTAATTTCAAAAATTATCTCCATTACCCGAGGTAACAAAGTTTGAAATAGTCCAACTGACCACTTTTCTAGCGCTTCTGGCAATAATGTATGATTAGTGTAAGCCATTGTTTGTCGCGTTATGTTCCATGCATCAGCCCAGGCAATCTCATGCTCATCTATTAGCAAACGCATGAGTTCAGCCACAGCAACACTTGGATGCGTATCATTCAACTGAAAGCAATTTTTTTCCGCAAAATTTGTAAAATCACTTCCATGTCGCCCCACCCAGTTGGCAACTATATCTTGTAAGCTTGCCGAGGCGAGTAGATATTGTTGTTGCAGACGTAACGCCTTGCCATTTTCATTCGCATCATTAGGATACAAAACCATACTAATATTTTCTGCAGTATTTTTTGCAGCAACAGACTCCGCATAATCACCTGCATTAAACTCATCGAGTTTAAACTCTTCAGTTGCCGTAGCTTTCCAAAGGCGCAATGTATTTACCGTGCCATTTTGGTATCCAGGAATTGGTGTATCATAAGGAACGGCCAAAACATCATGGGTATCTACCAATAATTTTCTTTTATTTCCGTGCTCATCGACTATTTCTTCAAGGCGGCCACCAAACTTAATGCGATGAGTATATTCAGGGCGCTCTATTTCCCAAACATTACCATTTTTTAACCAATGATCAGGACGTTCTACTTGTTCACCATTGATGATTGTCTGAGTAAACATGCCATATTCATATCGTAAACCATATCCGGTGACTGGTAACTGCAACGTAGCGCAACTATCTATAAAACAAGCCGCTAATCGTCCTAGACCACCATTACCTAAGCCAGCATCGGGTTCGCTTTCGATCAGTTCCTCTATATCCAGACCCAGATCATACATTGCGTTACTTACTTCATCTGTAATACCTAAATTGAGCATTGCATTACTTAGCGTCCGCCCCATTAAAAACTCCATAGATAGGTAATAAGCTTTTTTACAGTCTTCTTCCCTGTATGTGTTATAGGTTTTTTTCCAGCGCTCAACTAAGCGATCACTAACAGTCAAAGATAATGCTTCATAGGCATAATGGGGCGAACGACAATTCTGATCTCGCCCTAAACGGTGGCTATAATAGCGCTTAAAATCAGCTATAAAATCAGCTTTATCCATGCCCAAATCAGGCAATACAGAGATACTTTTACACGGGCTACTTGTTTTAAATTTATTAGTTGGCATAACTTTGAGGAAGGGTTAGTATTTTTAAAAAGATAATCTATTAGGTATATTTCCATGCCGCTCTAGCTTTGCTAATCATCATTGGGATGAAAGCCAAACATTTCGAAAGCTAGCCACACCGCACGGCAAAACTATTCTAGCTGTAACTCATTGATATATTGGTAGCTAAACAAATGAATTAAAATAAATTTTTTGTTAAGTAGAAAACACACTGGAAATAATATTAAACCTATTGTTTTATATAGATGAAAAATATAGAACATTCGCTGAGCGAGCAACTTCAGCCTTCAATTGACGAAAAGTAAATCTAAAATTCTGTTAAATTGAAGCTAAAGCATTAAAATTGTTTATCTTTTTTCCAGCTATATAACTGAAAATTAAACTATTCAGATACTCAGAAAATTAAAGTATTTTTTATAAGATGAGCTAACGTATTTTTTTCAAGCCCTATCTACGCAACGACTATACCTGAATATTTATTCGAAAATTGCTCATTGTGTTATCAGGAAGTTATATTTTAAAGCTTTCCATGACATTGTTTATATTTTTTTCCTGATCCACATGGACAATATTCATTACGCCCTACTTTTCTGACGTCTCGCACATATGGCGTTTCGCGTTCGTTCGCCGTTTCGACTTCTACTATTTCGTCAGATTCTATTAGCGCACTTTTTGCTTGCGCATGCTCGAAATGCATTTCCTGAGGAGCTTGACGCTGCTCATCAATTGCATCTACATCTTCAGCCTGCGTCACTTTCACCTTAGCTAAAATACTAACGACTTCATATTTTATCTGATCCAATAAAGCCCTAAACATATCAAACGATTCACGCTTATATTCTTGCTTGGGATCTTTTTGCGCATATCCTCTAAAATGGATACCCTGGCGTAAACTATCCATTGCAGCCAAATGCTCTTTCCAACTATTATCTAACACCTGCAACATAACAGATTTCTCAAAATGACGCATAACATCAGGCGATGTTAGATCTTCCTTGCGCTTATATTCATTTTCTACGATATCAATGATAGCATCGCGCAAAGATTCTTCATGCAATTTAGTATCTTCAGCGAGCATCCTTGCAACGGGGATATCTATCTCAAACTCATCTTTTAAATGCGCTTCCAAACCAGCAATATTCCACTGCTCTTCCATTGTTTTTGCAGGAATGTATTTACTAACCACATCATTAACGACATCAGCACGTATCTTAGTTATTATTTCACTTATATCATCCGATGCCATTAACTCGTCACGTTGCTGGTAAACAACTTTACGTTGATCATTGGCAACATCGTCATAGGCTAGAACTTCTTTACGTTGATCAAAGTTTCTACCTTCAACTTTTTTCTGTGCGTTTTCAATAGAGCGTGTAACCCACGGGTGCTCAATTGCCTCACCTTCTTCCATGCCAAGTTTTTTCATTAATCCTGCCACTCGATCAGAAGCAAAAATACGCATCAAATCATCTTCAAGGGACAAATAAAACCGAGTTGACCCTGCATCACCTTGTCGACCTGAACGCCCACGTAACTGGTTATCTATACGCCGAGATTCGTGCCTTTCTGAGCCTATGACATGTAGACCACCGCTTGCTATAACTTGTTCATGCCGATCTAACCAAGTGCCGCGAATTTTATTTATTTCAGCCTCAGATGCATCTTCACCAAGCTTAGCTAATTCGGCGTCTAAATTGCCTCCCAACACAATATCCGTACCACGCCCAGCCATATTCGTCGCAATTGTGACAGCACTTGGCATACCTGCTTGCTCAATAATATGCGCTTCTCGCTCATGTTGCTTGGCATTTAACACTTCGTGTTTAATTTTGGCTTGCGTTAAAATGCTGGAAATTAATTCTGAATTTTCAACAGAAGTCGTCCCTACTAATACGGGCTGCCCTCTTTTAACACAGTCTTTTATGTCTTCTGTTATAGCCAGATATTTTTCTTTTGCTGTGAGATATATTAAATCGCCTTTATCAACTCTCGACATTGGCCTGTGAGTAGGTATAACAACAACCTCAAGACCATATATTTTATTTAATTCAAATGCTTCAGTATCCGCAGTTCCTGTCATTCCAGACAGCTTTTCATATAAACGGAAATAATTTTGAAACGTAATAGACGCTAAAGTCTGGTTTTCGCTTTGTATGCTAACTCCTTCTTTTGCTTCCATAGCCTGGTGTAATCCTTCTGACCATCTACGACCTGGCATAATCCGCCCGGTATACTCATCAACAATAATAACTTCGTTATTCTGGACTATATAGTGCACATCTTTTTGGAATAAGACATGTGCTCGTAGTGATGCATTTAAATAATGCATCAATCTTATATTTACTGGCTCATACAAGCTCGCGCCTTCTTCTAATAAGCCATATTGCACTAATAACTTTTCTATTCGCTCATGCCCTGCTTCAGTTAAATGTAATTGTCTCGATTTTTCATCTACGGTGTAGTCTCCAGGCCCTTCTTCTTCTCCTTCTTTTTCACCTTCTTTTCTTTGTACTTTTGTTAACAAAGGCACAATTTCATTGGTTTTTAAATATATTTCTGTGCTATCTTCAGTAGGACCTGAAATAATTAAAGGCGTTCTTGCCTCATCGATCAAAATCGAATCCACTTCATCAACAATGGCAAAGTGTAACGCCCGCTGAACTTTTTGATCAATACTAAACGCCATATTATCGCGTAAATAATCAAAGCCAAACTCGTTGTTTGTGCCATAGGTTATATCTGCTGCATAAGCTTGTTTTCGTTGCGCATGATCTAATTCACTAATAATAACGCCAGTTGTCAACCCCAGAAAATTATATAGCTGTCCCATCCACGCGGCATCTCTTGAAGCCAAATAATCATTTACTGTGACCACATGCACTCCTTTTTCAGGTAGCGCATTAAGGTATGCTGCTAATGTTGCCATTAACGTTTTGCCTTCCCCGGTTTTCATTTCAGCAATTCTACCGTCATCAAGTACCATTCCACCGATAAGTTGCACATCAAAGTGGCGCATATTAAACACACGGTCAGAAGCTTCTCTTACCGTAGCAAAAGCTTCAGGTATCAGATTATCTAGTTTTTCACCTTTTCTTAGTCGGGCTCTAAATTCTTTAGTTTTAGCTCGTAGCTCTTCATCTGTTAATTGCGCATATTCTTCAGCTAATTTATTAACTGCCTTTACTATTTTTTGTTTCTTTTTAATTAACCGATCATTACGACTACCAACTACAAATTTAACAAGCTTACCTAGCATCCTTTTTTACCCAGTGTGAATTCTTAATGAGAGTTATAACAGCCAATTATATCTTGTTTATTCTCTAGCGGACATAAACAAAATCTTTTTAATTGTTTTATTCGGTCGTTGTTCAAAATAATTAAGTTAAAAACATAAAAACCAGTTTGTATAACTACCGGCCAGATTGATAACGCAGGAGATTCAACTTAACACTCTGCTTTTTATAAAAAACATACTAGCTTTTATGTACTTATTATGCGAATTCAGGACAATTATTTTTTACATTCCTGCTTCTTTATTTTTTACCAACCACTAAACACAAAAAAGCCCCTGTTACATTTGTAACAGGGGCCTTCAATTTTAATTCCTACTTAGTACTAACTAAGTATTCTATTCATTAGATGAATGTTGGAATTAATGGAGCATCTACCATAACCATTTGACGGCCACCATCTTCGTCGAAGAAGAATAGTAAACCAGCAAAACGACTATCTGGATCATAGATCAAGTCAGCTAAACGGTAAACTTCCCATGCAGCATCAGAAGCAGTTACTTCAATAGTTCTTGACTCACCTGGAGCAAGAGGGCTGTTATCAGAAACTGTTAAACCTTCTTCAGCTAAAAGATCATCAGGATAACCTGATTCGTCTTCCAATACATCAGGATCAAGGAAACGTACAGCAGCCGTATTGAACTCACCTAAACGAACAGCAGAATCACCGTTATTAGTTACTGTCAATGTCATTTGCATAGCACGACCCGGAACACGGTAGCTTGCATCTTCTACTTTAACATTAACTGTAGCTTCTGGTGTATCAATTGGCACCATTCCACGCATTAAACCAGCTTGTAATGGCGTAGTAATTGGGTATTTCTCATTTGTAGTACCCATTGAAACCATAACCAAACCAATTGTACCTGCAGCAAACGCAATAGCAACTTTCTTGTCAGCCGCACTGATTAATGTATCAGCTTTGCCAGAAGTAATTGCGATATGACGTGGAACGAACATTGGACGTTTTATCCAGAATAACATCCAAGCTATACCAATTGCCATCCACAATGCATGCCAGAAATAAACGTTATCTAATGCATAAGTTTCTAAGTCAATAGTTTCACCTGTCAACGTAGTTAAAGGATTTGTGAAGTCTCCCATAGAACCAGTAATAGTTACCCATTTACCAGGACCAATGATTGGACCACCACCTTCAACGTTCATCATAGTATGAACATGCCAATCGCCTGGACGACGTGCTTTTAATAATACTTTAAACTCATAAGTATCGCCAAGTTCTAAAGTAACAGAACGTGGAACTAACTGACCACCGATCCAAGAACCTGCACGAATAAATACAGGACCAGGAATACCAATGTTCAAGAAAGCTACTTCTGGCTTATCAACAGTCTCAGGCCATCCTGCAAACACATGGAATTTACCTGAAATTGTCATTGTATCGTTAACTGTCACTTCATCTTTTGACCAGTTAAGATCAAACCAGTGAATTGTACGCATACGCATGAACGCTGCTTGAGACTTTTCACCATGTGCAGATGCTGCTGGCGTGTAGAACATCGCAGATGTTACAGCCATTAGCAATGCGACAAATGATAGTTGAGCTATCTTGCCTTTTATTGTTTTCATATATCTCCTCCAAACTAGAGAAATTTATTTTCGTTTATCAATGAATAATAAATATTCAATGAATTTTATAGTTATTATTAAACGCCTTCGCCACTTACGAAATCAGTTTTATTAAACCATCTTCCGAAATAATGCCATAAGAAGTAAATAATAATACTAACGAAACCCGAGAAGAATGCTGATACTGGAGCAACATCTTTACCGAAAGTTCTTAGTGTTCCTTTTTCAACCATTCTGATATATTCAGGAGTACCAGTACGTACATAGTGGTAACCTTGTAAATCAGCTAGTGTGAACATCATACCGTTGTATTCAACAGGTACGTGTAATGGAGCAATAATTGGCCAGTTACCTGGATAGAACAATAGACCGTATGCTAAACCACCAACAACAGCTGTTAATACAAAGCTGCTAGAAAGCATTAACACAACATCTAGAACAATCGCACCTGGAATCAAGTTAGATGGGAATACAAAATTTACTGGGAAATATGTCCATCCCCAGAAATTTAAATAACGGTTGATCCACTCACCAATCATAAGTGCTACAACTGCTATCACAGCACCCATTGGTAAACGGTATCTGTACCATAACATCGCTTGAACAGCAGCAGGGAAAGTAATTGATACGATTGGCGCTACAGTTACCCATAAACGTCTATCTTTCCAATCTGTCCAGAAATCCCAGTCACCACCAGTTAACATATAGTGAATATGATATCCACCAAGAACAGCAGTGAATAGTGTAAAGAGAATCATCCAGTCCAACGCACGTGAAACTTGTACAGCTTCAGCGCGTGAACGTACAGCTGATTGAGATGCACTCATTAGCTTACCTCCAAAAAATTATTTTTATTATCGCTACCCCACTCAATCTCGCCACCTTAAAAGATGGCGAGAAAAGGAGATAACAGTTTTTTATACCTTATAAAGCCAGCCTTATAATTAAGCTAGGTCTTTTTTAAGTAGTTTAGTTAAAGCAATTACTTCAGTGTTTACAACACCCATGATCGCTAGAGCAGCCCATCCGAAGAATACGAAGCCGTAGTGAAGAGGTGCAACAAACAATTCTTCCATAAACCAGAAAGTGTGTCCCCACTCATTCAAACCAACATTTGGAAGAATCATGAAAGGACCAATTACTGACACCATATACATTAAAGATAAACCTTCATTGTAAGCAGGTAATCTTGTTTTTGCATATAAGAAAGCAGCAACACCAGTAATGATGTAAATTGGATATGACAAGTAGAATTCAATGATATGACTAGGTGTAAAGTCAGTATCACGAACAATAGTTTGATGCCATGTTCCATCTTGCTCTGTGAAGTACGAAGCTCCCCAGTAGATAGCCCAACCGTACATTACTAACCATGTCCAGTGTGTCATATGTCTTCTTAGCTCTTCACGAGGTGTGATAGACATAACATTACGATCACGTGTTTTCCACAAATATCCCCAAAGAGTTGCTGAGATTGCAACCTCAAGTACTAATTCGATATATAACATATTCATCCAATATGTTTCGAATTCAGGCGCGAATGAGTCTAAACCTGCAGACCATCCGTAAACACCTTCGTACCAGCGAATAAATGAATAGAAAACCAAATACAACATGAAACCTGCAATCAGGTTTGTTTTGTTGAGTAGTGGTGCTTCTGAAGCATCAGCTTTCACTGAATCAGTAGTAGCAGCCATTATTACCTCCTAAAAGTAAATATTTAAATCTCCCGGAACAATCCGGAAGCGTTACTACATCCTGTAATATCAGAAAAAATGATAACACTCGTCCTTTTGAGTGATCCATAGTTTATCAACTTAATCTTTCTTGTCAAGAAAATATATACTTGCACTTGCCACTAAACCAGCAATATTCATATTTTTACTGATTTATCAGCACTTTAAATAATGCTCAATATCCCATTTTTTATAAACACTAGCTAGCTAGCTATAATTTTTATATTTTTTCTTACACACCTTACCTAAACTTGACTTACCAAACTTATTTCTTTACTTTGGATTGAATTATTAAATGAATTTTTACTCTGTTACTCATTTTTTTTCTGCTAGAATAATTATCCCCCTATATTTATTGACCATGATCTGAAATGAAAAAAAAATTCTTACCTCTAATTTTTATCGTTGGCTTAGTTGCTTTAATACTTTTTCAGGACAAGGCGATCATGCCTGTCGTTGAAAAAATAGCTGCATCCGACCTCTTTTTAGAAGACAGCGGAGATGAGGGTAGCCGAATAGCGACAACAACTGATATGACAAATTATGCCTTTATGCAATGCAATAGAGCCATCAAAGAAGAACTCGATAATGAGACAAACGTTATATTTCCTTCTACACCCTTACAATCCTGGGCATTAGGCAACTACAAATATATAGTAAATGCTGAGATAGAAGTTGCTACAGAAGACGGCAGTACTTTTTTCAAAAAATATGCTTGCCACATTGAATATGATGAAGAAGATAATCTTGAGGCTGTTATGGATGCTGACAATTGGACGATAAACGGGATTTCAGGCATTTAACCCTAAATCACTGAATTCTATTGTACTCACTGGATCCTTGGAAAGTGTTTAATTATTATTCACGCTTGTAATTCTCCATCTCATCGAATAACAAAAGTGTGTAAAAATTATAAAAATATATCAGAAAGCATTTAATTAACTCTTTCTGAAGCTGGCATTGATTAGGACTTTGCTTGTTCCGCCAATTTACTAAATGTCAATATATATGAATGATGTGGCATATAATCACCAATCACATCATTCATGACTTTGCGTACTCATAAGTCATTCATATTTAAGCTGATAGCGACTTTCTCGTTAACAATTTTCGCTTTATAAACATTTACTGCCCCTGGAAATTGTTGCATAAAGTACTCCACGCCATTATCCGCCAACAACTTTACATATATCAACGATGCATCACACAGCGCAATCGTGGACGACCTCGGATACGCACCCGGCATATTTGTCACACAATAATGTATAACATCATGTTTTATGTATACGGGCTGATTATGTGTTGTCGCTTTCGACGTTTCTATACAACCACCCTGATCTATACTAACATCTACGACAACAGACCCCTTACCCATAGATTTAACCATATTCTCAGTTATAACATAAGGCGCTCTTTCCCCTACACTTAATACCGCACCAACAACTAAATCTACTTCCTGGCAATACAGAGAGATAGCCTTAGTATCAGAATAAATATACTTAATCCCTTCCATCTCACCTGCTTGTCGCTTTCCTACCCGTTTTTTCGAGAGTCCCGCTAACAATACTTGTGCACCCATGCAATTTAGAGTGCGCGCTGCATGACAACCTACAACTCCATCACCCACAACCAAAACCTTACCATGCGGACACCCTAATACCTTTCCCAACTGCACTCCACTCCCTTGGTTAAATTTTGCCAGATAATAACTACCAACCAAGGCTGCCATATTTCCTGCAATTGCACTCATCGGAGCTAATATTGGTAAATGCCCCTCTTTGTCTAGCAGTGTTTCATAAGCAATTGCTGTCGTATCACTTTTAATTAACCGACATGTTAGCTCTCTATCCGCACCCGCTAGATGCAAAAACGTAAATATTATCTGTCCCTTTAAGTAATCATATTCACAACTTAAAGGCTCTTTGACTTTAACGACCAGCTGAGACGACCAAGCTTCTTCAACTGAAACAATTCTTGCACCTCTCTGCAAATAGTCTTGATCGGAAAAGCCTGAACCTAAACCCGCCCCTTTCTCTATCAGAACATCATGCCCTGCATTAACTAACTCTGCGGCAGCTAATGGCGTTATTGCCACTCGATATTCCTGTTCTTTTATTTCCTTAGGCACTCCAATTATCATTTATTTAAACCAACCTTTTCTTTCATATAACCAGATTCAGGAACTAAAGCCAATAAGCACTTATAATTGAAGTCAACCCTAGCATTTACATAAAAGACAATATCAAAGTACCACCTAAAAGCATACTACTAGTTCTTCGGGAACTAATAACGCGTACTTTCAACGTTAACTTTAACATATTAGGCTATAAAACTACGATAAAGCAAGACCATCACCTGCAGAACAGATCAAAAACTTAATATTTATCATACGTCTTAAAGACCTTCAACTGCCCATTCTTATCAAATGCAATCACCTTAAAGGGTGATTTCTGAGCGCCCATTTCCATACCAGGTGTACCAGTAACCATGCCAGGAACTGATAAACCACGGATATTTATCTTAGCCATTAGCAAAGCCTTGATATCAGCTGCTGGCACATGCCCTTCAATAATATAACCGTTAACAATTGCCGTATGACAAGATGCCGAAGCAGCCGTAATACCACTCCTATCTTTAATGCTTTGCACATCCTCAGTTACATTATCAATTACATTAAAATCATGTTTTTTTAAATGCTCTAGCCATTTGCTGCAACAGCCACAACTCGGACTTCTATAAACGACAATATCCTTTGTTGTGCCTATCAATTCTTGGGATGGTTTATCCCATAAATTTTCTGCATTGCTGGCATTTATATTTAAGCCACTTATCAATACTAGTATCGTTATAATTATTTGCTTCATAGTCTCTCTCTAGCGATGATAAGGTTCACTTAATTCATGCACTGCATCTACCATTACCTTAACATGCTCAGGGTTCATATCTGGCAAGATACCATGCCCTAAATTAAATACATGCCCACAGCCCATTCCGTACTTTTCAAGGATCATTGCGACTTTCGACCTAATAACGTCAGGATTAGCATACAAGGTAACTGGATCCATATTCCCCTGCAAGGCAACACGCCCTCCGACTCTAACTCTCGCCTGGTGTATATCTGTCTGCCAATCCAATCCCAATGCGTTATACCCTGTTTCTGCCATCATTTCTAACCATTGCCCCCCGCCTTTAGTAAACAACACACTAGGAATCTGCTGTCCTTGATAATTAGTATGCAATAAAGAACGAACTTGCTGAGCATAGCATAATGAAAATTCATTATATTCTTCCGCACCTAAGGCACCACCCCAGGTATCAAAAAGCATCACTGCCTGTGCGCCTGCTTCAATCTGTGCATTTAAATAGGTAGCGACGGACTGAGCTAATTTATCGAGCATTTTATGCATTAACTGCGGTTGTTCATACATTAAGCCTTTAACTTTTGAAAAAGTCTTACTACTACCGCCTTCAACCATATAGGTTGCTAAAGTCCAGGGGCTACCCGAAAAACCAATAAGTGGCACACTCCCCTGCAGGCTCTTCCTGATAATACGCACTGCGTCCATGACATATTTCAACTCTATTTCTGGATCAGGTATAGGTAAACGCGCTATATCAGCTTCTGTGCGCACTGGATGCGCAAAGCGCGGGCCCTCTCCTTCGCTGAAATGAAGCCCGAGTCCCATTGCATCGGGAATAGTCAAAATATCAGAAAATAAAATAGCCGCATCAAAGTCAAACCGCTTCAAAGGCTGCAAAGTAACCTCGCAAGCTAATTGAGGATTAGTGCATAGATTCATAAAACTACCTGCTTGTGCACGTACTTCTCTATACTCAGGCAAATATCTGCCTGCCTGACGCATCATCCATACAGGTGTTTTATCTACTGGCTGTTTTAATAATGCCCGAATGAATCTATCATTTTTTAAATCACTCATTTTTTTCCTTTTTATTTAGTGTCCTATTTAACACAGTTACACATACCTTAGTTATGCAGGTAGATCGACTACGCTACACAGTAGGTTAAAGTTATAAGTTTCTTAAACGAATACAAATTAATACATTGACTGCTTGTGCTTATGCAGAGTGAACAATTAATTTAGTCACGTCCGTATTCATTTAACGTCTCAAGCAATTTTGCTCTTTCCACACTCGTAGGTAAACTTGCCTGTCCAATATTATCTAGCAGAATAAGTCGTATATCCCCATCAACATTCTTTTTATCTACCGCCATTAACTCAAGAAATTCTTTTGCTTGAACCCCAGCAGGCGGAATTGTGGGTAACCGTGCCTTCTCAAAAAGAGCAATGATACGTAGCACATCTGCTGCTTCTAGTCTTCCCAATCTGTGTGACAAATCGACCGCCTGGCAAGTGCCTATGGCTACAGCCTCACCATGCAAATAAGCCCCATAGCCCATGCCGGTTTCGATAGCATGGCCAAAGGTATGGCCTAAATTTAAAATTGCCCGTATACCAGATTCTGTTTCATCAGCGGCAACAATTTCAGCCTTATTTTGACAGGACTGCTGAATAATATAGATCAGAGATTCCTGATCTCTTGCTAATATCTTCTCAATATTTTCTTCTATCCATGCAAAAAAATTAGCATCTCTGATTAAACCATATTTAATAACTTCAGCCATCCCGGCAGAGAACTGACGGTCGTCCAAAGTATCCAGCACACTCACATCAATAATAACGCTCTGAGGCTGATAAAATGCCCCAATCATATTCTTACCTAAGGCATGATTAACCCCTGTTTTCCCACCCACAGATGAATCTACCTGTGCCAATAGTGTCGTAGGAATTTGTACAAAGGGTATACCACGCTGATAACAAGCAGCAGCAAACCCACCTACATCACCAATGACACCTCCACCCAACGCAATGAGTGTTGCATTCCGACTAAATTTCCGAGCCAATAAAGCATCGAATATGGTTTCCATAGTAGATAGTGTCTTATACTGCTCACCATCAGGTAAAATTACCACTTCCAATTGAAATGCTTGCAAATGAACCGTTATTTTCTCTAAATATAAAGGTGCGACTGTTTCATTTGTCACGACAACAACTTGCTTAGACTTAATATGCCGAGTCAATAACTCAGGATGATATAGAGCATCCACCCCTATATAAATGGGATAACTTCTATCGCCTAACTGCACTTGGATTGTATTCATTATTAATAACTTCTATTGTTATACTCTTTAAGAATTTCTTTCACGGCAGCCTTACTCTGCATTTGGCCGCTATCAATAACAAAGTCAGCACATGACAGGTAGAGTGATTCACGCTCATCTATCAGTGCCTGAATTTTTTCTCTGGGGTTATCAACATTAAGTAAGGGACGCTGTGAATTACGTGAAGTACGATCGACAATTCTATCTATAGAACATTGCAGATAAACGACAAAACCATTTTCTTTTAAACGCTCTCTATTTTCTTCATTTAGAATCACGCCGCCCCCCGTTGCCAGCACTATATCCTGAAGCTCTGTCAACTCTTTGATCATCTTATTTTCTCTTAATCTAAAACCTTTTTCTCCTTCAAATTCAAAAATAGTCGCAATATCAACGCCAGTAATGTCTTCAATTGCTTTATCACTATCATAAAATGGCAGACCAAGAGATTTAGCCAACAATCGTCCTATTGTTGTTTTTCCTGCCCCCATTAAACCGATTAAATATATATTTTTTTTATTCATCACCCTTTTTTATTCATAAAAAAAGGGGCATTATGCCCCTTTTTCTTTTGTAATTGAAGTTTACTAACGCATTTTCATTGAATCTTTTACTATTTTAGGCGTAATAAAGATCAACAGTTCTTTTTTAAAGTCGTTATCTGTTGTTTTTCTAAACATCCAGCCAATTAAAGGTAAATCCGCAAACCAAGGCACGGTATTAATAACATGCGTTGTATCACCTTCATAGACACCTCCAAGAACAACTGTTTCGCCATCTTCTATATGAACACTGGCACTAATTTGTCGAGTATTGATCGCCAAACCGTCTGGAGTACTAGCCCCGGGGGAATCTTTAGTAATATATAAATCCATAATAACGCTACCACTCGGTGTAATTTGTGGAGTTACCTCAAGGATAATTGAAGCATCCTGAAATTGGGTCTGAGTTCCGTTTAGACTAACGGTCTGGTATGGAATTTGTTGACCTTGCTCAATTCTCGCTTTACAGCGATCCGACGTTAAAACTTTGGGGTTAGACACAAACTCCGCCTTGCTTTCATCCTGCAAAGCCGAAATCTCCAGATTTAGCACATAGTTTGCCCCATCCGACAAGGTCATGCCAAGTCTCCCATAAGGGTTAGTTGCGGCTAAATTAGATAACACTGGTGTCACTATATCTCCCGGTGTTTGATCAAAAGGATTGCTTCCGGTAGTCGCTCCAACCGAGCCATTTTCTCCCAAATAAGCCGCACCAAATTTAACACCTAGTTGCTGAGCAAAGCCCTCCTCAGCAATCACTATTCTCGCTTCAATTAATACCTGACGAACTGGCCTATCTAAAAGCTCTATCATTTGGGCAACTTGTTCAATATTTTTAGCCGTGTCTTTAACAATTAAAGTATTTGTACGTGAATCAACAATTGCGGTACCCCTGTTAGAAAGTAACGCATAATTCTCATCTTCCGAGTTATTGTTTGAATTACCTCGATTGACATTACCGATATTTTGCCCAGACCCGCTTCCCATAGAATCACTTCCTGAGCCAGATGAACCAGCGTCGCTGCTGCCACCTTGTGATACGGTACAACCATCGGCACTAACTGAGGATACACCAAATAAAATATTTCTAAAATTTTCAGCCTTGGCGAAATCAATTTGCATATACTCGGTTTTTAACGGCTCTAGTCGCTCCACAACCTTTTGCGACTCCAATTCTTCTTCTTCAAGCTTGCGGATTTCAGCCGTTGGTGCGACTAGAATTAAATTACCCGCCTGTCTTTTTGACAGCCCTTGCGATTTTAACATAAAATCCAAAGCCTGATCCCAGGGAACGTCATTTAAACGCAAAGTCAAGTTACCCGTAACTGAGTCAGAAGCTAGAATATTTAAATCAGTAAAATCAGCCAGGATTTGCAATACCGATCTGACTTCAATATCTTGAAAATTTAAGGACAAACGCTCACCTGTATAGGGAAATTTTTTCTTACGTTTTTCCTCTTCTTCAGCCGTGGTAATCGGCCTAACTTCTAGCGTTAACAAGCCATCAGATTGAAATGAAGAATATGCGAAGTCAGTCGTTGCAGGCGTTATAATAATCTTAGCTTTTGAACCTATATCTTTTCCCTCAATCATCGATACCGGCGTAGCAAAATCAAGTACGTCCATTTTTTTAACATACGCCTGTGGCAAGACGGTATTAAGAAAACTTAATTCAATTTTCCCCGCCTTTTCTTGTGTATTAACGACTGTGTTCGGGTTAGACAAATAAACTAATAAACGCCCTTCGCCTTTTGCTCCTCGCCTGAAATCAATCTTAGTAATTTCTTGTTGCGGAATTAAAGCGGCAAATTGCGTTAGGGTTTTTTCAGTTAGTTTTTTATGGCTTTCTTTTGCAATAGCACCGGAACTACGAAGCCCAACAACTACCTGATTCTCAATGACTTTAACATCATAGGCAACGAGTTTTACCAGATTGATAACAACTCTTAATCGTCCTGCAGATTCAATTGCAACAAAACTACTTATACCGCCTGCGTTAATCTTTGTTTTTTTCTGCTTTAAGTCACTTTTTACCCCAACAAAATCTAAAACAATCCTGGCTGGGCTATCTGTATGGAATACTTTCGGCTTGTTAACATGACCTGTCATTAGAAAAGATAATTGCAAGTTATCGCCAGACATTGCATTAAAATCAACCGCTTTAAGCGCTATTTCCTGCGCTTGCAGAGAAGAAACCTGCACTAACAATACCGCACTAATCACCAACACATTTACCATTGACCACTGCTTTAAAAAGCTCATACAAAAACCACCTTGCTTAAAATTCATATCAATCTCCAGCTCATTCTGATAGTGCTATTGCTATTTGTTGTTCACGCCACGTCCCAGGCTGGTCAGGAACAATTTCCATTAATTCAATTTTATCCTGCAAAACACGCAAAATACGCCCATGATTGCGACCTAAATAGTTTCCTTTAGTGACTCGATGAATAGTACCGTCACTGGTTTTTATCAATGCCCACAGAATGTCCTTCATTTTTACAGTACCCACCATTCTTAAAGTGTCCAGAGAATAACTCTCCAACTCCTCTTTGTGCCGATTAAAGTCAGGCTGCACGCCATTTGTTGCAATCACACGATCAGTCATGGTATCAATACTCTTTTCAATGGGACTAAACGGATCCCTCAGCCCTTCAGGATTAAACAAAAAACTTCCTACAGGCGGTAAAGGTTGGATAGGAGTTATTTTCACAGGTCTTATATTCTCTCTCTTTTCTCTTAATCTATCTGCCAACTCGGGATAAGAAACCACCACTGAACTTTGTTTATTACACCCTTTGAGAATTAAACCGTCGTGATCCAAGCAAACCAAGTCACTATTGTTCATTAAGTCAGCGTCTCTATTTAATTGCTTACCGCCTTCACGATAAGTTGTTACAACTGCACTCATGGACAACTGAGAATCCTCTCTAGCAGGCTCAATAAAAATATTTTTGATGGTTACAATTCTCGGCAATGTCGCTAAGCCACTAATAAAAAGTCCCAATTCACTATATTGTCCAAGAACTTGAATATCAATGGGAAGATCTATAACATCGCCTTTATCAACTTCCACAGTGGGTTTAAATAACTCAAACTCCAGCCCGCTAGATAAGCCGGTCTGAGAGATATCAACCAGCAAGCTCGCAACTTCGGCCTTTGTTGGCATTAGTTTCATCATTTCTGCTAATGAAGACTGAATTTGCCGATACTGCTTTTGATGTAATTCCAGATTTTGTGCTAAACGCCATGAAAACTGGTATTTTTTCAAAGCCTCTGTCACTGCTTGCTCCTCAGTTTCTAGTTGCGTTAATTGCTCGCTAGTAAATTGATAATAAGCAAATCCAACAATCAGTAGGAATACAAGTACCCCTGCACTAATTTTAATTGGTTTAGGCCAGGCACCTGCTTCATTAAGATCCCAATTTATTTCAGAAAGATCCATTACATACCCTCATCTTCTGCTTTGATTTCACGTTGCTTGGCATACAAGGTAAAATCACTTAATCCACCATCTTCATTTTTAGAGTTACCCTTAATAATGTTCAGCTCAGGATCAACCAGCCACTGAGAAGCCTCAACATTTCGCATAAAAGCGGATACTCTGGCATTTGATTGCGTTTTCCCTATAAGAGCAACGCGTGTAGCTTCTTGCCTTAACTGGGTGAGAAATACACCTTCGGGAGTCGCCTTAGCAATTTCATCAAAAAAATGAACGACTTCAGGGCGACTTTTTTGCAATTTTTGAATTGCATCCCTTTTACTTTGCAAAATGGAATTTTGCTCTTGGATGTCTTTTATTTTCGCTGTTACCAAATTAAGTTCTGCAATCTTCTCGCCAACGATGCGTTTTTTATCTTGCTGCTCAACAATCAAGCTATCCAGATAAAATTGCATTGCAATCATTATCGCAATCGCAGCAACGGCAACTATTACAATACCTATAATAAATTCTTCCTGTCTTTTTTTGCGTAATTCATCACGCCAGGGCAATAGATTTATTCTAGTCATTAGTCAAAACTCCTTAGTGCTAACCCACAAGCGATCATCATTGCTGACGCGTCATTGCTTAAACTCTGTGGTTTAATCTTGTTTGACAAAGCCATGTTAATAAAGGGATTAGCAACAAATACTGGAATACCTAACTCTTGTTCAACTAATTTATCTATACCGGCAATTGATGAACAACCTCCGGCTAATACAATATTATCGATACTTCTATTTGCACTTGATGAAATAAAAAATTGCAATGATCGCGCAACCTGCTGAACCAAAGCACGTTTGAAAGGTGCCAATACATCGCTGTCATAATTATCAGGTAATCCGCCGTGTCTTTTAGCAAGCCCAGCTTCTTCATAAGACAGCCCATATCGACGTTGAATTTCTTCAGTCAACTGCTTACCCCCAAAACCTTGTTCACGCGTATATATAGCTCGACCTTCATGCATGATATTAAGCGTTGTCATAGTGGCACCTATATCCGCGATAGCAACAGTTTGCTCATCATCGCTATTCGGCAATTGATCCTTTAGCAGAGCAAATGCATTTTCCATTGCAAAGGCCTCAACATCGACAATACTCGCTGTTAATCCGGCTCTTTCCAGAACATCCACCCGCTCATCAACATTTTCTCTGCGTGATGCTGCCAGTAAAACGTCAACCATCTCTGGATTCGCTTCATTAACCTTCTGCACTTCAAAATCTAAACGAACTTCATCCAGAGCATAGGGAATGTATTGATCAGCCTCAACCATGATCTGCTCTTCAATCTCGTCTTCTGATAAATGTGCTGACATCGTAATCATTTTCGTCATAACGGATGAGCCCGCTATTCCGACACAAGCATGACGCGAGCGAGCTCCAGAATGTTTTAAAGCTAATTTTATAGTGTCCGCAATCATTGCAGCATTTGAGATGTTACTATCAATAACAGCATTTTGAGCCAAGGGAGCAACCGCATAACTTTCTACTTTATATCTTGCACCTGTCTTGCTTAGCTCCAACAACTTGATTGCCGCTGTACTGATATCAATCCCTAGGAGATTTTCACGCTTACGATTGAACCATTTCATGTAGAAACTCTTATAATTTTTTCACAAAGACACAAGAAAAGTAAAATGCCTTGGCATCACTACCTTTCCTATCTAGTAAGAAGTATAGTCATGTTTTTTTTTTTTGATACTCTGTTTATAAGCCGCCTCTTCATCTAATGGATAAAATCAACATATATTATTGTTATTTAATATATTTTTATTTAAAAAATTAATTTATTTCATCCATAATACATCCGAATTCTGATATAAAATTTATCCCTCACACCGCTACTCTGATTAGCTGCTAAAGAAACAGCAAGACCAACCTCGCTATTATTTTTCCTTGCAAAAATAATAAAATGCGCCTACAAATATTATGCAGCTAATCGCCAAGTCAAACCGTTATTTCCAATCCAGGTCATATCTAATGATCATGATGTTTACCAATGAAATATGTTTAATAGTTGCCATTTTTATTACGACATTGGACTTCCATTCCACAGTATAATGAGCATTTATTTAACGCGCTTTTTAAAACGACATGCGACTAATGAGAATAGTAAAATGGATCTTCAGCCTATCTATTGTTTTTGCTAGTTTAGGCATAATCATCAGTTACATCGCCTATCAGCAACTTAGCTCCGAATTACCTGATATAAATATTTTACGCAATGTCCAATACAGCCAGCCTTTATCAATCTATAGCCAAGACGGCCAACTAATTGAACAGTTTGGGGAAAAAATTCGCACCCCTATTCGCATATCTGAAACTCCAAAGCAACTCATTAACGCCGTAGTATCGGCTGAAGATGCAAATTTTTATTCTCATTATGGAGTTGATTTCAAGGGTCTGGCTAGAGCCGCTATTCAGCTTGTACTTACTGGTAAAAAAAGACAAGGTGGCAGCACTATCACCATGCAAGTTGCGCGCAACTTCTTAATAAGTAGCCAAAAAACCTATACTCGCAAACTTAAAGAAATCATACTTTCTTTCCAAATTGAGCAAGAGTTTACAAAAGAGCAAATACTTGAACTCTATCTAAATAAAATTTACCTGGGCCAACGTGCGTATGGCGTCGCAGCTGCATCCGAGATTTACTATGATCGCCCCTTAGCAAAACTTACTTTGGCTGAGCTGAGTATGATTGCTGGCTTACCTAAAGCCCCGTCCAGCTACAACCCGATCGCCAATCCGGAACGCGCAATACTTCGCCGTAACTATGTATTAAAGCGAATGCTGGAATTAAACCACATTAACCAGCAAGAATATGAGATTGCTCGTAGCGCTCCGATTACGGCAAGCACTTATGTAACTCAAAGAGATCTCTATGCGCCTTACATTGCTGAAATGGTGCGCAATGAAATTATCAGTCTTTATGGCGAAAATACCGCCTACACTGCAGGTTTAAAAGTCTATACAACCTTAAGCTCCGATTTGCAAAATGCAGCAGTAAATGCATTACGCAACAATCTGCATCGCTTTGATGAACGCCATAGCTATCGTATTAGCAAAACCCATAAACTGGCACTCAGCTCCAGTGACAATATTGGCGACACCTTCCCTGCCGAGGTTATCCAAATCAATGACAAAGCGCTTACAGCTAAACTTAAAGATGGCACTTCAATTACCCTGACGTGGAATGACAATCCATGGAGGACAAAATATGACCCACGCAATAAGCAAAAACATAATATTAGCTCATTCCAAGATATATTAGACGTCCACGACACAATCCGCATCCGTCGCGAAAATCAAACGTGGCGTCTAGCACAAATACCACAGGCAGAAAGTGCATTTGTTGCACTCTCCCCTAAAAATGGCGCTATTTTAGCGCTTTCCGGGGGCTATGCTTACTTCAATAACAAGTATAATCGGGCAACTCAAGCAAAGCGCCAACCTGGTTCAGGCTTCAAACCCATCATATACACTAGCGCACTTGAACATGGCTATACTGCCGCCAGCATCATTAATGACGCCCCCATTATCGACACTAGCGACTCACAAGAAGAAAGTGAGTGGCGCCCGGAAAACTCTAGCCATAAATTTTATGGCCCAACCAGTCTGCGTACCGCATTACGCTTTTCCCGCAATATAGTCTCGGTTCGTCTTGCAAGATCTGTAGGGATCCCAAGCATTACTGAAACAGCATTACGTTTTGGCTTTAAACAAGATCAATTACCCCAAAAACTATCGTTAGCACTGGGTAGCGGCTATGCTTCGCCATTAGATATGGCGCGCATGTATGCCACTTTTGCCAATGGTGGTTTTTTAATTGATCCATTTTTTATTGAACGTATTGAGTCCAGCACAGGGGACATTTTATTTCAAGCTAATCCGGTAATTGCCTGCATTAATTGCCAAGACAATACAGCTCCGCAAATACTCTCCCCTGAGATTAATTTTATAATGAATACATTACTACAGGATGTCACTCAGAGAGGGACTGCGAGTAAAGCCAAGTCATTGCAACGTGCAGATATAGCAGGAAAAACTGGCACAACAAATGAACAAAAAGATGCGTGGTTCAATGGCTATACAGCCGATATTGTTGGCATTGCATGGGTAGGGCGAGATAACTCAAAAAGTCTGGGGCGCGGCGAATATGGCGCTAAAACCGCACTCCCACTATGGATCGATTTTATGCACTACGCTCTTAAAGACAAGCCCGAGCAGCCACTTGCCAAACCGAAAGGCGTCAGCAAGATATTAATTGATGAAAAAACAGGACTTTTAGCAAGCAAAACAACAACAACTACACGATGGGAATACTTTATAGAGGGGACAATTCCAACTGAATATTCACCCATTGACACAAATTTAGATGACGAAACCAATAAAAACATCATTGACACCACGCAGCTAACAAATGAACCACTGTTTTAGCTAGGAATACTTTTTTACACGCATAAAAAAGCAGCCTAAAAGGCTGCTTTTTAAATTTTAACAAACAAACTGTTATAAATTTCTCAAATTCTTACCTGTATAAACCTGCCTGGGCCGACCAATACGATGCCCTGGCTCAGCCATCATCTCCAGCCAATGCGAGACCCATCCGGATGTGCGCGCAATAGTAAACATCACGGTAAACATATCAACAGGAATATTTAAAGCCTTGTAAATAATACCTGAATAGAAATCAACATTAGGGTACAATTTTTTCTCTATAAAATACTCATCTTTCAATGCATATTCTTCTAAGGCCAAAGCCAGATCAAACATAGGGTCCTTCACTGAAGTACTTTCAAGCACTTCATAACAAGCTTTACGGATAATCGTAGCCCTTGGATCAAAGTTTTTGTAAACTCTGTGCCCAAAACCCATTAAGCGGAAAGGATCATCTTTATCTTTTGCTTTGGCAATAAACTCAGGAATTCTATCGACCGTACCTATCTTTTCTAGCATACTCAACACGGCTTCGTTAGCCCCTCCATGAGCAGGTCCCCATAGCGCTGCAATACCAGCCGCTATACAAGCATAAGGATTTGCACCGGTACTACTCGCTAAACGCACTGTTGAAGTACTTGCATTCTGCTCATGATCGGCATGCAGAATAAATAACAAATTTAATGCCTTGACAGCAACAGGGTCAATATAATTATCTTTATCTATGTATATTTGTGAAGGCAAGGAAAACATCATATTAAGGAAGTTTTCACAATAGCTTAAATCGGCCCGGGGATACACATAAGGAAAACCAATTGAATGCCGATGACATGCCGCCGCAATCACAGGCATTTTTGCCAACATCCGCATCGCTGAAATTCTACGATGCTCCGGATCATTCATATTTAATTCACTATGATAAAAGGCAGACAAAGACCCGACAATGCCAACCATCATAGCCATAGGATGGGCGTCATAATGAAAACCAGCAATAAAACTGCGCATTGCTTCATGTAACATAGCATGCTGGCCAATTTCATGCTCAAATTCAGCCTGCTCATTTTCATCAGCAAGCTCACCATTCATAAGCAAATAGGCAACTTCCAGAAAAGAGCATTTTTCAGCTAATTCATCTATAGCGTATCCTCTATACAACAAGACACCCTTTTCACCATCAATGAAAGTAATGGCACTTTTGCAACTTGCCGTCGAAACAAAACCTGGATCATAAGTAAACAGACCCATTTTTTTATTAAGTGAACTTACATCAACAACCGGAGTACCAATGGTACCTTTTAACAAAGGAAACTCACTTTCCTCTCCAGTAGAATTATTCTTTATGGTTATTGTATCTTGTGCCATGATCCTTCCTTTTATTAAAGCTTAAGGGGTGTTCGTAGTCTCAACAAGCTATTTACTATATCGCTTACGGAACTTATCAACACGACCTGCTGTATCAACAACACGCTGTTTACCTGTAAAAAATGGGTGACAAGCTGAACATACCTCAATATGTAAGTCCTTGCTTAAAACTGAGCCTGTAACAAACTCATTTCCACAACCGCAAGTCACGGTGATCTGTTTATATTCTGGGTGAATTTCTGGTTTCATAATGACCTTTACACGTCTAAAAAATCGACTAACATACAATTTTGAACAGAGTATAATACTTCTTTACTTAAATGTCTGCAAGTCACTATCAAAAATATGCGTATTATTAGTATCAACACAAATGGAATCCGTGCCGCTGAACGCAAAGGTTTTTTTATCTGGCTAGCACAACAAAATGCAGATTTTGTCTGCATACAGGAAACTAAAGCACAACCCGAACAGCTGACTAGCAACGTTTTCTCCCCCCAAGGGTATCACTGTTATTATCATAGTGCAGAAAAAAAAGGCTATAGTGGCGTTGCCATATACAGCAAACATCAACCCAGCAAAGTCATAGAAGGCATTGGCTTTGCGGATATCGACAGTGAAGGCCGCTATCTGGAACTCCAGTGCGGCAAACTTAGCATTATATCGCTGTACCTGCCATCTGGTTCTGCAAAAGAAGAACGTCAGAATTTTAAATACAGCGTGATGGATCGCTTTATGCCGTTTTTGCGAGAATGCTCAAAAAATGGGCGTGACTATATTATTTCCGGTGACTGGAATATTGCGCACAAAGAAATAGATTTAAAAAACTGGAAGGCCAACCAGAAAAATTCTGGTTTTTTACCTGAAGAGCGCGCATGGCTAGACCAGCTTTTTGATCACGAACACTGGATTGATGGATTCCGCACAATAAATAAAGAAGCTGAACAATACACCTGGTGGTCAAATCGCGGTCAGGCATGGGCAAAAAACGTCGGGTGGCGTATTGATTACCAAGTCATCAGTGAGCACCTAAAAGACAAAGTTCTCTCCGCGTCAATATATAAGGAAGAACGTTTTTCCGATCACGCACCGCTTATTATCGATTATGACTACACACTCTAATTAAACCCAAACTGTCGAAAAATACGGCTAAACGTAGTAACACAAATAAAATTATGTTGTGCTTAAATCGACCTACGATTATTATTGTAGCTAAGCCCTTTTTTTCAATACATGACAAGGAAATATCATTATGTTAATTAAGGAAAAACCCGCCATTCTAAGCAGTGAAATAACGGACAAATCCATTTTCCTCAATCGCCGTAAAATTATCAAGGCAGCGGCAGGAATGACACTAACGTCTCTGCTTCCTGATATCGCCCAAGCTGGTACCAAACAATACACCCAAATACCGACTGGTCCTTATTCAGCGTCCCTTCAGACCACCTCCTTTGAAGATGCCTCAAACTACACAAACTATTATGAGTTCACAACTAATAAAACCGACGCTAGCGTTTTAGCACAGAAAC
The DNA here is from genome assembly GCA_942491615.1 of uncultured Gammaproteobacteria bacterium. Classification (GTDB taxonomy): domain Bacteria; phylum Pseudomonadota; class Gammaproteobacteria; order Methylococcales; family Methylomonadaceae; genus Methyloprofundus. The sequence goes on from CALOCH010000029.1 coordinate 75,773, forward strand.
TTCAAATTAGTCCCTGGGAAGTCAGGATTGAAGGTGAAGCTGAAAAAACAGGTCGCTTTAATCTAGAAGATATTTTAAAAAACAATCCTCTTGAAGAACGTATTTATAGGTTTCGTTGTGTAGAAGCCTGGTCTATGGTCGTACCGTGGATAGGCTTTCCACTCGGCGCAATGCTGCAACAATTCCAACCCACGTCAAAAGCAAAGTTTGTCGAATTCACAACACTATATCAACCAGAAATCATGATCGGCCAGCGTACAAAATCTCTGGACTGGCCTTACGTGGAAGGATTGAGAATTGATGAAGCCATGCACCCTTTAGCCTTTATGGCAACTGGCATGTATGACGAAGACTTACCCAAGCAAAACGGTGCGCCATTACGCTTAGTTGTGCCGTGGAAATACGGTTTTAAAAGCATTAAAGCCATCGTCAAAATTCGCTTTAGTGAAACCATGCCAGCGACCGCGTGGAATAAAATGGCTGCAGGAGAATATGGCTTTTATGCCAATGTAAACCCAGATGTGCCGCACCCACGCTGGAGCCAAAGTAGAGAGCGCGTGTTAGGTGCCAGTATTTTCACCCCGAAACGTAAAACAGAATTATTTAATGGTTACGGCGAACAAGTTGCCTCACTTTATACTGGCATGGATCTTAAAAAATATTTCTAATGCGTTTTTCTAAAAACAGCTGGGCGGTTATAAAAATCAGTATTTTTTTACTCAGCCTGGCACCCTTTCTGCTCTTGGTTAGCGACTCACTTCAAGATCAATTAGGCGCAAATCCGATTGAAACCTTACACTTTACATTAGGTGACTGGGCCTTACGTTTTCTCTGTATCACTCTTGCCCTATCACCATTAAAAAGCTTACTACAGCAAAGCTGGCCGATACGTTTTCGACGCATGATGGGCTTGTTTGCCTATTTTTATGCCAGCCTGCATTTTTTGGTTTATATCGTGCTGGATCTATCTCTTTCGTGGGACAACTTTCTCGACGAAGCTCCGCAAAGCCCTTATATCCTGGTCGGACTACTAACATTTCTATTGCTCACACCCTTAGCACTCACCTCAACTAAAGCCATGCAAAAACGCTTAGGCAAGCACTGGATACAATTGCATAAATTAGTTTATCTGGCCGGCATTAGCGCCATCATCCATTATTTATGGCTGGTAAAATCAGATATAAGTGAGCCACTTTTTTATGCGGCAGTGATGTCGATAGTATTAGGAGCTCGATTGATTATTTATTTTAAAAAACCGCGGTCGAGTCGCCCGAGGTAACTTCCCCCTCAGGCTCTCACAGAAACGTGCTTGAAGCTCTCACTTCATACGGTCCTTCATGTCCCTTGAAAATTACCAAGTTTGCATAAACCATCAGTTCCTCCCATTTTTGTGGTTGACCAATGTTCTATTTTGGACATGTCAGCCCCTTCGCTCCGTTTCCATTACAGAAACTTCAACACTACTACGAACCGATCCGCCCCTGTGCTCTGCATCGGTACTCAGATCCTTGCTGGGACTTCCGCTTGAATTTCTCCCTTAACATCAGAACGACAGGTTCCCAAGTTCCCTATTAAATCCTGTATTGTGTTCATGCCCCCCTCTATACCGGTTGCCGCTTTGTCCGGTGTCTGTTAGGCCAGTTCACATCAAAGTTCATCCCAAGCTAACCCTAGAAGCTTGGTAAAGCCACATCAGGTGGTTTGACTCCAACTTCTGGTCGCCGAAACCGAGAGATCTACACTCATCTTTAATACAGCATGGATAGTTTTCACTATCCTTCTTGGCACACTAGGGTGAAATAGCGTTAGCGTTTTCCACCATCGGTAGCAAACCAATCCATTAGCGGCAAGCAATATGCCGGAAAACGCTACGCTATTCCAGCCTACGTCCAGCTTACGAGTTATATGAAAATAAATTTTTGCTGATCAGCCCGATGAATTCATCGAACCATTGTTCTTAACTGTCTTGCCGCACTTTGAGCGTTGTCGATTGCAGTCAACTATCAAAGTTCAGGTATGAATAATTGGGGCCAGCTAAAATTTAAATACCCAATTACCGGCATCTTTCATTTTCCAGTTAACACTTTTGTTGTTTTTATCTGGGAGCGCGGGCGGCTCGCCTGCATAGGGTCAATAAAAGCAGGCAAGCTGCCCGCGCTCCCAGCGTTTTGAAAAAAAAGTGTAAACTACTTTAAAGGCAATATGAAAGACGTCCAATTACCTTTAAATGTGTACCTGACACCGAAATAACTAGGGCACCGAGTGCGCCCTTTAGCGTTAGTGAGTAAGCTAGGAAAAAGGCGATCTAAATTCGTGCGGATATCTCAGATTCAGCCCCTGTTGGTTTATTTATTGACCAGGAATCATCTGAGTCATATATGTTTGTTTTTAAACAAACTTAATAAGATCAAGTTAGTTGACTCATTGAAATATCGATGGTCTTTTATCCCTCTTTTTGTTCTGGACTTTCGGCCTTAAGAAGCTCGGCAACAAACTCTACTTGAGGTAACATGCCTGGAGAGACAGGAATTTCCCACTGTTTTTTTATAATACGGGAAAGAAGATTACCCAGCCAGATCCGATTCGATTGAGCTTGTTGAATGACAAATTTGTAGGAGCCTTCATCGCTAATGATGGCAAAATCTTCAAGCCAGACATCAATTGTCTCTGATTCTCCGACAAGTTGAATTTGCACATAGACCTGTCGCGTGTCGATGTCAAAGTTAAATCCTGTTAATTCTGCAATGTCTTTAAGAATAATGTTTGCTACCCATTTAACCAATATACTTGGGGTTAATTTTATTGCTATTTTTGCTAAATTTGATTTAAAACTCATTTTTTATCCTTCACGCTGAAACAAATAAGAACGGTAATTCTAACCTTTCTTTGTTTAGAGAGAGCACAAATATTATAAAAACTAAAACTTATAGACCCTCAAATGAATAGTGTGTAACTGTTTATTATTTGATGGCATGAGGGGGCTCCTATTACCTTATTCATAATGAGAAGTTATGATAATGTCCTGACGCTTGTTGATATGTCTTTGGTCGTAGTCCGACTGAGATACGAGACACATCTTTTGCCATTAATATCAAGGCACTTCGCAACAGATAGCTCATTTATCTTGCTAGTCTTTTGACACCCTGTGCATTATAACAATATCTAGCCAGTCTGCTATGCGCCTATTCCTGTGTATTCAAGACAAACAACAATCCTGCACAATAGAGTCGTTTATTTATTGTGAGTTCTAAAGTTTTACTAAAGACTTTTTATACTTCAGACCGAGGCTGTTTGATACTGTTCTTTTACAGTGGCGATAAAATACTCAGCCGCTGGACTAAAATATCGACTTTTAGCCGTCGCTATAACTACCTTTCTGGTTGGTGCCTTGCCTTGAAGTTTAATATAGGAAATACATGAATCTGGGTCTTTGTCTATAGCGATAGAATGCAAAATTGAAATGCCATACTGTATTTCAATCAGCTGTTTTATGGTCGCTATTTGGGAAGTCTGAAACATGACTTTTGGTATGACCCGCTGGTTAAAGCAATACTGTTTGATTTGACGCGTGAGCAATGAATATCTTCTAGCAGAATAAAGGGCATGCCATCCAGTGCACTAATCGGAATCTCTGCTAATTTAGCCAGAGGGTTATCCTGATGAACGGCAACGTAGAATGTGTCTAAAAAGAGTGGCTCTATGTCCAAATGACTAGTGTTAAAAGATGATACTTCGATAAGAACATCGAGTTCTCCGCGTTCCGCAGTCTCAATTATCGCTGCAGAAATATCCTCACGCATGGTAACAACGGCATGAGGAAATTTTTCTGATAAAGCCAGCACGGCGTTTGGTAACATAAATGGAGCCAATGTCGGCAGAATACCGATAGCTAAGGCTCCTCACACAAGACGTATCCATTGAGAAGCTTCAAGCGCAATGTTCATGATGCTACTACTTGCTATATTGCTAAACTCGACGCAAATAGAGGCCGCTGAAAACCTCACTTTTTCCGCTTATATCGACAAATCAGGTCATATCAGCCTACCGGATGATTTTAAATTGTCTATGACCCACCCAGATTCCTGGTATGTTCTACAAGGAGGGGCAAGTAGTTTTCATGATGTATATACAGAAGCTGAAAGTGTTCGTGTTTACCATCGCGCGGGCAAGTTTCCCGACGGAGCAGCTTTATAGTCAAGGAATTGTGCGCATCAACGACAGGCGATTACACCACTGGAAAAAACGTCAGTCATGCAAGCAATGAAGTGAAACAATGGTTAGTAATGATAAAAGACAGTAAAAGGAGATTTCCCAACAATCCCGCTTGGGGTGATGGCTGGCCGGGCTTTGATAAAAACCGCTAACACTAAGCTAAACGTGAGCACAAACTATCATACTGAATGTCTAGCCTGCCATAAGCCAGCTAAAAATACCGACCGGGTTTATATTGAAGGTTACCCAACACTGACTATGTCAAAGTAAAAAGTGTGTTTGCAAGTTTGACCTTTGCAAAAGAGCAGTCAGGTACAAAAAAGACCGCTAAAAGCGGCCTTTTTCATCAAGCAATCACTAAAAGCTTATTTATTTCAACAAGCCTTGCAATAAACCGTTCAAATTATGGACAAACTCAGCAGGATCATCTAGTTGCCCGCCTTCACTTAATACCGCCTGATCGAATAAAATGCGGGTTAAATCAGAAAACCGCGTATCGTCTTGCTCATCTTTCAAACGTGTCACTAACGCATGTTCCGGATTGATTTCGAAGATAGGCTTGGTCGCGCCCATTCCCATCATGCTCATATCCTGACCCGCTTCTTTCATGATGCGTTCCATATTTAAGCTCATGGCATCTTGCTCAGTGACCAGACAAGAAGGTGATGCCGTTAAACGATGGCTTAAACGCACATCGCTGACTTTATCTTTTAATACATCTTTAATCTGAGTAATGACTGACTCAAAATCTTTGGAGGCTTCTTCTTGCTCTTTTTTATCTTCTTCAGTATCAAATTTATCCAGGTCTAATTGGCCTTTGGCAACTGACTGCAATACCTTGCCATCAAAATCATTCAGGTTAGAGACCAACCACTCATCAACACGGTCTGATAATAATAAGACTTCAATCCCTTTTTTACGGAAGATTTCTAAATGCGGGCTGTTTTTTGCAGCCGCAAAACTGTCTGCCGTTACATAATAGATTTTATCCTGACCTTCTTGCATACGACCGATATAATCTTCAAAAGAAACCTCTTGCGCATTAGTGTCTGCATGCGTTGAAGCAAAACGTAACAGCTTAGCGACGCGCTCTTTGTTTTTGTGGTCTTCGATTGGACCTTCTTTAATCACATTACCAAATTGCGCCCAAAAAGTAGCGTATTTTTCTTTATCATTTGTAGCGATATTTTCTAGTAAGCCTAAATACCTTTTTAACTGCACCGGCTTTAATCGTATTGATTTTTTTGCTTTGTTGTAGAATTTCACGCGATACGTTTAATGGCAACGTATCCGTATCGATTACACCACGGATAAAACGTAAATAACGCGGCATTAACTGCTCCGCATCATCCATAATGAAGACTTTACGCACATACAGTTTTACACCGTGCTTCGCATCTCTGTCCCACATATCAAAAGGAGCACGCGCTGGCACATACAATAACATTGTATATTCATTAGTCCCTTCTACTTTGCTATGCACATGAGCTAAAGGGTCTTGAAAATCATGCCCGACATGTTTGTAAAATTCGTTATAAGCCTCATCATCCAGCTCATCTTTAGATTTAGTCCATAATGCCGAAGCACTATTAACCGTTTCTTCTTCAACTTTAGCTGGCTCTGTTTCATTACCTTCTTCATCAGTTACTGCAGGAATTTCTTTATCCATTACAATGGGTAATGAAATATGGTCGGAGAATTTTCTAACAATAGAACTTAAACGGTAGCGATCTAAAAATTCTTTTTCAGCCTCTTTTAAATGCAAGATGATATCGGTACCGCGCCCGGCCTTTTCTACTGTCTCAAGTGTATATTCACCTTCGCCTGCCGATTCCCAAAGTGTCGCTTCTGTACTACCTGCTTTACGCGTAATTAAAGTCACTTTATCAGCCACAATAAAAGCCGAGTAAAAACCCACTCCAAACTGACCAATCAGTTCGCTATCTTTAGCTTGATCACCTGTCAAAGCTTCAAAAAACTGTTTTGTACCGGATTTTGCAATCGTTCCAATATGCTCCTGCACTTCAGCGCGAGTCATACCGATACCGTTATCACTGACAGTAATTGTTCCTGCCTCTTTATCAAAAGCAATACGAATTTTGAGCTCACTATCACCTTGATAAAGGCCGTCGTTAGAAATCGCTTCGAAACGCAGTTTGTCTGCTGCATCGGAGGCATTAGAAATCAATTCACGCAAAAAAATCTCTTTGTTACTGTACAAAGAGTGAATCATTAAATGTAATAAGTGCTTAACTTCTGTTTGAAATCCCAGCGTTTCTTTTTTAGCTTCAACGGTCATTATGTATATCTCTCCAAAAATAATTGAAATTTATCCTAGGGATATAGGGATAAAGATTACTTTTTCAAGAAAAAATATAGAATTCAAGTGAAAAAAGACGATTTAGCAGGAATTAACCAGGTTGAAAAACATTACAAAAAAACAGAGGGGGAAGTAAAGTAAATACGCTTTTCTGATAGAATTGAATGCTTAATTATTGAGGAATTAGTCATTAAAAAGAAGTGAAACGAGTCATTGACCTATCACATGTAGCACCAGATATATTAAAAATCAGGTCGAGCCTGCTAAAGCGGATGACTCGCGATGGATTCACAGGCCTACTATAGCAAGGATAAAGCCGCCCATAGAAAATCTCCAAACACTGTAGAATATGAAATTTTTATGGCATTAAAACGCATGATCGCGATACGCAAGGAAATTGAAGCTTTTGACGACTTTAATAACCGCTAATTTTAGCAACAAGCCGCAACCTCTTAATTTGGAAAACCTTGATAGCTGGACAGCTTTTCAACAAGAGAGATTGATTGATTTATACAGTGGTCAACAGCCGGATATTTTTAAAAATCCCCTGGTGATTCCCGCATTTAGTTTTTACGCTCTCTGGGATTTCCCGTGAAATAAGTGAAATCTTGTGAAATTTTGGTATTTCTGAATTTTTATTGCTTATAAAAAGCATTATATACAATAGGTTATGACTTTTTTTCTGCACTATAAACCATGTTTATGGCATAGTTTCACGGCAGATCCGGAAGAGCCAGTTTTTATTGGTTAAGTGAATCCTGATTCCTATCAAGACCACATGATCATAAAAAAGAGTTACTGAAGGACAACAGCGGGTCAGAAAATTTCTTACTATAGACTTTCAGATAAATAGCTTCCTTGCTATGCATAGAATGAAGACTGATTTTAAATGTATTTTTAACAGGTGAGATTGGAAATTTAATTTCTTAAAGACTTTATATTAAACTGAAGTTTCCCAGTTTTTATGGGGTAACTCGGAAGGTAGGGGTATCTATTAATAGATTTTCTCCATTGCACCCAACCCCAATGAATAATCCTACAACCCGATATATTGCTACAAGTTCGCTTTTAAATTATTGGGAAACTTCAGTATATTACAATACGAGGCTCTTTTCAGACTCATTTCGTATTGAAGAGATTGGAGAAGGCTGTAACTGGCTGTTCTACTTGGATTAATGGTAGACTAGTAGCGGCATCATACTACGATCCCTCCGTTACCATTAGGCTGCGAGTTAAAGCATTTCAATACAAAAGTGATGAACAATTAGGAGGATAACCAACAAATATGTTTAGTGAACCTATGATTTCCCTGCTCTTACAGGGATAAAAACACGTGTTGAGATTACTGTTGTCAAAAACAGATTATGAATGCTCGATTATTGCCTGAATAAGGTGTTGGTTGACTTTGATCAATTCAAGTTTTTTCGATGAATATTTTTTAACACATTGGTTGTGTGGCTTTGGTTGGAAGGTTCATTTTTTTGGTACCTCTAATAACAGTTTCTTATCCCCATACTACCCACCTACATGAGGCTCTTCCCAATGAATACTCGCTCTGTCTACTTCAAAGTTATTTCCGCATGCATCATTTCCGTTCTCCCAGTTACAGCGGCATTTTCGAATGCCTTGACTGGCGACGCACCTCAACATAATGGCCTTAGGCCAGTATCAACAAATATTTCAGAAAAAAAAGTAAGTCGAGTTGTAAAAATAAAACAAGCAGTACCAGGGAAGGGAGAAAGTGAAAAAGGTATAGCTAGGAATTCACAATTTATATTACCGTTAATTTTTGAAAAAAACGTAGGCCAAATAGATGATAATTTCGATTTTCTACTACGTCAGCAAAACTACGCTATGTACTTTACCGGGAATTCGTTTATTACTGAGATAGCAAACCATCCAGTTGATGGCTCTTCCAGTAAGGATATTGAAAATAAACCCAGTCTTTTAAAAATGAGTTTAGTGAAATCCCAAGATCAAAAGGCTGAAGGTGTCCGTAGAGTAAAAACGAGAATTAATCAATATATTGGTGCGGATGAAAAAAAATGGTTAACCGATATTCCAGGCTATGCAGAATTACATTATAAAAATGTTTATAAAGGTATTGATATGATCTGGAAAAGCAAAGGAAGAATTCCAGAGTATCAATTTAATATTGAAGGTAATACCTCTGAGGAGTCAATACGAATTAAATTTAACAGTTCAGCGCTTCTATCTATTGATAAAAACAACTTAACAATAACCTTCGAAAACGGTGTTGTTTATCATTCAAAGCCGCAATTTTTTGAAGAAATATCTGGAAGAAGAAAACCTCTGAAAGGCCATTATGTTGTAAGGGACAAAAATGAAATAGGTTTTAAAGTTCTTAACCGAACACCAGGGAAAAAGTTGGTAATTGATCCCTCAGTATTTGTGACGACTCGCTCAGTACGAGCCACCAATCCCCTAATTGACGCTTTTTTACCACGTATTAAAAGAGGATTTGATATTGAATCCTTTGGTTCTTCCGTATTTGTAGCAGGTACAACGATGAAAGTACCGGATGGCAGGGAATACTTAGGTAGAAACGATTCCAATTCCTTTATTATTAAAATGCAAGTACCATCAGCCCCTTTTTCGCCTTTTCCTCCTCAGCCTGACAATGGCAGAGAAATACCCAATCCCTCGTATATTACTTATATTGGTGGTACAAAATTCGAGTTGAATACTGTTATATCCCTTGGTGAAAAAGGTGAGATCTACGTTGGCGGAACTACCGAGTCGGATGACTTTCCAACACCAGGTGAAACCTTCCGTAACTCTCCATCTCTGACAGGAAATACATCATTTGATAGACAGGCGTTTGTTGGCAAGCTTTCTGGAAATGGAGAGCTGCTGCTTGGAACTATGATTGGGGCTGCATCGGAACATAACATAAATGATATAAAGTTTTCCGGAGGGAGTGTATATGTTGCCGGAGTAGCTGAAGAAAAATCTAATAATGCAGGTATACGAAGTGATGCCACTGATGCTGCCTGGCGAAATGAGGTAAAAGGACGATCTGATGGTTTCGTTGCTAAACTCAAGGCTGATTTATCTAGTTTGGAGTATTTTACGTACCTTGGTAGTGATTCCATTCAAAGTACATTGAGTGGAGAAGATAGTATCTACGGCCTAGATGTCGTTAATGGGAAAGCATATCTAGCAGGAACTACCGCATCTGACTTATTTCCAACAACAGACAATGCATCTCAACGGAGCTTTAGCTTCCCAGACTCCTCCAATAGCTGCGAGGATGAATTGCTTATGGCGTGTTATGACGGGTTTGTTACCGTGCTTAACGAAACTGGTTCAGCTATAGAATACAGTACATATTATGGTGGCCCGCTGGTAGATATAGTCAATGATATTAGTGCTGATAATGTAGGCTCAGTTGCAATTACGGGAACGAAGAGAGGAGGGTTCGATCAGCTAGTTGTTGATGAGATACCTCAACATATTTTTGTAGCGAAAATAACTCCATTTATTGGAGGACCTTTTGTCTTTAATAGACAATTTAATTTGCCTCTTGACGAAAAAGGCGATGGGGTAGGAAACGCTATATCCATTGATCCTTCTGGTTCTATCCATGTGACAGGAGAAGTAAGTCGCAACGGGCTGGCAGTAGGGAATTCAAATATTGATAACCTCGCACGCTCTGCTGTGTTAGGTGAGTCTGATATGTTTTATATGTTTATCCCATCAACCAGTACAAATGGAGTCCTAGTTTATTCACTTACTTTGGTAGCGAAGGCAGGGATATCGGACAAGGGGTTGCTATTAGACAAGACCCAGCTACTGAGAAATTCTGTGCTCTAATCGTTGGTCATCTCAATGAAGATGCGCCCTCCCCTCCGTCATCAATATTTCCTAATACCCAACAGGATTTAGGGGTATTTAATTTTTGCCTAGTGATGATGATGGCGCAGTCCTGAAGATACAATATGTGAGGGTTGTAGCCTTTCATAATGCCATCAGAGAAGGTTCTCTTGGTAGCTACATAGCTAAGTACGACAGGGGGAATCTTTTGATCTTATTACGGTATTCAACCAGTAATGATAGGCCAGGCCGTGGGCCTATTCATGACGAGCTCCTAGATTTTTGATACCCGTTAGCACCAACGTCCACTGGAGGGAACTGCCAGGTTGGTAATAACCCAATAACAGGAAACGTTACAGTCACCTGTCCGGATAATATATTGCAGCCTAATGAAAGAACTGAAATACGAATCCCAGTTAGACTACCTGACTTACCAAACGATTTGTTTAATGAGAGTTCTTGCCCATCAAGTTTTTCGAACATAGCATGGCTTGAGATTGGTAACTTTCCTCTAGAGGACTACTACAGGTGGAATAACTCTTGTAGATGGTTGCCCAAATATCCCACCAGTAATTCCAGGCGACGAGGAATGTGATTCACAAATATGTGAGGATGGTTTTGTGTGTGCTAGACGTCCACCATCGCCAAATCGGGAAGAATCGTTTTGGTTATTCAAAATTTTGGGATTGTATGCCTGACGAACCTTTGTTCAGCACATTATTCACGTGTATAGATGAAGATGAGGAAGGTTTAATATTGTTAGGCGAGTGAGCTTGATATCTTTAGTCTTACAAAAATAATCAAGGGTTTATAATAGGGTCGGTCAGTCTAGGGGGCAGGTCCCGAATTGCGAATTTTTCACTCAAGAATAGCGCTATAATTTAATGGGTTAGTAAAATGTACATGAAACAACAAAGAATTTTTTATGACTGAGTTATCGACCAAAGATGTATTTATTAACTTTGAACTGGATTATGAAAAACACCGAAATCACTATCAGACAAACAGGGCGAAGATAACTGAGGGCTAGTAAAGTTGAACTCCTTCTATTTTAAGACTTAATTTCACTCTTCCAGTTCACTTTCTAAAATATGGCTAGATCAGATGAGTTCATTGTAACAATATTTGAAACTACAGAGGAGTACTTGCAAAACGCATAGATATAGTGCCGTTCCTTTGAAAAACACTGTATGTAGTGGTTTGTAGAGTAAAAAACATAATTTTGCAAGTTCCTCTACATACTATACTTTTGTATTATTTAATTCTTGTTCCTTAATATGTCTTCTTTTTCTTAGTTCTCAGAAACCAAAATTAAATAGAATCCTAAATCAAGCATGATGAGTATGATTCAGAAATGCAAAGTCGCAGGCCGGATTAGCTTTTTTATTGCGCAGCATTAAAAAATGTTATCTTCGTAAGTTATCTGGTGCCTGATGTACTGGATAACTTAATCTACGCTACACTAAATAAGCGAGTCCGACCTACAGAAATACGCTTTCTTGGTTTCGGGTTTTATTGAGTCTTCGCTCCTTAAAGCACTTTTGAGAAGGCAATTCACTCGTCATCACTAAATTAGACCGATTAGCGAGCTCAACTTATGACCTCACTAAAATTGGTTAGGATTTAGAGCAAGCAATATTGATTAGTTATGCTAGACCAATCCATATGCTAGCACACTAGCACCAAGTAAATTTCTCTTCTTATGGTATGCCTGGCTCAATAGCGAATTCGAGAATGCTACATCCGCAAGGAACGACAAATCCAGATGGTATTGCTGGTGCCAAGGAGTTGGGAATTCAATTTGGTGCCAAACCTAAACTCACTCAGGAACAAATTATTGAGCTAAAGATAAAGCGTGAATCTGGCGTATTGGTTAAAGACTTGATGAACCTAAAAACGGCAGTAAAAAATATCCTTATAATGTCAAAGTCAGACAACATAAGGAATTCCAATGGTTTTACCACCTCAAAGTCACTCACCCAATAGGTGAACAAGAAATTCAATTAAAAATGCGAGAAATACCGGCATTAGTTGCCGATACTTTTGCCGGAAAAATACACATCGAGTGGAACCCACAGGGCACAAGTCACTACGCTGGGACAGCTCCCTTTCTTTTTTCAATTCTTGAAAGTCGGCAACTTATTTGTCCCTGGGTTAGAAGAGGTGTCTTGTAACCTACTCCAGCAATAATGCACCCGAGAAAGTTGATGTACTGGGGTCTTATTTATTATCCATTTTATCAGGTCGTAGTCGCTATCGGCTTCTAACCAGTTTGTATAGGGGATAGCGTCCATGCCTAACCTGTTGAGGAGTATGGCGAAAGTCGTCAGTGAAGACCAGCCCGAAGACCATTGAAAGAATCGAAGTGAATGAAGGTATCCAATGGTTGCAGGATCACCTCTATTACTGCTACCGCCCACTCCTCAGTCAGCCCTGGATATTGGATACAGATGTCACTCAAAGGGCGCCTTTGAACGGTAAGCAGGAAGGTGCAGTGATTGGCTATAACCCCCATAAACCCGGACTACCTTCATAACGTTTCACACCTATGTGATAGCTAACTTGACGATTAATTTGAGGTGGAAGTGCAAGCAGGAACCAGAGTGCGCTAAGGTATTCCGCCCCGGTTTATGGGCATTATTAGAACGTATTCCACGAGTACATTGGCCTGCCTTTTTCGAGGAGACAGTGACTGGGAGAGATGGAATTATGACCGTTTGACGACCGGAACATCCATTATCTGTTTTAAACTACGCCAATCCAAATGCGTTGTAAAAACTGAGGAGCATCCACTCGCTGTTGACCAGCCTTGTTGGATCTCAACCAGCCGGGGTGGGAGGCGTTAGAAACCGAATTACAGTTAGCCAGCTGGAAACGTAGTACGACGAGTTATCCTTACGCGACGACGCCTATCAAAAAAAGAAGACACCAAACGAAAGTCCAAGGCATTGTCGGTTCCTCAGCAGTGTTCAATCTGGGAACCGCCTGAAGAGATTGGTGCCTATGAATATGCGGTCTTGGTCACCCTCATTAACTGACGAAGTGTTAACTGTTGCTAGAGCACTACCGAGATAGAGCAGATTGTGAAAATAACTACGATGAAATCAAAAACCACTGGGGCTGGGGTGGCTTTGTTACCCAAAAATTAGTACCGTGCCAGTCCGCAGCTCGAATGATTGCGCTTATATATACCTGGTGGTCGCTCTTTGTGCGGCTTGCTGAACTCGACAAGCACCTCGAGGCCGTCACCTGCGGACCTTTACTCTTGCATGGAGTGGGTAAACAGACCAATCATGCATCCCAGAAGACTCTAACAATCACCAGCACTGATAGCAAAAAGTGAATCGCGTGTTAGAGAGGCCCACGAGAGAAATTACACTGTTTTTTGCCCAACCTGAAAGCTATTGCGCCGCAGTTGACTTCGATTCAATGCTTAGCGCGAATTTGAGCAAGCAATGTAGTAGTATCTATGGAGGTGACTATTACAACCACCAGAATTGATAACATAAGCAATTTAGGGAAGCAACATAAACAAACAATCTCTTGTCAA
>CALOCH010000030.1:0-8576 GCA_942491615.1 uncultured Gammaproteobacteria bacterium
AACCCATCTTCGCAGCTTTCACTAATATAAGTCATTGATTTATTGTTCATGCCTTATTTTTACCAAAAAAACTTCTTTAAAATCAAAGGGCGTTTTTTGCGGTCGCTTTGTAGTGCCATTTTAATTGCGTGAGCCTATTGCATTCTGGTTTTTAGCCGATGCTAGCGGTATGTATATTCGAAGAACAAAAACAAAAAACCTGGAAGACGGTAGTGCTTATTATACGTATCGCATTGTCGAATCAGTCCGCATAGGAAATCAGGTTAAGCAGCGCACGTTACTTAATATCGGTGCGGACTTTAGTATTCAGCAAGAGCATTGGCCCATACTGACTGCCAGGATAGAGCAATTACAACAAGGCTCGGCCCCTCGTCAGGCAGAACTGTTTAATTTGGCTGATGACTTAAATCAACTTTTGGAATCAGCAGCTCAACGCTATAGCGCGCTGATAACGGCAAAATTGTCTGAACCGCTAAACTCGAAAAAAACAACTCGAGAATATCATTCTATTGATATTCATCATGTCAAAGCCATCAATGCTCGCAGCATAGGCGCAGAAACCTTGGTGTTGCACGCTGCACAGCAATTGCAACTTGATGAAAAACTCATTGCACTCGGCTTTAATAAACGGGATATCGCTGCAGCATTGGGAAGCATTATAAGTCGTGCGGTTTCACCCGGCAGTGAATTGTACACACATGACTGGCTGCAAAATCGGACAGGATTGGGCGAGTTGCTGGATCATGATTATGGCAACACCAGCCTGACACGTTTATATGCTGCCAGTGACAAGTTACTCAAGCATCGGGATACGCTTGAAGCATTTTTTATCCGAGCGCGAGCAGAGCTTATTTGATTTAAACCGTAAGATCGTTTTGTATGATTTGACCAATACTTATTTTGAGGGTCAATGCGCTCAAAACCCACAGGCAAAATTCGGTCGCTCCAAAGAAAAGCGCACGGATTGTCCAATAGTGACCTTAGGCCTGATTCTGGATGGAGACGGTTTTCCATTGAGATGCCAGGTCTTTCCGGGTAATGCAAGCGAACCTGCTACTTTGGAGTTGATGCTGGACGAGCTGCGAGACAAAGATCCATTCAATCAAATAAAACCCGTGGTCATCATGGATGCCGGTATTGCCAGTGCAGTCAATATTGCCTGGCTCATCAAGCAAGACTATCATTATCTTGTCGTCAGCCGAGAACGACACGTCAAAGACCCGAGAGAACAAGAATCCCCGATAACGGTCAGAGAGACCCAAGACAGTCGTGTTGTTGTTTATCGTGAAGTGGATACAGAAACCAAAGAAACCCGGCTCTATTGTCATTCGGACCTAAAATCAAAAAAAGAACAAGGCATCCGTAATCGTTTCCATGTTCGCCTGGAAGAGGCTCTGACAAAGCTGCACGAAGGCTTGAGCAAAAAAGGCACTATTAAGAAATACGATAAAATACTGGAACGTATTGGCCGACTACGCGAAAAACATAGTCGCGTTGCCGCAGATTACATCATTGACGTGGTGGCTGATGACACAAAAAGTAAAGCCACCCGCATAGAATGGAAACGTAAAGCAGAAAGCGATCAAAAAGATAAGCACTCTGGTGTCTACTGCCTAAGAACAAATATCCCCGACTGGTCGGAAGAGCAACTCTGGACGACCTATACAATGCTGACCGAAATTGAAGCAACGTTTAAAAGTCTGAAAACCGAATTGGGATTGCGACCTGTTTACCACCAAAAGGAAGATCGAGTCACCGGTCACTTGTTCATCACATTATTGGCTTACCACCTTGTGCATACACTGCGCCATCAACTCAGGCTGCAAGGGAATTCACTTAAGCTGGGATAGCATTCGCAACATTATGTCGACCCAGCAACGCCTGACCATTACTTTGCCTACTGATAGTGACACTATCATTCATTTGAGAACCACAAGTAAAGCAGAAGCTAAACAAAAAACAAATATACACTGCTTTGAACATTAACCCTGACCCGAGGGGTAAATATAAAACAACCGTTGATATGAAATCTGTAGTGCCAACTGAGACCGATTGAAAAATTTAACTCATTGAAATAATGGGTAATTGACAGTATAAGTGGCGAAGATGGGTTAATGGCTTATTAATGACTGATGAATCAATATGGTGCCGTCGAATTTGATCTGAGCGTGGATCAGTTGATAAATTCCTGTAAGGAAAGACATACTTCCATCCCCATGATTTTGCCGCAGTAGGATATTTTTTATCCAGCGCAGTCGGTAAATAAACAGAGCCATAACCGCCAAGTAAATCTTTTGTATGTATTAACTGCACACGCTGCAAATGACTCTCAATTTGAGGCATCAACTTAGTTGAAAAGGTAGTCACCCGATCTTTATTGCCCTTACCCGAACGCACCGTAATTTGCTTATACTCAAAATCTATATCCTGTACACGCAGTCTAAGCGCCTCAGTGATACGCAAACCACTGCCATAAAGCAACTTCACCACTAATTGTGCTGTTCCCTCTAATAAAACAATAATTTGCCTTACCTCATCTTGCGTTAAGACGACGGGTATTTTAGGATTTTTAGTTGACCGTACCGCATCAACCTTTTTCTCCAAGGGCTGTTCTAGCACTCTTTTATACAAAAACACCAAGGCATTCATCGCCTGATTTTGGGTAGATACAGCTACATTACGCTGTATTGCCAAATAACTTAAAAACGCTTCCACTTTAGCTTCAGGCGTCACAGTCAAATCAGCTCGATCAATCATCTTATGAAATTTCACATACTGCCTAATCCAATCTGAATAAGTTCTTTCTGTGTGAATGGAGTAATGATTCAAGCGCATAACTTGTCGAACATCATCCATTAATTTACTGTTTGTTTGTGTTGACACTGCGTTCCCTAGTAACTAAACTGTGGATAATTGGAGAAGTCAGTTTGCCTTATTTACAGACTAATATCAACTTATCAAAGTAAATCACCCTGATAATAAAAAATTTGGGCGAATTTTCCTGAATTATAGGGTAATATTAGGTTCTAAGGGTAATGGTAGTCTCTTCCAATATGAAATGAGCCTGAAGGGAGGCACGTATTTCTAGTATGAAATGAGCCTGAAATAAACTAAGATTCTGTTCATGATGGTAGGATGAAGACTCTTATGAACGATACAAAAATTGAAACACTTGACCAAGTTCGACAATTTCTGGAATGTACCGAAGCGATCAGCTTCCAAATTGAAAGCAAAGATGCTCGCTATCGCTGGATACAGCATACTTTAGTGAAGTTTCGCTATTTGAAGCTCAGTAAGACAAACAAAGGACTGATAACCCGTTATATTCGGAAGATGACGGGATATTCGCTGGCTCAGGTAAAACGCTTGATCAAACAGTACCGTAAACACGGACGATTGGAGCGAAAACACAGAACAACCAAGGGATTCCGGCTGAAATATACCCGCGAGGACAAGCTGTTGCTTGCAGCTCTGGATGAGCGTCATAACACGTTAAGTGGTCCGGCAACCAAGAAGCTCTGTGAGCGTGCTTATCAGGTTTTCGGCGAAAATGAATACCAACGCCTAGCTGGCATATCCATTGCCCACCTGTACAATCTGAGGAAGTCCAAGAGCTATGCTGGGCAACGGCATCAGTATGAAAAAACCAAGCCGGTGCGTTCAAGGATTGGCGAACGGCGTAAGCCCTATCCCAATGGGCAACCTGGTTTTATTCGTATTGACAGCGTACATCAAGGGGACCAGGATGGGGTAAAAGGCGTCTACCATATCAATGCCGTTGATGAGATCACCCAGTTTGAGGTGGTGTGCACCTTAGAGAAAATATCAGAACATTATTTGATTCCTGTGCTGGAGCAATTACTGGATACTTTTCCTTTTGTGATCAAAGGGTTTCACTCGGATAATGGTTCCGAATACATTAACAAGCACGTGGCCAAGCTGCTCGAAAAACTCCTGATTGAATTAACTAAATCACGCGCTCGGCACACCAATGATAATGCTTTGGCAGAAAGTAAAAATGCCTCGATTGTACGAAAACACTTGGGCTACAGCCATATTCCCCAGAAATGGGCACCGCTGATTAATGAATTCAACCAAACCTATCTCAACCCTTATATTAATTATCACCGTCCCTGTTTCTTTGCCGAAGTGATAGTGGATGAAAAAGGCAAACAGCGCAAACGCTATCCCTATGACCAGATGATGACTCCTTACGAAAAACTGAAATCATTACCCAACGCCCCTGGTTACCTGAAAACCGGCACTAGCTTCAAACAATTAGACAAAATAGCTAATAAAATCAGTGACAACGAAGCTGCCGGTCGACTGCAAGAGGCCAAAAAACAGCTTTTTCAAACCATTTTCGAAAGATCTTTTTGTGCGGCCTGATGATCAAAAATTTGCTTTTAATCGGTGTGGTGGATAAGCTATGGACGGTCCCGTGGACAACCCGATGGACAACGTCCCTGTTGCCCACAGGTTGACCACCGGCCGACCACAACTTACCCACCACGGGTTTTTTGATCTACAATAATAATTTTTAATATTTTTAACCATTCTGAAACAGAATCTGACTCCTTATTTCAGGCTCATTTATGGATTGGAATATACTATGGTGCCTGATAATAATATAGTTAGCTGCCCCCAATAATTAGGGATATTTACGTGGAAATTAGTTTTGTAACAAAGAACCCCCACAAGGCTAAAGAGGTGGAGGCCATCTTAGGTGATATAGGGGTATCTATTGTCCACGCTCCCTTAACTATCCATGAAATACAAACAGAAGATATTAAGCACATAGTAAGGAATAAAGTACTAAAGGCCTTTAATCAAGTCGGTCGTCCCGTATTTATTGAGCATACAGGCCTTTACATTGACACCTTACAAGGTTTTCCCGGCGGTCTAACACAAGTATTCTGGGATAAATTAAAAGCAGATAAGTTTTCTGAATTGTTCGGCGGATTAGAAAATACATCACTTACTGCGAAAACAGTTATCGCATTTTGTGATGCTAAAAAAGTATATATATTTGAAGGATCTGTAGAGGGAAATATTGCGCCTGAGCCAAGAGGAAATAAAGATTTTCAATGGGATTGTGTCTTTATCCCCAAGGGTTTGAAGAAACATTCGCCGAGATGGGCGAAAAAAAGAATGAGATTTCAATGCGCAAGATAGCTTTTGATAATTTCAGAGAATTTCTTGTGTCGGAGATTCTGTAATGGATGATCTTATAGCGTCTTATCGAGAAAAAAATGTCATCCTTTTTGTCGGCGCAGGAGTATCAAAAAATCTTGGTCTCCCTACGTGGTCAGAACTAATAAATCATATTGCCGTTGAGCTGGGATATGATCCCGAAATATACAAGTCTTTCGGAGATAGCTTAGCCTTAGCAGAATACTATAGGGTAAAAACAGGAAGTATTGGACCACTCAGAAGCTGGATGGATACTAAATGGCATTCTGCCAATGTAGACCTGCAAGGCTCTGAGATACACAAACTTATTGCAAATTCAAAATTCCCATTGGTTTACACCACCAACTATGATAGGTGGCTAGAAAAATCATATGAACTTTATAACAAGAAGTATACGAAAATTGCGGGCGTATCCGATATTGCAAAGATCAAAGATGGCGTAACTCAAGTTATTAAATTTCATGGTGATTTTGACAACGATGAAACTATCGTACTTGATGAGTCTAGTTACTATGAGCGCTTAGAGATTGAGAATCCTTTAGATATAAAACTCAGATCGGATGTTCTAGGAAAATCCCTTTTGTTCATTGGATACAGTCTAACTGATGTGAATCTTAGGTTTCTTTTCTATAAGCTGGCAAAATTGTGGAAGTCTAATAACGGTGGTGGCGTTCAGCCACGGTCATATGTATTTACGCATAGACCAAACCCCATTCAAGAAACAATATTAGATCAATGGGGTATTAAAATGCTTACATCAAAGGAAAGCGATCCGCAAAAAGCATTATTAGAATTTCTGAGCAAGTTTCAATAATGCAGCTAACAAACGCGTCAAATTAGGACGCTCGCAAGCTCGCGCCTATTACGCGGACGTTAGCACTAGGTATGGCTAAATAGCCATATAAAAGTTATACTTCCTAAATGAGTAAACCGAACTTTGAATGGGACGAGGACAAAGACCTTGAAAATCAACGGAAACATGGTGTTCCCTTTCTTGAAGCGCAGCATGCTTTTCTCGATGAAAACCGTATTATTGCTGAAGACGTAGGCCATAGTCAAAATGAGCAGCGCTTTTATTGCTTTGGTCTAAATCAAGAAAAAAATGGCATTCTGACTGTTCGTTTTACTTATCGGTCTGGTTGTATCAGAATCATTGGTGCCGGTTATTGGCGAAAAGGTAAAAAGGTTTATGAGCAAAACAATTCAATACAGTGATGAGCCGCTTGGTGAAATCAAATTAATCCCTGATTTCTTGCCTTCACCAACTGAGCTTGCATTAAAAAATAAAAATACAAAGGTAACTATTTCTTTAAGTTCTGAGAGCATTTCCTTTTTTAAAGCTGCGGCAAAAAAAAATCACATGCAGTATCAAAAAATGATTCGTCAGTTACTTGATGAATATGTAGCACATCAAAAAAGTGCTAACAAATAGCTGCACCGGACAGCAAAATTGGCACGCCATTTTGCTGCCGCAAAAGCCGCGACCAATTTCATTGCAGCCAGTGAGCTCGGCGTTAGCTTTCTAAAGGTGTACTTAATAAATAAAGAGTGTCTTTACTAAAATCTTGCTCGTGAGGCCATTCAATGGCACCAAAGGCTACTTTTACTTGTTTAAAATAATTGATATCTTTTAATTCATTAAATATGCCTTTGTCCAGAAAAGGGCTTGCATCAAATAGTCTAACTTCCTTATTTTCAAAAGCTAGTTTTAATATATATTCTTGTTTTACTTCAACGTCGATAACATGAGGGTTCATTTAAGCATCCTATTTTAATGGATCAATTTTAAATATTGGCTCACCGTTAATTGCGAGTTCCCAGTCAGCTACAAGTTCATCTCTGTGAATTTCAATCCAAGCATCTACAAGTTTCTGTTTGGCTTTTGGTAGTTTACCTTCTATGATTGTCCCGCTAGGAATCCCAATAATAGCGTTATAGTCTTGATAATGCACATGAATATGTGGGAGATCGTGCTGCTGGTTGTCGAAAAAGTACATTCGGATAATAATTCCGTAAAACATTGAAATTGTAGGCATACTAATTCCTAGAGAAAGTTATAGCTTATGTAATACAATAGCTAACAAAAAAATCCAGCTGACCGTTGGCAGCGCAGTTCGGTTCCAAAGGTCATTTTATATCAAAATTCAGTGCTTTGTCAGAGTTCATCAAGCATCTGCCAACGGCATCTGATTTTGGCGTTCGACGGCGCTCCTGACTGTGATGCGCAAGTGACACTTTGGAAACCACAACAATCCACGCAACAGATGACCGACGAGACGCGAAACAATCGATGCTGGGGACTTACAAGCCTTACCTTTCGTTGTCAACGGCACGGCGATTGGAGGTTTTTCTGCTATGACCACCGACGGCAACCTCTCGGATGGGCGCTTACCGTGCTTATGGTCGTTGCAGCTTTCATGACTCTGCACTCATCTGTGAAGTCGCCGGATCCTGTGATTGCCGATGAGCTTCGCGAACTCCGCGAGCTGGTCATCGGCTCGATCGCTGAGCCTCGTAAGAGCGATAATCTTGAATCTGAGCTTCAACGTGACTAGCGGGCCGACGCCAAGTTTCTGTGAAAAAGTTGCTCGAGACCCCAAGTGCCGGCAACGAATATGACCAGGGGACTACGCGCATTCGCTGAGAAGGATTACGTCGCGGCGATGCAGCACGCAAATCGCGCAGTTTCATCCAGACTCGATGAGGCTGCAGATGCTCTTTTCTTAAAGGGACAGGCATCCGAGCGGCTGAAGAGAATTGTGCCAAATTTTTTTGCAGTTCCCCACCCCCTTTGACTACTATCGGAGAAGAAGAAAACCGAAAAACAAGGGGTCAGGTCCCAGGGGGTAGATCAACGGACATTTAGAGTATAGTTTTGTTCATGGCTAGACCTCTCAGAATAGAATTTCCAAATGCCCTTTATCATATTACTTCCCGTGAGTTGATGAGACGTGAAGATATCTTATGAAGATGATGAAGATCGAATAACGTTCCTGTCTATACTGGGTAAGGTCGTTGCTGATTATAATTGGGTTTGTCATGGCTATTGCTTGATGAGTAACCACTATCATTTAATTATTGAAACGCTTGATAGCAATCTTTCCGAAAGGCATGCGTCAGCTAAATGGGGTCTATACGACAGGCAACAAGAAATCGTCGCCATAATCGATACCGGCCACTTGATTCCAAGGTCGCTACAAAGCAATACTCGTTGATAAAGGAAAGTTATCTTCTGGAACTAGCCCGTTATGTAGTCCTTAACCCTGTCCGGGCAAAAGGAATGGTACGACCAATTTGATGATTGGCCATGGAGTAGTTATCTCGGTATGATTAACAAAGTTAATGCCGAAGACTGGTTAACGACAGACTGGGTTTTATCTCAA
>CALOCH010000031.1:0-186668 GCA_942491615.1 uncultured Gammaproteobacteria bacterium
ATACATATACAAGTGGATTGATCTTGGTGAGTCGTTAATGAAACCAAAATCTCGGTCGCACTACAAGAATTTCCAGCACAGTACGTATGCCTAATAAGTGAGTGGGTTCAGGTGCGTTGGGCACTGTTCGACACGTGTCAGACAAAGAGCAGTAGCGAACGGCGAGTCTATTAATGTCGTTGACTGCGTTTTTTTCGCGCACTAAATAGCTATAGAAACGCCGCAGGTTTGAGCGTTTATACTACGCGCTGGGATCGGGCGCTAATCCCTTCGATCAAGGCGTAAACTTAAAAACAAGGCGATATCGCTACGATGACCTGATTTAAAGGTCATTCTCTCGCTAGCTTCAAAAACAATGTAAGTACTGAGTGTGCTTCGCTTAATCCATTTTCTACCCACAAGAGCATCAATAAATAAATGATCAGTTGCTTGCGCGTACCGTTTTTTTCATATGTAACAGTGCTTTAATTTCTAAAAGTTTGCCCGAAGTATACCGGCATAACCCCCAATACTCTGTTTAGCAATAACGCGATTTGGAAGCGGGAAGGGTTTTTTCGGCAGCGGCGCGGGTCTCGCATTGAGGTTCTGCGTCTCCAGTAGAATCCTAGCGCCATACCGTCTGCTGGTGTGCCTTGAGGCAGCATATCTCGCCGCCAAGCATGCAAAAATTTGCCGGTGTAATTTCGGCAAGTTCGACAGGTTTGTTCAGCTGCGCAGTGATATGTACGGGCTGTGCATAGTATTCCCGCACAATATGTAGGCTGATCTGCAGGCAAGAAGTCGCATCCCGAGTTGGGGTTTTGCCAGTTGCAGAAGAAGTCATGCTGTAGTGTTTATTCAGCATTTCGAGTTTGTACAGCAGCTTGGTGCCACTTTGATCTCGCGCGTAGCGTTTATTACTTGCTTCAACCAATGCGTCGTGAGCCGGGCATATGCTAGCGCGGGCACCATACACAGCAAGTGCAGTGTTATCCTATTTGTCACGATTACGATAATTTCTTCTCGGTGATTTTATGCCAGTTTATAGCTGATTTGTTCGCGCGTTTTGTTGTTTCCTCTGACACATGCAGCCGCAAACTTAATACATGGTCAGTGAGTGCCGCCTGAATCGGGTAAGTTGACCATTTTTCAGTTCGCAAAGTTTTCTACGTTCCACCAGAACACGGTTACCAGCCAATCATAGATGGTTACCTACCAGCACGCGGTATATGTCGCCAGAAACGCCAGCTAGTGCTGCATTCGTTCTTCATCGGTGGAGCGGCAATGTCGACCTGCGTACATGGCGTGGTGTTGGCGAATGGCACCGCCCTCGCCGCCTCGCATCCCAGCCTTCAAAAACCAGCACACTGGATATTTTTCTGGCATGTGCATGACGCGCCAGTTTGTTATTTGCCCTGGTAAATATAACTGCTCGTTGTAATCATTTTTGTCCAGTTTTGTTCGGTGATCAGATCCAGAAGTTGCCGGGTTGGCCGTCGTGAATCGCTTCTGGCAAGTGCTCGTAATTTGTGATATGCAATGATTTGTCGAGTATATGCTGATCTACCGTCTGCATATTTCCGGCCAGGGGTTTGCTGGCCTGGTTGGTCACGGTTTCAGTTGCAACACCGACAAAGGTATCGCAGGTTTTGGGTGTCAATGCCATGTTTCCGGTTTTTTTCCAATTGTTCTCGGCAGTTTTTTTGTGCTCCTGCTTTAAATGTAATTCACATTTATCATGTTTGAATATCAGCGTTTGCTCCAGTTCTTTAATTTTTGTCAGCTGAAGTTCAGCATCATATTCATAGTGCGTTGCAAGAGCGGGGTGCCGGGTACCAGAACCGACACGTCTATTGAGCCTTTAGCAGGCATAAAGTGCGCCAAAAACGGGGTGTCACACGCCTTTCATCACTAGTAGGCATATAGCGTGGATCTAGCCATTGAGTAAATTGTTTTATATCTCTTTTCTCGCCGCTATCAACTCCCGAGATAAGAACTCACGCAGTTGCCGTTGTATTGTCAGAGCTCGCGTATGTACTTTTTCGCCATAATCAGTTTTTGGTTTCAGCTTTGGTGGCCTAATCTCAGCAATTTCAAACATATCAGAGTCCGTATATATTTGAGCTGAAAAGTGCAACGCAAATTGAAGCCGTCTTTTAGCTCCGCATAGAGATACCACTACTTGCTGCGCTGTGAGCTCATGTTCTATGAAATATTTATAGGTTGGTGAAGTTCATCTTATCTGATAATCTAAAACTACACAGCCAAAATCAAGATTATCTGTGCTGCATAGTATTGCCGTCTGCTTATTACTTCATCTCTGTTCCAAGCTATCAGAGTCTTTATAATGAAGCATTTTTAATTTAATCACAATGGAAAAGTTTTTGAAAAATTTTATTTCCGTTTCGCTTTGTCAGGCGGTGCTTAATTATATGCGAGTTTGCCGTTACTTAATGGTCGCATGGCGGGTATTAGTGGCATTGAGAATGGCTTATTTTTATACCGAAAAAAGAGGAGATCTGGCGGCTTGTTTCCTGCTCGGTCTTGTTGTGGCGCGTTTATTTTTCAGCTGATGACATGTTTATGTACGGAAAATTTCCGATTGTGCTCATTATTTAAGGTTTTTTTTGTCGGAGAGTACCCGGATTTGCTGTAATTGGTGGGCATGGTGACACGTAATAACAGCAACTATTGTATTTGTTCAGTGGAATACTAACGGTTTTTATACTGAAACATGTTATTGGAATAGTTTGATGAAGATCTACAGTTTTTATAGCGGGAATACTTTGTCGCAAATGATACATTCCGAAGAAATTTCCACAATTTTTCGATAAATAGGTTTAAGCTTTTGTATGATGGGTGTCTTTAAGCGGTTAGCATGCTTATTTTCAATTTCATGTTTTCAAGCGGCCAGAATTCGTTTTTGAATCAGGCTTTCATGTCTCCGCTCACAATCGGCCGTTGATCTTAGTGCCGTTTTTTGGGTAATAGGCTGGGGATGACGGGTTATTGCCCAGGCCTCGGCAGCGGCTGCCTAGATTATTATCATCTGAAGGCGTGCTTACGGCTGCTATCGGTTTTTTTAGGTCACCGCTGGATAACGAAGAATAATACGGAAGTTTTTTTTAAAGTTGAGGCTTTTATTCTATCTTTTGAACTCATTCATATTGCCGCGGAAGGTTTTGCGATTGGCTTGACCGGGTGTGGGGTGGGGGTCGTTAATGACGCCCATTTTGGTATTGGGTTTTGGTGGCGGTGGGAACCGACTATATGCCGACACAAATGTATGGGTGTTTTTTCACCAGCAAAAAATAAACGGTAGACTGGCGAATTGTCGCTTTATTAAATTCTGGTAGGGTGTCCTCTACCGTTCGATTACCATTGTTCCCAGCACGACAGCATCGGGCTAATTTTGACCGCTTGATGATGTTAACGTTGAGCGCATGTTGACGGCTATTATTATCCTAATTAAAGGCCGATTGGTGTCTACGTGAGCCATCATCATGGTGATTCAGCATTTGTTTGCACCAAAGCTTACAGGTCTCATTATTACGGCGTTTCCGGATTGCTCTGGGCATTAGGCACCATTCTTCGGTAGTGTTGGGTGAAGGTTCGGCTATTTTATTTTTTTGCTACAATTCGAATAAGAAGCCTGTCGCCATTGCGGGGACTCGGCCCATGCAGTACCTTTAACAGTTTTATACGGCCGACATTTGTATTTTGGGCTGCATAATTTATTATTTGGTTTATTAGTGGGGATAGTGGCTTGATAGTAGCGAGACCCCGAAAGCTTTCGTTTGCGATGGGCTTAAAGTTAGCTTTGTAGATGAGAAGGTTTTGGGGTACCGTTCATTTCCGCGAACACTATTGCCAGTTTATCTGGTGCGGGCGGCTCGGCGCGTCAAGGCGCGTTGCCCGCGCTCCCAGTATTTTTGAAAATGTTCGGCAATAAGGAAGACGTCTTTTGATTCGGGAGTTAGACTGTTTTTACTTCTGATAAAATAGTCAGCTTCAATCCAATTTCGGATGATCTCGACGGTTTGTAAGTGTCACTGAATAACGCTTCTAATAAACATTGTATTTTAATAACATATAAAAAAGGTAGTTTATATTTCGACTTGCCGGCTGAAAATTGCATTAAATGTAAATTTACTGATTGCGTTGATGTATGCCCACGTTTCAGCGTCCTTGTTATCGATCCCGATGACGTATTTGACAGTACTACAGTGAGCCCAGCGGAAGCGATTTTCAGAGACACTACCGAAGATCACATGTTTATAAATTGCCAACTATGGCCGGTTATTTTATTATACGGTGCCGGCAAAATAGATGCTAGAAAACAAGCTTTTCAGGTGAGTAAGATCAATTTCAAATTGCTAGTCATTCATCTTGCTTGACATAATGAGCAGATGAATAGGCCAGAAATTTTTTCCGCATCACGGACGTGATATCGGTGCACTGATATATAGAGAAATGCTCCGCCTTTCTCCCGAAGGTAATGCCCCAGCATCATCGACATATCTCCAGCACTGCATTATCGAGAATAATAGTTATACCAATGTATTAATCAGGCAATAATCACTATATTGACAACAGCGCGACAAACTATTGTTACTACCAATTTTTACGTGTTTGCCTATTCTTGCATGTGAGACATAAATTATCCCTGGAATATTTGTTGCAGCACTGCTTATACCGGCAACATCACTTTTAAAGTGGGTCCAGATAGAGACATCTCTCAACATTACTGATAACGACATGCTCGCATCGATATGCAGTGTTGCCACCTAATCCCGGATGGTTATTATTAAATGGTCTTAATGCATCGCGTTTTTCTGCAATTTTTAAAACATCATGATACTGTAGTTTTAAGCAATATTCAGTTTTTACGCTTATTTTCGTCGTCTTAATTGCAAGTTATTACAATACGTGTTTTAAATTTTCAATCACGTCTGATACCTTTGGCAAATTCTTAAAAATGTTAATGTTTCAGCTTGAAAGGCAAGTTGTTGACAGTAATTCGCCGTTTATATTGTTGTATAGCAGCTTCTTTTTCGCGCTTCAAATCAGCAATGAGTCGCCGCGTGGATTGATCCAATGTGCCGAATAAGTGCCGCCATCGGTTCAAATTGGCGATTTTACGTTCTGTGCCAGAGTCGCTGCCAGTTTGTGATGTTATACAGTACTTGTTCCTGCAAGGTACCAGTGCAGTTATGATATTCTTCATAACAACTTCAGTACACGTTGTTTCGCCAATAAAACTTTCAGTGTCGCGCCAAATCACAGTTTCTGATCTCGCCGCTGATAGCTGCTCTGGCATTTGCCGCAAGTTACATTTGAAAATCGAGGTTTTAAATAAGGGTTTGCTCCCAACAAAAAATTAAAGAACACCTGCCATTGTTGTGGCGGAAACGCTAAAATTCCGGTAGTGCTGTAGCGACGTCTTGTTGTTGAGCCTTTACGGCGTTCTTTAATAATGTTTTTGCGTTGTCTGGAGGTAAAGCTTTGTAGATAATCAAAAGTCGGCAATTTTTATTAAACCATTGAAATGTACTTCTTCACGTCAACATGGTTTGCTCAAATAAATCCAGCTGAGAGGCAGTGCAGACTCGGAAATCGCATTTAATTCAGCAAGTTGCCGAATTTTTGTCAGAAAAGCGTTGCACAGTTTGGTATCTGCATCCCAAGCTTACTAATAGTGCTGACTCGTATAGGGAATAGCATTCACTCACTTTGGATAATGTATCCATACTGATTGAGCATAGCATCTCGCCCATTGCTGATCAAACAGCACATTCACCCCACGAATGATTTTAAATATAAGGGCATGGCGGCAACACTAAATTGCTTGCATTAATAGCAGATGATGGGCTTGCCAGTTTCAGCGCTGTTGGGCATACTGAGCCGCCAGCGCCCATGGCGTAGCGGAAAGGGTCTTCTGTTGGCAACAAGATGACTAGCGAGATTCACTTCGGTTAAATCTCATTGATGTGCTTTATGATCATCATTCAATCTCGGGATTAGAGACAAAACATTTTTCACAGGCCTGCGAAAATACCAAGCAGGCTATTTTATAAAATTCTAGCTAGTTTTGCGAATCTCATTCTGTGAAATAGGCAGTGCTATTTCGGCCGGGTACAGTTTCCACATTTAATATGGCAGGCAACTGCAAATCTGAGACCGGGTGGGCATTGCCGGATTTCAACGGAGGCTGGCTTGGCCACTTACCTAAAGCCTGGTCCTGAATGTTCTGGATACAGTAGAGTTGCGCCAAAAGGCCGTTTTTCAAAATACATTACCGCACTGGGCGGCTGTCGAGTCGTTTTGCGGGTTTCGGCACGGTATTTCCAGATAACGCGGTGGCGGCTCAAGATCACACAGCGAGACCGAGTAGTTTGATCAATGAAGCGCGCGATCCTGGCAGTGGCATTCGTGAGTGAGGCGGTTGAGTTTCTGCCGGGCGCGGTTTATCTTTCAGATGACGGCCATGCCGGCTACCGTTTGTGGGTGTTGAGAAAATAGCAGTTTAGGATGCCTTTTTACTGTTTACAAAGTAGTTTATATTTTTTTATTTTCAAAGTGCTGTAGGCGCGCTAAGCCCGCTTTTACAATTCTATGCGCGGTGCCGCGCGCCCAGATAAAAAAAATAACAAAGTATTAACTGGAAAATCAAAGATGCCCAGCTTACCTCATCATTGCTGTGAGCATTTTTAATGCTTGGCAATAAAGAGTTTAACTTTGATCTTGTTTAAAAACATGTCAAATGTTCGTAAACGCGTAGCATTTCCTCTTTACGCATAAGTTTTGTAATGAATCACATTTTTTAAAGGTATTGTCCTCAAGGATAATATAAGGCTAATTTTTAAATAGATAAATTGTATTGTCAAAATTGAGATGGGATATAAACATTATCCGATAAATTTTGACTAATATTTTATATCTATATAAAAGTGAAGTTGATTTTCAATTTTATTATGAGCGAGGTGAAACATGATTTTTAAAATTCAACACGAGCAAAGTTGAACCTCTTTTGGTGTTGCAAGCACCCATCGTTGGTTCAGCGTCTCGCTGCTGCATTGAACTTTGCTGAATACATCGATAATACTGCTCTCTCCGCGAGGAGAAAAGCTGTGCAGAGTACTTTTGATTCGGGTGGTTTTACCATCACTGCGCATGGTTTTAACGATACTATCGGCACCGGAGATTTTGATACAGGGCCTTATGCCTATTTTGACAAAGATAAAGCAGGGATTGGTGTATGTCAGCAGATAAATTCTAGTAGTAGTCAAATTGCTAGTGATGATAATGCAACAGTATCAGCCCTACATGTTTTCGATTTCATTTAATCAGCGGTGCGTCGTTCTATTTTCGTAATGATGGACACACCGATGACGTCGATAAAAATCGATGTCTCGGCCATTCTCACAAACGCTGATAGTGGGCTAACTGACAATTTTTTGATTGGTGCTGGCCTTGTTGGTTCACCTAGTTATACACTTGCCGGTGAAGGATCAACTTTAAGTACAATAATCAACAGTTCTAATCTTCTGGCATAACTACAATTTCGTGGTGCCAAATTTGTTGTTTAGGTTCTGGCCCACGGGGACTACTGGGATTACAGCGTCGCAAGACAGCTAAACATATTGAAGCAAATTCAGTTAATGAATTAATTCTACCTCGAAGCGTAGCATATGCATCGGGCAATTATATTTGCACGTATACAAGTTTACAAGCGTGGTGCCTAGGCCTACAGATCATGACCTAAGCCTTAGGCTTAAGTTTCTGTTTTCTGCCTAAGTTTATGCTGATATTTTGTTTCCAGTGCCAGGTTCAAGCTTCGCGTGTTGTTGAGCCAATGTGTTTTTCAGTTTTTCGCGTGCTGTTTTTGTTATTTGGTGCAATTGTTTTCCCGCTCCTGAAAATGCTGACGTTAAGCGACTTTGCCCAACAATGCGGACAACTTATCTCCGGCGTGTGGGCTGTTTTTGTCGCTCGGTGATTTTGCCTTTTCCCATGGCAGGCAAACCCGGTTATCAGCTCAACGGGAATTTTCAAGAATATTCAGCAGGCATGTTCCCGTTCTCGCCGTGGATTTTCGCAAGTGTCGGTGGTTTGGGATTAACCGCGCCTTTAAAGCACCGATTTGTACTTCATCGTTACGAGTGTCAATTAATAATCCGGACAAATTTTGTCTGCGGTTTTACATATGCCGACTTTTTTTTGAGGTCGATAACGCTCCATGGTGACAATCTTTAAGCTTTACTACGCGGCAAAACGGCATCTCCTGCCCATAGGACATCGGCAAAGTTTAGCGCGCAGCCAGTTGCTAATGCTGTCTATTCCAAATCGCTGGCTAGCTTCAAAGACACGCCTTCTTTGGCCAGTAGTAAAGTGCCTTTTCGATGTTTTTCGGCAAGCGGTTGTCTAAGGTGTCATGTTGTTCCCAAAAGGTCGCGACAATTTGGCTCATAAATTCGGCGTGAACTGACAAAAATTCAGGGCAAGCATTAAAAAGTTCGATTTTAGCAAGTTTTTTTACTATTATTTCATTATTAATCGCACTAAAATGGCAACACGGCAGTGATAATATCGGTGCAAAATAATGCTTTTTTTCCTGGTACTAGTACTCGCCTTGTTTCAATTAAACATACTAAGTTTACAGCTTTTTTCGCTTGTTGGTTATTATCGCTTTTAGCCGTTTTTAATTTATTGCGTTATATTTTATGATAATTTTATATTGATTGTTTGGTTTTACCTCAGAAATACAGTGAGTACGCTTCTTGTGCAGCGCAACTAGCCTCTATCTTGGGGTAGCTAACTGACCTGAAAATTGAGAGAGCATTGTAGCAGGTGTTCTTTTAGTCACGAATCTTTAACAACCAAGGATTTATATGAAAATATCTCGTCACAGACACTCAGTCAGCTTTGTCTGTTACTTGGCCGTCAGCGCAGGTCGAAGCATCTCGAATACACCGCGTTTGCTTAAGCGGCTGACACGTCTCGATCTCGGAATCGCGGCACTATACACAAACCGTTGCTGAAAATCCCGCTGCTGGTCTTTTCACCGGAGTGTCGGTTACCCAGTTCCACGTGTACTAGTGACATCCTGGTTACATGACATGAAACGTTTTCATCATGAAGAACTATCAGAGACCTTGAATTACGGGATGCGGATAGCAACATTCGCAGTCTCTACAGGTTTCCGCAAAACCGAACGCGCAAGTTTTGGCTTCTTGAGGATATAATGGCACCGCTTGTTCGATACAACACCTTATCAAAGAGATCTTCAGGCGAGCCCAGCCAGTTCTTCGGGCAGCCTGAATACGGTGCATCAATACGCTGCATGTCGACTCATGGAAGTGGATGATGGCGGCCCAAGGCTCAGCGGAAGCGGCAGTGTCAGCAAGGCGCGCGTCGAACCGGGCGCGAATAATCAGTTAAATTAATTATTGATGATGATATTCATAACGGTATATCAACGTCCTATAAACTTACCACTTCTCAAGCTGCTTGTCTTATCAGCACATTTCGGCAAAAGTTTTTATAGTGTTATTACGGGGTAATTCGAAATGCGGGTGATGCGGTCAAGCCAGGCGTTTCGGCAATGGTGGACACGGGGGGATTTCTGACTACCCCCCAGGCGCGCAAATGCTCAGATAGTCGGTCTCTGAAGGTGAGGGAGGGGCACTCGCCGCTGCTAAGGTTGCTCGGCGGAAAACCGGCTTTCACTATCTCGGGTACTGGGAGTTGCAATAATTCAAGTGTAGCAATACCAATATTGGCACGCGTCTTCGGGCAGGAGCACCAGGCACGTCAGTTTCCAATAAATAAGCCGGCAGTGGCCGTGCTGATGAATAAGTTGATGACAGCAATTTTTGCTTAGTCAGCCTTGCGTTATACCAAGGACATGCGCAAGTTATTCGGGATGTTATTATAGGTTTGCGAATGGCTACAAGGACTCGGATGAATGGGCTTATCTGGGATCCCATCTCGACGAAATGGTACAGACAATTGTCAAAGACCAACAGCACGAGGCGTTGATGTTGCAGCAACGTCTGGATGCGGACCGGATGCTTGCCAAACCTTTTAGGTTGGTACTCCGCCCAAATGTTTGAGGTAAATCAAACGGTTTATGATAATGAAATTGACCTGGCTATGGATGTTGTGGTTAAACGCATTTATGCAGCAAAATACAATATAAATAGGCGCGCAAACCTTGCACAGCAGATGGTAACCACACTGAATGATGAAATTGAGGATTATACAGATCAGTATCAGCAGCGAATGAGACTCAGAAATTCTCACCGATAGCTGAAACAAAAAGCTCGATCAATGTGCCGATTTACGCAGCGAAGAAGAAACGGCGGCGAACAGTATACGGGATTCTTTATTGGAATTGACTGAAAGAGTTCCGCTACTAATGTTCGCATTTTATGTTTTCGAATTGCCGAATTGACCCTGATAAACCCGTGCTAAAGAATTGTTTGATAATAGTGGATACAGCCTGGGAATGGCAAGTGATGCTATGGATGATCAGCATAAGATACCGCGTTGTAGATATGAGATCTGCTATCGCAGAAGGTGTATGGGCAGTGTTGCACTTGCTGTATCTGTGGTACCCTACCAGTAACGAAGTTGTGAATGCTGAATTGCAAATGTAGCTTCTGTTAAACATTCGGTACACAGTACTGACTGAGGAAATGAATGCTTCTGCATACATGTAAAGTAGCTTTTGCAGAGGATTTAGTGACGTTGTCGATGTACTTAACCGTTCTAGCAGTGCGATCGTGCGTACTTGTTGGCAGCTGATGTGCTCGTCGGTGATGTGAACACTGTTTGATATACGCGGTAGCCCATACTGAATATCTGAAAATACGCTTAGTGTCTGACAGATTCACTGGAAAGCAATATCAGTATTATATGGTGCGATCTTATGAATACCGTATGCTGAGAATTCATCCATCTTTGCTTCGATATGAATTCATCCAAAGCAAATGGATAGGCTCTCAGCATACGGTATTCATAAGATCGCACCATATAATACTGATATTGCTCCAGACGATGTCGGGCGCGCTGTGCCATATCTTTGGTATAGGCAATCACGCGTGGATCGAGTATATCGGTAGTGTTAATCACATCCTGATGAAACACATCAACTGCCAACAAATTTTTACTGATCGCACTGCTAGAACGGTTAAGCACATCGATAGCCGTCACTAAATCCTCTACCAAAGCCGCTTTACGTGTATGCAGAGCATTCATTTCCTCAGTCAGTGCCAACCAGCGCGGATCTTTAGCCAGAATACGTTGCAATTCAGCATTCACAGCTTGGTTACTGGTAGAATTGCCACGAATCAGATCGATCGCCAGCGTTGCTTGTTTTTTGGCAAATTCGGCTTTCTCCTGCCCTTTTTTAACACCTTCTGCGATAGCACATTTTTCCGGATCACCCGTATCTGCAACGCAGTCACTTAAACCCTGCTGATCATCCATAGCATCACTTGCCGTTTCCCAGGCTGCATCTTTGGTAATATCAAACAATTCTTTTAGCACGGGTTTATCAGGGTCAATATTCGGCAATTCGAAAGCCACTCGCGTCGCGACATTAGCCAGCGGAATATGCTCAGTCAATTCTAATAAAGAATCCCGTATGCCATTTAAAGCCGCCGTTTCTTCCGCTTCACTGCGTAAATCCTCGGCACGTTGATCGAGCTTTTGTTTCAGTTTATCGGTATCGCTATCCAGCTGAATAATGCGCGGTCTCAGATTTGTTATAGTCTCATTCGCTTGCTGATACTGATCTGTATAATCCTCAATTTCATCATTCAGTGTGGTTACCATCTGCTGTGCAAAGGTTTTGCGCGCCTGTTTACTATTAATATTTTGCTGCATAGAATGCGTTAACCACAACACATCCATAGCCGAATCAATTTCATTATCATAAACCGTTTGATTTACCTCAAACGACAGGCCAGGTACCCAGCCTAAAGGTTTAGCAAAATAATCCAGTCCCGCATCCAGACGTTGCTGCAACATCAACGCCTCATTTAACAGTTGATTAAGCTCCGCTTGACGTAATTCCCTGTCTGATGCTGCCATTTCGTCAGATAGATCAGGATCAAGATAAGCCCATTCATCCGAATCCTTATAGCCATTCACCAAACCTATAATAACGTCCAGATAGCTTTGCACATCTGCGTAATAACCGTTTAAATACAGATCCTTGGTATAACGCAAAGACTGACTAAACAAAGGTGCCGTCATCCAGCTATATTCGCGATCCAGCGCAATATATTTGCCAGCAGCCCCCTGTTGACCTGACGTGCCTGAATAACTCCTGCCAGAAGACGCGGTATAACTATTGGTATTGCTACACTTTGAATTATTGCAACTCCAATGCCGGATAGTTGCGGGTGAAGCCGGTTTTCCGCCAGCAACATGCTTAGCAGCAGTGCCTCCCTGTCCACCTTCAAATTCGGCTTTATCTGAGGCATTTGCATGCCTGGGGGCAGTCAAAGTCCCCCCATGTCCACCATTGCCAGAAACGCCTGGCTTGACTGCATCACCGCCATTTCTTTGCCTGGTTTTCGAATTACCCCATGTCTTTTTACTATAAAGCCCTTTTGCGGGCCAAACGATATAGGTAGCAGCTTGAGAAGTGGTAAATTTATAGGACGTTGATATACCGTTATGAATATCATCATCAATAATTAATTTAACTGATTTTCCATTCGCGCCCGGTTCACCTTGCCCTCCTTGCTGACCTGCCGCTCCACTGAGCAAGAAGCGTAAAGGGGCCGCATCATCCACCTCCATTGAGTCGACATGCAGCGTAATATTTCCCCCTGCATTCCCAGGCTGCCCGGGCTTGGCTGGATCCGCCTGAATCTCTTTGGCATAAGGTGTTGTATCAATATAAGCGGTGCCATTACTATCCTCAAAGCTTAAAACACGCGCATACAGCGTTACATTCGTTTGCGGAAGCCGCCAGGGACTACGAATGATAATGCTATCCGCATGTAATTCAAGGTCTCTGATAGTTTTATTTTCATGATAACTTTCCCAAATACCGTTTTCATGTCCTTCTTCAATAACCAGGATATGTCCTGAAATAACGATAGACTGGGTAATTTTGTCGGCTTCCGCATTAAAAAGACTGACAGCGGGATTTTCAGCAACGGTTTTAGTAATATAGTGCCGCGATTCCGGATCGGGACGTGCCAGCACCGGCTTAAGACCAAACGCGGTGTATTCAGGCTCTTGCATTGCCTGCGCCTGACCGACGCTCAACACACATACACCACAAAGTAACAAACAAATATTAAAGCTGACACTGAGAGAGTGTCTGTATTCGCGAAATGTTTTCATATAAATCCCCTTGATTTATTAAGATTCGTGACTAAAAGAACACCTGCTTTACAATGCTCTCTCAATTTTCAGGTCAGTTAAAGCTACCCCAAAAAAACGCAGAATAAGGAGCTAGTTGCGCTGCACAAGAGCGTACAAAAAACTATTTTCCTTATATTTCATGAGGTAAGAGTAAACAATCAATATAAAATTATCGCATAAAGTATAACGCAAAAAAAATTAAAAGCGGCTAAAAGCGATAAAAACCAACAAGCGAAAAAGCATGTAAACAAGCTATGTTTAGTGAAACAAGGCGAGTACTAGTACCAGGAAAAAGAGCATTATTTTGCACCGATGTACATGAATATCCTGCCGTGTTGCCATTTTAGTTGCGATTAATAATGAAATAATAGTAAAAAACTTGCTAAAATCAAGACTTTTTAATACTTGCCCTGGATTTACGATCCAGTTCGCACCGAGGTATATATGAGCCAAATTGTAGTATCCGCGTTATACAAGTTTGTAACGCTTGACGACTTTGAAACCCTTAGACAACCGCTTTTAGACACGCTGATAAAACATCAGGTCAAAGGCACTTTACTGCTGGCCAAAGAAGGCATTAATGGCACAATAGCCAGCGATAGACAAGGTATAGACAGCGTACTAAACTGGCTGCGCGCTGACCCCCGCTTTGCCGATATTGAAACCAAAGAATCCTATGAACAGGAGATGCCGTTTTACCGCAGCAAAGTAAAGCTTAAAAAAGAAATTGTCACCATGGGCGTTAATGGCATCGACCCAAAAAAAATTGTCGGCACTTATGTAAAACCGCAAGACTGGAATGCGCTGATTTCTGATCCCGAGGTTTTATTAATTGACACGCGTAACGATTATGAAGTACAAATCGGTGCTTTTAAAGGCGCGGTTAATCCCCAAACCGAAACCTTTCGGGAATTTCCACGTTATGTGCAAGACCAACTCGACCCGGGCAAACATAAGAAAGTTGCCATGTATTGCACCGGTGGCATACGCTGCGAAAAATCCACGGCTTTTTTAAAAGAACAGGGTTTTGAAGAGGTTTATCACTTGCAAGGCGGGGTCTTGAAGTATCTTGAAGAAATTCCCGTTGAACAGTCTTTATGGCAAGGTGAATGCTTTGTTTTTGATAACCGGGTTGCCGTGAACCATGCCATGGAAAAAGGCCAGTACGACCAATGCTATGCCTGCCGCTATCCTATCACCGAGCAAGATAAAAACAGCCCACACTATCAGCCGGGAATAAGTTGTCCGCATTGTTATGACAAAGTCACAGAGCAACAACGTCAACGTTTTCAGGAGCGGGAAAAACAGGTGCAAATGGCAAAACAACGCGGCGAAGAACACATTGGCTCAGCAACACGCGAAGCGGGACTACAACGCAGAGCGTTAAAATATCAGCATAAAGAGCAGCAAAGGCAGAAAAAGCAAAGGGGCTAAGCGCTATAGCGTAAAACTGGCAATTATGTCATGATCTGTAGGCTAGGCTGCGGCTTGTAAGCCTGCCTATGTAGAAAAATACGATGCAAACAGACGAAAAAACCCTACCCGATGCATATAATATACGCTTCGGGTAGGGTTTTAATTCATTAACTTTGGATTTGCTTTCAACTATGTTTATTAGCTGTCTTGCGACGCTGTAATCCCAATAATCCCATCAGGCCAGAACCAAACAGCCAAACAGCCGCAGGGATGGGCACAGCCTGAACCTCCATGCCAGAAAGATAGAACTGTTGATTATTGTACTTAAAGTTGATCGCTTCACCGGCTGCAAGTGTATAACTAGGTGAACCAACAAGGCCAGCACCAATGCTATAAGTCGAAGTGTCAGGTAATCCATTTATCAGCGTTTGTGTCAGAGTATGGACCTGTTGAACCACCAACTGAGACATCGATGTATTTATTGGTACCAAAATTAGGTGTATGTCCATCATTACGAAAATAAGAACTGACACGCACCGCCTGATTAAATGAAATCGAAAGTATCTCTGTAGGGCTATTACCTGTTACATTATCATCACTAGCAGTTGTACATTGTTTAGTAGAATTTATCTCCTGACATACACCAATCCCTGCATTATCTCCGTCAAAATAAGCATAAGGCCCATTAGTAAAATCTCCGGTGCCGACAGTACTGTTAAAACCATGCGCAGTGATGGTAAAACCACCCAGATCAAAAGTACTCTGCACAGCTTTCTCACCTCCTGAGAGAGAAGTATTATCGATGTATGCAGCAAAGTTCAATACAGCAGCGCTAACCGGAACGCTTGAACCAGCGATGAATAGCGCAACACCAAAAGAGGTTAGCTTTGCTCGTGTTAATTTTTTAAAAATCATGTTTCACCTCGCTCATAATAAAGAGTGAAAATCAGCTTCACTTTTTTATATAGATATAAAATATTAGTCAAAATTTATCGGATAATGTTTATATCCCATCTCCAATTTTGACGCCGGATACAGTTTATCTATTTAAATTAGCCTTGTATATTGTCCTTGAGGACAATACAGCGCATTTTTTTAAAAAAAATGTGATTCATTACAAAACTTATGCGTAAAGAGGGGGGCTCTTTACGCGTTTACAGTTTGTTGTTTTATGTTTTTAAACAAGATCAAAGTTAGGCTCTTTATTGCCAAGCATTAAAAATGCTCACAGCAATAAAATAATTAAGCTGGGCATCTTTGATTTTCCAGTTAATACTTTTGTTGTTTTTTATCTGGGCGCGCGGGCGGCTCGCCCGCATAGGGTTAATAAAAGCGGGCAAGCAGCGCCCCCCAGCGTTTTGAAAATAAAAAAATATAAACTACTTTGTAGGCAATATGAAAGGCATCCTAAGCTGCTATTTTCTCAACACCCACAAACGATTGTTAGCCGGCATGGCAAAATCATCCTGAAGATATAAACCCGCCTTATTTGCCAAAGCCTCAACCGCCTCACTCTCACGAATGCCACTGCCAGGATCGCGCGCTTTCAGGTATTGATCAAACTGCGCATTACTCTCGCTGGTATATTGCCCATGATATTTAAACGGGCCATAAAGACAGACCATCGCGTTATCCGTTAAATACCGTGCCAAGCCCGCAAAAAACGACTCGACGGCCTGCCAGTGCATTATATGCAATGTATTTGCAGAAAAAACGGCATCCATTTGCTGGCACGGCCATACTGTATCCAGAACATTCAGGACCAGGCTTTTAGGTAAATTAACCAAGCCAGCCTCCGTTATCCAGCAATCAATGCCCACCCGATGCTCTTCCAGATCAGTTGCCTGCCATATTAAATGTGGAAGCTGCCCAGCGAAATAGCAGGCATGTTGCCCGGTTCCGCTGCCTATTTCCCAGACGCAAATGGATTCACTAAAGGCTAGCTGAATTTTCTGTAAAATAGCCTGCTTATTATTTTCGCAGGCCTGTGAAAAATATTTTGTCATTATCTAATCCGGATTGAATTAAATGATCATAAAGCACATCAATAGTTTAACCGAAGTGGATGCATCTCGCTGGAATCGTCTTGTTGCCAACAAAGACCCTTTTCTACGCCATGAATTTTTGCTGGCGCTGGAACAAAGCGGCTCAGTATGCGCAGCAACAGGCTGGCAAGCCCATCATCTGCTATTAATGCAAGCAGACGAATTGATTGCCGCCATGCCCTTATATTTAAAAAATCATTCGTGGGGTGAATATGTATTTGATCAGCAATGGGCGGATGCTTATGCTCAATCGGGTATGGATTATTATCCAAAGTGGGTGAATGCCATTCCCTATACACCTTGTCAGGGTCAGCGTTTGTTAATTAAACAGGATGCAGATACCAAACTCATCATGCAACACTTTCTGAAGGCAATTCAACAGCTTGCTGAATTAAATGCGATTTCCAGTCTGCACTGCCTGTTTCCAGAGCCCTCTCAGCTGGATTTATTTGAGCAAACCATGTTGATTCGTGAAGGGGTACAATTTCAATGGTTTAATAAAAATTACCATGACTTTGATGATTATCTACAAAGCTTTACCTCCAGACAGCGCAAAAACATTAATAAAGAACGCCGTAAAGTTCAACAACAAGGCATTCATTTACAACGCTTACCGGGTTTAGACGTTTCACCACAACAATGGCAGGTGTTCTTTGAATTCTACACCCTGACCTATTTAAAAAGAGGACAATCCGCTTATTTAAACCTCGATTTTTTTAAACAACTTGCGGCAACCATGCCAGAGCAGCTGCTATTAATCCTGGCAATGAAGGATCAAAGCTATGTTGGCGCAGCACTGAGTTTTATTGGCGAAACAACGCTTTACGGTCGTTACTGGGGTTGTTATGAAGAATATCATAGCCTGCACTTTGAGGCCTGCTACTACCAGGGGCTGGAATACTGTATAGCACATCACAAACAACGCTTTGACTCTGGCGCACAAGGAGAACATAAAATCGCCCGAGGCTTTGAACCAATAACGACTTATTCGGCACATTGGATACAGAATCCACGCTTTGCCAGACTCATTGCTGATTTTTTACAACGCGAAAAAAGCTATATACAGCAATATAAACAACAGTGCACTCAGCAACTGCCTTTCAAGCAAGCGATGCCAGTTGAGCGTTAATTAACATTTTTAAGGAGGGAGGTCCCAAGCAACCAAAGGGTGTCAGACGTGACTGAAAATTAAAACACGTATTATCAATAACTTATAACAATTAAGACGACGAAGATAAGCTAAGTAAAAGCTGAATATTGCTTAAAATTACAGTATCATGATGTTTTAAAGTTCACAGAAAGGAAACGCGATGCCATTAAGACCATTTAATAATAACCATCCAGAGATAGGTGGCAACACTTATATCGATGCGAGCGCTGTCGTTATCGGTAATGTTAGCCTGGCGGAAGATGTCTCTATCTGGCCCACTGCTGTTGTAAGAGGTGATGTTGCCAGTATAAGCATTGGTGCTGCAACAAATATTCAGGATGGTGCTATTTTACATGTCTCACATGCAGGGAAATTTGCCGCCAAACAAGCCCCGTTAAAAATTGGTAAAGGGGTAACAATTGGACATCGCGCTGTTGTCCATGCCTGCACAGTGGGTGATTATTGCCTGATTGGTATTGGTGCTATTATTCTCGATAATGCAGTGCTGGAAGACTATGTCATGTTAGGTGCTGGGGCATTAGTACCTTCGGGAAAGGTACTGGAGAGCGGCTATCTATATATCGGATCACCGGCTAAAAAATCACGTCCGTTAAGTGATGCAGAAAAAGAATTTCTGGCCTATTCATCTGCTCATTATGTCCAACTTAAAGATGAATATTTAGCAATTTAGCTTGCAAAAGCCAGGTGAGTAAATGATCTTACTCACCTGAAAAAGCTTATTTTTCTAGCATATCTATTTTACCCGGCTTGCCGTTCCACTCTTCGGCATCAGGCGCAGGCTCTTTCACATCAGTAATAACCGGCCATAGTTGTGCCAACTCGGCATTAATGGCTATAAACTGCTCTTGATCTTCAGGTAATTCATCCTCTGAAAAAATCGCTTCCGCTGGGCATTCAGGCTCGCATAAGGTGCAATCTATACATTCATCAGGATCGATAACAAGAAAGTTCGGACCTTCATGAAAGCAATCAACAGGGCATACATCAACGCAATCAGTAAATTTACATTTAATGCAATTTTCGGTAACGACAAAAGTCATACTCAAATACCTTTTTATATGTTATTAAAATACAATGTTTATTAAGCGTTATACAGTGACACTTACAAACCATCCAAATATATCATCCAGAAATTGGATTAACTGACTATTTTATCAGAAACAAAAATACAAGTCCTGCTCCCGAATCAAAAAAGACGTCTTTCATATTGCCTTCAAAGTAGTTTAGACTTTTTTATTTTCAAAATACTGGGAGCGCGGGCAGCTTGCCCGCTTTTATTAACCCTATGCGGGCGAGCCGCCCATGCCCCCAGATAAACAACAATAGTGTTCACTGGAAAATGAACGGTGCCCCAAAAAACGTCTCATCCTACAAAGCTAACTTTAAGCCCATCGCAAACAGGATAAAAGCAATTGCTGTTCTCAACCAATGGTCAGGGATATACCTTCCTATCAAGCTACCCAAATAAATAGCAGGGATCCCCCCCACTAACAAACCAAATAATAAATTGTAATCTACTGACCCAAAATGCAAATGTCCCATTCCGGCTATCGCTGTTAAAGGTACTGCATGGGCAATATCAGTCCCCACAATGGCGACAGGCTTCTTATTCGGGTATAGCAAAAATAAAATAGCCGAACCTATCGCCCCAGCACCTACCGAAGAAATAGTCACTAATATGCCCAGAGCAATCCCGGAAAACGCCGTAATATGAGACCTGTAAGCTTTGAGTATGCAAACAAATGCTGAATCACCATGATGATGGCTCACGTAAGACACCAATCGGCCTTTAATTAGGATAATAATAGCCGTCAACATCAACATCACGCTCAACGTTAACATCATCAAGCGGTCAGAATTAAAGCCCGATGCTTTAATCTGTTCAAGCAGAACAATGGTAATCAATGAACTGGGGACACTACCAGAACCCAATAAAGCGACAATTCGCCAGTCTACCGTTTTATTTTTATGGTGAAAAAACACACCACTACATTTAGTCAATGCGGCATATAACAGGTCAGTTCCCACCGCAATCGCTGGAGCAATACCAAAACCCAATACCAAAATGGGCGTCATTAACGACCCCCCACCCACACCGGTCAAGCCAATCACAAAACCCACCAAACTTCCCGCAGCAATATGAATGAGTTCAAAAGATAAAATAAAAGCCTCAACTGCAGATAAATATTCCATATTGATAGCTATTTCTTCGTTATCCAGCGGTGACTAAAAAAACCGGCATAAATAGCAGCCACCATAAGCACGCCTTCGAATGATAATAATCCTAAACTGGCCACTGCCGGGCCTGGGCAATAACCCGTCATCCCCCAGCCTATACCAAAAAGAGCAGCACCTAAGATCAACGGCCGATTAATGACTGTGAGCCTGGAGACATGAAAACCTGATTCAAAAACAGGTGCAGTACGCTTTAATATGAAATGAAAACTAAGCATGCTAACCGCTAAGGCACCCATCATTACAAAAGCTAAGCTAGGATCCCAGTCGCCTGTTACATCGAGAAAATTTAATACTTTATTCGGGTCTATCATTTGCGATAAAGCCAGTCCGAAACCAAAAAGTATTCCCGCTACTAAAGCTACCAAATGAATCTTCATCAAACTATTCCAATAACATGTTTCAGTATAAAAACCGTTAGTATTCCACTGAGCATAAATACAATAGTTGCTGTTATTGACCGAATAGAAAAATTAGCTATTCCACAAATGCCATGCCCGCTAGTACAACCACTGCCCATCCGGGTACCTACTCCGACAAAAAAACCGCCTAAAATAATGAGCACAATCGGATAATTTTCCCGTACACTTAAACTATCATATGTCATCAACTGAAAAATAAACGCGCCACCAATAAGACCGAGCAGAAACAAGCCACGCCAGATCTCCTCTTTTTTCGGTGCCAAAAATAAGCCATTCATAATGCCACTAATACCCGCCATGCGACCATTAAGTAACAGCAACAAACTCGCACTTAAACCAATTAAAGCACCGCCTAACAAAGCGGAAACAGGTGTAAAATTTTCCAAAGCTTTTCCATTGTGATTAAATTAAAAATGCTTCATTATAAAGACTCTGATAGCTTTGGAACAGAGATGAAATAATAAGCAGACTATTTAATACTATGCAACACAGATAATCTTGATTTTAGTAAGCTGTGTAGTTTTAGATTATCAGATAGATAATTTCCTCATAGCCTATAAATATTTCATAGGGTATGAGGCTCACAGCGCAGCTGCAGAAGCTGGTATTTAATCTCTATGCAGGCTAAAGACGGCTTCTATTTGCGTTACACTTTTTTCAATAAATATATACGGACTCTGATATGTTTGAAATTGCTGAATTAGGCCACAAAGTAAGTAAAGCTGATTATAACGAAAAAGTACCCGCATTACGTACGCAACTTCTGACAATACAACAGCAACTGCGTGAGCAAAACTGCTCGGTCATTATTCTTATCTCGGGAGTTGATGGCGGCGGAAAAGGAGATGTCATTAATTTACTCAATGAGTGGCTAGATCCACGCTATATGCGCACTAATGCCTACGATTCACCTAGTG
This sequence comes from uncultured Gammaproteobacteria bacterium, assembly GCA_942491615.1. Classification (GTDB taxonomy): domain Bacteria; phylum Pseudomonadota; class Gammaproteobacteria; order Methylococcales; family Methylomonadaceae; genus Methyloprofundus. Next base: position 21,575 of record CALOCH010000031.1, read on the forward strand.
ATGAAGAGCGTGAACGCCCCGTTTTTTGGCGTTTTTGGCGCACTATGCCTGCTAAAGGCTCAATAGGCATTTATGTCGGTTCCTGGTACAGCACCCCGATAGCACAACGCGTTTATGGTGAAATAAATGATGCTGAACTTCAGATACAGCTGACAAAAATTAAAGAACTGGAGCAAGAACTTGCTGATGACAACACCTTGATTATCAAATGTTGGTTACATTTAAAGCAGGAGCAGCAAAAAAAACGCCTGAAACAGTTGGAAAAAAATGCCGAAACAGCATGGCAAGTGACCGAACGTGATAAAAAACACTTAAAACTATACGATACCTTTGTCGGTGTTGCTGAAACCGTATTAACCGAAACCAGTACCGCACAAAACCCCTGGCTTATTGTAGAAGGTAGTGATATACGCTATAGCAGTCTGACGGTAGGTCAGCATATACTCGACAAAGTCACATTGCATATCGCAAATTGCGAGCATAAGCAAGATTTCCCGGCACCTATACTATCAACCAAGCTTATTCACGGCAACCAGCCCAGCCTTCTGGACTCACTTGATCTGGGCCTAAAACTGGACAAAAATGATTACAACGAGCAGTTATATTTTTACCAGGGCAAACTCAACAAACTGGCGCGTCATGCACATGCCAAGAAAATATCCAGTGTGCTGGTTTTTGAAGGCTGGGATGCGGGCGGCAAGGGCGGTGCCATTCGCCGTCTTACTCACGCCATGGATGCACGCAACTATCGGGTCATTTCTATTGCCGCTCCCACCGATGAAGAACGAATGCAGCACTATCTTTGGCGTTTCTGGCGACATATGCCGCGTGCTGGCAAGGTAACCATCTATGACCGAAGCTGGTATGGCCGTGTTCTGGTGGAACGCGTAGAAGGCTTTGCGAACGAAAAAGAATGGTCCCGCGCTTACCCGGAAATTCGAAACTTTGAAGAAGCACTCACTGACCATGGCATTGCTGTATTAAAGTTCTGGCTGCATATTGATCCAGAGGAACAACTGCTACGCTTTAAAGCGCGCGAACAAATCAGCTATAAACAACATAAAATCACCGAGGAGGATTATCGTAATCGTGACAAATGGGATGCTTATACACTTGCTGTCAATGATATGGTTGCCCGCACTAGCACTAATGCCGCTCCCTGGACACTGGTTGAAGCAAATAATAAACGCTACGCACGGATCAAAGTGCTGCAAAGCTACTGTACCAAACTCGAAGAAATGCTGGATAAATAGCACACTAACATGACTTCTTCATTTAACTGGCAAAGCCCCAACACTCAGGATGCGACTTTATCTTATTACCTAGACACCCCTGCAGGTCAACTCATATTGTCTATGCAAGGAGAAATACTATGCAATACGGTATGGCTTATCACTGCGCCAGCTGAACAAACCTGTCAGGCTTTGCCTAAAGAATTACACCAGCAAATTTTTGCATGCTGGCTAGACACAGCAGCGGATATGCCCTTGCCTCTTTTGCCTCAAGGCACACCCTTTCAGCAGACGGTATGGCTCGCGCTATGCGAGATTCCTACTGGAACCACCAAAACATACGGCGAACTAGCCTCAGAACTCAATACCAGCCCACGCGCACTTGCTAATGCTTGCCGAAAAAACCCTTTCCCGCTTATTATTCCCTGCCATCGCGTTATTGCTAAAACAGGTATTGGAGGTTATGCCGGCCATACTTCGGGCAAACTTTTAGAAATTAAAACAGCACTGTTACACTATGAAAAAAAACTGACCCATGCACGCTAAGCAACTGATCGATTTATTTATTGATGCTCTGTGGGTAGAAAATGGATTAAGCGAAAATACACTCAGTGCCTATGCCAGTGATTTACGTATTTTTAACAAAAGCTTAGCGAATAAGCCTTTAAATCAGGTCACTCGTAGCGATATCGCCTTGTTTTTAAGTTTACGCTATGATCAAGGGATTAGCGCCCGATCTACAGCGCGTATCTTATCAAGCCTGCGGCGTTTCTATAGCTATTTAGTGCGCGAAAAGCATATTGCTACTGATCCAACGACATTAATAGACTCGCCGCATATCGGTCGTTCGCTACCCGGCTCTTTGTCTGAGCACGATGTCGAACAATTACTTAACGCACCTGAACCCACTTCCTTATTAGGTATACGTGATAAGGCAATGCTGGAAATGCTGTATGCGACCGGGTTACGCGTCTCGGAGCTGGTTTCATTAACGACTCACCAGATCAATCCACGCCTTGGTGTATTACGCATTACCGGCAAAGGCAATAAGGAACGTCTGACGCCAATCGGCGAACAAGCAATGGAATGTCTGGAAAACTATATGCAAACGAGTCGTAAAGCCTTGCTATCGGAACGTCCCAGTAGTGTCATTTTTGTAACCAACCGGGCAACTGGCATGACACGCCAGGCTTTTTGGCATATTATTAAACGTTATGCAAAAAAAGCCGGTATCAGTAAAGCACTGTCACCACATACTCTACGCCATGCTTTTGCCACACATTTGTTAAATCATGGCGCTGATCTGCGTGTTGTACAGCTCTTATTAGGCCATAGCGATTTATCCACGACTCAAATCTATACGCATATCGCCAATGAGCGATTAAAGGAAATGCACTCAAAACATCACCCAAGAGGCTAATAAATTTATGACCCAAAACATACACCCCAGCGCATTTATCGCAGAACATGCCAGCATAGGACACAATGTCAGCATTGCCCCCTTTGCCGTCATAGAAAACCATACTCGGATAGGCGATAACTGCAGCATTGGCTCACATGCGGTTATCCGCCCCTATACAAAAATGGGAACCGGCAATAGTGTACATCCGCATGTGGTATTAGGTGATTTACCTCAGGACACCAGTTTTAAAGAAGCAACGCTTTCCTGGTTAGAAATAGGCGATAACAATACGTTTAGAGAAGGCTTTACAGCACATAGAGCCTCAATAGAAAATGCAACTACCCGCATTGGCTCCAACTGTTTTTTTATGAATAACAGTCATGTTGCGCATGATTGTCAAATTGGCAATCACACTATTTTTGCCAATAATGTTGCCATAGGAGGGTTTGTGCAAATTGATGATCGGGTATTTATGGGAGGCAGCGTTGTGGCCCATCAATTTTGCCGGATCGGATCGTATGCCATTGTTCAAGGCACAACCGGGTTGAATAAAGATGTCATCCCTTTTTGTTTAATCGCAGGCTACCCTGCGAAACACTACCGTTTAAATACTATCGGTTTAAAGCGTGCTGGCATTACTGGCGAACGCTATAAAGCCATCTCCGCCGCATTCCGTTTACTTAGAAAAAATGCCAGTATTGAGCATCTCGAAGATACGCCTGAAATCCTATATCTTAAACACTGGTTAGCAGTCAAATCCAAACGAGGCTTACATGGGTTTATGGCGCTGGATAAAAAATAATGTCCCGTTATAATAGCACCTAAACGAGCGAGTATCACAACGCTAAATTAACTGCTCAACGATAATCTAAAATATCATCGCCTACTGTATTTCATATAAAAGCAAATTTAATATGCCTGATAATAACCGCGACCAAAGAAACATTATTTGTACCTGTACCGGTACAACGCAAGAAAAAATTGAACAGCTCATTGCAAAAGGTGCCACGACACTGGAACAAATCTCATCCGCCACAGGGGCTAATACAGGCTGTGGCGCTTGTGACGTATTAATACTGGCATTGCTTGGCAAATAGATTGCTTATTTTAGTGGTTGTTTTTACGCCACTGACTATTATTTCAACTTAATGACACGATGTTAATCATAGTGAGCGCTAAACTCACCATTAGCTGATTAATCAACGAAGTTAATTTTTTATCACCAATTAACAGGTCGTCACATGTCAACAATCACTTCACGCCAGAAATGGCTTATTGCTATTACCTTTAGCGGTTTATTAATACTTGTACTTTTGGTTAGCGCACCAATAGTGCAGAATCCTGATTACCATGCACTTGCTGACAATCGACAGTGGTTTGGTATAGCTAACTTTGTCGATATTATTAGCAATTTGCCCTTTGCAATCATTGGCATAATGGGGCTTTTTCTGGATTATCAACAAAACCGCGAGACTTCAATTTCCTGGCAGACCTTTTTTGTCGGACTTATCTGTGTTGCTATCGGCTCGAGCTATTATCACTTAAACCCAAATAACCAGACGCTGGTCTGGGATCGTCTACCGATGATGATTAGCTTTATGAGTTTATTTGTGGCGTTGCTGACTGAAAATATATCAGCCATCAATGAAAAAGGCGCTCTTCCTGTCGCCATTTTGTTAGGCTTTTCCAGTGTCATTTACTGGCACTACAGCGGTGACTTACGTTTATACGGGTTTATGCAATTTGCTCCCTTGGCGGCTATTCCACTTCTACTTTACGTGTATGATGCTCGCTATACCCATCGCCATTACCTTCTTTATGGGCTATTATTGTATGTGCTAGCCAAGGTTTTTGAGTTGACTGACCGCTTCGTTTTTGAGTTTAGCGGAGAGTTCATTAGCGGCCATACGATTAAACACCTGCTGGCCTCGGCAGCCACTTACTGTATTTACCTGATGTTAAACAAGCGTCAATTGATTAACAGGCAAAGCTAAATTGCTACTGCGCCTGTAATTGCACGCAGGACTGGCATCACGCTTTCACCACAATCTCTACGCGCGGGGTAATGCCACAGAGCAAAGTATAAGGGATAGTCTCTGCACACGCTGCAATGTCTTCTACCGCTAGACCCTCGCCCCATAATAGCACTTTATCACCCGACTTGACTCCGACGCTGCCAGTCAGATCAACTGTCAGCATATCCATGGACACACGCCCAATCAATGGCATACGCTGCTTATTAATTAATACTGGTGTCCCCTGTCGTGCATATCGGGGATAGCCATCGCCATAGCCTGCTGAAACAACACCTATCAGCGAATCTTTGCTCGCCACCCAGCTACCTCCATAGCCAACTGTCTCGCCTTTTTTGACTTGCTTAACTGCAATAAGATAGGCATATAAACTCATAACAGGGCGTAAATCTAATTGCTGCGCCGTCTTCGCCAGTAGCGGAGAAACACCATATAACATCAAACCGGGTCTTACCCAATCCATTTGTGTTTCCGGCCAGGCAATAAGCGCTGCTGAATTAGCACTGCTCTTTTCACCTGAATAAGACTTGATGGTAGCCTTAAAAATTTTTAATTGCTGAGTGGTTTTTTCATCTTGTAAGTCATCAGCACTGGCAAAATGTGTCATAAATCGGATAGGCTCTTGTACTTCCCTAGATTGCTCCAACCTTGATAATAGGGGGGCAAATTGCTCTGGCTCAATGCCTAAACGGTGCATTCCAGTGTCAATTTTCAACCAGATGCGACATGATTTATGTAAATTCGCTGATTCAAGCATGGCGACTTGTGCTTCAGAATGAACCACCATATCTAATTGATAGCGATCAAAAAGAGTCAGCTCATTTTCTGTCCTGGCACCCTGCAAGACAACTATTTTTTGTGTTATCCGCGCCTTTCTTAATCGTATTGCCTCACCTATACGTGCAACGGCAAAACCATCAACGTAGTGCGCCAGACAATTCGCAATAATGACTAGATCATGACCATAGGCATTGGCTTTAATCACTGCCAGTATTTTTGATTGCGGCGAAAATTCGCGCACTCTAATAACATTATGGCGCAAAGCCCCCAGATCTACTTCTATTTGTGCAGCAGCAGAATTCACTAATAATCCTCATCGGCATAAGGGTCTGGCGCAAAATTCTCAAATCGAGTGTATTTACCCAAAAAAGTTAAGCGCACAGTGCCAATAGGTCCATTCCGCTGCTTCCCAATAATCAGTTCCGCCATCCCTTTATCCGGGCTATCTTCGTTATAAACTTCATCGCGGTAAACAAACATAATGACATCGGCATCTTGCTCGATACTGCCTGACTCTCTCAAATCGGACATAACCGGGCGTTTATTCGGCCGTTGCTCCAGATTACGGTTTAACTGAGACAAGGCAATAACCGGCACATTCAATTCTTTGGCCATGGTTTTCAAACCACGGGAAATGTCAGAAATCTGCGCAACTCTGCTTTCACCACTAGAAGGTGATTGCATTAACTGCAAATAATCCAGCACAATCAAGCCTAATTGCCCATTATCCCGGGTCAGCCTCCTTGCTCTGGAGCGCACTTCATTAGGCGTCAGAGCAGGAGTATCATCTATAAATAATTTGGTTTCCGCGAGTAAATTAATTGCCGAGGTCAAGCGCGGCCATTCGTCATCATCCAGTTTACCTGTCCTTACTTTGTGCTGGTCAATCCGTCCCAGTGAGGACATCATCCGCATCGCCAATGAATCACCGGGCATCTCCATACTAAACACCGCGACCGGCTTACCACTGCCTACGGCAACGTTTTCAGCCATATTCATGGAAATCGTCGTTTTACCCATCGAGGGCCGACCCGCTACAATAATCAAATCGCCAGGCTGTAGGCCCGAGGTCATTTCATCCAGGTCAGTAAAGCCAGTACCTTCCCCGGTAATATTGCCTTCCTGTTCAAATAAGGTTTCTATTTTTTCTACCGCGGTGCCCAATAAATCTTTTATCGATTTAAACCCCACCTGTCCTTTCTGGCGTTGTTCAGCAATTTCAAACACACTTTTTTCGGCTTTTTCTAATAAATCGCCAGTGGAAAGACCTTCCGGATTAAATGCTGATTCGGAAATATCGGTACCAATATGGATCAATTGCCTTAGCACCGATCTGTCACGGACAATATTTGCATAGGCGACAATATTTGCCGCACTTGGCGTTTCTTTCGCTAATATACTTAAATAGGCAAGCCCCCCTGCATCTTCCAGTTCATTCATTTTCTCCAGTGCTTCGGAGATAGTAACTACATCGAAAGGCACCTGTTTTTCCGCTAAATCCTGAATAGCACGAAATATAAGCCGATGATCTTTGCGATAAAAATCAACCTCGCTGACCTTATCTGCTACAGTGTCCCAGCGCTCATTATCCAGCATTAAACCACCAAGGACAGCTTGTTCCGCCTGAGTCGAATGAGGCGGGACTTTTAAAGACTCTATTGCTCTATCTCTACTTGTAAATTGGGTATCTGCCATACGTATGCCTCATATAATAAATAAATAGTTTCTTTAATCATTAAGAAACTGTTTTATAAGCAATAAATGGCACCTTTCATTTTTCCAGTTAACACTTTTGTTGTTTTTTACCTGGGAACGCGGGCGGCTCGCCTGCATAGGACCAATAAAAGCGGGCAAGCTGCCCGCGCTCCCAGCGTTTTAAAAAAAAGTGTAAACTACTTTAAAGGCAATATGAAAGACGTCCAAAATTCACATAAAAAAAGGGTTGTAATTTTTCAATTACAACCCTTTTTGCTGCTCGAATTCTCTGTATTTAGTATGAATAAAACCAGAAAAAACACAGCATTTTGATAAAAACGATTAACGTTTTGAGTACTGTGGACGTTTTCTCGCTTTATGCAAACCGACTTTCTTACGTTCTACTTTACGTGAATCACGAGTCACAAAACCCGCTTTTCTTAGTTCAGCACGTAATGTTTCATCATATTCCAGCAATGCGCGTGTCACGCCATGACGAATCGCACCGGCTTGGCCTGATGGGCCACTGCCTTTAACGGTGACATTAACGTCGAATTTATCAGATAATTCCAATAATTCTAATGGTGAACGAGCAACCATTTCGTCTGTTTTACGACCAAAATAAACGTCAATTGATTTGTCGTTAATTGTAAATTGTCCAGAACCAGATTTTGCATAAACACGTGCTATTGCAGTTTTGCGTCTTCCTGTTCCGTAATATTGAGCTTCTGCCATAATATTAACCTGTTAGTTGCTTAAAGTTCTAAAACTTTAGGTTGTTGAGCCTGGTGACCATGTTCAGGACCCGCATACACTTTTAACTTTTTGAACATTGCACGACCCAGTGGGTTTCTTGGCAACATACCTTTTACCGCAGTATTAATAATGCGATCAGGAAAAGTTTGTCTTAATTTACCTAAACTTACGCTCTTTAAGTTACCAATGTATCCAGTATGGTGATGATACATTTTATCTTTTTCTTTATTACCTGTAACACCGATTTTCTCAGCATTAATGACGATAATATAGTCACCGGTATCGACATGAGGGGTATATTCTGGCTTATGCTTACCGCGAAGGCGTCGTGCAACTTCGGTAGCCAGACGTCCAAGCGTCTTACCCTCTGCATCGATCACATACCAATCGCGCTTCACTTCAGCTGGTTTTGCGCTAAATGTTTTCATATTTGTTATCTTTTTGTAAGATTTTTAGTTAGCCCGCTATCATACTAAATTTAATATTTAGTTTCAAGCATATAGTTACACATCCAAGCAACTTAAATAGTCTACAATTTAATCCTATCCAGCAAAAATCCACTAGCGCCCACAAGCCTTATCACGATATTGCTTTATTTACCATATCCAAAGCGAGCGTTTCAGCAATCTTGATTCCGTCAACGGCAGCAGACAAAATACCACCCGCATAGCCTGCACCTTCCCCCGCCGGATAAAAACCTTTAATATTAATGCTTTGCAATGATTTACTATTGCGTTTAATACGAATAGGCGAAGAAGTGCGCGTTTCGACGCCAGTTAAAATAGCATCATGCATAGCAAAACCACGAATTTTTTTAGCAAATACCGGAATTGCTTCTCGAATTGCACTGATGGCGTATTCAGGCAAACATGCACCAAGATCAACCAGCTTGACACCTGGCTTATAAGAAGGCTCCACCTTTCCTAGAGCGACACTCGTTTTATTATTGAGAAAATCACCGACTAATTGAGCGGGCGCATCATAGTTTTCACCGCCAAGAATGAAGGCCTGTTTTTCTAATGTGTTCTGTAATTCCAGCCCAGCCAAAGGATGCCCTGGATAATCCTGCTCAGGATTGATGCCAACAACTATGGCACTATTGGCATTGCGTTCATTGCGCGAATATTGACTCATGCCATTGGTCACAATATGCCCCGCCTGTGAAGTAGCCGCAACCACTGTTCCACCAGGACACATACAGAAGCTGTATACTGAGCGACCATTTTTACAGTGATGCACTAATTTATAATCAGCAGCACCCAGTAATTCATTTCCCGCATAATCACCAAAGCGACACTGATCTATTAAGGATTGCGGATGCTCGATTCTGAAACCAATAGAAAAAGGCTTGGCTTCAATATAAACGCCTTTATCATATAACATTTTAAAGGTATCTCGGGCACTGTGACCAATGGCAAAAACAATATGCTGACTATACAAAGTCTCACCATTTGCTAAGACAACACCCTGCACACGTTTATCGGCGATCAACACATCATCAACACGCTGCTCAAAACGAATCTCTCCTCCCAATGATTCAATTGTGCCACGCATTTTTTCAATCATTGAGACCAGCCTGAAAGTTCCTATATGCGGTTTACTAAGGTACAGAATTTCTTCTGGCGCACCCGCTATAACAAACTCTTCTATGACCTTACGCCCATGATGATGTGGATCTTTAATCTGGGTATACAATTTGCCATCGGAAAAAGTCCCGGCACCGCCCTCACCAAATTGTACGTTAGACTCGGTATTCAAATTTCGTTTCCGCCATAAACCAAAGGTATCAACAGTTCGCTCACGCACCGCTTTACCACGCTCTAAAATAATAGGCTTAAAACCCATTTGCGCCAATATCAGTCCAACAAATAACCCACAAGGCCCCATACCAACAATAATGGGACGTTCAGTCAATATATCAGGTGCTTGGGTGACAAATCGATACTGATCATCTGGCTTTGGTCTAACGTGCGTATCTTCTGCAAATTGCGCTATGAGTTGGCTATTTTTGCAGGTATCAACATCCAGACTGTAAATAAAAACGATATTTTTCTTGTTACGCGCATCATAGCTACGTTTATAGACACGATAGCTAACTAATTCACTGTCTTTAATGACTAGCTTACTCATAATAGCCGAGCGCAAATCAGCATCTGTATGCTCTAAAGGAAGTTGGATATTGGTTAAGCGTAACATGCGAATATTTGTAAAGAATATGGATTTATTAAATCAAACAGTACAAGAGTATACTGCAGGGACTGCCCTCTCTCTAAACATTAGTTTAGATACGATAAGGCTCTAATTGTATTGACTCTACCCGGTTACCCAGCATAGACACTTTTCCGTTATAGCGCTCAGCACCTGTCGAAGAAAACTCAAACTGATAAGTGCGTGCAATATGTAGCTTGCCTCTATTATCACGTTTAATATTAAACACATTAAAGGCAATATACCCATCCAGCATTTGCAAGTCTAAGTCATGGCAATACCGAATGGTCGCAGCCAATGCAATTTCTTTAACTTTCTGCGTACTTTGCCAATAAAGAAATCCTGCTGTAAACAGCAAAATCATTAATATTTCATCCCACATTTTGACTCTGCTACACCTCTAGTTCACCTGCTAAAGCTAATGCCTGTAATTCTTCAAGTGGTGGCATTTCTGCTAAAGACTCTAAATTAAAATAATCTAAAAACTGCTTAGTAGTGCCATATAATGCAGGTCGCCCAGGTACTTCTTTATGCGCAAGCACTTTTATCCACTCTCGTTCTAGCAGGGTTCTGATCATATTCGAACTTACACTGACACCACGAATTTCTTCAATATCACCGCGCGTCACTGGCTGCTGATAAGCAATAATAGCCAGGGTTTCCAACAATGCTCTGGAATATTTTGGTGGTTTTTCAGCGAATAATCTCGCTACCCAAGGCGCCAATTCGGTCTTAACCTGGAAACGATAACCACTCGCTACTTTTTGCAGACCAATACCCTGATCTTTATAATCATGACGCAGGGCATCAAGCGCTTCCTGGACGTGTTGTGTATCCGGCGCTTCCAGCTCAGGAAAAACAGCCTGCAACTGCTTCACCGTCATAGGCTGCTCGGCAGCAAACAACAACGCTTCAATAATGCGTTTAATTTTTATATTGACAACAGGGGCTAGCGGAAAATCAGCGGCTTTATCTACCTGCCCAGCAACACCTGAAGACTCCTTTTCTTCAAGGTTCGGCTCTGCACTTTGCTCTATCATTTGTTCTAGCCGTTCTTTTTTCTCGGATTGTTTGAAAGTTTTTGGTTCTGGTTCAGAAACTGGCTGAATGTCTACGCCTACCTCACTCTCTGCGAGGTCTTGCTGAATATTAATTTCAGACTGAGTGTCCTGACCGGATTCGGATACGGATTTCTCCGAAGGGCTCTGTCTGGAGAATTTCGATAAGCCCTGCTTTGCTGAGCTCAAGAATGGCAAGAAACGTGACAACAACCCCTGCTTTGCCTTCTTGGCTGGTAAAGAGTCGTGTAAAAAGGAAGCTACTCGTGTCTTCGAGTCTTCCCATAATGTGGGCCATTCTTTCACGGACAGATAAAGGTTCCTTAGTAATGATATGGTGGCTTAATTGTTCAACCCGTTTTAACACGTTTTGTAGCGCGAATACAATATCCTGCAAGTCTACTTCTGGCTGAACTTTATGTACATTAACCGTTGAAGTATCGACTGTAGCCATAAAAATATCCCGCTCTCTACGGGGTATTTCGTCTAATGCCTCAGCGGCCTTTTTAATACGCTCATATTCTTGCAGTCGCCTTATGAGTATAGCTCGAGGATCCTCTTCTTCCTCTTCAGGATCTACTTGTCTGGGAGGCAAAAGCATACGCGACTTTATCTCGGCAAGCAAAGCAGCCATCAATAAATACTCAGCGGCTAATTCAAGCTGTAAATCAGTCATTACATTAATATACACCATATACTGCTGAGTGATCTTTGCTATGGGTATATTCAGGATATCCAGATTTTGCTTTCTAATAAGATATAGCAGTAAATCCAACGGCCCTTCAAAGGTTTCTAAAAAAACTTTTAACGCTTCGGGAGGGATATATAAATCTTCGGGTAGTTCTAAATAAGGTTTACCAGCAACAATAGCAATTGCGACTACGTCATTCGATAGCGTATTTGCAACGGCACTCATACTCAATATTACAAACCTGCTAAAGCAAAAAACCAGTCTCTAGCGATACTCAGCGGATAGCCTAAAATAACGCCCAGAGCATCGGTCATCAACAATATCACCAGCAGATAAAACCCATATTGCTCAAACTGATTATAATAGACACCCCATCGCCCTGGCAGCGCCCAAGATAAAATACGACTACCATCCAAAGGTGGAATCGGCAATAAGTTCAGCAAAGCTAAAACCAGATTAATCATAATACCTGCAATACCAACATAAATCATCGGCATCGAAATTTCAGGAATATTGATTATAATTCCCACCCTTGCAAATAAAGCCCAACCGGTAGCCATTAATATATTCGCGACAGGACCTGCTAATGCCACTATCGCCATATCATGTTTAGGGTTGCGCAAGTTTCTAGGGTTAACTGGCACAGGCTTGGCCCAGCCAAAAACAAAGCCTGTAAACGCCAGCATTAATCCAGGCACAATAATGGTTCCAACTGGATCTATATGTTTTAGTGGATTAAACGTTAAGCGACCAAGCATCCACGCCGTGTTATCACCATATTGCTTGGCAACCCAGCCATGTGCAACTTCATGAACAGTAATCGCAAAAATCACCGGAACCACCCAAACAACAATCTTCTGTATTAACGTTAATTCGTCCATATTATCCTTCCAGCATGGATGCGTCACCTTTACCTTGACGCACAATTTCAATATCATCAACACAGGAAATAATGGTCGTCAATTCACTCTCAAGTATGCCCGCATCAATAATCAGATCAAGATCATGCTCTAGTCTATCCCGTATATCATAAGGATCACTTAAGTTAGATTCCTCACCTGGCAAAATCAATGTCGTACTCAGTAGTGGCTCCCCCAAGGCCTCAACTAAAGCCAACGCAATCGCATTATCTGGAATACGGATACCTATGGTTTTACGTTTAGCATGTAGCATACGCCGTGGCACTTCCTTGGTTGCACCAATAATAAAGGTATATGGCCCTGGCGTTAGACTTCTGATCAATCGGTGCGCATCATTGCTGACCTTGGTAAAATTTGATACCTGCGCTAAGTCCTTACATATCAACGTAAAGTTATGCTTTTCATCCAGCTGTCTGATGCGCTTTAATTTATCCAGCGCCTGTTTATCACCGATATGACATGCCAAGGCATAATTTGTATCGGTAGGATAGGCAATAACGCCGCCTTTACGAATAATTTCGACGGCCTGATAAATCAAGCGCGACTGAGGATTATCAGGATGTATTTCAAAAAATTGTGCCATTACCTTTTCCAGTATTCTGTTTCAGAGCTAAATTCAGCTCTAGATCAACACTATAGAGCTGATTCCAGGTCGCTCTATAAATCAAACCTTTAATGACTCTCTTTCCGCTGTTGTTTTAGCCACTTTATCGCGCAAATATACAGGCATAGCCTGTTCAACGGCAACTATTTCCCCACGCTGGACAGCTACCGCACCTAATAAAGCTATCTGTGCTGAGTGCGGCAAATAGTCTGCATCAAAACCAAGCAGCTGCTCACTCAGGCGAGCAGTTAATATTTGCGCGTAGGATTGCCAGCCAGACCCTATACCAAATCCCTTAAGCAGCAAGCCATCTACAGCTGTCGCTGGCTGAACTTTTTCCTGACCAACTAATTGCGCATAACCATCTACATCACGCTGGTAAACCGCCCAATATATTTCATCCATACGAGCGTCAACTGCAGTAAAAACGGTTTCAAATTCTGTTTTCTGTAAACATGCCTGAGAGATTGCTGCCAGATTTGATACTCGAGCGACAGGCAAATCAGCGCCATAAGCAATGCCCTGCATAACGCCAGTCGCGATTCTGACACCTGTAAACGATCCCGGACCACGACCAAAGGCAATTGCATCCAGTTGTTGTGGCCTTAATTCAGCCTCAGCCATCAAATCATCCACCATAGCTAATAACAGCTTAGTGTGTTCCCGCGGCGCAATTTTAAAACGTTCCTGAATTTCACCATCAATATAAATCGCTGCTGAGCAAGCTTCAGTGGCTGTATCAACAGCTAATATTTTCATGCCGAATAGCTTATAAATCTTTTAACGCATCCCATGCGGCATCATAATCAGGCTCATGCGTAATTTCTGTTACTAGCTCGGTATATAAAACTCTATCATGCTCATCAATAATCACCACGGCACGCGCGGTCAATCCAGCCAGCATGCTATCCACAATACGTACACCATAATCATCAGCAAAGCTTGATCGAAAAGTAGATACAGGGATTACTTTTTTCAAACCTTCAGATTCACAGAAACGCCCTTGTGCAAAAGGCAAATCAGCCGATACCATCAGGACAACCGTATTCTCAAAACGATTCGCTTTTTCATTAAATGCCCTTGCCGATGCAGCACAAACGGGCGTATCGAGACTGGGTACTATATTTAGTACTTTCCTTTTACCTGCGTAGCTAACTAAAGATACATCTTGCAGACGCCCATTCACCAGAGAAAAATCAGGTGCCTGACTACCTACTTCAGGTAATTCTCCACTGGTATTAATGATAAGTTCGTCATTACCCGGTTTAAATGTTAATTTCGCCATATTCTTTTTCTATATTATGATTCAAATATTGAGCCATTCCTACTGTTTAAAAAGTAGATTGCCCTACAATATACACCTTTATTATTAAAGGTAAACAAATACCAAAGCTAATCTCTGCTTTTTCTTTTTGAAGAAATACGTTGTTTTTTATGGTGCTCCATGAAACGCTTTTTTTTATGTAACTGTCTGTCGCTTAACTTATTTTTTACTTGTTTAAATGGATTTTCCGGTGATTTGAAAACAATGCGTACAGGCGTTCCCTCTAAACCCAGCTTATTCCGGAAATAATTCACTAAATAACGCTCGTAGGCGGCGGATATTAAGTCTGTTTGATTACCATGCACGACAACAATAGGTGGATTTCGCCCCCCTTGATGCGCATATTTTAATTTAATTCTACGCCCATTCACCATCGGCGGCTGATGTGCAGAAACTGCATCTTTCAGGATTTGCGTTAATACAGAGGTAGACATATCTACCATGGCAGCATCGTAGAGGTTCTGCACCACATCAAACAGAGTGCCTACGCCACTACCATGCAAGGCAGAGATCGGATGCTTTTCGGCAAAATCCAGAAAAGGTAACTTCACTTCAGTCTGGCGCTTAATCAATTCACGCTGATCAGCACCCAGTCCATCCCACTTATTAAAACCTATAATCAATGCTCGCCCTGCTTCGAGAACCATACCAAGCAAATGTGCATCCTGGTCGGTAATTCCTTCACTGGCATCAATTAAGTAAATCACCACATTGGCTTTTTCTACCGACTGTAATGCCTTAATAATACTAAACTTCTCAACCACCAGCGTTACTTTTGCACGTCTACGCATTCCCGCAGTATCAATTAAAGTATAGCGTTTGCCATTGCGTTCAAAGGGAATATAAACACTATCCCGGGTCGTACCAGGCTGATCGAAAACAACCACTCTTTCTTCGCCGAGCAATCGATTAACCAAGGTTGATTTTCCAACATTTGGACGTCCAACCACGGCAATAGCAACCCCATTATCCTGCGCTGTCTCTTCTTCAACACTTTCGTCAGGCAATAGGTCACTGACTCGCGCCAATAAATCATGTACTCCACGCCCATGCGCCGCAGCAATTGAAACCGGCACGCCGATACCCAGTGTATAAAAATCAGCTGCAGCAATATCAGCATTAATCCCATCAATCTTATTGGTAACCAACACCACAGGTTTATGCAATTTTCTAAGCATAACAGCTATCGATTCATCGGCACTGTTTATGCCTTCGCGTGCATCAACCAAAAACAACACGACATCCGCTTCTTCCAAAGCAGATTGAACCTGGCGTTTGGCCATCGCATCTATGCCATCTATATCATCCGTTATGCCGCCAGTATCCACCAATAAATAGGCTTTATCTCCGCGCTTAACGCGCCCATATTTCCTATCCCGGGTTAAACCAGGATAATCAGCAACCAGCGCATCTCGCGTCCGGGTTAAGTAATTAAATAAAGTTGATTTACCAACATTGGGTCGACCAACTAAAGCAATAACGGGTAATGACATTCAGATTCCGAATAGTAAACACCAGGCTATAAACAAGCCCGGCAAACCATAGCAGGTACAGATATAAAAGTAGTCTACGGTTTTAATAATGAGAAACACATGACGCCACGCGCCATCTCGCGTCCTGCAACGCACGCCATGGACTTGAAAATAATTTAAAATAATAATACCTGTACCGCGGCTAAAGTCCCATCAGTCGCATAAACATAAAGCACTTTATTAACAACCACCGGCTGAGCAACGATAGGCTCATCGGTAATCTCTATACGCCCTAATAAACGCCCATCGACTTTGGACAGCCAATGTAAATAGCCTTCGAAATCTCCTACCACTACGTACTCTTCATAGACCACCGGTATAGATAAACGTCGCTGGTGCAAGTCTGTTTGCTTCCAATAAGAAGCACCATTGCGTTGATCTAACTGCCAGACATCACTATTGACATCAGTCAAATATAAATAACTATAATCTGTATTCAACCCTTGATTGGCAGAAATCAACTCATTTCGCCACAACACATCGCCATCTACCGGGGTAACTGCATTAATCCCGCTGTTAAAACTACTCACAAAAATTTTATTATCATTAAAGACCGGGGAACCATTAATATCGGTTAACCGTTCTACTTCCGAGCGCCCTCTAGGAATAGCAATACTGGTTTCCCAAATATAAGCCCCATCAAGTAAATTAATAGCCACCAGTTTTCCCGTTTGCGTAACCAATAATGGCGGTATCATCCACAACAACAGGCGAACCTTCACCGCGTATACTTAATGCAGGAATATTATGTTCGACAACCCAGATTTGCTGACCATCCGATCTATTCAGCGCGAAATCTTTACCATCAGTACAGCGTATTAATAATTTATCCTGCGCTATAACCGGCAAAGCAAGGACTTCGCTAGACACTTTCTGCTTCCAGACCGCCTCACCTGTATCGGTACTTAAAGCTAAAACATCCGCTTTGCTGGTAGCAACAAACAATAAATCGTTATCTATCACCGGGCCGGATGAAATAGGCATATCAATTTCAACTTCCCAGAGTAGTTCGCCATCAAGCAGGTTTCGAGCCTGAATCAAGCCTTCATTATCCGCAATAATAACCCGCTCATCTGCAACGGCAGGCACTAAATTTAGTGCCAACTCATCGGTACCAACCCCATCAGATTCATGCCATATAATGTCCAGTTTGATTTCTGGCTGGTATTCAGTCAATTCTGCTGGCGGTTCTGAATTATCAGAGTCTGAAAACAAATCACCTACAGCATCAGTCATTCCGGTAATGGTTGCACAACCGGATAGACTAATGATAAATAATAAAGCTAAAATTCTGCGCATTAAGAGATCAGTATTTAAATATAAAAAAATCAGCTATGTGTTGTAACTGGAAAAACAGCTTTAATCTATAAAACAGACGTATCAGATTACTCACATAAAACACATCAATAACCCGTTTTGCTCCATCCACAAGCAAGTTATTACAACGCAGGAAAAGGTTAACCTTCTACGCCATCATTTGCAGTCAAATCATCTAATTTAAATTGTAGCAAAGGCGAACCTTGCCCTGCTTTTAAAGCAGCCTGGTAAGCAGTTCTTGCTTCACCAATACGCCCCATAGCGACATATAAATCACCCTGTAATTCTGCATAAATGGCCTCAAAGCCTCCCAAAGATGACTGATCTACATCGGCAATGATCTGCAATCCTTGTTCATACTCCTGTAATGCCAATGAGATTCTAATCAAGCGAGTCTGCGCTACATGTTTTAAATCCGCATCGCTAGTTGTCGCAATGACTTGTTGCAGTAATGCTTTAGCAGCAACTAAATCTTGCTCTTCAACTTTAGCTTTTGCCTGAAATAAAAGAGCATAAGCACCATAGGGCGTTGAGCCATACTCGGTGTTTAATTTGCTGGCAGCGGTATCAACTGACTGCATTTGACCCTCTGCCAATGCTTGTACCACTTGTTGATACACTATTGAAGCCTGGTTCATTTTATCATTTTGATAGCTTTTCCAGAAATTCCAGCCAGTGACAATAATAATGGCGGCAATCACACCAGTAATGACCGAACTGCCGTTTACTTTCCACCAGTCTTTTAAAGCAGCGACCTGTTCTTCTTCAGTTTCGTAAATTTCCACAATAATTACCTTTATTCAAAATATATTTTTTAATTTAGCTTTGTAAAATCTTTATCAAATCCGCTTGAGCAACTGTCTGTTGTTGCTGCTGCTCTGTGCGTAAATATTTAATGCTGATATTACCATGTAACACTTCATCTTCCGCTAAAATCAATGCATAGTCAGCACCACTTTTATCCGCCTTCTTAAACTGGCTTTTAAAGCTTGCCACCCCGCAATTCATTTGTAATCTCAGATTTGGTAAATTATCCCTAAGCTGTTCTGCTAAAACAAGCCCCGCCTTCATGGCGGCTTCACCCACTAATATCATATAAGCATCAACTGTCTGAATATTATCCAGATCTGCACGAGATTCTAATAAAGCCAGGATACGTTCCATCCCCATAGCAAAACCTACTGCATAGTTTGGTTTGCCGCCCAGCTGTTCAATAAGACTGTCATAACGCCCACCTGCACAAATAGTCCCTTGCGCGCCTAATTCGGTGGTTACCCATTCAAAGACTGTCTTACTATAATAATCCAGCCCTCTGACCAAGCGTTGATTTAGCGTATAAGCGATACCGAGTGCATCCAGACTATCCGTAAGCCCTTTAAAATGAGCCTTGCTCTCCTCGCCAATAAAATCCATTAAGGCAGGCGCATTTTCGACCAGTTCCTGCATATCCGGATTTTTAGTATCCAGAATACGTAAGGGGTTGCTATGTAAGCGCCGCTGGCTATCTTCGTCCAGTTGCTCCGGATAAGCGCTAAAATAGGCAATTAATTGCTGACGATAAACCGCTCTTTCAGTAATCGTCCCTAATGAGTTTAACTGTAACTCAACCGTATCCAGTATTCCCAAAAGTTGCCATAAGCGATGGCTTAATAAAATTAATTCCGCATCAATATCAGGGCCTGCCATGCCATAGGTTTCAACGCCTAATTGAATAAACTGACGATAGCGTCCTTTTTGCGGACGCTCATGGCGAAACATCTGTCCATAATACCAAAGCCTATGCACCTGATTATGCAATAACCCATGCTCCAGACAGGCTCTTAAACAACCGGCCGTACCCTCCGGACGTAGAGTCAATGAATCACCATTTCGGTCATCAAAGGTGTACATTTCCTTTTCGACTATATCAGTCACTTCTCCAATCGAACGTTTAAATAGCTCTGTTTTTTCGACGATAGGTAAGCGTATCTCCGAGTATGCATAGGCAGCTAAAACCGCTCTTATTTGCTGTTCAACAAACTGCCACCGTGCTGTTTGCTCAGGTAATACATCGTGCATACCACGAATTGCCTGAATATTCTTTGCCATATATTAGGTACTCTTTAAATTAATAAAAAATCAGCAGTGCGAGACTATCTTATTTTCCAAGGATATTCGCCATCAACTAACATGGCTAAAGCATTTACTCTGCAAAAGGAAACTCGCGTTTTAGTTCCAGTTGATACTGCTCAACCATCTCTTCACTCTGCAATGCAGTTTCTATTTTTATAGCAAGTCGCAAACCTTCAAGTGTTTTACCGGCCTCTGCAAAATAACGTTCAATAAATGCTCTGGCTGACATCATATCCCCTTTGTCATATCTAATTTTGGCCATTTCAAGCAAAGCAGGCGCATAGGAAGGATTCATTTTCAAGGCATAATAAAACCTTTTTTCAGCCTGCAATAATTGCTGATTTTTTAAATCATAGTAACCAAGATAGGTATAGGCAACCCATTTTTGCTTATAAAAAGGTGCCTCTGCTACCCGGTTAAATTCTTTTAAAGCCTCTTCATTTCGATCCTGATGAAATAAAAAAGTAGCATAATTAGTTACTATATCGTAATTATCAGGCGCAAGCTTTAATGCCTTATCAAAATACATCTGTGCTTCTTTAGGCTTATTACTGCGTTCATTAATAGAAGCAATGACCTGATAAGTGACTGCATTTTTATCATCCAGCTCTAAGGAACGCTCAAGATAATCTAAAGCATACTTATATTTACCTAACTGGTAATAAGCTACGCCTAGCTCTGTTAATGTTTTCGCTCGATCTACTGCAGAACGATCCAAATCAACGGGCTCAGGTTCAACATAAACAACCACCTCTTCTTTTGCTGAAGAACATGCCGCTATCACTACGACCGTTATTACAGGCCAGAATTTTTTAATGTTCATGCATCGCCTCCATACGCTGTAAGCGTTCAGCACGACGACTTTTATCCTTGACTTTACCTACCAATTGTCCACATGCAGCATCGATATCTTCACCGCGTGTTTTGCGCACTGTCGTAATGATTCCCGCTTTATGCAATACATCTCGAAAGCATTCAATGACTTCAGGCTTTGAGCATTTATAGCGGGTATTCGGGAAAGGGTTGAAGGGAATTAAATTCATTTTTGAGGGGACCTGCTTTAATAATTTCACTAGCGCACGCGCATCTGCTATTGAATCATTGATACCCTCTAACATCACATATTCAAACGTAATAAAGCCTCTTGGCGAGCTCTCTACATATTTTTTACAGGCTGCCAGCAACTCATGTAAAGGATATTTTTGATTAATTGGCACCAAAATATCTCTTAATTCATCGGTTGGTGCATGTAAAGACACCGCCATACTAATATCACAGACCTCTGTTAGCCTATACATAGCGGGCACAACTCCCGAGGTACTGATAGTCACGCGACGTTTCGATAAGCCAAAAGCAAAATCCTCCGTCATTAAGTTCATCGCAGGCACAACATTATCAAAATTCAATAAAGGCTCACCCATCCCCATCATAACGACATTGGTTACGCGTCCTTGTTCGCCCACACGTTGATTTGCAGCAATAAGTTGCCCAATGATCTCAGCCGTTGTCAAATTCCGGTTAAAGCCTTGCTGTGCTGTTGAGCAAAAAGTACACGCCAGAGCGCAACCGACTTGTGAAGAAACACATAAGGTAGCTCGGTTTGCTTCAGGGATGTAAACCGCCTCAACTTTATTGCCGCCTCCCATTTCGACCACCCACTTGCGGGTGCCATCGCTGGCAATCTGTTCAAAAATAATATCCGGTGCGACTATACAGCAATGCCCTTTTAAATAAGTACGTAGCGACTTACTTAAATTTGTCATTTGATCAAAATCATATTCTCCCTCTTGATAAATCCATTTCAGCAATTGGGTGGCACGAAAAGGTTTCTCACCTATTTCAACAAAAAAGGCTTGCATGCCTTTTCTGTCGAAATTGAGTAGATTTATCTTTTCCTGATTAGCGGATGCGCTCACAAAGTTCCTCATCAGAGAAGAAATAGGCAATTTCTCTAGCCGCTGATTCAACCGCATCAGAACCATGTACTGCATTTTCATCTATACTCGTTGCAAAATCAGCACGAATAGTACCTGCATCAGCTTCTGCAGGGTTAGTTGCGCCCATTAGTTCACGGTTTTTTAATACCGCTCCTTCGCCTTCTAAAACCTGGACCATCACAGGCCCCGAAGTCATAAAAGCAACCAGGTCATTAAAGAAAGGACGCTCACTATGCTCAGCATAAAAACCTTCTGCTTTTTCTTTACTTAATTGCATCATTTTTGCTGCAATAATGCGTAAGCCATTTTTTTCAAAGCGGCTGTATATTTCACCTATATGGTTTTTTGCAACTGCATCAGGCTTTACGATAGAAAAAGTACGTTCAACTGCCATTTTTTTAAACTCCAAAATAAATAATAACTAAAAAAATTGATTTATGCGAAAACGACTCATAAATCGGGATTCATTTGTTCTGTATGAGTCGACACATGTATTTCATGTATTAAAACTCCCGCTTTACACTTAAAGCGGGATAGGTTCCTTACCAAACACATAGAGTGGGCAGTTTTTTGTCCACCACCAATGAACCTGTGTGGGTAGAAAAGATTGCCCAGCCTGCAAATGCTAGCTTGTCCGGTATTAAATAAGTGGCCTAAACTCTCAATAAAATTACTTAATACCCCCGCTTATCAGGGCATCATCTCAATATCATCACCCTCAATCGCAGGCTCCATTAAATCTTCTTTGCTAACGCCCAGCGCTAGTACCAAAGGACTTGCAACAAAAATAGAGGAGTACGTTCCGATAACGACACCAACGGTTAAAGCAATTGCAAAATTATGGATAATTTCTCCGCCTAAGAATGCGAGCGCAATTAACACCAACAGGGTTGTCAAAGAGGTCATGATGGTACGACTTAAAGTCTGGTTTAATGAAGCATTCATTACTTCTTCTGCATCCCCAGCACGTAATAAGCGGAAATTCTCGCGAATACGATCATAAACAACAATAGTATCGTTCAAGGAATAACCAATCACAGCTAAAATAGCGGCTAAAACGGTTAAATCAAATTCCAATTGAAAAATCGAGAAAAAACCCAAGGTAATCAATACATCATGCACTAATGCTGCAACTGAACCTAATGCAAATTTATATTCAAAACGCCAGGCAACATAAAGCAAAATGCCAAACATGGAATACAGCAATGCCAGTCCTCCGTCTTCGGTTAACTCATCGCCAACTTGCGGACCTACAAATTCGACACGTCTTAAATCACCTTGCTCAGACATAACGCCATTCGCAATAGCAGCAACCTCGGTACTTAACTCGGCATTGCTTTTGCCAGCCTTAGGTTTTAAACGAATAAGCACTTCCTGAGCAGATCCAAAATGCTGTACAGTTGCATCACCAAAATCTGAACTTTCCAAAGCTGAACGCATCACCTTCAAATCTACTGGTTGCTTATAACCCATCTCGACTAAAGTACCACCGGTAAAATCAATCCCTAGCTTTAGTCCTTGTATTGCTAGCGAACCAACTGCCATGATAATTAGCAAACCGGAAAATATAGCTGCAAAACGACGTTTACCTAAAAAATCAATTTGTTCAGTCATTATATGTCTCCTTGTTAAATAGATAGATTTTCAATACGGCGGTTACCGTAAATCCAGTTAATGACCATCCGTGAACCCAAAATAGCGGTAAACATTGAGGTTAAAATACCTATTGCCAACGTAATTGCAAACCCTTTAATCGGTCCGGTACCAAAACCAAATAAAACCAATGCAACCAGTAAAGTAGTAATATTGGCATCGAAAATCGTCGCAAAAGCTTTTTCATAACCAGTGTAAATACTGGTCTGCGGTGAATTACCAATAGCCAACTCTTCTTTAATACGTTCAAAAATCAATACATTCGCATCTACCGCCATCCCCACTGTTAGCACTATACCTGCAATACCCGGCAAAGTGAGAGTAGCCTGTAGCATAGACAGAACAGCGATAATCACAACCAGATTAAATGTCAGTGCCAGATTAGCAATAAGACCAAAGGTTTTATAATAAACCGCCATAAATACCAGCACGAGGACAAAACCAACCACAACGGACATAATGCCTTTGTCGATATTATCCTGTCCCAAACTTGGACCGACAGTACGCTCTTCAACGATATCGACCGGCGCTGCCAAGGCACCGGCTCTTAATAATAAGGATAACTTTCGCGCTTCCTGTGAACTATCTAAGCCGGTTGTTTGAAAACGCTTACTAAACGCATCACGCACAGTGGCAATACTGATGACTTCTTCAACTTTTTCTTTTTGCCGGACTTTTTTGCCATTGACAATTTTTGTAAAGGTTTTTTGTTCAATAAAGACAACGGCCATAGGCTGACCTATATTGTCTTTAGTAAATTTACCCATTTTTTTAGCGCCAATACCATTAAGCGTAATATTAACTGATGGCGACCCATTTTGGTCAAGACCTGAAGATGCATCGACAATCTGATCGCCTGTAATAATCACCGCAGTTTTTAGTAACACCGGATTTTTAGTATCGCGCTCATAATAAAGCCTGGAACCGATAGGCATATGCCCTGATAATGCATTGGAAAGATCATGCTCAGTATCCACTTTACGATATTCCAGTGTTGCCGTTGTACCTAGAATTTCTTTGGCTTGCGCAGTATCCTGCACACCAGGTAACTGAACAACAATACGATTATCGCCTTGTTGCTGGATAACCGGCTCCGAAACTCCTAATTCATTCACGCGATTACGTAATGTGGTAATGTTTTGCGCCAAAGCAAACTTTTTTATTTCTTTTATTTCCTGCTCGGAAATGCTTAAGAATAATTCTGGCTGTACCTCATCGACTCTAATATTCAACTTACGGAATTCATCATCGAACAAGTCCTTAGCGGCTTGCTTATCTTCCTCATTACGTAACACCACTTTAATAGTACCATTATCATAAGCCACCGATTTATAGCGTATTTTTGCTGTACGCAACGCAAGACGAATATCATTATTGTAGCGTTCTTCGGCTTGCTTTAACGCTGCTGCCATATCTACTTCTAACAAAAAATGCACACCGCCGCGCAAATCCAGACCTAAATACATAGGCTCAGCGCCCAGTGAGCGCAACCACTCAGGCGTTGCAGGTGCCAGGTTTAAAGCGACGGTATATTGAGATCCTAAATTATTACGTAACAAGTCGGCTGCGCGCATCTGCTCATCTGTATTGGCAAAGCGCACTAAAATTTTTTCACCTTCCAGTTCAAGTGCCTTGCTGTTAATAGCAGCAGCTTTCAAGGTATTTTCAATACTCGCTACCTGAGTCTCTGAAATATTGGCGGCATTGCCTGAAGATATTTGTACCGACGGGTCATCCCCGAAAAGATTAGGCAATGAATACACGATCCCTAGCACTAATACAGTTAGAATCAATAAGTTTTTCCAAAAGGGGAAATGGTTTTGCATGGTAAGTCCATCAAGATAAATCAATGGCTGGCAAATTATTTATGCCAGCTGCATCATTACGTAAGCTAGTAAATTCCGTTAATTACAGAATTCTTTATTTATTTTTCTTCATTTGAACTTTATAAGTTCCCTTTGGCATTAAACTACCAATCTGGTGACGCTGTACCTGAATAACGACATTATCAGCTACTTCAACTTGCACAAAATTTTCATCCAGACTGACAACTTTACCTAAAACACCGCCTCCCGTGACAACCTCGGCACCAGGCTGCATCTCTTCAAGCATTTTTTTATGCTCTTTATTGCGTTTACTTTGTGGTCTTAAAAATAAAAAATAAAAAAACACTAAAATACCCAAAGGAAATAACATCCCTTCCCAGCCCGGTTGTGCTGCTGCTGGCGCAGCTTCAGCTAATGCATCAGAAATAAAAAAACTCATGATTCCCCCACTATCGTACAAGTTAAAATAAAAAGCTCTCTATTATGACATATCTGGCACAGATTTGCCGCGTTGTTCATAAAATGACTTGATGTAATGTGTAAACACTTTGCTTTCTATGGCGTTACGCACTTCCTGCATTAAATTTAAATAGTAATGCAAATTATGAATGGTATTTAGACGTGCGCCCAGTATCTCATGACACTTGTCTAAATGTCGCAAGTAAGCACGCGAATAATGTTGACAGGTATAACAAGCACACGACTCATCCAGAGGTCTGGTATCAAGTTGATACTGGCTATTACGGATTTTTATCACGCCTGCTGTCGTGAAGATATGCCCATTACGCGCATTACGCGTCGGCATCACGCAATCAAACATATCAATACCGCGCCTGACCCCCTCGATTAGATCTTCAGGCGTACCAACCCCCATTAAATAACGCGGTTTTTCAATCGGCAAATAAGGATGCACAACATCCAGCGTCCCCATCATTTCGTCTTTAGGCTCACCTACCGACAAGCCACCAATGGCATAACCATCAAAACCTATATCTACCAGGCCGGCAATGGATTCATGCCGCAGACGTTCATACATTCCGCCTTGCACAATGCCGAATAAGGCAGACGGGTTATAGCCATGAGCTGTTTTACTGCGCTGCGCCCAGCGCAAGGATAAACGCATCGAGTCTGCGGCCTCCTGCACGGTTGCAGGGTAAGGTGTGCATTCATCGAAAATCATGACAATATCTGACCCCAAATCCCGCTGCACTTGCATGGATTCTTCCGGTCCCATAAAAATTTTGCGCCCATCTATGGGCGATTTAAAGGTCACACCTGCTTCAGTAATTTTCCGCAAATCCCCAAGACTAAACACCTGAAAACCACCGGAATCAGTTAGTATAGGCCCTTGCCATCTCATAAAGTCATGCAAATCACCATGCGCTTTAATCACCTCAGTGCTAGGCCGTAACATCAAATGAAAGGTATTGCCTAGTATAATCTGCGCACCTATCTCAGTTAACTCGTGTGGTGTTAGTGACTTAACTGAACCATAGGTTCCTACAGGCATAAAAATAGGCGTCTCAACGACACCTCGCTCAAAGGTCAAACGCCCTCGCCGCGCATAACCATCGGTATTTATTAAATCAAATTGCATGGGTAAATAAAACTAATAAAATGACTGTTGCTTCGCTATAGAAAGTACCTGTTTAGGCGAAGAAAAACGCAAATAAAGCTTATGTCCAACAAAGACGCGCTTAAAAACAATCTATTATCAAGCATATTGCTTGAGTTTTCATGCAATTCGCATTTTTTTATTTGGTCTTGCCACATTCGCCTGGATTCACCTGTGGTAATTCTAAACCATACATTCGTTTGCTTAATCATTTTTTTTAGGCGTCTGTTGTCATTATGAGTCGATTTTCATCGCTACGCGGCAGTAGGCGTAAATAAGCAGAACAGTAAAAACCTAATAAGCGCTTTCATATCCTTAATTTTGTCTTGTACAATAAGCGATTACTATAAAAAATTTAATCCCCTTTAAGAGAACATTTGTGAGTGAAAATAAACAAGAGAGTTTAACCTATAAAAGCGCAGGCGTTGATATCGAAGCAGGTCACACCCTTGTTGAACGAATAAAGCCAATTGCAGCAAAAACACGCACTGCCGGTGTTATGTCTGGGCTCGGTGGATTTGGCTCGATGTTTGAATTACCATTAGATCGTTATAATCAACCGGTTTTAGTCTCCGGAACAGATGGGGTAGGTACAAAATTAAAACTCGCGATAGATTTAAATCAGCATAATACTGTTGGCATAGACCTGGTTGGCATGTGTGTCAATGACATTATCGTACAAGGCGCTGAATCGCTGTTTTTTCTGGATTATTTTGCCACAGGCAAATTAGATGTGGATACTGCTGCTGCGGTCATCGAAGGCATAGGCAAAGGCTGTGAACTGGCAGGAGCAGCTTTAGTCGGGGGAGAAACGGCTGAAATGCCGGGTATGTATGCCGATGGTGAATATGACCTTGCCGGATTCTGCGTAGGCATCGTCGAAAAAGAGGCTATTATTGACGGTTCAAAAGTATCAGCAGGTAATAAACTGATAGGAATTGCCTCTTCGGGCCCACATTCAAACGGCTACTCTCTGATTCGAAAAATCATTGAGCGCAGCAATATCCCGCTGACAGACTTACTTGCCGGCAAACCACTTGCCGAGCACTTACTTGAACCTACACGTATTTATGTCAAACCGCTATTACAACTTATAAATAAAGTACCGGTACACGCTATGGCGCATATTACTGGCGGTGGTATTACCGAAAACCTGCCACGCGTATTGCCCGACGACTTATCAGCGAGTATTAATCTCAATGCATGGGACTTTCCGGCAATTTTCCAATGGTTACAGGCGCAAGGTAATGTTACCCAGGCAGATATGCTCACAACGTTTAACTGCGGTGTAGGGATGATTGTTTGTGTTGCCGCCGAAGATGAAGCAAACACTATCACTATACTGAATGAACTAGGCGAGCAGGCTTTTACTATAGGTGACATTATTAATACACCCGATAAAAAGCAAGTCGTTTATAAACAAGGCTAGTTTTTCTGATACTGAACCCACATATTAAGAAATAGTAGCCTGGGCAGTTAACTGATCTGCCTATTGCGAATACCTGTTTTATTCACACTAAAAATTATTTCTGACTATGAATAAATTATCTGGCTTTTTTAACATTGATCCTTACCCTTAGTTTATCACTGGGGGTCATTTCAGAGGCTGAAGCAAAACGTTTTGGTGGCGCAAGTTCATTTGGCAGCAAACCTGCCTATAGCAAATCATATAAACGAAAAACGACACCTGTGCAAAAATCGGCGAGCCAGCAACAAGCTTATAATCAAAATCAGGCAGCTCGACAGTCGATGTCAAAACGCGGAGGATTAATGGGTTTACTAGGAGGGCTGGCGCTCGGCGGCTTGTTAGGTTCATTATTATTTGGCGGGGCATTTGAGAACTTTAATTTTATGGATATTCTCGTCTTTGGTAGCATCGCTTTTCTCTTATTAAAGCTCTTTGCCGCTAAAACAACTTATTCGAAATCAAGTCCCGCCTATAGCCGCGACACATACGCCAGTACAGACCAGACGAAATCTTCCGGCAATGCGGACTTTGATACTGATATTTTTTCTACAAAAGCCCGGACTAGCGGTATTAACACTAATGGTAGTCTTAGTGAAAAACAACGGACTGAAGACGCTATTGTTTTGCCCAAAGCGTTTAATGAGCAGGATTTCTTAAACGGCGCAAAGAGTGCATTCAAGAGACTACAAGCAGCATGGGACCAAAGAGACCTTGCAGAAGTCCGCAGTCTGTGCACTGATAAAGTCTTTGCCGAAATTCAATCGCAATTACAAAAAACTGACAGCATTAATCATACCGATGTTTTGAGAATAGACGCTGAACTATTAGAAGTGCGCGAAGTTGGTAATGAACTGGAAGCGGTGGTCTTATTTGACACTATCATGCGTGAAAACCTTAACGCACAACCGGAACAAGTACGCGAAGTATGGACGTTTATCAAACCCAAAAACAGCCTACAAACCAAATGGTACCTTGATGGTTTACAACAGCTAGAAGTTTAACAGCACCCTCAACCTATAATACACGTTTGCAGCAAAACGAGGCTTTGTCGCTTTGCTCTCATACTGCGACGCTATCTGAATAAGGATTTGCCATACTATTGCCAATGAAACAAAAAATCCGCGACTTTATTTTTAATGAACTTATTTTTGTAGCTGAGCCTGAAAAATTTTCTGATGATGATGATTTATTAGCTGCAGGTTTAGATAGCATGGGTATTATGCGTTTGATTATGTATATCGAAGAACAGTTTGGAGTCACCCTGCCAGATGCTGAAATTGACCCTGACAACGTTAAATCCTTCAATACTCTGGAACACTGGATACTGCAACATAAAGCATGAAGAAACCTGCAACAGATATAATCCAGCCGCTCAATCCATCCGATTGCTTTACGCTGGCTATGGACGAATTAATTCGTCAGGAGCAGATGCCCGGCAGCCAGTGTGGTTTTGCGCTAGAACTATCCAGCGCACCGGACATACAGATACTAGCGCAACGCATTGAGGAATTTGGCGAGCGCTTCCCGCTTGTTTTTGCAAGCTTGCAGCAACGGGGTAAACGTTTTTTCTGGTGCGCACGAGAAAACCAGCACGCATTACTCCATCTGCATAGCACCACCGCCACTGATAATGAAGCAGACTTTCACAAACAGACGGTACTAACATTACTCAATCATGCCCAAGCGCGGGAAACAATTGCACCATTAGAATTTCATCTTATTCAAAGTGCCAGACAACACACTTTTTTAATGCGCTGGATTCATCCTTTATGTGATGCAAAAGGCGCAGATTTAATTTTAAAATATCTTTGTACTGACAATCTGGATATGCGTTTACGTTTTGATTTACCAAAGCTTGAACCACTGGTCAATGTACAATTGGCTAAATATAAATGGTGGCAAAAGATCGCCTTGTTCTTTAAAGCCAAGCGCTATATTTCAAACATGGATCGCCTACAAAGCATAATCCATGCGGATACACAGTTAAAGCCCAAACAATTAAACTTTAATAGCTATACGCTGAGTGCTGAGCAGACGGCGTCTATTAATCAGCTAAGCCTGCAACAAGTCGGCCTAACGGGTACGAGCTTATATTACATAGGCTGCTTTATGCGCGCATTGCACAAAATGAACCCTGAACAACCCGGTGACGCTTACTGCACGCCGTATGCCTTTAATTTACGCAAAAACAAGGCATTAAGCCCTTTATTAGGTAACCATGTTGCCCCGTTATTCGCTCAGGCACCTAAAACATTGCTACATGACAGAGCGTCCTTATTCCAGCATTTAAAGCAACAAAAAGCCTATACCTTACGGGAAAAACTGGATTACGCCTTTCTGCCATTAATGTGGGCAGCCAGCTGGCTATCTTTAGAAAAGCATGGCCAACAACTACGCAAATCAATGCATACCCAAACAGAACGTAATTCATTCTGGTTTTCTGACATTGGTCATGTGGATTTATCTCATGCCACTTTCTTTGATACAGAAATCACTAAAATTTACCACCTTTGCCAAATCAGTAGTCCTCCGGCACTAGCTTTTCTGAGCTGCCAGTTTAACCAACAATTGACTCTCAGTTATAATTTTATTGAACCTTTATTTACATCGGAATGGATTGAAACTTTACATCATAATTTGCTTGAGGAATTACTGACAACTTAAAACCAGAAACCGCAGCTAACCGTTATAAACCACACTAAGTGACTAAATATAATCTACACTGCGTTTTCTGGCTTAAAGACATAAACCATCGCCGTCAAAAAGCACTTTTCTTTTAATAAGCGTCCAGATAACACAGCTTACTTATATTCTGCCACCTAAAGCCATGAATATTGTTACCCCCTTTTTCCAGCAATGCACGCAAACCCCTGCTAAACTCGCCTTAATAGAAGAACAGCAAAGCATTAGCTATAGCGCATTAAACTCGCAGATCAAAAAAATAGCCACGTTCTTGCAAGCAAAACAAGTACAGCATCAATGTATTGCGATCGCGCTGGACAGAGGCATACTGGCGGCAACCTGCATTTACGCAGTTCTCAGCGCCGGTGCGACTTACCTACCCTTAGATACAAAAAACCCTGCGCCACGCTTAAATTACATTATTGACGATGCAAAACCTGTCTTTATTATTGGTCAGGGTAGCGCGCCTGACTGGTTAGATCAACCAGCGCGCTGGCTCGATATTTCGCTACTTGCGACAACCCAAATCAATCCTACATTGCAAATACAAAAGACAGAGCTTGCAGCCATCCTGTATACGTCTGGTTCTACAGGCAGCCCTAAAGGCGTTGCCTTAAGCCATCAGGCTCTAGGACATTTCTCCTCATGGGCCAGCCAAACGTTCAAGCTGGATTCACAGGATCATATTGCCAGCCTCGCGCCCTTTCATTTTGATTTATCAATTTTTGATTTATTCAGCAGCCTGGCATCAGGCGCAAGTGTTCACTTTCTACCGTCGCGCTTAAGTTTATCACCCAGTCGCTTAACGCATTGGCTCAGAGAACAGCGTATCAGCATTTGGTATACAGTACCTTCGCTGTTAAGTTTTATTGCCCTTAAAGGCGCACTGGAAACCACCCCGCTACCAAACTTACAACGCATTCTATTCGCTGGTGAAGTTTTCCCTACCCAGCATTTAATAACACTGGCGACTTTATTGCCACATACTGCGCTGTATAACTTATATGGCCCTACCGAAACAAATGTATGTTGCTATTGGCAAGTCGATCGCCAGCGCCTCGCAATTAACCAAACGATTCCCATAGGCTTGCCTGCCTGTGATGCAAGTTTGAGCATCCACCCTGCCAACGGTGAATTACTAGTTAAAAGTGAAAATAATTTCTCAGGTTATTGGCAACATGGCAAACTGCAAACACAGGATACAGATTTTTACCCCACCGGTGACAAAGTCACTATCAATGCGCAAGGTGAATACTTATACCATGGCCGGCTAGACCGTATGTTAAAATGCTCCGGCCACAGGGTCGAGCCTGCTGAAATCGAGCAGTGCATCAACCAGTTGAAGGGTATTGAGTGCTGCGCTGTGGTAGGCATAAAAGATCCAGCAAGTGGACAAAGACCCGCTGCTGCTTTAGTTTTAAAAAACGCAATTGAGCTAAGCGAAATCATCAAAGCAATACGTCAACAACTCAGCACTTATATGCAACCCTGTAAATATATAACACTGGATAGCTTACCTGTTTTATCCAATGGCAAAACTGACTATCAAAAAATACAGCGTTTGTTTAAATGAGCATAGCCCAGTTAAATTTCTCATACCACCAAGCTACTTATGACTCAATACCAGCAACTCCCACCTATCGGCAATGCTCATGCATCCAGGCAACGCCTGCTCTATTGTGCGCAACAGAACCTATGCAGACATGCTATTAGCAGCACATGGGGTGGACACGGTGATAACTTTCATTCCCTGGTTCAGGCTCATCTCGCGCTAGGCAAACACTGTCAGGATAGCGGTCTAATCTTATCTCTCAATGCACACCTCTGGGGTTCTGTTTTTCCTTTAATACTGTATGGTTCGGACACGCAAAAACAAAGCTGGCTACCGGCATTGCTTTCAGGAGAACTGGTAGGCGGTCATGCGATCACAGAGCCTCAGGCAGGCTCGGATATTCATAGCATTGCCACTAAAGCAGAGCAAACCCCATCCGGCTTTATTTTAAATGGCCATAAACGCTATATCACAAATGCGCCGATTGCCGATGCAATGATTATTTATGCGCAGTTAGCGGGAAAACTCTCGGCATTTATAGTGAAGGCACAAGATACAGGTGCGGATTTCACTGACCACCCTAAGGTCACAGGCTGTGCCAGTGCGACAATGGGCGATATCATCCTAACAGACTGCCTTATTCCTCTGGATCGGCAACTAGGCAAAACCGGTGCCGGTGGTATGATGATCCAAAATGCCTTAGAACTGGAAAGAGCTTTTATATTCGCCGGGATTATCGGCATTATGCAATGGCAATTGCAACAGGCTATCCAATACAGTCGTGAACGCCTTACCCAAGAGCAGCACCTGGGTGCCAATCAGGCGATAAGCCATAAAATAGCGGAGATGCAATGTCGCCTGGACACCTGCCTATTATGGATTAATGAATGCGCAAGATTAAAAGACGCTGGGCAGCGTATCAGCTTAGCTAGCGCACAAACAAAACTCATCGCCAGTGAAGCATTTTTACAATCAAGCCTGGATGCAGTACAGATACACGGTGCAAAGGGTTTAATAGCAGACAATCAAATGGCATCATTGGTACAAGATGCTATGGCTAGCCGTTTATTTTCAGGCTCATCAGAAATACAAAAAAACATCATTGCCGCATTAATTGGTACTGGCTCAGGCTTTAAAGCACGCATTCAAAGATAGCCAATAAACCCATTATTATCAGCCGCTTTAACCCATTATCTTACCTATACATTATGTTTCTACGCGCACTTTTAGCTTTTTTAATGGTTCCCGTCGTTGTGGCTGGAATAACCCCTTATTTACTTTCTTTATACGACCCTTTCAAAGCACATGGAAGTCTATCTGGATTATTCATTCAAATCTTTGGCCTGATCATTCTTTTGTGCTGCGTCAGAGATTTTTATATCTCCGGCAAGGGCACTTTAGCCCCCTGGGATCCTCCCAAAAAACTGGTCACCGTCGGCCTCTACCGTCATGTCAGGAACCCGATGTATATTAGTGTCCTATGTATTTTATTAGGCTGGTTAATCCTGACCGCATCCCCTTTTGTATGCGGATTTATGCTATTTCTGGGGCTGGCCTTTTACTTTAGAGTCAAAATGCATGAAGAACCCTGGGCAGCAACTCACTTTGGCAACGAATGGTTAAGTTACAAAAATAATGTTCCAAGATGGCTGCCACAATACAAAGGCTATTATCCTGAAAATCTCACATAGAGACATCTCCGAACTAATACTACGTCTTTATGCAATTTGTTTAACTCAGATTAAAACCGGTAAAAAGACCACCTAAGTTTATTTAGGCAATAATACCGACTTAAAATGCGTACTTGTTAAATTCGGATCAAATACTTTGCTCAACACCTTATTAAAAAGAGTCTTAGAAACATCATAAGCTTACGCAATTATTTTCATGTAAAGTCATTAAATAATATTCACTTTAACATCATTTTTCAGGCAATTAGACTTGACAATCTTTTCGCATCATAGAAACTATACCTAACTCAAACTAACTTAGTATTTTATTTTTGAACGACATTCCTCTTAGTATACTTTTCGCCATACTTGCAGTGCTGCTGGGCTTATCGGCCTTTTTTTCTGGCTCGGAAACAGCACTTATGACACTTAACCGCTACCGTTTGCAGCACCTGGTAAAGCACGGACATAAAAGCGCGAAAAAAGCCCAGCAATTACTCAAACGCCCCGACCGTCTCCTCGGTTTAATTTTATTAGGCAACAACTTCGTCAACATTCTAGCCTCCTCACTGGCCACTATTGTCGGTATGCGCCTTATGGGCGATGAAGGGATTGCTTTAGCTGCCGCCATCCTGACACTGGTAGTGCTTATTTTTTCTGAAGTCGCGCCCAAAACCCTGGCAGCTCTAAAGCCTGAAATACTAGCCTTCCCTGCATCCTGGGTTTATACGCCTTTACTAAAGATCTTTTATCCTATCGTCTGGTTTGTTAATCTCATTGCTAATGGTTTACTGCGTATCTTTGGCGTTAAAGCACAAGAACACAGCGAGTCCTCTCTCAATAAAGATGAACTCAAAAGTATAGTCGCCGAAACAGACTCACTCATGCCAGAAAAGTATAAAAATATTTTATTGGGCATTATTGATCTGGAAAGCGCAACAGTTGAAGATATCATGACCCCACGTAATGAAATTATAGGCATCAATATCGAAGACCCTATAGACGCAATTATTCATCAACTTAAGCATTGCGACCATACCCGTATCCCGGTCTATAAAGAAAATATTGATCGCGTTATCGGGTTCTTACACTTAAGAACCATGCTAACTCAACTCTTTGACAATGAAAACGTAAGCAAGCAGGATATAACCAACAACCTGATTACCCCGTTCTTTATTCCTGAAACCACCCCGCTACACAAACAAATACAAGACTTTAAATTTGACAAAACTCGTATAGGTTTAGTTGTCGATGAATATGGTGATGTACAGGGCTTGGTAAGTATGGACGACTTATTGCAAGGCATTGTTGGCGAACTCATGATAGAAGTGGCTGATATAAAAAAACGTGAAGATGGCAGTTATATTGTGGATGGAAGTGTCACCATCAGAGAACTCAATCGCATTACTCACTGGAATCTTCCAACAGAAGGCCCTAAAACAATCAACGGTCTCATTATCGAGTTTATGGAAACTATTCCGCAGGCAGGCACCAGTCTTATACTACATAATCATCAGCTGGAAATTATCAGCCGTAATAAACATGCCATTACGCAGGTTAAGTTTTTTCCTAAAAAATAATCAGCGTAATTGTTCAATCCTTCTCCTTAACAAGGAGGGGTTAGGGAAGGTGAACGGATACTCGTCAGCAACTTAAAAGCTGACCTATAATTGACTAAAATTATAACTATTTACTCACTCAAGCCACCAACCTATCTCATATTGATGCATAAACATTTCAGTTTTTTTAAAAACACTTTTAAAATACGTCTATACTAAAAACAACAAGTATAAATATATCCTGATTAAGATGGCAAAATTCACCGTTTTTTTTAAAGACAAACCCATAAATTCTTCATTCTTTGAAGCTGGCATTGTACATATAGGCCGTGATGAGACCAATGACTTAAGCATCGATAGTCTGGCGATTGCACCTGCTCATGCTGTCGTTGTAGTGGGAGACTCGGAAAGCACTATTAAGCAACTTAATGCTGACTTTCCTTTAGTTATTAATGGCGAACAGAAAAAAGAATGCAATTTAAAAAATGGCGACATTCTTACCTTAGGTAAACATCGCATTATATACAGTAGCACTGAAGCCATTGCACCTATAGCTAAGAAAAATCCACCAGAAATCCACAGTGAAGCGCTTAATCAAGAACTATCCCATCACGATCACATTCCTGAAGCAAATTTTCAAGTGATGAGCGGTAAACATATAGGTCGCCTGGTACCACTAAAGAAAACAATGACCCGACTGGGTCGTAATGGTGCAGGCATGCTCATCGTTACACGCCGAAAAGAGGGCTATTATGTTTCTATGCTAGAAACTGATGAACATATTAAACTCAACAACAAGCCACTTGCCGACAGAGCTGTACTACTAAAAAATAATGATGTTCTCCTTGTTGACAATGTCCCTATGCAATTTTTTATGGACTAAACTATTGAGTCGTTATAGACCACCTCGATTTAGAGTAACACTAAAGCACTCATTAATAAAATGCCACTAGAATTTGCTTATGTGATTTGTTTGCAGCATAAAACAGACACCTAACAGAGTCATCTGCCTTCTCACCCTCTATCAACGACTTATCGCTGTGGTGACTACAGATCTGGTATAACATTATCTCTTTCTGTAAATGGCGGTACAACGTGAATAACTGCTGGATTTACGTTGAACAACGTTAGTGCAAGAATCAACTTGGTTGATAATTCGCCATTAAATGGTGTACCAAGAGATGAATTCAATTTCTATAATAGCGATGTTTCGTTCAGATTATTTGATAGTACCGCTCAGGAATTTAATTCTGAGGCTTTACCAACATCAGTACATGATGTAGATAGCTTTACTAGTAATTATTTGTCAATTAGAAATTTGGATCCCAACTCGCAAACTTACTCAGTAACTTCATTTACAACACCTGAAGCAGTTCCTGTTCCGGCTGCAGCATGGTTATTTGGTTCTGGCCTGTTGAGTCTTGTCGGTGTTTCACATCGCAAAGCCCAAGCCTAATTTAATAAACGATGATGGGGGGTTACTAAAAAGCTAAGATTTTATGAAACTTTATAGAATGCTATAGGCATAAAAAAACCCGATAACCTAGTATTAACAAGGTGTTTCGGGTCTTTTTAAGGTTTTATAAAACGTAATCTTGGTGGAGACGGGGGGAATCGAACCCCCGTTACCTCGTCATTATAAACCATTGAATCTAAATGTAATTATGTATTCGACATTTGTTTTTTTCGTTTCGAGTGGCTCACTCAATTGTATTAAGGAAATTTATGATAACGCATCTAACAAAATTATGAAAAAATTTTTAAAAAAAGAAAATTAAACTACGAACCTATTCATCATTTATACAACTAAAGGCAAATGAGAGTATACTAATACTAGTTTGCAATGGATGATTAATTTACTGTGTATACATGCTTATATATCTTGATACATGTTGTTTACAAAGACCTCTTGATGATAGAACTCAACCGCGAATCAATGTTGAAGCCGAAGCAGTTTTAACGATCTTAGGAATAATTGAAAAAAATTACATGGGTCTTGTTTCATCAGAAGTTTTAGATTATGAAATATCCAAGATACCCGATAAAAGTCGTGAAAGTAAAGTTAGAGAAATTTTAGCTATCTCCAATAAATATTCAATCATCAATGATGGTATTGAGCTAAAAGCTAAACAATACATGGAAGAAGGAATAAAGCCAATGGATGCTTTGCACTTAGCTTCAGCTATAGAAATGAAGGTTGATTATTTTTGTACTACTGATGACAAATTACTAAAAAAGGCAAAAAAGATCAACGCACCTTTCACGAAAATAACTTCCCCACTCGAATTAATTATGGAGATAGAAAAATGATGCACTTAAACAGTCATCCTACAGCTGAAATAAACACTAAAGCTACCCACATTTTGTTTCAACAAATGGGAATTGTAGACACCTTTAGATTCTTAAACCAATATACTTTAGGGAGTGGTGACTATACAAAAGAACGCGGTGAATGGTTAG
Organism: uncultured Gammaproteobacteria bacterium; assembly: GCA_942491615.1. GTDB lineage: Bacteria > Pseudomonadota > Gammaproteobacteria > Methylococcales > Methylomonadaceae > Methyloprofundus. The sequence goes on from CALOCH010000031.1 coordinate 59,661, forward strand.
ATGACCTGTCTTTAGAAGAGATAGTTGCGGATATTAAGGCTCAGAGGAAATAAGGAAACTGAAGGAGGTAAAACTTGTGATTTTTTTAAATTTAATTTTTACCTAAGCTTGTTTTACACAGAATATTTGTAATTCCCCCTTAATGTATAGTTATTCATAGCGATCCAGATCAATAAGTAGTAGTACGTTTTACTTACACAATACTTTCTCTCAACATATACCCAACAACAGATCCCTTTTCTATTAAATAATCTAATATTAACAACAGACTATCTTTTATAGCTTTTGTTTTTTTTATTTTTTCCCGGTTTTTAAAAGTATACTTTCTTACAATATTTTCTATGTAGTAAATGGTATTATCTTCAAGTTTTTTATCTGCTAAGTCTTGATTATTTTGAAGAATGTTTGAAACCCAGGTTACTCCATCATTTATATAGTGGCTTCCAACATCGTTTAACAATTTTGAAATAGAATATAAAGCAGAAGGACAATGACCAATATTCGCTGAAAGTTCTTTAAAAAATCTTTTGTTTTTATCTTTTAGTGAATGCCATTCTTTAGCAGTTTCTTTCCAAGGAACTTGGGCAAATAGATAGCTTTTTACAATTTTATTTACATGCCAATGTCTATCACCATCTATACAAATTTCAAATACCTTTTCTTTAAAAGAATTCCAAACCAACCAAAAATTATCATATGTGTTTAAATTATCTTCCGCCAATACAAATTCTCGGAATAAATCAGCAAAAAATTCAGATGAATTAAAATTATCAAGAAATGGTTTTATGTAATTTTGAATTTCGTCCGTTTCTGAATTCAATACAAAGTAAGTGTATGTTTGTAAAAAATCATGTTTAATTTGGTAATCAATTTTTTCTTCCTTACCATCTAAAACCAATTTTTTAGAAAAGGTAGAAATAATTACTTTAGCAATCTTCTTATGGTCATCATTATCTGTTTTTTGTGGGATCAACCGAAAGGCTGTTTTTAGAACAAACAGATCATATTTTTCAATGCCTTCCAAACTGGAGAGTCTAAGTTTGTTCTCAACAAGATTTTGTAACTCTTCATCATTCTCATCAATAAACCTTTTCAATAATTGATCATCGTGATATTCATAAATTCCTTTTTTGTGATTTTCGTCTTGAATTATTTTTCTCAACTCATCATATTTTGGCCTTAACAATAAATACCCAAGTAACAAAGATTGGGCATCATCAAAATTACTTTTCCATAACTTTTGGATGGCCATGGTTGCAAAAATGTTAAAATTTTCCGTTGAAAGCATACCGCCCACAGGATAATCATTGAACAGGCTAAGTAGTAAGATTATTTTTATATTTTCTTTTTCTTCTGAGCAGACTTCGATTAAAGTTGGAAGTACAGAAATTGCTGGTTGTATTCCATCCGATATTTGATACCGATAATTTGGATTCAAAGATGAAGATGCTGTACCTAAAAGAATTTTCTGACAAAAGAATTTATCCTCTTCAGTTAATTCTTCATTATGATCTCGTAATACAACGGAACAAACATATGCAGGGATCGAGTGATTAAATAAAAAGAAACTTTCATCTTCAGAATGATGTCCTTTAAAATAGTCAGGAGCATTAATTCCACTTAATTTTTCTACAATATCCCTTACTTCTTTCAGAGCAAATTTTGGGTCATTTTCATACTGCTCATACTGTTTATATTTAACATCTACATTGAACTTATAATCAGCCCATATTTTTAATGTACTGATGTGTCAACACTTTTATGGACACAAAATTATGCAACTTTTGGCAACCTTTCGTAATCAGCAGGTGACCTATAATTATTAGCTGAATGACGTCGTTTACGGTTATAAAAAACCTCGATATATTCAAAGATTTCTTGCTTCGCTTCTGCGCGTGTTGAAAAGTCACAATGATGTACCAGCTCTGTCTTGAGGCTATGGAAAAAACTTTCAGCAACAGCATTATCCCAACAATTCCCTTTACGACTCATACTTTGTGTAATGCCATGAGCGGCGAGTAGCGAACGGGACTTTCTGAAGCATATTGGCTGCCTCTGTCACTGTGCCAGAGTAGGTTATTTTCGGGTTTTCTTTGGCTAAGCGCCATAGATAATGCATCGTTTACAAGGGATACTCTCATATTATCTGCCATTGACCAGCCAACCACTCGACGTGAATATAAGTTGATGACGGTAGCAAGGTATAGCCTTCTTTCGTCGCGATATAAGTAATGTCATCTACATAGCAAGTATCAGGCTTATCGACCGTAAATTCCCGATTTAGCAGGTTAGGTGCAATAGGATCGTCATGATCAGAATAGGTGGTTGCTTTGAATTTTCGCTTTGTTTTAACGTGCTGTCCTTCCGTCTTCATTAATCGACCAATACGACGGCGACTCACAGTCAGATCTTGCTCTATTAAGTCTTGCTGTATGCGACGCGTACCATAGCATCCACGCCCTTCATCAAAGCTCGTTTTGATCGCGTCTGTTAAGGCTTTGTCTTCCTGTTCCTTGGCTGTCATCGGGGCTTTTTTCCACGCATAGAAAGCACTACGACAAACCTCCAGGGTTTGACACATTAAATGCACAGAAAAATCAGCGCTATGTTGATCAATCCAGGCGTACTTCACACGATTTCCTGCGCAAAGTACGCCGCGGCCTTTTTTAAAATATCACGCTCCTGAGTTAATCTAATAACTTGTTTTTTCAGGCGTTTTATTTCATCATCACTATTTTCTTTTTTAGTCACGCTGTTATTTTCCTTGGATTTTGAGGCGTTATGAACCCAAGTATAAAGAGTGTTAGAGTTCACACCCAAATTTTTAGCGATTTGAGGGATCGCTTCATCAGAATCTAACGCGTGTTAACGGCAGATTCTTTAAACTCTGATGTGTAAGTATTTGGCTTTTTCTTAGTCATTTTTAGGGGCTCTATATTAGGCGTTAAATTTTAGTTTTTGTGTCCTAAATAGTGTAACCACATCATTAAGTCATGGAGTCAGAATTTAGGGCATGAAGATGTTTTAACGACTTTATATAAGTTATGGAGAAGTGCAGCAACATAGGCAGGGGGAGATTTTTCAGCAATTGAAATCCCCGCGTTCTTCATCTGCTACTCAAAGTGCTGATGATATTGCTCAAGCTGTTATTAAAGCAATGGCTAATCAATCTTTACACAATGGAATTTAACCATGTGCAACTATTTTAAGTCCTTTTTTTCCCGTCATGCTCATATTGCCCGTTGCAGCTTCATCAATATAATTACTCCACCAGTCCATAACGGGCTTTCTGCGTTCAAGGTAGTTGGCTCGGTTATAAGCGTTACGTACTTCGTTTTTGCCAGTATGAGCTAATGCCGCTTCAATAACATCACCGTCAAAGCCTTGTTCATTGAGTGCGGTGCTGGCTAATGACCGTAATCCATGTGCGACAAGCTGCTTATCAAACCCCATACGTTTTAATGCCATATTCGCTGTTGAGGAGTTGGTATGCGTTCTGGGGTTTCTATCAGAAGGAAAAACAAACTCACTTCTGGAGCTAATCGGCTGCATTACTTCTAAAATGGCTAAACATTGAGGTGTTAAAGGCACGGTATGCGCCTTTTTTTGTTTCATGCGTTCGGCAGGAATATCCCACAATCCCGTTTCAAGATTAATTTCGCACCAACGCGCACCTGCGGCTTCACTAGGTCTAACCATTGTATGGAGTTGCCATTCAATCAGGCAGCGAGTGGTTAATTTTATACTTGCCCGTGATAGGGTAGACATTAATTCGGGTAACTGTTCCGGTGTCAGTGTTGGCAAATGCTGTTTCACTGGTACTTGAAAAGCTTTACTGATTCCCGTTAATGGGTTGCTGGGAATTATGCCTGTATTGACTGCATATACCATTATTTCATTAAGACGCTGGCAGAGGCGTTTCACTGTTTCTAAACTGCCTTTAGCGGCAATAGGTTCAATTACTTCAATAGTTTTGATTGCCGTAATTTTATGAATAGGTATTTTTCCAAGGCTAGGGAAAATATGTAGCTCTAATGATCTCCATGTATCTAGCGCGTGATGTTCTGAGACAGTGGTTTTTTTAACAGCAAGCCATTTTTCAGCGATATACTCAAATGTATTGTTGTGAGCAATATCATGTAAACGGCTTGTTTCGTCGCGGTGTTCTTTGGGGTCAATGTCTTTGGCAAGTAATTCTCTGGCTGTATTACGTTTATTGCGTGCTTCCGCAAGTGAGATAGTAGGATATGATCCAAAACTTAGAGAGGTTCGCTTTTTGGTGTAGGGTCTAAAATAATTGAATACCCATAATTTTGAGCCATTAGGCTTTACTCTAAGCGCAAGACCATCACCATCGACTAGGTTATATTCTTTGTCTTTAGGTTTGGATTGTTTTACTTCTGTATTGGTAAGTGGTTTGGTATCTCTAGCCATTTTAGTAACACCGCGTTTGATGAAGTTAGGGTGATGTTACTATGAGTGTTACTAAAAACCTAGTATTTCATGAAACCTTATAGGATGCTATAAGGCATAAAAAAACCCGATAACCTAGTATTAACAGGGTGTTTCGGGCCTTTTTAAAGTTTTATAAAACGTAATCTTGGTGGAGACGGGGGGAATCGAACCCCCGTCCGCAAGCACTCCGCCTTTGGATCTACATGTTTATTCCGCGCTTTTGTTTTAACTAGAAGCTACCCGTCGGACCAAGATACTTCTAGCGATTTCGATTAGGTTTAGCGTGTTTGAGCTCCGAACAAAGTTCTTAACGCGATCTTATGTAGAGTGACTCCTGGATGTCCCGAAGGACTCTACACGCATAAGCACATATAGCCAGGAGAATGGTGCTGTGTTTAAGCAGCTAAAGCCATTGAGTAGTTTTCGTCATTTGCGAATACTTTAAGTTCAGTAGATTTTACGAGGTGTACTGTCCTCGACATGCCCCTAAGGTTTTGCTACCCACGTCGAAACCTGGTCGTCCCCTTTTGGTTGAAGTATATTATAATACATTGAAATATAAATTGTGTGGATTTTTTTTAAGAGTCTATAGGGCATCTTTCATTTTCCAGTTAACACTTTTGTTGTTTTTTATCTGGGAGCGCGGGCGGCTCGCCTGCATAGGGTCAATAAAAGCGGGCAAGCTGCCCGCGCTCCCAGCGTTTTGAAAAAAAAAGTGTGAACTACTTTAAAGGCAATATGAAAGACGTCGTCTATAGCCTAAATTAACTGCTGTTAGGGCTAAGCCTTTTTTCAGCTTAGGCACACAATCATTGCCGGTTCAAAGTAGGCTATACGCAGCCTGCTCTTATAAATAACAGTTTATTTAATCCCTCCTTGCCCACTTCCCGATGAATATCCTGCGATTAAATCTATTTTTAAAATATAAACCTGAGATGCTATAAATAATGACGAATGTACTGGTATTTGGCTATGGTAATTTGAGTCGGGGTGATGATGCGCTTGGCCCTTTAGTGCTTGAATATATAGAACAACATGATTTCTTCGAGGGTCTGGAGCTTATAAGCGATTTTCAACTACAGATTGAACATGCCTTAGATATAGAAGGGCGTGATTTAGTTCTATTTGTTGACGCGTCCGTTAAGTGTGATCAGGCGTTTGCATTTAATCAACTTGTTGCGGAAAAGGATAAGAGCTATACCACTCATGCGATGAGTGCCGCTGCTATTTTAAAAGTTTATCAGGATGTCGTCTTTAAACAGCCCCCGCCTTGCTTTTTATTGAGCATACAGGGTTTAAGTTTTGAGCTTGGTGAGGGGCTCAGTGCCGCAGCACAACAGAATTTAAACGCGGCCATTATGTTTGTTAAAGCTTTATTGGAAAACCCCGAATTCTCTTATTGGTCAGAACGGGTGACTTGAATTCAGGGCGTAACTAAAAAAACCAGATTGAACTTGGCCAGACTAAAATCTAAACTAAGCCGCCACTCAAGACACTGCTTTTAATCGATGGAATTTAGCTTATCGACTGCTGTTAATTTTAATGTCACTAAAAGTTGCCTGTATTTTTCCGCAGACAACGCGTCTTTGCATATCAAGAGGCTTCGGCGTTTACCCTTGCTTTCCACATGCAATATAATAAGTAAGCTGGTTATGACACTGGAATTTAAAATGCGGATGCTGTTAATGCTTTTTTTATTGACTAATTCCCAGGCAAATTCTGGTGTATATTTGATGCTTATCTGATAGAAGCCTTGCCGATAGCGCTTAAAATGAAAATAAAAACTACAGCAAATAAGCGCTATCAATAGCATTTTCACAGGATATGCCAGAGCAAAAAACAGACTATTCAGCAAAGCCAAACCATGTACACTGATAATAAAGGCAAGTATATAATAAGACTGTTTTATATCAACCCAGATAGGTTCTGCGGATTTTTTCGACAAGCCGCTTTAGCCCTTCATGCTGGTCTGCATGATGCGAAAAAAAATAAGCAAGTAATTTATCATCTTCAAGGGCGAGTAGTTCACTAAATAAACGCTGATCTGTTACGCTTGATATTGCATAGTGGCCCTCTAAATAGGCACATAATACAGTATCAAGCTCTTTCACGCCGCGCCGGCATTGCCAGCGCAAACGTTTTAATTCAGCATCCAACAATCAGCCTTCCTGCCGAAGCAATAACTTTTTCTTAATCTCGGCAATCGCTTTTGCCGGATTTAAGCCTTTAGGACAGGTATCAGTACAATTCATAATCGTATGACAGCGATACAGCTTAAATGGATCTTCTAATTCATCTAAACGTTCTCCGATATTCTCATCACGACTATCATTAATCCAGCGATAGGCTTGTAATAAAACGGCAGGGCCTAAATAACGTTCACTATTCCACCAATAGCTCGGACAACTGGTCGAGCAACAGGCGCACAGCACACACTCATAAAGACCATCTAATTGCTTGCGCTCTTCGATGCTTTGCAAACGCTCACTATCAGCGGGTGCTGGGGTTTGCGTCTCTATCCACGGCTTAATCGACGCATATTGCGCATAGAAATGCGTCATATCCGCAACCAGATCTTTGACCACATCCATATGCGGCAGCGGGAAAATTTTTACTGTGCCGTCAATTTCCTCTATCGGCTTAATACATGCCAAGGTATTTTTACCATTGACATTCATCGAACACGAACCGCACACGCCTTCACGGCAAGAGCGCCTGAAAGTTAATGTGCTATCGATCTCGTCTTTAATTTTAATAATGATGTCTAAAACCTTGGCGCCGCATTGATCCAGATCAATATCATAACTATCAATACGCGGATTTTCATCAACATCAGGGTCCCAACGGTAAACTTCGACACGTTTAATACGTGTCGCACCTTCAGTCGCTGGAAAATGCTTACCTTGCTGTATTTTTGAATTCTTGGGTAAGGTAAATTCAACCATTAATAGACCCTCTTTTTAGGTGGAATCATTTCAACGTCATCCGTCAAGGTATACATATGCACGGGCCGGTAATCAATTTTCACTTTATTATTCTCAATCCATAACAAGGAGTGTTTTAACCAGTTTTCATCATCTCTTTCCGGGAAATCATCACGCGCATGTCCACCCCGACTTTCAGTGCGGTTAGCCGCGGCTCCCATGCTTACTAATGATAAGTCGAGTAAATTATCCAGTTCCAAGGCTTCGACTAAATCAGTATTCCAGATTAATGAACGGTCACTTATTTTAATATCAGCAAAGCTTGTCCGGACTTCGGCAATTTTTTGCTCACCTTTTGCCAGAATATCAGCCGTTCTAAAAACTGCCGCATGACTTTGCATGGTATGCTGCATATTTAAACGTACTTCAGAAACTCTCAAGCTGCCTGCTGCGTTACGGATACGATCAAAACGCGCCAAAGCAGCATCATAGGCACCTGCTGCCAAAGGTTTATGTCCTGTTCCAGGCTTAATTAACTCTGCACACCGGATCGCCGCAGCACGTCCAAACACCACGATGTCCAATAACGAATTTGACCCTAAACGGTTTGCGCCGTGCACTGAAACACAGGCACCTTCACCTATTGCCATTAATCCCGGAATCACGGCATCAGGATTACCATCTTTTAAAGTAACGACTTCTGCTTTATAGTTGGTTGGAATACCGCCCATATTGTAATGCACGGTAGGAATAATCGGGATCGGTTCTTTTGTCACATCAACCCCTGCAAAAATTCTCGCTGTTTCAGAAATCCCCGGTAAACGCTCGTGTATAAGTTCTGGATCTAAATGCTCTATATGCAAATAGGCACAATCTTTATTGTCACCCACGCCACGTCCGGCATTAACTTCCATGGTAATCGCACGGCTGACCACATCACGCGAGGCTAAGTCTTTTGCATGAGGCGCATAACGTTCCATAAAACGTTCACCCTCGGAATTGGTTAAATAGCCGCCTTCACCACGCACCCCTTCAGTAATTAAACAGCCGACACCATAAATGCCAGTAGGGTGAAATTGAATAAATTCCATATCCTGCAAAGGTAAACCAGCACGTAAGACCATCGCGCTGCCATCCCCTGTGACCGTATGCGCAGAAGTGCTAGAGAAGAAACAGCGCCCATAACCTCCTGTTGCTAAAACCACGCTATGTGCTTTAAAAGCATGCAGGGAGCCATCATCCAGACACCAAGCCAGGACACCACGGCAAGCATCATCTTCCATAATTAAATCGAGGACGATATATTCAATAAAAAATTCCGCTTCATGCTTCAATGCTTGCTGATATAAAGTATGCAAAATCGCATGCCCGGTGACATCGGCTGCTGCACAGGTTCGCTGCGCTTTACCCTCGCCAAAGTGTGTCGTCATACCACCAAAAGCACGCTGATAAATCTTACCATCCGGATTACGTGAAAAAGGCACGCCATAATGTTCTAATTCCAAAACTGCAGGGATGGCTTCACGACACATATATTCAATCGCATCCTGATCACCCAGCCAATCAGAACCTTTAACCGTATCGTACATATGCCAGCGCCAGTCATCTTCACCATTATTGCCTAATGCTGCACTGATACCTCCTTGCGCAGCAACCGTATGACTTCGTGTCGGAAAGACCTTAGAAATACAGGCGGTTTTTAAGCCTTTTTCCGCCATGCCAAAAGTAGCACGCAAACCGGCACCACCGGCACCAACGACCACAACATCGTATTCATGCTCAATAATTTTATATTTATCTTTCATCTTTAGCCTACTGAAATAGCGATGCGAATAGCAAAAACCAGCGCAGCAATCGCCGCCCCCATAAACGTCAATTTAACCAGCCAAACGGTCACAATTTTCAACCATTCAGGATTTACGTAATCTTCAATCACCACTTGCAAGCCCAAAGCTGCATGATAGAAACCAACGAAAGCCCAGGAAATTAAGAGAATGAAGTTAAGTGGACTCACCAGCCACTCTTTAATTTCCGGGTAAGAGGCATGAAACAACTGCTGGACAAAAAGCATTAGCCAGAAGGACAAAGGAATCAAGGCAACAGCAGTAACGCGCTGCATCCACCAATGTTGAGTACCGCTTTTCGCAGAGCCTAATCCACGTGCTTTCGCTAATGGCGTTTTATAGCTCATGAAGCACCTCCCATGTATACAAATAAGTAGCCCATGCCAGTCAATGCGACCGAAGCAAACAACTCTAATATGATATAGTAATTCATCAACAGCTTGTCGTAGGTTTCGCCAGCATCCCAGAATAAATGCCGTATGCCATGGCATAAATGGAAAAATAATGCATAAATCATTAACCATAATGCAACTTCAGCTAAAGGCTGTTGAATAAACGCCTGCATAGCATTAAAGCTTTTTGCGCCGCATTGAATCATCGCCAAACTGACAACAAACAACATCAAGCCAGCCGTTAGCAAAACACCCGTCATTCTATGAGTCACAGAAACGACAGCTGTTAAAGGTAAACGATAGACTTGTAAATGAGGGGAAAGCGGTCTTTTTCTCTGTTCCATAGTACAACACTCTTATTCGCCATTAATTTGCTTAATAATACAGTAATTTTTAGTAAATGTTACATCATTTAATTAAGATATTTTAGTGTAAACAAACCTCTCTTCTATTGAATTGCTCCTCTTAGCTAATTCAATGTAAAATCAAGTAAGACTTGGAATTAACGCATTAAAGATTGAAAAAAATCTAACTATTTATATCTCACTTACCCCTGCTTGCCAAAGGTAGGGTGAATTGAATGGTTACATTAATAGCAATCATGAAATGGAATATTAATCAATATTGGCTCAAATATGCTAATCCGAAAATCTGTTTTTATACTGATTATACTGTTTGTTATTGTTAACTTAACGTTCAGCATCATACAACTCTATGCGCCTGCCCTAATTAACACTGTTTTCCCTTTTCAGCCTGACATTTTTATCCTGATAACGCATGGCGTCTTTATCACTGCTATTCTATTTTTCTGGTTACACCCTGGCAAACCGCTTAAACAGAAATTACCGGAAAAAGAGTTATTACCTTTGTACACTGACTCCCTGTTGATCAGTCATATACCTAACTGCTTATGTATTAAGGATGGCGAGGGACGATGGCTACAAGCAACGACTGAATATTTACACTATCTTAACTTAACAAATCATCACTTTGTTGGTAAAACAGATGCTCAATTGGCGCTTATTCCAGAAAGTAATGCAGCCGAGTTACAAAAAAACACGCAACTAGACGAAATTGCCTGGCAACTCAAAAAAGCCAGCAAAGACACCCGAATTACCTCTCTAGCCAATGGCAACACTATTTCCGTAGAACTCACCTCAACGCCTGTTTTTGATTCCAATAACCAGCCATCGCGCATTTTTATTACTGGTCAGCCCGTACAAGCTCATAAAAGAGAAAAAAATAATTTTGAAATATTAACAGCTTTTTTTGAATCGAGTCATTTGAGCTTTGCCATTCTTGATAGCCACTTAAAAATAACCCATATCAATGCAGCATTTTCATCACTCACAGGATATAGCATGGCTGATGTACGCAATCAGGGGATTTTTTTTATTGAAAAAGGGCATAGTAATACTGAAGCTGAATTAACGCTGCTTTCCTTTTTTAAGAACAACGACTTTCAATTATGGTCTCGCGAACTAGACTGCAAAAAAAATGACGGTAGCGAATATACCGTTAAAGCGCAAATTAACCCATTAAAAGACAAAATAGAGTCGTTTAATAAATACTTTGTAACGCTCATTGATATATCTCAATACAAGGAAAATGAGCAGCGTATTTTACAGATTGCTCATTACGATGATTTGACCGGCTTACCAAATCGCATCATGTTTTTAGACCGTATGGGACAAGTCACCTCTTATGCACAACGGCATAATCTTCACGCCGTTATTTTTTTTATCGACCTGGATAAATTTAAATCCGTTAATGATTCCTTAGGGCATAATGCCGGTGATCAAGTGCTTAAGGAATCAGCACACAGACTGCAACAATGCGTTAGAAAAGAAGACATTGTCGCCCGATTTAGTGGTGATGAATTTGCCGTTTTATTGTTACATGAAAAATCACATGAAAAAGCAATTTTCTCCTCTTCTCTGGTTGCTGACAAGATTATCAAAACGCTATCAGATGTACATATTATAAATCGCAAGGAAGTTTTTATTGGCTCCAGTATAGGTATTGCTATCTATCCTGAGGATGGCATATCCTCAGCGACACTTTTAAAAAATGCTGATATTGCTATGTATGCAGCAAAAAATAAAGGACGAAATAACTACCAATACTTTAAAAAAGAGTTTGCGGCAGCAAATCAGGACAGGCTCTCTTTGGAAAACGATTTACGTAAAGCACTGGGCAAAGATGAATTACAGCTTTACTATCAACCTCAGTACAGTGCTGATAACCGCGAATTATGTGGCGCTGAAGTGTTGATACGCTGGTTTCATGACCCTAGCGGTGTAAATAAAATGATCCCTCCTGATCACTTTATTCCAATAGCGGAAGATACAGGATTAATCATTGATATTGGCAAATGGATTCTTGAAACAGCTTGCCAGCAGCTTAAAGACTGGTTAGAAGAAGGTCTGCCTTTGGAGCAAGTGTCGGTGAATATTTCGGCCCGTCAATTTATGGATGATGGCTTTATGAAAAGTGTTGAAGATGCCCTCGAAAATGCACAGTTACCACCGCATAACCTGGAACTCGAAATTACTGAATCGATGTTAATCGGTGATATAACCCGAATAGAATTACAACTTAAGCGACTAAAAAAAATGGGGATCAAAATAGCCCTGGATGATTTCGGAACGGGTTATTCCTCACTCTCTTATTTGAAAAAATTCCCTATTGATATACTTAAAATTGATCAATCTTTCGTTAGAAATATGACCGTTGGCTCAAAAGATGCGAGAATTGTCTGCGCCATTATTGATATGGGTCACTCGCTGGGACAAAAAATTGTTGCTGAAGGTGTAGAAAATGAAACTCAGTTAATATTCTTAAGTAGAAGAAAATGTGATATTATCCAAGGCTATTTTTTTAGTCGCCCCTTACCCGTTAGCGATATGACGACGCTGTTACGTAAGACCATTGTGGCATAGCTTAGCCTATCATCATATAATCACCCTGTGTAAGAACGATTTGCTGCACGGTATTAATTCGCTGCCTGTTTTATCGCCCAGGCGACATCAGCTGCCTGCCGGTTTTCTTTGACATCATGTACACGAAACATCTGCACCCCTTGCTGCACACCTAGCGCTGTCGTCGCGGTGGTCGCACCGACAAGCTCAACGGGCTCATCTACTGCACATAGAGACCCCATAAAACGTTTACGACTGGTCCCTAATAACACCGGATAACCGCTGGCAACAAACTGATCCAGATGAGCCAATAAGGCTAAATTATCTTGTTTACGCTTACCAAAACCGATACCTGGGTCTATCGCTATATTATGCTTTGCGACTCCAGCTGATAAAGCCGCTTCAATCCGCTCCTGTAAATGTATCAATACCTCTGCTACGACATTTTTATAATGTGGCGATAGCTGCATATCTTTGGGTTGCCCTTGAATATGCATCAAAATGATAGGGACGTTCTTTTGCGCTGCCAAAGACAACATTGAGCTATCCTGTAATCCTGCAGAAATATCATTCATCATCGTCGCCCCAGCCGTTAAGGCTGCGTCAGCGACTGCACTTAGAGTTGTATCGATACTAATGGGGATAGTAGCAGACAACTTCTGGCGTATGGCCTTGATCACCGGGACAACCCTGGAAATTTGTTCTACTGCGGCGACCGATTCGGAACCGGGGCGAGTCGATTCACCGCCGATATCAATAATATCAACCCCTGCAGCAAGCATTTTTTCAGCTTGAACCAGGGCGCTTGCTATACCTGTATAATATCCGCCATCAGAAAAACTATCAGGCGTTATATTAAGAATACCCATAATAAGCGGGCGAGTCATATGACTAAACATACAGATAGTTACTCCCAAACAAGTATTTATTACCAAGAAATCCGCCAACAAAACATGGCAAAGTATATAATAATCGGTCAATTTAACTAATGCACAGCGGACCATGCAATATTACGCTTTTTGCCTCTCCCAAAAATTCTGAAACAAGCTTATGAACTCTCCGCGTATTGCATGGGCTGTTACCGGTTCAGGACATTATATTGAAGAGTGCATAGCCTATATGCTCACTTTAGATAATGTCGACTTATACCTCAGCCAGGCCGGTGAAGAGGTGCTAAAAATGTACGGCATTGATATTAACAAACTACGCGATCAAGTGCGCATCTATCGTGATAAAGCCGCCTCTGCTCCACCTGTCGGATTATTCTATAAAGGCTATTATCATACACTGATTGTCGCACCGACAACCTCAAATACGGTTGCTAAATGTGTATTAGGGATTGCCGATTCATTAGTCACCAATTTGTATTCTCAGGCAGGCAAATGCCGTGTCCAAAATATAGTCTACCCTTGTGATATTGCGCCAGAAATGAAAACCACTGCCCCCGGTGGCGAAGTCATGGTTTATCCCAGAAAAATAGATCTGGAAGCCACAGAAAAATTACGCAGCTTTGAATATACAACCGTTGTTGAAAGTGTCGATGAACTTAAAGAGGCAATGCAAAAACGTCTGGCCAGTTTATCATGAAAGAACACATTCTTTTTTTAACCGGTAAGTTGGCTGAAAAGCAGTTACGACAGATTTTGGCCAAAATGCAGCCTGAATTTAACTATACGGTACACCCACTCGGCGTAAAAGTTGCGGCATTAATGACTGCCGAAATGATTGCCCGCCGCCTAAAAGATACCTTTAGCGCTGATCGTATTATGGTACCAGGTCGTTGCCGAGGTGATTTAGAGGCACTGTCAAAAACCTTGGGAGTGCCTGTTGAACGTGGACCTGAAGAACTAAAAGATCTGCCGGTTTATTTTGGCAAACAAGCACTGCATATCGATTTAAGTCGCTATGCGGTCAAAATATTTGCTGAAATTGTTGACGCACCAAGACTCAGTGTTGATGAGGTCATACAACGTGCCTACTACTATCAAAATAACGGTGCCAATGTCATTGATATAGGTTGTTTACCTGACACCCCCTTCGAGCAGATGGAGGCTATTATTCAGGGGTTAAAACAAGAAGGCTTTCAGGTAAGTATTGACTCTTTAGAAGCCAATGATTTATTACGCGGTGCAAATGCAGGCGCTGATTACATGCTTAGCTTGCACGAAAGTACCTTATGGATTGCAGATGAAGTGGATGCAATCCCGATTATTATTCCCGAGAAACACACTGATCTAAGCTCTCTGGATAGAGTTATTGCCAGCTTACAGGCAAAAAATAAAGCCTTTATCGTGGACCCGATCCTTGACCCGATCCACTTTGGTTTTACTGATTCAATTGTGCGTTACCATCACGTACGCCAGCAGCACCCTGAGATAGAAATGATGTTAGGTGTTGGTAATATCACCGAACTGACTCATGCGGATACCGCAGGGATGAATGCGCTATTAATGGGACTCTGCTCTGAACTGAATATTAACCATATTCTGACTACCGAAGTAAGCCAGCATGCAACGCGTGCGATAAAAGAAGCTGATGTCGCCCGGCGCATTATGTTTGCTGCAAAAGAGAACAATACACTGCCTAAGCACATTAGTTCGGACTTAATGGCCTTACATGAAACGTCTCCTTTTCCCTATCAGCGCACAGAAATCGAAGAATTTGCTGCGCAGGTAAAAGACCCAAGCTTTCGCATACAGATTAGTCCCGAAGGCGTGCATATCTATAATCGCGACGGCTTGCACACTGCTATTGATCCCTTTGATTTATACCCTAAGCTACAGGTTGAAGAAGATGCCGGACATGCTTTTTATTTGGGTGTTGAACTTGCCCGGGCAGAAACGGCCTGGCAATTAGGCAAGCGATTTAATCAGGACCAGACTTTAAACTGGGGCTGCGCAGCAAAAATTAGCGAACAAACAGTGGATTTACATAGCTTCAAGCCCACTGGATCGACATTTAAAAAATCATGATTCAAGAAACCATCGTCACAACTCAAAATAGCCAAGGTGAGACACATATTGCACCTATGGGCATTCATGCGGCAGGTGATGAATTTATTATTCTGCCTTTCAAGCCATCAACCACCCTGGATAATATCTTGCAAACCAAGGTTGCGGTGATAAATTATACCGATGATGTCAGAGTTTTTGCGGGTTGTTTAACTAAACGACCACATTGGCCTTTAAAAAAAGCAAAAAAAATAGCTGGCCATTTTTTAGAAGGCACACTCGCTCATTGCGAAGTCACTTTAACACATGTAACTGATGACCCAGTGCGACCCAAACTGTTTTGCAAAACAATTCATCAGGTTAATCATGCAGTTTTTACAGGCTTTAACCGTGCTCAATTTTCCGTCCTAGAAGCGGCTATCTTGCTTAGCCGGGTATCTCGACTGTCACCTGCCAAGATTCATACCGAACTGGAGTATTTACATATCGGTTTTAATAAAACGGCAGGCCCTCGTGAAAAAGAAGCATGGGACTGGTGATAAAGGCAACTGAACAAAAACTAAGAGAGTTACCTCCTATGAGCGCTATGTTAGCCAGTGTAAATAGCCTGGAAGAAGCCTGCATTGCACAACAGGCGGGTGTTGATATTATCGACCTAAAGCAACCCGCCTTAGGTGCGCTAGGCGCATTAGAAGTGTGTCAGGTTGCAAACATCGTCACTCAACTTAAGCATAGCCGTCCTATCAGTGCGACAATTGGCGATCTGCCTATGCAAGCAGATATCATTGTTGATGCCGTTAACGCTATGGCTGCGACAGGTGTCGATTATATAAAAATAGGCTTCTTTCCCAGTAAGGACTGGCATAACGTTATTGTGAAATTGCACTTACTAAGGCCACTATCGCTAAAGCTAATTGCCGTTTTATTTGCCGATCAACACCCCGACTTGAAAAACCTTGAAAAATTTGCACAGGCTGGTTTTGCCGGGGTCATGCTTGATACCATGAATAAATCACAGGGTTCACTCACACAAGTCATGACTTTTTCAGCTATCCAGAATTTTGTTAACATTGCCAAACAGCAACAGTTACTTTGTGGCCTGGCTGGCTCTCTTCGGCTTACGGATATTCCTGCGCTGCTACCGTTACAAGCCGATTATATGGGCTTTAGAGGCGCTTTATGTACTGGACATCAACGGACTGCTGAACTTGATCCTACCGCTATACACACTATTCAATCGGCACTAGCGTAAACTATAAACGTTTACCTGACTCTCCGGACAATTTGTTAAAAATTCACTATGACAAAAAAAATATCACTGACTCATAAAATCCTCATTGGCATGGGCCTGGGGCTTATGACCGGAAGCCTTATCAACTACTTCGCTTTGGAACAGCTTATTATTCAGCGTTATTTTGTCCATGGCATATTTCACGTAATTGGTTCAGCTTTTATCAATGCTTTGAAAATGTTAGTCGTGCCCTTGGTTACTTTTTCATTAATATGCGGGGTTTGCGGTATTGGTGATGTCAACGCATTAGGCCGCATAGGCATTAAAGCTTTTTTACTTTATATATTAACCACAGGACTTGCTATTACGCTTGCTTTGGTCGTTGCAATTAACGTTGCTCCCGGCAAAGACTTTGAACAACCGCAAAACACCACTGACTTTGTTGCCAAAGACTCTCCTCCGATTAGTGATGTGTTAATCAATATAGTTCCCGGCAATCCCATCGAGGCATTCGCAGAAGGTAATATGTTACAGATTATCTTTTTTGTTATCCTGTTTGCTATTGCCATGCTGATGACAGGCGAAATAGGTCGTCAACTTGCAGAAACCGCTGAAAAATTAAATGAAGTAATGATGCAAGTCGTGACTCTGGTCATGGAAGTCGCGCCTGTAGGCATTTTTTGTCTTATGGCAAAAACATTTTCAGAACAAGGACTAGCTTTAATTTTGCCTATGATCGGCTATTTCTCGGTGGTCATTTTATGTTTATTACTTCATGCATTCGGGACTTTTTCACTGTTACTGGCTTTTTTTGCCAAATTAAATCCGCTCATCTTTTTTCAAAAAATGCGCCCGGCGCATATTTTTGCGTTTAGCACGGCAAGTTCCAATGCCACAATTCCAGTCACCTTACATGTATTGGAAAATCGTATTGGCGTCAATAATTCCACAGCCGCCTTTACCGTCCCTCTCGGTGCAACCATAAATATGGATGGGACAGCTATCATGCAAGGCGTGGCAACCGTCTTTATTGCCAATGTCTATCAGATTGATCTGGGCTTGTCTCAATATATCACGATTATTGGCATGTCTATTTTAGCGTCTATCGGCACTGCCGGAGTGCCAGGCGTAGGGCTTATCATGCTTGCCATGGTCTTTAATCAAGTCGGGCTTCCTGTCGAAGGAATAGGTTTAATTCTCGGCGTCGACCGTATACTGGATATGATGCGCACCGTCGTAAATATAACCGGTGATGCAACGGTCACTTGTATAATCGCACGGGGTGAAAATACCTTGGATGATACTCTGTTTAATAATCCAGAAGCAGGCATTATTACTGAAGTTCATTTACCTCATAAAGGCCAGCCACAATAGCGTATCATAGTAAATAACGTTGTATTGTAAAGGCTATCAGTCTGTTTTTTTATAAGCAAAAAGATTGCATGCAACCGTCTAGTGATAGCTCACCTTCTCCTGCTTTTCCTTGAAAAAAAACGGACTGAAGAGTCATAACGCTTAAATAATTTTTTAATATCCTTTAGCATCGCCTATTATCTTAGCTATAATTTATAAGTAGATATACATTAGTTTAAACATCAATTCATGACATCCCTTTATAAAATCAAAACGACAGAAGGATCAAGCAAACCAACCGATAATGAACAAATTAACTCATAATCTTGCCATTGTCAGCAATAACAGGTTTGCAACAACGAATGCACCGCACTTGCACCACAAAGAAATTAGCAATGCCCTACAGACATCCCACAATTTTAATGAATTAATACAGACTTTTAGTTCAAAAATACAGCACCTGGTTCCCCATAAAGGCTATATTTATACTAACCCCAAGTTTAACCTTGATATTCTTCAAGGCACCCAAAGCCGCATTTCATGTAGCTATAAACTGAATGCGGAAGATATGTCTTTAGGCGAACTTAAACTGATGCGCCAAGCGCATTTTGACAAAACTGAAATCTATTTATTAGAAACACTACTCTGTTATTTAATCAACCCGTTAAGAAATGCCACTTTATTTAATCAAGCACTTACAATGGCATACACTGACCCTATCACGCAAACAAATAACAGACCCGCCTTCAATGAATCTATCAAGCGTGAAATAGCCATAGCCAGGCGTTATGTCAAGCCTCTATCTCTTGTTTTAGTGGACATTGACCATTTTAAAACAATCAATGATACCTATGGGCACCTCTACGGAGATAAAGTATTATTAACAATCGCCGACTGTATCAAAAACAGTATCCGCACATGCGATATCAGTGCCCGATCCGGCGGTGAAGAATTCGCCATTCTTCTCAGCAATACCAGCCTTAAATGGGCCGTGCCATTGTCTGAAAGAATCAGAGAAAATATTGCGGCGATCAATTTAAGCGATAACAGTGAGCAGATAAATGTGACAGCAAGCCTGGGCGTCAGTTGCTTAAACGATGAAGACACTGTTAATACCTTTATTTATAGAGCCCAAAGCGCTATGTATCAAGCAAAAATTAATGGCAGAAACCAGGTTGTTGCTCGTTAAAGACGCTTATGCTCGCTAGTCATTCAAACTGAACTCAGGCAACACGAACACCTACTTCATATTTGTTATTGCGTCAGTCACTGCCCTTAAATCCTGCATAATCCACGTCGGCGCATAATCAATATGCGCGAGATCGTCTCGTGTTGATGCACCCGTTAAGACCATTAAACTACGCATACCCGTGCGTACAGCACCTAAAATATCGGTATCCAGTCGGTCACCTATGGCTATCGTATTTTCTGCGTTACTCTCTAAAACAGCTAATGCCTGTTGATAAATAATGGGCTCAGGCTTGCCAATAACCTTCGGCGTACAGCCCGTCGCCGCGTGTAAAGCAGCAATAATGGCACCGTTACCTTGTATCAAGCCAAGTTCAGTGGGTAAGGTGGTATCACCATTTGTTGCAATAAATTCCGCACCTGCACGTAAATTCAGCGTCGCTGTCGACAGTTTGTCCCAATTAAGCGACTCATCTTTTTCCACAGACAACAATATCGGCACCTTGTCCCGGCGTTGCTTCAGTATTCATTTGATACAATTCAGTTAAAGTAAATCCTTGTTCTAATAAGGGTTCAATTGCACCATCTTCGCCTAAAACAAAAACCCGTGTAGTCGCCGGATCTTTATGCTGCGCTAAATACAGTGCAGTAGCCATACCCGACGTCAGAATTTCTTTGGCGCTGACACTAACCCCCATACGTGCCAGTTTATCGATGTATTGCGTATTGGTGTGGCTGGCATTATTAGTAGCTAATACAAACGGCATTTTCTTCTCGCGCAAAACCTGAAAAAACGCGTTTAATCCGGCAATCGCTTGTTCCCCATGCCATAATACGCCATCCATATCGATTATCAGTGCGTGTATATTAGTAAAAGGTGCAGTCATGTTAAATTCTTTTTGGAAGCTAAATAAAAGGGTTAGGTTTTCAGGCGCAAGCAGCCTGATGTTTTTAATTTTGCTCAGTATAACAGGCTGCAGTATAAAACAGCCACGTGAAGTAGCAATAGCCTCTGCCCATCCATTGGCAACGCAAGCAGGCTTCGAAATATTAAACCAAGGGGGTAATGTCTATGATGCCGCGGTGGCCGTGAGCGCTACTTTAGCAGTAGTAGAACCTTCAGGCTCTGGATTAGGCGGCGGTGGTTTTTGGCTATTGCATCGTGAATGTGACGATCTGAACATAATGATTGATGCGCGTGAAAAAGCACCTTTAGCAGCATATAAAGCGATGTTTATTGATGCATCAGGTCAGGTAAACACCGCGCTATCTCTAAATGGTGTCCTGGCAGCCGGTATTCCAGGTATGCCTGCAGGTTTAGTACACCTGTCCGAAAAGTATGGAAGGCTCTCTTTAGCAGAAAATCTGCAGCCAGCCATACGCATTGCCGAGCAAGGCTTTGCGATAGGTCCCAGGCACCAAAAATTATTAGGCTTTCGCCGCGATACGCTTAATCAACACCCGGAAACAGCGGCTATATTTTTAGATGAAGGTAATATTCCGGCAACAGGGAGCTTACTTAAACAAACAGACCTGGCGCAGACGCTTAAATCACTTGCGGCACAAGGGAAATCAGGATTTTATGCAGGTAGCGTGGCCGACAAATTAGTTAAGGCGGTGCAAGATGATGGCGGCATCTGGACGCTGGAGGATTTTCGCAAATATCAGATTGTTGAGCGCAAACCGATAACAGGCAGTTATAAAGATATAGCAATTACCAGTGCTGCCCTACCCTCCTCTGGTGGCATTGTTTTGTTGCAAGCGTTAAATATTCTGGAAAATATTGACCTGTCAGCAATGGATGACATCACGCGTAAACACATAATAGTCGAAGCGATGCGCCGCGCTTATCATGATAGAGCCTTATATTTAGGCGATACCGACTTTATCCATGTCCCCGTTGCCCGATTAATTGATAAAGACTATGCTCTCGGTCTATCCAGTAGTATACGAAGTGATCGAACTTTGCCCAGTGACTATTTAACAGGACAAATATCACTTAAACAAGGTGGACGAAATACCACTCATTTTTCAATTATAGATAACCAAGGCAACCGGGTGGCTGCGACCCTTAGTATTAACACCCCCTTTGGCGCTGGTCTGGTAGCTTCTGGAACAGGGGTATTACTTAATAATGAAATGGATGATTTTGTCAGTGCGCCCAATAGTGGCAATGGCTATGGCCTTGTCGGCGGCGAGGCCAATGCCATTGCACCTGAAAAACGCATGTTATCCAGTATGACACCCACTTTCCTGGAAGAAAATGGCCGAATTGCAGTATTAGGAACGCCCGGGGGCAGTCGGATTATTTCCATGGTATTACTGGCAACCCTGGATTTTGCTCAGGGTAATCCGATTGAATCAGCAGTAAAAGTCAAACGCTTCCACCATCAATATAAGCCTGATCAGATTTTGTATGAAAAAGACGGTCTGACAAGCAAGGAAATACAGGGGCTTAAAGCATTAGGACATCAACTTAAAGAATACTATCGTTATGGTAATATGCAGGCGGTACAACTGGATAAAAGTAATCAGCGCTTAACCGCTGCCAGCGACCCGCGCGGAGAAGGCTTGGCGAGTGTACAACAGATTGATGAATAAAACGGCTATTGATATTTATTATAGCTCGTCGGTATTAAGTTTCGTTCCGAAAATAGCCCAATATCAGGCTGTTTTAACTACAGAAGAATTAGCGATTGCAGAACGTTTTAAATATCCCGAACTGAAACAGCGCTATATTATTAATCATGGCATTCTAAGGCAATTATTAGCGCAGTATGTGGATGAGTTAGCGGCTGATATAGCGATAGAAAAAGCGCAATATGGCAAACCTTTTTTAGCTGCGCATCCTGAATTAAGCTTTAATATGTCCCATACGGGCAATATACTAGCCATTGCCATCAGTTCACAGTGTCAATTAGGCATTGATGTAGAACATTACAAAACACGTAACACCTGGTCAGGTATGGTGAAAAAGTGTTTTGCCGCTGAGGAAGCAGATTATTGGCATAGTCTCAACGCAACTCAACAAGCGCGTGCTTTTTATCAGTTCTGGGTTAAAAAAGAAGCCTTTGTTAAAGCAGTAGGTCAAGGTATTACGCTGGGTTTAGATCAGTGCGTCGTCAATCCGCATGATTTCACCTCATTTTTACGTCTTCCGACACATGCTGGCTTGGTTGAACACTGGCAGATTTATACACTGGATCTGGCGGAAAATACCTTTTCTGCCGTGGTATGTGATAAGAAAAATGCCTTATTACGCCTGATCGAATTATAATTAACGACTTAACGGCACCTCTAATTCTCTAGGCAGGTACATTGAAGCGCAATCAATTCAACTACTATTGCTATAGCATCCCGTTGAAAAATGATAAATAGGATAAGTAATAGCGTTAAATCGATGTAAAATCCACGTGTTTTGTCTATTTTGCCTTTAAATTTTACGCTGCCTATGCATTCCGATTGCTCACCGATCACTTTTCAACAAATTCATATAGACGTTACACGCAACGCAACGGATGACTTCAATTTGTTTCATGACCCTTTTAGATGGCAACGAATTCATCAGAACCCATACGGAGGAACTATTGCTCTGGGTTTCCAGCTTGAATCACTGATCGAACATAACCTCAAACAGTTTCGCAAGGCCAATGATGAATATCAACTCATTGAGGAGCATGGGTTACATTTTAGTAATTATCA
This sequence comes from uncultured Gammaproteobacteria bacterium, assembly GCA_942491615.1. Classification (GTDB taxonomy): domain Bacteria; phylum Pseudomonadota; class Gammaproteobacteria; order Methylococcales; family Methylomonadaceae; genus Methyloprofundus. The sequence goes on from CALOCH010000031.1 coordinate 82,622, forward strand.
ATTTACCTTTGCAAATGCAGTCAAACCAGGACAGCATCTTGCCATTGACATTAAAAAATCCCAGTTTAAATCCCTGCCTGAAAGTTTGTTAAGTAATCGTATTAGCGTCAAAAAGGAAAAGCAATTGGCGTTAATGGACTATAAAAAAGAATCACAGGTCCCTTTGTTTGCCGCCTTACGCAGGTTCGCTTTCGTTTAGATGATCGATTTAGCTAGAACTTATGATCGATTCCGCATTGGCTTGCAATAAGCTTGATTCCCTGCTGGGTAACTACTGGGAGTTTCTTTGGGCACCCGTGCTTTCGCCTACTTTTTCCCTTCTCACAGGGCAAAGGTTAGACTTTTCGCCAGTTAGCTGACTATCATGCCAGTCACACCGCTCCCAAGCTGTTTCTGGCAAGTTTAGGATTACTAAAAAATGATCTCTAAAAAATTCTACGCAACGGTTTTTACAATAATATGCAAACACCCCAAACAAATAACAGCACGCCTGTTACTTGACTGAGGAGCCTCTCATTTGCAGGTAAACTTTTTTCCAGCAGAATAAATAAAGTAATGAGTACCATACCAGCTATGTTCATAACGCCAACAGCAAACATTACCAACATTTGCGCCCAACAACATCCCAAACAAGTGCTGCCATGAATAAGCCCCATATTAAAAGCGCCTTGCCTGCCATTCTGCCAGGAATTTAATAAAAAGCTAAAGGGTGAGCGACAATGCTTTAAGCAGGCATTCTTCAGCGTGCTGAATTGATAGATACCTGCTATTATCAAGATGCCTGCGGCTAAAAACGTATTATTGTTATCCATCATGCCGGATAACCATTGCAAACCGTGCAACTGCCATTGCAATGTTGTTAATATCACACTAAAGAGCAACCAGACCAATAGATAAGCCAGACTAAAAAGAAGGCTAAAAGGCGCATCATTGCCATAACGTTGCTGACAGCTTTTACTAAATGCTTTTATCATCGGCATTGCTGAAGGGAGCATCATAGCCGCCATCATGACCGCCCACATACTGTATACTACAGCAAAATCTGTGAGTTGCCATTGCCAGACCGAATCCGGTGCCATCCACATTTGGGACATAGGCAAAGTGTTCATTTGCCAATATTGATAAACCAGCAAGCCCCATGCACTAAGCGTAATAACAATAAGCAGAATAAGAATTTTCGGCACAGCGTATAAATTTAGGGTTGATAACTAAAAGCCGAGTAATAACCATTACGCTCGCTGAACTGCCACTCTTTATCAAAATCTCGATACTGATAGTCAATCGATTTGGCAACAATTGCCGGATGGCTAGTGGTGATACATAAGGGCGGATTACTAATCATCGACTCGCCGCCTGTGATACCTTGAATACTCTCTATTTCAGCTTGGGCAATACCTGGAATAGACATCCTGCGTTTTTTGCCGTCTTCCTGGTAATCTATTTTAACTTTTTTGATGCCTAAGACTTCTGTAACAAAACTCATTAAAATAGCTAAATGCCCCCCTTGTTGACCACTATAAATTTGAGTAATGGCATCAACTTGAACATCATCCGCCCGTTCATCTATATACAAAGCAGCTTGCCAGTTACCCTGCTTCATATTACTTGGCGCGTAACAGGCCAGCGCAACATTAAGACTATCCAGCACTATGCTATCAAAGTGCCCTGCTTCTATATGCCAGGCGACCAGTAATTTACAGTCACCTTCCGAAGGATCTTGCAGCCAAATGCAAGGACAAGCCGCTTCACAGTTACACGTTTCAAAATAACTGCCTTGTAATTGCCAATCAGTTTTTTCAGTCATTATCTTCTCCTAATAAAGATGCTTTAAAAGATCTAAGATACAATATATAAGCCCATGGACTGAGATGCTGACAATACAAAGACCAGTAGGCATCACAATCGTTTCTGATTTTAGCATAGCACTTGCCTGCGACGCACATATCAAACTGATATATAAAACTATCATACTTTTTTCGAGTTCAGTATAGTGTACGCATTTGATCCATCGTTATAAAATCCAACCAATGCCTCTGCTAAAAATAACCCGTAAAAACATGCATGAGTGACCCTCAGACAGCCATAGCTGTATTGCTCGCTGCTTATAATGGCATAGACTTTATCGAAACGCAGCTACAGAGCATTTTGCGTCAACAAGATGTTAAGGTCAGTCTTTTTATTAGTGCTGACCTTTCCACTGATGAGACGTATCAATGGTGCTGCAATTTCGCAAAAACGCATCCGCAAGTCATCCCGCTGCCCTATGGCCAGACTTTCGGCGGTGCGGCAGCTAATTTTTACCGTTTGATCAAAGACGTCGATTTTTCCGAATTTGACTATATCGCCCTGTCCGACCAGGATGATCTATGGCTAGATGATAAACTGGCAACCGCGATTAACAGGCTAAACAAGGGACATTTTGATGCCTATTCAGGCAATGTTATGGCTTTTTGGCAGGATGGGCGCAAACATTTAATCAATAAAGCAAGGCCGCAACGTAAATTTGACTATTTATTTGAAGCGCCAGGCCCCGGTTGTACTTTCGTGCTTCGCAGCCAGCCGATGTTACAGTTTAAATCTTTATTATTGGCAAAGTGGCAACAGGCACAGTGCGTTGCTTTGCATGACTGGTTTATCTATGCTTTTTTTCGTGCCCACGGTTTATCCTGGTTCATCGACCCTGAATATAAATTACTGTATCGGCAACACAGTGAAAATCAGGTGGGCATAAACAAAGGCTGGCGCGCAAATTTAAAAAGACTGCAGCTGTTACGCAAAGGCTGGTGCAAACAACAGGTTATCAGGATATCCGATTTAGTCGACAATCAAAGCTTGAATGTCCACTCCCGGCTGGCGATATTAAAAAACATCAGTCAACTAAGAAGGCGCTTGCGTGACCGGTGCATCCTGTTTTTTATAGTTATCACAGGGCTTTACTAAACATGCAAAAAATCATGCTCACCGGTGCAACCGGGTTTATTGGTCAGGCGCTTATCGCCGAACTGCTGGCAAAGAATTATACTGTTATTGCCGCTGTGCGCCGTTTTTCCCCGCAGCTACCCACATCAGTCAGGCAAATTGAAACAGGTGACCTGGCAAATCCGCTCTTAGAAATAAGTGACTTAAATACTGTTGACACACTCATTCATCTCGCCGCCCGTGCGCATATCATGGATGAATCAGCCTCCAACCCACTGGCAGAGTATCGCAAAATCAATACCACAGCGACCATAAATCTCGCCTTACAGGCAGCAGAGGCAGGTGTAAGAAGGTTTATTTTTATTAGTTCGATTAAAGTCAATGGCGAGGCCACCTTGCCCGATACACCTTTTACATGCGACATTGCATCCACTCCGACTGAACCCTATGCGCTCTCCAAATATGAAGCCGAGCAGGGTTTGTTATCCATAGCTCGTTCAAGTGCATTGCAAATTGTCATTATTCGCCCGCCACTGGTATACGGTCCCGGTGTCAAAGCAAATTTTTTGAGTATGATTCGGTGGCTGGATAAAGGGCTGCCCTTACCTTTAGGCGCAATAAATAACAAACGCTCATTAGTCGCACTGGATAATCTGGTCAGTTTTATATGTCATTGCATTAACCATTCAAAAGCTGCCAATGACCTCTTTCTTATCACTGATGGCGAAGATATTTCCACCACACAACTCGCTCGCAAAATAGCAAAAGCTTTAGGCAAAAAGGCAATATTGCTTCCTGTTCCAGTCAGCTGGATGATGTTTGTCGCCCGGTTAATTGGCAAGCAGGCTATAGCGACTCGCTTATTTGGCTCATTGCAGCTGGATAGCTCTAAAGCAACTGAAACGCTGGACTGGAAACCGGTGACTACACTGGATGAACAGTTAAGTAAATTACTTAGGGTTTATCACCAGATGAAGACCCAAAACTAAATATCAAACCTGGACATCAAATCCGTTTACAACTTTACGGCCCGCATAACACGCGCATTAGTTAATGTCCGGCAATACGAAAGTCGCCCACGTTATGCGTATGCCCATGAAACCATACGTCAATCGCGTACTCATGAAAAAATGTTTTTAAATCATTACAATATGCCAGTCGTTTAACTGAATGCGGCGCACCATGCCAGCTCCACTGGCCGCATGAGCGTGACCACCACCGTCGCCGGTATAAGGGGCAACGCTTTTGCTAACTGTGCTCTAGGACTGCTGATGAGCCGCTGAGGCCTGGATAAAGCGTGCATCCGTAAAACGGATTTGTTGAAAATCATTCAGCTTTGCTTTTTGAATAAATATAAACTCCATAAAGAACACCCCCAAAAACGAACGCCTGATGTATGAAACTATTATTTCCAGAAAATGAATATTCGTATTTGCGCATTCTGTTTTTAACATCCTACTGTATCCCTGATAATCGGCATAAAACTCATGATTCCCGGCCACGTAAATAACCGGTTTATCAAGTTTTTTTAACCAGGCGATCCCCTGATCGTAAACGCCAATATCACCCGCCGCAACAATAATATCAGCGTTGGTCCTCGGCTTAGTCAATGCGGCCAAATTCCAATGTATTCTGAAAAAAATTATCGCTAATCAAACGCCTTATGATAATTCCCGGCGCGCGGGCTGCCGTCATGTTGTTCCGGTACCTATACTAATGCTCAATATAATGCTTAGCAATGAAGCGCATAAAACCGGAAATCAGTAAAAGCGTTTTTCTGTAGGCTGAATAATGTTATTTATGCTTCCTCAGATAAGCTAATCCTTCACGCTTTCCTTTGAACAAAACCCATCACGCCTGATTTCGGATATTATTAACCTTCGTTGCTTATCTTAACCTATATCCGCTGTAACCCCCATACTGTAGTGCTATTTATCGGGTAATTAAGCGCGACACCAATAGGACAGTAAGCTATTTTTTTTTTCATGGTTAATATATACTTGAGCGTAATTGTAATTAAGAAAAATCAGCCATCACTATGTCAATCAGTCCTAGAAAAAAAACCCAGCAAGTTCTTATTGGAAACGTAAAAGTCGGCGGTAATGCCCCTATCGTTGTGCAATCCATGACTAATACCGATACCGCCGATGTCGCGGCGACGGTAAAACAGGTTATGGAACTGGCCAACGCAGGCTCAGAAGTGGTCCGCATTACCGTCAATAACGAAGAAGCCGCACAAGCTGTTGCAGAAATCCGCGCACAACTGGATGCCAACGGTTTCTCTGTACCTCTGGTAGGTGATTTTCATTTTAACGGCCACAAATTATTAGAAAAATATCCCGACTGTGCTCAAGCCTTAGGCAAATTTAGAATTAATCCGGGGAATGTGGGCAAAGGTGCAAAAAAAGATACCCAGTTTCAACAAATGATTGAATGCGCGATCAAATATGACAAACCAGTACGTATTGGCGTCAATGGCGGCAGTCTGGATCAATCGGTACTTACCCGGCTGCTGGATGAAAACCGAGCCAAAGCGGAGCCGCAAGAATTATCCGCTATTACCCGTGAAGCGATTATTATTTCTGCCTTAGAATCTGCCGCTGCTGCTGAGTCTTTTGGGCTATCAAAAGATAAAATCATCATCTCCTGTAAAATCAGCAATGTTCAAGAACTGATCAGTATTTATCAGGAATTGTCCAAGCGCTGTGATTACGCCTTACACCTCGGGTTAACTGAAGCAGGTATCGGTTCAAAGGGAATTGTCGCCTCTGCCGCCGCACTCTCGGTCTTAATGCAACAAGGCATCGGCGATACTATTCGTATCTCCTTAACACCCGAACCCGGCGCAGCCAGAACCAAAGAAGTCATTGTTGCCCAGGAAATCCTGCAAACCATGGGCTTTCGTTCATTTACCCCGATGGTTATCGCCTGCCCTGGTTGCGGTCGCACCACCAGTGACTACTTTCAGAAACTTGCGATGGACATACAAGGCTATCTACGCGAGCAAATGCCCGTCTGGCGTGACCAGTATAAAGGCGTAGAAGAAATGGAAGTTGCGGTAATGGGTTGCGTCGTGAATGGGCCGGGTGAAAGTAAAAGCGCCAATATAGGCATCAGCTTACCCGGTACGGGAGAAACCCCTGTTGCACCAGTTTATGAAGATGGCGAAAAAACTGTCACCTTAAAAGGCGACAGAATCGCAGAAGAATTTCAGCAAATTGTTGAAAATTATATTAAACGCACCTATAGCGCATAATCTAATACATGACCGATGCCCAGTCTGCACTATAAAACTTACGTTATCCATGTATTACCCTAAACGACTTGCTCATAAACAGCGCAAGCCCATTTTAATCAATCATTGAACACAACGGTTTTAAACTAATGAGTACCTCTGAAAAATCTGTAAGCTCCTCACTACGCCAGGTAGAACTACAACTCGCTGATAAAAATCCTGCTTTACTACAGGCGTTTAGGCTATACAACGAATTGGATCAGGTCGCCTATGATCTTGGACTTATTGGCATGGACGACTCATTAGCGAATAAGACCTCATGGTCACCGGTTATCACCTTTATTGGTGAACCCGACTCCGGAAGAAATGAATTTATCAACCGCTATCTGGGCAGCATCACACCTGTTATTGATACACACACTATCAATGCGCAATTCTCCGTACTCATCCATCGTGAGGGCGAAACACCGGTGAGCTTGCCTGGCACTGCTGTTGATGGCGACCCACGCTTTCCTTTCTATCATATTAGCGAACGCCTGGATCAGCTTGAAAAAGGTGAAAGCAGAAATATCAACGGCTATCTGGACCTTAGAACCAATAACAGCCAGAACATCAAAGATAAAACCCTTATTCTATCCCCCGGTTTTGCCCCCAATATGAAATACGAAGGCGTCGCACTATTACGCCAACACGCGATGGCACTGTCTGATCTGGTGTTTGTCTTTTTCGATGATAATCAGTCGCAACTGGAGCAACAGCGTGCCGCGCTTATTCCTTTCCTGAAATACGCCGCGCAAAGCAATAATCCCGGAAAATTCATTTATATCATCAATCAAAGCTCAGCCAGCCAATCTCCCGTTGAGCTGGAAAGCTGGAAATTTCAGCTCAGCAATATGGGTTTACAGTCCGGGCAGTTTTTTGCCCTGAACCACAATACCAAGGCAACGGATCAAAAAGTCATAGAGCAAAAACTCGCTAATATCGACATAGAAAGTGCCTACCGTATTCTGGATACCCTGGAACAGCATATTGATGACTTTGATTCAGTCGTTATCAATGAAGTCAGAAAAGCCACCATGCTATGGAAAGACCGCACCCACTTCACCATCATTGCGGTGCTTAGCTTTATTGCACTCACCCTGGTTGCGGGTGAAATTCAAATGGGCCTCGTGGCTTTCCTGCTCGACCCCTTCACCGCCTCTATCTTTTTCTTTTTACTTATCGTTTTCCTGGTGCCACTGCATATCTACAGCAGTAAAGTACATGCTAAATTCATTAGTAAAAAATTAGCCGAGCGCCAAATCGAGCTAGGCCTGATAGAAAACTTACCCGCCTTATTTAATAAAGGACTGACAATATGGCGCACCCTCTTCCCGATTATCGAACCTGTCGGCTGGAATAAAGATGTACAGGAAACCTTAGCGATGATTAAAACACGCGCACAAGGACTGGTTCAATCGCTGAATAACAGCTTTAATGACAATATATTAATCCAGCAAGAAAAAAATAGTTCTTTTTTGAATTTATAAAGTAATGCATACCTTCGCGGCCATTAAGTTGTTGGTTAGATTTTTGTGGCATAGCAACAAAAAAATCTAACCCAACAGGTGTCTTCACGTCGCTCTTCATGCAGTTAATGAGTAGTTAGCACTTTTTTCGAAACACCGGGAGTGCGGGCAGCCTGCCCGCTTTTATTAACCCATACGTAAGAGCCGCCCGCGCCCAGATAAACGTTAACTAGAAAATGAAAGATACCTCTTCTTTAACTCAGTGGTAGAAATGCGTACCCTACAAACTCAACAGCTAACACATCATGTCCCGTTTTAATATCAACCTGCACGAAACCATTTATTCACTATCAGATGCGCTCGATTTAGTCGGTGTTAACCATGTACATCATGGCAAACGCGTTGCTTTTATGGCGGCGGAATGCGCCAAAGCGCTGCAATGGGACACACCGCAATTAGATAGCCTGTTTAAAGCGGCGATTTTACATGACTGCGGTGTCTCAACAACCACAGTCCATAAAAAATTAACACAGCTTGAATGGGAGTTTGAAAAAAAACATTGTCAACTCGGCGCAATGCTACTCCGGGAAACACCGTTATTAGCGAACCTGGCTGATATTGTGCTACACCATCACACTCACTGGGAAGACCTGCAAAAACAGGATATCCCATTAAGCATAAAAATGCAGGCCAACTGTATTTATCTGGTCGATAGAGTGGATATGCTTTGCATACGCTACATGCATGAAGAAGAAAATATTCTGCTGCACAAAGAAAAAATTCGCGCCAAGATTAGCGAAAAAAAGCATAGCTGGTTTAGCCCGGAACTGGTTGACAGTTTTTTACACATCTCTAATAGTGATTTTTTCTGGTTCTCTCTGGAAAATGAGCATATATCCGGCTATGTTTCCACCTGGGTAGGGCATGACTGCACTCAGGAAATCGAATTTGCAGACCTGCAAAGCATCGTGCGTATATTTTCCTATATTGTCGATACAAAAAGCGCCTATACGCAAGAACACTCAGAAGGCGTTGCCTGTTTAGCCCGCTATTTAGGTGAATTAAATCAACTCTCTGAAGCGCGTTGTGACATGCTGGAAATCGCCGGATTACTGCATGATGTTGGCAAATTACGTGTCCCCGATGAAATTCTGGAAAAACCCGCAAAACTCAGTGTCAGTGAATATGCACTGATGAAACGCCACAGCTTTGATAGCTATGACATCCTGAGTAAAATCAAAGGTTTTGAAGAAATTGCACAGTGGGCAGGCGACCATCATGAATGCTTAAATGGCGCAGGCTATCCCAGCCTAAAAAACAACCGCAGCCTGTCACTCGAAGCCAGAATTATCTCTGTTGCAGATATTTTTCAGGCGCTGGCACAAAAAAGACCGTATCGGGGTATGCTCTCTGCGCAAAGTATTTTGGCGATTTTAAAACAGGAAGTGGCTGCAGGCAAACTGGCTGCCGATATTGTCAACAAAGTGGAAGAGAACCTGGATACCTGTATGCAAAAAGCACTACATGCAACCAACTTAGGCGTGAATACAGGGGAATGGTTAGGGGAGGGGTGTATAAAAAAAAAAAAGAGGAGTCGAAATGAAATAGGTAGAGAAGAAAAAAATGATTATAAGGGGGAAATTCTGTTAGTTTACCAAACAAGCTTGACCAAGGAAAAAGCCATAAAGGGACAATATTACGAGAAATCGGAAAACATTTGGAGACTAAATGGTTTATCGTAAAAGCGCAGCGGTAATAAAGAATAATCTTTAACGATGCGGCCACTTGTCCCAGAAACGAGTGGTCGCTAACTTAGCCAAAGTATGCCGGTGTTCTAGTAGGATGTATAGAATGAAGTACCAAATACGCTTTTTAGGTGACGTTGGGAGAGGATAACAGGTTAGAAAAGAATTACCGATTCATGCAGAAATGAAACCCATCAATGCGGCATAAATTGATGGGTTTCGCAGAATTAACCAAGCTAGATGAGAAAATTACAAGCCGCTCTACCCAATCCCAGCCAATGAAACGGCAAAACGCTTTTTAGATGCCAGGTTGGCCTCAAATTATTTGCCGCCAGCAGTTGATCCTGAACCTCATCCGTGGTACAGAAGCAGCATAGTAGCGGAAGGGCGTTTATTTAGGACTGTAAGCGAGGTAACGCGTATACGAACCTTATTGATCACAGCGCGGTATTGAAAACTGTGCGAACAAAAATAGCGTTTTGTGTTCGTGGCTATGGCATTATAGAGTGGGACGTGGATCGCCGTGCCGCGTCGCTTTAGCAATAAAGCTGATACGTGGGTAGGAGTACGGAAGGTTATGAAGTCAAAGATAAAGGAGTTTTAAGCCGGGTTATCCACGGACGCGTGAGATGAGCACCGTCCGGTGATGTAAAGCGTGATAACCCTGATTGGCCGACACCAAGATGCGGAGGCAAGTTAACAATTAGTGATGACAAATACAGGTCAGACCGGTGCTTTTAACCCTGTTCAGCGCATAGGCTCTTTAGAGCCGATAGGATGGTTGAGGTGAAGCGCGCGGATAGATCATCGGTCCTGATAATACAAACCCAAAGTTAGGACCGGATAAGGCGCTTTCGCAATCTTGATCTCTGTTACGCATTAAAAAATTGAAAACTTGACTTGCAATAAACGAGGAGTCCATATATGGGTAGAATGAAGTACCTGCTTTTTAGGTACGTAATGAAACCCATCAATGCGGCATAAATTGATGGGTTTCGCAAAAAGCCGTCGCAATCTATCCGCATAATTGCTCTTACAATTATTTACGGATAAACGGAGATAAGGGTCTGCCGGATATCATTTTTTAATGCTGTGCAATAAAAAAGCTAATCCGGCCTATGGCTTTGCATTTTTCCCACACTCCGCACCGACACAACATAGCGCATAAATCGGGGTGATAACTCAAATAATCGCTCTAGCACTACCTCCAGCTGATCAAACTGCAACACCTCGCCCGTCGCATAGCGTCCCGGCGCTAAAAATAGCTCATATCGGCCTTCATGGTTTAACAATAACGCAGAGAGTGGAATAGCCGCTTGCATCTGCTGTAATTGGCAAAGTAATGTATCCAGGGTACAACTCGATAACCGACTTCAGTATAGTACCGCTTCTGCGCATTTTTTGTATCTGCGCGGCGCACTATACCCAACACAGCCTTTAAACTCTGCGGGTCATAATAAGCAAACAAAGCAACTCCGGCTGTAACTTCAAGCTGCATGGTATCCGCAGCATAATATAAAGCCAGCGAACTTTGCACCAGCTTCATCGCGCCAAACTGAAACTTTCCGGCTTTTACTCTCTCTCTCTCTCTCTCTCTCTCTCTCTCTCTCTCTCTCTCTCTCTCTCTCTCTCTCTCTCTCTCTCTCTCTCTCACTCTCTCTCGCGGATGCCATATATCTGCCGACGCAACCCGATGCAATTCAATTTCATCTCTTTGTACCTCAGTCATCAGATTCAGACTGGAAAAATTAAGCTCATTTGGTGTCGGTGTATTCAGCTGCAATACTTTTTGCTGGCGCACATGCTTAGCGAAAAATTTAACCAGCGACGCATAGCCACAGACAAACACAAACGAATTGGACAAGGCAAACTTGGTATTTTCCAGTAACGACCGATACTGATCCAAAGCAGCAAACATTGAATCAGCCTGATCAATGCGCAACTGGCGTTTCTCTTCAGAACTCAGTAGCGCATAAGCAGTAAACTTAACATAATCGCCGGACGGTGTTTCAGGTCTTGCACTTATTGGCTGATAGCTATTATTAGCACGATAATCCCAGTAAAAAACAGCCGATGCCCTGTTCTGATCGCTAACAAAATCTACTAAGCCACACTGTTGCGTACAAAAATCAAACAAAGCCAACATTTCCGCCTGACTGCAACGATAAGGATTGAGCAGACAAAATAATAAGCCGCGCTTCACAGCTAAAGCAATGCTCGCTAAAGCCTGATCATCTGCCAAGGGGTTCTCGACCTCCCGATCCAGCAACATGGCATTGCGCGCCAGCACATAGCCCTCGCTTAGACATTCCCATAATAAGGTCGAAGGTCGCTCATAGCTTAAAGCGCAATGCAAAAAGGCACGCCCAATAAGCTGCACAGCATGATGCAGGTGCAGCGCTTTTTCTTTCTCCTGACGCACTTTCTTTGCCAGATAACACTGCAAAAAAGCCAGATGATATAACAGGCTGATACTCAATTGCGCGACTTTACGGGGTTGTGAATGCTTGATAACCGCCTTTTCTAAGTTACGCGATACATTGATCAGCACCGGCGTTAAGCGTTGCACTGCAATACTCAGCGCGACCGGGTCCATTTGTGGACACTGCTGCTTTAAAACCACCAATACTTTATGCAGCTCGCTACTACTGGACAGCAGATCCGCTGAATTAAGTTGACTCAGCCAAGCAGAAATGGATGGGCTGTTACATGCAAAAGGTAAAACAGGCGTTTTTGACATAATAAACAAGGAATAAATAAACAGGCGACTCTGTTAATAGGACGCACCTTATTATACAGAGAGGACTTTAGCACTTATGTTGGGTTACGTTTATATTGCTTTGCAATAAAAATCTAACCCAACCTACACGAGGTATTGGCGCGGGGTGTGGAAACGATAACTCCATTCATTCCCCTCCTTATCAAGGAGGGGCTAGGGGAGGTTTTATTAAACAAACCGCCTTACCACTCATTATATAAAAGGAGCTATTAACCGCCCTACGCAAGGCACTAGCTAAGTTTAGCGTAAATAAAGCAATCTGCTGACTTTAAGCGCCCGACTCGCGAACATTTTTAACACATACTGACAAAAATTGTCATATTCTGGCAAAAACAGCCTATAAAAGCGTTTATGCGTTCAGCTAAAAAAACCGCCAAAAACCACATACAAAAAATTTAATTCAATAAAAGCAATAACTTAAAACATAAAAACAAAAGTTGGCACGACCAATGCTTTATCCTAAGTGAGCTCCACCGAATCCATTTTAATAACTTTTTAGCTCTTTATTTTTAACACTTTTATTTATTTTTTAACTTTATTATTTTTATTTTTTAAATCAACAGGAACATTATTATGAATATGCAAAAAGCACAACAAGGTTTTACTCTTATCGAACTGATGATCGTTGTCGCGATTATCGGTATTTTGGCATCGATTGCGTTACCGGCTTATCAGGATTATATGATTCGTGCTCGAGTCTCAGAGGGCCTTGCCCTAGCATCAACTGCAAAAACGAATGTTTCAGAAATCGCTGGAAGTGGAAGTATTGGTGGTTTTGCAACTGAAGTAGCCGCTGGGTTTACAACTAATACCGCTTCACCGAGTACAATCATTAGCTGTAGTTATTCTACTACAGGTGAGATTACCGTTACTTGATACAGCAATGGTTGATGCCGCAAACAGACTTATTATATCTTGAGGTTCTACAGCTACACTGGCTTAGCAGTTCCTTTACCAGATGCGACTGGCGCTCCACTCCGGTAGCTGACTCAAGTGGAAGTGTCGAATGGCAGTGTTACAGCCAGTAGCAGGTGGTACTGCTGGTACAACATTACTTAAGCTAAATATATTCCTAGCAGATTGTCGTTAGTAATAGCTACTTGAGCTGGGCAACGGATGCCTTTTTTGTCACGATCAAGATATAAAATATATAATAATTTAATCGCAGTTTATAAAAACCACCCTCTTTAGAAGCATGGGGTGGTTTTTTCATTTTCGTTCCCACCTCGCGCTTTCCACAGCGATTGCAGTTAAGCAGTTTCAATTGTTTATATCCATGTGTGTAGGTTCCCTAACCCATTAGTTCTTGCAAAGGGTGTGACAAAAATCTTTGTAACACTACTTAGTTGTTGTAATCTTACCCGTGTTTAATATAATTTTTTTGCTTAACTTAAGGCAGTGACCCTTCGTGGTATTGCCTACTACAAATAACGGCTCTGCATTCTGGTGCCGCTATACTATTTTTCAAGGGCGACCTGGTTTTATAGCTTATAGCAAAGATCGCATGATGAAAAGTCGTTTTATTGCATTTTCAATCCATATTGCTATTTCATTCGCCGTTGCGCGTATCAGTGTATATATCGTCTTTTTTATCTGGTATCCGCCACCACTGGATCACGACGATTTGATGTTTCTTGATGCTTTTACTACTGCTGGCCATTGATGTATATTCTGGGCCCGTTGTTACACCTTTATCGAAAAATTTATCCAGCCGCAGCAAAAAAAGTTACACTTTCATTTATCGGTCAGTTGCTATGTCAGATTAGCGGCGTTAGGCTATGGCATGTAATATGCGATTTATTAAGGCTCGCCCTGCAGTATTTATTGTTTTCGCTCAGCGATCGTATTGAGACCGTAACGTAGCTTTAGATATTAACCCTTAAGGTTCTGAAACAGCGTTAGCCAGCGGTAATCAATTGGCTATCACGCGGTTTAGGAGCTAAATGGGTCCCGAACTCAGGCACCAAAAGATAATAACAGAGCGAACGATATTTTATTTTCTGCAATTCAAGGAGGACCTGATTGGCCTCAATTACCTGAACTGTATACACCGCTTGTAAATTTAAAAGCGCGTATGCTGGAAAAGGCTCAGCCACTGCAGACGCTAAAGAAGACACATCCGGGCAAAAACCAGGCACTTGAAGCCTTATTAGATACTGACAATAAACTGAAATGGCTCCCTTTGCATAGCAGTGCTAAAAATATGATTGTCCTGATCCATGCTGAATCAGCTGAAGTGATTAAGATAGTCGATATCAACCCCTACCCGAATTAAACGCATAAACACCAACGGTAGGTTGGGTTAGATTTTTGTTGCAAAGCAACAAAAACGTAACCCAACATAGGCTCCTAAAACGTCCTGAATGGCAGCAAAGCGCTTTTTCTTCTATTTTTAAGGCGTTAAACACTAACAGGCCATAAATATCTTTTTGCTGAATCGCTGGTTTAAAATAGCTTGTTTATTGTTCATGTAACACCCTATTCAGGTAGCGCAGATAGCTCGCCTGCACTACCTATTTATCGTTTGCATCACGGCTACAAAATGATGTTTGCTATGCCTCGATAATTTCAAAATCATGACTAATGGCAACCGCTTTTTCCAGCATAATAGAGGCCGAACAATATTTTTCTGCCGATAATTTTATGGCGCGTGCGACAACCGCTTCTTTCAGGTCTTTGCCGGTCACTATAAAATGTACATGTATTTTACTAAAGACTTTGGGAATCGTGTCCACGCGTTCGGCTGAAATCTCGGCGACACAATCGATCACATTTTGCCTGCCTTTTTGTAGAATTTGCATGACATCAATGGAGGTACAGCCGCCCATCCCTATCAATAGCATTTCCATGGGGCGTACGCCCATATTTCGTCCTCCTAAATCCGCTGGGCCATCTAATACAACCGCATGACCGCTTTCGGATTCGCCCAGAAACATCATTCCGTCTACCCATTTAACGCGCACATCCATTAAAAATCACCTTTCTATTTGATAAATTGATTAGATTAGCATACATTGAGGGGCATGTTTTACAATCCTGAAAAAAAACCATGTTAATTAATTCCTTATCTGCATTTTTTAGCTTTACCAGCCTCATCAACCCTTTGGAAGCAGGGGTTATTTTGCTAATCACCGCCTATTGCGTTTATATCTTGACGCCTCAGCAAGCCAGCGATTATCAGGATGTTTATCCCCTAGTAGACACTTCGCCTGGCTCAGATACTATCTATATGTATCTCCAGTCTGCCTGGCTGGGCCGACTGTCCTTGTTACGCACTTTTCTGCCTTTTTTTATTATTTTGAATGCTGCTTTATTTTATGCAGATTATCGTGTCGACAGTGGTAGTTACACAATTGCCAGTTGGCTGACCATACTGGTCATATTTGCCTTACCGGTCGTTTGGTGGACGGTTGCGGTATGGCGCTGTTCAGTCCATGCGCCTCGTTTATGGGCAACTGCGGCACGGTTTCTGACTGTCGCGGTGTATTATGAGTATGTGTTGCGCCTGCTTATTGGCTATTATTACCCGCAAATATGGTTTAATTGTCAACAGTTAATCATTGAGTTTGGGGAATGTGTTTAAGACTAAAAATACGCGATACGCTCGCCACTATAGTGCCCTGTCTTAAATTCACAGGCCAAATTTTGACGTCTTGCATATTGTCTTCAAAGTAGATTACACTTTTTTCAAAACGCTGGGAGCGCGGGCGGCTCGCCCGCATAGCGTTAATAAAAGCAGGCGAGCCGCCCGCGCTCCCAGATACAAAACAGCAAAAGTGTTAATTGGAAAATGAAAGGTGCCCAAATTTTTAATAAAATTATTCAGTATGTCACACGATCACAGCTATAAATTATTATTTTCTCACCCGGAAATGGTGAGAGATTTACTGACCGGCTTTGTTAAAGAGGCGTGGGTTGAACAGTGTGACTTTAGTTCCCTGGAAAAAGTCAGTGGCAGTTATATCAGTGATGACCTGAGGAACCGGGAGGATGATTTAATCTGGCGTATCCGCTGGGGCGAGGAGTGGATATATGTCTACCTGTTATTGGAGTTTCAGTCCAGCTCAGACCATTTTATGGCGGTACGCATTTTAGGCTATATTGCTTTACTCTATCAGGATTTGATACGCTCAGGAAAACTCAGTGGCAATGATAAATTACCGCCTGTTTTTCCGGTGGTTCTTTATAATGGCAAACCCCGGTGGCACGCACCGCTTAACCTGGATAGTTTAATTTATCCAGCGCCTTCTGGACTGGAACAATACCGCCCTGCTCTGCGCTATTTGTTACTTGATGAAGGCGCATTTAATAACGACGATTTATGCCATTTGCATAATCTGGTTGCAGCATTATTCCAATTAGAAAATAGCCGTAGCAATGAAGATATACGTGCTGTGTTGGTACATCTGATTGAATGGTTAAAAAACCCTGAACAGACCAGCTTGAGACGTGCATTTACAGTATGGATAAACCGTGTATTACTTCCTGCAAAAGCGCCGCAGGATGAAAAATTTACCAAATTTAACGACCTTCAGGAGGTACAGACTATGTTAGAAGAACGCGTCAAAGAATGGGCACAAACATGGAAAATTCAAGGATTAGAGCAAGGCTTGGAACAGGGCACAGGCTTGGAACAGGGCTTGGAACAGGGTTTGGAACAAGGTGTTCATATAGGTGAGGCTAAGGTCTTGCGCAAACAAATCCAGCTTAAATTCGCTAATATCCCTGCCTGGGCTGAAGATAAAATCAATCTAGCCGATCTAGCACATATAGAGCAGTGGGCTGAGAGGATTTTAACAGCGGAGTCTATAGAGCAGTTATTCGCGGAAAACAGTCAATAATTTACTGTGGTATGAAAGAAGAGTGACAAGCTTGGGACGCAGTCTAAAATGCTGCGTCCCAAATAGTTGCCCAATCCTATTTAGCCATCTTATTGGCGCTATTTATTCAACAACGCAATCCACTGTCGCTAACATTTTTTGTAATTCACCTTTATTGTATAAGTCCATGACAATATCACAGCCCCCGACTAGCTCACCACTAATATAAAGTTGTGGGTAAGTGGGCCATTGCGAGTATTCTTTTAAGGCTTCTCGCACTTCCTGATCTTCAAAAATATTAATATACATGAATTTCGCACGGCTAGCCTGCATGGCTTGAATAACCTGCCCTGAAAAACCGCATTGTGGAAAATCAGGCGTTCCTTTCATATATAAAACAACTGCATGACTGCCCAATTGATCTTTAATTCTTTCTATTGCATCCATCCTATTTTCCTAAGCAAATAATAACCAAGTAATCTTATCAGGATTTGTCGTGCAAAAAAAGTATCCGCTACTAAATATTTATTTCTTGCTCATTAAAAAAAGCCCCCCTATAATCAGTGCCTTTTTCAAAAAGGCAAGAAGAACAAGCTGTTCTTTAAACTATAAATATAGAAACGACCATTATGACCAGTCATATCATGCCTACCTATGGGCGGCTCGCAGTTAGTTTCACTAAAGGTGAAGGTGCCTGGCTCTGGGATCAGGACAACAAACGCTACCTGGATGCGCTATCTGGCATTGCCGTGTGCAACCTGGGACATGCGCACCCTGCAGTGCATAAGGCCATTTGCGCCCAAAGCCAACAGTTGATACATACCTCCAATATCTATCAAATTCCTCTTCAGGAGCAGTTAGCAACCCGGCTTTGTGAACTAAGCCAAATGGATACTGTTTTTTTCTCCAATTCGGGCGCTGAAGCGAATGAGGCTGCAATAAAAATTGCGCGTCTTTTTGGCCAGCAAAAAAACATCGCTAATCCGGCTATCATAGTTATGGAGCAGAGTTTCCATGGGCGCACAATGGGCACTTTATCTGCCACCGGCAATGCCAAAATACAGGCTGGATTTACGCCTTTGCTTGAGGGTTTTGTACGCGTCCCGTTTAATAATATAGATGCTATAACAAGTACATTAACTCAATATGACAATATCGTTGCTATTCTGGTAGAACCTGTTCAGGGCGAAGGCGGAGTCAATATACCTGCGCCTGATTATCTAAATAAAATTCGCAGCCTGTGCGATCAGCATGATCTTTTAATGATGCTGGATGAGGTGCAGACAGGCATAGCCAGAACTGGTGAATGGTTTGCTTTCCAGCATAATAAAATAATTCCTGATGTGTGTACTTTAGCAAAAGCACTCGGTAATGGTGTGCCAATTGGCGCGTGTATGGCTAAAGGCAAAGCCAGCACTTTACTCACCGCTGGCAAACATGGCTCAACCTATGGCGGCAATCCTTTAGTCTGTGCGGCTGCACTTGCTGTTTTGGATACCATTACAAAAGAGAACCTTTGCCAACAAGCGGCTGAGATAGGGCGCGCCATTCATCGCGGCTTTACTGAGCAGCTTCATAATAATGCCTCTGTAGTGGACATTCGCCACAAAGGCATGATGATCGGCATAGAGCTGGACCGGCCTTGCGCTGAATTAGTGGGCCTGGCACTGGATTCTGGCTTGCTGATTAATGTAACGGGCGAGAAAAATATCCGCCTGTTGCCACCGCTGGTTATCAGCGATGAACAAATTGAGTTGCTGGTCACCACTTTATCGGCATTAATTAAGCGTTACACACAATAATAAAATACCATGACAAACCCCAGACACTTTATTAGTTTATTAGACCTTTCAAGTGATGAGTTTCGCGCTTTAATTATGCGCGCGATTGAGCTAAAAAATAATCGTGACCCGGATTTTCAGCCTTTAAAAGGCCAGGTGCTGGCAATGATCTTTGAAAAATCATCGACTCGCACGCGTATTTCATTTGAAACAGGCATGAGTCATTTTGGAGGTAGTGCTATTTTTTTGTCACCGCGCGATACTCAGTTAGGCCGCGGCGAGCCGATTAGCGATAGCGCTAAAGTAATATCCAGCATGGTAGATGCTATTATGCTAAGGACTAATAAACATAGCACGGTTACTGAATTTGCGGAACATTCAAGTGTGCCAGTGATTAACGGACTGACAGATTTATTACATCCTTGCCAATTATTAGCAGATATGCAGACCTATTTCGAGCACCGGGGCGATATTAAAGGCAAAACAGTCAGCTGGATAGGGGATGGTAATAATATGTGTCATTCATATATTAATGCGGCTATGCGTCTGGATTTTAGTTTAAACATAGCCAGTCCTGCGGGTTACTTGCCTGATTCAGATATAGTAAAATCCGCCGGAGCGCGTGTGCAGGTATTTAATAGCCCAATGGAAGCGACAAAAGACGTTGACTTAATTGTGACTGATGTTTGGGCGAGCATGGGGCATGAAGAAGAGCAAAAACAGCGTGAGCGTGCCTTTAAGCATTTTCAGGTTACTCAGGAGATTATGCAGAATGCCAAATCCGATGCCTTGTTTATGCACTGTTTACCAGCTCATCGTGGCGAAGAAGTGGCTGCCGATGTGATAGATGGCAAGCAAAGTGTTGTTTATGATGAGGCAGAAAATCGCTTACATGCGCAAAAGGCATTGCTTGAATTACTGATGTGCGCATAAGTAACTGTTCACCTCCTCCTATAAAAACCAGGAGATTGAAAAGCGTTTTGCTAATTAAACCTCCTCTAACTCCACCTTGATAAGCAGGGGATCGAACGGTTACGCAGATAAAGTATATGTAGCTGAAATAATACCTTCAGCATTGGAACGCAGGCAGTTTGTCTACGAAACAGAGATGCGCCGTCGACGTTCGCACTGAATAAACTATTTTGGTTATTTGATGCATATCTCTATTTTGTAGCCAGATTAGCTGATCTAGCGGAGCATAGCTAATGTTATCTGGAATATGTTGTGCAATAAAAAAAGCTAATCCGGCCTACGGCTTTACATTTCTGGATAATACTCAGCATGCCTGATTGCGACTAGCACTCAATTTTCTCCACTAGGCAGCCAACAACTCACTCATTGCGACAGCCCGTCGTCACTGCTATTTAATCTTACACGCAGTCAACAATATTATATGCATTATCAAGGTGCTATAATATCCACATATCAACAGAGCGCATCATTCAATTTATAGGATTTATTCGTGAAACAACTAGTCTATTTTTTTGTCAGCCTGCTTAGTTGCAATATCGCTTTGGCGCAGTCGGTGTACCTCACTGACAAGATGAATTTCAACATGAGAAGCGGCCCAAGCAGCAAATACAAACTGCTTGAAACACTGCCATCAGGAACAAAATTGACTTTACTGAGTGAAAATAAATCGAATGGTTATAGTCAGGTAAAAACCAGCTCAGGTCTAGTCGGTTTTCTTCCTACGCGTTTTACACAGGATAAGCCGGCGAGTCTTTGGTATTTAGAACAGGCTAATAAAAATCTGGAAAAATTAAGCGCAGAAAATCAACAAATTAAAGCGGCTTTAGCGGACTTACAAAAAAATAGTTCCCGCACTTTATCCAGCAACGAGGCACTCACAAAAGAACGCGATCAACTCAGCACGGAACTTAATGAACTACGCCAAACAGCAGCCAATGCCATCCAGATACAACGCCAGCGCAATGAATTGCAAGAACGTGTTGTCACTACCGAGCGTGAATTAGAACAGATCAAAAGAGCAAAACAGGCATTGGAAGACAGCACCAGTCAGGATTGGTTCCTGTACGGTGGTATCCTGTCATTTTTAGGTATCTTCTTTGGTTTGTTGATTCCAAAAATAAGCTGGAATCGCAGGTCACACGGCCATTGGGATACTTTTTAACATTTCTATTTACATTGTTTTATAAATACCGATTCATACGTAGCGCACGATAATCGTATTACGCGCTTATTTATCAACACTTTAACCAAGCACAGACACATGGCGAACGATAAAAATACCCGAACTTTTTCTTCCAAGGTTGTAGACGGAATGGAACGCGCACCCAGTCGTGCGATGTTACATGCTGTTGGTTTTAAAAACGAAGATTTTCAAAAACCACAAATAGGCATAGCCTCTACATGGAGCATGGTAACACCGTGCAATATGCACATTAACAAGCTCGCGGACGATACCGCGCGTGGCGCTGATAATGCGGGCGGTAAAGCGGTTATTTTCAATACCATTACAATTTCGGATGGTATTTCTATGGGTACCGAAGGCATGAAGTATTCACTGGTGTCGCGTGAAGTGATTGCCGATTCCATTGAAACAGTCATGGGCTGTCAGGGATTTGATGGTCTTGTTGCCATAGGTGGGTGCGATAAAAATATGCCCGGCTGTATGATCGCCATTTCTCGGCTGAACCGCCCTGCTATTTTTGTCTACGGTGGTACGATTTTACCCGGCTGCCATAAGGACAAAAAACTGGATGTTGTTTCCGTATTTGAAGCAGTCGGAGCGCGCGCTAATAATCAGATTGATGACGCAGAACTAGCCGCGATTGAAGCAAAAGCGATACCCGGTGCGGGCTCCTGTGGCGGCATGTACACAGCAAACACCATGGCATCAGCAATTGAAGCACTCGGCATGAGCTTACCTGGTAGCTCAGCACAAGCTGCTGTATCGGAAGAAAAACGTTTAGATTGTGAACGCGCAGGTGCTGCTGTCTTAGAACTACTAAAAAAAGATATTAAACCTAGCGACATCATGACTAAAAAGGCGTTTGAAAACGCTATCACGGTTATTATCGCACTGGGTGGGTCTACCAATGCTGTTTTACATATTCTGGCTATGGCTAACGCAGCACATGTTGATATTCAATTAAGTGATTTTACCCGGATCGGCGCAAACGTGCCGATGGTTGCTGATTTAAAGCCCAGCGGTCGTTACCAGATGGCTGAGTTAATTGAAATTGGGGGTATCCAGCCACTCATGAAAATTTTACTGGATCGCGGTTTATTGCATGGTGATTGTTTAACCGTTACCGGGAAAAGTTTAGCTGAAAATCTGGCTGATGTTGCGCCCTACCCCATCGACCAGGATATGATCTTGCCATTAGATCATCCAATCAAAAAAGACAGTCATTTAGTGATTTTGCATGGCAACCTCGCGGCTCAAGGATCTGTTGCTAAAATCACCGGTAAAGAAGGTTTGCATTTTACCGGCACTGCAAAAGTATATGATGCTGAGGAGCAGGCATTACAAGGTATTTTAAAGGGCGATGTTGTCAAAGGCGATGTGATTGTCATCCGTTATGAAGGCCCTAAAGGCGGACCGGGTATGCGCGAAATGCTGTCACCTACATCGGCGATTATGGGTAAAGGTTTGGGCAAAGAGGTCGCATTGATTACTGATGGCCGTTTTTCCGGGGGTACTCACGGTTTTGTGGTCGGTCATATTACCCCTGAGGCTTTTGTCGGGGGACCGTTAGCTATCATTGAAAATGGTGACAAAATCACCATTGATGCCGAAAGTAAAAACCTGACTTTGCACCTTGATGATAGCCAAATTGCTGCACGTCTGGCAAAATGGCAACAACCCGCCCCCAAATACACCCGCGGCGTTCTGGCAAAATACGCTAAATTAGTTAATTCTGCGTCTGAAGGGGCTGTGACAGATAACTAATATAAGAACTCTCCAATATATTCTTCGCCGGGTTACGTTTATTTCTCCACTAATAATAATCTAGCCCGGCTTCAATGAGATGTTTTAACAATTGCTCTTAATGCGCCTAGATGCATAATTCCGCTTCATTTGTTAACTGGTTCCGGGACTCGTCACCCTATATTCATGCCCACCGTAACCGCACCTTTGTTATCTATTTTGGAGGTGAAGCTGTTTTAGATGCGGGTTTAAATGCACTTATCCACGATTTTGCCTTATTAAATAGTCTGGGCATACGTTTAGTGCTGGTGCATGGTATTCGCCCGCAAATAGACCAACGCCTGCAACAACTCAATCACCCATCTCAATTCTATCAACAACTACGCATCACTGATGCAACTGCACTACAGTGTGTTAAAGAATCTGCAGGACTAGTGCGTGTAGAAATTGAATCCTTTCTCTCCCTGGGAATTGCAAATTCACCGATGGCAGGGGCAAAAGTTAGAGTTATCTCTGGCAATTTCATCACTGCGCAACCTTTGGGTGTGCTCGATGGCATTGATTTCCAGTTTACGGGTAAAGTCCGCCGAGTTGATAGTCTGGCGATACGCCAGCAGCTGGACTTAGGACATGTAGTGCTAATTTCTCCATTAGGTTACTCGCCCAGCGGTGAGTTATTTAATTTATCTGCGGAGCAGGTTGCCACTGAAATTGCTATTGCCTTGCAGGCAGAAAAATTAATTCTGATGACCGAGCAAAGTTGTCAGTCCACAGAAACCGGGCAATTGATTGCGCAAATGACCATAGCTGAAACTGAGTCTTTTATTGACCATGAGCCTCAGCTAGCGATCAGCACCCAGTGTGCATTACGCTCAGCAATACATGGCTGTCGCTCTGGCGTAAAACGGGTACATATTTTAAATCGCAAAATTGATGGCGCTTTACTTATTGAGCTGTTTAGTCGCGATGGTATGGGAACGCTGATCAGTTCCATTGAGTTTGAGGTTTTACGTCCAGCGCTGTTAAGCGATATTCCGGGGATTCTGGAACTCATCAAGCCTTTACAGTTGCAAGGTTTTTTGGTTGCCCGTTCTGCAGAACATTTGGAAAACACAATTGAAGATTATATGGTGATAGATCGTGATGGTCTAATTATTGGTTGTACTGCTTTGCATATAATACCTAATAGTACAGCGGGTTTAGTTGCCTGCCTAGCCGTTCATTCTGATTATCAGCGTTCTGCACGCGGCAATCAGTTGCTGGAACACATTTTTATTAAGGCAAAACAAAACGCGCTCCATCAACTCTTTGCTCTTTCTACGCAAACCATGCACTGGTTTAAGGAGCGTGGATTTCATGATAGCCATTTTGCTGAACTACCTGCCGCATTACAAGAAAACTATAATCACCTGCGTAATGCAAAAGTGTTAAAAATTGACGTGTAATTAAAAATGAAACCTTCTATTTTGTAGATATTCAGTTCCCCCCAAAAAATAACACATTTTGTAGCATGGCTATCTGAATATTTACTCAATTTTCATTTTAGTGGTGCAAAGGTAAGAAGAATTGATGCAAGCGCGGGCAACTCTTCTGTATTTCATAGGCGAGTTGCCTCTGCTCCTAAGGGTAAAAATTAACTGACTATTTAAACAGTATGTCTTGTTTATTCTTTGCTATGGTCTTTTCGCCTATACCTTTTATTTTGCCTAACTCACCTGCACTTTTAAAAGGCCCAATTTGCTTACGGTAATCAACAATCGCCTCAGCTTTTTTCAAACCAATTCCGTTTAAGGCAGCCGCAATTTCTTTAGCGCTCGCGGTATTAATATTAACCGGCGTTGCAAAAGCATTAACCGAAAACAGTAGCAACAACAGCAAAATTTTTTTCATATTCTTCTCCAAAATAATTATTACAGGTAAAAGTATAGTGGAAAATTTGCTTTTGCTAAATTCAGTCTGCTTTTTTATGGTATTGTTCACACTTTTACAAAGCATCAATCCCATCATTGGCTAATTGATCCGCTTTTTCATTCCCAAGATCACCCGAATGCCCTCGCACCCATATCCATTCGATGTCATGCCGTTGCATTGCAGCATCTAAACGTTGCCATAAATCTTTATTCTTGACGGGCTTTTTTGCGGCCGTTTGCCAGCCTCTTTTTTTCCAGTTATCCATCCACTCGGTAATTCCCTGTAACACATATTTCGAATCACTATGTAGCCTAATGTGACAAGACTGATTGAGCCCTTCTAACGCCCGTATAGCGGCCATTAACTCCATACGGTTGTTAGTCGTTTCTTTTTCACCGCCGCACAGTTCTTTTTCGAGCTCGCCATGCTTCAACCACACTCCCCAGCCTCCAGGCCCAGGATTGCCACGGCAAGCACCATCCGTGTATATATCAACGTGTTTCATCATAATTATATTGTCTTACCGTTGTATCAATTAATTTAGCCATCGCTATCTTTGACTGATATTTTCTGACCGGCGTCAACGGAATAAGGTGGTAGCATCGTTTAATTGCTCTAATCGCATAGGCTGCTGTTGTTAGCTGATATTTTCTTTGTTCTGCATGACCGTCACCAATCCGCATCGCATCAAAGTCAAACCCGGCAGCAATCTCTACTTCAAAGTTCAACAAACTCAGCCAGTCGGCCAGTTTAGTTCGGCTAAGCAAACTCGGATGCCAGGGTGAATGCTTAT
Source organism: uncultured Gammaproteobacteria bacterium (assembly GCA_942491615.1). Taxonomy (GTDB): domain Bacteria; phylum Pseudomonadota; class Gammaproteobacteria; order Methylococcales; family Methylomonadaceae; genus Methyloprofundus. The sequence continues at coordinate 108,011 of CALOCH010000031.1, forward strand.
CTCGTCGTCGCATATATTGTAAATTGATATAAATATTCCAGGGATTAAAGCCCAGTACGACCAACTTTCCTTCAGGCTTTAAAATCCGTTCAGCCTCTCGCAACACCTGATGTTTATGCAAATCAAAATCTAATAAATGAGGCAGTATAAGCATATCGACAGATTCAGATTTAAACGGCAAGGCATTAGTCAGTCCCCGCAGTAATTTGCTTCCCACACTGGGCGTTTGAGCGTCATCGACGACATAAAATTGTTTGTATAGATTACAATCAATATAGTTTTGTTCCCAGCCTAAAGCACCGATCTGAACGATCACCTGCTTGCAACTGACCGTAATAGAGCGCTTTAAAAATGCTGCTTCCTGTTGTTGTAAAACCTGCCCTTTGCGGGTGTTAAACCAGTCAATTAATACTTTACGTTGCATAGTCTTTTCTCATAAATAACATTGGTTACACATTTAAACTAAGACACGTATTAGTAGGGTATGCATCGCATACCTTGCTCACCCAAAGGTACGCGATGCGTAACCTACTGAGATGTCCAGCTTTAAAATAAAAGCCATAACATCCTAAATTGCAGACTGCAGTAATATTATAGTATTTCAAATGCCAAATAATGTGTATAGAACGCATCTCGCTCTATCACTCAAACTGCTGCGCTGCCTGGACGCTTAACTGATTAAGATCGCAAGTTAACTGCTGCTGTAACTCGCTGATTTGCTCCGCCGATACACGTTTTTCCACCACGATAGGTTGACCAATAACGGTATGCACTGTACAAAAAGGTAGCGGGAGAAAGAAGTTATCCCAGCTATTCAAATGTATCTTGAAGTTACAGGCATTGGCAATGGGGATAATGGGTGCGCCGCTAAGTTGCGCCAGAATGATCGCACCGGCTTTAGCTTCACGGGCAGGCCCTAAGGGGCCATCAACAGCAGCACCTACGCTGCATTTTTCTTTACTAATAGTTAAGTAAATATCCCGCATGGCGACAGCGCCAGTGCGATGCGCTGATCCTCGCAAAACACCGACACCCAGCTTTTTTAAAACAGCATCGCCTATATCCCCATCTTTGGAAGGGCTCACCAGGACACTGGCTTTAATGCCTTGCTGACATAATCCCCACAAAAAATCGATGGCAAAGGTCATTTGCTGATGCCAGTAACAGGGCAACATCGGCTGCTGTGCATCTATATAAGGCTGCAATTGTTCTGCGCCTGTTATGTGTACAGTACAGGTTTTATGCAATACCTTGACATACACACCAATTAAGGCGGGCGCGAGTTTTTGCATTATCAATGTATTTAAAAATACTTTCAAAACGTCAACTCCTTATCTATCTATAGTTTGCTGCTCCAGAAAACTGGCCAAAGCACTGATACTAGGGTAATCAAACAAATCAGTTAATTCTATCTGGTCAGGAAAAAGCTGATCCAGACGCTCGTGAATTTGCGTTAAAGACAGTGAACTAATGCCTATTTCAAATAAATCATCAGTGGCCGCAATCTGACGCTCAGGAATCACTTCCTTACATATCTGCATAAGTTGCTGCTCTATAGACCCCGCTTCACTTTGTGTTGTATCAAGCTGTGCCGTGGCTAGCTGTTGCAATTGATCAAGCGTCGCGGCAAATGCACCCGCAATAAATTGATTAGATAAATTAAAACGCTGCACTTTGCCACTGGTGGTTTTAGGAAATGCTGAAACAGGAATCACTTCTGCGACTTCGATACCGGTATCTTTAGCTAAAACTGCTCGAATCGCATTAGCAAGCGGGATAAAATCTGCTAGCTCGCCTTTGTAAGTGACAAACATGGCTAAGGCTTCGCCATTATTTCCCGGAATAGTGCATGCTGCGGCTTTTTGCTCTCCCATTTCAGGCAGTGTTTCGCATAATTGCTCTAAATCATGCGCATGGTAGTTTTGACCATTGACGATAATCAGGTCCTTATAACGTCCCGTCAATACAAGTTGACTCTGGTATATAAACCCTATATCACCGGTATCCAGCCAACCCTCGCTATTAATACTTGCTGCGGTTAATTCGGTGTCATCATAATAGCCTTGAGTCACGTTATCACCGCGAATTAAGACATGCCCTAGCGTCAGTTCAGCTAACTCTTTCCCTGCATCATTCGCAATAATCAGCCCGGTATCACTGACGGCTGTCCCCAGTAAAACCATTTCCAGGCTATCCGCTTGTGTCTCGGAGCTGAGAATTATTCTATCACCCAGTTGTAAATGCTGGCGGTTAATAAAAATCGATTGTACTGTTGCTCTCGGTTCTGTGAAGGCAGCGGCTAATGACGCTTCTGCCAACCCATAAACAGGAAAAATAACCGTGTCTTTTAAACCAAAAGGTTCTAAGGTTGCATTAAATTCACGACAGAGTGCCGCCGAGATCTGCTCCGCACCATTAAAAATCAGGCGTAAAGCTGACAAATCAAGATGCGACTGCTTTTCCGCTTTGAAGTATTTTAAGATATGCTGATAACCAAAATTGGGCGATGCCGATACAGTGGCTTTTTTTTCGCTGATTTTATCCAGCCATAAATTGGGTCTACGCACGAACAATTCCGATGACATTAAATAAACATTTGTATTTAGTACCATTGGCGATAAATGAAAGCCAATAATCCCCATATCATGGGTTAATGGCATCCAGCTTAAGCTAACATCATCTTCTGTGGCTTTACTGCCGATAAGGATTGAACGGATATTGCTCATTAAATTAAGATGCGTCAACACCACGCCTTTAGGCTCTCCGGTAGAACCTGATGAAAACTGGATAAAGGCAATATCTTGTGGCGTAATTTCGGCTGGGCTTGCCTGGTTTTGATCAGTTATTATCTCTTCCGCCAATAAGGATTGCGCTTGTAAAGCGGGTTTTAACGCGCCATGTTGCTGCTCATCGGCATATTCGCATAATTGCGCTAACGCCGCTGCCGAAGTCCAGATAAAGGGATTATTTAATTTTTGAAAAACCGACAGAACCCGTTTATGCGCGGTATTCTGACTGGATGCGTTCAGTGGAACAACGATAATTCCGCCTAATATCGCAGCCCAGAATACATCCACAAACTGCTCATTGTTTTCCGCCAGCAATATCAACTCATCGCCCTGCTTGAGACCTGCTTGCTGTAATTGATATAGCAAATGCAAAGCACGTGCATAAAGCACGGCATAGCTTACCGTTACTTCATCATTTTTGGCTTTGATATAGGTAATACTTTTATTGCCTTTAGCGGTAATTTGCAGTGCTTCCGTTAGCGTTGCGGGAAATGATGTTGCGCTCATGTCATATTTATCTATAAGTTGCATGAAAAAAAATGTCTTGCTTGGGTCTTAAATTTACTAAAGGTTCCAGTTCAATGCTTTGCCCTGGTACTAATTCAAAATGTACCTTTTGAATAATCCGGCTGATATGCACCGCCATTTCCTGAATCGCCATGCTATCACCGATACAACGCCTGGGGCCGATTGCAAAGGGCAAATAGGCACCCACATGTTGCGTTTTTTTATTTTCCGGGCTAAATCGCTGTGGATCAAATTTTTCCGGATCAGGCCAATACTCAGGGTTACGGTGAACCAGATAAGGGGGAATTAGAATATCCGTACCGGCAGGTATATCAATCCCCTTGAAATGATCATCGGCAATCGCCTGTCGTGTTAGCACCCAGACTGGCGGGTATAAACGCATAGACTCGTCCAGAACCTGTTGCGTATACCTGAGTTGCGCTATCTCCGCCATATTTGGCATGGTCTCAAGCGGCATATACTGCTGACTTTCTGCCAGCACTTGTTGCTCGATTTGACTATGTTGTGCCAGTAAATACCAGGTCCAGTTTAAGACACTCGCCGTCGTTTCATGCCCAGCAATAATTAAGGTCAGAATTTCATCAATCTGCAACTTTTCTGGCATGGCCTCACCACTACCCTTTGCTGTCGCATTCATAACCATGCTTAGCAAATCAAAAGGCTGTCTATTTTCTGCGCGGCGGCGCTGTATCATATCGCTCACCAGATGCGTCAATTGGCGAAAGCGTCGGGCAAACAGCAAATCTCTGGCGGAGTCATCAGTGACCATCAGAAATGGATTTTCACCTGTTTCGGCAATAATGCGTTCTAAATCTTCACTAAATAAGGCATGTAAAATAAAATCCAGCGCTGTCTGGCTCATCGCTTCGGTGATATTAAGAGGCTTGCCAGCTTCAATATCAGCCTGCCAACTGGCTAATAACTTATCCGCACAACGGATCATTAAGGGCAATTGCTGTGTCAGTAGTTTATTGCTGAATAGCGGTTGCATCATTTTGCGCTGTCGCTTCCACAAATCGCCTTCGCTAACAATAATACCGCGCCCTAATAAAACATTAATCTGTTTTATGCCGACGCCTTTGATATAGTTTTTGTAATGGGTGACCAGAATATGTTTTGCCATTTCCGGGTCGCAGACGTTATAAACCCAACTATCCTGATCAGGAAATTTGGCTTTAAACAAGTTACCGTTGCTTGCTACCAGACTGCTAAGTTTGGGCAAAACTTGCTCAAGCTGATGGTAATCAATAATGATACCCTCGCCTGGCGGCAAGCGTAGTGCTGTAGAATCAGACATATCGTATTTACAAAAGTTGCTTATATTATGGCAAATAATAATTTTATGGATTTTACCACAGTCGCTATTTGCTATTTAAATAACATCCACGGCTTGGGTTTGTTTACTGGCAAATGTTAAAATAACGCATGACATTTTTCAGTTCAAATAAGTACTTTTGTTTACTGCTTTGCATCAGTTTACTGATGCTAACAGGCTGTGCACAAACATCTAAAGGTGAATTTGTCCCCTTTTATCAAGCAGAAACCAACAAGCCTTATGCGGATGTATTAGCAGAACTGGAAATTGCGATTTCTGAACATAATTTCAGAATTACCGGGCACAGCCGTGTAGGCAAAGTGATTCGCGATCGCGGCACAAAAGACTTTCCCGATTATGATACGCTACAGTTTTGTAACCTGACACATGCGAAAACGCTTCTATTGATGTCGCCTCATGCAGTACGTTTTATGCCATGCAATATTGTTACCTATCAATACAATGGCAAAACCATTGTGCGCACCCATTTGATTCCGACGGATACGGATAATCCAGAACTTAATGCTTTTGCTCAACAAATGAACAAGATGCTTAAAGAGATTGTTGATTTTGCAGTGGAATAGAGATTTTCTGGCTCCCACTCAGAGCAACACCGCCATTTAATTAAGGGTTTATTGCTTTATAATTAATCCATTACGCTGTAAATTGGGTTAGATTTTGCTTGCAAAGCAATAAAAACGTAACCCAACATAGGTGCTGTAGTATTTTATTTAATATGATTTTATTCTGTAACTGACTGACAGTGACGCAGAGCAGAGAAAGTAGAGATTTAACTCATACACCAAATACACCAAATACACCATGGAATATTTTATCTGGGATTTTGATCCTGTTCTAGCCAGCTTCAAGCATATTCGCATTCATTGGTATGGCGCTATATTCGCTTTGGCCTTATTGAGTAATTATGTGTTTATGCACTGGGTTTATGCCCGCGAGTTAGGCAATACAGACGATGTCGATCGCCTGCTATGGTACTGTATTGGTGGTGCCATTATTGGTGCGCGATTAGGGCATGTATTATTTTATAACCCGGTTTATTATTTTACCGAGCCACTCAAGATTTTTGCCATCTGGGAAGGCGGCCTGGCCAGTCATGGCGGGGTTTTTGGCGTATTGATTGCGCTGTATATCTATCAACGTAAAGCCCCTTTTAATTACTGGTGGATTCTGGATAGAGCAGCGATAGCAGGTGCTTTAAGTGGCTGTCTGGTACGTGTAGGCAATTTTCTCAATTCTGAAATTGCAGGTACTGCCACCGATGTTCCCTGGGCGGTTATTTTCCAACGCATAGATACGATTCCGCGCCATCCGGTACAGCTTTATGAGGCTCTTAGTTATGCAGGGATTTTTATATTTTTACTGTATTTATACAAGAAAAGCAGGACTTTCAACTTACAGGGTCAATTATGCGCCTGGTTTATGATTCTGATTTTCAGTACCCGTTTTATCCTGGAATTTTACAAAGTCAGTCTGGTTAACTACGCCAGTGATGTCTGGTTCAGCACTGGACAAATCTTAAGTATTCCTTATATTATTATTGGCATGATCATCCTATACCGCAGCAAAAAAAGCATTTAACCCTATGAGCTATCACTCTCCTTTCAAAATGCGCATGGCTAGTCACGCCTTAAAACAAGGGAAACTGCTGGCCTATCCCACTGAGTCAGTTTATGGTTTAGGCTGCGATCCTTTAAATGAACCGGCGGTTATGCACTTATTGCGCATTAAACAGCGCCCACCGCATAAAGGCCTGATTCTAATTGCATCCGACTTTGCACAACTGCAGCCTTATATTAACCCCAGCCCTGAAATGCTAATGCGCATCATGCCAACCTGGCCCGGCCCGGTAACCTGGGTTATTCCGGCACAAACCTGGGTACCCGATTATCTAACCGGTAAGCATGATTCTTTAGCGGTAAGAGTGAGTGCCCACCCCCTGGTGCAACAATTATGTGCCAACTATGGTGGCGCAATTGTCTCAACCAGCGCCAATATCAGCCATCAGGCTCCAGCTCGTTCTGCTTTAGGCGTACGCACAAAATTGTCTGCAAAAGATATTTATATTTTAACCGGAGCGACAGCCCAACAAAATCGACCCACGGCCATTTATAGTGCGCTAGACGGCCACTGTTTGCGGCCCTCTTAAACAACCCGCTCCGCAATCATTTTAGCGCAGCACCTTTAATGACTTGCGATAATGCCGATTAGTCGCCGTTCCTGCTACGTAAATATTTATCAACACAATAAACACATGTATAATTGAGAGTTTTTTGCTGCCTCAGGAGCACATACATGCCTAAGGCTAGCACCATACTGCATTAAGAAGGACACACATGACTGCATTAGTGGGTATTATCATGGGTTCAACATCTGATTGGGAAACCATGCGCTTTGCATCTGAAAAACTGGAACAGCTCGGCATTCCTTTTGAAGTTGAAGTCGTCTCCGCTCATCGTACACCGGATAAACTGTTTGTATACGCTGCAACAGCAGAAGGCAAAGGCTTAGAAGTTATTATTGCCGGCGCAGGCGGTGCGGCACATTTACCCGGCATGACGGCTGCTAAAACAATATTACCGGTATTAGGCGTACCGATACAATCCAAAGCACTAAATGGCATGGATTCCTTATTATCCATTGCGCAAATGCCTGCCGGCATTCCGGTCGGAACGTTGGCGATAGGCAAAGCAGGTGCAGTGAATGCCGCATTATTAGCTGCAGCCATTATTGCCAACAAACATACGCAGTATAAAGCACCGCTGAATGCTTTTCGCTCGCAGCAAACCGAAACCGTACTCGCTAACTCAGATCCCAGGGAGCTCTCTTAATGGTCATTGGTATTTTAGGTGCTGGACAATTAGCAAGAATGCTTGCATTAGCAGGAAAACCTTTAGGACTTAAATTTATTTTTTTAGACCCGACACCGAACTCATGTGCGGCTGATTTAGGTAAGCACTTGCTTGGCGATTACAGCGACAAAGCCCTGCTCAGTCAACTTGCTACAGAGTCAGATATCATCACTTATGAATTTGAAAATGTCCCGGTTGAAATTATCGATTTTCTTAACCAAAGGACACCTGTTTATCCATCAGCGCAAGCCTTGCTGACTGGTCAGGATCGTATTACCGAAAAAACATTTTTACAGGAACTCGGTATAGCCACCGCGCCTTTTGCTGCGGTTTCGAGTTTATCCGAATTACAGCAGGCCATGCCGCGCATTGGCTACCCGGCTATTCTTAAAACCCGTCGTTTCGGTTACGATGGCAAAGGACAAGTAGTATTGCAAAATGAACAGGATTTAGATAAAGCCTGGAATGCTGTTAATCATGCGCCTTCTGTTGTAGAAGGGTTTATTGCGTTTGACCGGGAAATATCCATTATTGCCAGTCGCAATATCTCCGGCAACATCGTGTATTATCCTTTATCTGAAAATACGCATCATAAGGGCATTCTGCGCCTGGCTAAAAATACCCATCAGGATCCATTACAAACGCAGGCTGAACAGACTATTAATAGCATTTTAAAAGCACTGAATTATGTAGGTACCATCGCTTTAGAATTATTTGCTGTCGGTGATCAGCTTATTGCCAACGAATTTGCTCCACGAGTGCATAACTCAGGGCACTGGACCATTGAAGGCTCCGAAACCAGTCAGTTTGAAAACCACTTAAGAGCCATTATGGACATGCCTTTAGGCACCACCGACTCGCTAGGTTATGCCGCCATGCAGAATTTTATTGGCGGCGTACCAGCCAGTGAAAAACTGCTTTCTTTACCACAAGTGCATCTGCATTTGTATGATAAAGCGGCGCGCAAAGGACGCAAACTTGCTCATGCAACCGTACGAACGGATTCCTTAGAAAGTTTTGCTGCCGCCATTAATTCACTCACTGAGCTTGCGCGGCAAAGTGATGATTCATAAAGCAAGCTAAGCTTCTTTTTAAACTTTTATATAATCGCATACTGATGAAAAATACAGAAAACCCCGTTGTCTCTATACACTACACATTAACTAACAAAGCCGGTGAGCAATTAGATAGCTCGATTGGTGCAGAACCTTTAAGCTATTTACACGGCGCAGGCAATATTATCCCGGGGCTTGAAAAAGCGTTAAGTGAGTCATCAGTCGGTGACAAATTAACTGTCACTATTGAGCCAGCAGATGCTTATGGTGAACGCAATGAAGATCAAATTCAATCGGTTCCTAAAAGCATGTTTCAAGGCATCGATAAAATCGAAGTCGGCATGCAGTTTCAAGCTGATTCAAGCCACGGTCCTGCGATCGTGACGATTACCAAAGTAGAAGGCGACAATGTTACGATTGACGGCAACCACCCGTTAGCAGGAGAGCAGTTAACATTTGAAGTTGAAGTCATGGAAATTCGTCCAGCAACTGAAACAGAAATAGAGCATGGCCATATACACGGCGCGAGTTGCAATCACGACTAATTAAACCTGTTAATATGGATGTAAGCTAAATGCTTGCATCCCTGCAGCATGTCAATATCTCAAGTTATCTTGGCAAAATGCCAGGCTTGATCATTAAGCTCACTTGCTGAACTCAACTTTTCCCAATGGCAGCACATGGATATACTACAATCTGGCATACGCATTACTGTCCGTGCCGTGATTATTCAACAAGGCAAAGTTCTATTAATCAAAAAAGAAAATCTTAAAGAAGGTATCTACTACACTTTACCCGGTGGTGCTTTAGAGTCTGGAGAAACTTTGCACCAGGCAGTCATTAGAGAATGCCTGGAAGAAATTAACACCGCTGTTGACGCCAACGATGTATTACATATTGCTGATTTATTTATTCCTAAGCTAAAACCTACGGTGTATACCCGTCATCAGCTTGAAGTCCTGATTCAATGTCAGGTACCTGCTGATTACATTCCCAGCTCCGGGCCTGATCCTGACAAACATCAGATAGGTGTTGAATGGCTGGCTTTAAATGGCTTGCAACAACACACGCTTTCGCCGCACTTCTTTACCGATTTACTGGTGAATTTAAATACCGAAAAGCATAATATTTATGTAGGCTCAGTATCCTAACCGGATAATCCACTCAACGGCTCGCAACCAAGCTAATACAATGCGCTATGAATCAGACCGCAACTGAACAGATTTCCTCCGGCATAGATCGTCAGCAACTATTGAGGCAATTATTAGAGATTCTTCCTGCGCATTCTATATTGCATCAAGAAGAGGACCTAAGGCCCTATGAATGCGATGGCTTATCGGTTTATCGCTGCCTGCCATTGATGGTCGTTTTACCTGATTCAGTCGAGCAAATACAAGCTATTTTACGCCTCTGTAACGAGATCAAGCTGCCTGTTGTCGCAAGAGGTGCCGGCACCGGCCTATCCGGTGGTGCACTACCTAATGCACAAGGATTATTACTAAGTCTGGCCAAACTCAATAACATCCTTGAAATTGATCTGCCCCTACGCCTTGCACGCGTGCAACCCGGGGTACGCAATCTGGCGATTTCTCAAGCAGTCTCTCAGCTTGGTTTATATTATGCGCCTGACCCTTCCTCGCAAATTGCCTGTACTATAGGGGGCAATGTAGCTGAAAACTCGGGGGGAGTGCATTGTCTAAAATATGGGCTGACCCTACATAATATACAACAACTTAAAATTGCCACGATGCAAGGCGAGTTAATCACACTGGGAACAAAAAGTCTGGACAATCCCGGCTTTGATTTATTAGCATTACTAACAGGTTCCGAAGGGATGCTCGGCATTATTGTCGAAATAAGTGTTAAGCTTCTCCCCAAACCGGAACAAGCTCAAGCGTTACTGGTTGCCTTTGATGATATCGTCAAAGCAGGTGCTGCGGTTGCTGACATTATTGCTGCCGGCATAATTCCCGCAGGACTGGAAATGATGGATAAACTGGCTATTCAGGCGGCTGAAGACTTTGTACATGCAGGTTACCCGATCGATGCAGCCGCCATTTTGATCTGTGAAATGGATGGCTCGGTGCATGAGGTTAACGCGCAAGTCGATGCAGTACGGACTATTTTAAGCAAAAGTGGCGCTACTGAGATTAGAGTTGCCAGCAATGATAAGGAGCGTGACAATTTCTGGAAAGGGCGTAAAAATGCTTTTCCGGCAGTAGGTCGCATTTCTCCCGATTACTATTGTATGGATGGCACAATCCCGCGTAAAAGCCTGCCACAGGTGCTGCAACACATTGCCGACTTATCCAGAGCATATAATTTGGCAGTTGCCAATGTTTTTCATGCCGGTGACGGCAATCTGCATCCGCTGATTCTTTATAACGCAAATATTCCCGGCGAATTAGAGCAGGCTGAGGCGTTTGGCGGTAAAATTCTGCAATTATGTGTTGCTGTCGGCGGCACAATCACCGGTGAACACGGCGTAGGCATGGAAAAATTAAATCAAATGTGCGTGCAATTCTCAGCCTCCGAACTGGGTCAGTTTCATGCGGTTAAAGCGGCATTTGATCCGCAAGGACTTTTAAATCCAGGCAAAGCCATTCCTACCTTGCACCGTTGTGCTGAATTTGGCGCTATGCATGTACACCAGGGCGAACTCCCCTACCCCGAACTGGATCGCTTTTAATGGCTACCATGAACAACGCAAAAGATATAAGCACTGAACTGCAAAATCAAGTTATACATGCGATTCAATCCGGCCACAGGCTAACGATAAAAGCAGGCGGCAGTAAAGATTTTTATGGCCGTAATATTTCATCCGCTAGCGTGCTCAATCTTTCACAACACAGCGGCATTATCAGTTATGAACCCAGCGAACTGGTTATAACTGCGCGCGCAGGTACACCATTACCTATTATTGAGCATACACTGAAACAACATCAGCAAATGCTCGCTTTTGAACCTCCGGCCTATGGCTCAGCGGCAACACTCGGCGGCACCTTAGCCTGTAATTTATCTGGCCCGCGCAGAGCTTATGCTGGTGCAGCCAGAGATTATGTATTGGGCATCAAGATCATCAATGGTAAGGCGGAAATATTGCGTTTTGGTGGTCAAGTGATGAAAAATGTAGCGGGTTATGACGTTTCCCGTTTAATGGTTGGCGCAATGGGGACATTGGGCGTCATACTAGAAGCGTCCGTCAGGGTAGTCCCAATGCCCGAGGCGGAAATCACCTTGGTACAGGCTATGGACATAACAACTGCCTTACCTAAACTTCATCAGTGGTCAGCCTTGCCTCTGCCTATCAGCGCTAGCTGTTTTTATCAAGACCGGCTATATATACGTTTATCCGGTTCGGAAAAAGCCATAATGGCAGTACAGCAAAAAATAGGTGGCGAGAGACTGCATAACGCCACTGCTTTCTGGCATTCAATCAAAGAGCAAACGCACGATTTTTTCAAGCGCCAGCAATCATTATGGCGACTCTCATTAGCATCTAACACACCCCCATCAGCTTTTGAGGGCGATGCACTGTATGAATGGGGTGGCGCTTTGCGCTGGCTATACAGTGAGCAAGCGCAAACATGGATACATGATTGCGCTGAAAAATTAAACGGACATAGCTCAGTATTTCGCTCTGCAGAGACGCACGATGAAGTATTTCAGAACCTGCCTGCGCCCTTACTCAAACTACATCAAAACCTGAAACACGCCTTTGATCCACAGGGTATTTTCAATATTGGTCGCATGTATCGAGCATTTTAATGCGTTTTTTTCAACCCTAAGCAGATGCAAACCAAAACCACGCCCTCTTTTTTAAAAACCACACAAGGCCAGGAGGCAGACGCCATCGTACGTTCTTGTGTGCATTGCGGGTTTTGCACAGCCACATGCCCGACTTATCAACTCTTAGGCGATGAACTGGATGGCCCGCGCGGCCGCATTTATTTAATTAAACAATTACTCGAAGGGCAAAAGGTCAGCCACAAAACACAAACCCATCTGGACCGCTGCCTTAGCTGCCGTTCCTGTGAAACCACCTGCCCTTCAGGTGTGCAATATGGACGTCTGGTGGATATTGGCCGTGAGTTAGTTGCCAGCAAAGTAAAGCGTTCAGTTTTGTCTCGGATGATGCGTTTTGGGTTAAGAAAATTACTGCCCTATCCACAGCGCATTGCGCCGTTACTAACAATAGGACAGATACTAAAACCTGCTCTACCTGCTGGATTTCAACAGCACATCCCCAAACTAGCACCTACTGCAAAGAGTAACTTCGAACAGCCGACTCATCCCAGGCAAAACAATCTGCAAAACCTAGCACTACCTAGACGTATGTTAGTATTGCAAGGATGTGTGCAATCGGTTGCTACACCGAATACCAATCAGGCAGCAGCAAACCTTTTACAAAAACTTGGCATACAGCTTATCACAGCACCCAAGGCAGGATGCTGTGGCGCAGTCAGTCAGCATTTAAGCGCACAGCAAGAAGCCTTAATTTTTATGCGTGCTAATATTGATGCCTGGTGGCCTTATATACAACAAGGCATTGAAGCGATCGTTATAACCGCTAGCGGTTGCGGTGCGATGATAAAAGAATATGCTTACTTGCTGAAACATGACCCCCACTATGCATTTAAAGCCGAAAAAGTCAGCGCACTAGCGAAAGATATAAGCGAAGTCTTAACCGCTGAAAATCTTGCCATAACAGGTTTTCAAATTACCACAAAAAACATCGCCTTTCATAGCCCATGCACACTACAACATGCGCAAAACCTTAATGGCGTTGTTGAGGCGTTACTGAATCACTGCGGTTTTAAGCTCACCCCGGTTAATGATGCTCACTTATGTTGCGGTTCTGCAGGCACCTATTCGATACTCCAAACAAAGTTATCACAACAACTATTGCGTAACAAACTATCTGCACTGCAACAAAATCAACCTGAACTCATTGTCAGCGCAAATATCGGCTGTCAACTACACTTAGCCTCCAAAGCGAGCGTTCCGGTAAAACACTGGATCGAATTACTGGATGAGAGTTTTATTCAAAACACAAAGCCGTAGGCCGGATTAGCTTTTTTATAGCGCAGCTTTAAAAAACGTTATTCGGCAGGGTATTTGTGCCTCATCTGCGGGATAACGTTATCTATGCTCCGCTAGACGCTAATCCGGGCTACAGATATACGCTTTTCCTGGTTTCGGGTTTTATTTAGCCTTCATTCCTAAGTTAAGCTTTTATGGGTATATAATCAATGTCACCTGTAGGCTAGGTTAGATTTTTGTTGCAAAGCAATAAAAACGTAACCCAGCATAAGTGCTAATAAATTAAGGCGCGTCTGGACCCGTCACTGCATTACCTTGTAATCCAGTGCTGGCGGACGATGTAGACATTAATCTTTGCTGTAGCTGCTCAAAAGCCAAAGGCAAAGAGTCCGCCATCACGGCTTGTCGATTCATTGCCACAATAATTTTTGCCAGCGAAGGAAAGCCTTGTGCAGACTCTGCCGCTAAATAAAGCGGCTGAATATAAAGCAGTGAGTTTTCCACAGGCACAATTATCATACGCCCACGAATCACTTTAGAGCCGTGCTGATTCCATAAAGAGAACTGTCTTGATATATCGGGGTCTTGAATCATGATGGCGCTGATTTGCGCAGGCCCTTCCACTTGTATATCTTTGGAAAATTTATACACAAAAATATCTTCCTGATAATGCGCGTTACAATTTACAACTGTTAAACAACCAGCAATAGCAATCGAATTCAGGTTATCTCTTCCTAACGGGGATAAGGGGCTTACTATAATAAATTTCTGCTGCTCGTCTACTTCAGCATTAGGTGCCTCATCTATATCCAGCGTCAAAAAAATAAGGCTCCACTGGCGTACCTTCCATACTCGCAAGCTGCAAGGCCTCGCTTTGTTGATAAAAAATTTCTGGACGCGTCTGCTGAAAACGCGCATAAAGTTGCATTTGTAAAGTAAACCAGGCTTTCGGGTAACTCAGATGTTTGATTAACGGTTGTGGGATGGCCGCAACGTCCTGAAATAATCCGTGATAAAGATTCTGATAGGTGCTTATAATTGGATCGTGTTTATCCACTACATAAAAATTGACCGTGCCATCATAAGCATCAACAATAATCTTGACTGAGTTGCGCAAATAGTTGAAGCGTTGCGCTGATGGATCTGCTGTATCAATAGTCACTGGCTCAACCAGGGGATAAAGGCTGGAGCCGGTATAAGCATCGACGACCCAGTAAATTTTATGCTCTACCAAGACTGGATAAGGATCGTTGTCGAGCAATAAAAAGGGTGCAATCTCGCGAATCCTGTTGATAATATTGCGACGCACCAAAATGCGGCTCTGCTTATTAATTCCCGTTGAAAAAAATATCCGTTCATCCTTAAAATAACTGGCAACCACTGCTTTAGTGAATAAGGAAGAAAGTGCCAACCCTCCCGCACCCTGATAATCAGTAGTCATATCGCCTGCAGTATCAGCGTCAGATTTTAATGATTCGGTATTCGGCACAATGGCATAAGTATAATCAGCCAGTCCATAATAGATTTCAGGTTGATGAATACTTAGTTTCTCATCTGCAACCGTCTGCCCAAAATTCTGTAATAACCACTGCATGGGCTGGTTTGCCTGCTGACTCGAAGGCGTCATGACCATACCATAGCCATGCGTAAAAACCAGATGTCGATTGCGCCAGTTTTGCGCGTCGACTGGCATCCCCTGATAATCAAGCTCTCGCGCCGCTACATTTACTTGCTGATACTTACCATCCAGTAGATAGCGGTCAACAGCAACCTGATAAAAACTAAAATACGGGCGGATGCTTTGTAATTGTTCAAAAACAGGCAAAATCAGATCATCATCCCAGAGCGGTATATTATATAATTCCTGACCAATTTCAGCACTGGCCAAAGGGCTTAATGAGGATTCGAGAGGATAGTCTATTTCAGTGATAGTGGCTAAATTAAAGGCATCCCGGCTGGCGTTAATATGCCATTGTATATATTTTGATTCAGCCGCTACCGGATTAGATCTAACGTAATAGTGATCAATCATATTCGGGATAAAATCGAATTGCTTAATGACCATCACCAGCATATAGGCAAGACCAAGCGCTAATGGAAGCCGATATTTATTCCCGGTAAATAAGCTATAAATCGTCGTAATAGCGAGTGCTAAAAATAATAAAAAACTTAACCAGACCAAAGGCAAATGGTAATTCATTTCCACAAAACCTGGCCCATAAAAAACTGGCAAATGCCTGTCTTCATAAAGCATTTCTATGCGCTCTAGGGCAATAGACCATGCTTGCAGAAAAATCAGCCCTGCCACTAAAATTGCGATATGTAATTTTGCAATAGCAGGAAACGCCTGCAACTTATCGCGCTGATTTTTGAATATAAGAAAATATAAAAGACTGACGACACCGAGTATCAGTGCAAAAAACCAGAGCAGCTCTTTTTGAATTAGCGCGAAGACCGGGTAAGAAAACAGATAAAAGCTAATATTTTTAGCGTACACAGGGTCAGTCAGTTGTGCAGACGCAGAAAAATAATACAGTAAAAAGCTTTCCCAGTGAGTATAAACAGGGATAAGCAAAGGCATGGTAACAAGTAAAGAGAATAAATAAAGCAGTACTCTGCGTCTCTGTAATACCACTATTAAGCCTTTGCCATCAATAGCAGAGTGCAAGGATAAAGCGCGCGGAATAGACACAAAATTAAGGTAAGCTACACCACTGAATAGCAGCGTTGTCCCAATTTTTACCAGCCATTCATAACTTTCTCGTAACAGGAAAAACCCAGCTAATTTTAATGAACTAAACCACCAAAACTCTAATAGAAATTCAATCGACAAATAAGTTAAAAATGCAATGCTTACTAATGCAATAAAAATTTTTACTGGTAATTTCATTACTCTCTATTCCAAGGGGGATCTATCAAATATCAATGCAGATATAAAACCAGATTAAGGTGTTAAAAAATCATTTCAAAAATACCAAACTTGAGGAAAGTTTTTCTACCTCCCCTCGCTTACTTGCCAACAAGGAGACTGATCGTTTAAATTCGCATATAGCCAACAAGTATTGCGCTATATTAACGGACTAAGTTTAAGTTGATTTTAGCAATATTGGAACGCAAATTGTGTTTTAAATCATCTATGCCAGCATCCGCTTTATTAAAAATAGCCAATAAAGTAAAACGCCCCGTTAAACCCTGCGGCACAATAAAGTTAAAAACCGGATGGTTCTCTGTATCCACAGCAACTGCACTCACAAAAGCGTTTGGCATAAGCGAAAAGCCCGTTTCTGTGACATAAAATAACTGGCCCTGCTCAGTTAATACTGCCACCCATAAATCCAGCACACTTTCCCGCTTCATGGTTTCAATTAACGCCACCTCCAGCCTATCGCCTGGCTGATAGGTCAGTTGCTTCGTTGCAAAGCTTAATTGCCCTTCCCGGGGGCGCATCACTTCAATTACAACGGGCATTTCTGGAGCATCGCGGAGCACACGTGGCTCACCCTCTATCGCCGTAGCAACAGCCACAGGCTTTGTTGGCAGCCCACTTATCGCATCAACAACCGCCATTCCTTCGATCACCTCGCCAAAGACAGCATAGCCAGGCGAAGAAAGATGTTGATAGTCCCAGAGTAAATTATTTGCGCTATTTATAAAAAATTGAGAACTTGCTGTATCAGCGGCGCTTCGCCGCGCCATGGCAATAGTGCCGCGTAAATTACTCAAACCTACATTTGTTTCCAGCTTTATCGGAGCATGTACTGCTTGTATTTCAAGTTCAGCATTATAGCCTCCCCCTTGAATCATAATATTATCAATGACGCGATGAAATAAAGTGTTTGCATAAAATCCTTCATGCACATATCTTAAAAAATTAGCCACCGTAATGGGCGCCTTTTTTGCATCAAGTTGAACGCTGATCAATCCGCGATTTGTTTGTATATCTACGACGGGATTGCTACTTGCCAACGCTAAAATTGGCGTGACCAGTAAGCCTAGCAAAATAATTGCAGCACTATTAATATTCATACTATTTTTCATCAAAGCCTAATATATCTGTTGCATGACACCCCCCTAAAATCCATGCTATTTAGGAATGTGCTTGAAATAATCTTTTTTCCCGAAACCTTGAACTGTTTACCTGAACAACACTGACATGACGCTGCTTGCAATGCCTACCCTACGGAAATATCTCGCTTTAAAATAGACGCCAATAACTTATCTAAGGAATGAAAATTTAATACTATCCGAAATCAGGCATGATAAGTATTATTTAAATATGCAAAGCCTAAACGTAGGCCGGCTTAGCTTTTTTATTGCACAGCATTCTAAAACCTTATCCAGCAGGGCATCGGTTGCCCCATATCCCGGATAAGCTTATCTACGCAACGCTAGATAAACTATTCTGACACAAGGGACTTCTAAGCTATTTGATACCCCCCTAACTTGCGAAGCGCAAAAAATAAATCACAAAACCCACCCAACTAATAAGTAATAACAGCCAGGGCAACCAGTGCTGGCGATTAATATATTGGATATTCTCCGACTCATTCTCTGCATCTCCTTCCGATAGCTCATTTAACTGCGTGAGTTGCCCAGAAACCTTTTTAAGTTTTTTACTTAATTCTCGCGATTTTTCTTTTTGTTGTTTTTTATATAGCTCAATCCCTTTCTGCACCCCTTGCGCAATTAATTTAGTCTGTTCTTTTGTTTGTCCTGGACGCTGAGTTGCTTTAGCAATTTTTAGCGATTCTTCCTGCGTTTGCGGAGAAACGGGTTGTTTTTTTGTATATCTACTCATCATTTTTACCATTAAGACATCATAGCCGTATAAGCCCAGCTATTAAAAAACCACGACCGAGTTGGATTTAAAGTTGACCCAAAGCGTATCTCCAAGCTTGATATTTAATTCATATAAGGACTGATAAGTAATTAATACCTGAAACACCACGCCGGTATCGACATTAACCCGAACTCTATCCATTTCATCAGAAATCAACACCACACGGCCCTGAAAATGATTGCGCATACTGGAGACTAAAGCCTCAGTCGATAAAACAATATCCTGAGGACTAATCGAAAGATGCCGTCCTGTTGTTATGGATGCGGTTAAAAATATCTGCATTGCGCCAACGTGGAATACATGATCAGCTACAACACCATGAAATACATTAATTAACGGTGTTAATACCTGTTTACCTGCGGCAAGCGCCAATACATTATCAGCCAGAGCAATGCCCTGCAAGCGGTCATGAGTACTAAACACTAACGACTGCCCGGTTTCCTGTGTATAGGTTTGCAAAAATGACTCTAAAGCCCGGACACTTGCCTGATCCAGATAACTAAACGGCTCATCCAGCAACAACACTTCTGGGTGTAATACCAGTATGCGTGCCAGCGCCGCTTTTTGCAACTCTCCGCCCGATAATTGCTGCGCTTGTTGACGGGCAACATGGTTAATATCAAGTTGATTTAAAACACGCTGTATTATTGTTGCGCGCTGTTTTTTTCCATGTATTTTTAATGCCAGATCGATATTATCATAGACCGTCCCGCGCAACATAAAAGGTTTTTGTGCAAGAAATCCTACGCGTCGGCGATAGGAAATCAAGTCCGTTTTACTTACGCGTTTGCCGTTAAACAATAACTCACCTTTGTCTGCATAAGTTAAAAATGCCAATAAATATAATAAGGTGCTTTTCCCTGAGCCATTCTCGCCGATCAATACCGTTGATTGCCCTTGATGAATATTGACTTGATGCAACGACAAAGTGAGTTTATCTGCATAATAAAACTGTAGATCATTTAACTGGTATATATTTTCCATAACCCCTTTAAGCATTTATGCAGCTGGGTAGAGTATTTGCAGAAATCTGGCAGGTATGGGGCATAAACAAAGCCCTGCGCTGGAGGTGAAAACAATGTTGATGGTTGCTGCAACTGATGCCGCGATTCGAGATTGAATTTATTGGCAAACACAGATATAACAAGAAAACGGGGTAGGTAAGAAAAATAACAACTTATATGTAACAAGATACAGGCTAGACCTTGTCAATTAAAATCGGCTTATTTCATTGCAAAAAAATCACTTTCATTTGTTAAGCGTCCAATATGCAAGTTTTTTAAAAAAATAATTAGCTGAAAGCGATCTGAGACATCCAGTTTTCTATAGATTGCACTTAAATGCGCTTTCACAGTGCGATTACTTATATTTAAAGCTTGCGCAATAGCAATATTATCAACACCATTATAAACCTGCCTAATCACTTCAACTTCCCTGTGAGTCAAAATTGAAAAAATTTTCAATTCTTCAGCGTCAAAATCACCCTGCGTCTGTAATACATTACTTCTGGCAATAGCCCCTTTGAGTAATTCCGGTATTAATTGACGTTCTAACCAGACTTCATTATTGATAATACTATCGATAGCACGAACTATCAGTTGCTGGCTAACCAAAAAATCCGAATACCCCCAAGCACCATCGTATATATACTGAATTTTTTGCTCCGGCTGACGATCTTCGTTAATCACCAGAACTTTATAAAAAAGTCGGCATATATCTGCCAAGCTATATTTCTCTGAAATCAAGGCAGCATCAAGAATCAGTAATGTCGTCTGCTGAGCCGTTTCACTGCTCGACAAAAGTTGCTCAGCATTTTCATAAAAGACCATAGGATACAGTGCGTCCAGCGCATCCAGCCAGGGATGCACTTTTTCTTTATTGACAGAAGCTATAATCACATTAACCACGAAGTTTCCCAATCAAAAGACCTACGAGCCTACGACTAACCCATGCTTCACCTTTCCCAACCGAGAGAATGGCTTTATACAAAAAGGTATCTACATCGTGCCATTCCAGATATCCATATATAGCATTTACCAAACATCTTAAGATAATGTCATCCGGCAAATTCTCGCCGATTAAAATAACCTTACTCTGTGGAGACTCACTCAGTAAAGACTTAATAAGAATCTCAGTATTTTCATTTTCTACGGCATAATCAAGCAAAATAATAGCAGGCTTATTAGTTAACAGAAACGCTAACGCATCAAGCTCATTATCAAAGCGCCCAATAATTTGAATATCATCATCGGAATCCAAATTACTTAGCAGCGAAGGTGCTGCTAATATCTGTACTGTTAAGTTCATAGTGGAAGTCTACTATATTCAATAGAAAAAATACAGAATTTAGCCACCAGAAAACCGATAGCTAAATAAAAATTTTTCATTCCGGGAGCGCAAACCGCCTGACGCGCAATGCAGACTATACCTGACTGCTCCCAAAAAATGGCGTCTTATGTGATTGAATGTGCATCTCTTAAGGTGAAATGCACGCTCAAATCTAGGGTTTATCAGTTGCAGCAGGCATTGCCTTAAGTTCTTTCAGCAAAGCTGTTGCCTGATCCTTCTCCACAAAACCCCCTTGTTTCTCGGCCAGACTTAAAGCAATTTCCAAGGCAGCAATAGCCTGTAAAGGATCATTGTTTTTTTGATAAGCAACACCCAGGTGATAATTAAACACCGCAACCTCTGGCGCTTTTAAAACCACCTGCTTAAAAACAGGTAAAGCATCTTTGACATTGCCATTATGCACTAAAGCCCAGCCATAGGTATCCAGAAAATAAGGCTGTTCAGATTTTTCAAAACGCTTCGCCAGACTAACAGCACGTTCAGTATTTTCTTTACCTGGATAATGATCGAGCAATAAAGAAACCAGATTATTAACCGCTAAATCAACATCAGGCCGATTAGCAACAACAGCATTATAAATAGCTAAAGCCTGGTCGTATTGTTGCTCTAATTCATAAACCGAAGCCAGCATCATATTCAACTGCACATCATCCGGATTCGCTTGCAAGCCGGTTTGATAGCTCTCAATCACTTTGTGCTTATCGCCTTTTTCATAATAAATGCCCGCCATCAGCAAATACAACTGCGTTACTTTAGGCCATTTTTCGATACCCTTGCTGTAAAACGCCAGAAGACTTATCCCACTGCTTATTAAAACTATATAATTGTGCTTTCAATAAAAGCGGATAGGCATTATCAGGATGCTCCAGCATAAACGCATCCAGATAGGCAAACATCTTATCTCTTTGTTTTAAAGCCTCATAACAGACCATCATACTTTTTAAAGCATCCGATAAGCCTGGTGTAATGGCTAAAGCCTGTTTATATTCATCTATAGCATTAGCATACAAACCCTGCTCCTGAGCAATTTTCCCTCAAAGATAATAGGAAAAACCTTGGCCCTTAGGCTGGGTAGAAATGATATCGGCTACTTGCTGTGTTCCCTGCCAATCTTTATTTAATAACCTGACCTGAGCAAGTGCCTGCAAAGCCTCGGCATTATCGGGCTTTATTTGCAGTGCTTTTTGCAAAACCTGATCAGCTCTTGCTATGTCCTTGCTCTTAACCATATGCGCAACAACCGGCATCACTGCTGAAAAATTCCCCGGATTCAAATCCAGAGCTTTGCGGAAATTCTCATCCGCTAATTCAGGCGACTCCTTATTAAGATAAGCCTGCGCCAGCAAAACCATCGCCTCATCAGACTCAGGATAATCCCTTAACACACCGCGCAACTCAGTAATCGCCTCATCATTACGCCCCTCTAGCAAACTCAGGCGCGATTGCAATAATAAGGCATCATAATACTTGGCATCAATGGCTAAAATCTCATTCACTAAAGATGTCGTCCCCGCCCTGTTTTTCATCTTGCAGTGCCAGTTTTGCCAACAGCGTTTTAGCGGCCAGTCCCTCTTTCTCGTCCTGCTTATGCTCCACTATCCAGTTAAGCGGCACTTGAGCTTCAGCAAATCTTTGTTGCTGAATCAGCAAATTTGCCAATCTAAAATACAAAACCGCCTCATCCGGGCTGGCCTGTATAAATTGATTAAGTGTTGCTTCCGCTTGCTGCTTATCTTTTTGTTGCAGATAATCCACCAACACTAATTGAGGCTGAAGTACACCGGCATTTTCATCAACTAAAGCCTGTAATAAAGCCAGCGCCTCATCATCGCGCTGCTCACTGACATAATACTTGGCCAATGCATAGGAAAATTCATGTTTATCAGGAAAACGCTTAATCAAGTCCTGATAATCCTGTTCTATTGCCCGTTTATTCTTACTCACCGTATGCAATTGCAGTTTCAGAAGATTAAGTGACAACTCATCAGGGTTGGATGCTAATGCCGCATTAACCACCTTTTCAGCGTTATCATAGTTCTGCTGAGCCATATAAACCACAACTTTCAGGCTAACGGCATCATTATGCGCCGGATTAATGGCCAAAGCCCTGTCTGCCTCAGCCAGCGCAGCGGCATAATCCCCTTGTTTAAATAAAATCGCACCATTCAAGGCGATAGCATCAGGATTATCCGCCGCGCTATTCAAAACAAAATCCGCTTCAGTCTTGGCTTTTTCCACCTCACCCGAAAGCAAATACAGCTTGGCCAGCATTAATCTCGCCTCAAGATTCTCTGGATTAAGCTTAATCGTCTGGTTCAGATTTGCATACATGCCTTTCCAGTTTTGATCTTTCTCATCAATCAAAGCCAGATGATAATAAGCTTCAGCCAATTTATCATCAATCTGTAATGCATTTCTAAATTCCACTTTAGCTTTGGCATAATTTTCCGCTGTATAAAAGGCCTTGCCACTTTGCAGATATTCTGCCTTTTTTTCAGCAGGGTCACTACAGCCTTGCAGCATAAGAGTAGCTGCTAAAAAATACAGTATATTTTTTTTCATAAAAATCCTTAAATAATCAACATTATTCGGGTAACCATTCAGTCCCCCTCCTTAACAAGGAGGGGTTAGGGAGGTTTTATTAGAAAGCTTTTTTCCTCTCCTGGTTTTCATGAGGGAGGTGAACAGTTACTTATTCGTATCGCCAGGCAAATAAGCAATATTGTAACATTCTGCGTTTAAGCTTATTGACTGTTTATACACTGCAATAAACGCAGAAATCATACCATAAAGCCCAGCCATGGAGAGAGCCAGCGACTCGCACATTTATATACGCCAGTAGCTTATGCAATGCGTTAACACTGCCAACTAATTTACACTCTTTTTGCAGATTGTCTATTGTCCTCAAGGCCAATAAACCGCGACTTATCCAAGCATTATGCGATTACACAACATAATAAGCGCTATACCTGCTTTTATTAGCGACGATAGGGTATGAGTACACTGTCACATTTACCCGACAAAAAAACCATAAAATCATTAAATGATTTGCATTGCATAAAGTTATACCTTATTTCAATTGCTTAGCACAGACAGCCACACCTGTTCAGGCAGCCCCATAAACACAAGCAAGTAACCCGCGGGATCCTTCTGCACACACCTGTCGCCCAGCAGCGACAGTTCAATTATCCTGCCCGCTGCATAATGCCTGCATAGGAATGAAGACTCAATAAACCCCGAAACCAGGAAAAGCGTCTTTCTGTAGGCCGGATTAGCTTATCTAGCGTAGCGTAGATAAGGTTATCCAGCATATCAGGCAACTGATACCCTGCCAGATAAGGTTTTTTATAGCTGTGCTATAAAAAAGCTAATCCGGCCTACGACTTTGCATTTTTGAATAAAACTCATCACCACTGATTTCGGAATAATATTAAATATTCGTTCCTTAAGCAGAATAATCTTATTTTTTATCATCACTCAAGACCCATATACTTAATATGGCACTTTTATTGCTTTCCTAAACTTGGCAAGAGACAGCCTGATATATCTCGCTCCAAAACGCTATGCCACTATCCCTAGCGTAGCCATTCGCAATTCTGACGACAAAACTAAACACAAGACAATAATTTCCTATCTTCAGGCTGGATTAGCTTATCTAGCGTAGATACCCTGCCGGATAACGTTTGTACTGATGCTTTTTAATATGCTGCGCAATAAAAAAACTAATCCGGCCTACGGCTGGTTTCGTAAATAATTAAATTTGCAATGCTAAGTGGCTAGCGGCAATTTTTTATATACATTATCGACACTTATAGAAATGCGATAACAATCACAGTTTATCGACTATTTTAAATAGACCTAATTAACCAATAACAGACTAAAAGGAGTCTTGCCATACGTTTTAATGAAAAATCATCACTAGCGCATTGCTGGTTGCAACTATTTTACCATTTGCTCAAGGCCAAGCGCAGGGCAAAGCCAACCCACCGGAATTATTTGATGATTTTAATGTCACACAACCGCCGCATAAAAACCTACCTCCAAAGGCCATTGCAGGCAGAAATCATGCCGTAAACGCGCATCTTGACTTACTCGAATCGGACATCCTCACGCTTAATTTATATGCCGATGTTGTATATACTGCAGTCCGCGACCGCTTAGTCGATAATGTAAAAGGCAACACTATCTGGTTTGGTCATATCGAGGGCGAACAAAACAGTGAAGTTACCTTGACAGTCAGAGGTAAAGCCATGTCAGGGACCATAAGAATTGGCGAAGATTTATATGAAATACGTTACAGTGGCAATAAAACTCACCTCATTAGTAAACTCGATGCCAGCAAAAACCCTGAACATGCCGATATTGAACTACTCACTAAAGAAACTGCGGAAGGTAAACCCGCTTCTAGCGCACCCGTATTAAATGATACGATTACCGGATCTTGCACTGGCTGGCACGTTATCGACTTAATGGTTGTCTGTACTCCGCAAGCTCGTAGCAATGCATCGGGCGTTGATGGCATCGAAGCCAAAATTGTTAATGCTGTTGCCAAAGCGAATCAAGCCTATCAAAACAGTCAAATTGACATGCAATTGAATATCGTACACATGGCTGAAATCCCCTACACCGAAACAGGGGACATGACCAAAAGCCTGGATGATCTGGATGGCAAAACTGATGGAAAAATGGATGCCGTCCACCAATGGCGCGACGCTTATGGCGCGGACCAGGTGGTACTTGTCTCAGCAGACACTAACTACTGCGGCTATGCCTGGATTATGCTATATCCTGGTAGTGCTTTTGAGCAATGGGCTTTCGGCGTGGTACATGATGACTCGAAATATGCTTGCTTATCCACCAATACTCTGGCGCATGAATTAGGACATAATCAAGGCAATGTTCATGACCGGGCTAATTCTAATGTCACTGGCGCTTATACCTACTCTTATGGCTATAACACCTGCACTACCAGTGGCATCCAAACGATTATGTCTTATCGATGCGGTGGAGCCTCACTTATTCCTCACTTCTCCAACCCCAATGTATTAGATGGCAGTGAACCAACAGGCATCAGTAATTCCGAAGACACCGCCAGATCGATGAATAATACCAAATCCTACGTTGCCGCATGGCGCACAAGTACCACGGTAGATACATCGACGCCTAATGCACCGGGGGATTTATTTGCCTCAGCGCTGTCAGACAGTGAAATCAACTTAAGCTGGGCGGATAATGCCGATAATGAAACAGGTTATAGACTGGAAAGATCTGTTGATAACACAAACTGGACTGAATTTGCCGTCACTGGAGTAAATACCACAAGCTTTATTGATAGTGGACTTGCACCTTTAAGCGATTACCAATACCGTGTGAGAGCGTATAACAGTAATGGCAGTTATAGCTATTCAAATATCAGCAGCGCAACCACCCAACAACGGGTATGCGTCAATAATAACCCCTCACTAACGATGACACCGACAACACAATATGCAGCGGCTGGAGAATCGCTGACTTATGCGATCGCATTAAAAAACAATGACAGCTCTGTCTGTAATATAACGACTTTCACAATCACCGCACAGAATGGTACTAATATTGGCTCATACTCCTTAAGTCCAGGCACTAGCAGCAACACAACATGGAACACCAGCGCCCCAGCAAACGATGGCAGCTATAGCGACTCAGTATCCGCATCTGCCGCAAACCATAATACAGTGACGGCTAGTAGTAGCGTGATAGTAGACTCTACCGCACCAAGCAAACCGGGCAATATGAGCGCAGCACTGCAGCGTAAATCACAAGTTGCCATCGCCTGGAGCGCCTCGTCTGATCTGGGAAGTGGTTTAACAAAACTATACACTGCAAAGAAATGGCGTCACCATTACCACAACAAGCAGTACAGGCTAAACCGACAACAGGAACTCAGGCACGCACACTGTACGCTTAGCGCCAAAGACTACGCAGGAAATACCAGCGCTGCCAGCAGTGTCAGCATCACTATCGGTAGCTCCACCAAAGGCGGTGGCAGAAGGCAGGAAATAAATAAAGTAGTTAATGCATATAAAAAAAGGGGGCTATTAAGCCCCTTTTCATTTTGCAGTAAAAACAGTTTATGCTTTAAGTGCAGTTGCTGATTTTCTGCGTGAAAACCCAACTAAACCGGCTAGACCTGAACCGAAAAGCCAGACGGCTGCTGGGATAGGTACTACTGGGTTACCACCATTTGGGGGAACTCCGGGGCCAGCCCCATACTTACTGCTTCCACCATCATCAAAGCCTCTGCAACGTAGTGCCATCCATTTCACCTGTCGCCATTAAGCGCATCTAGATCTCTTCCGTTTTTAAACCCACTTCCAAGTACAGTACCCATGCTGTGTGAACCTACATCAATTCCAGGAGGGAATACTGCCTTAGTCCAACTTCCAATATAAAGGAGATGGGGGTATAGTAAGAGAGTTGTTAAACCCGAATTCTAATATTTGCTCATAGAGCGTCATCAATGCAAACATGCAGTAATAAACCCTCCATTATTAGGATCTGACTCATTTGTAAGGAAATAGTCAAGTCATTGCCAACTAATTCAATTTCTCCACTCAAAGCATCTCCGTACTTCATGATAACTTATCGCCTTCCAGTAGCACGGCACACACCAAGAGGCTCATTTAAGTTTTTAGTTTCTGCATCACCATCTTTTAATACTAATTACGAAGAAGTGTGGCCTCTTTTAATACACAAGTATAACCCCTAGAGTCCAGATTTGATTAAGTCCAGCCTATTAATTTACACTCTTAGCCATAAAAAATGATCTTCAAACTCCTTTTACTGCGAAGCCTAAATAATTCAATTTTCCTATAATGGCAACTTTTCACTAGGCAATAAGCATACTTACTTATTTACCTTACGTGTCAATTTACTCTTTTTTTTCAACTTGTCTATTGTCCTCGAGGACAATAAAGCTCTTTTTTAGCAGTACAAAGTGTGTTCTCAGTATATCAATAACTATAAAAAACCAAGTATTTTACTTGCCTGTTTTTATTTCGACTATGTAAAAAGAGTTACCCATCTTCGCAGCTCACTAAATCCATTCTTTTACATGCCTTCTGCTCAACAAAACTATTTTTCCAATCACTAAGCGCTTTTTGCGGATGTGTGTTTGGCCGTTTAGCCGATGCAGCAGTGTAAGTCAAGTACCCAAAAGCACCTGGAAACGGTAAATTAGCCATTGTCAGATCGTCGGGGTGGTGGGTTACTTAATATCGGGCGGACTTTGCGCTTACATCGTTACTACTAGCCACTTGTTCGCAGAACTGTTTAATTTGGCTGATGCTTAAATCATTTTGTCGCCACTACCGCTGTTGGTAACCGTATTCGCAACCAGAATATCATTCTATTGATACCTGGAAGCCATCAATGCTCGCAGCATGAGCGCTGATCCACAGCAATTGCCATTTACAAAGCATATTGCCTCAACTATAAGTACTGCATAGTATATTTACTTTCGGGTGGTACGGCTGTGGGGGCGGTTGCTGGTTGTTCTGGCACACATACACCATATGCTGCCAGTGAAATAAAATCTGAAGCATTTTCATCCGAGCGGGCGATCTCTTTGATAGAAACCTGAGATCGTTTTGCATGATTTGACCAATACTTATTTTGTGAGGGTCAATGCGTCTCAAAACCCACAGGCCAATTCTGGTCGCTCCAAAGAAAAGCGCACGGATTGTCCATTAGTGACCTTAGGCCTGATTCTGGATGGAGACGGTATCTCCTCTGAGAAGCCAGGTCTTTCACGAAGATGATAAACGAACCTACTTACTTTGGAGTTGATGCTGGACGAGCTGCGAGACAAAGATCCATTCAACTCAAATAAACCCGTGATCATCATGGATGCAGGTATTGCCAGTGGCAATTGGCTCATCAAAAAAATCATTATCTTGCAGTGGAATTATGTCGGAGGTAAACAAAAATGATAAATAATCGTTAGAGACACCCAACAGTCCTTTTCTTTGTTTATCGTGAAGTGGATACAGAAACCAAAGAAACCCGGCTCTATTGTCATTCGGACCTAAAATCAAAAAAGAACAAGGCCTCCGTAATCCGTTTCCATGTTCGCCTGGAAAAGGCTCTGACAAAACTGCGCACGAGCAGAGCATAAATGGCAATAAGAAAATAAGATATACTACTCACTTATTTACCTTAATTGTCAATTGCCGCAGATTACATCATTGACGTGGTGGCTGATGACACCAAAAGGCAAAGCCACCCGCATAGAATGGAAACGTAAAGCAGAAAGCGATCAAAAAGATAAGTACTCTTCTTTTTTCAACTTGTCTATTGAACAAATATCCCCGACTGGTCGAGGACAATAAAGCCATTTTTTTAAAAAAGTGTGACTCAGTTCTAATATATAACAATAACCCTAAAAATACCA
Organism: uncultured Gammaproteobacteria bacterium; assembly: GCA_942491615.1. Lineage (GTDB taxonomy): Bacteria > Pseudomonadota > Gammaproteobacteria > Methylococcales > Methylomonadaceae > Methyloprofundus. Next base: position 137,231 of record CALOCH010000031.1, read on the forward strand.
AAGTATTTTACCCTTGTCATACGCACAACAGCCATCAACTCAGGCTGCCGAAGTGGCATAAGCTGGGATAGCATTCGCAACATTATGTCGACCCAGCAACGCCTGACCATTTTTTTATTTTTCGTGCTATGTAAAAAAAGAAAGTTAAGCAGAAGCTGAACAACAATCTACACTGCTTTGAACATTAACCCTGACCCGATAGGAAAATATAAAACAACCGTTGTTATGAAATCTGTAGTGCCAACTGAGACCGATTGAAAAATTTAACTCATTGAAATAATGGGGAATTGACAGTATAAGTGGCGAAGAGGAAAGAATCAGGGCTACTAGCTTGTTGTCTGAAAAAAAAAAAAAAAAAAAATTAGAGACTAAGTGCGCCGGTGCAGATAAGCCTGCAAGCGACAAGGCAATAGATGATGTTTTTGGAAAATAGGCTTTTGCTGAAGCTAAGGCTAAACAAAGCACTTGAAACAAAGACCAGGGGGCAGAATATATTGCTTTATAATCAAAGTACTACACTGTAGGTTGGATTAGATTTTTATTGCAAAGCAATAAAAACCTAACCCAACATAGGTGTAAACCGAGACATTGTTGGGTGACGCTACAAGGCTTGCTTTAATTTATACAAAAAATCTAAGGCCTCACGTGGACTCAAATCATCCGGCACCAGATTTTCAATTAAATCCACAACCGGATGAGGCGCCTGCAGAGCAAATATATCCAGTTGCGTGGTGCCGCTCTCGGTCTGTTGTTCTTGATAAGCGTTGTCTTCTAAATGGCTTAATTTAAGCTTGGCTTGCTCAATGACCCTGGGTGGAATGCCCGCCAATGCAGCCACTTGCAAGCCATAGCTCTGGCTGGCAGGCCCTTCTTTTACCGTGTGTAAAAAAACGATTTTATCGCCGTGCTCCATGGCATCCAGATGAACATTATGAATAATAGTTTGCTCTTCGGGTAAGCTGGTTAGTTCAAAATAATGCGTTGCAAACAGGGTAAATGCATGTATTTCTTTGGCTAAATAATCGGCACACGCCCAGGCAAGCGATAGTCCATCAAAAGTACTGGTGCCGCGGCCTATTTCATCCATTAATATTAAGCTGTTGGCTGTTGCATTATGCAGGATATTAGCTGTTTCTGACATTTCCACCATAAACGTTGAACGGCCGCTGGTTAAATCGTCTGATGCCCCTATGCGGGTAAATATTTTATCCACCGGCCCACAATGCAGAGTAGTTGCAGGCACGAAACAGCCTATGTGTGCCATTAACACTATCAACGCGGCCTGACGCATATAGGTCGATTTACCGCCCATATTCGGACCGGTAATAATCAGCATACGCCGCTCATCGCTAAAATCCAGGTCATTGGCCACAAACGGAATATCAGATACCTGTTCAACCACCAGATGTCTTCCAGCGCTAATATGAATACCTCGCTGTTTTTGTAACACCGGACGACTTAAATTAAGATGCTCACTACGTTCAGCAAAATTAACCAGGACATCTAATTCAGCTAAGGCTAAAGCACAGATTTGTATGGCGATTAAGTGTGTCGCTATGCTATCGAGTAATTCCTCATACAATTTTTTTTCAAAAGCCAAGGATTGTTCTCGCGCGTTTAGTACCGTTTCTTCAAACGCTTTTAACTCGCTGGTCACAAAACGTTCGGCATTTTTGAGTGTTTGTTTACGCGCATAACTCTCGGGCACTTCATCAGATTGCGCACGCGGTATTTCAATATAATAGCCATGCACGCGGTTATTTTTGATTTTCAAGCTGGAAATTCCGGTGCTTTGTCGTTCACGCGTTTCCATATCAATTAAAATCTGGTTGGCATTCTGACTTAGATCACGCAGATCATCCAATTGCTGATGATAACCAGCGGCAATCACGCCACCATCTCGAATCAAGACCGGCGGGTTGTCGATAATAGCACGCTGTAATAACGCTAATAGCTCAGGTTGCTCGCTTATCTCTGCGGCCAGGCGATTCAATTCAGTGCACTGTGTTTGCGCAATGAATGCCTGGATATCTGGCAATGCGGCAAAGGTATCACGCAACACCAGCAAGTCACGCGGGCGTGCCGATTTTAAAGCAATACGCGAGCTTACGCGCTCTATATCGCCCACAGCTCGCAGACTATCGCGTACGGCGACATATAAGCTATTATTTAATAAAGCATCGATACTATCATAACGATTATTTAAGAGAGTCTGATCGCGCAAGGGGCGATTAAGCCAGCGTCGCAAACAGCGACTTCCCATGGCGGTGACTGTTTTATCCAGCACCCCCAGAAGAGTAAACTGAATACGTCCTGAAGGATGATAATCCAGTTCCAGATTCCGCCTGCTAGAGGCATCTAATAAAATACTGTCATCACTGCTTTCAACACGAATACCCTGAATATGCGGCAAAGCGCTTTGCTGAGTATCTTTTACATATTGCAATAAACAACCTGCGGCTGAGATACTTGCTGTTAAATGTTCGCAACCAAAGCCTTTAAGGTCATGGGTGTTAAATTGTTTCAGGATTAATTTTCTGGCACTTATTTGCTCAAAATGCCATGGTGGGCGGCGTGTTAAGCCTTTACGCTCTTTAAGTGCTGCCGGCAAATTCCATTCTTCATTAAACAATAGTTCAGCGGGATTTAGTCGCGCAATTTCACTTAATAATTCATCAATTGAATTCACTTGTTGCAATACAAAACGCCCGCTCGTCAAATCAAGGCAGGCAATACCATAAATTTTTGCATAATGAATCGCGACTAATAAATTATCCTGGCGCTCTTCCAGTAGCGCTTCTTCTGTTACCGTACCGGGTGTGACAATACGCACAACCTGACGCTCAACCGGACCTTTGGATGTGGCCGGGTCTCCTATCTGCTCACAAATAGCGACTGACTCACCGCGTTTTATTAATTTTGCAATATAGCCTTCTGCAGCATGATACGGCAATCCACACATTGGAATAGGAGCGCCGGCCGAATGCCCTCTTGCTGTCAATGTAATACTTAAAAGCTCAGCTGCCTTTTTAGCATCATCAAAAAATAATTCATAAAAATCCCCCATTCGATAAAATACCAAGGTATCCTGATAATCAGCCTTGATGCGCAAATACTGCTGCATCATGGGAGTATGAACAATCGCCTGCTCTGCTGTCTGTGTCATGAATTAATATTATAGAAATAAACGGAAAGTTTTATATTTTGCGCACGCGGACGATGAATCCGCTGATATGTACCTATGCATTGTAATCTAACATTTTGTAGGATGGGTAGAATGAAGTACCTGCTTTTTAGGTACGTAATGAAACCCATCAATGCTGCTTCAATTGATGGGTTTCACCTACGGCACTGTTACGAGTCGCAAAAAGCCGCTCTACCCTACTCAAAGTAACAAAAATAACGTTAATATAATCTTGAGTGACTACTTAGGAATGAAGGCTCAATAATATCCGAAACCAGGAAAAGCGTATTTCTGTAGGCCGGATTAGCTTATCTAGCGGAGCGTAGATAACGTTATCCGGCAGATGGGGCAACTGATACCTTGCCGGATTAGCTTTTTTATAGCTATGCTATAAAAAAGCCAATCCGGCCTACGGCTTTGCATTTTTGAATAAGACGCATCACATCTAGTACAGCAACCCTTAAATAAATGCTATAAAAAATTTCATAACAAGTTGTTTTACATTAATTAATTAATAACTGTATATTTTATTAGTTATTTCGGGACTGCTGTACTAGTTTCGGGTGTTATTAACAATTGCGCCTTAGACAGTTGTAGCGCCCTTACCCTAAATGACTCTGGCTGCCTCGCCTTAAATGCCATTGTACCGCAAAGCGCGGGGCAAAAAAAAACCCAGGCCATTTCTGGTCTGGGTTTTAGTATTAAGAGCTTGGCAATTTCCTACTTTCACATGGATAAATCCACACTATCATCGGCGCTAAGCGGTTTCACTTCCGAGTTCGAGATGGGATCGGGTGGTTCACGCTCGCTATGGTCACCAAGCAATTCGGGTTGATTGACAGGAGGACGTTGCCTTTACTTTGCCTGGGCATTGCGTCAGCAAGTATTCGCTCCCTCAATCGTCTCTTCCTTGACTTTGCAGTCAAAGCGCTGGAAATCTGTTTTAGCTTCTGAGTTTAAGCGTTTTCGTTCTCTTACAGTCAAAACGTTATGTCGCTTACCTTACCACCAGGCGGTCTTAAAACCTATTTGGTGTTATATGGTCAAGCCTCACGGGCAATTAGTACAAGTTAGCTTCACACATTACTGCGCTTCCACACCTTGCCTATCAACGTTGTAGTCTTCAACGGCCCTTCAGGGAACTTTAAGTTCCAGTGAGATCTCATCTTGGGAGGGGCTTCCCGCTTAGATGCTTTCAGCGGTTATCCTGTCCGAACGTAGCTACCGGGCAATGCCATTGGCATGACAACCCGAACACCAGTGGTTCGTCCACTCCGGTCCTCTCGTACTAGGAGCAGCTTCCCTCAAATCTCAAACGCCCACGGCAGATAGGGACCGAACTGTCTCACGACGTTCTGAACCCAGCTCGCGTACCACTTTAAATGGCGAACAGCCATACCCTTGGGACCTGCTTCAGCCCCAGGATGTGATGAGCCGACATCGAGGTGCCAAACACCGCCGTCGATATGAACTCTTGGGCGGTATCAGCCTGTTATCCCCGGCGTACCTTTTATCCGTTGAGCGATGGCCCTTCCATTCAGAACCACCGGATCACTATGACCTACTTTCGTACCTGCTCGACTTGTACGTCTCGCAGTCAAGCACCCTTATGCCATTGCACTAATCTCCTGATTTCCGACCAGGATTAGGGTACCTTCGTGCTCCTCCGTTACTCTTTGGGAGGAGACCGCCCCAGTCAAACTACCCACCATACACTGTCCCCAACCCCGATAAGGGGCCTAGGTTAGAACTTCAAACATACCAGGGTGGTATTTCAAGGTTGGCTCCACCACAACTGGCGTCATGGTTTCAAAGCCTCCCACCTATCCTACACAAATAGGTTCAAAGTCCAGTGTAAAGCTATAGTAAAGGTGCACGGGGTCTTTCCGTCTAGCCGCGGGTATACGGCATCTTCACCGCAATTTCAATTTCACTGAGTCTCGGCTGGAGACAGTGTGGCCATCGTTACGCCATTCGTGCAGGTCGGAACTTACCCGACAAGGAATTTCGCTACCTTAGGACCGTTATAGTTACGGCCGCCGTTTACTGGGGCTTCGATCAAGAGCTTCGCCTTGCGGATAACCCCATCAATTAACCTTCCAGCACCGGGCAGGCGTCACACCCTATACGTCCACTTTCGTGTTTGCAGAGTGCTATGTTTTTGATAAACAGTCGCAGCCACCAATTTATTGCAACCCTTTTCTGCTCCACCCGCAGGGGCTTCACATACTTGGGGTGAACCTTCTCCCGAAGTTACGGTTCCATTTTGCCTAGTTCCTTCAGCCGAGTTCTCTCAAGCGCCTTAGAATTCTCATCCCACCCACCTGTGTCGGTTTGGGGTACGGGTCGTTATAACCTGATGCTTAGAGGTTTTTCTTGGAAGCATGGCATCAATCACTTCGTTTCCTTGAAAGGAAACTCGTCATCGTGTCTCAGAATTAAGCGTCCGGATTTGCCTAAACACTCTCCCTACACACTTAAACTTACATATCCAACAGTAAGCTGACCTAGCCTTCTCCGTCACCCCATCGCAGTTATAACAAGTACAGGAATATTAACCTGTTTTCCATCGACTACGCCTTTCGGCCTCGCCTTAGGTCCCGACTAACCCTGCGTCGATTAACGTTGCGCAGGAAACCTTGGGTTTTCGGCGGAGGGGTTTTTCACCCCCCTTATCGTTACTCATGTCAGCATTCGCACTTCTGATATCTCCAGCCAACTTCTCAATTGACCTTCACAGACTTACAGAACGCTCCTCTACCACCTTACTCAAAGTAAGATCCGTAGCTTCGGTACTATGCTTAGCCCCGGTAAATCTTCCGCGCAAACCGACTCGACCAGTGAGCTATTACGCTTTCTTTAAAGGATGGCTGCTTCTAAGCCAACCTCCTGGCTGTCTGGGCCTTTTCACATCGTTTCCCACTGAGCATAGATTTTGGGACCTTAGCTGACGGTCTGGGCTGTTTCCCTTTTCACGACGGACCTTAGCACCCGCCGTGTGTCTCCCGTGCTAAAACTTGCTGGTATTCGGAGTTTGCAACGGTTTGGTAAGTCGGGATGACCCCCTAGCCGTAACAGTGCTCTACCCCCAACAGTCATACACGAGGCTCTACCTAAATAGATTTCGAGGAGAACCAGCTATCTCCGGGCTTGATTAGCCTTTCACTCCGATCCACAACTCATCCCCTCATTTTTCAACATAAGTGGGTTCGGTCCTCCAGTAGGTATTACCCCACCTTCAACCTGGTCATGGATAGATCGCCCGGTTTCGGGTCTAATCCTAGCGACTGAACGCCCTATTAAGACTCGCTTTCGCTACGCCTCCCCTTTTCGGTTAAGCTTGCCACTAAGATTAAGTCGCTGACCCATTATACAAAAGGTACGCAGTCACAGAACAAGTCTGCTCCTACTGCTTGTACGCATACGGTTTCAGGATCTATTTCACTCCCCTCTCCGGGGTTCTTTTCGCCTTTCCCTCACGGTACTAGTTCACTATCGGTCGATAAGGAGTATTTAGCCTTGGAGGATGGTCCCCCCATCTTCAGACAACGTTTCACGTGCGCCGTCCTACTTAATACGTCATTTTTTGATTTCGTGTACGGGACTATCACCCTGTATCGTGCGACTTTCCAGACGCTTCTACTATCGCAAAATGCTCGGCTAATCCCCGTTCGCTCGCCGCTACTTAGGGAATCTCGTTTGATTTCTTTTCCTCGGGGTACTTAGATGTTTCAGTTCTCCCGGTTCGCTTCTCTGACCCTATGTATTCAGGTCAGGATAATGGGCTTGTGCCCATTGGGTTTCCCCATTCGGAAATCCGCGGATCAAAGTTTGTTTGAAAACTCCCCGCGGCTTATCGCATCCTACAACGTCCTTCTTCGCCTCTTATCGCCTAGGCATCCACCGTATGCGCTTATTCACTTGACCATATAACCCAAATACGTCTTACACGGCCTCTTGCGAGGCTTTTCGGTCGCTTGACTTATACGGTTCAGCTGACATTTTCGCTTTTTCTGCTTGAGAACTCATTTATTTTCATCGTTGATCCACTTGCGTGTTTCGCTGATGCGTTTAAACTCGTTTGAAACTTTTTTGGTTTATTTTATAATCAAGCGGGCCTTTCCTATTGCTAGTCTGGGCTTGCTTGATCTTTAACATAAACTTTCTTTAGTTTACTTTACAGATTTCCAATTTTTTAAAGAGCTTATTAGTTTAATTAACTAATGCTATAAATTCTAAAGCCTGACTTTTGCCTTGCTTTAAAGTTTATAGAATTAATTACTTTTCTACTTTTTTTCGAGTCTTGGTGGAGCCAGGGAGGATCGAACTCCCGACCTCCTGCGTGCAAGGCAGGCGCTCTCCCAGCTGAGCTATGGCCCCAATACTGGTTTTGTGGGCTTTTACGTCCCCTCTGACTAATTAGCTATAAAGTTTAATGATGCCGCTAGGCCATTGCTTTTATCTCTAACTATAATTTTGTGTTAATCAAGGTAAAATCTTGCACCGTGTAGCCAGACACTGGTAAGATTTTAACACAGCGTAACGCAAAATCTGGTGGGTCTGGGTGGATTCGAACCACCGACCTCACCCTTATCAGGGGTGCGCTCTAACCAACTGAGCTACAGACCCGATTCGGTTTGCCGATACAGATCAGACTCGATGTTTTGCTAATCAAAATAATTTGTTGTGGGTACTCGTAAAGCATTGCATGCTTTGTAAGGAGGTGATCCAGCCCCAGGTTCCCCTAGGGCTACCTTGTTACGACTTCACCCCAGTCATGAATCACAAAGTGGTGAGCGCCCTCCCGAAGGTTAGACTACCCACTTCTTTTGCAACCCACTCCCATGGTGTGACGGGCGGTGTGTACAAGGCCCGGGAACGTATTCACCGCGACATTCTGATTCGCGATTACTAGCGATTCCAACTTCATGCAGTCGAGTTGCAGACTGCAATCCGGACTAAGATCGGCTTTCTGGGATTTGCTTACTTTCACAAGTTCGCGGCCCTCTGTACCGACCATTGTAGCACGTGTGTAGCCCTACCCATAAGGGCCATGATGACTTGACGTCGTCCCCACCTTCCTCCGGTTTATCACCGGCAGTCTCCTTAGAGTTCTCAGCTTGACCTGCTAGCAACTAAGGATAGGGGTTGCGCTCGTTACGGGACTTAACCCAACATCTCACGACACGAGCTGACGACAGCCATGCAGCACCTGTCTCAGAGTTCCCGAAGGCACTCTACTATCTCTAACAGATTCTCTGGATGTCAAGGGTAGGTAAGGTTCTTCGCGTTGCATCGAATTAAACCACATGCTCCACCGCTTGTGCGGGCCCCCGTCAATTCATTTGAGTTTTAACCTTGCGGCCGTACTCCCCAGGCGGTCAACTTAATACGTTAGCTCCGCCACTAAGCCTGTATATAGGCCCAACGGCTAGTTGACATCGTTTACGGCGTGGACTACCGGGGTATCTAATCCCGTTTGCTACCCACGCTTTCGTTCCTCAGCGTCAGTTTTAGTCCAGGAAGTCGCCTTCGCCACTGGTGTTCCTTCAGATCTCTACGCATTTCACTGCTACACCTGAAATTCCACTTCCCTCTCCTAAACTCAAGTTAGCCAGTATTAAATGCAGTTCCCAGGTTAAGCCCGGGGCTTTCACATCTAACTTAACTAACCGCCTACGAACGCTTTACGCCCAGTAATTCCGATTAACGCTTGCACCCTCCGTATTACCGCGGCTGCTGGCACGGAGTTAGCCGGTGCTTCTTCTAAAGGTAATGTCAAGAGACAGGATATTAACCTGCCTGTTTTCCTCCCAATTGAAAGTGCTTTACAACCCTCAGGCCTTCTTCACACACGCGGTATTGCTGGATCAGGCTTTCGCCCATTGTCCAATATTCCCCACTGCTGCCTCCCGTAGGAGTCTGGGCCGTGTCTCAGTCCCAGTGTGGCTGATCGTCCTCTCAGACCAGCTATAGATCGTCGCCTTGGTGAGCCATTACCTCACCAACTAGCTAATCTAACGCAGGCTCATCTATTAGCGCGAGGTCCGAAGATCCCCCGCTTTCCCCCGTAGGGCGTATGCGGTATTAGCATGGTTTTCACCATGTTGTCCCCCACTAATAGGCAGATTCCTACGCGTTACGCACCCGTCCGCCACTCGTCAGCACTAGCAAGCTAGCCTGTTACCGTTCGACTTGCATGTGTTAAGCATACCGCCAGCGTTCAATCTGAGCCATGATCAAACTCTTCAGTTTATATCATTTTGTAACAACATCAGATGTGTTACCAATCTTTGCTCGATTGTCAGAATTTACACTTTGTTATTTAGTAAACTAAATAACGGTAGATCCTTATATCGATTATCTTTATCATGCTAATAATCTTTACAAGCACCCACACAAATTATTTTGATTTAGTTTTTAAAGAGCTCAGAGATGAAGGCCTTAACCATTCAACCCTGCTGAGTCCGACTATTATACAGAGCCAAAACCCGTTGTCAATATTTATTTTTTATCTTATCCGGAATCATCCGAAGCAAAATCACTTCAAATGCAATCCATAACAACCACAAAAACAAACATCAACTGAACCCGAAGATCCTCCCTCAACTCTCGTTAAGGAGCCGACCATTATAGCGATTGTATCTTTACGGTCAAGCTTTATTTTTAAATCATTTTCAGTCGTTAAACTAACCATCATTAACCCTGACTGGCAGCATAACATTCATCGATACCACCCTAAAAACAACCTAACCTGCAACTCTTCTCGTTGAACAGCAGGCAATTATACAGCCACTATACTTCTCGTCAAGACTTTATTTTGACTTTGGCATAATTTTGCTTATTTCAACAATTATTCAACTTACAAATGACCATCCTGAAATAGACCTATACCTGATATACCCTGTGCTCCGTAGGATATTGCCCGCTCCATATCTTGCTTAGTCATTCCACCCAGCGCATACACCGGAATATTCACTTTAGAAACCCATGCTTCAAATCGCGCCCAGCCCAGACTCTTTGCCTCTGGGTGCGAGCTTGTTTTCATTACCGGTGACAATACCACAAAATCCAGAGCCAATAGCTCCGCCTTACGCAACTCGCAAAGATTATGACATGACGCACTTGTAAATCCAGCACCTTCAGGCCTGCTATTTATGCGCATCAAATCAAAAGCCGTTAAATGCACCCCTGCATCGGGGATTTTTTTTACAGGTATGCGGGAATTCAATAAATAAGCCATATTAAATTTACGGCACTCAGCGCTTAAAGTCGTTACTATTTTTTCAACATCCTGCCCAGCAAAATCTTGCAACCTTATCTGAACCAGCGTCACATTCTGTCTGGCTAAATGATTAAGATCACGCAATAATTGATCCAGCGTATTGCCACTTAAAATGGCGTACTGCCGTGGCAATTGAATTGCTTTTAAGATTGATTTGTTTGCTGCCGGAAAGGCATAATTCTTTAGCTCAGATATAGCTACCCATTTTACAGGCTGATTTTCTCGCCCTACCGGCTTACCTTCAAACTTGTAAACATCTCTGACATGCAACTGAACATCCAAATCAGCATAGCTATGATATATTTTAATAAGCGGACTAGAGTTTTTGAACTTGATACCCAACTCTTCAAATAATTCTCTGTTTAGCGCTTGTTCAGCATTTTCTAATGCCTCAATCTTCCCACCTGGAAACTCCCACAAACCACCTTGATGTGTCGTATCTTTACGCTTAGCAATGAGCACTCGCCCTGTATTATCTCGCACAACACCCACTGCCACATCAATTTTAGGCATGACTCAGGTTCTGTATTCCGCATTAATGCGCACATAATCATAAGAAAAATCACAGGTCAATACCTGCTGATCTGCCTGCCCTCTACCCAGCATAACGGTTACGCAAATTTCATCCTGACGCATAATCGCCTGCCCTGCTTCTTCGGCATACGAAGCAGATCGCCCGCCCTTATCGACGATACACACATCATCCAGATAGATAGCGACTTTATTTACATCCAGCGAATCCACACCTGATCTTCCAACCGCTGCCAAAATACGCCCCCAATTCGGATCACTGGCAAAAAAAGCAGTCTTTACCAAAGGAGAGTGGGCAATTGTTTTTGCTACTTGAACAGCCTCTGCTTTATCCAATGCTTGCCGAACCATAATTTTAATTAGCTTCGTTGCGCCTTCGCCATCTCTTATGATTGCTTCTGCCAGATGCATACATGCTTCTTGAAGCAATTGCTGAAATTTGCGCATAGACTCACTGCCGAGAACAATTTCTGGCAGTGAACTTTGCCCACTTGCCATTAACACGCAAGCATCATTGGTTGAAGTATCACCATCCACTGTGATGCAATTAAACGATGGCTCAACTGCTTCGGCAAGACATTTCTGCAGATTAACTGGAGACATTCTGACATCTGTCGCAATAAACCCCAGCATGGTAGCCATATTCGGCTGTATCATTCCTGCGCCTTTGGACATTCCGCTTATTGTAACTGGACACCCGTCTATTTCTATTACTTTTGAAAAACCCTTAGCAAAGGTGTCTGTCGTCATAATGGCATGAGCGGCTTTATGCCAATTATCTTCAAGCAACTGCGCCTGAACCTCCGGGAGAGCCTCAACTATTTTAGTGACAGGCAACATTTCACCTATCACCCCTGTTGAAAACGGCAATACCTGCTCAGGCCTTATCCCACATACCTTGGCCACTGCCGAACAACTGGCCTGTGCATCTGCCAACCCCTGTACTCCGGTACCTGCATTTGCATTTCCTGAATTAATCAACAAATACCGTGGCTGCAAGGCTAAATGCTTTTTAGCAACGAGCACAGGTGCAGCACAAAATGCATTTTGCGTAAAAACGGCAGCACAAGTAGCCCCCTCTGCCATTTCTATTAATACCAAATCATCCCGCCTAGTCTGCTTAATACCCGCACAAGCAGTACCTAATTTAATACCGGGAACCACATGCATCTGTGGAAAATCAAACTTTCCTACCGCCATAATTTACTCACTTTACTCAGTAACTATCATCTCATCCAGCCAGCACAAGAAAATACACACGATCCTATTTTCTGCCACAAGCCTTGAAGGCGTATTAGCCAAATCAACTATTCTTAAATTGTAAACGCTCACCTCCCACTATAAAAAAGCCAAGGGGTTGAAAAGAATTTTTCTAATAAAACCTCGCCTACCCTCCTTTATTTAAGGAGGGAACTGAGCGGGTACCTCAAATTTAATCCAAAAATTACCTTAGGCCTTAAAAAAGACGACAACACGACTAATTTCGGCAACATCTTGCTCTAACACTATACAGCGATTTTTTATTGTCTCAACTTGCTGCGACAAACTAAACATCGTATGTGGCAACACAACTTCAAGTTCAACTTTACCTTGTATATAATGTATTCTAAAACTATCTATTAACGGATAATTCTCCGCCAGATACTCTTCTAAATATTTTTTAATATCTTGTCTAAATAATACCTTTTTATACTCACTAAAATACTCATCATTTTCGGGGTCCACATGCACCAGAACATCCTGCACATCATCGAATTTATCAATCAGCACATCTCTAACAACATCCGCTATCATATGTCCTTCGGAAACAGTAATCCGAGAATTAACCACAATATGAGCGTCCACCAGGGCGTCTTCGCCCATTTGCCGAGTGCGCAATAAATGGATATTCTTGACACCCTCAATTGAACGAATCTCCGAACGAATCTCTTGAACGAGAATATCTGGTAAGCTGGTATCCACCAGCTCTTTAATACTCTCTGATACCAGGTTAATGCCAATTTTGGCAACCATAAGCGCGACGATCAAAGCGGCAACAGCATCTGCCCAAAAATAACCCAGTAGCGAACCGGCAACGCCTATTAGCACAACAACAGAGGAAATCGCATCACTCCGATGATGCCAGGCATTGGCAAGCAATAACTTAGATCGCGTCAGTGTGGCAATGCGCTTAGTATATTGAAACAACCATTCATTCGCTAAAATGGAAATAGTAGCAATACCTAAGGCACTCACTTTGGGCACCAACATACGCTCAGGCTGCAATACTCGTTCATAAATATCCCAGGCTATACCACCAGCAATCACTACCAGACCAAATCCTAACACAACTGTCGCGATAGTTTCATAACGACGATGTCCATAGGGGTGATCATGGTCGGCCTCGCGCGCACCTAATTTAACCGCAACTAAAACCAATAGATCACTAGCCAAATCTGACAAGGAATGCAACCCGTCAGCAACCAGCGCTGCCGACTGCCCCAGAACACCAAAACCAATCTTTATGATAGTTAAAAACACATTCACCAGCGCACCGACAACCGTTGCCCTGTTTTTTAATTTTGTCATTTTTAGCGCATCATAAACGTCGGACACCCCTAGCCTACCTCTAAAACAATAATATATTCATATTCGCTAGACACTACATCCAATACTTTATGTCCATTGATGCGACACCAGGCAGGAATATCATGTAATACCCCCGGGTCAGTACGGGTAACGGTTAACACATCCCCCCAGACTCAATTGCTTAACTTTATCTTGCAGTACGTACTGGCAACGGACACATAATAAACGGCGCGCATCTAACTGATAGCAACTCATACAAACCACTCTTTAGGCAATTCATCTACCGCCAAAGGTTTAACCTGCAAAGTAGATTCATTCCCCGCTAAATCTCTCACCAGGACTTCCACCTGCGCAGCTTCTCGACCTTGCCCATAACGACCTAATATTTGCGCAGCTAAATGCAAATCTTCGGCACTCGGGTCACCATCAATCAAAGCCAATGGTCCCCTGTGACTCGCACAATTCATATTAATATAATTATTCTTATAACCTTGCAAAAAACGCGTTTCACCCTCTTCACGTGCAACAATCACTTTAAAGTGCTGATTCGGCCGGATATGCCGTCCGACTTTCAACAGCATCACATCATCCAACTCATAATCTTTAGTACCCCGCGCTTTCCATAAATCCACAAGTTTCGCAGAATAACTTTCATCGGTTAAAAAACAGCAACCACCTGCCGGCTGTGAATAATCCTCTAATCCATACTCTGCAGCCAGCGCCACCTGGGGCTTGCGTGAACGTCCGCTAAAATCAAATAATTTATCTCGACTAATCCAGCCTTCGCGCTCTGGCAAAGTAGCAGGTAGATTTTGCGCACATAAAGGTCGCACCAGGCGATCATCTGCGCCCGACTCTGCCGCAACAATCGGCATGGTTTGTTTACGCTGCGACATCGGGCGCTGCCCCATCACTTCACCGGTAATAATGAAATCAAACTCGTTTTCTTCCATCCATTGCCTGGCTTTTTTAACCATAAACACCTTACAATCCAGACAAGGGTTCATATTGGCACCATAGCCATGCTTAGGGTTAATCAACACATCCTTATACTCTTCGATAATGTCAATAATATGTAATTTAATTCCTAATGTCTCAGCCACCCATAAGGAGTTATTGCGTTTTGGTTTTTCTTTATCCCTTTGCCGAATTGCATGAGTATGCCCTTCCACACAAAAGCCGGTAAAAAAATTAATACCTTCTACATGCACACCCTGCTCCATAATGGCTTTTGTTGCCAACATTGAATCCAGACCGCCCGAAATTAAGGAAACTGCTTTTATTTGTTTACTCATACGCAACCCACTGCTTAAACTAACACCAGATTATCCCGATGTATAACCTCTTCATCATCGGCATAACCGAGAATACCTTCAAACTGATAACTCGCACTGCCTTTAATTAACTCTATTTCATCAGCGCTATAATTGACCAAACCGCGTGCTATTTCAGCTTTTGCAGAATCAAGGCAAATAACCAATTCTCCACGCCTAAACTTTCCTTCTACAGCCTTAACACCTACCGCCAATAAACTTTTGCCGGACGTTTTAAGCACATCTACAGCCCCCGCATCCAGCACTAACCGACCTTTTGCTTGCAATTGTCCTGCCAGCCAGCGTTTACGTGCCACTAATGGCTCAATATTGGCAAATAAATAAGTTCCTAGCAGCTCTCCAGCCATGACTTTAGTGATAACATTATCTACTGCGCCCGACGCAATAACCGTTGCAGCACCAGAGCGCGCAGCTAGCCTTGCCGCACTGACCTTGGTAGCCATTCCGCCGCGACCCAGGCCACTGCGACTTTCCCCAGCCATTCCCGCCAGGCGC
This sequence comes from uncultured Gammaproteobacteria bacterium, assembly GCA_942491615.1. GTDB lineage: Bacteria > Pseudomonadota > Gammaproteobacteria > Methylococcales > Methylomonadaceae > Methyloprofundus. The sequence continues at coordinate 152,628 of CALOCH010000031.1, forward strand.
GAATCATTCGCGCCAATCTGCGAAATAAGAGTAGCAGCAGGATTAACACTGGGGTCAGCATCAAACAAACCCAGTTGATCAGTGAGAATAATTAATAAATCAGCCTCTACCAGATTTGCCACTAAGGCTCCCAGGGTATCATTATCACCAAAGCGGATTTCTTCGGTGGCTACTGCGTCATTTTCATTAATCACCGGTACAACATTAAAATCCAGTAAAGTAAGTAAGGTACTACGGGCATTTAAATATCGTTTACGGTCCGATAAATCATCATGCGTGAGCAAAACCTGCGCCGCATGTAAACCATGTAACTGAAAATTACTCTCAAACGCTCTTACCAAGCCCATTTGCCCAACTGAAGCGGCCGCCTGCAACTGATGTAAAACCTTAGGACGAGACTTTAAACCGAGGCGTGACATGCCTTCAGCGACAGAACCTGATGAAACTAAAACAACCTCTATCCCTTGCTGCTTCAATTTTGCCATCTGTGCGACCCAAACAGCAATGGCCGCTTGATTGAGTCCTTTTCCACCATTGGTTAGTAAAGCGCTACCAATTTTAACCACAACGCGCTTTGCTTTTGCAAAATCACTCCGGTTCATTATTTTTTTCCAAGGCTGTCTGCTGCTCTAAAAACGTCATAATATCAAACATCAGTGCGCGCGTTCCTTCTGATTTTAAAGCAGATATCTCATACACAGGCCCTTTCCAGTCTAATTCATCAACAATAGCCTGACAGTATGCCTGTGGATCTTTTTCATGCTGTAATCTATCCATTTTATTTAATATCAACCAGCGCGGTTTATTTGCCAGCTCATCACTCCATTTCTCAACTTCTGCAATAATTTTTTGCGCTGCTTGCACCGGACTATCCATTGACTCATAAGGCTTAACATCGACAAGATGCATCAATAATTTTGTCCGCGCCAAGTGCTTTAAAAACTGCAAGCCCAAGCCTGCGCCTTCTGCCGCTCCTTCAATTACCCCGGGAATATCTGCGATCACAAAACTACGCTGGTCATCGACACCAACTACACCTAAATTAGGCACCAGAGTGGTAAAAGGATAATCAGCCACGCGCGGCCTAGCAGAGGAAACAGCTCGAATTAAACTCGACTTTCCCGCATTTGGCATACCCAAAAGCCCAACATCAGCAATTAAAGTCAGTTCTAGCTGTAAAATCCGGTGCTCCCCCTTGGTACCTGTTGTTGCTTTTTGTGGGGCACGATTGATACTGCTTTTAAATCGCGTATTACCCAAACCATGAAATCCACCCTGCGCAACCAGCAATATTTCCCCTACTACCGTGAGGTCCCCGAGTTTTTCACCCGTTTCTTTATCATAAACAAGGGTACCAGGTGGCACAGGCACATAGATATCATCCCCTTTTCTACCCGTACATTGCCGCCCCATACCATTCTGACCTCGTTGCGCCCTGTGTACTGAATGAAAACGAAAATCCACCAAGGTATTCACATTCTCGGTCGCAATTAAATACACGCTCCCACCATCACCACCATCACCACCATCAGGCCCGCCTTTAGGGATATATTTTTCACGTCGAAAACCAATGCAGCCACTTCCACCATCACCCGCTTCCACACGAATCTCCGCTTCATCAACAAATTTCACAACCTAGAACCTCACTTAAATCAGCAATATAATCGAATAAAAGCTGCATGTACTCAGCACAGATGGCAAGAGCATACAAAAAACAAGCAAAAAAAAACCCCGTCTTTACGGACGAGGTTTTTATATTTTAATCTTTTTTAGCCTGAAGTTAATCAGACCAACATCAGGTCAAAATAATTATGCTGCTACAATACTAACAAATTTACGTTTTTCTGGACCTTTAACTTCAAACACAACCTGTCCATCAATCGTTGCGAATAAAGTATGATCTTTACCGCAACCTACATTTGTTCCAGCATGAAAACGTGTTCCGCGTTGACGAACAATAATACTACCCGCACTAACCGTTTGGCCGCCGAAGCGTTTAACGCCTAAGCGCTTTGCATTAGAGTCACGACCGTTTCTGGTACTACCACCCGCTTTTTTATGAGCCATTATAAATCCTCGTGTTAAGCAGAAATACCAGTAATCTGGACTTCTGTGTAATATTGACGATGACCCATTTGTTTCATGTGGTGCTTACGTCTTTTAAATTTAATGATTTTAACTTTCTTGTGCCTACCTTGGGCAGTCACTGTTGCCGTGACTTTGCTGCCATCGACATAAGGTTGGCCGATTCTAACAGCTTCATCAGACTGAACCATCAGTACATTGTCGAATTCAACGCTGTCGCCCATACCAAGCTCAAGTTTTTCTATTTTTAAGGTAGTACCTTCTTCAACACGGTATTGTTTACCGCCAGTTTGAATTACCGCATACATTTGCGTCAGCTCCATCAAGCAATATTCTATAAAAAGTGAACAGAGAATTATAATAATAAAATACACTCTAGTCAACTATTAATAAAAACACTCACTGTAAATGTGAATAAAATAACACAAGCAAACAATTAACTCCACAAGGTATTTTTAAACGCTTTGTTCTGGTAATATAGACAAAATAAAAAATGAATATAGATGCTCCGTATACTTTAATCCACACTTTATAAGAACACGAATCAATGACAGTTTCGCATAACTCTAATAATAAAGCACCTACACCTATTGATTTTGCGTCAATTCAGCAATTAACTGAAATCGAAGCTAAAGCAGTTGATCAATTAATATTGGAAGAACTCACTTCAGACGTCGTTCTTATTAACCAAATTGGGCATTATATCATCAATAGCGGTGGCAAACGCCTGCGCCCGATGCTGTTATTACTGACCGCCAAATCCTTAGGCTACCACGAAAATGATCATTTAGTTTTGGCCGCTGTTATTGAATTTATACATACAGCCACTTTGCTGCACGATGATGTTGTCGATGAATCCGACTTGCGCCGCGGCAAAGACACTGCTAATGCTGTATGGGGGAATGCAGCAAGCGTTCTGGTTGGTGACTACCTCTACTCCAGTGCCTTTGAAATGATGGTGCGTACTAATAATATGCGCGTTATGGAAATTTTATCCAAGACCACCACTGCTATTGCCGAGGGAGAAGTTTTACAACTTTTAAACTGCAATAACCCCGCAACAACTGAAGAAAAATATCTTGAAGTCATTTCTCGTAAAACTGCCATTTTATTTAGCGCAGCCACGCGCCTAGGCGCAGTACTGACAAATGCAAGTCCTGACATTGAAAAAAGCATGGCTGAATACGGTCAACATCTGGGTATTGCATTCCAGCTAATCGATGATGCACTGGATTACAAATCAAACAAAGATGATTTAGGCAAAAATCTAGGTGATGATCTTGCAGAAGGCAAGCCTACTTTACCGCTAATCTACGCTATAGAAAATGGCAACCCTGAACAGGCTGAAGTTATCATCAATGCAATCAAATCAGGCAACAGGGATTCTTTTACTGCAGTTTACGATATTGTTAAAGCCACAAATGCAATAAGCTATACAGAGCAACGCGCAGAGGAAGAGGCTCTAAAAGCGATAAACGCTTTACAGAGACTGCCCGACTCCGAGTATAAACAAGCCCTTGAGCTACTAGCACGTTTTTCTGTGCAGCGTAATTATTAAGAATGACGAAGTAAAGCCAGCAACTCACCCCAAGGCAAAACAGCAAAGCAATCTATATGCTGCGAAATTACTTACCAGAAAGAGGCGCTAATAGACACCTCATCAAAGATTTAAGGTAGAAGTTTGTACATGAATCAACACCCGACAACGAACTCTCTTAGCATTCAAATAAGCTTATGCCTTTACTTTATTACAATTGATATTATGAAAACTCAATGTCTTCCTGAACAGGCTTGCCTGAAGCCTGAAGCATTGCGCCAATCAAAAGAATTGTGAGTAAAAAAGCTGCCGTGGCAAAAATTAGGATGGCCAGTGTCTCAGGAGTGAAAAATGACGATCTGACTATTGCGCCATCATTAGCTGTCATTGTCATTCCAGTCATAGCAGTATAATGCATACCGCAAACGGCAACACCCATCACGAAAGCACTTCCGAAGCGCTGCATATTACCTCGCAAATTAAAGGCCAGCCATAATGCCACAGTGGCAGCAACCACTGCAATCACTACCGAAAGAACAATAATATCAGGGTCATAACTAATATCCGCAGGCATAATCATTGCCGCCATCCCTGTATAATGCATACCTGCCACTCCTAAACCGCCAGCAATCCCTGCAAAAATCAGCTTAATAATGCTGGATTGCCCACGCCCCACTATAAACAAACCAATTGAGGCAATAATTACCGCGAGTATTAATGAACCAACTGTCAGTGCCGGATCATAATCGACTGCCATCGGCATGTTATAAGCCAACATCCCGATAAAATGCATAGACCAGATTGCACCACCACCTAACGCGATACCCGCACCAAGCAACCACCCCCATAAAGCAGCGCCTCTAGCTAAAGGAATTCGTATAGCAAGCTGTAACGCCGTGTAAGAACCAAAAACAGCAATAGCATAGGACAATCCTACCAAATAATAATTATATGACACATCTATCATGACTCACCTCAAAAGCAAAAAAATTAAAATAATATCCCATGAGTTTCTTAGTTAAGATTTACCTCCTTTACTTCAAAACTACAATATCCATGTCCCATGGATTTACTCTGAAGCTGAATAACTGATATTGCCGGTAAATGCGCCAAAGAATTCAGGAACCCTTGAATATAACTACTAATAAATAGGCAATTCGACCCACTGTCGACACGACCAGCACAATGGGGACAATCATAAACTTCTACAATATGATCTTTCGCATTGATACTAAGAAAATCTTGCAGAGAAGGCCAAACCATTCTTTGTAGTGTCTTATCAAGAGGTAACAATCCTCCAAATTGATAATTATGATTGTATTGCCAACGCCCCACCCCTTCACCCAACTTAGAGAGCACCACTCGCTGAATTGATGGATCTAACTCCCTATCAATATGCTGTAATAATTCGTTAATATGAGGAAATTTTTCTACGATTTTCTTACCATAATTATTTAATATCTCACTCACATCTATATCATCCACTGTTTTTTCAATAGGCTTTTCAAGATTATCGATAATTTTTATAATCTGAGGAAAGTTAGCTTTAATATCTTCTAAGTCTTTCGCTATATTTTCTGAGACAGCATCAATACTATATTTAATGGAACACATGTCCTGATCATCTATACTTTCTAGTGACTGGCCAGCAAGCTTATACCCTTGCTAATAAGAGCAATAGCAATTTTACTGAGTATTCCCGTTTCATTTATTGCAGTGAATTCAATATTTACCAGCATAATCAATACCTAAAAAAATCTCTAGCCCACCGACATTAAATAGCTTAGTAGAAAAAGATATGCCAACGCCCGAATTTAAATAAGAATTTTTACCAACCAAATTAATATCTTACAAACCAATTTATAATGAGATAAAAACCTTGTTAAAAGTGAGAACTCTCATTTTGGCGAAGCTAATGTAGATGCTTGTTTAATTTCAATCTATAAGTTTTAAGTGTAGGCTTTCATCATATTAAAATTGTGATGCTGTTAACACTACCGATAATTTACGACTATCTATAAAATTTTTTTTCACCAGCACATTCTTTAGCCCGCCTGCAAAAAAATGAATTGATTGCCTCTCAATCACCTGTATATATCCACTGTATTCAGAAAAATCAATAACCATGAAATACCCTATAAAAACTAATCAATATTATGTGTATTAGTTAACAATTAGGCTCTTTAAGTTTTTAAAAAAAAATTCTCTGCTAATCTTTGTTTAACTGCTTGAAATTTTACATAGCTGGTTTTTCTATAATAATCTTGTTAAGCAAACGGTCTTAGTTAGAATCACTTACAAGCTAAAAACAAGTGCGTATTCACTCATCCAACTGGTATAAAAACATGAGTCAACCCTTGCAACTTCGCGTAAAAATACAAGATGTATCAGCGACTGATACACTAAAATTAAAAAAAATTTTGCAATTATCAAGCACTCGGCAGCGGCAATATGTATGGTCGGAAGAGGAGGCTGATATTCTGGTCACAGCTAACCCCACAACACAGCAACAAGACAATATTCCACTTTTAACACTCGGCCCTAGCGAGAACTTTCCGGACTCAACAGCACACATTAAACCACCACTTATCGGCATTCGAGTATTAAAAGCACTAGATGCCCTGCGAATACCTACTCCCGCTAAGAAAAAAACTGAATCCGCAGAGGCATTCATTGAGCCAGCCTCTTCTGCTCCAGGGGTCTCTACTTTAGATGTAGTAACGCCAATCGCACAGACTCCTGAACCTAGCGATGAGACTACAAAAGCGCACAACATACTAATTGTTGATGACAGTGCAATTATCCATAAAGCACTGCAATTAGAATTACAGCAAGCCCATTTTAGCAGCGCGATTGATTATGCCGACACGGGTGAACAATGTTTAGAGTGTATTGCGAAAAAAAACTATGATCTCATTTTTCTGGATGTGATGATGCCAGGTATCGATGGTTATGAAACCTGCACTGAAATTCGCAAAAACCCAGTTTTTAAAAAAACCCCGGTCATTATGCTGTCAGCCAAGACCTCTCCCCTGGACGAAGTCAAAGGCATTATGGCCGGCTGCACAACTTATCTAACTAAACCAATACAACATGAAGATTTTCAAAAATTGTTATCGCGTATGGATAAATGGTTGGAGAACTACAAAACCACTCGTTAAAGATTTAACACTGTAAAAACTTTTTAAAATTCTAACTATAAATTTACCGAAAAAAAATGAAAAAAGTATTGATTTGCGACGACTCTCAAACGGAATTAGTGCATTTATCAGGCATTCTTGAAAAAGCCGGATGTACTGTCATTAAAACAGATGACGGCTCTAAAATGATTGATCTGTGTAACCAACACAAACCCGATTTAATTTTTCTCGATATAGTTATGCCAGAAAAAGATGGCTATGCCACTTGTCGTGAACTTACAGGCAACGAGACAACAAAAGATATCCCTGTTGTTTTTGTTTCTAGCAAAGGCAAAAAAGCAGACCGGATGTGGGCACAGATGCAAGGCGGTAAAGACCTGGTGCAAAAACCTTATGAAGATCAGGAAATCTTAGACAAATTGGCGGCTTACTAGGTCGGCTTATATTTAAGCCTGCGTTTTCAGTATTGACATGATTGCATTGGGATGCGCATGTCAAATATACAGAGATTAAGCCATATAGATAATTTTATGTACCCTGCAAGATCCTATCTGCACACTTTACCTACATAGAATACTGGATCAAAGTGCGAGATAAATATTTATGCAACTAATCACAAAGACACCCCAAAATCATGAATCAAGTATCTGCCCAAATAGCCGCCATTGAACCACCATCTTTTGCTAACGAAAACGATTATCAGGAACGCGTATTTCGCTATGGATTCCGCCTAGGTAGCCTAGGCTTTCTTATTCCAGAAGGCATGCAGAGCACGTTGATTGAAAATGCGACGGTTTACCCTATTCCTAATACAGTTCACTGGCTAAAAGGCTTAATCAATGTGCGAGGCGCTCTGATTCCCGTTTTCGATCTTGGCACAATGTCAGAAGCAAATATTACAACCGCTAAAAAGTCAGTGATGGTTATCAAGATGGGCAAACGCTCGATGGCGGTGGCAATTGATAGCGGACAATCAATCGAACAGTCAACCCTAAGCCCCTTTGATAGCACAATCCCGGAACAACTCATTACCTTCAGCAAACAGATTTATCAAGTGCAAAAAACTTGCTGGATAGAGTTTGATTTTATGAAATGCCTGAATCATTTTGAACACAGAATACCTGCCTAGTATTTTACATCGCTTTTCACATTATTTAAGGAGAGATCACTATGAAAATGAAGCCTAAGATGCTTTTAGGTTCCACTGTTATTTCAGTTGGTGCGGTATTATTAACCACTGTCGGCATTCTATCGGTAGCAAGTAATCTAGCGACCGAAGCGTTACAAACGGAAGTGACCCAACGCTTGATATTACAGCGAGATATGCAAAAAGATCAAATTGAAAACTATATCGCCGAAATTGGAGCAGAAGTCGCAGAATCGGCTAATCTGGATGGTGTTTTCGCTACTGCTCTCAATGAGTTTATTAATCCCTTTACAAAATTTCAACAACAAGTCCCGGATAGCGCTGATACCTATAGACAAAACGTTGAAAATTTCTATAACGAACAATTTACCACACAATTTACCGAACGAAATGCAAGTGTAGCGCCTTTGGCTGTTAGCGAATTGATGACCAAACTGGATGACAATACGATTGCACTGCAGAATTATTATATTGCGGAGAACCCCAACCCACTAGGCAAGAAAGATGAGTTAACTGAACTAGAGGGAGTAAAAGCCGATTATGCAGGCGTACATGCAAAATATCATCCCAGATTTAAAGAATATTTAAGCCAATGGGGCTTTTATGACGCATTTCTGGTTGATGCGAACACCGGCTATATTGTCTATTCCGTTTTTAAAAAGCTGGATTATGCCACCTCTTTAGTCACCGGCCCCTACGCTGATTCCGGTCTGGGAAAGGCGTTTAAACAAGCACTGACAAAAGAGATGCAAGGCAAATCCTATACCTCAGATATGGCACCTTACTATCCAAGTTATAATGACTACGCCGCATTTGTCTCTTCTCCACTTTATATTGAAGGGCAATTAAAAGGGGTCTTTATTGTTCAAATGCCATTAGATAAAATCAATAAGGTCATGACCTTCAATCAACGCTGGGCTGATTATGGGCTGGGTGAATCGGGAGAAACCTATCTGGTTGCCGATGACTTGACTATGCGAAATGACCGTCGATTTTTAATTGATAATAAAAAAGCTTATCTTAAGGCTTTACAAGATAAGAAAATACCTGCTGCCACCTTACAAAACATCAGTAAGAAAAATTCCTCCATCGGCTTGCAAAAGATTGAATCGCCTAGCTCTAAAGCAGCTTTAGCCGGCAACACAGGCGTCGATATTTTTCAGGATTATCGAAATATTCCAGTGCTTTCCGCGTATGCTCCATTATCTGTAGCGGGTTTGAACTGGGCTATTTTAGCTGAGGTTGATGAAGCCGAAGCCTTTGCCCCGGTAAAAAAACTGATAAACGATATTCTAAAAATTGCCATTATTATGGGATTAATACTTATAGGATTAAGTTTGATTCTTAGCTTCTTTTTTGCCAATAGTATCGTAACACCTATCACCTACTTTAGAGATATTATGGAACGCTTTAAATCCGGTGAATCTGAGCTGCGTGTTCATTCAGCAGCGGATGATGAAATTGGTGAATTAGCGACCGCATTTGATGCATTACTGGATGAACGCGAACAAACACTACAGCAAATAACCGATGAAAATGACGCCTTAAACGAGTCGGTCATTGCAATGCTACAAATCGCCGCACAATTAAGCCAAGGTGACCTGACTGCAAAAATGGTCGTAGGCGAAGATATTACCGGTCCTTTAGCAGACAGCTTGAATCTCGTCATAGAACAAACCAGTAAAACGCTAAGCCAGGTAAAAAACACGGCGATAGAGGTAGAATTAGCCGCAAAAACAGCAAAACAGCAGTCAGATAAGGTATTGAGTGTATCAGCTACAGAATTTGAAGTAGTCCAAACGACTGCGGAAGAGCTAGGTGAAGCATCACGGGAATTAACGCGCATCGCCGAGTTAGCGAAACAATGCAATACCGCTGCTGATGCAGCAATTATAACCACCGATAAAGCGCAACAAACGGTACTTGCCTCTGTCGATGGTATTAACAATATTAGAGATAATATTAGCGAAACGGAAAAGCGTATTAAACGACTTGGGGAGCGTTCTCAGGAAATTGCTGGTGTAACCAGTATTATTAACGGTATCGCTGAAAAAACACATGTCCTGGCGTTAAATGCCAGCATGCAGGCAGCATCAGCCGGTGAAGCCGGGCGTGGATTTGCGGTGGTTGCTACAGAAATTCAACGACTCGCAGAAAGTGCCTCTGAAGCCACAACTGAAATTGGCGCTTTAATTAAAAACATTCAGGTTGATACTGCCGATACGGTAACAACAATGAATAAAGCGATTACTCAAGTTGTTGAAGGCTCAAGAATGGCTGAAAACGCAGGTTCGCAAATGCTGGAAACACGAGAAAAATCAAATGATTTGGTAAAACTCGTCCAGCAAATTGCAGCAAGTTCGGAAAATCAGGTTGCGGTATCATTAAAGTTACAACATCAAGCCGAACAAATTCAGCAAGGCAATATGGAAACCGCGCAACAATTATCACAACAAGCTATACAAACTAACAAGTTAGTTGACTATGCAACCAACTTATTAAAAGCCATTAGTACTTTCAAAATAGCCAGTTAATAAGCCTTGTTCATGCTGATTTTGCTTAATACGGTTGTCCTTATTTTTTATCGCTGCCGTATTAACATAATCTATTTAATGTTTTTTTTTGCAAAGCCTATGTACTTTCTCAGGACAAGTAATTCGATAAAATTGTACCAAAATAGGCATAAAATAACACGGCAAAGCCATTAGGCGATTGCTTTAACGAATTTATAACGAATTTATAACGAATTTAGTTCGTATAGACTCCTCCCCCCCTAATCCGTCGCCGCAAGAGGAAAGGAAGAATGACTCACACTATGACTCCTGAACAGCCGCATTATGCTATGCAACTAAATCAACTTACGGAGAAAATCCCAGCCTCAGGCTATGACGGACTAAGTGAATTAATATTATTAGCACATGAGGCATTGCCCGCATTCTCTTCGTCTGCTGAAAATGACCTGATATTAAAAACCTTTCTACGCATAGCTGAACGGCATTTACAATTAGCACCCGTAGAGCAGACAGTTGTCATACTCTTAGAAAATTTCATACTATTAAGTACCTCACTGGAATTGGAAGAAGATGACTTAACTTTTCTACACGCTGCACTCATGCAGGATAAATCGGCCAATTCCAATATAAAACCAGATAAACTAACTATCGGAAGTATACGTCAGTTGCTACAGCAATTAGAGATGTTTACTGAGCAAGCAACAGCTAATAAATTAAGTGGCCTACAAGATGTTTTATTTCTATTACAGGATTGGTGCGAGTCAAATCTGGATAACACTCAACAACTTGCTATTCCACGCTCTGTGCTTGATGTCATTAGCACCGCTTTAACAGAATACTTATCGGGAATAAATATTAAACTAGCGGTAACACAGCTATTTTCTTCATTTACTTTCCTGAATGACTCATTTATGCTGGAAGATAATGAACTTAATGATTTAAAGCAACTTTTATTGTCCGAAGCAGAACATGATAGTGATATTCCGGTTGAAGACGCTTCAATCACGACTAATGAAACCACGGACAAGGAGCAACTCAACGATTTTCGCAGTCAACTTAAGCACTCTCTGGAAAATGCCGAATCACAAGAACTAAGCGGGATACAAGATATTATTTACCTGCTGGATGAACATCTGGAGAATCAGTTACAGCAAGAGACGCTATCAGAGTCATCAGCAATCTCTCAATATCAGCAAATGATGGATGGAATTAATAATTACCTAAGCGGTATTGATATTAAAAGCACCATTAGCTCATTACTTTCTGATATTAATACGCTTGACGTTGTAGAAATAATAGATCAGAACGATATAAGCGTCTTAAGTAATCTGTTACTAGAAGAAGCGCCCTCACCTTTTATAGATGAGTCCGCAAGTGGAGGCGCAGAAGAAAACACTTCTGCTACAATCCCGTTAGACAATGTCCCTGAACATATACAAGAATATGTAGGATTATTATATACCGCCTTTTTACCCGTTAAAAATGGACTCTTCAAGATTTTAAAAACACTGCAAATCGCTGAGTCAGCAACCTGCATTGCTACTATAGATTTCGAAAATCTAGATGATTATTTACAGAAATTCACCAACATTAGTCAAATAGCTGACTTTACTGGGCTTTACCAATCTTGCTTGCATGTACAACAAAACTTCCCTTTTTTATTGCAACAAGATACACAAATACGAGATCAATTAATTGAATTACTATCCCGATGGAACACGGCAGTCAAAGACTATTTAAGCGCGCCGACGACCCAGGAAAATATGCATCTTTTACTCGCTATTCATTGCTCACCTACCTGGCCCATTACATTAAATGAAGACGACGCGGCCGCATTATTAAAAGCACTGCACTCTTTAGAAACGCTTACCCAAAATACAGAAACCGAAAACCGCCAACGTCAGGCTAGCGAAGCCGATGTATCCTTAGTATTACCTAATGATGTTTCTGCTGAACTGATTGATAGCTTACTAGATGAACTGCCAGAACAAACAGCCACTTTTTCCAGCGCGATTGAACATCTTGCTACAGGAGGGTCTATAGATAATGTCATCACTGCACAACGCGTGGCACACACTTTAAAAGGGGCTGGAAATACAGTAGGCGTCAAAGGCATTGCAAATTTAACACATCACCTGGAAGACATTCTGACTGCGCTAGCGAATGCAAACAGCCTTCCAGATAAAAAAATAATGACCAGTTTGCAACGCGCTTCCGACTGCCTGGAGGAAATGACTGAAGCCCTCACTAGCAATGCTTCTGCACCACAGGATGCGATTGATGTATTGCAGGAAATTCTAGATCTGGCAAGCCAGATTGACGCGCATGGCATTACCCAGCTTATGCAATCTCAACCGACACAATCTAAACCGGAATCGTCCTCAGTAGCAAGCCCCGAAGCACAGATCAGCGAAAGTTCCGAAACTGAAAATAAATATAATGACAATGAACAGATGGTTCGTTTACCTGTTTCAGTGATTGACAGGCTAATACAATTTTCTGATGAAATAATGATCAACAATGGTCAATTGCGTGCACAACTCAAAAAATCATTAGATCAAACGAAAGCATTACAGACTCACCTAGACCAGTTTCATTACCTCAGCGAGGAAATGCTCGATCTGGTTGACCAACAAAGTCTTAATCAACTACACAAACACGCAACACAGGATTTAGCCGAAGGTTTTGATACTCTGGAAATGGATCAATATAACGAACTGTATTCAACCAGTCGTCGTCTACATGAAATGACCTCAGATTCACGAGAAATGAACCGCAACTTTGTTAATCAACTAAAAGATATAGATGGTCTACTTATAGAGCAGAATTATCTTAACGACACGTCACAAAACACTTTAATAGATATGCGGACTATTCCTGTCCACTCAATCGCCCCCCGACTACAACGCAGTGTCAGACAAGCAGCCCGTATGACGGGAAAACAGGTCAACTTTAAAGTCAGCGGTGATGAAGTATTGGTCGATAGAGATATTTTAAATGGCGTTATAGACCCACTGATGCATTTACTCAGAAATGCTGTCGATCATGGAATTGAGGATCAAGCGCTAAGACAACAATCTGGAAAACAAGAGCAAGGCACCATTTCATTGAATTTTTACCGCGAGCGAAATGTAATTGCCATTGACTGTATAGATGATGGAGCAGGGTTAAATCTCAGCGCAATTAAAAACAAAGCCATCAAATTAGGCTTTATTAGTGCAGAGGCGACCCCTTCTGAAGATGAAATTAAGCAGTTTATTATGCAACCTAACTTTTCTACGCAAGACGAAGTAAGCCATATTTCCGGTCGTGGTGTAGGCTTAGATGCTGTTAATTCAGGAATTAGAGCCTTAGGTGGTACCTTGCGCTTAGAATCAGACGCAGGAAAAGGCTGTCATTTCCACATTCAATTGCCTATCAGCTTAGCGCATTATAATACCCTGCTTATTAAAATTGGCAAACAAACTATTGCTATTGCTGAGCTGGGCATAGAGCAGATTTTACTCCCTGACTCAGGCGTATTAGTTCAGGAGGAGGATGATTTTTGGTTTGAATTCGATGAGACTAAATACGCCGTCAAAACAATAGAATCACTTTTACATCGAGTCCATCCAAATCAAACGATTCCACTCAAATCGCGTCCTTTGTTGTTAGTAAATTATCAGGATCAGCATTATGCAATTGCTGTTGAATCAATTCTCAGCGTTAAGGAATTAGTTGTAAAAGACCTAGCCGATGTCTTACCTAAAATCCACGGGGTCATAGGCGCAAGCCTCTTAGATGATGGCAGTATCGCTCCAGTACTGGATCTACAAGAATTACTCCAACCGACAACAGCTTACCAAGGTATGAACATTGATCGTCAATTAACAGAGGATGCCGCAGAAGAGTTACCTTATGCATTAGTGGTAGACGACTCACTCAGCGCGCGCCGCTCTTTAGAGCATTTTTTTTCAGATATGGGGTATCAGATCATGGCAGCACGGGATGGACTAGATGCAATTGAGCAATTAGAACTGCAAACACCGGATATCATTATCACCGACCTCGAAATGCCACGCGTAAATGGCCTCGAGCTTACTGAGTATGTGCGTAGAACAGAGGCGACCAAAGCACTGCCTATTATAATGATTACGTCACGAGCAACAGCTAAACACAAGCAACTCGCCGAAGAAAAAGGCGTTAATGTTTATCTCAACAAACCTTATTCTGAAGATATACTGTCCAATAGCGTTTTAGACCTGATGAACAAAACCAAATTAGCTGTAATGGAATTAGCATAAAGTGACAGACATAAAAAAGCCCTGGAGCACATTAATGCAACAGGGCCTAAATATGGAGCTGGTGATGGGAATCGAACCCGCGACCTACTGATTACAAATCAGTTGCTCTACCGATTGAGCTACACCAGCAAGGTTCTTGTTAAATTATTTAGTTATTTACCTTTTGATTTAATTTTCATAAGGATAACACTAAATGATAAAAATTACAATTGTCAGTACAAAGGGCGGCGTAAGAAAAACCACGTTAACCGCCAATCTCGGAGGTTTATTAGCCGACGCAGGCTACCGCGTTTTATTAATAGACGCAGACCCTCAACCAACCTTATCCAGCTATTACTAGCTCAGCGCAAAAGCTGAAAAAGGTCTCACTCACTTTCTGATCCATTCAGACAGCCGTAACAGCATCTCGCAAACCAATATCGAAAACCTGGATATTATTGTATCCGACGACCCCGATGGCAAACTGCGCGACTGGATTCGGGACACCCCCGATGGCAGAGTCAGGTTACGGTATATTCTCACCCAACTCGATAATCAATACGACTTTGTTTTGCTGGATACTCAGGGTGCCGTAGGCCCTCTCCAGGATGCTGCGGTCACCGCCGCAGATTTCATGCTCTCCCCTATTCCGCCGGAAATCTTATCCGCGAAAGAATTTGTCAGGGGCACTGTCAAAATGATTGAGCGTCTGCAGCCTATGGCTCGCATGGGAGCGCCCATAGGCCCATTGCGCGGCATCATTTACCGCCAGGATAGGACAGTGGATGCCAGAATGATCGCCGAAGAACTTCGGGCAACCTCTTTTACACCCAGTAAAGGCGCTATAACCATTTTCGATACTGTCATCCCCAGTTCTGTTATTTATCGCGAAGCCGCAACTCAAAAAATCCCTGTGCATCGCATAGAACAAAAAAGCAAGACTAAAAACACCCTGACAGCTAAAGAAACAATGATAGAGCTGGCTCGCGAGCTTATTCCCAACCTTCCTGACATAGCAGAATAAGAGAACTATCATGGCAAAACAAAGAGCATCTAGTAACCAAATCAAAGGCATGCTGGTGGAAGGTCATTTTGGAGATACATCCAGTGAGCCGTTACCTTTATCTGATCCCATTAGTATCACTCAGATGGTTTTAAAACTCTCTGAAATCAAGGCATACGATAAAAACCCGAGAAAAGAAAAAAATCCGTTATATGAAGAGATAAAGGCATCCATTCGCACTAACAGACGGCTGAATAATAACGTGAACGTCACCCGACGCCCCGGTGATGATCTGTATATGATTGATTCCGGGGGAAATACTCGCCTGAAGATACTTGTCAATGGCCAAAATAATTGAGCCAGTTTCGGCCATTAATATTGAGCCACTTTTCCAGAGAAATAGTTAGTTGTTGAGTTTAGATTTCAGTCGATAGCTTTCACCTCCCAGCATAAAAATGTGTGAATGATGGATGAGTCTGTCCACAATCGGCACAGCCACATTGTCTTCAAAGAAGAATTCACCCCAATTAGTAAATTCTTTGTTTGTTGTCAGGATAATTGACCTATATTCATATAACGCATTAATCAGCTGAAATAGGTCATGCATGCCTTTTTTATTCATCGGCAGGTACCCCAGTTCATCAATGATTAAGACATCGAACTTGAGCAGTTGATTGATTTTCTTTTTCAACTCACCTTTTAATTCAGCTAACTCCAAGGTCTCCATTAAGCTTAATGCGGTGTTGAAGCCGACTTTATAGCCCGCATCAATTGCTTTTAATCCTAACCCTATCGCCAGGTGTGTTTTGCCTACGCCTGGTGGACCAATGAATACCACGTTTTCTCGGTTATCAATAAAGCCAAAGTCACAAAGACTATTGATCTCCCGTTTGCTAATGGTTGTTTGAAAGCGATAATCAAACTCTTCCAGGCTTTTATGCAAAGGAAACCCTGAACGCCGTCTATTTTGTTCAATACGCTTGTTGTTACGCTGAGTTTCTTCATGCTCAACCAAGCTTTGGGCAAAGTGTAGATAAGAGCTTTCACTCGCTTCTGCTTGAATCAACAAAGGTTCAAGCTGTTCGGCAATGCCCGATAAGCGCAGACTACGATATTTCTGAGCGACTTGTTCAATAGCGGACATGGCTCTCTCCTTGTCCGTCAGGTCGGCCATTAAGGACACCATATCGAGCTAATGAGTCATTTGTTTTGCTTTGACTTTTTTGCGCATATTGAGAAGCAGGCATTTCTTCTATGTTTCCCCTTTCCGGGTGCTGCTGATAAGCCGCTAGTCGATCTCTTAACCCTGTTGCCGTCAGGCGAGGCGTGTCGATAAGTCGCGCTAATAGCTGAGCGTCTATTTCTCCGTGTTGCTTTATATGTGCATTCAATATTTGTTTAGCGCCTACCAACTGATCTTTATAGATGCCAGGTGACGTGTTTTTTAATAAGGCACATAATGCCTGACTATTTTGGCTCCTTCCCAGTAACTGTAAAACATCCGCTTCTAAATTTTCAATACGCTGTGCTTTATCTCGATAATGATCTCGGTTTTTTATCACCTGGCCTTTCTCCTGGCGAATCAGGTGTTCAGCGACAATCTCACCTGTTGCCAGGTCACTGATCAATAACTGACCATTCTGGGTAATGACGCCAACTCGCGCGCATTGATAAGTCATCGGCACTGAGTATTTGTTGGATTGCCAGGCAATCAATCCCGTTTTATCCGCTTTACGTGTCACCACCGTATCGGATGGTTTTGTTTGCACACAAGAGGGCGTCAAATAAGGCAACATATGTGCTTTTTCAGCCTGCTCATAATAAGCGTGTGGTTGCTTACCCGTACTGCCATGGATTCGTTGATTAGCCATATTATCCAGCCAGTCTGAGAAGTAGTGTTCTAAATCAGCCCAATTGGCAAAACTTTCACCATAAAGACCATTCTGTTTGGCATATTTAACGCCTGCTTCAACTTTGTCTTTACTCTCGGGATCATAGCCTTCGCAGGCATGGATACGAAATCCTGCCGTTGTGGCATATTGGTGAAAGCGTTGATTCAGGTTCAGTTCACGGAAGGTTTCACTGATGACAACCAATTTGGTTTGGTCGTAAACGCATTCTTCTGGCATGCCCTCAAAATAACGGAAGGCGGCATCATGTTGCTTTATAAGCATATCTGTATTAATCGGTTTGTCAGATAAGGACACATGCATTAAGCGAGAATAGGACAAGACAAAGACCATTAAATACACGGTTGTTTCCATGCCGCCAATCATCACGCCACGTAGCTCACCGCCATCAACCTGGCACTGTTCACCTGGCACCATGTCAATCACAGGCTCATAGTAGCGCACTTGTTTAAAAGTAATTTCTTGTTTTAATGCCTGTATATAGCGTCTGACAGACCGATCTGACACGCTCAGTGTTTCAACCTTGGCTTTCAGTTTACGCAAGACCTTAACCGCTGATAACTCTGGATAGGTTTGTAGGAGTTGAATAATGTAATTCCGATACTCATCTAACTTCTTGGTTCTATCTGTATCAGACAATACCTCAGTCATCTCTGTTTCCGGCATGTTTAGGTATTTACTGACGGTATTGCGAGAAATACTCAATTGTTTGGCAATCTTGCGTTCCGACAAGCCATTGCCTTTGTTGTGTAATGCTTTGATCTGATGAATCACGATCCACTCCTTCATAACGTTCCCTGAGGTAAATAAAGGGAACTGTTACAGCTTTAGAATTAATAGTAAAGTCTGGAAACGTGGCTCAATTTTAATGGCCAATTTTGGCTCAGTTTAACTGGCCATTAACATCATTGAACAAGATCATCGTTTTATCAAGAAAATAACAAAGCCAATAATGGGATTTAAGGCTTTTATGCTTTTGGCATATTTGCGACAGAACCCTCTAATCTCATTTTGATAGTCGTTAAATCCTCACCTTCATCCACCAATGCAAGATAAAGGTCAGAATGAATGGCTACATTTCCGGGCTGATGGTTATATTCAGTCATATTATGCTCTTTCGCTTGTTCCAAAAAATATTGTGTTTGCATTTATAAAAAACCAGACCATCAACTGACAATCTGGTTTTTATTGGGTTATCAGAAAATAACATGATCAACCGTAAGCTCAGAAAAAGGTTTTAGTCCTGTGAACTGAACCACCATATCCTCTTCAGCCGTAAAGTTGCCGTCATTATTACCATCGACAAACATATAGCCTTGATCCTCATAAGGGCGGTTTTTAAACTTTTCCTCTACAGAGAATGCTACTGAATCATCGCCAAAAAAGCCCATGCCATCACCCACATACTCCGACAGATCACGAGTATCCATGACGCCTTTTTGCAGCACGTTTGTTGTGTGCGCTAAGTTCAGCGCTGACAGATCAACTGCGTTGTTATTTTTGTTCAGATTAAAGAAGTTCATCACAACATCAAAGCCGTCTAGCGTTGAATCGCTCGCTTCATTAAACGCAATGACATGATCATTACCATAGCCGTTGTCCGATTTAATTGATATGACATCCTTGCCAGCGCCTGCATTGACATAAAAACCTTTGTTCTCAACGCGCAGTTCAGCAAGAATAATAGTGTCATCGCCCTGCCCTGTAAATATCGTATTAACAGAGGTGCCTACATAGCCTAGATTAATATCTCCACCAACATCCCTGCCGTCAAATGTAACTGGAGGGTTGGTTGATCCGCTAAGGTCTGCGCCAAACTTATCAATCGTAAGGTCCCCTGTTCCATGAAAGGTCGCCAGTCCGTCCCAACTAATGTCGGTCATTCCAACAGTTTCAATATGAAGATCATGTTCTCCCATATTGACGGTCAGTGAATCAAATGTTTTATCCTTCCCACCTCTTTCCGCTCCTAAACTATAAATACTGGAATCAGACAGAATATTCACCGTAACCACTTCCGTTTCTTCCGCAAGAATCCTTATGTCGTGTGCATTATCGAGATTTACGACCAGCGTATCCACGGCCCATTCGCTACGCGGGGCATCTGTATTGCCTGAAATTCCGTCACTGGCAACAATAGCGTCGGTGAGTTTGACACTAACATGCTCAGAGTCTTTAATATTAATGACCGCGTTAGACTCTGATCTTGCATCATTCACTGAAATCATGACAATGTCCGTATTATGAAACACGCCATGCACATCATTAATATTGATTTCCGTATGAAGATGTGGCGTAGTTGATCTTGATATCAGGTCAGTCCAGTCATAAGGGTTATCGAAACCCCATCGGTTATTAACATTTTGTTCGTAATAAGCGCTGTATGTTTCACCGTTCGCCGTATTCTGGTTAAAAATATGGCTGAAGTTCAAGGTTGTATAGATATCATCCGCGTAACTAAAAAAGGCGTGACTAGCATAATAATCATGACCCTTTACGCCTTCTTGAAAATCAAGATTATTATCAAGATTAGTGATGCTGATATCGGTATTGCCTATCTTTTCATAGCCCTGATTAAAATTAATTTTAGTAAGATTACGAGATCCTTTATATTTAGAGTCATTGTTCGGGCCATTTTTTATGACAACATGCGTATCGGCGTGTATTTCAGACAAAGTTTCTCTATAGTAAGTGTCGGGCTCATTGAGTATGGTTAATGTTTCTATTTCAGCACCGCCAGCATTTATTTCAGCCGAATAGCCTTGATAGTCTTCCATTTCTTTGTTGATAATAGTTACGTTTTCAATCCCATCGAAAGTCAAACTCTGTGATTGCATCCAGATTGACATGGTTTTCAACATTCTCATAATACCATTAAATCTATTGCATCAAAAACAAGAATAGGAGCAGCATTAAGTCCCGCGTCATTCACAATAACCAAAGTATCATTTCCTGAGCCCATATCAATCAGATCGCCAGCGCCTATAAAATCATATTCATTGGCAATAATGGTTTCATTCGCATTCGTTCCAGTGAAGATATCCACGCCTCCTGTCATGCTGAAGTCAGCAGGATTAGCGCCTGTTTTTGTCATAAACCAGTCATCAATGTCCGCTCTTGAGCGCACAATACTGGATGGAAAATCAGTCACGTCCGCAATGTGCCGCCGGAATGTCCCTTGCCTGATAGCTAACGCCTGTTTCATCCACGCGAGCAGTAAAATAATCGGCTGACTGAATCTTATTATCTAAGGCAACAGCATCCTGATTCTGCGCCCCGTCTGCAATCGCCAGCGCAACTGACGCCAGCGAGCGCGCGCCGGAATCGATCTTATTCACCCAGTAATCTAAGCCTGTTTGTTCGGGTTGACGATTGAACATTTGCTGATAAAGTAGCGTCACTTTTTCGACTGTCGGCTGGGAGCCGATTCCGTCCCGATATTCTTTTGAACTACCAAAGGCATCAATCATGGCGCTCATCGCACCATTGTTTTCAGCTAACCGGCCTGCCCAATATTCAATGCCCGCACTATCGCCTGGGCGACCGTAATAGGCAACATACATTTGCTGCACTGTTTTTGTGTGTTCTGGTTTGATAGTTGCCATTTCTATTTTCCTTTTGTGGTCGGTTTAGTTTTTTCAAGTTTTAGTCGCTCTATCAATATAGATAGGGCCAATTCAGCGCCTTCTGTTTTTTCTTTTTCCGCTTGATCCAGAATAAGGATAGCCTAAAAAAAAGCACTTGTTGGTTTACTGGGGATTTTTTTTCCATTGCGACTAGGTATCGTAGGACTGCTTTGGCGAATAACCAAACAGCACCTGCCCTGCTTCGGTTGGGAAACTGGTTAGATTTCTAGCAAACGCCCACATGCAATGGCATCATCTTCGTCACCAGGCTATTTCGATGGGCTGTGAAGAATGCAGGTTTTTTTTAAAAATTAGATTCCGATCATACAAGGCTTTAAAAACCAGTTAAACCTTAAAAAAATAGGTGCTCAGAAGATAAATAAGGACCGCCTGTCAGATGCCATTAATTTAATGATGGATGATAAAAGCGTGATGTAATAATTGCCATGCGTGAGGTTACGAATAATCACATTCCTACGGTTTCACCTTCAACATAAATAGCTTGGCCTTGCCATGATATGTTTTCAGAATGTCGGACTAATTTTGAAATAGTAAATCCTGATACACCATTGCAGTGAGGGCATTTTACGATTTTTTGACTATTCCAGTTTGCAGTCATTTCGACAATAAAGACTCAGCAGGAATACTTAAATCTTTATGTAACTTCTTTATCATAGGTAATGTAAGCTGTCTTTTTCTACCTAAATCCTGCAAGCCATACGTACAATAAATCCTAAAATACCTTATTAAACAATGATATAATGTCATTTTATTGATTTCACTACCTCATCGTTTTAATGAAGTCCTCAAAAGCAAAAAAATCCTCATCTCGTGTCCGAAATCGCACTCGATCCGTCAAAATTTCATCCACTGCACACGGATTGACTAGCCAGGCCGGACTGATTCCCGTCGTAAAATATTTAGACAGGATAGGTTTTGAAAAGACGGTAAAACAAAGCGTTCCACATCAGCGAGGTGATAATGCAGACTATCACTTATCTGATGTGGTTCTATTGACGTTGGTCGGCATGATGGGTGGAGCAACATCAATGGCAAAGGTGACGAGGGTATGGGCAGACAGTGTACTGTGTAAAGTAGCGAGCTGGGTAAAGATTCCTGTTGAAACCACAATCTTGCGGATCTTTAAAGAAGTAAGTGATAGGCAGATAAGCCAGATTGAAACGCTCACGCATATCTTGCGTGGTCAACACTGGCGGCGTTTACTTCGTTCCGGAAAGTCGAAAACCGGCATACAACCCGTCCAATGGATTGATGTCGATTCAACTGTGGACACCGTTTGTGGTCGACAAGAAGGAAGTGCCAAAGGTTACAACCCAAAAAAGAAAGGTGCCCGTTCATACCACCCACAAATCGCCTTTCTAGCGGAAACAAAGGAAATTTTTAAGCCTGGTTCAGGACAGGTAATGCCTTTACGAGCAATGGTGTTGTTGAATTTACCAAACAGCTGCTGGCACACTTACCCAATCGGATGCGTATTGTTTTTCGAGGTGACAGTGGTTATTTTGTGGGCGACTTACTTGAGTTGCTGGATACCAGGGGGCATGGCTATTTGATCAAGGTGAAGCTCAAGAATTTGGTCGCACGGCTGGCCGAACAGACCTGGGTCGCTATAAAAGGCCAGCCCGATTGGGAGCAATGCGAGTTTCAGTATCGTTGCATCGGCTGGTCTCGCTCTCGCTCATTCGTCGCGGTCAGGGTAAAATTACCCCAACAGGCAGCGGGTCCCCAGTCCGAGCTTTGGGACGCGACAGAGTATGACTATTTTTGTTATGTAACAACCGAAGCTTTAACTCCTTGGAAAATACACAAGAAGTATGGCGAAAGAGCCACTTGTGAAACATGGATCGAAGAAGCAAAAGGCCAGATGGGCTTAGGTAAAATCAGAACGGATCAATTCCTGGCCAATGCGGCCTTATTTCATTGCGCCGTCCTCGCATACAATACAGTGCGCTGGATGGCTCAATTAACGGGTAACAAAATCTTGTGCCAGTGGGAGCCAGAGACGCTCCGTACCTATCTGATTCGGACGGCCGGAAAATTACTCACAGGGAATCATCAATTAAGAGTCAAAACACCTGCCGATCCACTTTATCCTCAAGAATGGGATGACTGGGTTAAGGTTGGTTTATCGGCTTAGCTTTTTTAGTTCAATAAAGATTTTCTGATTTAAGGCCATTCTATTTGGCAGGGTATTTTATTGACCTGAATTTGAGAATGCCCCCAATATTAGGCATACCCTCTATTTATTTTAAAGCCGAATCCAGATTGTTTCCTCGATTGACGAAACAAACAAAAACAATTTCGATGGCTGGCTCTTTTTTGTCTAAAAAATAATTTTATTTTCTGTTCAACTCTGGGCTTGCAGGATTTAGGTTCTATTTAAAATTTCGTAGACACGGTTAGTTTGTCCGATCATTGGCACCAGGTCTTTCACAGTTAAATTACGTTGCTCCATAGCAAACTTGATTGCTTCAATTGGGTCTGGAAAATCAATTGGATAATGTTTTCGCTCGTAATCTTCAACTAGAGTTACAAGTATATCCAGACGATCACCTTCAATAGAGCCAGTCTTAGCCATCATTAAGCCTTCAATTTCTTGAAGTGTATTGCGATAATCATTTTCTGTTTTAATTGGGTGTATATTCATTTTATTTACCGTTTAAATACTTTGAGCATCAACTTTATCGTATTGTTTATGTGTTCCAATAAATCGAATATAGACCACTCTGTAGTCATAATTTATCTGAACAATTAGGCGGTATTTATTACCACTAATATTGAATACGACACGCCCATCTTTAAGAATACTTGCATTTCCAAAGTCAGATTTAACCTTGTCCGGGCTAGACCAATCAGCTTTTAAAGCATGGCGATACCATGACATTGTTGAATCTTTAGCATCAATATATTCAGGTTCTCTGTACACGACAAAAAAGTTCAGCATGTAACCGATCCATTATAAACCCCATTAGTTAGTGGCTCTGGACGCAGCAGGGAAAGCAACTTCTTAACTAATTTCTTGGATTGGGTAAAAGCATTAAATAACTCGGATCGAATACAATCTAACCCATATCTAAAGATACTTTGTGCTGGACGCTGGTGCGATTTGATTTTGATTGGCAATACACAATCATCTTTCCATTCACCTACTTTATGAGACCAACAAAATGCAATCACGGGTAAAACCAATAACTTTTTAATACGGGGGTAGCCCACAACTCGTGTATCTTCCAGATTAAATCCACGTCCCTTTAAACAACCAAATAGTGTTTCTATTTCCCAGCGTAAGCC
Source organism: uncultured Gammaproteobacteria bacterium (assembly GCA_942491615.1). Classification (GTDB taxonomy): domain Bacteria; phylum Pseudomonadota; class Gammaproteobacteria; order Methylococcales; family Methylomonadaceae; genus Methyloprofundus. The sequence continues at coordinate 177,163 of CALOCH010000031.1, forward strand.
ATACACTTTGATCGCACTCCGATTGAAGCTCGAATTAGCCACTATTAATAACTGGCCATCACTTAAACGAAGGCCACTGAGAAAGACAGGGCACGCACCTAATAATCTTGAATCCGGAATATCAGACCACCTGACCTCGCGGAATTTACTTTGATCCCAATTTAAAGATCATCCTTAAATTTGTTCGCGGAAACTTTGTTTCTGTGCTATTAAGCTCATCACATAGTTTTTGTATGGCAACATCATAGCTCCGATTGGCCAAATGATGTAATCGTACCGTTAATGTGCCTTGCTCCTGATCTGGAATCAGATCTGCTTCACTACTATAAATTGCCCGTAACAGACTGCGAACTTCATCAGGTCGTGAGAGCGTTTCTCTCAACAAATTGGCCATTGCCGTTTCAGCTCGATAAGCAATCTTTTTGATCGTATCAATGAAATGTTTGCTTTTGGTGCTGAGTTGCTGAAACTGCTCCGCTTCGGGAAGCTCTTTTACTGTAAGGTAATGTGGCGCTTGTTTGCGCTTTTCTTTGAGGTTCTTAATCTGTACCTGAAAGGCTTCAACCTCTTCCTGGCAGAGGGACTTTTTTTGCAAGAAGGGTTCTACTTTGTCGGGCTCAATAGGCGTATCCAGTGTTAATGTTGCAAACCTGGCAAGTAAACGATTTAATTTACCCTGGCTGGATCTTATCTGGCTATCCAGTCGACGATATTCTGGATTAACCACCTTGACGGACTCGGAAACAGGTTCAATGCAATAGTCGACCAGCTTAACTACTCCGAACTGTTCACGGCAATACTTGAAGAAATTTTCCTGAGACCAACGGGCAAACATGGCAACAGCTAGCGGGATCATTTCCGTGCGATAGTCTGTTCCTATAATACTGGTCTGGTGTCCTTTTGAGAAAGTTTGCGTATTTCCCCACCCAGAGACCATTGCTTAAACAGTGACCTCGTTCTGCAAGGCTGAGTTGTGTTTGCTCGCCAGAATGTAGCGTGACCGCATAGGGTAAAAATTCTTCTTCCGGCCAGTTTTCACCCGGATATTTATGATAGGTTAAACAGGCAACGCGCTGTGCTTTCATGCGTTTAAAAAAAGGCGGGCTGTAAGATCTCTGTCACACACCAGTGTAAACCGGTGCAATAGCGGATCGGACTTCAGCTCTTCGGTATTAACAAAAGTGGGCAGCCTTTTTTCGAGTTGCGGAAGAATGTCATTTTCAATGACTTTGATCATACCCGGGTCGACGGCTTTGTTAATGACCATAAAAGGCTGGCCATCCATTGCATTAACCCAGTAATCCGTGGTTGCCCGCAAACAGAGTTTTTGCCGGGCTACATGGTGACGCGGGAGTTTGGTTTGCTGCCCATTATAAACACGAACATGACCATCAATATAGAGGATGCTTGCCTGCTCAGGTGCACTCTGCATCCATTCTTTACAGAGCGCTTCACTCCATTGTTGAGGGCTTTCATCTTGTGTGAGTTGTTTGATTTTACTTCGCAGAGTGCGGACTTCGGGAATACGATCCAGTCCAATTAGCTTGCCCCATTCTCCGGGTGCACTATAGCGCAAGGATTCAATCGACTTTACCCGAACAAGTGCGATAAAGGCCAGTATGATGAGCAGGCTGTCTAATCCATAATACCCTATGCTGAGTTTAAAAAAATTGTCACTGTATTTTAATAGTCCAGTCACTAATAAAGCGGGGCAATGCAAATAAACACCGCCTTTAGGAACATCTTTGCAGGGCTTGAAAACCAGGGGCAAGGCGGAGTTGCTCTGGTTGTCCAATACTGGCAGCCAGACGCGCACGGCGAAATATTTTGAGCGCCCATCCCCATAGGAGCCGCATTATCTTGCCCACTGCGCTCACTTTTAGTACTTAATGTTGCTAAGTCTTTTTTTTACTGTTGTTATGCAACCGTCCGGCACGAATAGCTTTACTGAAGGTGTCTCGCTTAACACTAGCTTGTCACATCACAGTGCCCTGGCCTTCGTTTAATAACTGCTGGGCTTGTTGCAAGACAGCATTCGTCAAAACAGCGCTCGCGTCTTTTCTCTGCATAAAACCCTTGTACACCTTCTTCTTTATAGCGTTTACCAGCACGCTTGACACTGATTGGTGTCACACCAAAAGCACGGACAATATCCATTTGTTTGACATAGCCGTTGCAATAAAACTGAGCGGTAATCATTTGAAACGAAGCATCATCATTCTCGTCATGAGTAAAACTTGCAAGTACCATAGAAGTAGGTCACAACCCGTCTCTTTCAAAGGCTAAATCATAGGTTACTTCAGCAGACCCTCTGGAAAAAGGGGAAGTTGTCGTTGAACCATAGTTTTTCCTCCGGCAAGTGTGGACCGGTTTAGTCCATCAATCATTTTAATGTGGTATCATTACAAAGTCTGAAGCTCATAGAAAGAATTTTCTGAAATATTTAGGGTAAAAAGTACGTTATTGATTGATTTTAAAGTTTTTTAATTTTTTCAGTCGGATGATTTTATCTAAAATCCGAGGTCCAGGTGCTCTGAATATTGTGTATCTCACCGACTTTAAGCGTCTGAAATAAACGATCAACGCGAACCTTGTCTCCACGGCTATTAATCGTGTAGCTATTATTACGGATCCTGATATTAAAGGGAATTTTTTCCTGGATCAACCACCCCATCCATTTGTCGCCAATAAACTCACGGTCTGCTAATAACCCTTTAATATGAACTCGACCGAACTGACTGATAAACCGATTCATTAGCACGATCCTCTCTCGCCAGTTAGAATTCCCTCTTTTATTTAACGGTAGCCAATACACAGGAATTGCTGCGCCTTTGTAAACAACCGCCAGAACCAATAGGTTGATATTGATTTTACCCCATTTCCAATTGGTTCGATCCAATGATAGATAAAAATCATTTTCTGTAAAACCAAAAAGCTTCATTATAAAGTGAGCTATTTCATTGTAGTCCAGCCAATGATGACTAAAAAAACGTTGTATCCGCCTATAACGTGATGTTATTAATGCCCGACTGGGAAAAAATAAGGCGAGTTGAGTCAGGTTCACTGTGCCTACAGCCATCAAAGCTATTAACATTCCCACAAAACAATTCATTCTTGCCTTGTTCCAATGAAAATGCTCGTTTAATATAGCGGTTAGTTCGTTGATCTGTAAGTGTCCGTTATTCATGTTCGCCAAAACAAAAATACGGTATTTAATTACATTTCAACGAGCTACGCTAGCTTTTTAAATTTTTTTGTCATGTACAGAGTTCTCTTATAATGAATCTGTAGTTTAAATAAACCTATTTTTTAATTATAAGAGGACTTACTCATGAATGATTTATACAAAGATATTTTAACTGGATTGGTATTTATGGTTGGCTTGTTTGGCTTTCTTTCCGGTGAATTCATTATCTCATCTGCTTTATTCGCTACTGCAGCGATTGCCAGCAACGTAAACGCGAACAGTAAACGAGGTAAAATGGGTAGCATCGCATGATAGTACAGCCCTTCTTTGCACGGGCCGATCAAGAAAAATTAAAGACTTCCACAGCTGTATAGCTTGGAAGTCTTTTTTTATGGCTTACAAATCATTTAAAAAATCAGGCATAGAACCACCACTTCCACTACCAGAAAACCTCAACTCCACCACCTCATCCCCAGGCCTCAACCAAAACTGCACCACAACTTCCCCACGAATAGCTACCATATTCAAATACTCATCAAGATCCGAAGCCCTGGCATAATGCAGCCTAACCGTACTGCCGCTAAACATCACCGGATGATACAGCTCAATATCATTCATACTAGGCAATAACCCCGAATCGACAAACAGCTCCCCCAGCAAATAATACTCATGATTAGCCTGCAAATTATCCACTAACCAACGCAATGAGCGGCCATTCATATTCACCCGCTGCGTAATCACGCGTAACGGCTCGCCTTTGATCAGCACGGCTTCAGTGGGAAACAGATTATGATTAACTTCACTCTCTCCTACTGCTCTGGATTGACCGTTAAGTTCAACAATCAAACCACCCTGCCATGCGCCTAAGATCGGACAGTTACATGCAATATGTTCTAACGTTAAATTATCAATCGCATTCAGTTCCAGGGAATAAAAATTCTTCCCCTGGACCTTCATATATTCATCCCGCGCAATATCAAAGTTACGCAGGATTTGATGCAAGCCACCACGCAAACCTAAATTACTCACTGGATAAAGTCCTAAACAAAACACCAGCAAGGCACACATCACAATCATTTCTGCTTTACTGCCGACTTCCAGCCTGAATTTAATCTTGCCAGGCATCACCACTCTAATAGCCGAAGGCCAAAACAAATCCACGCCGCGAATATTAGCCATATCAATTTGCAGATGCGACCAATAACCGCCCATCACCGCCCAGAACGCTAAAGGGTAATAAACATACAAAGGCGAAGCCAGCGCTGCAAGAATGCTAACGCCAATAACCGAGTGGGTAATGGTGCGATGACCAAAGCGTTTTTCCAGCGGCACAGAGATAAAAAACAGAGGCCTGCCAACTTTTGAAGTGGGTAAATCAATATCTGGCATCAAAGAAAATAACGCGGCAATCGCCCAGGTAATAATGCTGGTTTCATATTCAAAGACAGCAGCACCGCCTAGATACAGCACAGAAGAAAAGGCTATGTGGGTAGCGGCTAACATACCATACAGTATGAAATGATATGATATGAAATCATATTATTTTGAATCATCCAATATCCTACCAAACTCATGCTGACAATCAGCGCAATACCATTGCGGTGATTCATCACTTACACAGCAACCGCCAAGAATAAGCTTGCCATTTTCTGCTTTCTCAAAGGTTTTTTCTGTTGGCTCACCGTACACAATAGCCACCACTTTTTTACTCTGGCACTTAGGACAATGCTTAGGTTTTTTTGACATAAAATTAGTTTATTTTTAATACTAAAAGAACACTAATTTAAAACTAATACAGTATTAAATTAGTATGTAATTTCTACCGCCCTACCCCTTTAAAGATAAAGAATCGAAACGTCAGAAACAGCGCAGCACCCATACCGCCCATGATATATAAAGTCTTATCACCGGTACCCATGCCGATATAGCGCATCGATACAATCAAGGCACCCAAAATCATCACCATCGGCGTAAAGTCTAAATACTGAATACCCGCTTCATGACGCATTTCTCGCACTTTGCGCTTATCAATAATACGCTCCTTACCCGATTCATCAAGCATGTCATAAATCGCCTGCGGCACTCCGCCTGACTGCTTAACAACATGCGAAATATATTGATCCGGCGATTCAATTAGCATGCCTTTAGCCGTAATGTACTCTTGCACCACTTCACGGGCGACAGCTTGAGACAATGGCTTAATCTGGCAATTTCTTTCATCTTCCACCACAGCTTTTTAACCCTTGGTTTCTTTTCAGAAGCACAACCGACCACTTGCGCATGTTCAAAGATCGCCAACCAGAAGGCCATCTGTGTCGGGGTCAGACTGGTTAAATCATCCACGGCAATTACTGGTTTATCTTCTGCTCTAGCCAGCGCCGGAATCACCGCTTGCGTTAAATCGCGCATACTCATGCGATTAACTTTATTTTTAATTTCTGCCCAGTCAATTTCAGACCCCGGTATGCCATGAAAAGAGGCGGATAATTCCAGTTCTTTAGCAGTCAGCAAATCCAGCTCCAACATCTGCCTGGCCATTTCCACAAACTGCCCTTTCGCCTGGTGATCATGTAAGCGAATAATCAACCCCACTCTATCGCTCACCTGCTCTAGTGCCACACGCAAGACAGCAGATTTACCCATACCGACGGAGCCGGTCAATATGACATGCTTGCCTTTGCGTATTTCAGCGACTAAATCCGCCACGACTTCGTCACGACCGATTAACCCGATAACCCTATCCATCAGAGCCCCTTAAAGCTTGCTCATCGCCTTTTAAATAAGCCAACAGCGTTTTCCATTGCTCACCTGCATAACGCGCTAATTTATGCCGCTGCGTCTCTGATTGGAGGGTGTTTTTAGCCACCAGTGCATCTTCGGTATTTATCTTTTCGCCTAGCGTCCAAAGTGTATCAATCTCACCCGCGTAGCCTTTATCGATACGCTCCTTAACCCATGCCGCTTTTTTCTTCAAAAACTCACGCCTGACCCTGGATGCCGCCAATTCGGATTCTAACAGCCGTAGATTGGCCATATCATTCATAACCTGGGTATTAATGCCATCAATCGCCTTTTTCTCGGCTACCAGCTTTATCGCCTGTTCGCGCTCTTCTTTTCTCGAAGACAGGGGAATATTAAACTGCAGCCCACCGTAAACGGTATAAGGCGACTCTATAAAGTCCGTCCCGCCAAGCCCCGCTTTACCGGAAAACGTGGTGTTTTCAAGCACCCAGGTCAAAGCACCAGGTACAGCATAAACTTCGCTTACTTTATGTTGCGAGCGAATCACCGGGTTCGTCTGAATAATAAATTCCAAAACCCGCGCATCTTCCCAGGCAAGCAGCTGAATTGGCATTAATAAAATTAAAGACAACCCTATTTTTATAAACATATTATTATTTTTGATAAAACAAAATATAATTTTTGTTATAACAAATAATTAACTATGAAACAACATATTTAATATATTGATTTAAAACACAAAAGGTATTACCATTTATGTATTACTTAAAGAGGTCAACACAATGCACGTAACAAGCAAAGGTCAGGTCACTATTCCCAAAGATGTCCGGGAAAGCATGGGGATTATTCCAGCAGAAACCGAAGTCGAGTTTTTACAGGATGAAAACGGTCGCTGGTATCTTGCTAAAGCGAAAGCCTGTGATAAAACCGCCAGTCGTTTCAGAACTGCGCACCAGACAGGAAAAATAATGTTGTCTACCGATGAAATCATGCAATTAACTCGGGACGAAGCATGGCCATCATCCTGATTGATACCTGCATAGTCACCGATCTAGCCGATCCTGAAAGTACCTGGTTTGAGTGGAGCGCAACCACGCTGGAGAGATTAGATCAAAGCCATACGTTCGTCATTAACCCTATCATCTATGCTGAGTGTTCAGTGGGATTTGAGCGCATTGAAGAAGTGGAAGCCTTATTCAATCATTTAGGATTTGAAAGTAAGTCACTGCCTAAAGAAGCTTTATTTTTAGCCGGCAAAGCCTTTCTACAGTACAAAAAACGCAAAGGTGCAAAAACCAATGTGCTACCCGATTTTTTTATTGGCGCACATGCTGCCGTATCAGGCTATCAGATGATCACCAGGGATAAAGGGCGATTTAGTACGTATTTCCCCAGCGTTGAGTTAACCATGCCAGAATCCCAGGATAGTCTAAACTAATGGTTATTAAGGAGGCCGAGTTATTGTTTCAGGCAGGTGTTTTACAAGTGCCGGTTATTAAGCAATCAGATTCGAAATAACGCGGATGGTTTTTATGCGTCTCAGTTAATGTGAGTAATTTCTTCTGTCGTGAGTTCATCTATGTAAATCATCAAAAACCATGGGTAATAAAATAATTAGCTTATTATGATACATTTTTAGTTAAATTAATTTTTCGTGAGTACTTATTGGCAGATTAGTTGGATATAGTCGCAAGGCAAAAAAATAGCAGGGGGAGGTATTGCTTAAGCTCATGAATTTTAATTACTTTATTATTTTTGTATTATTTTGTATTATTTAGTGAATGGCATTGAACCACAAGGGGGGTATCAGCCGTTTTCTGGAGTGCAAACTCAAAGTTAAGGTCAACAAAGCCAAAAGTAAAGTCAGTCATGTAAAAGACAGTTCAGTCCTTGGCTTTAAAATTCATGGGAAAAAGTTAAAAACCCTGGAGAGCAAAGTCAAGATATTCAAACGCAAGCTAAAACGCATCACGCGCCGATGTCCCTGTATCTCCATAGAGTCACGTATCATAGACTTGAAGAAATATATTCAAGGCTGGATGGCGCACTATGGTTGTGGGTTGAAGTACAATGATGCCGTTGAACTTGATGGATGGATAAGAAGGCGATTAAGAATGTGTTACTGGAAACAGTGGCGTAGGCCAAGGCGCCGGATAGGACAACTGATCACGCTGGGAGTCAATAAACGCGAGGCCATTCGATTAGGTCTATCGCGTAAAAGCTACTGGCGCATGTCGAAAACATTGGCAACAAACTGCGGGTTAAGCAATGCACATTTTGAAGAGATAGGACTCATTTCCATTCGCACGCTATGGTGCAAGATTCATCATCCGGCTACGGCCCGATAGACACTTGATACGAAATCGATTTGCCCGAGGAAGTATCTCAGTTAAAAACTGGCTAGGCGCCGTATACGGGCCCGTATGTACGGTGCTGTGGGAGGGGGCTACTTGAGTAGCTCCCTATCCCGATTAGCATATTTATAATGACGATTCTCTTAAAAGTGCCTTTGAAGCCCATTGATTTATACTTTCACCATGCATTTGAGCTGCGGTTGCAACAGCTGCATGTACTTCTGGAGGAATACGTAACAATAAATTACACGAATAAGGTTTTTAGGGAGTTTTACCTATTGCCTCACAAGCCTCATTGTAGTCATCTACCGCTTCATAAAACGCATTTTTTAATTCTTTTACTGTTTCTCCATGAAAACCAATAACATCTTTAATTCCAACAATATGACCAATAAAGCAATCATCTTCATCGCTAAAATCTATTCTGGCGGTATAACCTTTGTAAAGTAATGAGTTCATGGTTTTATGCCTAATTGAGTTAAAAAGTTACGTGCATCTCTTATTTGGTATGGCTTTGCTTCTTTCTTTGGGTGAGGTCTGTGAAAAGTTGCAACAATATCATCCTTGTAAAACCTAACCCTAGAAACATTACCTTCTATCAACTTTGCACCAACAGCAAGCAATAAACTTTCAATTTCTAACCATTCTAAAGATTTTGGTACAGGGTCTTTATAAACAAAAGCCAAGACCTTTCGCTGTTTTGAGTTCATTAGCGCAGTATAGGAACACTTGCCTCAAAATGCAATCATTTTATGCAATCAATGCTAACGCCAAATTCAGTTGACGCTGGCCGATAAATAATGAGTTGACTCAGCAAACTGAAGGTTGATAAAAAATAATCTCCGAAAGCAAACTGCGCGGCCAGCGGTCAACTGGAATTTTTTGTTATATGTTGTTCTAATTGAGGTATAAAGTTTATTTCAATTTGATACCCGACGGCTTTAGCATACTCTTCAATGGTTGATAGTTTAGGAGAAATACTAGAATTAACATTCTCTAACCTAGAAATATTACTTTTCTTAGTATGTAATACTTCTGCTAGTTCTTCTTGAGTGAAGCCTGCATCTTTACGAATTTTAATTAATTGCTTTCTAAGAACATAAGCTGGAGCAAGATTTTCATACTCTTGCTTTACTTCTATATTTTCCAGTGCTTTCTTTTTGAAGTCTGTAAATGATGGTCTCATGACTTAACCTCTTTTAATCTTTTTCGAGCTATCCCAT
>CALOCH010000032.1:0-31281 GCA_942491615.1 uncultured Gammaproteobacteria bacterium
GTGGGATTGCTCGCTTAGCGTTAAACCGAACTGAAGTCATTCTGATTAGAAGGTCAGGTGCATTGACAGGATATTTATTGCGTTCAGCTCAGGAAATGTGCACGCAATACTGAAGATTTCACTTATGAACGAATGAAGTCTCGGAGTTATGATGACCTGATCATTGAATAGGGTTAAATTGGCAGTAAAAAACCGATTAACCACGTGATTCATAATGTTAATAGATCGCCAATTATAAGCTTGCAGGATTTAGGTATAAAACTATCGCTCAGCATAATAATATTACTGAAATTAAACAGTTCACTCGTAAGTCAATTGACATCGCCACAGAAGCAGAAGCTCAGATTTCAATCCTTCAGACCTATAACGACCAATTAAAGTCCGCAGTAGATAGCTTTGATATAGCAAGCATCAAATGTTACTTAAATGATTATGCGCAACTCATCAACCAGCTTGAGCAATTTATAGGACAGGAGCAAAAGCGATAACAGCCAAGTTAACCTGTTCTTAACGGACTTATTTTAAACGCCACCTATCCCCTTCATGTCAAAGGAGGACTAAACGTCTGCGCGTTAACTACTCTTTGATATTCAAGGCGTGCAGTTTACGATAAAGATGTGTTCGCTCCACACCTACTGCCACTGCTAACTTTGCGACATTGCCTTCATTTTTTGCAAAATGATATTCCAGATAAGCCTTTTCAAACTGCTCCCGCGCATCTTTCAGCGATAACTGGAAAAAATCCGGCGTAGCCGTCTGCGAATCTTTAGTTGCATTATCCAGTACAGTGCTTAATGCAGACTGCACTTCAGTTAACTCTATATCATCACCCGCGCCTAAAATCATGAGGCGTTGCACCAAATTCTTTAGCTCACGCACATTACCAGGCCAGGCATAATTACGTAAAAAATTCTGCGCCTGCATGGAAAACTTTCTGAACGGCAATTTCTCATGCTGAACAAAATAATCAATATAGAATTGTAGCAACGCGGGCACGTCCTCGTTATGCTCGCGCAACGGTAAAACTTCCATAGTCACTTCATTTAGCAAGTAATATAAATCTTGCCGAAACTTCCCCTTCTTTGACTTCATTTTCCAGCAACATACGTGTTGCAACGATAATACGTACATCGACATGGATTTGTTCAATGCCATTGACACGCAAAAAAGAGCGTGACTCCAAAGCACTTAATAACTTTAACTGGATATGCGCATCTATCCCTGCTATATCAGCTAAAAACAAGACTCCGCCATGGGCGCGTTCTAGCAAACCAGGAAAAACCGCACCATCGACCTCTTTGCCAAAAAATTCAACAGCTGAATTTTCAGGTGCAATACTTCCTACAGCGACATCAATAAAAGGGCCTTGTTTTCGTCCGCTGTGCTCATGCAAAAAACGCGCATACAACTCCTTACCGACTCCACTCTCGCCAACAAACATCACTTTGGTATCATGCTGCGCCAAACGTTTTAACTGTTCTTTGATTCGCTCTGCAAAGGCACTACGTCCAACAGGTTCATTAATCTCTGCCAATTGTTGCTTTAATCCCGCGTTTTCACGCTGTAACATACGCGCTTCGATCGCACGCTGAACGACAAGTAATAATCTCGCCAGGGATAAAGGCTTTTCCAGAAAATCATAAGCACCCAGCTTAGTTGCTTCAACCGCTGTTTCAATCGTAGCATGTCCTGACATCATGACCACAGGCGCGATAAATCGTTCGTCCTCGCGCCACTCTTTCAATAGCGTAATCCCATCAGTATCAGGCATCCAGATATCTAACAGAATTAAATCCGGCTGATAACACTGCTTTAGCTGTCGCGCTTCTGCAGCATTGCCCGCCATATTGACAAGATAACCTTCATCCAGAAGAATTTCTTGCACCAGCTGTCGAATATCCGGCTCATCATCTACAACTAAAATATTTGCTTTATAGCCACTCATCACTACCCTTATCGCCTTGCTGCAAAGAGCGCTGGAAATTGCATAATAAATCCAGCGCCTAGTTTATATTGATTATCCAGCATAATAGTCCCGCCATGCTCTTCAATAACTTTTTTAACAATAGCCAAACCTAAGCCTGTGCCTTTCGTCTTATTGGTCACATAAGGCTCAAAAATGTCATTTGCACGTTTCGCCTCTATGCCGCAACCCGTATCATAAATAGCTAATTGTAAGAACGTTCCATGATTTTTTTTGATTGTTTTAATTTTTACACTGATCTTGCCTTTTTCCGCCATTGCTTCCAGTGCATTTTTAAAAATATTATGTAAAACCTGACGTATGCTGACTGCATCAGCATAAATCAAAGGAGGGTTTGCAACAGTTTGCAAATCAATCTGAATATTCGGATCAGAACTATACAGATCCATAATTTCTTGTACTAATACCTGCAAATCCAGGTTTTCCCTTTGTCGCTTTACCGGTCGCGCATATTCTGCGAAATCACCAACCATTCGTTTCATTGCTTCTACTTGCTGCACAATAGTCTGCGTAGAACGACTCAGCATTCGCACGTCTCTTTCATCTTGCAATTTAGCGGATAATTTATGTTGCAATCTTTCTGCCGATAACTGGATCGGTGTTAGCGGATTCTTAATTTCATGCGCCAAGCGTCTTGCGACCTCTGACCAGGCCGCGTTTTTTTGTGCCTGTATCATATCCGTCATATCATCAAACACCAATACAGCACCTATAAAGCTTCCTTCAGGCGAAAATAAAGGCGTCCCCTGACATAATAACTCCTTACGTCCATCCAGCCCATCAACAACAACATTTCGCTGCCAAATATCGAATGAATTCTGCAATAAAGGCTGGACCACACCAACCAACCCCTTTAAATCAGTGTGTTCGTCAGCTAAACGCAACAAACTTTGCCCATAATAGCGCATCACCTGTACATGTAAAATAATATTTGCCGCTTGATTTGCAGTGCGTATATTCAAATTTGCATCAAAACTTAACACCCCCGAGGTCAAGCTAGTCAACAAAGTTTCCAGGTAAGCTCTTTGCCGCTCTATTTCCTGAGTACTTTTGCGCGTCTCATCCTGCGCGCGTGATATTTGCCGCACCATTTCATTAAACGACTCGACCAAAAAGCCCATATCATCTTGTCGCTTAACGGGCAATAACTGTCCATAATGCCCTGCTGCCACCGCTTGTGTTCCGCGTACTAAATCACGGACGGGGGCAATAATCTCTCTAACGCTGATAAACGCAGCCGAAATAGCCGCTAATAAACTCATTAACAAAACTAACGATAATACCAGTGAAAAACTAAGTTTCAGAGAGTGACGCAAATAAGTCATTTCTTGAAAGCGCACATAAGCAAACTCGATCGAATCAGTTAAATCATTAATTCGCTCTGGAATCGGATAGATAATTTGCAGATAAAATTTATCTCTCGCCTTAACCGCGACTATTGTCTGTACGACAAGTCGATCATCTACGGAAGAAAGGCCTACATAATCATCATTCTGTTGTACTTGCAAGGATAATGAACTCACAGGAAGGCTAGGCAAAAGGTCACTCGGCATTAACCCACTAAATGCAATAATTTTTCCTTTTTTTGATAATAAAGTGAGCTCATTCGCCTCAACTGTTTCACGTAAATTATCCAACTCCATACTTAGTTCTGAAATAGGCCTGTTTTTTACGCTATTGATTAAATGTTGTGACTGTTTTAAATTCCAGCGCATTCGCTGCTCTAAAGATAAATGCCCCAATTCAAGAGCATCTTCCATTGCTGCGTCAACTTCCACATTAAACCAGCTATCTATGCTCTGATGCAAAAACTTCATGGAAAAATAAAACACTGTTCCTGCAGGTACTAAAGATAAAACAATAAACAACAGAACCATACGCGTTGTTAATCGCGAACCGGCCTCACGCTTCCTTAATCGCCCCACCAAAGCAATGATATTAACGCCCACCAATAGCAATAAAATCAAGGTGGCAACCGCGTTACCAATCAGCAACAGGATATAGTTATCACTTAGCTGTGAGGTATCCTGAATCGCCGAACTGAGTAATTGCAGAGATAATACAATCAGGCTAAACAAGATAAAGATTGAAAAACCGAAGGGAATTTTTATTCGCACCACCGCCTCTCATCAGCCGATAAATCCCATTGTTTATCAAAATAAGCAATAGGGCGTAAAGGAGCAGGGAGCATTGCCTTATCAAAAGTTACCTTTAAGACGCCAATGACGCACTCATTTTGATGATAATCCTGCAAGGGCATATCGGCATAGACTATGTGCTGCATATAAGCCAGCGCCTCAGAAAGACTGGAAAAACGCCTGAACAACTCTGCCTGTTCATCTTTTAAGCGGTAATTATTCAGCACAGTATAGTAAGTCAGGCTATAACGATTGGATTGCGCAAACAGAGTTTTATACCACAACCCCGACCATTTCGTTTGCATAAACTCAATAGAGACAACCCAGTATAAAGAAATGCCACTGTGTAGCGCCTCCTCTGCCTTCGGGCTCAGACTAAAATCCAGATCTGCCAGCAGCGTTGCCTTTTCATTCGCAACAATCAATTCCGCGTGTTTAATTTTTACAAAGTTATCTCGTGCATAGCCTATCTCACTGAAGCTAAACAGAATAACCAGAAGCACAATGGCTAACGCTTTATTTTTTCTGTAGGCGTGCATAATAAAAACCATCCATAGATTGACTCCCGGTCAACACCTGGCGCCCATAAGGGCGCTTAACACCCCATGAAGCCTCTATGGGGAGTTCTTGCGCATCACTGTGCTGTTGCAGAAAATGAGCAATTTGCGTTTCATTTTCCTGTTTTAAAATGGAACAGGTCGCATACACTAGCAAGCCTCCTGGTGCTAATAACTGCCATGCAGCGAGTAAAATATGTTGCTGTAATATTTGCAACGTATTAATGTCTTCTGCACGACGCAATAATTTAATATCCGGATGGCGCCTAATAACACCGAGCGCAGAACAGGGCGCATCCAGCAAAATCCGCTGATATAAAGTGCCATCCCACCAGAATTCTGGTTTTGTTGCATCGGCAGCCAGCAAATCGGCAGTTAACTGTAATCGCTTTAGGTTTTCAGCGACTCTTGCTAATCGCCCAGCATCAATATCAATGGCCAGCAAGTGCTGCAACTCAGGTTGTAATTCCAGAATATGGGCCGTTTTTCCACCCGGTGCTGCACATATGTCCAGCACTCGATCTCCTTTTTGAGCATTGAGTAACACAGCCGCTAATTGCGCCGCAGAGTCCTGCACCGACACCCAGCCTTCTGCAAATTTCGGCAACTTATCAACACCAAGCGGCTCTATCAAAAGTATCGCCTGTTCACAGCCCGCAAGTGCAATTGCCTCGATACCTTGCTCAGCCAGTAAAGCTAAATATTCAGCTCGTCCGCAGCAACGTTGATTCACTCTTAAAACCATCGGTGGCAACTGGTTATTTGCCAATAAAATCGACTTCCCCGCCTCGCCCCAGTCGGCCTTTATCGTTGTAATCATCCAGTCAGGATGCGCGTAAGCCACGTGCTTATCCGCCAAAGCCTCTAGCGCTGCCTGCTCACGCAAATAACGTCTTAATAGCGCATTTAGCAGAGACTTAGCCCATTGTTTTTTGTTCATCACTGCCACCGTCTCGGAAACCGCAGCATGATCTTTTACTCGCATATACTGCAACTGATACAAACCCAGTAACGCCAATGCTTTAATTTGCACGTCCTTTTCTTTGATCGGCTTGGTTAGTAACTGATTTAGAATAAAGTCCAGCCGATAATACTGGCGCACCGTGCCGTAGCATAAAGCCTGGATAAAGGCTCTCTCCTGTACATCACTGACCTGCTCCCAAGCCTCTTCAAGTGCAGGCGTCATAGACTTACCTGCGAACACTTTAACTAAAACATTTGCTGCAATTAATCGAGAATTCAATTTATCCTTCCTATCGTGTCGTATAAGCGCTTAAGCTAACTGTAAACCCGCAACCTGATGCGCATTTAAAAAGTCACTCACCTGCGTCCGTTTTTTACCTGGTAGTTGAATTTCCAGCAAACGTAACACCCCCTCACCCGTTGCCACATCGATATGTTTTTCATCATTCAGAATAGTTCCTGGCTTGAAACGGCTGTTGCCTGCAATAACCTCTGCCTGCCATACGCGCATTACCTTACCATCTAAAATAGTCTGCGCTACAGGCCAGGCATTTAAACCACGAACCTGACGCGCTAAATCGGCTGCTGGTCGAGTCCAGTCGAGCTCTGCCTCGCTTTTTTCCAGCTTATGCGCATAAGTCACTAAAGTCTCTTCCTGCTTTTCTGGGTTTAATTGATGCTTTTCCATTAGCATCAATGTCTCACGCAAGCCTTTCGCTCCCATCACTTTCATACGATCATGTAATTCACTCGCCGTTTCATGTTCACCTATAAGGCAGACCGATTTGTATAGCATATCTCCTGCATCGAGTTGTTTGACAACCCGCATAATGGTGATACCCGTTTCTTTATCTCCCGCCATAATGGCTCGGTTAATAGGCGCAGCACCTCGCCATCGTGGCAATAGAGAGCCATGTATATTAATACAGCCTAATTTAGGAATATCCAGAACAGTCTGGCTTAAAATCAAACCATAGGCCACCACTACCATCAAATCAGCATCCAGGACTTTTAACTGCGCAATATCCGCCGCCTGTTTCAGGTTCACGGGTTGAAATACAGGAAGTCCCGCGCTCATAGCAAGCTTTTTTACCGGACCAGGTTGTAATTTACGCCCCCGCCCAGCAGGCCTGTCAGGTTGGGTGTAAACAGCTACTATTTCATGTATTGAATCCAGTAACATTTGTAATGCGGGTACAGCAAAATCGGGGGTTCCTGCGAAAATAATTTTCATGGCTTTATCTTTCCCGCTTATGTAGTTTTTGCATTTTCTTTTTAATTCTGTCTCGCTTTAACGGCGACAAGTAATCAACAAATAATTTACCTAGCAAATGATCCATCTCATGCTGAATACACACAGCTAATAGCCCGTCTGCTTCTAGCTCAAAAGACATACCTTTCTGATCCAGTGCTTTCACGGTAATTAATTCAGCCCGTTTAACAGGTTCAAAAATACCGGGCACCGATAAACAGCCTTCATCAGACTCTTCTTCTCCTGACTGTAAAATGATTTCCGGATTAATCAGGCATATGGGATGATCTTTATTCTCACTGGTATCTATGACGATAATACGCTGATGCACATCAACCTGAGTTGCAGCTAACCCTACTCCATGTTGGTGATACATGGTTTCAAACATATCGTCGACCAAGCCCTCAATTGCAGCATCAACACCTGCAACCAACTTAGCAACAGTGCGTAAACGCGGATCAGGAAACTCAAGAATTGACAAAATACTCACTAAACTCTCCACACTTTAAATTATTAATGACTGGAATTCTATCCGAAATCATCTAAACTTTATACATAAGCAAACTCGGTGTCGGGTATTATTTTGTTAAATTTATGCCCGCTAGCAACATCAAGTCAGTATTTTTTTGATCAATTGGATTAACATCATGGCTTCTAAAGCAATAATCGGACTTATTCTATCTCTGACATTCAGCCTTCCATCCGTGGCTGATGTCGTCAAACTGAACCCTGCTCATCCAGCGCAATATACTGTTGTTAAAGGTGATACCTTATGGGATATAGCCGCTAAATTTTTAAAAAATCCGTGGGAATGGCCCAAAGTATGGCAACATAATAGTCAGATTAAAAATCCACACCTGATTTACCCGGGTGATGTCATATCGCTATGCCTTATTGAGGGTAAAACAATGCTGTGCGCTGACAATGAAAATGTTAATAATAACCAGCGCATGCTTTACCCGCACATGCGCGAACAAAGCACCGATACGGCAATTGCAATGATCCCCATTGAAGATATCGCCCCCTATCTCAACTCACCTAAAGTCGTAAACGAAAAAGAGCTGGAAAACGCACCTTATATTGTGGATTTTTCTGGTGAGCATATTGTCGCTGGCGCCGGTACCGAAATTTTTGTGCGTTCAATATTGAAACCTAAATACCTCGCCTACACGACCTACAGACCTGGAATAACTTACATAGACCCTGAGACCAATGAAATTTTAGGTTATGAAGCTAAATACATAGCGGATAATGTTATTCTTGAATTGGGCGATCCTGCAACATTACGCATTACCAATACCAAAGAAGAAGTACGGCGCGGCGACCGACTTATGCCAACATCGGAAGAAAACATCGCAATGAACTTTTTCCCTTCGCCCCCTAACGAGCTTATTCAAGGTTCTATTATTAGCGTACTTAATGGCGTCCAGCAAATAGGTCAATATGATATTGTGGTTATAAGTAAAGGCGAAATCGATGGACTTAAAGTGGGACATATCCTCAGCGTCATAAAACAGGGCAAGCTCATCACAGACCCCTTTCACACAAATAAAAATGAACTGGTCAAGCTCCCTGATCAGGAAGCAGGGACTGTGCTGGTTTTTCGTACTTTTGAACGCGTAAGTTATGCATTAGTCATGTATGCTAACAAAGACATCCGCGTCCTGGATAAAGTTCAGACGCCCGAAAAATAACCTCCCACTTGAATATAGACAATACTCATAAATTCTGGCTTGCGCTAATGCGCACCCCAGGCATAGGCAGTAAAACGTTTTTAAAATGCCTGAATTACTGTCCCCCAGAACAACTTTTTGCTGAATCACATGCCACGTTACTTAAATTAGGCCTGCCTGAAAAAAGTATTACTGCGATTAAGTCCCCGGACTGGCAATCAGTGGAACACGACCTGGCATGGTCAGCTCAGGCGGGTAATCATATCCTGGTATACACAGGTGCAGATTACCCGAAACAATTAAAAGAAATTCCCGACCCACCGCCCATCCTCTTTGCACGTGGCGATATTGATCTAATTCATTTCCCGCAAATAGCCATTGTCGGCAGTCGCAACCCCTCTTCATCAGGCATACAAATTGCTACTGACTTTGCCAGCAGTCTGGCAACAACAGGCTTCACCATTACCAGTGGCTTAGCGCTAGGAATTGATGCTGCAAGTCATCGCGGTGCCTTAGCCGTTCAAGGAACCACTATCGCAGTCACAGGAACAGGCTTAGATCGTGTCTATCCGGCAGCCCACAAAGAACTGGCTACAGAAATTGTCAATAATGGCGTGCTTATTTCCGAATTCCCACCCGGCACTACGGCAAAAGCCAACCACTTTCCGAGGCGGAATCGTATTATTAGCGGTTTATGCATGGGTTTACTGGTCGTAGAAGCCGCAAAACAAAGCGGCTCACTGATAACGGCGCGCATGGCACTGGAACAAAACCGAGAAGTATTTGCCATACCAGGATCTATTTATAACCCACTTGCCCGTGGTTGTAATGCATTAATTCGTGAAGGCGCCAAACTGGTGGAGACGACACAGGATATTCTGGAAGAATTAGCCCATCTCTTCCCACAAGCAATAATTCAAAATAATACCACCAAGACCAATATAACGAGTAAACTTGACGCAGAGCAACAAACCCTGTTGAATTATGTTCTGTATAGCCCCACTTCTATAGATCAACTTGTCAGTGAAACAGGGTATAGTGTAGAAATTATCGCCTCGCACTTGCTCATTTTAGAAATACAAGGGTATATTATCGCCTCAGACGGTGGTAGCTACACAAGAATAAAATAGCCGGCAATCAAGCCGATCAGCTCAAAATAGGTTCCTTAATGAATGAAGATATATTTGACGTACTTATCTATCTATTTGAAAACTATATGGATAGTGAGTATGACTTCATACCTGACACCGATATGTTGCACACTGAACTCAAAGCAGCTGGCTTCAATTCACGTAATATTTCAAAAGCCTTTGAATGGCTAGACACACTAGCACTACAAGAAGAACCTCTGTTTAAAGCAGCGCATAGCAGTTTCCGTATTTTTTGCGCTGAGGAATGTCATAAACTGGATGTAGAATGCCGCGATTTTATTTTATTTCTACAAAACTTAAATATTCTAAACCCCATCAGCCGGGAGTTGGTAATCGACCGCGCTATGGCACTAGAAAATACTCATATTTCTATCGAAGAACTAAAATGGATCAGCTTGATCGTCTTATTAAGTCAGGCAGATGAAGAGCTTGCCATAGCACACATGGAAAACCTCATATACCAAGAGGCATCAGCTTTTTTAAATTAAAATTGGTTAGTAACGAGAATGAGTAAAAATTTAATCATTGTAGAATCACCTGCAAAATCCAAGACCATTGAAAAATATCTGGGTAAAGATTTTCAGGTACTTGCCTCCTATGGGCACTTGCGCGACCTGATTCCTAAGGAAGGCGCTGTTGACCCTGAGCATGATTTTGCCATGAAATATCAGGTACAAGAGCGTAACCAACGCCATGTACAGGCAATCACAAAAGCACTGAAAAATGCAGACACTCTCTATCTCGCAACCGACCCCGATAGAGAAGGCGAAGCGATTTCATGGCATTTACTAGAATTACTTAACGAAAAAAAGCTACTGAAAGACAAGCTCGTCCACCGTGTCGTTTTCCATGAGATTACTAAAAAAGCAGTCACTCATGCCATAGCAAATCCCGGTAAAATTGCAACCACACTGGTCGATGCACAACAAGCACGCAGAGCGCTGGATTTTCTTGTCGGCTTCAATCTCTCGCCTCTTTTATGGAAAAAAATACGCCGTGGTCTATCAGCTGGTCGAGTACAAAGCCCGGCATTACGTATGATTGTAGAACGCGAACTGGAAATTGAAGCGTTTAAAACACAGGAATACTGGACAATTACTGCCAAACTAGCTCATCAAAAGCAAGCATTTAAAGCCAAGCTAACCTATTTTAATGGCGAAAAACTAGAGCAATTTAGCATACAAAATAATGAACAGGCAGAAACAACGCAACAGGCATTAATTGCTGCGGCGCAAGGTGAATTAACCGTTGTCAAAATAGAAAAGAAACAACGCAAACGCAACCCTGCGGCGCCCTTTATTACCTCGACTTTGCAACAAGAAGCCGCCCGTAAACTTGGGTTTACCACTAAACGTACCATGATGGTTGCTCAGCAACTCTATGAAGGTATGGACATAGGTGGCGGAGAAGCAGCCGGATTAATTACCTATATGCGAACTGACTCGGTCAATCTGGCAGAAGAAGCCCTGGAAAATATTCGTCAGTTAATCAGCGAAAAATACGGTGCTGATCAAATACCTAAAGAAGCTCGTACTTTTAAAACCAAGTCTAAAAATGCGCAGGAAGCACATGAAGCAATCCGCCCTACTTTAGCACAGCAAACGCCTGGCGATTTAAAAGCGCATTTAACCAGCGACCAGTTCAAACTATACGATCTGATATGGAAGCGCACTATTGCCTGCCAGATGATTCCCGCGACCATCAATACGGTCGCTGTTGATTTAGCTTGTGGCAATGAGAAAAACCTTTTTCGTGCAACTGGCTCAGTAATTGCCAAGCCTGGCTTTATGACGGTGTATCTTGAAGGTCTGGATGACAATAAAGAAGGCGATGAAAAAGAAACCTTTTTGCCGCCTATGTCCGAAGGGGATTCAGTTCCCTTGGACGAAATTGTTAGCAATCAGCACTTTACCGAGCCACCACCACGCTACAGCGAAGCCAGTCTTGTGAAATCGCTGGAAGAGCATGGCATTGGTCGCCCCTCTACTTATGCCTCAATTATCTCGACTTTACAAAATCGTGAATATGTTACGCTGGAAACTAAACGCTTTCACCCAACCGATGTAGGGAGAATCGTTAATAAATTCCTGACCGATCATTTCACCAAATATGTCGATTATGATTTCACTGCTAATCTGGAAGACCAATTAGATGCGGTTTCGCGCGGAGAAAAAGAGTGGATCCCTTTAATGCGAGAGTTTTGGACTCCTTTCACCAAACTGATTCATGACAAGGAAGAATCAGTGCAACGAAAAGATGTCACTCAGGAAGCGATTGATGAAAACTGCCCCGAATGTGGCAAACCCCTCTCCATCCGCTTAGGGCGCAATGGACGCTTTATCGGTTGCACAGACTACCCTACGTGCTCTTATACTCGCAACCTGAACGATGATGGCACAGAAATAAATGTACCCGAAATAGTTGCTGATAGAAAATGTCCTAGTTGTGCATCAGATCTGATTATTAAGACCGGACGTTATGGCCGATTTATCGGCTGTAGCGCTTATCCAAAATGCAAGCATATAGAACCTTTAGAAAAACCACTAGATACCGGTGTAGAATGCCCAAAATGCAAAAAAGGCAGCATACTCAAACGAAAATCACGAAATAACAAGGTATTCTACTCCTGCTCAGGGTACCCTAAATGTGATTACGCCTTATGGAATGTACCCGTAAATGAACCTTGCCCTGCTTGCAACTGGCCCATATTAACACTTAAAAGCACTAAAACTCGCGGTCCCGAGAAGGTCTGCCCGCAAAAGGATTGCAAATATGCAACACCTTATGAAGGAAACCCTGAAGATGTGAATGGCCCAACAGGCTAAAACCACCTAGGCAGCAGACTAGAAAATCACTGACTTAACCTATCTTCGTAGCTTTTACCCATCTAAGTTCTTGATTTATTGTTCGCATCAAATTTTCGTCAGAAAAACATTTTTAAAATCAAAGGTAATTTTTTTGAGAGCTTTGTAGTGCCATTTTAGTTGCGTCTGCCTATTGATTTTTCCCGATTTTTCACCGATGCTAGTTGCATGTATATTCGAAGAACCAAAACAAAAAGCCTGGAAGACGGCTCTGCTTATTTCACTTACCGCATTGTTGAATCTTTTCGCATAGGGAAACAAGTCAAGCAACGTACATTGCTCAATATAGGTGCGGACTTTATTATTGAGCAAAAGCATTGGCCCTTGCTGACTGCCAGAATTGGACAATTACAACAAGGTTCGGAACCACAGCAGGAAGAGCTATTCAATTTAGCCGATGATTTAAATCAACTACTGGAAGAAACGGCCCAACGCTATAGTGCACTGATAACTGCAAAACTATCACAACCACTAGACTCGAAAAAACCAATACGGGATTATTATTCTGTCGATATTAACCATGTCGAAGCCATTAATGCACGAAGTATTGGAGTGGAAACCCTGGCACTGCATGCTGCACAGCAATTGCAGCTAGACGAGAAACTCATGGCACTGGGCTTTAATAAAATTGATACTGTTACGGCACTGGGCAGTATCATAGGACGCATGGTTTCACCCGGCAGTGAGTTGCAAACACACGACTGGTTGCAAAATCGAACAGGTCTTGGTGAATTGCTGGATCATGACTACGGCAATACCAGCCTGACACGGTTATATACAGTCAGGGACAAGCTACTCAAACATCAAGCAATTCTTGAATCATTTCTGGCTGACCGTGAACAGGCTTTGTTCAATCTGAGCTGCAAGATTGTATTGTACGATTTGACCAATACTTATTTTGAAGGCCAATGCGCCCAAAACCCAAAAGCGCAATTCGGTCTTTCCAAAGAGAAACGCACAGACTGTCCATTGGTTACCCTGGGACTGGTTCTGGATGGTGACGGCTTCCCATTGAGTAGTCAGGTTTTCCCCGGTAATGCCAGTGAACCCGCGACTCTGGCGCTCATGCTTGAGGGACTGCGAGACAAGGACCCCTTTAATCAAATAAAGCCGGTAGTTATCATGGATGCCGGCATTGCCAGTGCCGACAATGTTGCCTGGTTAATCGAGCAGGATTATCATTATCTCGTCGTCAGTCGAGAACAGCACGTCATAAACCCAAGAGAGCAGAAAAATCAGATAACGGTCAGAGATACCAAGGACAGCAATGTCGTTGTTTATCGTGGAGTGGATCCAGAAACCGGAGAAACCCGACTCTATTGTCACTCGGAACAAAAAGCAAAAAAAGAACAAGGTATCCGTAACCGCTCCCATGTTCGTCTGGAAGAGGCCCTGGCAAAACTACATACAGGCTTGAGCAAAAAAGGCACCATTAAAAATTACGACAAAATACTGGAGCGTATCGGCCGACTACGCGAAAAACATAGCCGTGTTGCTGCGGACTACATCATCTATGTCATGGCTGATGACAAAAAAAACAAAGCCACCAGTATCGAATGGAAACGTAAGCCTGAAAGTGACCAAAAAGATAAGCACTGTGGTATTTACTGCCTTAGAACCAATATCCCTGACTGGCCTGAAGAACAGTTATGGACGACCTATACCATGCTGACCGAGATTGAAGCGACCTTTAGAAGTCTGAAAACCAAACTGGGCTTGCGCCCTATCTACCACCAGAAAGAAGACCGGGTTACCGGGCACCTATTTATCACCTTATTGGCTTACCACTTGGTACATACACTGCGTTATCAACTTAGACTGCAGGACATCCATCTAAGCTGGGAAAGCATACGCAATATTATGTCGACCCAGCAACGCATGACCATAACCTTGCCCACAGATAACGATACAATTATTCACCTACGAACCACAAGCAAAGCAGAAACCAGACAAAAACAAATATACACGGCTTTGAACATTAACCCCGACCCAATAGGAAAATTTAAAACGATCATTGATATGAAATCTGTAGTGCCAACTGAGACCGATTGAAAAATTTAACTCATTGAAATAATGGGAAATTGACTATGTATGTCACGAAGATAGGTTAAATTCTAAGAGGTTTTAGCTCTTATTTTTTAACTCAGTGTTTATCCAATAAGCATTAATCGAGGAAAAGACGACCAATACTAAAATCAAAGTAGAAATCATGCCGGCTTCAGCAACGCAGATATCGGCTAAAATCGGCCGCTAGAAAACTGCAGATGTGGCCACGCAAAGTATATAAAATGATACATGACTTTGGGAGACGTGAACACGAACAACACAACACCAAGTCATCTTTTAAGCTGTTCTATTTGTGCTCTATTTGATTTTTTATAGTGGGTTCAGGAGAGCATGCTTGTTACCTTCACTGTGCACGCCCTTGGGCTTTTTTATGACTTGTGGACAATACCTGATAAATTCTCTGCTAAAAATCTTTCTAAAGCAATTGAGAGCAAGCCTAAAAATCTCTAACATTTCTGCTTTTATGAAGTTCACCAAGACCATCCAGCACCCATTGACGGGAATTATTCATTTTGTCGAAGTACAGATGACGAACAGCTTTCTTGAAGGCATTAATAGAAAAACTCAATTGGCCAAACAACGAGCATCTGGTTACCGAAATATTGAGTGTTTATTAAAGTGAAATGCTTACTGTGCGGTAATCTGAAATTTGATTACCCACTGTATTTTACATAGAATCGTCTTTTTTTCGAGAAAGCATAGACCAACAAAATGTCAACCCATCTTCACAGCTTCTAACTCTATAAGTCATTGATTTTTTTTCATAGCCTATTTTTATCAAAAAAACCTCTTTAATATCAATGGCATTTTCTAAAGCCTTTTGTGGTGCAATTTTCTTGTTTTTTGACAAAAAAACTCATTGCTTTTTTTGTTAAAAAACCCTTGATATATAAATGTGGTAAGTACTCACGTAAAATTATCTTAAACTTTTTTCGTGAGGGGATGTAGAGTCTAACATTCTACAGGTAGGTGGTCGCTACGCTTCACGTTTACGTGCCTATGAAGCAGGCGTTCCATTCTACCCATCCTGCATAAATGTTAAAATTAATTCATAGGTTATTAATGTTAAAAAAATATTTGTCTAAATTCAATGATTTGCTAAAAAATACAAAATTTGTTGTGTCAACTGGATGCTTTTTAAGTAAGTATTCGGCCAATCCATGTCCAATAATATCAACATCTTACAAAGGCTGTGAATTTGACTATTTAACATGAATCAATATGTTACGGTAGAATAGCACAAAAAAATGATTCACAATTAAGGATAACCTATTGTTTTCATTAAGTACGGGTTGGCCGAATATTTACCTTTTTAAAAACTCAAGATATTGATTTATATGGATAGTAGTTCTATAAGTGACGGAGGTGGGTTAATGTTGGTATTTCATGGTCTCCCATGATATAGCATAAGACATAAAAAAACCCACTAAGCCTTTCAGCTTGTGGGTCTATATACCGTATAGCACGGTATGATTCTATAATTTGGTGCCGATGGCCGGATTTGAACCGGCACGACTTGCGTCACCACCCCCTCAAGATGGCGTGTCTACCAATTTCACCACATCGGCGTATTTATTTAAGGGGTAATAACCTCTTCTTCGTAAACATTTTCTTCGATTACATCGGTTTCCTTGTCACCTTCATCGATAGTTACATCTTCTTCGATAACTACGCTTTCATCTTCAACAGGGGGTAGTTCTTCTTCTACTAGAGCAGGGACTTTTATCACAGCCTGTTCGCCCTCAATTGCGGGAATTTCCATTTGCGCTTGTTCGGCAACAGGAATATCCATTATATCTGCATTGTCTCCTGAGTTGCCGCTTAGTATAGCCAAGCTTAAACTGGTTGTGAAAAATACTGCAGCGAGTATAGCGGTTGTTCTAGATAAAAATGAAGCGGAGCCTTGTGCTCCAAAAACAGTACCTGATGAACCGCTACCAAAAGCAGCACCCGCGTCTGCGCCTTTTCCATGCTGTATTAATATTAGCCCAATAACGGCTAAACCGACTAAAACATGACCTACGATAATAACTTGATACATTTTATTTTTGAAATGAAGAGTATATCTTTAAAAAAGAGTCCGCATTCAACGAATCTCCACCGACTAATGCGCCATCAATATCTGGCATTGCAAATAAAGATTCGGCATTTTGTGGCTTAACACTACCACCATAAATAATCTGAATATTTTCGGCAATTTGTTTATTTTTATCCGCTAATAACTTACGAATAAAAAGATGCACTTCTTGCGCTTGTTCTGCAGATGCGGTCTTACCCGTCCCTATTGCCCATACAGGCTCATAAGCAATAACAGCGTTTTGAAAACAATCAATACCCGCAAAATCAACAACAGCATTAAGTTGCTTAGCAACAACATCAAATGTCTTTGCTTGCTCTCTGTCTTCCAGTAACTCACCGATAGCAAGAATAGGTATTATATCTGCATCAATAGCTTGTTTAAATCGCTGTGCAACAGTTTCATCGCTATCGGCATAATTTGCTCTACGCTCCGAGTGCCCAACAATTGCATATTTACAATTAAAATCTTTCAGCATCGGCGCTGCAATTTCACCTGTATAAGCGCCCTCTAGATGCGTTGCAACATTTTGAGCTCCCAAATTTATTGAGGTATTTGCTAAACGCTGACTGACTTCTGGAATATACAAAAATGGTGGACAAACTGCTATATCAGCGTCTACAACAGGCATACCAGCAATAATTTCATCGACTAACTTTTGCGCGCTTTGATGATTAATTTTCATCTTCCAGTTGCCGACAACAAGATTTCTACGCATCATGAACTCCAGAGTATAATAAACCGACTATGATAGCTACTCTGCTCTTATATTTCAAGTAGTGATTGCATTCTTAACACTATCAACCAAGGAATGAGCATACCCTTTCACCTTTGCATGGTCTGTCCCTTCAACCATCACACGAATTAATGGCTCTGTCCCAGAAGCACGAAGCAACACACGCCCTTGATCACCTAACGCTTTTTCAACCTCAAGCACTGCTTTTTGAATAGCTTCATTACTGTCGAGATTGACTTTTTTATCGACTCTTACATTTAATAGCACTTGCGGGTACTTGCTCATCTGAGATTTAAGCTCATTTAGGTTTTTGCCCGTTCTATGCATTTCAGCAAGAACCTGCAATGCGGCGACTATACCATCACCAGTCGTTGTTCTATCCAGACAAATAATATGGCCTGAACCCTCTCCTCCTAAGACGCTATTATGCTGCCGCATTAACTCCATGACATATCGATCACCTACTTTGGCACGCACCAAGTCAATATTTAATTTTTTGAGCGCATGCTCCATTCCTAAGTTACTCATCAAAGTACCCACCACCGGCCCCTTTAATGTTCCTGCTTGCTTATAAGCTTTGGCAATGATAAAAATCAGCTCATCACCATCAATAACTTCGCCTTTATGATCAACCATGATTAGCCGATCACCGTCACCATCCAGTGCAATACCTAAGTCAGCACGAAATTCAATCACCGCCTCCTGTAAGCGCTGGGGTTTGGTTGCACCACACTTCTCATTGATGTTCAAACCATCCGGATCAGAGGCAATCGTAATAACTTCAGCACCAACCTCACTAAATACATGTGGCGCTATATGATAAGTTGAACCATTTGCACAATCAACAACTACCCTAAGACCATTAAAATCAATACTTGATAAAATACTTGCCTTACAAAATTCAATATACCGGCCAGCTGCATCAGGCAGACGCTTAGCTTTTCCTAACTGCCCTGATGCAACAGTAGTCATAGGCTGATCAAGATAGTATTCAATTTTATGTTCCAGCTTATCGGGTAACTTAACGCCTTCGGTAGAAAAGAACTTAATACCGTTATCATAATACGGATTATGCGAAGCACTAATCACGATGCCCGCCTGAGCACGCAATGTGCGCGTTAAATAAGCAACGCCGGGGGTAGGCATAGGTCCAAGTAGACTGGTATTAACACCTGCTGCAGATAGCCCAGCTTCTAAAGCAGATTCAAACATATAGCCGGAAATACGCGTATCTTTACCGACCAAAACAAAACCATGTCCCTCTTTGGCAAAAACACGCCCTGTCGCCCACCCTAATTTGAGAAAAAAATCAGGAGTAATCGGAGTTTCTCCAACGGTGCCCCGGATGCCATCAGTCCCAAAATATTGCTTTTTCATCTATGTATATCCTCAGGATTCATTACAAAAAAAAGGAGAAGCCGCAACTTCTCCTGTCTTCATTAAATTATTACCAATATTTATCAGCTTTGTTCAGCCGTATTTGGATTATTAGCAACTGTTTTCTGCTTGCCTTTAATATTATCATCAGCCTTGACTCCATGATTTGGAGGTGCAGTATCATCCCACCCTTGCGGGTCCCTAACCGGCCGACGCGCGATTAAATCCTCAATTTGGTCTTTGTCAATGGTCTCATATTTCATTAATGCCTCAGCCATAGCATGTAAAATATCCTCATTTTCTTTCAATATTTTTTCTGCCCGTTCATAATTGCGATCAATAATTGAGCGTATTTCCTCATCAATGGTATGCGAAGTTTCATCGGCCACACTTTTATGCTGCGTCACAGAACGACCTAAAAACACCTCACCTTCTTCTTCACTATAAGCCAGCGGCCCTAAGCGTTGCGATAAACCCCATTTAGTCACCATATTTCTGGCAAGTTCTGTAGCACGCTCTATGTCATTTGATGCCCCTGTAGACACCTGCTCCCAACCAAAAATCTGCTCTTCAGCGATACGCCCGCCATACAAACTGGAAATCATGCTATCTAGCTTACGCTTACTAGCACTGTATTGATCCTTCTCTGGCAAGAACATAGTGACTCCCAATGCACGACCACGGGGCATGATACTCACTTTATAAACAGGGTCATGTTCAGGCACCATTTTACCAACAATTGCATGGCCAGCCTCATGATACGCTGTCATCTTCTTTTCTTTTTCATCCATAACCATGGAATACCTTTCTGCGCCCATAATAATCTTATCTTTGGCTTTTTCCAGGTCAGACATGCTCACCAGGCGCTTGTTCATTCTTGCAGCAAACAGAGCCGCTTCATTCACTAGATTTGCAAGATCTGCCCCTGAAAAACCAGGTGTACCTTGAGCTATATATTTTACTTCGACATCATCTGCAGCAGGCACTTTATTCAAATGTACCCCTAAAATTCTTTCTCGCCCTTTTACATCGGGCAAACTGACCGTTATTTGACGATCAAAACGTCCCGGACGTAACAGAGCAGCATCTAATACATCAGGCCTATTGGTTGCCGCAATAACAATAACACCTTCATTTCCTTCAAAACCATCCATTTCGACTAATAATTGGTTTAAGGTCTGTTCACGCTCATCATTTCCGCCACCTAAACCAGCACCACGCTGACGCCCTACGGCATCAATCTCATCAATAAAAATAATGCATGGCGCGTGTCGCTTTGCTTGCTCAAACATATCCCTGACGCGCGAAGCACCAACACCCACAAACATCTCAACAAAATCAGAACCTGAAATAGTAAAAAAAGGAACTTTAGCTTCACCCGCTATTGCTCTCGCCAAAAGCGTTTTACCGGTTCCAGGAGGACCAACCATTAGAGCACCACGCGGTATTTTTCCGCCTAATTTCTGGTATTTAGATGGATCTTTAAGAAAGTCCACAATTTCTTTAACTTCTTCTTTTGCTTCGTCACACCCTGCCACATCAGCAAACGTCACTTTAATCTGGTCTTCTTCCAGCATCCTCGCTTTACTTTTACCGAAGCTCATTGGACCACCTTTGCCGCCAGCACCTCCCTGCATCTGACGCATAAAGAAAATCCAGACGCCAATCAGCAAAATCATCGGAAACCATGAGATAAAGATCTGCATGAACATGGACTCCTGTGCTGCTGGCTGAGCTTTAATCGCCACGCCGTTTGCTAATAAATCATCCACTAAATGCGGGTCATTCGGTGCGTAAGAACTGAATGTTTCGCCACTTTGTAATTTACCTTTAATGCCACTTTGATCATCTAAAATAACTTCCTGCACTTGCCCGGCTCTCACAGCATCAATAAACTGTGAATAAGACAATGCCGCAGTCTTTTGATTTCCTTGCGAACCAAAGTTATTAAATACGGACATCAAAACAACAGCGATGATAATCCATAAAAGTACATTCTTAAACATATCGTTCAATTGTTTACACCAAACCGAAACGGCCCTTTCCAAAAAAAAAGTGTCATATCAGACAACGAAACGCTGACTTTGCACTATTATTGCCTGATAAATAAAAATCAGGAACCATTACTCTACAATAAGGACTTAAGATGACTTTTTAAAGCCCTTCCCTAAAATATAGACTTCAGTACTACGCGCCCTGGAGGACTTAGGCTTTCTAATCAGAACTTTCTCGAATGAATCGGCAACTTGCTTTTTATAAGCGTCAAAACCCACCCCCTGAAAGACCTTCACTACAAACGACCCACCTTCAACCAATATAGTCTGGGCTGTCTCCAGGGCCAACTCGCATAAAAACATGGCACTAGGCTGATCAATTGCCTTATTACCGCTCATATTAGGTGCCATATCTGATAAAACGACATCAATTGGTGCACCGTCTAAAACTATTTTTAGCTGATCAAAGACCTCATTATCTCTAAAGTCTCCGAGAATAAAATCCACATCGTCAATTGGATCCATAGGCAATATATCCAATGCAACAACTTTTTGTTTTTTGCCAACGACACTACGCACATATTCAGACCAACCGCCTGGCGAAGCTCCCAAATCGACAACATTCATACCGGCCTGTATTAACTTATCTTTTTCGATGATTTCTATTAATTTAAACGTTGCTCTGGAGCGATACCCCAAAGCTTTAGCTTTTTTAACATACTCATCATTTACATGCTCCTGCATCCATTGGTTACTACTTTTGCTGCGCGCCATATATTTTAGTGTAAAATTAAACCTATTATCTAAGTATTAAGGAAATCTAGCGTGAATTCTGAACAAATAAAGCAACTCAAGACTAAAGCCCATGGACTAAATCCTGTTATTATGATCGGTCAATCGGGGTTTTCCGAAGCCGTATCCAAAGAAACCGAGCTGGCACTTGATACCCACGAACTGATTAAAATCAAAATCCGCGCTGAAAGAGAAGAGCGCAAGCAGATTCAGCAAGAGATCTGTTCTGCAACAGGTGCGGAGCTGATTCAAAGTATAGGTCAAATCATCGTTATCTATCGAAAAAAACCCGAACAGACAAAGAAAAAATCTGCACCTCACACCAGAAGAAGAGACGGCTCTCAATAAATTAATTCTGCAGCCATGCCTTTATGATGCCTTGCCGTTTAAACACCAAGTCCATAAAACTCAATGCTTGCCGAATAATTATGTTAAGCAAGCATTAAGACATCAAAAAACCTCGTAACAGCTCAGCGTAATGCTTTACTTAAAATTGAAGCGTTAAATGCATATTAATTTATGTTTTTAAATATAATTCTCATTATATGCAATCACTTGCAGTTTTTTTATTTTCGATCGGCTCAACTAACTCATTGAAATACTTATCATATATACACTGAGTGGTTACAAAACCTCAAAGACTAAGCACACTCTGACCAAAATAGATGCTTACGTCAGATGTAGACTGCATTAAGTCAGTATCCCTATAACGTTTTAACCGTTGTTACCACAATAAAAAGCAAAAACAACTTTTCTTAAATGTACTTGACTGACAATATTTCGTACTCTACCTCGCCGCCTGGCGTTTTCACGCTGACTACATCCGCCTCCTCTTTACCAATTAACGCCCTTGCAATAGGCGAACTTACAGAAATACGCCCTTGTTTAATATCTGCTTCATCTACACCGACGATTTGATAAGTCACTCTTTTCTCCGACTCCAAATCTTCAATCTCAACGGTTGCGCCAAAAATCACCTTGCCATTAGCATCTATCTTTGTGACATCAATAATTTGTGCATTGGACAATTTTGCTTCAATTTCATTGATCCGGCCCTCACTAAAACTCTGCTGCTCGCGAGCAGCATGATATTCTGCGTTTTCCTTTAAATCACCATGAGCACGGGCAGTTGCAATCGCTTCGACAATACGTGGTCTAGTGACGGTTTTTAATTCATCTAACTCAGCCCGTAACTTGTCAGCTCCTACAACAGTAAGAGGTACTTTATCCATATAAAACTCCAAACTTTTTAATTTATTAAATGCCAAGAGACCTTGCAAAAAAAACAGCAAGAGAAGCTTTAACACACCAACAATGCCTATAGACACTCAGATCAAAGCTCAATTTCCTATCTTTATTGCAGCCGCCTGTTTTTATATAAAGATAAAGGCTATATAATACAAGCCTTTACATTCATTAAGCTTAGAAAACTTAATGTAGATTTTTATGCAAATCCTGCAAGCAATTCACATCGCCCGCAGCCAACTCACCCAAGGCATAACAGGCTGCTTTTGCCCCTGCCATGGTTGTATAATAGGTCACGCGATGCTGCAGAGCTTCTCTACGCATGGTAAAAGAATCTGCAACCGCTTTAACTCCCTCTGTTGTATTAATAATCAACTGAACCTTATCATTTTTAATCATATCAACAGTATTTGGACGGCCTTCATTTACTTTATAAACGGTTTCGCAAGCAATACCGGCCTCATGCAGAACTCTTGCCGTTCCTTTAGTTGCAACAATTTCGTAATTTTTTGCTATCAGCAATTGCGCAATTTCGACTACTTTAGGTTTATCTGTCTCACGAATACTTATCAGCACCTTTCCGTTATGACTTAAATCTACACCTGCGGCCCTTTGTGATTTAGCAAAAGCCTCTCCGAAAGTTTTACCTACACCCATTACCTCACCGGTAGATTTCATTTCAGGACCTAATAATGGATCAACTCCTGGAAATTTAACAAACGGGAAAACCGCTTCTTTGACAGAATAATAAGTTGGAATACTTTCTTCTGTAATACCTTGTTCTTTTAAGCTTTTTCCAGCCATACATAAAGCAGCAATTTTAGCTAAAGGATAGCCCGTTGCTTTTGATACAAAAGGCACAGTGCGTGAGGCTCGTGGATTGACTTCTAAAACATAAATCGTTTCGCTTTGAATGGCAAACTGCGTATTCATTAAACCAATTACGCCTTAAGCTTCCGCCATTTTTGTCATTTGTTCACGTAATTCATCTTGCAAATCCATAGCAGATAATCATAAGGTGGAATAGAACAGGCTGAATCTCCTGAATGTACACCCGCTTGTTCAATGTGTTCCATAATGCCACCAATTAAAGACATCTTTCACCATCACAAATGGCATCAACATCCACTTCAATCGCATCATCTAAAAAACGATCTAATAGTACTGGCGATTCATTGGAAACACTAATCGCACCTTTCATATAGCGCAATAAGGTTTCTTCGTTATACACGATTTCCATACCACGGCCACCTAAAACATAAGAGGGACGCACAACCAAAGGAAAACCGAGTTCTTTTGCAACATTAATCGCCTGTTCAATTGAAGAAGCCGTGCCATTAGGAGGCTGTTTCAAGTCTAATTTCTCAAGCAATTGCTGAAAACGCTCTCTATCTTCCGCTAAATCAATCGCATCAGGTGATGTACCAATAATTGGCGCACCTGCAGCTTCTAAATCACGCGCTAATTTAAGCGGTGTTTGCCCACCATATTGCACAATGACGCCTTTAGGCTTCTCTAAGTCAATGATTTCCATTACATCTTCAAATGTCAAAGACTCAAAATACAAACGATCAGAAGTATCAAAATCAGTTGAGACCGTTTCTGGATTACAGTTCACCATAATGGTTTCATAACCATCTTCACGCAAGGCTAAATGCGGCATGTACACAGCAATAATCAAATTCAATCCCTTGACCAATACGATTGGGGCCACCACCTAAAATCATAATTTTTTCTTTGTCTGAAAGTTGGATTTGCTTCGCATTCTTCTTCATAAGTTGAATACATATAAGCGGTATCGGCAGCAAATTCAGCGGCACAGGAATCAACACGTTTATAAACAGGGACGTACATTGAGTTTATGGCGTATTTTACGCACTTCTTTTTCATTGATGCCTAATAATTGGGCTAAACGCGCATCAGAAAAACCTTTACGTTTTAAATCTAAACAGCTCACCTTCTGCTCCATATTTTCAAGCAGCCAAGTAGCTAATGACTTTTCTTCATCAACTAAGATCTTCAATTTGGACTAAAAACCAAGGATCAATATATGTCAATTCATGGACATTTTCAAACGTCATACCGGCTACGGAAAGCATCTGCAATATACCATAAACGTCTGGTCCAGGGTGACGCATTTCACGCTGCATTTTTTCTTGTGCATCTGCTTCAGAAAAATCAACGATTTCATCCAAACCATCAACACCCACTTCAAGGCCGCGCAAAGCTTTTTGTAAAGATTCTTGAAAAGTGCGCCCAATCGCCATCACTTCACCCACAGATTTCATTTGAGTACCCAAACGATTTTTACTGTTGTTGAATTTTTCAAAAGCAAAACGTGGGATTTTCGTGACAACATAATCAATGGTTGGTTCAAATGATGCAGGCGTTGCACCGCCTGTAATTTCATTTTCAAGTTCATCCAATGTATAACCCACTGCTAATTTAGCGGCGACTTTAGCAATCGGAAAACCGGTTGCTTTGGAGGCCAGTGCCGATGAACGTGAAACACGCGGATTCATTTCAATAATCATCATGCGTCCATTTTCAGGATTCATCGCAAACTGTACATTCGAGCCGCCGGTATCAACACCAATTTCGCGCAATACGGCTATTGAAGCATTACGCATAATTTGATATTCTTTATCAGTCAACGTCTGAATCGGTGCCACTGTAATCGAATCACCAGTATGCACACCCATTGGATCAAAGTTTTCAATGGCGCAGACAATGATACAGTTATCATTTTTATCACGCACCACTTCCATTTCATATTCTTTCCAGCCTAATACTGATTCTTCAATCAATAATTCATTAGTTGGCGACAAATACAAACCGCGCTCACAAATATCAATAAATTCTTCTTTATTATAAGCAATACCACCACCACTACCGCCCATAGTAAATGAAGGGCGAATCAATGTTGGAAAACCTATTTTCTTTCCTGCCTCAAAAGCTTCTTCCATGCTATGGGCAATAAAAGACTTGGCATTTCTAAGCCAATTTTTGCATCGCTTCGCGGAATTTTTCACGATCTTCAGCCTTATCAATGGCTTCTTTTAGATGCGCCAATCATTTCTACATTATATTTTTCTAACACGCCTTCTTTACTAAATCAAGCGCACAATTCAGTGCGGTTTGTCCACCCATAGTTGGCAATAATGGCATCAGGACGTTCTTTTTCAATAATTTTTGCAACCGTTTGCCAATGAATCGGTTCAATATAAGGTTGCATCGGCCATTTCTGGATCGGTCATGATGGTTGCTGGATTAGAATTAACCAAAATGACGCGATAGCCATCTTCTTTCAACGCTTTACAGGCTTGTGCCCCGGAATAATCAAATTCACAGGCTTGACCAATAACAATTGGACCAGCACCTAATAATAAAATACTTTTTATAATCGGTTCCGTTTTTTTTGGCATTATTTCTGCCTCTTTTATTGGTTAGGCTTGATTCATCATATCAATAAAATCATCAAATAATGACGCTACATCATGCGGACCTGGACTTGCTTCAGGATGCCCCTGAAAACTCATCGCCGGAATATCAGTGCGTGCAATCCCTTGTAAACTACCATCAAATAAAGAGTGGAAAGTTGCTTGTAAATTATCAGGCAGAGTCTTTTCATCCACAGCAAAACCATGATTTTGACTACTGATCATTACGCGCCCTGTGGCTTTCGCAGGAAGATAGAAGAGAAAAAAGAGGAAGGAAGGAGGAAGAAGAAAAAGGAAGAAAATGTAAATAAAAATGTAAAGGGTAGCACATAGAAAAAGAGAGGGAAGGATGGAAGAAGAAAAGTAGTAGAATTGAAAAGAAGGTTGAAGGAAGAGAAGAAAGGGAGGGGGGCCAGTACATGGACAGGATAAGGACCACTGACGATCTGGATTCATCGCTAAGACATCCGCTGCGGGCGTTGTCGCTGGCACAACCGTCACACGGCAACCACGATTTACTAATAAACGTAAAATATTACGTTTAACACCAAAATCATAAGCAACTACATGCTTGGTAAGATTTTCTGCCTGTATATGCCCTTCAATTAAAGACCAGGTATTTTCCGTCCATTCATACGCTTCTTTGACCGTCACTTCTTTTGCTAAATCCAAGCCTTTTAAGCCAGAAAAAGCATTGATCGCAGCTTTTGCAACAACTTCATCACAAACATCACCTGCGATAATACAACCACGCTGCGCACCTTTATCGCGCAATAAGCGGGTTAATTGACGCGTATCAATTTCGGCAATTGCGACCACATTATTCTCTTGCAAATAATCTGCTAAACTTTTTTCACAACGCCAATTACTTGCCACAACAGGTAAATCACGAATCACTAAGCCACTGGCAAATACACCTACTGACTCATTATCTTCATCATTCGTACCGACATTACCAATATGTGGATAAGTTAAGGTTACAATTTGTTTAGCATATGAAGGATCGCTCAGAATCTCCTGATACCCGGTTGTTGATGTATTAAATACCACTTCCCCTGCAGAACAGCCATCTGCGCCTACCGACACTCCACGAAATACTGTTCCATCCTCTAACATTAATAGTGCGGGTTTGTTCAAATTAGCCACCTTAAATGTACAAAACGGGAGGAGCCTTAGGCACCCTCCCGTCATGAAATAAATTAATTCTGATTAGTAATAACCGATCAACATCGGTTTCAATTTTCAATTTTACTGAAATTTCAGGAGTCGGTCATTAACATTTTTAAATTATTCATTTTCCCTTAATTAAAGTATAAGTACTGCAAAACTCGACAAATACCTCAATAAAGTTCAGTACTATTATCCATATTCCCTGTATCACTATATAACATTGCAGTTCCAATATTTAACTGCCTCGCCTCTAATACTTCGCAAATGATCACCTGATGATCACCTGCAGAGACCTCATGACTCACTCGACAATCAAAATAAGCCAGACTTTCCTGCAGCACTGGTGCGCCTGTCAAAGCGGCTATCCAAGTACCCTGTGACATTTTGTCTTTTATTCCTGACTGACCAAAGTGTGCAGCTAACGCCATTTGTTGCTGGTTTAATACATTGACGCTACACACTTTACCCTGTTTAAGTAATTGGTAAGAATAATGCTCTGGATTAATACTTATCGCTAATAGTAGTGGTGCAAACGATACTTGCATTACCCATGCCGCAGTAAAGGCATTAGTGTGTTCGCCATCAGCAACACCGACAATATAAACACCATGCGTCAAATTATTTAATACCTTGGTCATGTCTTGCATTATTCGCTCTCCAGCTCTATCCGCATTGACAAATCAATGGCCTGCACATTTTTGGTTAAGGCGCCTATCGATATATAATCCACTCCGGTTTCAGCAATCTCGCGAATATTGCTGAGCGAAATATTTCCCGAAGCCTCTAACTTACAACGCCCCGCCACCTTTTTAACAGCTTCGCGAAGCGCTGCAACAGAAAAATTATCCAGCATGATTCTGTCGGGCTGTGCAACCATCGCTTGCTCGAGTTCAAGCATGCTTTCAACTTCAACTTCCAGTAATTTATCACTTAGGGCTCTTGCGCGAACCACCGCCTCAGCAATAGAACCCGCTGCCATAATATGATTTTCTTTAATTAAAACACCGTCATATAGACCTATACGCTGGTTTTGGCAGCCACCACAAACTACTGCATATTTTTGCGCATCGCGTAACCCCGGAATGGTTTTACGTGTATCAAGTACTGCACACCCGGTGCCTGCTACTGCGTTTGCGTATAAACGTGCTTGCGTAGCCGTCGCCGAAAGAGTTTGCAACAAGTTTAATGCAGTCCGCTCACCAGTTAATAAAGGACGGGCTAAACCGCTTAGCTGACACAATACATGACCCGCCTCAACCCACTGCCCTTCCTCAACCTGCCAGTCTATCTTGATGGCATCGTCTAATGCAGAAAAAACTGCATTAAACCACGCTTGTCCACAGCAGACCATCGCTTCACGAGTGATTACTCTCGCTTCAGCTTGCCTAATTGCAGGAATAATCAACGCTGTAACATCACCACTGCCTATATCTTCATCAAGATAAGGCTGAACATTGATATGTTTTGAATAGGCCATGTGCTTATTAAACGCCATATAAAGACAAACGATATTGATATAGCTAAAAATCCAGGAGCGCGGCAACATGCCGGTGCAAATCGGGAAAGTTATCTAAATAATATCTCGTTTACCAGTCAGGCTTAAGGTTTCTCTAATTTATTGTAAAGCCTGTAAACGGCTCGCCACCAAACTCATTAAATGCGCATCATAATGACGTTTTAAAGTCGAATCTGTAGGTCGAGCAGGCATGGTTGCCTCAATCTCGGCAACTAACTGTTGCATAAAATGACGCTTTAAAGCAGAGTCCTCAGGAATTTTTAGACTCGACTCAAGCACTGCAGTTTCAGGCTTTGTTATTATTTTTTCTTCAGTTTCAACTATTACGGTATTAATTTCTTCTCCGGGCGCTTCAGGCACATCCGCCAAGGACGCCAGATTTTGTAAATAGTGCCGTTTTAAAGTCGCGTCTTCTGGAATGTTTTGACTCGATTCAAGCCCAGTAGTTTCAGACTTTACTATTATTTCTTCTTGAGCTTCAACAAGTGCATCATTGACCTCTTCAGTGGGAGTCTCAGTAATAGCATTCACAGGCTCTTGAATTTGCTTAACGGATGCAGGTTTTGATTGCTCTATAATCGGCTCGGGTTCTAATTCTGGTGCTGACGTTATTGCTTGTTCTGTCGCTTTTGTATCGACCGATCCATGCTTTTTTTTTCTTAAATGAATAAATAACCACACTACTAAGGCAGCCACAATAACAATAACTAATTCGACTTCAATCATACATTCCTCTCTTTATTTATTTTAATTGTTTTAATGAGAAAGGCGGAGCAAAGCAAAAAACCTTCAACAAATAACCATAACTCAGCAAGCATTATTCCATATAATACAACAGATGTAACAGACTTTTTAACACTTCCTGTCAGGTCAATTACTTATAATGAAGATTAATAATCATTGGCTACTACCCGCACATAAAATCCATTCGCCAAACTGCGACCCTCGCGACAATGAAAAGGATATTTCATTAATCGTACTTCACTGTATTAGTTTACCGGAAGGTCATTTTAATACGCCGTTTATCGAACAATTATTTACCAATCAACTAAAGGCAGAATCACATCCAGGTTTTGCAGAAATATGTCACCTGGAAGCATCAAGCCATATCGTTACTAACGCGTAACGGAGAAATTACTCAATACGTGCCATTTTCGAATATGTGTGCCTGGCATGCAGGCGTTTCAGAGTATCAAGGACGCCATAAATGCAATGATTTTTCTATAGGGATAGAGTTAGAAGGCACAGACTGTAGCCCCTATACCGAAAAACAATATCAACAACTCGCCACAGTAATAAAGAGCTTAATCGAGACATACCCCGGACTAAACAAAGACAACATTACCGGACATAGTGATATAGCACCACAACGAAAAACCGATCCGGGCATATGTTTTGACTGGAATAAGCTCTATCATCACCTGGGAGCATAAAGCAAAAAAATCAAGCTATTTACCCCACCCTTAAGCTGCATCAATACAACACTATGGCTAGGCTTTTCGATCAGTATAGATTGCAATGTTGTCTAAAGTTGCCTCACATATCGGTTAATAAATTGACTTGCTGATTCATCCGTCTTTAAAAACGTTTCAAATAAATTAATAACATCAGCAACAGATATATAAGCAAAAGCACTGTAACCCTTATTCCTCAAAAGCCTTCGTGTAATTGCTCAATAAATCGTACGTTTACCCTTGATCTAACTCTGGCACTTTTTTTCTCCTATACTTTTCTATTAAAGATAAACAATTTTTTTGATTTAATCTGTGAACCAATAAACCCACTATCAGCATTAGGCGTTAGGCTCTTTCTACTCATCATCAGCAATGATGAGAGAACTTACGACGCCTCTTCCTTCTGCACAAAAGATTCATACAGCATCAAGACCACGCCAACAGTAATGGCAGAATCAGCAATATTAAAAATAGGCCAATGATAGGTCTGATAATAGACATCTAAAAAATCAATCACATAACCATACAAAACACGATCAATTAAATTACCCACTGCGCCACCGAGAATTAAGCCAAGTGAAATCGCCGATAAAATTTCGTGTTGCTTTAATTTTTTTATCCAGATGATAAGACCAACACTAATGGTAGCGGCAAGTATGGCAAATAACCAGCGCTGCCAGCCCCCCGCCTGACTTAAAAAACTAAACGCTGCGCCGTAGTTATGCGCATAAGTGATGCTAAATCCTGGAATTACAGGAATGGATTGATACAAACTCATCGTGCTATCAATCCAGATCTTACTTAGCTGATCCAGTATTAGAACTAATCCGG
>CALOCH010000033.1:0-41808 GCA_942491615.1 uncultured Gammaproteobacteria bacterium
AGCCAGAAAAGGCTTGGATAGCCGTTAAATTGTTGAATGAAATCCTTGCGCGATTGAAATACGGCATTAACACTTATGTGAAATAAGGTTCCCATAATACCGGTCAATAGCCCAGTCAACACACTTAGCCCTAACAACCTATTAAGTACCCATGCAGAATTAATTTAACATTTTTGTAGGATGGGTAGAATGGAGCGCCTGCTTTATTCACGCGTAATGACTCGTAAGAGGGAGTAGCTTTCACGTCAAGACTTTAACAAGGGGGGGGTCGCATAAAGACGCTCTACCCATATATGGACTCCTCGTTTATTGCAAGCCTAAGCTTTGACTCTTTTAATGCCATCAACAGAGATCAAGATTACAGCCATATATCCGGCCCCTAACAGAGGTTTTATTACTGGAGGACTCCTGATGATCTATCCGCGCGCTTTCAGATTAACCATCCTATCGGCTTCTAAAGAGCCTATGCGCTGAATCAGAGTTTAAAAGCACCGGTCTGACCTGTTGTTGTCATCACTAATTGTTAACTTGCCTCCGCAATCTTGGTTACTCGGTTAATCGACGGTTATCCACGCTTTGTCAACGGACTAAGTGCTCATCTCACACGCAGTCGGTGGGAAAAGGGTTACAACCCGGCTGGTGTCCCTTTATGCTTTGACTTCATAAGCCTTGCCAGTGACTGCTGGTGAAAAGCCCACAGTGGGCGGGCACTTTTATTGGCTAAAGCGACCGCAAGCTTTATTAAATCCACGTCGCTCTATCAGCCCTTGTAGCCACAGGCTTAAAGCATCTGTTTTGTTCGCACAGTTTTTCAATACTGCACGGGCACCATGAATCAATAAGGTTCGTATACTAATTGTTACCTCGCTTACCGATCCCTAAATAAACTTGCTTGTCTCCGCTACTATGTTGCTTCGGTACCACGCCTAAGCTTACTGCATAATCACGACTGCTGGCGTAGCTTTTTCCTTCACCTATATCCGCCGCAATCATGCTCGTAGTCATGGGACCAACACCTGGCACTAATCAAAAAAGCGTTTTGCCGTTTCATTGTTGGTACATGTAAGTTTGTTATGCGCTGGTCTTGTTGTTTAATTTTCTCATCTAGCTTGGTTAATTCTTCGTATTGCTCGGCAAACAATTCGCGACTTAATGGTGTTAGTTTATTTTTCGTGCATCTTCCAGAATAAACGGTAACTTTTTTCAAACCTGATTAATGCCTTGACGAATCACAACGCCACTTTCACTTAACAAACCGCGTATTTGATTAACTAAGGCAGTGCGTTTATCTACATAGTTCTGGCGAACTTTATGAATTAACTGAATATCTTGTTGTTCAACCGTTTTGATAGCGACCACTCGTTTATTGGGACGGGTGAACGCGTCAAAGATAGCCGTATATCTACATAATCATTTTTATTACCGACACCAAGGTGTTATCAAAGTGCGCATTGAGCAATATCACTTCATGCCCTAATGCGGTCAATCTTCTTGCCCAATAATGCGCACCACCACAAAAAACATCCCGATCAAGTTTTCGGTTTGGTAAGTAGCAAAGAAGGCTAGCATTTTTAGCACGCTTCTGCTTCTTTATAAACTTTATTCTCAGCGGTTAAACTGTACATGTGAAAGATATTTTTGCGATATCTTTTTTGTGACCTATTACGCTATTATTCATTTCGACTCCTCTTTTTTCTTTTCTTATATCAGGTGCATTATATGACACCGTCAAAAGGGAGAGGAGTCCATATCATCATCCTATACGAACCCTAAAATATATAAATTGTTAAGATAATTTTACGTGAGTACTTAATGGATCTCGCAGACATTAATAATGATGTGTTAAGCCGCGCAGAGAACTGGAAGTATTTTTTGGGGGTGTTAAATTTCATTACTTGGTATGAATAAAAAACCAAAAGCAATCAAACAGTCAGGTGCTAATACTGCTTACTTAGTAAGTATTGTATTAATAAACAATAACTTGTATAGGCAAGTTGGTTTAGATTATCAAGCAGCGCGACAACCACTTGTTAAAGCGCATAGCGTAACCCAACATTTCCCCGTCAATCAGCGAGTTGTTGGATTACGTTTTTATTGCTTTACAACAAAATTCTAACCAAACCTAGAACTTAATGCATTAATTATAAATACACTACTCGCTTAACTTAATAGCAGTGATGTCAACATGTGCCTAGAAAGAATTATAAAAGTCAAATGCTAATAAACCAGCAGATCAAGTTTATAATTTGTAGAGTACACTATTTCCTGCATCCCTTGGATCACGCTTTTTGCTTATATTTTGTGCTTCGCGTTCCTTTGTATATTTGGCAATCATTTCATCCCAGTTAGCATATTGTTGATATTCTTCAAAGCCCTCTGCTTTACGCTTTGCAAACACTTCTTTGCCAAGCTCTATAAGCTCATCCGGTGTTTTACCATCGACTAAATCAAGAAATTCATCATTTTTTCTATAAGCAGTGCGTAATGCCCAGAAAGAAAGTTCATAAGCAATTCTTTGTTCCTGCGGCAAGCGCCCTTTGATCATTTTGACCGATGTTAAAGCGGTTTTAAAGCTACGCCCGTTTATTTGATTCGCTTTGCCACAGCCTGTGGATAACAAAACACTCAATGAAATAATGAAAATGGTCAGTATGCGCATGTCAATAAATCCTCTCGGTAAGTATTATTTATTTTTATTATAATAATAGTTCGGTTAAGTTTGCCTGAAATAAGGTAAACTCCAACACAGTAAATTACTAGGTAATTATATACATAAGCCAAAATCAATGCTGGAATTTATTACAACTTTAAAACAGCGCTACCAAGTCATTCAGTTCAGTTTAGTAGAGCAAAGCACCCAATGGTTAGCTTTTCAGGCCAGCATTGAGCAACTAATATTAATTGAATCATTTCTACATAAAGGACAATTAATTGAGCAAAGGAGAGCTGCATTAAATATCGCTGTGATTGGTCCAACTCAATCAGGCAAAAGTACCATCGCTAATTTATTACTCAATCAGGAAGTTGCTGGTGTCAGTCCATTAGCTGGCTTTACTGTGCATCCACAAGGATTTGCGATTGCTTTAAATGACGATGTTTTATCTGGAATTGAAGCACATTTTGACGGTTTTCAAAAAGTTGAACAGTTTTCTTTAAGTCCGGAAAAATACAACAGTTACTCAATCAAAGAAATCCACAGCGATAACTTGCCGCATTGTCTCTTGTGGGATACTCCTGATTTTGACTCGATTGATGCCCACAGTTATCGGGAGGGTGTATTGAAAACGCTGGCACTTGCTGATGTACTGGTATTGGTTGTCAGTAAGGAAAAATATGCTGACCAATCCGTATGGGAAACTATGGCCTTACTGGAGTCATTACATCAACCTGTACTCGTGGTGCTCAACAAACTGCTTGCTGATTCACAACTGCTTGTCATTGATTCCTTCAAAGAACGTTGGCAACAGGTTCGTG
This sequence comes from uncultured Gammaproteobacteria bacterium, assembly GCA_942491615.1. Taxonomy (GTDB): domain Bacteria; phylum Pseudomonadota; class Gammaproteobacteria; order Methylococcales; family Methylomonadaceae; genus Methyloprofundus. Next base: position 3,475 of record CALOCH010000033.1, read on the forward strand.
GTGATAAATTGCCGACCATTATGCCGATGCTTTTTTACCAAACAGCAATTCGTTGCTGATCAACAATCCGAGTTAGTCGGATTACTAAAGCGAACTATACAAGGCGTTAAGCACAAACAACACGATGCTGCTGCTGTCGATTTTATCAAACACCACTGGCAATCCTGGCTAGCTCCTATTCGCTCAGAACAAGACGCGCAAGTGCAGTGGCAGGTACTGATTGATAAGTCCATGAAAGCAGCACTTGACGATTACCAGCGCGACTATTTGAATCACCCGCATCATTATGATACTTTCCAAAATGCACTGGCCAAGTTACTCACTCTGCTTGAAGTACCAGGGTTGGCAAATATTATTGCGCAAAGTAGAAAGATACTTGCCTGGCCGTTAAGAAAAGTGTTTTCTATGGGGACAAAAATACACACGCCTGCTTATCCTGATACTATGGAAACTAAGGTTTTACAACAAATCGCTGATCATGTTTTTCTGCAATTAGGCGATCATATTTTGGATCATATTGACCTGAGTCAGGGAAATAATAAATGGTGGAAATCGCTTAATAGTCAGCTAAGACAAGACAAGGCGGCAATATTAAAACGCTTTGCCAAAAGAACTGAAACCTATCATGAAAGCTTTAAACAAGAAATAGAAGAGACGGCACAAGCTTTATATCGTAGGCTAGAAGAACATCCTGCGATTTTAAACAGTCTGCGTGCTACACGCGTCACAACAGATGCCGCTTTACTTGCATTAGCAGTGCAGGCAGGTGGCATCGGACTACATGACTTACTGCTTGCGCCCGCAATGTTGGCCGTGACCTCTTATCTAGCTGAAAGTGCTGTAGGGAGTTATCTGCATCGCGCTGAAGCAGAGTTAAAACAGCAACAACTTAATACCGTCAAACAACAATTAATTAAACAGGTTTTACAGCGGGAGTTAGTCGGTTTACCTGAAAAAATGATGCAAAATACTTATTTCAATATCTCCGTTAGTCAGCTTGCTGCTGCAGAGGCCCAACTGGAAGAAAAAAGACATGGATTACGAATACTCTGATTTAGTAACCCAGACGAAGGACTGGGCAAACCAGGTAATCAAACATGCCTGGGCATCTGAAGCAACATTGAATAACTTACTAGACTATGATGCGCGTACGCCCGATAGTTTATTTAATGATAGCGCTTCAAGGCCTTTGATTGTCGCTTTTCTAGGCGGAACAGGGGTCGGTAAAAGTACTTTACTCAATAGGTTGGCAGGTAAGGATATTGCCCGTACTGGCGTGGTCAGACCCACCTCAAAAGAGGTCACACTGTTTCATCACAATAGCGTTAAGATTGCTCATCGACCCAGCCTCTTTGCCGCTGGATAAAATTAAAATTGTCGAGCATTCAGAAGATAATAAAGATATTATCTGGATTGATATGCCAGATTTTGACAGCACAGAACGGAATAATCAGCAATTAGTCCTGGAGTGGTTGCCGCATATAGATATATTGATTTATGTTGTCAGTCCTGAGCGTTATCGGGACAATAAGGCCTGGCAGATTTTACAAGCTGAGCGCGCCAGACATGCATGGATTTTTGTTTTAAACCAGTCAGATCGGGGCCAGCCAGAGCAATACCATGACTTTATCAAGCAATTGACTAAAGCAGGCTTTGCCAATCCACTGGTTTATCAAAGTTGTTGCGCAGAAAACAAGTCTACTGACACTATAGATGAATTTGATGCTTTACAAAGTACATTGCAAAATCTGGCAACAGATAATACCATTCAGCAAATAGAGTTCAGAGGCATGCAGGTACGTAAAGCGGAACTTAGCAAAGCCTTGCAATCTGCTATCGCTATTCTGGGTTCTGCAACAGCAACGAAGGAATTAAACATTTTCTGGCAAAGCCAATGGCATGAACTGCAACACTTATTAAATGAAGCAACGGTGTTACCTCTACAACAAATGGCTACGCATTATGCTCTGCACAGCAGCGACTTAAACAGTAAAAAGTCAACCAAGGACATCAGCCCTCATTTACAGCAGCGTATATGGGATAAATGGGCACAAACACGCTTCGATGATGCCCTGGACGCTTTAATTTTACATGCAGATCAATTGGCATTACCGGTAATGCCATTAAAGCAATTACTATTACCTATACGTGCTCATGCTGAAAAAATAGTCGAAGAAAAAACGCTGCTATCAGTCCGCAAGGCTCTAATAAAGCCAGGTAATATTGTACAAAGATCGATTATAAAAATTGCGCAGTTTGCGGAAATCATTCTTCCTATCGCTGCGATGGGCTGGGTAGGCTACCAAGTATTTATCGAATTTTATGAAAGCAGTTTAGCCGCTACACCTCATTATGTTGGTGCAGACTTTGCGATAAATAGCATTATGTTAATTGCCATATCCTGGTTGTTTCCGTATTTTGTACAGAAAAAACTCAAGCCTTCAATAGAAAAAGCAGCGTTGAAAGGCCTAAGAAATGGCTTTGACAGCGCCTTACAAACTTTAGAATTAGACGTGCTTGAACTTATAAAGCAGAATGCACATCATCAGGAAGATTTGCGACATAAAGGTGAAGCCATTGTTAAAGCGTGTAATTTAAATAATGGACAGCGAATCGAAATACCACAAGATAGTTCTTTGCAAAGAATGTTGTTATGAAAAGAACCTGCCAATCAGAGCGAGGCGAACTTTTAAGGTACTGAAACGATACAACACGTTCAGCACCTAAATGGGCTACAAATTTAAGTCGGGAGTGCCTTGCAGCTAATAATATTCCCTATAATTTACCTATATTTTGTGCTAAATCGCTCTAAATATTGAGTACCACTGTACATTTTATTAATTTTTTAAGAGAAAATAATGACACAAATTCTTAGACTTTCGACGGTGTTGATGCTATCTTCACTGACCGCTTCGCCTGGTTTGGCAACGGCGCAGTCAACCACCAAGATCCCTCCAGACATCACCACGCCCGATCGTGTTGAGAGCCGCATCGGTTCACTTGAATACAAGGACGGCGTACCGACCTTGGAAACCGCCGAGCGAGTTCGCGACACGCTGGATTTCACCCGTGCGTTGAATGCGTACAACAATAGTTTCCGCGGGGCATCAGCCTACGCATTGGGCAAGGGCTTCCAGAGCATCGGCGCCGAGGACAACAGTATTGTCATTTTCTCCGAGTTGATGGACAGCAGGTCGCTGTTCCTCACCGGCAACACCGATACGGTCTATTACATGGGAATCATCAACCTGTCGAAAGGCCCGATGGTGCTCGAACAACCGGCCAACGGACTGGGCACGATCAACGACATGTGGTTTTCGTGGATCATCGACATCGGCCGCCCCGGCCCCGACCGCGGCGAAGGCGGCAAGTACCTGATCGTACCGCCCGGTTACGATGGACCACTACCGGATGGCGGCTATTTTGTCGCTCACTCTAAAACCAACCGTGTGCTGTATGCGGCCCGTGCGTTCCTCGTGGATGAGGATCCGAAACCTGCCGTTGACAACATCAAAAAGAACCTCAAACTCTATCCGTACACGCCGGGGGGCATTGGCACCAGCATCGCCACGGCGCTTGAGGGTACGGTGCGACTGGCGGAGAACCCGCCAGTACCTCCAATGAAGTTCGTTGAAGGCAGCGGCAAGTCATTCAACACGATTCCGCCCAGCGATTTCGGCTTCTTCGAAATGATCAACGAAAACGTGCAGCAGGAACCGGCCACCAGTTACGACGTGGAACTCGCCGGACAACTGGCTGCCATTGGCATCCAGCACGGCAAGCCGTTCAAGCCCGATGCGCGGATGAAGAAGATCCTCACCGACGCCGCCGCAGTCGGCAGCGCCTCTGGCCGCATGCTGAACTGGCGCTACACCGTGGCGCATCCGGAATGGTCGTACTACCCCAATTCGATGTGGAGCAACATGCTGTGGGAAGGCGGCGCATTTTTCGAAACACCCCCACCGCAGTTTACCAAAGAAGGCATGTTCAAGCCGTATCCGCCCACAGGCGCACGGACGCTGGATTCGCGGATTGCCTTCTATTATGGCTACACGCTCGATTCGCCGGGCATGATCATGAACATTCCCGGCGTCGGCTCGCAGTACTTAATTGGCTTTCTGGACTCCGACGGCAATCCGTACGACGGCAGCAAGACCTACAAGGTCACGCTTCCCAAGGGTATCCCTGCTCGTGCGTTCTGGTCGCTGATTTTGTATGACAACCAGTCGCGCTCGATGCTGCAGACACCGCAGCGGTTCCCGCGGGCCGGCAGCCAGAACTATCCATCGCCGGCAGCAGAAGTCGCCTCAGACGGTTCGACGACTGTATTTATCGGTCCGACGCAGCCCGAAGGCGTGAAGCGCGGCAACTGGATTCAAACGGATCCAGCAAAGGGCTGGTTCATCATTCTGCGGCTGTACAGTCCGCTCGAGTCATTCTTTGACAAGAGCTGGCGGCCGAGCGAGATCGAGCTGGTTCGTTAAAGCACTGCATTGGCCAGCTAGTAAATCAGTGAATCGGGGTTGATTCGTCTACAGGTGCTTCAACCCTGTTTCTTTGCCTAATCTAAAATTGGTGTCAAGTAGAATGCAGCAGGTACAGTTCGGTTTTTTACTCCGCCCCATTTATTCAAATCAATTGGACAACAATCATGAGCTCGATAAACCTAAAACGTGGGTTGTGGGGGGGGGTGGTGGTGTGGGGGGGTGGGGTCACGAAAAATGATTGGATAATATCAGTTTTACTTGGATTTGTAGTTTAACAGATAATGGATGTTGGTGTGGTTTTGGTGGCTACGTGGATGGCTCAGTCGATGTCATATAGGTGACAAAGGGAAGATTAAGTTTAAATAAATAGATGTAGTATTATAGTGAGGAAGATTGTAGCAAATTTAGGTGCCGAAGGACATGACTGAAAAATGATAATAATAAGTATATTTGGAATTTGTATTGGTGATTGGTTTTATTATGTTTGTGGGTTGATTTGTTGGGGAATTTTTATGTTGTTGATTTGAATTTTGTTTTTTTCTGCTGTTTTTTAAATCAAATATTATTGCTCTGGCGCTTACCGCTACAGCTAACTGTTACCAGTGCTTATGCACAGTCAGACAGCCCCAGGGAAGCCATGAAAACCAAGGCTGCGTCGATATCAGATAAAGTACAGACGGTAGCCGGTGAGTTGACATTCTTCGATGGCGTGCCGACCGGCAACACCCATGATCTGATCTATAATTACCTGGACCGCTCGCGCGGTCTCTACGTCTATCTGGACAACGCTGGCGCTGTATCGATTTACGCTATACTCATCAAAATGACTTAGCAAGACCGATGAACCGAACAAAATCACCATTTTGGAGCAGTTGATGGATTCCCGGACGCCAGTTATCACCTCAAGTACATCTACGATGCACGCCTATGCCTCCAAGAATCTGGCAAACGATGGCCCGACGGTCATCAAAATCCCGCTCACTTCCTTGAGGATGCATGGCAGCGTTTTGTCTGCAAATGGGGTCACCGGACCCGACAAAGGCAAGGGCGGAAAATACCGCGTGCCGCCTCCCGGTTACCAAGGCGAAGTACGGATGGGTATATACATTTAAGGATGCAGCCAATCCAGCACCGACGCCACTCATCAATAGGTCTGGCAACTCGTTAAGCACGATATTTCCGAGCAATTTTGAGTACTTCGAGATCTTGAATAGCATCGTTAGTGCTGAATGAGGCTCGCGTGATGCCTATTCCCTCTTAAGTGCATAGCCTTAAAATTTGCTGTTTCTAAGGGCATCTTTCATCTTCCAGTTAACACTTTTGTTGTTTTTTATCTGGGAGCGCGGGCGGCTCGCCTGCATAGGGTCAATAAAAGCGGGCAAGCCTGCCCGCGCTCCCAGCGTTTTGAAAAAAAAAGTGTGTACTACTTTAAAGGCAATATGAAAGACGTCTTTCTAAGCATACTATTTTTTCAGCCAACCCAGACGCGTGCATTTCTAAACATGCGTAACCATGCGCCATCTTCGCCCCATTCGGCAGCTTGCCATGAGTTTTGCAGGGTTCTAAAACAACGCTCGGGATGAGGCATCATAATAGTGAATCGACCATCAGTTGTCGTTAAGCCAGTAATACCCTCTGGCGAGCCATTGGGATTCATGGGAAAGCGTTCTGTGGCAAGTTACCATAATTATCAACATAGCTTTAGCGCCACTAAGGCCTGAAGACTTGATCATCCTCCCCGGATACACTACCGAAGACAGCTCGTCCTTCACCATGAGCAACAGCAATCGGCAATCGAGAACCTTCCATACCTGCCAATAAAACCGACGGCGAATCGGAAATTTCTACTGCTGCATATCTCGCTTCAAATTGTTCAGAGACATTGCGATAAAACGTGGCCAATGCTCTGCACCTGGGATCAGTTCTTTTAGTCCGGATAACATTTGACAGCCATTACAGATACCCAAACCAAAAGTATCATGGCGTTGGAAAAAGGCTGAAAATTCTTTTCTTGCCCGCTCATTAAACAAGATTGATTTTGCCCAACCACCGCCTGCGCCCAAAACATCACCATAAGAAAAGCCGCCACAGGCTACCAGCCCGACAAAGTCTGTTAAGCTGACTCTACCGCTAATAATATCGCTCATGTGCACATCGAACTGGTAAAACCAGCCTTATCAAAAGCGGCCGCCATTTCCACGTGACCATTCACGCCCTGCTCTCTTAAAATGGCGACTCGTGGTCGCACAGCAGCAAACGCTGCGGTAATATTTTCAGTCACATCAAAACTTAAGTGAGCTGTTAACCCCGGATCTTTATCATCAGCAATACGTTCATATTGCTGTCTGGCGCAATCTGGATTATCGCGTAATGCCTGCATCCGGTAACTGACTTCTGACCAGATTTGCTGTAATTGCGCTCTGCTTGCGGCATAAATAACGTCGCCTTCATAGCTAATAGTAAGCTGTTGAGTTTCTTCGGTTACCCAGCCAATCAGATGCGTACAGTCAGCCAAACCTGCAGAATCAAGAAATTCTAATACCGCATCGCAATCACTTTGCTTAACCTGTAGCACCGCGCCTAACTCTTCATTAAATAAGGTCGTTAACACATCATCGCCTAAACGATCTAATTCCAGCTCAGCGCCTTTGCGCCCGGCAAACATCATCTCGGCAACCGTGGTAAATAACCCCCCATCGGAACGATCATGGTAAGCCAGTATTTTATCTTCAGCGTTTAAGGCTTGTATGCTATTAAAAAAGGCTTTGAATACAACGGTATCGTCCAAATCAGGTACTTCACAGCCCATTTGTTGATACACCTGCGCTAACACAGAACCACCCAGACGGTTTTTCCCTTTGCCCAGATCAATCAGCATCAACACACTGTCTTGATCATTTTTCAATTCAGGTGTCAAGGTACGGGTAATATCGGTAACCGGGGCAAAAGCGGTAATAATCAAGGACAGCGGTGAAGTCATCGTGGTTTCACGCCCAGCCTCATGCCACACTGTTTTCATGGATAATGAATCTTTACCTACCGGAATAGCAATACCTAATTCAGGACACACGTCCATACCTACAGTTTTCACCGTATCAAATAAAGCCGCATCTTCTCCAGGACTTCCTGCCGCCGCCATCCAGTTAGCGGATATTTTAATCTGCTTGAGGGATGCAATTTTCGCAGCCGCTAAATTTGTTAAGGATTCAGCAATCGCCATACGACCGGATGCAGCGGCATTGACAACAGCCAGCGGTGTGCGTTCGCCCATTGCCATTGCTTCACCGGTTATGGCATGAAACCCTGACGCCGTGACAGCAACATCGGCTACCGGCACTTGCCATGGTCCGACCATTTGATCTCTAGCGACTAAACCGGTGACTGAACGATCGCCAATATGAATTAAGAAGCTTTTATCGGCAACTGCCGGAAAAGCTAATACGCGTTGCACCGCGTCTTCAATATTTATTGCTGAGAAATCTAGCGCTTTATGCTCTGTTTGCAAATGTTTTACATCACGGTGCAATTTGGGTGACTTTCCAAATAGTACCGACATAGGAAGATCAACCGGCTTATTACCGAACAGTTCATCCGTCAGCGTTAAATGCTCTGCGTCTGTTGCTTCACCAATGACGGCATAAAGGCAGTGCTCTCGCACACAAAAAAGTTCAAACAGCTCTAAGGCCTCTGGTTTTATCGCAACAACATAACGCTCCTGTGCTTCATTACACCAGATCTGCATCGGCGACATGCCTTTATCGTCATTATTCACCTTGCGCAATTCAAAGCGCCCTCCTTGCTGACAATCATGAATAATTTCGGGCACTGCATTGGATAATCCGCCCGCCCCTATATCGTGGATCGAAATAATGGGGGTATCATCGCCAAGGGCATTACAATGATTAATGACTTCCTGACAACGACGTTCCATTTCCGGATTTTCTCGCTGTACAGAAGCGAAATCCAGCTCTGCCGCACTTTCACCTGAAGCCTGTGATGAGGCCGCACTGCCGCCCAGACCAATCAACATGGCAGGACCACCTAATATAATAATTAAAGCACCTGCTGGAATCTTATGCTTTTCAACCAGCATAGGACGGATATTGCCCATCCCACCAGCTATCATAATCGGTTTGTGATAGCCGCGCAGTTGATCGCCTGTACTCCCTTCGACTATCTGTTCAAAACTGCGAAAATAACCGGCAATATTCGGCCGACCAAATTCATTATTAAATGCCGCACCGCCAATCGGGCCTTCCAGCATAATATCTAAAGCAGAAGCGATACGTTCAGGTTTGCCATAGTCCGTTTCCCAGGGCTGATCAAAACCTGGAATCTTTAAATGCGAAACCGTGAATCCTGTTAATCCGGCCTTAGTTGCTGAACCGCGACCAGTCGCCCCTTCATCACGAATTTCACCACCCGACCCGGTAGCTGCCCCTGAATAAGGTGAAATGGCTGTTGGATGATTATGCGTCTCCACTTTCATTAATAAGTGTACTGATTCGTGGCTGTAGGTATATTCACCGGTATGCGGATTGCGAATAAAAACATCAGCAGTTGAGCCTTCTGCGACCGAAGCATTATCACTATAAGCCGATAAAATGCCGTCTGGATTTTTTTCTGCGCTATTGCGAATCATGCTGAATAAAGATTTCGCTTCATCGACACCATCAATTGTCCAGCTGGCATTAAAAATTTTATGCCGACAATGCTCAGAGTTTGCCTGAGCAAACATCATTAATTCCACATCACTGGGATTACGCCCTAAGGTTGTAAAGCTCTCCGTTAAATAATCGATTTCATCACCCGACAGAGCCATGCCTAAATCGTTATTTGCCTGTACCAAAGCCTCACGCCCTTGCTCTATAATGGCCACGGTGCTTAATGGCTTAGGGTGGTGGTGAGCAAATAAATCCAGCTGCTCTCTATCGCTAACTACTGTCTGCGTCATTCGGTCATGCAGCAAAGCGGCTATTGCAGCTTTTTGAGTCTGCTCAGTCACACGACTACCAATCAGCGTGTATTCAATACCTCGTTCCAGCCGTTCAATACTTAATCCGCATCGCTGAGCAATTTCAGTGGCTTTACTCGACCATGGGGATATAGTCCCAGGCCTGGGTACTACCCAGTATGTTGAGCCTGATTGTTGTTTTGCGTCAGATACATCGGAGCCATAAGCGAGTAGTTTTTGCAAAATATCTGACTCTGCTACACTAAGCTGAGCAGGTGCATCGGCAAAATGAATATAACGTGCTGTAATATCGCTGATAGCAGGGTTCTATCCGCTGCATATCAGCTAATAATTTTTGAATTCTAAAGTCTGATAATGCAGAAGTTCCGGGGATTGTAAGCATAAAAAAGGCGGTATGTAAGAAAGCGTAATTAGGTGAAAGTCAATAGTTCTATTGTTTTAGTTCCCGCTGATCTTAGTGCGAAAGTGACACGAAATGCGCTACGCTTGCAAGATAAACGTATCACGTAACCGTTCAGTCCCCCCTCCTTAACAAGGAGGGGTCAGGGGAGGATTTATTTGAAAATCTTTTTTCAAACCCTTGGTGTTCAAAGGGGACAGATTACTTGCAAAACCGTAGGGTGAGCAGAAAAGATAGTTTACCCTACAAATCACAGTCATTAAGTTAAGGTATAAAATAATATTAAACAAAATGTTGCAGTATAGGTTGGGGTACGTATTTATTACTTTGCAAGAAAAATATAAGCCAAGCTACAACTTGGAAACCGAAATTATACTGTGCCCAAAAACATACTAAAGGCAGTAAACCCACTATTCAAAATCTTTTTCTATCGTCGTGTAAAGTAAATCCAACAATTGTAGGCCCTTTCCCTGCTTTAAAGGGTCACCAAAATCATCTCTAACAAAAATTTTCGTCCCTGCTTCAGTCTGCTGCAAAAAAACCTGATACGGCAGTTCCTGATTAGGATCATCACCAAAGAAAAAAACCACCTCATCCCAGAAAGAACCATCTTTTACGGCCTGAAAATCAGGATCATACTGGACAAAATAAATACCTGTAGATCTGTTTTTATCGGTAATTTCAATTGCACTGGTGGTTAACGCTTTTCCTACAACACGCCAGGCATGTGCAAAAGGGGAATTAATTCTTAAATAAATCGCATCGCCTTCATCAATCCATGTGATGGTATTAGTTAACGTGACGGGGACTAAGTCAGGATCTTGCACAATTAATGACTGTTCAGCTTGCAAATCGGGCGGCATTTCTAATGCTGCTATCTCTTTACTGTAGACATAATCTTTTTCTTTATCGGGAAAAAAATAACTACATGCAGTCACTTGAGATAAAGCCAAAATAAAGATAAGTTTAATCGATTTCATGCAACGGTTTTTAAATAAAGTTTAAAGTATATGTGCTTGATGCATGGCAGCCCGAACCTGATCAAAACAGTCTTCGGTTAACCATGTTAAAGGTAAGCGTATGCCTTTACCCATTAAACCCATTTCGGCAACCGCCCATTTTACAGGAATAGGATTTGATTGAATAAATAACTGAGTATGCAGCCCTCTTAAATTGGCATCTATACTGGTTGCCGTTTCTCGGTCACCATTCATGGCAGCAGTAATCATTTCATGTACTAAACGCGGCGCGACATTTCCTGAAACAGTGATTGAACCATTCCCTCCCAGCAGACAAAATTCACAGCTACTGGCATCATCTCCGGTATAAAGTGCAAAATCATCACCGCACAATTCACGCATGACGCGCACACGCGTTAAATCACCAGTCGCCTCTTTTACCCCGACTATATGCTCAATTTTTGCCAGACGTCCAATGGTCTCTGGCAGCATGTCACAGGCGGTGCGCCCAGGAACATTATATAAAATCTGTGGAATATCAACAGCATCTGCAATCGCCTTATAATGGAGAAACAAACCTTCTTGAGTCGGTTTATTATAATAAGGGGTTACTAACAAGCAGGCATCGGCACCTACTTCTTGTGCAGCCTGGGTTAAGACTATGGCTTCAGAGGTAGAGTTTGCCTCCTGTCCCTGCGATCACAGGAATACGTCCCGCGACATAATCCACGATCGACTTTACAACATCCATGTGTTCACGTTCATTTAAAGTAGCAGACTCCCCCGTGGTACCCATGGCCACAATAGCATCAGTTCCCTGCTCTATATGAAATTCTACTAATTTTTTAAGACTGGCTTTATCCACATCGCCGTTTTCAAGCATGGGAGTGACTAATGCTACGATACTACCTTGAATCATGAACTAATCTCGAAAATTTAAAAAAACAGATGAAAAGAATATAAGCAAAAACTAAGGACAATTTCCGATATATCGGCCATTAAGTTTTGTCTTCATATTCATATTACCTTGAGACGCTCCTGACATAGTCATATCAAATGTGCCTGAGAAACTGGTTTTCTGATACTGAATACTGCCAGTTCCTTGCATAGTCATGCCCTGTTGCTCGCAACTCATACTCCAGCTGGCATGGTTATTTTTTAAATCCATATCATTCATCTGGCAATTATTTTTCTGCATGATTTTTTCAGGATTCATATTTTGCTTTGTAAAACATTGCTGAGAAGTCACTGCCGGCATTTGCATAGGCATTCCAGGAATACTTACCTCTGAGCTAACCTCCCATAAGCCTTCTTTAATATCGGGGGCTTCAGCATAAGCAGTCGCTAAGCTTAAAGACAAAAGTGAAGCCAGAACAAATTGATTACTCGTCATCATAACTCTCCTCATTATTTTCTTTGGTATTTTCAACACTCCAGAGTTTTTCCAGTTGATAAAACTCGCGTGTCTGTGCTGTCATGATATGTAAAATCACATCACCTAAATCCATTAGGACCCATTCAGAACCTTGCTCTCCTTCTACGCCTCTAGGAGCAAAACCTTTTGCTTTTAATGCAACCGCCACATAATTACATAATGCTTTGATATGTCTATCAGAGGTACCCGTGGCAATGACCATGTAATCCGTAAAACTAGTTTTTCCCATCACATCAATAACAGTGATTTTTTCGGCTTTCCGCGCGTCCAACTCACTCGTTACAATCGCTAATAATTCATCTGCTTGCATTCAATTTCCTTTCATTCTGTTCAGGCTGTATATAAATGATTAGCCTGTATATATTCGATGACGACTTCAGGCAATAAAAAACTGGCACTTTTTTTCTCAGCAATCATTTGCCGAATATAGGTAGCCGAAATATCTAATTGCGTCACACTCTGGAAATAGATTTTACCACCCGAACAAGATTTTAACGACCGCCTATCATCAACTTGTTTATTTTTATAAAAATCTATCAAAGGTATTTGTTTAAAATGGGGGCGAGTTATGACCACAATATGCGCAAAATCAAACAAAGACTGCCAGCGGTGCCAGCTTGTTAAACTATTAAAGGCATCAGTACCGATAAACAAAAGCAGTGGCTCATCCGCCACCAACTCCTCGCGCACCGAAGCAAGCGTATCAACCATATACGATGGCCCTATCCGCTCTAATTCTCGTGTATCACAGATAAATTGTGGATAAGCACTGATCGCTAACTGCAACATCTGCAATCTTGCTAATGCACTAACTTCTGGCTCGGCCCGATGAACAGGCTGAGCACAGGGCAATAAGCGCAACTCACTAAGGGGAAAAATCTCACTGACTTCCAGCGCCGTTCTTAAATGACCATAATGCACCGGATTAAATGTACCGCCATAAATCCCGATCATTTACTGACGAATATGCCCATCTCCCAGGACAACATATTTTAAACTGGTCAGCCCTTCAAGCCCTACAGGACCTCTGGCATGTAGCTTATCGGTACTAATGCCGATTTCTGCACCCAGACCGTATTCAAAGCCATCGGCAAAGCGTGTCGAGGCATTTACCATGACCGAACTAGAGTCTACCTCACGTAAAAAACGGCGTGCCAATGTATAATTCTCGGTAACAATGGATTCGGTATGACCTGAACTATATTTGCTAATATGCGCCATAGCCTCGTCTATATCAGCTACCACTTTAATAGATAAGATCGGAGCCAAATATTCAGTCGCCCAATCGTCATCAGTGGCACGAATACACTCAGCAACAATGGAGCAGGTTTTTAAACAACCACGCAACTCCACCCCGGCTTTTATGTATGCAGCGGCTAATTCAGGCAATACCTTGGTTGCTATAGGTTCAGCCACCAACAAGGTTTCCATTGCATTACAGACACCATAACGGTGCGTTTTTGCATTTAAGGCAATTTTAATTGCTTTATCTAGCGCCGCCTGACTATCAATATAAACATGGCAAATGCCATCCAAGTGCTTAATAACAGGGATGCTTGCCTCGGCAGAAATTCGGGCAATCAAACTTTTACCTCCGCGCGGAACAATGACATCAACATAATCAGACAAGGTAATCAACTCACCTACTGCGGCTCTATCCGTTGTTTCTACAACCTGCACAGCGTGCTCAGGTAAACCTGCTTCAGCCAGGCCTTGAGTAATGCAATGGGCAATCGCTTTATTTGAATGAATGGATTCAGACCCACCACGTAAAATACAGGCATTGCCTGATTTTAAACATAAAGCGGCAGCATCCACTGTCACATTTGGACGTGATTCAAAAATAATTCCGATAACACCTAATGGCACACGCATTTGCCCTACCTGAATGCCACTAGGGCGATAGTTCAAGCCTGATATTGCACCCACTGGATCAGGTAAGGCAGCGACTTCTTTCAAGCCATCGATCATCGCCTGAATTCTGGCGGGAGTTAATTCCAGTCTATCCAGTAAGGCTTCATCCAGGCCTTTTTCTTTTCCTGCCTGCAAATCTTTAGCATTTTCCGCGGCCAAAAAACTCTTCTGGTGGTCGAGTTGATTGGCAATCGCCAATAATGCGGCATTTTTCTTACCCGAATCAGCACGACTCACTTCACGCCCTGCTATTTTTGCCTGCTGACCCAGCCCCATCATATAGTCTTTAATATTCATTTTTTACTCATTCGCGTTTTTCTAGTCATACTTTTGCTACACAACACACTTAATTCACTTTTTGATGCACATCCAAAAGCCCAGCTGCAGCTAATTTAATCGTAACCCGGTTGTGAATACAAAACCTTAGCCAGCGTAAAAAGGAACATATAACAAAATCGTTTAACTGCTTATTATATGCTTTACAACGATCATTTTGATAGCCCAATGACAGTGATAATAAAATCTAACCCTGCAACAACCGGGATACTTCAGATAAATCATTGACCACCAGATCAGCTAATGCACCCGCTTTTCCATCAATATCAGGCATAGAGGGTACCAGAATTGAAAACGCTTTAGCCCGTCTAGCGGCTAAAATGCCTGTCAAAGAGTCTTCCAAAACAATACACTGTTCAATCCGCTGATTTAATAGCTTAGCGGCATAAAGAAATAAATCGGGCGCGGGTTTTGGTGCTGATACATGATCACGACAAATCATTATCGAAAAAAAGTCATCGATTGCCGCATACGCCAAACATTCTCGCGCATTGGCTTCTGGGCTATTTGTTGCCAGACAATAGGGGATTTTGCGCATTGTCAAAAGCTGCAAGAGCTGGCGCGCACCTTTCTTGACTGCTATGCCATCACGCTCTGCCTTTTCCCGCCATATATGCGAGCTGCGCGCATGAAATTCTACAAAAGGAAAAGTAGCAGGAAAATAGCGGTTAAACTTTTCACTAATCTGTGCAAAAGCCAATCCTGATAAATTCGCACAAAATGAATTACTTAGAGGATAACCAAGACTTTCTGCAGCCTCTTGCCAGGCTGAAAAATAACTAAGCTCGGTATCCAGAACCAGCCCATCCATATCAAAAATGACCGCATTAAATTCAACCAGCTGTTTCATATAGCCGTGACAACCTTGATATACTCGCCCTGTGCTTCACGTGTAGAACCGACAAGCAGACGCACTTTCCCAGTACTTGCGATTTCTAACTGCCCTGATGCTTCAATAATCTCTCCTTGCTCCGCCTGACCCGTATATGTCGCGGTATAACAAACCACTTCATCTACCTGATCATGCGCGATGATGAAACGCGCCGGATAATCAAAAGCATAGTGATTATCTAGCACTAATGCCTGAATAACTTGCACACCTTGCTTCTGATACCTTAGCCTCGTTTGATCCTCTGGCAATTCAACCAGATTTAAATCAAACTTACGATCATGAACCAGGGCCTTATTATATTTTCGCTGCTCATGCCATACATAATCCGCATAGCTCAAATCACATAAACGACGCTGATAAGAGGCTAACCAGGCTTTATCATGCAATTGTTGTAATACACCCTCAGTAACAAAATGCTTAATAATCCGCCTGATTTGATGAAAAATGTCCCTGTTATAGATAATAATATCTATATCCGAATGTGCGTTTTGTGCGCCAATTAATAAAGATCCTGTTACCCCAAGTTCATCAATTTGAACCCCTTGGCTTTTAAATAACTGACACAAATCAATTAGATCCTGTTCAATCTTATCCGGCTTAGGCTTTGTCAATATAAGCTGTAATTGCTGTTTTGGCTGATAATGAATATTAATATCTGCTACAGAAACTGCATGTAAAGACGCAGATTTCACTGTTGAATAAAATAAATACTGCGGATAATCTGCTTGTAACAACTGATTAGCCTGATCAGTTGACAGTTTTTTCCACACCTCAGCTTGCAGCACATAGCGTAAAAAACAAAGCACTTTGCCCTCTTCAAGCCCTGCTTCCACTACCGCAAAGATCAAGCCTTCCTGAGTCTGAATAAAATCTTTAGCTTGGTAACAAGTGCTCACTTAATTCCTCATTATTATAGCCACGCTTTTTGAAAAAAACGGATGTTGTAAAAAAGCACTTTAATTATCGTTAGCCAGGCATTAAAAAAAGGGGCTTTTAGTGATAATAAATGGGTTTGCCGCGCTTGAAAATAACAGCCAACACGCTCGACTTTGCAAAGAAACACATCTTCTCCTTTAAAAAAGGTTTTCAGGTGTGCGATTAAAGCAGAGAGTGATGCCATAAAAAATATATTAGCACCCATTCGAGTAATGCTGGAAAAGAATATAAATATAAGAGCATACCGAGCAGTGAAGGTATAAAAATCATCATTGCAAAACATAAATTCCTTATTATAGGAGACAACAACACTGTCATTATTCACTGTAACACTCATAGTAAGTGAATAATATTTATTGCACATTTTTTAGGGAACGAATCAAAAGCTCAATAACCAAGAGGGGGCAGAGATATTAATTCGCGCCTTAATTTTATTTTTCGAATTGCAGTAATTAATAATAACTCAAATGCTGTGCATCAGGCACAAAAAAACCGCTGTGCTAATGCAACAGCGGTTTTCAGGTCAACAGAAAATAGTTGCTAAAAACAAACTCACTTCCCTGGGTGCACTAATGTGCGACAGAGAATATTAGCCCCTTATCGTCTGCTAATCTTCCAACTTTTTGAAAGTTGACCCATCAACTGAAATGTCCCCCATCAACCCTTGCTGACTATAAACAAAGACTGTAGTCGTTGACCCCATAGTTTTGGTATCAAACCCACCGCTGGCTCCTTTTTTAGCGACAGCTACAGAGAAATTGCCACCCACCTGCCAGTTACGATTGCCTTCGCGGAATTTAGCCAGGGCATTAATATCATTGAAAACCAGCAAAAGAGAGTATGTCTCAGCACCTGCTATCAGACCTGCTTTGAATGCCGAAGCTCGATAGTACTCTTTGGTAACGCCGTTTATCTGCATAGCACATGTTCCACCTTCGCCACCAAAAACAAAACCGGCTTTGGTTATACTTGGACACACGAGTACACCTTGAGCATCTCGTACTATTAACCTTGCGTTCGTCGCTTCTTTATAAAACCTGTTCAACGCAACATCAACCTCACTGTCCACCAGTTGTTTATCTCCGGCATCTTTTTGTGGAGATGAGGCACAACCACTAAATATGGCAACAAAGGCAACAGCAACAAGGGTAGATGCAATATTTGATAAAGAAAATGTTTTTTTTGATTTCATTATTATAATTCTCCTGGTTTAAAAACTATTGATAGTCTTCTGTTTATCAATAAAAAGCGTTTCCTTGTCCCAAAAAGGTATGGGAATACAATTTCAATGATAATTGAAGAATATGTGATCTATATTTCCATTTCGCTTGTTGTGTGTCAAGCGCTTTTAGTGCTTTTGAAGAACCATACAGCAGCATGAGAACCGGTGACATTGATATTAACTCGCCTATTTATGCTTTTCGAACCACAGAAATTAACAAAATTCATATTAATGCAATGAACGTTTTGGTGCAGGTTTAGAATATGCATAATCAGTCTATACTAAGCTATTTGCCTTATACAAACAAAGCAAATAACCTAGTTAATCAATAAACTCATAAACTAACTTATTAACCCACTGATTTTATTGAAATTAAACAGTCAAATCTAATATATAACACAAATACCATGCCATTTCTCGCGGCAAAATGTCGCGCGGCAAAATGCCACATTATCAATAGGTTTCGATCTCTATATAATTTCTTATAAATGCTAGCAAAGCTTTAAGAAACAAGCCCAGAGCTACTCATTATCTCAACAGTAACTTAAAAAGGAATAGTTAAATGAAACCTACCGATATTGATTACCAGGTAAAAATTATCACCCCCACCCAACAACTGTATCAAAAACTTAACGTCCAGGCAGGTGACTTATTTGAACAAGCCAAAGAATCCGCGCTAGAGTTACATACGAAAGTTGCTCAAGCAGGTCTTGAATTTTATAACCATCCTACTGAAACAGCGGCTCGCTGGCAGGCAGAAGCAAGCGAAAAAGGCAGTGAACTCTATGCCAGATTCAATAACGATATGTTGCCCGCGCTGAAATCTGATTATCAGCTACTCATCAGTAACACAAAAGACTACAGCACACAGGCACAAGAGGCTTTACAGTTCTTTATTGATAACCCTGAAAAAGTAACCGTTGAGGCTTTTACTGCTTTTAATCAGGCATTAATGGCCTTTATAAATAAAACAATGAATGTTTCAGAATTATTGCTTGATGAAATAACTAACCAGGTCAATGAAATTATTAGCTTATTAATTGCGCAACCAATGCAAACGATGGAAGACATCTATTATGATTCTTTGACAGCCTTATTAAATGGCTATTTTCAGCTGGTGTCATCATTGCTCACTTCAGTCTAAAAGGTAAGCCATAAGCCCGGACGATTTATCAAATTGCAGTCGTGAGCAGAAACCTAAATATCAAGGGGGCAGAATAAATATCCCTGTCGCCTTGATTCATTGCGAATAGAATATCTTATTGCTGCAAAATATCTAAACCTGCAGTATCGCTCTCAAACATAATCGGTGCATTGCCATTATCTTGTCTGGATAATTGCAAACCCATAAAATCAAAAAGCTGCGCATCCATTAATTGCGAAGGCGAAATATTTTGTAAACTGGAGAAAATGCTTTCTAGACGCCCCGGAAACAACTTATCCCAGTTTTCCAGCATCTGTTTCATGGCCTGGCGTTGCAGGTTTTCTTGTGAGCCACATAAATTACAAGGAATAATCGGAAACTGCATATACTCATTGTATTTAACTATATCCTGCTCTTTACAGTAGGCAAGCGGTCTGATGACTATGTTTTGCCCATCATCACTGAGTAATTTAGCTGGCATGGCCTTTAATTTTCCCGCATAAAAGATATTCAGGAAAAAGGTTTCCAGAATATCATCCCGATGATGCCCCAATGCTATTTTCGTCACGCCTTCCCGTTGCGCATAAGCATACAAAGATCCACGCCGTAAACGTGAGCATAAACCACAAGTTGTCTGTCCTTCCGGGATAACACGCTTAACAATACTATAGGTATCATTTTCAATAATGTGATAAGCAACACCGAGTTTTTGCAGATAGTCTGGCAGCACATGCTCAGGAAAACCAGGCTGTTTCTGATCCAGATTAACCGCGAGAATCTCGAACTCAATCGGGGCTGTTTGCTGTAAATGTAACAAAATATCCAGCAACGTATAAGAGTCTTTGCCCCCTGACAAACACACCATGACTTTATCGCCTGCTTCTATCATATTGAAGTCAGCAATGGCATTACCTACATGTCTACGCAAGCGTTTATGCAATTTATTGAATTCGGTACGGTCTTTTCTAGGATTTAACATATAAAAACTCGAATTAAAAACGACAAAAGGCGAGAGAGTGGCCTTTGCTCAAAGCACTTTCTCGCCTTTTAATTTAGTATTGAATTAATTTCAGTGTAAACGTAACGTCAAATTTAATGCATTTGCAGCGCTATAGTAAACTTTAGAACGCCCGTATAGCCTGATAAAAATACATTATCAGCCATTATAACGCTGAAAAATCAAAGTGGCATTGGTACCACCGAAACCAAAGCTATTTGACATCAAGGTATTTAAAGTCACATTATCTTTACGCGTTGCCACAATCGGCATCCCTTCAGCCATAGGGTCAAGCTGGGTAATATTTGCCGAAGCACTGATAAAGTTATTTTGCATCATCAAGATTGAGTAAATCGCTTCATTAACGCCTGCCGCACCTAGTGCATGACCCGTCAAAGATTTAGTCGAAGTAATATAAGGCATTTCTTCAGCACTAAACACTTCGCGCAATGCGCCTATTTCACGCTCATCACCGACAGGCGTACTTGTCCCGTGTGCATTCACATAATCAACTTTACCCTTTGTGGTTGCCATGGCTTGACGCATACAACGCACTGCACCTTCACCTGAAGGCTGAACCATATCGTAACCATCTGAAGTTGCGCCATATCCTGTTATTTCTGCATAAATTTTAGCACCACGCGCTTTAGCATGTTCTAGTTCTTCAACCACCAGAACGCCACCTCCACCAGAAATCACAAAACCATCGCGCGTTAAATCATAGGCGCGAGATGCGGTAGTTGGCGCATCATTATATTTTGCTGACATGGCCCCCATCGCATCAAACAAGACTGACATCGTCCAATGCACTTCTTCGCCACCGCCCGCAAAAACAATATCCTGTTTACCCATTTGAATCTGCTCCATCGCATTTCCGATACAATGCGCACTTGTGGCACACGCAGAAGTGATGGAATAATTAATGCCTTTAATTTTAAAAGGGGTTGCCAAACAAGCGATATTGGTGCTGGACATCGTTCGCGGAACCATATAAGGCCCGACTTTCTTAACGCCTTTTTCACGTAAAATATCAGCGGCTGCAACTAAGTTTGATGTAGACGGACCACCAGAGCCCATAATCAAACCCGTGCGAATATTGGAAACTTCATGCTCTTCAAGTCCAGCGTCAGTAATTGCCTGTTGCATAGCAATATAATTGAACGCAGCACCATCTCCCATAAATCGCTTGATTTTACGGTCGATAAAATCATCCAGATTAATATTGATTGCCCCTCGCACCTGACTGCGAAAACCTAATTCTTTATAATCTTCAGCAAAACTAATACCGGACTTTCCTTCTTTTAGAGATGCAAGAACCTCGTCACTGTTATTTCCAATACTAGAAACAATCCCTAGTCCTGTTATAACTATTCTTTTCATATCCTGATCCCGCCTCTTAGAAATCTGTTGTATTTGTAAATAACCCAACACGTAAATCTTTTGCCGTGTAAATTACTTTTCCATCAACTTCCATTGTTGCATCAGCAATACCCATCACCAGTTTACGCATAATGAGGCGTTTTAGTTGCACCCGGTAGATCACTTTTTTAGCACTTGGCAAAACTTGTCCGGTAAATTTAACTTCACCAACACCCAGCGCTCTACCTCTTCCTGGGCCACCTTTCCAGCCTAAATAAAACCCAACCAGCTGCCACATTGCATCCAGCCCCAAACATCCTGGCATAACGGGGTCACCCGCAAAATGGCAATCAAAAAACCACAAATCCGGGGTAATATCTAATTCAGCAATGATCTCGCCTTTATCAAATTCGCCTCCCTCATCTGAGATATGCGTAATCCGATCCATCATTAACATATTAGGCAGTGGTAACTTAGCATTCCCAGGACCAAATAGGCCATCATGTCCAGATTTTAATAACTCTTCGCGATCATAACTATGCTGTTTTTGCATTCCCAATCCTGTTTCTTTTTTATAATTATATTTTGTAACTTGCGCATTATACCTTGTAATTAATAAACATAGAGAATTTTATCATCGGTTTAATAGCAAGAAAATACCCAAAATGACGACATTTCAAGCTAAGCTATCGCGCTCTTTCAGCCACAAGCTCATTTTCCACAGCCTTTACAGGCTGAACATCCTGCATAAAATCAGCCATTAACAATTTGCTTGCTCCTAAACGGCTTTGATATATTAGCGCATAGCTTAGTACCGCTGCAACATAGCCTCGAGTCTCCTTAAAGGGTATCGTTTCTATCCAGACATCAGCGGCATAATCCCGCTTAATCTCTAGCCATTTATTGACACGGTGCGGCCCTGCATTATAGGCAGCCGCAGCCAATGCAAAATGCCCAGAAAACTTATCAAGCATTTGTTTATAGTAATAAGACCCAAACTTAATATTTACCGGCGCCTGAAATAATAATTCTGTCGTCTGCCATGGGTGCTGTATTTCTTTTGCAATTTGCCTTCCGGTTGCGGGCATTATTTGCATTAAACCCAAAGCTCCGACGGGGGACTGCGCCTTTGCATCAAACATACTTTCACGCCGCACCAGTGCATAGATAATTGTTTTATCCACTGACTGCAACACAGCATTTTCTTGAATATTATCTGCATAATCAATAGGAAAGCGTAAAGCAACATCATCCCAGTACTTTACCTGAGCAACTGTTAAAATCGCCAATTTATGCCATTTCCACTGTTGCGCTATTTTAGCAGCTATTAATAACTCATCGTCTTTAAGCCTGCGAAGAGCGTCCCACCAATTTAACTGTGCTTCATCCTCCATCTGCAAGGCGCGAAATTCTATTATCATTGCAAAAGTTTTGGTCGCCAATAAGTTAGCTGTTTTTTGCTCATCAATTTGAATCGGCTTATCAGCCAGCCGATAGTCCTGCTGCAAATAATCGGCGGCTAAAAACCCATAATAGCTCCTCTCCTTTGCCAGCTCAGCAAATATTTCCAGCCCTTTTTCTAATTGATTGGTTTGCAGTGCCGCTCTCGCTTGCCAATATTGCCAGCGCTCTTGTTTTTTTTCCTCCATAGACAAGTTATTCAAAGCGTCCTGCACATGCATCCAATTGTTCTCAATTAATGCGGCACGAACCGCCCATGTCCTCAGACTTGCATCTATAGGTTTTAATTGCTGAAATCGTGCATAAGCTTTTTCTGATTTATTAAATGCCAATTGCATAGCAATTGAGCGCTCAATTTTATTCTGTTGCGCTGCACTCAATTTATAATGTACTCTGTTCGCTTCCCACGTGGCTATAGCTGTATCGATATTAGTTGCAATTAAACGCCGCATCGCATAAACAATCATATCCGCTTGATGTGCAGGTGATAACGCGTGAAAAAAGTGCCCCTGAGACAGTTAGGGAATCTGATTTACGAGCCAACGTAAGCCACTGACTTGCACTCTTTTTCGCTGCAGCAGGCTTTACAATTTTGCTCAAATAATTTAGCGGATTACCTGCCCTGCCTTAATGGCTGTTCAAGCCGCCGCCAGACGAGATCCTGAGAAAGCAAGGTAGAGTGCGTAAATTTTTCCAGCAATGGATCACACACGCCTGGCAAAGAATGCCCTGTCAGCCAGATTTTTTGCGTTGCCTTAAGTGCTCTGGTTTTATAATTAAGTTTGTAGCGTGCCCACTGATAACGGCACTGCGCGAATTTGCTTGAAGAAGACTGGTAATGCTCAACAAAATCAGACCATTGCTGCTGCGCATATAAGTAACTCAACCATTGCTGGCGCAATAAGCGAGCATAGCGCGAAGACTTATTATTGTGAATAAACGATTGAATTTGCTCTTTTTTATCTAAATGTTGGCTCAACCACCTATATTCCAGATAAGAATATAAGGGGTAGTCTTGCAAACCCTGGCTTATCATCGCAAAATCTTCGCCAGTTTCCGCTGATAACTTAACATCAGCCTGAAAAAAAATTTCACGCTGCTGTTCCAGACTCAATGCCTGACTTTTCAGACTATATACCAGTATAAATGCCGTTAAAAAAAATTTATAACCGCTTATTCCCATACTAAATTTCAACTCCCGACTGATCTCTACTGAATATCCACAACACAAACTCATTCACCACCCAGAAGAGTATAATTCAAGCTATAATTTACACTCAACACCTAAAAACTTCATAAACATACAAGCAAAACCGTGCAAAACCAACAACAGCCTACAGCAGAACTATACACCTGGCGCTATATTTTCGGTATTATAAAGCAACATAAAAAAGCCTTAGTCTCTGCACATATACTGGCCATTTTAGCTACCCTGGCAACGGTTCCCGTTCCATTACTCATGCCGTTGCTGGTTGATGAAGTATTATTAAACAACCCAGGCATAAGCATCCGCACTATTAATCAATATACCCCGGTTCACTGGCATACACCATTACTGTATATTAGCGCAATACTTTTTGCCAGTTTAATACTTAGAATACTGGGCATTCTATTTAATATAGTACAATCACGACAATTTTCACGTATTTCGAAAGATATCATTTTCCATATACGCAAAAAGCAAATCAATCATCTCAAGCGTATCTCCATGGCCGAATATGAAAGCCTGGGTAGCGGTACCGTTATTACTCATCTGGTCACTGATCTGGATACGCTCGACACCTTTATAGGCAGCACCACCAGCAAATTATTAGTCGCCAGCCTGACCATTATGGGTACTGCCATTATATTACTATGGATGCACTGGCAATTAGGTTTATTTATTCTATTACTCAATCCAATCGTCATTTTCTTTACCCGCAGTTTAGGCAAAAAAGTCAAAAACCTTAAAGCAAAGGAAAATTCTGCATACGGTATATTTCAGCAAGCTTTATCAGAAACGCTAGAAGCCATACAACAGTTACGAGTAAGTAACCGGGAATCGCATTATTATAAGCAATTGATTGAATCTGCCGCCCAAGTCAAACAACATTCCATAGCTTTTACCTGGAAAAGTGATGCCGCAACACGCTTTAGTTTTTTAATTTTCCTCTTCGGTTTCGATATTTTTCGTGCTGCCGCCATGCTAATGGTCCTGTATTCTGATTTAAGCATAGGCGAAATGCTCGCCGTTTTTGGCTATTTATGGTTTATGATGGCACCGGTTCAGGAAGTATTAGGTATTCAGTATGCCTTTTACGGAGCGAAGGCCGCCTTAGCGCGCATTAACAGCATGCAAACCCTGCAACAAGAACCCATTTACCCAACGCTAATCAATCCATTCCACAATAAACAAACCGTCAGCTTACGCATACAGGATCTACACTTTAAATATAATACCGGACAGGATGAAATCCTAAGTGGTATTAATTTAACGGTGCATGCTGGAGAAAAAATTGCCTTGGTTGGTGCTAGCGGCGGCGGTAAATCAACGCTTATCCAAACATTAACAGGACTCTATCCTGCTAATAGCGGCATGATCTATTATGATGGAATACCCATCAATGAGATTGGTCTTGATATCGTTCGCGAACATGTCGTAACCGTGTTACAGCACCCAATGCTTTTTAATGATACGATTCGTGAGAATCTTTCCTTAGGCAAACAAGTCTCTGAGACTGAATTATGGAATGCACTTGAAATAGCGCAATTGAAAGAAACCATCAGTACTCTGGAAAAAGGCCTGGATACCATGATAGGTCGTCAGGGAGTGCGCCTTTCAGGTGGTCAACGACAGCGCATGGCAATTGCACGCATGATCGTTGCTAAACCAAGCATTGTTGTCCTGGACGAAGCCACTTCTGCCCTGGACACCGAGACTGAACACAAGCTACATCTTGCTCTTGAACATTTTTTAAAAAACCGTACCACATTAATCATTGCTCATCGCTTAAGCGCTATAAAACAAGCTGATCATGTGTATGTATTTGAAGAAGGAAAAATTTGTGAGCAAGGCAGTCACGAAAAATTAATTAACCAAAATGGACTTTATGCAAAACTCTATGGAGAATACCAGCAATGACAGAACTTAAATACGACCTGCACTCTCATTCCACTTTTTCTGATGGAGACCTCACCCCAACTGAACTAGTGTTACGCGCAAAAGAATACGGAGTGACCATGCTAGCACTCACTGATCATGACACAATCTCGGGTCTTGCAGAAGCCCAACAAGCCGCACAACAACACAAATTAAAATTAATCGCTGGCATAGAGCTGTCTTGCACCTGGAACTCAAAAACCTTTCATATTCTTGGTCTGAACATAGACCCTAGCAATACTGAGCTCTTAAATGGCATACAGCAACTACAGCACATTCGCTTTGAACGAGCACAAAAAATTGCATACAAACTAGAAAAAAATAAAATTCCAGGCGCTTTTGCTGCTGTTCAAGCAGCCGCAGGCTCAGGAATGATAACTCGCCCACATTTTGCCAACTATCTAGTTAAAAACAACTACGTCAGCTCTATACAAGCAGCCTTTGATCGCTATCTGGGACAAGGAAAGTCAGCTTTTGTTAGCACTCAATGGGCTGAAATGGAAAGTGCTGTCCGATGGATCAATGCCGCTGGTGGCATTGCTGTCATCGCACACCCGCTACGCTATAAACTTACCGCAAGCTGGATGCGCCGGTTTCTTGATGCATTCAGAACCGCAGGCGGGCAAGGCATCGAAATTATTACAGCGCGCATCAGCCTTGATGAAGTCCGCCGCACTGTAAATTTTGCCAAACAATTTCACCTGTACGGATCATTAGGTTCGGATTTTCATAGTCCCAAAAATCAATGGGTTGAATTAGGTTGCTTAGCTCCCTTACCAACAAGCATTAAACCCGTTTGGGATTTTTTTTAATTCACTACAAACCGCTCAAACAAAAATTCGACGTCTTTCATATTGCCTTCAAAGTGGTTTACACTTTTTTATTTTCAAAACACTGGGAGCGCGGGCAGCTTGCCCGCTTTTATTAACCCTATGCGGGCGAGCCGCCCGCACTCCCAGATAAAAAACAACAAAAGTGTTAACTGGAAAATGAAAGATGTCAAAAGTTCCAGATATATTCCATATATAAACAACAGTTTACATAAAAATAAAAAAATAAATTCAAAAAATTGTAGTCAAATAAAAAATTATGGTTATAATAGTCGCTTCTCTCAGGAGATTGATGCCTCGGTGGCGAAATTGGTAGACGCAAGGGACTTAAAATCCCTCGCCTTCTGGGCGTGCCAGTTCGATTCTGGCCCGAGGCACCATATAAATTAAGGGCTACAGCCGTCGGCTACTGCCCTTTTTTTATGCCTGAAATTAAGCAAAGATTCGCTTAATAAGCGATACCTCACCAAAGCGCCACATTTGACTGTTTAGCCCTGATTACCGCCATCTAACACAAACCCCCTACGGTAGACTTTACTTGTCCTACCACCCTATCCCAAACCACTTAAAAAACTAAGACTCTTCCCGTAATCGCTCAACCAAGCCCTTCTTTCCGTATAATCCACATACACAGCGCTAAGAATAACATCTTTTAGATAATGTGTCCCTTTGAAACTGATCATGGATATTTTAATCTCTAAAAATAGCTTATTGTCTCTTATTTTGCTAAAACTTTGCGACAGAACCCTATACAAACACGTCGCCCGAAGACAATGGCAATCCATAGCGAGACAAGCGTATCAAGCCAAAGTCGTGGATGTCGAGCTGAATCTGACGGAACAGGACAAACAACCCGAGCAGTGGGCGTAGGTACGATTGTTGTTTGTACGCGGCGCAGCTCAGGCCGATAAAACACAAACCGATAAACACGATTGGGCGGTTTTTCTGTGTACCGATACCGCCTTAACGGCGGCGCAGATACTGGAGCTTTATTCACGGCGCTACCAGTGTCGCCGACATGCGGCAACAGCTACGTACGGACATTACTGATATTATCCATGTTGCCAAACTGTGGCATGTCTTTCGTGCCGAAATCAATGATGCTTTGGAGAACTTAAAGCAGTATTGGCGATGTTGTCTCCGTTGTACTGGAAACGATAGATGTACACATGCACTGCTGGTTTGTGCAAGCCTTGTAACTTAACCCCAAGACTTTAAAGCTTGAGGCCAAATAAATTATAGATATGGCACTAACTCTGGGGCTAAAATAAACTTCGAAACTTTAAGTTATAAGAATACCTAAGGCAAAACACTATCTACCTTACGCCAAATCCACCGACCTGAATTTGTGACCTGTTTCCACAGCTGAGATAAATTTTCGTGAGCTTGTGTATCGCTTATGCATCGTAATAACCGAGCACGGTTAGCTTCACTCATTTGCTGCCCTATCGCTTGCAATAATGAGTCTACATTATAAACCCCTAACCCATCATTAAAACCCAAGCTAACAGGCACCATAATTGTACTTTCAGGTAACGACAGGTCTTGCTGGATTGCATCTACCGCAGCCCTTATATTTCTTGATTTTGTACAGTTCGGTTCCAAAATGTTATATGGAGGCCTCCATTCTCTTGATGGCCGCAGTTGATCAATATGTGTCACTACTAATATAACTGGAGGTAATTTTCTCTTCACCTGAGTTTCAAAATGCTCTTGAAACTCTTGAATAAAATTCCGGTCTGCAATTCGAGCTGCATTATTAGCCTGACAAACTAATAACACTAAATCAGTTTTATCCAGCTCTTCGCGATTATTTTTCAACCAATTTGTTTGTTCTCCATAACCCGGGGTATCAAAAATAAGCCCCGACAACTCCCCTCCTTGCTCCAGTTGGTACGGAGTAATCTCTGAAGTACAAGAGACGACATCCGCTGCCGCACATGGTTTATCAAACAGTGTGTTGATAAGTGTTGATTTTCCTGCGTTCGTTTGTCCAGCGATTAAAATACGTAACGGCTCTTTCTCTAAAGCACCCTTTTGCTTAATTGCTTGATTCTTATCATGCTGAGATTTGGATGATAAAGACTCAAATTTATTAGTATTAACTGCCATACGTCCGCTGTAAAGCAAGATGGCATAGTAGCCAACTTTTTTAATATATGTGTCTAAAAGCCAGTTCTTCAAATATGACTGTGTCAAATTTGATGCCTTACCTTGAGCATAGTTTTTTGCTTCGCTTAATACACCTGACAATGGATTCAGAACCATGCGGCTTAGACGCAAAACTGTATTTGCACCACTTAACCGTTCTATCCAAGCCTGTATGTTAAGCCCATCTGCTAAAGTAATCTGATGGCTAAATGGAATATTTTCATTGAGTAATTTGTGTATA
The DNA here is from genome assembly GCA_942491615.1 of uncultured Gammaproteobacteria bacterium. Classification (GTDB taxonomy): domain Bacteria; phylum Pseudomonadota; class Gammaproteobacteria; order Methylococcales; family Methylomonadaceae; genus Methyloprofundus. Next base: position 32,353 of record CALOCH010000033.1, read on the forward strand.
TCATGACTGACCTTTTCAATAATACTTAATAATTGCGTTGCAGGAATTTCCAGTTCAGGCTTTTTTGAATTAGGCCGGTAATGCTGAGCTACGACTGCTAATGCGCTCTGCCCCAATTGAAGCCAGGTATCGACTTGCTCTAAATTTAGTTTGGATTCTTTTTTTATCTGATCTGATAGCGCTTCAACTGAACTCCATGCTTCTTGATCACGCTGAGAAAAAGGGGTTTCTGGATTAATAGGACGAACAAAAAAATTCGTACTTTCGTGCTGATTTAATCGTTGTGTCAATATCCAGGCTATTCCACTAAACGAAAGCAGGACACCCGCCCATATTAGAATCAATTGCTCCTGCCAAAGTACCCAGCCGCCAGCGATCATTAAGGCCAAAAAGGGTAAGCAAGGTAATAGAAAAATAGCTACTCGTAACCAAAGAGTCCGGTTCATCATCAATTTTCCTGCTTAAAGCGAGCTTTCAATAACTCTCGACCGCGTTGGAACTGATCCTCATATACATTTTTCAATGATTCCGAGGTAAAAGCTTCACCCTGTTTTGTTTTTGCATAGTAAAAACATAATGTCATACCTAATGCATAAGTCATTGCCGCTGTGGAAAGTCCAGCAATGGCAGAGCCCCACCCTGGAATTAATTTAGCCAACTCTCTTACACCCAACCCGACTCCTAAACCTCCAATACCGACTGCGCTCAATACCTCTGAAACACTACGCTTGCTTAATGGTAGGCCGTAAATTGATGAAATACTGTGAAAAAGCTTACTTTGCATTGCAATAACAAGGGGGACACTGACTACAGGTATCGGCGCTACCGCAACTAGCCCCGCGGAAATTGAATATCCAATAATATGTGGGTGAGCTTCTGTAGCATAAACATCATTAAGTAATTCTGAATGCTCTTGATTTTTCATTAGCATTTGCCTTAAACCTAAAGGCAAAGCATTTTCAATTTCAGACCAGAGCGCCTCCAAACCATAATATTGCGGAGTAAAACCATCATCTAGTTGCGTTAAATCCAGAGCAATAAACCGTGCATTTATACCTTTAAATTGCGCCCTTTGTGCACGCAAGGATCTAACAAGATCAGGAGGCAACTTGCTAGATAATCTGTCGCCTGTAAAAGGGTAAGGCTGAATATGATCCATTGTTTTACTAGTGTAACCTTCATGTAAACAGGACTGCACAACTAATATCGTCCACTCTGGATTTACTGAATATATGGTTTGTACTGCAGCTAAAATTGAATCTAGCTGGTGGTCCATTGCCTTAATTACCACCATCAGCACATGAGATTTCTCCTGACACCAAGCCACATCTTCCTTTGGATCATACTCAGACTCTCCTAGCCCTCTAGTATCCAAAAAACGTACAAATGCAGTATCGGCACTAGGAAAGTCATAAACTCTAGCTGTTCGCGTACAAGGCCGAAAACCTTCGCCTATCTCAGCTTGCGTCGCATCAGTTAAAGCCTGAATAATGGAACTTTTCCCGCTTTGAGTTTTGCCTAGTAACCAAACTACCGGAACAGGTAAATTTTGACAAACCTTCTCCACCTCTGCATTCAGGTTATTGCTAGAAACTTTAGGAGATAAAATCTGGTTCGACCAGTTTTCAAAAAAACTATTTTTAATTGACCAGCTCATAATATTAAGAAAATGTGATTGAATGTTATTTTCAATACTAAAAAAATTAAATACGTCTAACTCCACAAATTGATAAGGCTCATCAAAAAAAGTCATTGTAAGTTATTCCAATTTGTAATTAGAAGGCAGCTTAAATATATTTTCTATAGCGTACGCCACTTTAAGACCAAAACCTCTACTCCACTCATATTTAATTCAGCTCATTAATAGATAGTCACTCGAATTTTCCCGATAATTGCGTTCATATTTTCTCTTAGCTTGTTCCTCTGCATTTTTTCCCGAACCAATCAAACCAGATTTTTTCCATACCAAATAATTAAATGTCACACCTCACCAAATAAGTGAAAATGTTCTTTATATCGCGTATGTCCTTCTACATACTCTGAGACATCATGATTACAAATTTTAGAGTGTTGAATATCAATAGGACTGTAGCCAATTGGATTACTACACATAGCAGTACCAGCTTTATATAGTGAAGGTAAAACCCAATCATTTTGACTGTAATAGTTATGTAGCTTATTAATAACCGCTCGACTAGCGAATTCCCAGTCTTCTGCTTTATTACCAACGGCACCACCTAATAAATGAACAGTGTTAATAAAAGAGCGCTCTTTTGTACTTAACTCTTCTAAAGCATAATAAATAACTCTTGCCCCCAAAGAATGTCCACATAAAATATAATCTGTATCCGTTCTTGCGATAATATCAGACAATAAGATACCTGTTTGAGCCGCTTTCACCATTGCGATATGCCAAGGATTTGACGTTAGCCCAACAACAGTCAATGCTGCACCTATAGGCCCTGCTTTTTGCACGGATACACTCATCGCCCTGACCAACAACTCCTGAGTCATTTCTTTTGCTGCCGCACCGCCGAAAAATTGCCCTAGGTCATATAAGCATTGCGATTCCCATGTTAGTTGATACCAAGCATTTTCAGGGTAAAGTTCTTTTAAAGCCGTTTCCCACTCTGTGGTTTTATTATCTTTTTCGGTTAAGAATCCATCAATAAAAAGAATTCGCGGGTGCTTTCCTTCTTTGATAAATTTAATATCAAACCCTTTAACATCCCTAATATAATTATTTGATATAACACCGCCTAAAGTTCCCCCTAATGCTGAACCTGTGGCTGCCATAATAGTTCCGCTAGAAGCTCCGCCTAATGCGAGAAAACTTGACCCTGCTAATAAACCAGGTCCTGCTAGAACACTTAGAGGTCCCAGAACGGCAATCCCACCAATTGTACTAGCTCCAATCTTTGCCATGTAGTGGTCAAGTAATTTCGTACAAAACAATCGGTTTTTTATGCAACTTTTCTCTCAGCCTGATGGGTGTTAAGTGGCTATCTAGAACCATTATAGTACTTGATATACTGCTGATATCTTAAATATAGGTTATAAGGTTCGCCAATTGTTGTTGAAAAGCTTTACTGGTGTAATGGCAGCCTTGGTCGGATGAAACTCACATTTTTTGGCTCTCCTCTTTGGCTCGCAAGCGTTAAAGCCTGTGCGGTTATACCGTATCTTTCCTGAGCTGCCCAGCCAATGATACGGCGTGCTATAAATCAACGACTAACGCAAGGTATAACCATTCCGTACCTGCCCAAACATAGGTGACATCACCACACCAACTTGATTGCTTTTCTCTACCGTAAACTCACGATTTAAATGATTTTCTGCAATACTCGATGCTTTATCTGCAATTTTATAACGATGTGCACCAGATTGCTTGCTTTGTAGCGCAGGTCCCAGAACGGCAATCCCACCGATTCACCTTGTGCTATTGGGACGGACAGTCGCTACAACTTCCAGTATTCACGTTGTTTATAGAGCTCTTAATTCATCAATTAGGGGAAAAATACCCTTCGATTAAAGAGAACTTTTTAATACCTCCTTCAGTTTCTTTATTTGAGCCTCTAACGCCTGATCGTTTGTTGATCAGGCGTGATAGTTTCTACTTCAGTGTGTGCCAGTGCGCTCTGCTTTTAACTTTTACCAGCAGCTCGTAGCATCACAAGCCTCTTGTATGAGTACGCTTGATCTAGGACTAACCAGCCGCTTCTTGTTTAATTCGGGGGTATAATTTTTTCTTTGCTCATAGCTCTGTATCTTTAACATCTTTGTATCACCACTTTATTAACATCAACTGAATCACGCTTAAAAATCTCTCTAAAATCTGTTATATCAGATAACTTCATATCAAGTCGCGAAAAGCTATTTATAGTTCCATCATGCTCCGCACAAAACTCATCGTCCCATTTCTCATCGCCTCTAGCCATATGATTACACAAACGGCATTCGAGTGTTGTTTGTCCACAAGCTGCACAGTGATATACATTACGGCGCAAATAATTTTGCGTAACAAGGTGATGGAATGTTTTCTCAAAACACCAAGAACAATAAGACTCTATGCTTTTCATCGTGTCCATTTATAGGCCCTAGAATTTACGGAGAGAGAGTTCCAATCTAATTGAATGGTAGGTGTTAGCATGAAAAATAAAAGTTAGGTTTTTGATTTATTCGTTAATCACAGAAATAAAATTTTAAAGTACCAATAAATCAAATGGATTACCCTGTTAACCTATGCTAATCGCCTATATTAGCAAGTTGCTTCTTGGCCTCATTAATTTCCAAAGCAATTTCTTTCAACATTCTTACATCTTGAAGATTTGCATTAAATCCTTTTATTTGAATATTACCGCGCTTAAGCTCCCTACGGACTAATGTGTCCCAGCGTCTATTTGGCTCTTCTTTCACAATAAATCGATCACGAATACGCTCTAATTCTTGATTAGAATAGGTGATAAAACCCGCTGCATGAAAAACACTGTTTTTTAAATAATCTCTTAATGCCTCAAGGTCTTTTTCAATCTCAGTAGTAACTTCGTTAAAGTTATTCGGCTCTTTTTGCTGATAGCCGGATTCACCCACCTCATTTTCTGATGACAGTGCAAGTAAATCATCAAAACTTGTTTTATTAACCTTAATTTTTTCTGCTCCCTTTCCCAAGATAGGAGGAACAACACCTAAATCACTGGCTACTTTCACTAACCATAACCCTGACTCTAAGTAACCAACTAATTCGCTATACTTAGTTTCCTTTTGGTTTTGGTAAAACGCTTGCAATGTAAGAATATCTGCTTTTTTCTCTTTTAAAATTCGATGACGCTCTTTTAACGGCAATGCAATAAATGCTTCAACCGCAATACGACCAAACCGTAAAAACAAAGTCTCAAATCCATGCTGAATTTGCTGTTTTGCTTGTGAAGAGTCTGTTAATAATTCCTTTTCTACATCAGCGATATCGTATAACGAACTTTTTGATTTCTGAATAATTTCATCTGTTATTGATGTGGTTACACTATTTAGGACACAAAAACTAAAATTTAACGCCTAATATAGAGCCCCTAAAAATGACTAAGAAAAAGCCAAATACATACACATCAGAGTTTAAAGAATCTGCCGTTAACACGCGTTAGATTCTGATGAAGCGATCCCTCAAATCGCTAAAAATTTGGGTGTGAACTCTAACACTCTTTATACTTGGGTTCATAACGCCTCAAAATCCAAGGAAAATAACAGCGTGACTAAAAAAGAAAATAGTGATGATGAAATAAAACGCCTGAAAAAACAAGTTATTAGATTAACTCAGGAGCGTGATATTTTAAAAAAGGCCGCGGCGTACTTTGCGCAGGAAATCGTGTGAAGTACGCCTGGATTGATCAACATAGCGCTGATTTTTCTGTGCATTCAATGTGTCAAACCCTGGAGGTTTGTCGTAGTGCTTTCTATGCGTGGAAAAAAGCCCCGATGACAGCCAAGGAACAGGAAGACAAAGCCTTAACAGACGCGATCAAAACGAGCTTTGATGAAGGGCTTGGATGCTATGGTACGCATCGCATACAGCAAGACTTAATAGAGCAAGATCTGACTGTGAGTCGCCGTCGTATTGGTCGATTAATGAAGACGGAAGGACTGCACGTTAAAACAAAGCGAAAATTCAAAGCAACCTCCTATTCTGATCATGACGATCCTATTGCACCTAACCTGCTAAATCGGGAATTTACGGTCGATAAGCCTGATACTTGCTATGTAGGTGACATTACTTATATCGCGACGAAAGAAGGCTGGCTATACCTTGCTACCGTCATCGATTTATATTCACGTCGAGTGGTTGGCTGGTCAATGGCAGATAATATGAGAGTATCCCTTGTAAACGATGCATTATCTATGGCGCTTAGCCAAAGAAAACCCGAAAATAAGCTACTCTGGCACAGTGACACAGGCAGTCAATATGCTTCAGAAAGTCACCGTTCGCTACTCGCCGCTCATGGCATTACACAAAGTATGAGTCGTAAAGGGAATTGTTGGGATAATGCTGTTGCTAAAAGTTTTTTCCATAGCCTCAAGACAGAGCTGGTAAATCATTGTGACTTTTCAACACGCGCAGAAGCGAAGCAAGAAATCTTTGAATATATCGAGGTTTTTTTATAACCGTAAACGACGTCATTCAGCTAATAATTATAGGTCACCTGCTGATTACGAAAGGTTGCCAAAAGTTGCATAATTTTGTGTCCATAAAAGTGTTGACACATCACACCAAAACAAGTAACCAACGGTTAACATGCCAAATAGATTTCGAAATCGGTAAGTTTTATCCTGTGTAGCTTTGTTTGCTATCCCCTGCAGGGAGGTTTGCTTCATTAGTCCAGTCCTTCACGTCTGGTTAAAGTTGCCTTTGCAGGCTACGCAGCTCAGTCCACCCCTTCCCCATGTACGTAGCTTTCCCACGCTCCGAGTACTATGAATGAATCTGACTCCCATACTGTCTTCAGCCATCCTTCTTTTGGTTGGGTAGGCTTACCTGATATTGCTTACTCAGGAACAGTATGGGCCTCACAAGTTCTCATCATTTTCTCTCTGAACATGTCACGCTTTTAAACACCGGCAAATCCTCCAGAATCTTACCATTACGATTCCTTTGTATTAGCTTCCGTCGATACAATAACGTCGCCATTTGCTTTTTTTCTCGGTCTTACGATGCTAAAACAGCTTCAGGAATGTGCATATCCCCTGTGACCTATACAGTTCTCTGTGTACGCTTCGTCTCACCTTTGTTCGCCTTTGCCGCAGTCGTAACCGCTAACAACGCTCCGCCGGAGACGCAACACTCGATACTGGTGGTTGGTTAGACCTTACAAAACCATTCCTTTAGTTTATCCAGACAAGGACTCTCACCTTGCAAGAAATGACAAGCTTCGCTTGTCGCACTGTATCCGACCCTGATTATCCAGTTACTTGGCTACCTTTGTTATTTTCGAACCCTGTATTCCCATTCCACCCATCAAACCTTCCTGTCCGAACACGACGGCATATACATCATCACGGAGCGTCATGGTGGTGAGATTCCTGGCCATACCCTTGTTCATAACGACGACATTGGGACCCACTCCTACCTCAAAACCATCACTGTTGTCCAGATAGGAAAGCGCATCCTCATTCATAAAGAATAGAGCATAAGCGAACGATTCCGCACCGGCCTGAAAACCGTAAGAACCGGCAACAATATTGTAATAGCCAACAGTCTGGTTATTTTTACGCAAGGCGCCATTACCGTATTCAGCACCACCTATAAATCCAGCCTTTAGAACATCTGGAAACACCAATATGCCTTTTGCTCGCGCCGCCAAATATTTAGCCGATGGTGTAGTTTCGTAAAGATTAGATAAGGCAATATCAACTTCCCGGTCCATTTTGGTCGGGTCCACAAATGCAGAGTCCATTTCGCCAACTGATTGGCAAGCAGTAAATATTGGAAGGATAATAAAAAATAAACAAATTGATCTAAAAGTATTCATAGGGGGCCTTTTTATTTTTAAATATTGCGCGGATTCAAGTTTCAAGTGCAACTTTGGTAAATATACGGTTTATGCGTTAGTTGTTCGAAAAACGCATCATTAGGTGTTTTATAAGTAACTATTCAGCATGTTTTTACATTACTAATCAGATAGTTGAAATAGAACAGGATAGGCAAAACGCAGTGTACTCATCAAAATTCGTGAAGATGGGCACGTAAACTTTGCTCATCCTACATAATATCAATGTCTTACAATATTAAAATACGCTGAGTAGTTACTTTTATAATTTAAGCTTTTCCTTGTGCGATTATTTAAGAGGTACATGAGAGACCGTCTTAACATGTGCTAGTGTAAGTACGTTTATCCGCTCATATATGCTGATAAATTGTGCATGACTATCAGACTCAGTGACTCATCACTCTTAGCTATGTAACCGGGCACTGATTTATCTTGTCCGGTAAATCCCGGACAATTCTGCTGTTTGTTTAAACTGACCCTACTGCTTATCCAAAAAATTATTCGTATAAAGTCATTATATCATCAGGTTTAGCGCAATCGACGCCGACACTGATTACGAAACTCGACACTTCTTCGATCGTCATATTCGACTTGATGATCTTGGATTTATCAACCATTACGGTGAAACCCGAGGTCGGGTTTGGCGAGGTGGGAATATACAAAATATAGCAATCTCCAATTCTATTGGTGACATAAGCAGGAACCCACATGCCGTCTTTTGGATATTCGACATAGACAATTTCGCGGACTTGCGACTCTTCGGTGGTCAGGAATAATCTTAACAGCTTGCGAGTGACGCGATAAATACTGCCTAAAATGGGAATACGCTGAATAAAGGCTTCCAAATAGTACAATAAGTGAGCCTTATCATCCTTGAGCAACCTGCCAAAATAGTATAACAAGCCTATGGCGGCGGCAAATAAAGCTATCGTCACCAGCGGATTTTCGTATTTGCCATGCACAAGTAAAACAAAATCTTTCAAAAAATGTTCGATATAAATAATAATTTGAAATATTAGAGCAATAGGCAGAAAACCAATCACGCCAATGAGCACATAATTGATTATTGTTTTGAGTGTATTTTTCATACTTGTTTCCTCGTTAGGATTGATATGCATCTTCTCAAGACGTTCAAAGGCGATATTTCCTGCAAAATTACCTAGCTTGTCGCCCACCTTTTCGCCAATTTCACCGCCGACATCGTCAAATAAAGCATCACCAATCATGCCTCCGACTATTTTCCCTGCGTGGCTGCCTACTTTTGCGCTACCTTCTTTTTGCATGTCTTCTTTTAAGGGATGCTCAGGTCCTTCGGGTTGGTGGAGTAGCTTTTTTGCAATTTTGTCACCTTGACGAGCTCCAAAAACTTCACCGGCCAAGCCACCCAATTCGGCGCCAATTACCGTACCTTCCGGTCCGAATACCGTTCCCACGCTGGCGCCCACCATTTCTCCCACACTTTCTCCAGCCGTGCCTTCCGCCAAGCTAATCCCTTGCTCGGCGCAGCGGTCAGGATGCTTAGCCAAATCCAAAGCATTGGCAGCTAAAGTCTCGGTTTCTTTTTGCAATGTAGCAGAAATATGAACGAACTCTTTCTCTATTTCACCGGCTTTGCTAGCGAAATCAGAGTCATGCGATTTAAGGTCTGCTGGCTGTTTTCCGCCAGTTTGATCAGCGCTCGCTAATGAGTCATTTTCCGTGGGCTGTTCCGCACTTTTTTTGTCTTCTTGAGTCATCGAGTAACCTGGCTTTTTTGAACAGAAGGTATTTAAAATAACTATATCGTTAATCGATATTATCGTTTTCTACCGGCACTGAATTAAACGCCCTAAAACCTTTTAGCTGTGAATTTAAGAGAGCAAATTTGAACACTTCTGAATGTGTCTGTCAATTGATCCTACCGGAATGTCGTTGTTAAGCT
>CALOCH010000034.1:0-47753 GCA_942491615.1 uncultured Gammaproteobacteria bacterium
CCCCCTGAATATTCGCGCACTAATAGAACGGTGTTGTTATCCAAAAGTGGTACGATAAGCACCGCACCATTGCTGCCACTGCCGCGCATCAGTCGCTCATATTGCCGGGTCGCGCCATTGCTAAATTGTAAATCTAAAGCTTCAATTTTAAATAAACGCGATTCAGCGACAATTTTTCTATTAAGTATCTTCGGATTTTCAGACATTTTTGATATGGTGAGCCATTATTTAAATAAATATCACTATAGCCTTTGTTATGCTCGATTGGAATAAAATTAATACAGTTTTATTGGATATGGATGGCACCTTGCTGGATTTGAATTTTGATAATCACTTTTGGTTAGAGTTTATTCCACAGAGGTATGCGCTGCAAAACGGATTAACACGGGATGAGGCAATGCACATTTTGCGGCCTTTATTCAAAAGCATGGAGGGCAAGCTGGAGTGGTATTGCCTGGATTATTGGAGTGAGGTGCTGCATCTCGATATTGCCGGTCTGAAAGCCGAAGTTGCCGGTTTAATTAGCATATTACCGCATGTCACCGAGTTTCTTGCTGCGTTACAGCAATCCAGTAAGCGCGTGTTGTTAGTCACTAATGCGCATCGTGACAGCTTATCCCTCAAAATGGAAAAAACCTGTTTACAGGCATTTTTTGACACCATCATATGCTCACATGATTTTGGTTTTGCCAAAGAGCACCAGCAATTCTGGCGGCAGTTCCATCAGCAGCATGGCTGGGATAAACAAACAACATTGATGGTTGATGATAGTTTGTCAGTATTGCGTGCAGCGCAGGCCTTTGGAGTTCACTACCTGCTAGCTATCAAGCAACCTGATTCCCAAAAAGCAGCGCGCATTATTAGCGAATTCCCCGCGATAAATGATTTTCGCGACATCATGCCTAACTAACACTGGATAGTCTGTAGCGCTTCAAAGTAAATTGTTATTGCAGATCATATTGCTTTTGTTTCTGCCCTAACGTTTGCTTTGCGTTGCGTATAGGGCTTGCGTTGAGTTCTGGGTCTAGGGGCTGGACGAGTAATGTCCGCCAGTAAATCTTCTGCTATCTTTTCTACCGGTACTTTCTGGCCGATATAGTCTTCAATGTCCGGCATTGAGTAGGCGTACTCTTCACAAATAAAACTGATTGCTTCACCTTTTGCGCCAAAGCGCGCCGTTCTGCCTATGCGATGCACATAGTCTTCAGCGTCCTGAGGCAGATCAAAGTTAAACACATGAGAAACGTCCGGTATATGTAAGCCACGTGCGGCAACGTCAGTGGCAATCATAATAGTGACTTTGTTTTCCTGAAAATCGGCTAATAAACGCTGACGTTTTTCTTGCGCAACATCGCCGCTTAGTAGAGCGGATTTATAGCCGTTGGCAGCCAGATAATCCGCTAGTTTTTCAGCACTACGCTTAGTATTTACAAAAACGATGCTGCGCTCAGGTTTGTGCGTATTTAACAAGCCGATTAATAAAGGAATTTTCTGATCATTACTGCCGGACAAAAAGCAGATTGCTTGATTGACTGTGAGGTCATTTCTTCTGCTTCAATTTTAACCATAACAGGCTGATGCATATGCTCATAGGCGAGTTCTGATACCTTGAACGATAACGTCGCAGAAAATAGCATATTCAGACGTTTTTCAGGGCTAGGCATACGGTTCAGCAGATAGCGTATGTCCTTGATAAATCCTAAATCGAACATCCTGTCGGCCTCATCCAGGACCATGACCTGAATATTATCTAGCGAAAAGGCTTTTTTCCTGTAAAAATCAATGACTCTTCCCGGCGTGGCAATAATAATATCGACATTCGCCTGCAAGGTCTTGAGTTGCTTTTGATAATCTGTGCCACCATAAATCAGGGCTATATTAAAATTGACATGTTTGCCGAGCAATAGGGCGTCTTTATGAATTTGAATGGCAAGTTCCCGGGTGGGTGCAAGAATAAGTGCCCGTGGATACTTTTTCTTGTCGCTGGTATCGTTCAACAAACGCTGAAAGGTTGCCAGTAAAAAACTGGCTGTTTTGCCTGTCCCTGTTTGCGCCTGCCCTGCAATATCTCTGTCACGTAGCGCAATGGGTAATGCACGATCCTGGATGGGCGTACATTGCTCAAAACCTGCCTCAGTTAAGCCGCGTAAAATAGGTCTGGAGAGCTCCAGATTTTTAAAGTATGTCGTTGTCAAATGTGTGTTATCCATGTGCATAGAATACAGTAATACTAATGATTTTGCACTCTCTGCCGTATCACTCATTTTCTGTTAACAAGCAGAGAAGGTAACGAATACACAATGATAAAATAAAAAAATATTGACAAAATAAAGTTAGAAAGGGATATTAGCGACTTGTAAAATAAATTGGAGAATAGCGTGAGTGACTCAGTCCTTCATGTAACTGATAGTAATTTTGACGAACTTGTTTTAAAAGCCGGCACGCCAGTGTTAGTTGATTACTGGGCTGAGTGGTGCGGTCCTTGTAAAATGATTGCCCCGGTTTTAGATGAAATTTCTCAAGAGTATCAGGGTAAAATTACTGTTGCGAAATTAAATATAGATGAAAACCCTGCTACCCCCTCTCATTATGGTGTGCGTGGTATCCCAACCTTAATGCTATTTAAAGATGGCGATATTGAGGCAACCAAAGTTGGTGCATTAACTAAATCTCAACTTGCTCAATTTATCGATAGTAATATTTGATTTGTTATAAACAAGGAAGTAACGAATAATTAATTGTTATTTCCTTGTTTTACGTGTATAGTTCTCTATCGACGCGGATTCCTTCTGTGTCTTCTGCATATCAAAATAACCGCATCTTATACTAAGCTGAGACTATCTTTCAGCATAGACACCTACATCTTGTTAAAACTATTCTCTGTATGAATTTAACCGAATTAAAATTAAAACCCATTATTGAAATTATTGCGCTCGCCGAAGAACTCGGGCTTGAAAATGTTTCTCGAACGAGAAAACAGGAAGTTATCTTTTCTATTTTAAAAAAGCAGTCCAAAAGTGGCGAAGATATTTATGGCGATGGTGTTATAGAAATCTTGCAAGATGGCTTTGGGTTTTTACGAACGCCAGGCAGTTCTTATCTGGCAGGTCCTGATGATATTTATGTCTCACCCAGCCAGATCAGACGCTTTAGTTTACATACCGGAGATACTGTCAGTGGTAAAATAAGGCCGCCTAAAGATAACGAACGTTATTTTGCAATGCTTAAAGTTGAGAAAATTAATTTTGAACCCCCGGAAAATGCTAAACATAAAATTCTTTTCTCAAATTTAACCCCCTTGTTCCCCAATAAACGCTTTGTTATGGAGCGTGGTGATGGTAGCAGCGAAGATTTAACCGGCCGGGTAATTGACTTAATTTCTCCGATAGGTAAAGGGCAACGTGGATTGATCGTTTCCCCGCCTAAAGCCGGTAAAACCATGATTCTGCAAAGTCTGGCTCATGCTATCGCTGAAAACAATCCTGAATGTTATATGATCGTATTGCTCATAGATGAGCGACCTGAAGAGGTCACCGAAATGCAACGCTGTATCCGCGGTGAAGTCATTTCCAGCACCTTTGATGAACCAGCGACACGGCATGTACAAGTGGCAGAAATGGTAATAGAAAAAGCGCGTCGCCTGGTTGAGCACAAACACGATGTAGTGATTCTGTTAGACTCTTTGACGCGTCTGGCACGTGCATATAATATGGTATCTCCTTCGTCAGGTAAGTTGCTTTCCGGTGGTGTAGATGCGAATGCGTTAGAAAAGCCGAAACGCTTTTTTGGTGCAGCCCGAAATATAGAAGAAGGCGGTAGTTTAACGATTATTGCCACTGCATTGGTTGAGACCGGTTCCCGTATGGATGAAGTGATTTACGAAGAATTCAAAGGTACGGGTAATATGGAGTTGCATCTGGAGCGTAAAATTGCAGAGAAACGCATTTATCCGGCGATTAATATTAACCGATCCGGTACGCGCCGTGAAGATTACTTAGTCGATCCTGAAGCACTGCAAAAAACCTGGATACTGCGCAAAATCTTGCAACCTATGGATGAAATGGCCGCCTCAGAATTTATACTAGGCAAGCTCAAAGACTTTAGGACTAATGCCGAGTTTTTTGAGTCTATGAAACGCTAGATTTTGCCTCTAGTCTCCTGCGGAATCTACAAATGAGTAAGCTGTAAGCTCTTGATATAGAGCGCTTGCAAATTTAATAGCATGAAAAATAGCATGAAAAATAGCAATAGAAATATTATCATTTATAACATAAACTGCGTCTACAAACCCGGTCAATGTTAAGGCCGAAAATGACAGAAAAATATGGGGAATACCATGCAAAAATTCAGGATTTGTTTAGTTGCCGCGTTGCTCTGCATTGCACAGCAATCAGCATTGGCAGACGAACCAATGTCTGCTGACGCAGTTATTGAAGATAATACTGAAATCAATGCAGTGCCCACCGAAATCAATGCGGTGCCCGTTGAAAATAGCGCCGATAAAAGTGACATAAGCTATGTCCAAGATAATGAGGTAGAAAACTGGTCAATTGCCAAGGACATGCTTTCGGAAATAATCATTCGTCCGATAGCTGTTATTGGCAGTGTTACCGGATTGGCATTATTTATTGCAGCATCACCGGTTTCTGCTCTGGCAAGCATACCGGAACCGCATGATGCGTTTAAAACAACATGGAATGATTTTGTGGTAACGCCTTATTATTTTGCTTTCCGTCGACCGTTTGGCGACTATTCGGTTGAATTAAATTAAGCTGAATATTGCAACACATAAGTTCACACGGTGGGCAAAACCTTTGTTTGACCGTTCTCTGACTATTCTGACCAACCTTGCATAATGTCATGGACCAATGCAGGTCCTTGATAAATCAGGCCGCTGTAGACTTGTACTAGACTGGCTCCCGCGTCCAGTTTTTCCTGAGCATCAAGATGGTTCATAATACCACCTGCTGCGATAATCGGAATATTGTCACCTAATTCATCCGCTAAACGCGCCACGACATAGGTAGACTTTTGTTTAACAGGAGTCCCACTTAAACCACCGATTTCATCCGCTAAAGGGTGATTTGAAATAGCTGTACGTTCAATTGTCGTATTGGTCGCAATAACACCATCAATAGCAAAAGCAGACAATAATTCGGCAATATGGCGGATTTCTTCATCACTCAAGTCGGGGGCAATTTTTACGACTAGCGGCGTATATTTATGATGCTGATTTTGTAATACCAGCTGCTCCTCTTTTAATGCCGCGAGTAGTTTTTTAATTTCATCGCCCTGCTGTAATTGGCGAAGATTTTTGGTATTGGGCGAAGAAATATTGATGGTTATATAGCTGGCAGCAAGATACGCCTTACGTAAGCAAAGCAGATAATCCTGTGTTGCCTGGTCTATAGGCGTATCAAAATTTTTACCAATATTGATTCCCAGTACCCCTTTATATTGGCTTTTTTCTACCTGTTGCAATAAATAATCAACCCCTAAATTATTAAATCCCATACGATTAATAATTGCCCGTTCACTGACTAATCTAAATAATCTTGGCTTAGGGTTGCCCGGTTGAGGCCGTGGTGTAACAGTACCTATTTCTATAGAACCAAAACCTAATGCGGCTAAGGCATCAATATAATCGCCATTTTTATCCAGCCCTGCCGCTAACCCTACCGGGTTAGCAAAATTCAATCCCATAACAGTCAATGGTCTGGCGATCATTTTAGGGTTAAGTACATTATCCAAGCCCCACTGATGCGCAATTTTCAGGCATTTTAAAGTTAGATAGTGTGCATTTTCTGCATCGAGTTTAAACAGTAGTGGCTTTACAAAAGGGTAATAATTCATGGGGCTTCTTGTTAATGGTTGGCTGATAATCGATAAGGCGCTGGATCTAATGTAGTCGCCTGATCAGTGAGTATTTCAAAGAGCAACTGTGCTGAAGCGGGCCCCATTGCGAAACCATTTCTAAAATGTCCAGCACTGATAGCCAGATTATCTATCTCAGGATACTTATCTATATAAGGCACGCCTTGTGGGGTTCCGGGGCGCAAACCTGCCCAATGATGAATGATCGGTGCAGATTCTAAGGCCGGGAATAATTTTCTGGCAAAACCTGCGAGTGATAGTCGTGCTCTTTCTGATGTTGTTTTATCGAAGTCAGCACTTTCAACTGTGCTACCGCAGAGTATTTTTCCATCGCTACGAGGGATCAAATAACGATCCTGCTCTAGTACCATAAAATCAAGGGTATGGGCCGGGGTATCAAATATCAGCATTTGCCCTTTAACTGGAAAAATGTCAGGTACCCAGGCAGTTTCATCTCCCAGTAATGTTTTCCATAACGGCGCTGTCCAGGCGCCCGCAGTCAGTACTAACTGATTCACTGCAAATATCTCTGAGGCGCTGGCAATCTGCGAGATATGATTATTTTTGCAGGTTATTTTTTCTATAGCACAGTTTTCGACAATCTTCACGCCTCGTTGTAACAAATCCTGTTTCAGTGCTTTTAG
Organism: uncultured Gammaproteobacteria bacterium; assembly: GCA_942491615.1. Taxonomy (GTDB): domain Bacteria; phylum Pseudomonadota; class Gammaproteobacteria; order Methylococcales; family Methylomonadaceae; genus Methyloprofundus. The sequence continues at coordinate 6,519 of CALOCH010000034.1, forward strand.
CAAACGCGGGTTTCTTGCTTGTGCAACACCGGGTAAGTGCAAAGCCTGTTCGTTGATATGTGGGAAAGAGTTTTTTTGTACTGACGTTGCAGGGGAATGCTTAATCGCATAGCGCTGACACCAAGTCACTGCCTCGTCCACATCAGCTAACTGAGTCATTAGTAAACCACTGACGATATATTCAGGGTCAAGAGCAGTCGATTCAAGTAGCGATTGCGCTAGTCCTGGGTAAGCTGCCATGCTGGGTATAAGTAATTGACTAATAGCATCTGCCTGACGCCAGGGATATAAAGGCAGTAAAATGCCGCCACCTGCCCAGGACGATTCTTGTCCAATGCTGCCTTTATCTATCAAAGTCACATTAGCTCCCGCTAAAGCGAACAGGCGTGCACTTAATAGGCCAGTAACACCGCCACCTACAAAGGTTATATCCGGAATTGAATGCATAAGAATTAAGATCGAAGAAAAGTTGCACTATTATACTGTGTGCAATGCTAACGTGTTTATTTTTGCCAATACTTAAAAGCCGGGCACACACAAAATACAGCTGTGCAGGATGAATGGTAGAGTTGCTTTCCTTGTGTCGAGTTGATATTGTAAATCCACAGGCGTAATATGGAATTTGCATCAAGCAGTGAGTAAATGGTGTAATATTTTCTCATTATCTGGTGGCATGGTTAGTTTACTCATAAAAGGGACAGATACTGATTTTTGAGAAAACTTATCTACTTTTGAGATTTTCCTGGAGAAACATAATGAACAAGGCGCTACTATCCATCCTTATTGGGCTATTTTTAAGCTTGGATGCACAGGCAACTGACCCAAATTTTGACACCAAAACAGGTATCGTTTTTCTACCGAGAGTTACGGTGAACAATAAGGATCCTTATATAAATGTTGAACTACTATTAAGTCCGGATAACACTTATAAAATCTTGACAGCAACACCTGAAAAGGAGGCTAAGGTGTATGCCATTGGCGATTCAGGGCCTGCTGGCGGGGTGGTGTTTTATATCAGTGATGGTGGGATTCATGGCCTAGAAGTCGCACCGGAAGACCTCAGCGTGGATGCTGAATGGGGATGTTATGGCGAGATAATAGACGGTGCTGATGGGTTTAAAGTTGGAAGTGGAGAGCAAAATACAATAGATATTATAGCGGCATGCTCTAGTGCGGATATAGCTGCTAATCTTGCGAGGGATTATGTGCTAGATGGCTATGCTGACTGGTTTCTGCCCGCTATGGACGAATTGAATTTATTGTATTACCTAAGAAACGTCGGTGGCGGCTTTACTAATGGAAACTACTGGAGTTCCACTGAATACAGTCATTTTTATGCATGGGTGCAAAATTTCGGTAGTGGCGGGCAAAGTATTATTGAAAAAAACACGATACTCAAAGTACGCGCTATTCGTAGTTTTTAATGATGCCATTTCACAATGCCTTGTTTGATACCTAGGGTGGGTTACGTTTTTATTGCTTTGCAACAAAAATCTAAGCCAAACTACAACGAAATGCATTAATGATAAAGCAATAAACGCTTAACTAATGGCGGTGGTTTTTTTAGGTGCGTAATAAAACCCATCTGTGCTACTGCTACGCAATCCTGTTATTTTTTGTATAATCTGCTGCTATTCCTTCCTTATCTGGAAAATCATGTTTATCCTACATAGCTCCAATAAAACGGAAAACTTACTAGAGCATCTGAGTGCTATTATCAGTAACGCCCCCTTAAGCGACCCTTTCGCCAAAGAGGTTTTTTTAATTCAAAGTCAGGGGATGGAACGCTGGTTGGCGCAACAACTGGCGAGTAAATTTCAGGTTTTTGCAAATTTTGAGTTTTTATTCCCAGGCAAGTTTTTTAGCCAAATGGCGCGTAAAATCAACCAGCAATTACACGCCGATATATACGCGCGTGAAGTCATGGTATGGCGCTTTGAAAGTGTATTACGCGAACTGGATGAGCCTGTTTTTATTACTCTAAAACAGTATATCAGTGGTGAGAATACCGATCTAAAACGCTTTCAACTGGCCACGCATTTAGCACAGGTGTTTGATCAATATCAAATAATGCGCCCGATGCTGTTAAATGACTGGCAGCAAGGAAAACGACATGACAACAGCGACACAGAAAAATGGCAGCAAGCCTTATGGCAAAAGCTAAGTCTACAAACAGATGAGCAACATCGTGGCGCATTATGGCTACAAGCCATTGCCAAATTTAATGCCTTGCCAGCAGGTGCTTTAAGCGATCAGCTGCCACCTCGCATTGCAATTTTTGGTTTAAACACTATGCCGCCGCTGTTTATGCAGTTTTTGCAGGGAATGGCGCGACATATTGATGTGCATTTTTATCTGCTGAATCCTGCGCAAGCTTTCTGGGCGGATATTGTTCCCAGAAAACAGGCTGATTTGGGCGAGTTTGAAAACGGTCATCCGTTGCTTGCCAGCCTCGGTCAGCAGGGTAGAGAATTTCAGCAAATGTTACTTGAACATGATTTTGAATTGCAATTAGACAGTTTTGAAATTAATCAGCAACACAGCTTAAGTAATCTGCAACAATTACAAAATGATATGCTGAATAACTTAAGTACCCTGATGCCCTTAGTCAATGATGGCTCAATCAGTATTCATGCCTGCCATTCACGGATGCGCGAAGTGGAGGTATTAAAAAATCAGCTACTACAGGCTTTAGAGCAGGATCATGCCTTGGAACTACGCGACATTGTGGTCATGGCACCTGATATTCAACAATATGCACCGTTTATCAGTGCTGTGTTTGATGATATTCAACATGCCATTGCCGACCGCAGTTTGCGTAGCAGTAACAGTACCTTTGATGCTTTTCTGCGCTTTATACGTCTGACACAAAGTCGTTTTGGCTGGCAGGAGGTTACAGATTTACTGGCTCAGCCCGAGGTCTATCGCTGCTTTGGCTTGAGCGCAAACGATGTGGAATTAATCAGTCACTGGATCGCCGAGACTCGGATACGCTGGGGCAAATCGGCGGCGCATAAAAAAGAATTGCAGTTGCCTGAATTGGCGGAAAACACCTGGCAAGCCGGGTTAGAACGTTTATTAATGGGTTATGCTGTTGGTACAGACGCTGATTTTTTTGCCGGTATTTTACCCTATACTGATATAGAGGGCTCGTCCGCTCAAGCCTTGGGAGGGTTGCATGATTTTCTACAGCTATTATTTAGAGCCAGTAGTAAACTGGCTAAAAATTATAGCCTGGCAGAATGGGCCGAACTACTCTTGTCGTATGCTGATTTATTATTTCCGGCTGCGCAAATGGAAGCTACCCAGCAAGCTGAAAAACAGCAAATGAATGCAATTTTTCTTGAGTTACGCGAGCAATTTTCGCTTGTGCATCAGCAGGCAATTCCTCTATCCGTAATCCTGGCGTGGCTGGAAGGGCGGGTAGAGGAAATAAAGTCTGCCAATGGTTTTTTGCGCGGCCAGCTTACTTTTTGTTCCATGCTGCCGATGCGCTCAATTCCGTTTAAAGTGATTGCTTTATTAGGCATGAACGAAGGCGAATTTCCACATATAGATCATTATTTGACCTTCGATTTACTAGGCAAACAGTTCCTGCCGGGGGATCGCTCACGACGTGCTGATGACCGTTATCAATTTCTGGAAATTCTGCTTTCTGCGCGGCAGCAAGTGATTATTACTTATATCGGGCTATCCATCAGCGAGAATGAACCGATACCTGCATCGGTGGTGATTCATGAATTACTGGATATTATGCAGGCTGATTATCAACTCACTGATTTAGTGCTTAAGCACCCCTTACAAAGCTTTAGCCCGCGATATTTTGCTGGCAGCACGGAGTTAATCAGTTATAGCAGAAGTGATTATGCCACCGCACAGGCGTTAACTAACAAGCAACAGGAAATATCCCCCTGGTGGCAAGGACAGATTGACGCGGAACCGCAGCAGGTCATAGACATTCAGGATCTGCTGCGTTTTTATCGTCACCCACAACGCTATTTTTTACAACAACGGCTGGCTATTCGTCTGCAAGGAATTGAGCTTGATGAGCAAGAGCGCGAGCCATTTAGTATCGAAGGCATGGATAGTTATCAGCTCAATCATCAATGGATCGACGCTAAATTACAACACAGCAATTTATCACTGGCCAAACTGAAAGCCCAGGGGCGCTGGATTTCCGGCGAATTAGCGGTGCTCACCTTCAACGCCCGGGATCAGGAAATTCAAACATTTGTCGAGAAAATCGAATCTAAACAGGCCGGAGAAGCGAGTGACGCGGTAAGCGTTGATTTAAGCATCGGTGGCCTGCGACTGGTCGGTAGTATTGCCCATCAATACAGCAATGCAAGCCTGATTTATCGCTACTCAGCGTTAAAGGGCAAAGATTTTATTATCGCCTGGCTGGAACATTTGATACTTAACCGGCTAGGTAAACAGACCACTCACCTGATAAGCCTGGATGACTATATCAGTTTTTTGCCGGAACAGATCCGTGGCGATGAATTAGAACAATTTATCGCCTATTATCAACAGGGACAAAGCCACCCGGATGCTTTTTTTACTGAAGCCGCTTTTGCCTATATCAAGCAGCAATACGCATTGAACAAGCCTAAACCTCGTAGCTCAGTTCCCGCGATAGTCAAAGCGCAAGAGGCTTTAAAAAACGCCGTAGAGAAGACCTACGAACCTGAATTACAACTGCTGTATGCCAATCTGGCGGATATAGAACGTTTATTAGACAATGAATTTGAGCAATATTGCCAGCAATTATTACTGCCAGCATGGGAAGCAAGCCATGCGCGCTAGTTATCCGCTAGCCACTCTGTTTATTGCCGATAAGCTAACCCGACATCAGCAATGGGTTTTAGTTGGCTGCAATGAGATCACATATGCACACACTTAAACAAGATTTTAATCCCATTGCCACTGAACTAAAACCCGGTATTAACTTACTGGAAGCGAGCGCTGGAACCGGGAAAACCTACGCAATCGCCATGTTAGCCATGCGCTTTGTAGTGGAACAGAATTACGCTATAGAACAACTATTGATTGTTACCTTTACCAAGGCCGCAACCAAAGAATTAAAAGAGCGGGTCCGTGCGCGTTTAGTCGAAGCAAAGCAGTTTTTTAGCCAGCAATCGACTACTCATGTGGATGCCAATATACGCCAGTGGGCAGAACACTTGCTGACAAACACCGAAATAGATGAGCAATTGGCGATACAGCGTTTAAATAATGCATTACTAAGTATTGATCAGGCCGGTATTTTTACCATTCATGGTTTTTGTCAGCGTTTATTAAAAGAGCATGCCCTGGAAAGCGGGCAGATGTTTGATGTTGAACTCAGTGATGAAACTCAGGCGGTACGCCAGCAAATGGCGGAAGATTTCTGGCGCAGCGAAATTTATCCACGCGATGCCTGGGAAGTATCCTTGTTATGTCATCAATACCTGACACCTGATGATTTACTGGCAAGTCTGGGTAAGTTTCCCGATACACTGACGATCTACCCTGCAGCGGAAGATTTAGATCAACTGCTAAGCGCGCTTAAACAACACGCCCTAGCTGCAAAGCTCGCTTTGGATCAGCAGGGCGAGACACTACAAAACACCGTAGCGGCAGGCTACTTTAAAAAAACATTCACTGAAAAATTCGCCGAGGCTTATCAGCGTTTAAAGCAATGGCTAGAGGCAACAGCGGAAGCCAGCGAAAATTTTACTTGCCCTTGCCCAAATGAAGCTGATTTTAGCTTATTCAGCAGTGATACGCTGGCCAAAGAGATACGTGTTGCAGCTAAGGATAAGCTGGATTTTGACAGCAGTGCTTTTGATCTTTTATATCGCAATAGCAAAAAAGTCAGCCTGATATTACGCCGCGCATTAGCCGATACTTTGCAGAAAAATCTGGAAATACGCCTGCAGCAACTCAATATCATGTCGCATGACAGTCTTATTAGTCGCACTGCCGAAGCCCTGGCAAAGGAAGGGGGAGAGTTATTGGTTCAGGCCATTGGTCAGCAATACCAGATTGCTTTAATTGATGAATTTCAGGATACCGATCAAAGCCAGTGGTATATTTTCTCGCATTTATTTGCCGCGCCAGCACAATACTTATATTTAATTGGCGACCCAAAACAGGCGATTTATAAATTTCGTGGCGCAGATATACACTCCTATTTACATGCCAAGCAACACGCACAGCATCATTATACGCTGGGGCATAACTGGCGCTCACACCCGGATCTGGTCACGGCAATTAATCAGTTGTTTAGCCAGCAAGAGCATCCTTTTATCTTTGAGGATTTAGCCTTTAATCCGGTACAGCCAGCCTTAAAAGCGAGCGATGGTGCGTTGTTACACCAGCATCAGGCGCTGGCACCGCTGGCATTATGGCAACTGGCAGAAAGTGATGCTAAATCAGGGTACTGGAGCAATGGCAAAGCGGCGGATGAAATCAAGGTCGCGGTCACGAATGAAATTTTAACTTTGCTCAGTGGTGAAGTTGTCTTGCGTAGCGATAAAACCACGCGGGCTTTACACGCCGCAGATATAGCCATTCTGGTGCGCACGAATAGACAAGCGCTACTTTATCAGGAGATATTAAAACAGGCGGGTATCCCAGCAGTATTAAACAGCACCGCTTCAGTATTTTCCAGCGCTGAAGCGCATGAGCTATATCAGCTTATGCAGGCTCTGGCACAACCGGGTGATATAGCTTTATTAAAACAGGCCCTGAGTCTAAGCTGGTTTGCACTGGATGGGCAACAGCTTTACCAGCTATTTAATGATGAGGTGCAATTAGGTGCCTGGCTGAGCCGTTTTCAGGATTATCATTTGCTATGGCAGAAAAAAGGCTTTATGACCATGATGCTAGAATTACTGCGTCAGGAAAATGTCCGCGTCCACCATAGTCGTAGCATACATGCAGAAAGACGCATCACCAATTTACATCATCTCTTGGAGTTGGTACAGCAGGCGAGTCTGGACGAACATTTAGGCTTACATAAAACCATTAACTGGCTACGCGCAGCGATTAGCGCAGAAAATAATAGCAATGATGAGCAACAACTGCGCCTGGAAAGCGATGCGGATGCAGTTAAAATTGTCACCATGCACCGCTCCAAAGGGCTGGAGTACCCGGTAGTCTTCTGTCCTTATTTATCGGATCGCAGTGACCGGCTGGAAAAAGAAAAGCTCAGGCTGAGTTGTCATGCGCAAGGCGAGATGCTGGTTGATCTGGGCTCAGACAAGTTTGAGCAACACCGGGAAATTGCCCTGCAAGAAGAATTAGCCGAAGATTTACGCATACTCTATGTTGCATTAACCCGCGCTAAATATCGCTGCTATGTGGTCTGGCTGGATTGCCGTACGGCAAACAAAGCAAATCAATCGGCACTGGCTTATCTTTTGTATCAGCAAGCGAATATTGCATATAGCGAGCAACAAGCACAATTACAGCAATTTGCGGCGCAATATCCAGCCAGCTTTAGCTACCGGCAACTGGACACCGGCAAGTGTTTACAAGGAAACTATCAGGCAAATGCAGCGGATGCCGAATTATCCATACCCGCACAAACACGACATTTATACAGCAATTGGCAAATGAGTAGTTACACCGCGTTATCTTACTTAAGTTTGCAGGAAGCAGCTGAATTGCCGCTGGATAAAGCTGAAGAAAGCAATGAGATTAGTCCGGTCATTGAACAAGCACCGCTGGCGCTGGCAAAAGGCGCACATACCGGTAATGTGATTCATGATTTACTAGAAAAAATCAGCTTTGCTGCACTGGCTAACCGGCAAGAAATAAGCCAGCAACGTGATGCAGCGTGTCAGCGCTATGGTCTGCAAACGGATGCTCCAGAAAGTCTGAATGAGTTGTTGTATCAAACAGTCAGCACACCGCTAAGCGAAAACGATCCTGATTTTTGTCTGGCTAATATCGAAGAGCGTTACTGTTTAAAGGAAATGCCTTTTTATTTAAGCCTGTGTGATTTTGCCACCGCAGATATTAACCACCTGTTGCAAGACAGCCGCGCCTTTCAGCCCTTATCTGCCAAACAGATGCAAGGTTATTTAACCGGTTTTATAGATTTAATATGCGTTTATCAGGGGCGTTACTATGTGCTGGATTATAAAAGCAACGCCCTCAGTGATTACCAGCAGGCAAGCTTAACTCAAGCCATGCGCGAGCATAATTACGGGCTGCAATACTGGCTATACAGTGTGGTATTGCATTTATATCTGCAAAACCGCCTGCCTGATTATCAGTTTGCCGAGCATTTTGGCGGTGTGCGTTATTTATTTGTGCGTGGTATGCAGGCAGAAACAGCGATGAGCGGGGTGTACAGCGATCTGCCCGATGAGCAAACGCTAAATGCCCTGGTTGATTTGTTGAGTGTAAAGGATTAAGGCGTAAAAATATAAGACTTTAAGACACCCTTAATTTCCCGTGCTTTTTCCCTGGGAGCGCAGGCGGCTCGCCTGCGTAGGGTAAATAAAAAAGCGGGCAAGCTGCCCGCTCTCCCAGAAGATGCTAACAATTAGGCTTTTTTACGCGTTAAACCGATTAAGCCCATAAGTCCAGAGCCGAATAACCACACAGCCGCTGGAATAGGGACGGCATTAACCTCCATAGCACTGATATAGAAGCGGTAGTTATCTTTATCAGTTGAGTTAACATTTAAAAATTCGAAGGTTTTTCCTGTCAAAGGTGCAGTGAAGCTATGTACTAAGGCGTATTGAACTGAAGCTGCGCCATCTATGATCAGGTCAAACTTAGCATCCGTAGCAAAACTTGGATTATGTTCACCATTTCTAAAAATCAATTGTGAAATAGTAACCAGTTGAGAACCGAAATCCAGCTTTAGATTTTCATTGATAGTGACATTATCGTCAGAGCCTGGATTACATTGTTTATCGGTACTGTTATTCAATTCTTTACATACACCTAGCCCCCCGTCACCACCGCCGTTGCGATGATTCCAGCTGGAATCAAGGTAGGCATTGTATATCTTGCTAGAGTCATTAGTATCTGAACCTGTTGCCGTCACACTCAGGCCGTCGTTTGTAAAGGTGATAGAGGGTGCACCATACTCGCCAGTATTAGCAATAGCTGCAAAATCAAACGATGCGGCACTGACTATTGCCGATGAACTTAGCATAGTGCTAAGCATAAGGCCTTTAGCCGCTGATTTTATTGATATTTTCATTTTTTAACTCCTTATTTAAGTTTTTAAACCGTGCTTAATAGCTGTATTGAGGTATTGCACAGGAAAATAATGACTTAAATTTAAAATATTTGATTCAAAGACAGAGCTAGGGGCAAAATGAATTGCTGGCCGTTTACTCTCACTAAATTTAAGCTGTGTTTTACTATACCGGATTTTTTTTGTTCGTCTATTGTCCTTGAGGACAGTATGGCGTGATTTTTTTTTAGGAATGCAGAAATGTGTATTTTTTTGCTTAATAGCAAAAAAAAGCTAGGGCAGGGCAGTTTGCCCATGCAGGCGGACGGGATGAAAGTTCCTCGGGAAAATTTAAGCAATATGCACGGAATAATTTAGCCAGGTTAGTCCGCTGTGTAGAGCCTTAGCGCAACCCATCAATCGGCAATATGCTATAGCAAGGTTCTGATTATCAGTTTGCCGAGCATTTTGGCGGTGTGCGTTATTTATTTGTGCGTGGTATGCAGGCAGAAACAGCGATGAGCGGGGTGTACAGCGATCTGCCCGATGAACAAACGCTAAATGCCCTGGTTGATTTGTTGAGTGTAACGGATTAAGGCGTAAAAATCTCAGACTGTAAAACACCCTTAATTTTCCGTGCTTTTTCCCTGGGAGCGCAGGCGGCTCGCCTGCGTAGGGTAAATAAAAAAGCGGGCAAGCTGCCCGCTCCCCCAGAAGATGGTAACAACTAGGCTTTTTTACGCGTTAAACCGATTAAGCCCATAAGTCCAGAGCCAAATAACCAGACAGCCGCTGGAATAGGCGCTGCTATTGTCCTTGAGCACAGTATGGCGTAATTTTTTTTAGGAATGCAGAAATGTGTATTTTTTTGCTTAATAGCAAAAAAAGCTAGGGCAGGGCAGCTTGCCCATGCAAACAGGCGGGATAGAAGTTTCCCCCGGAAAATTTAAGTAAATATCCGTCTTATTGTACTCGAGGACAATATAAACGTTTTTTTGTATGTGTTATCATCTGTTTACCGTAGATAATCTACCATTAGCGTAATGATGTCATTGCTCCATCATACGCGTTTTGCCTTAGATGTTATATCGCAGAGGGTACGGTACCCAGGGTTCACTACTCAGCCGTAAAGCAAGAAGTTGATCTTTCTGCATGCTGATAAGTTTCTATTAAATCCAGTCGGTGTCGGGTCCCGGGAAGAGGGGTCGCCCTGATACGCTCCGAAGAGCCATCGGATAAAGTAGCATAACAATCTATATTTAAATTTTGGAGTAAACATGATGATTAAATATCCATCAATAATACGCGTTGTTTATAGCGCTACTAACAGCGGTTTCCTACTCGGCGAGTGGGGCCTCAATATGCACTAGGTTATTCAGGTGAAATTGATCCTATATCTGAGTATTGAACCTTTAGATGCAGACAGATTAAGACCTATCAAGCTATTTTTTTGCTAAGTTTCGTAATTTAATGTATTAGCTTATGAATATGCAAGGGCCAAATACTGACTATTCTGGTAATGGAGTTAATCACTTTAGACTCTGGAATTTGGTTATTTTGAACGTCCATTGGCTCAGGCTCAACGATAGTTCTGGGATGCAATTGATAATGATAGGATTAATGCACAGATGGTACAACGACATACTAAAAATAGCCAGTCGATCCGTATAATGACAGATATTGGGTATAGGAAATTATATTCTTGCTATGTACTGTGAATCTTACAAAACTAATGCAGTTGATGATTATAATTTTAAATACTTTGCCAAGGTACATAGTCAATATACTCGGTGATCCGCTGTTCCAATCCCTGCAGCTATCTGGCTTATGGGTTCTGGATTATTTGGCCTGATGGGGCTTGCGCGTAGAAAACAAACACAAGTTGCTGCATAGTTGACCAAAACTCTTTGCTTCTAGGGAAAGCCGCTGGCTTTCCCTTTCTCTTATTTTCTGCTCTGCTGTGCATGATTCCAGTCCCTGAGGTGCTCAGATGTGTGGTTTATTATGTAGATTTTAGGGGGCGGACTCTCTGCCACATTTGAGCAGTCAGACTACCCGCCTTACGTTTATTTACCTAAAAACCGGTTCAATTGATTGGCAAATGCCTGCCTGTCACTTTGGCTTAGCGCTGCGGGGCCGCCGGTGTCTATACCACTGGAGCGCAGTGTGTCCATAAAATCACGCATATTAAGACACTCTCGAATATTATTTTCTGTATAAAATTCACCGCGGTGATTCAGTGCATAGCCGCCTTTTTCAATCGCTTCGGCGGCTAATGGAATATCGCCCGTGATCACCAGGTCACCGGGATTGACTCTGAGCGCTATCTCTTTATCAGCAACATCAAAGCCCCGGCTTACCTGAATAAATTTAAGATACCGCGAAGGCGGCAAACGTATAAATTGATTCGCAACAAAGGTTATCTGTACCTCGGTACGTTCTGCCGCTCGGCATAAAATATCTTTTAGCACCACCGGGCAGGCATCTGCATCAACCCATATTTGCATAATATGCTCTCTTTGTTTTCTGCTGGTTTACAGTCATTCTATTGTTAGGCTGCTATTTTACAGCGGGATACCTCTGCAGGGTACCTTGCGTGTTAATAATGGGTGTAGGCAACAGGCAAAAAAAAAGCGACACGTCCAAAAGGATGCGCCGCTTTTTTTACTTCAACCTTTAAAGGTTGAAGCTGGCTTACCAGGGTAAGCCAGATGGCAATCTAACTTAGATTGCTACAATGTTTTCTGCTTGAGGGCCTTTATCGCCTTGTGTCACAGTAAACTCAACTCTTTGGCCTTCAGCCAGAGTTTTGAAACCCGAGCCAGAAATAGCGCTAAAGTGAGCAAATACATCAGGACCAGATTCTTGTTCGATAAAGCCAAAACCTTTCGCTTCGTTGAACCATTTAACTTTACCAGTTGTAGTAGACATAGTATTTTCCTATTAATTTTTGAGTAATGACGCCTTTTAAAAAAAAGCGGGTTTGGCTAGAAGTGATGCTATTACTTATAACAGGACGAGCTACTAAAGATAAAACACTAAAGATAAAACTTCGAAATGGTATTGCATAAATATAAATCGTACTTTCAAGCTAGGTGGATTATATCCTGCTCTATCTTATAGTCAAGCTATTTTTCCTTTTTGTTTGTATCGGTTTACTTACTGCCATCTAGTTAAGATAGCCGGTATGGGATGTGCTGAGGCACGAGGCGCATCTTTCGCGACGTGATACGCTTCCACTATTATTGTTTTAGGACTGTGCAGGAATAATTTTAGCAACTGTAGGATGATGATATGGACTCCTCTCCCTTTTGACGGTGTCATATAATGCACCTGATATAAGAGAAGAAAAAAGAGGAGCCGAAATGTAATAGCGTAATAGGTCTAGACATCGCAAAAAATATCTTTCACATGTACAGTTTAACCGCTGAGAATAAAGTTTATAAAAAGAAACTGAAGCGTGCTGAAATGCTAGCCTTCTTTGCTACTTACCAAACAAGCTTGATCGGGATAGAAGCTTGTGGTGGTGCGCATTATTGGGCAAGAGAATTGACCGCATTAGGGCATGAAGTGATATTGCTCAATGCGCGCTACGTTAAAAGCTTCGTTGTCGGTAATAAAAATGATTATAACGATGCACAAGCTATCTTTGACGCGGTCACCCGTCCCAATAAACGAGTGGTCGCTATCAAACGGTTGAACAACAAGATATTCGGTTAATTCATAAAGTTCGCCAGGGCTATGTAGATAAACGCACTGCCTTAGTTAATCATACGCGGTTTTTGTTAAGTGAAAGTGACTGTGATTCGTCAAGGCATTAATCAGGTTGAGAAAAACCGTTTATTCTGGAAGATGCAGAAAATAAACTAACACCAATAAGTCCGATGGTGTTTGCCGAGCAATACGAAGAATTAACCAAGCTAGATGAGAAAATTAAACAACAAGACCAGCGCATAACAAACTTATGTACCAACGTGAAACGGCAAACGCTTTTAGATGTGCCAGGTGTTGGTCCCATGACTACGAGCATGATTGCGGCGGATATAGGTGAAGGAAAAGCTACGCCGGCAGTCGTGATTATGCAGCCAGACCGGCGTACCCGAAGCAGCATAGTAGCGGGAGGAGTTTTTAGGGATCAGTAAGCGAGTTAACCGTTATACGAACCTTATTGATTCATGGTGCCCGTGCAGTATTGAAAAACTGTGCGAACAAAACAAATGCTTTGCGGCCTGTGGCTACAAGGGCTGATAGAGCGACGTGGATTTAACAACGCGCCGTCCGCCGTAAAAATGCCCGCATACTGGGGTCATGGCAGTCACTGGGCGATGAAGTCAAAGCCATAAGGCGCAAGCCGGGTTATCCACCCTGTTTCCCACCGACTGCGTGTGAGATGAGCACTTCGTCCGTGGACAAAGCGTGGATAACCCTCGATCTCAGTACCAAGATTGCGGAGGCGAAGTTAACAATTATTGATGACAACAACAGGTCAGACCGGTGCTTTTAAACCCCGTTCGCCATAGGCTCTTTAGAAGCCGATAGGATAGTTGAGGTGAAACGCGCTAAATCATCAGGAGTCCGAGAATAAAACCTCTGTAGAGACCGGATATATGGCTGCAATCTTGATCTCTGTTGATGGCATTAAAAAATTGAAAACTTGACTTGCAATAAACGAGGAGTCCATATATGGGTAGAGCCGTAACAACTTGAAAAGTTGTGGAGTGAAACCCATCAGCAACGCATTTGTGCTAAAGCACATTAGCATTTGATGGGTTTCGCTAAGGCTCTAGCCATCCTACACAATGGCATATCTTGACTAAACTATTTCATGCACGCTCCTTACTTGTTTTCGGCTTTGTAAACGAGGTCATTGGAGCGCTCAATAAAAATGGGTCTTACTGAAGTTGCGCTAGAACTCACTGCTTAGTACCATTTTTCCAATGCTGGTCCCGGCTTCTAATTGCTTGTGCGCCGCAGTGATATTTGCTGCAGATAGCGAGCCGTAGGTTTTGTTTACTGTGGTTTTAATTGTGCCCGCATCAATCAGTTGGGCAAGCGCATTAAGTAGCTGATGTTGCTTGATCATATCGGCGGTTTTATACATCGAGCGAGTGAACATAAATTCCCAGACAAAACCGGCACTTTTGGTCTTTAAGCTGTCCAGATTATGCTGCTGTGTGGTCTCTACAATACTGCAAATCATGCCTTGCGGGGCAATTAATTCGGCCATTTGCTGGAAATAGGCATCGGTGTTATGCAGACAAAAAATATAATCAGGCGCAGCAAGCCCCAGTTGCTGGTATTGCTGTGCTATATCCTGATGATGATTGATCACCTGATCTGCACCCAGCGACTGACACCATTGCTGACTTTCTGGTCTGGATGCGGTGGCTATCACCTTTAGCCTGGCAAGCTGCTTTGCCAGTTGGATGGCGATAGAACCCACGCCTCCGGCTGCGCCAATCATCAGGATTTGCTTGCCGTGATCGAGATCGGCCTTGATTTTTAGCCGTTCAAATAAGGCTTCCCAGGCGGTAATGCTGGTCAGTGGCAATGCCGCAGCGCCAGCAAAATCCAGAGTGGCAGGCATACGCCCAACAATATGTTCATCGACTAATTGATGTGAGGCATAACTACCGCTACGGGTAATATCACCGGCATAATACACCCGGTCACCTGCTTTAAACAGACTGACTTTTTCGCCTACTGCTGCAACGATGCCAGCGGCATCCCAGCCCAGAATTCGCGGCGCTGCCAGTGGGTCTGTGATACCCCGGCGTACCTTGTAATCAACCGGATTAACCGATATGGCCTGAATTTTGACCAGTATATCGTGCCCCGAAGCTTGCGGTGTTGTTTGCTCTGATTCGATAAACTGGCCTGATTTGCCGTCACTGGAGAGTTGATAAACGATAGTTTGCATGTGTTGATTTCCTGATAAAGTGTTTGTGGGACGTCGGGTGTTGTCAATGTACCGATATTTTCGCTACAAACTGTAAGACAGGACACCTTGCAAGTTGCGCTTCCCGCGTTCCGTATCACTGCCATTAAGTTAAGAATTTATTGATTTACAATCAATGTCACGTGTAGGTTGAGTTAGATTTTTGTTGCAAAGCAATAAAAACGTAACCCAACATAAATGCAAAAACAACAGCTATACAATCGCATCCGTGACCGCGCGAAATATATCCCGTCTTAAGTGCATAGCCGATATTTTCAGTGCTCTGTCAGTTGCGTATACACTGCCTGAAACCGTTGAGCGGCCTGTGCCCAGCTATAATTCCGTGCTGCTTGCTGGGCGTTGCTCGCCAGTGTCGCGCGTAATTGCGGGTCATCAATCAGACTGACTATTGCAGCGTGAAGTTTCGCAGGATCCTGAGGCGCTACCAGTAGGCCTGTTTTGTCCTGTTGAATCACCTCGCTAATGCCACCGGTATCTGTGCTAATAATCGCTGTAGCGCTGGCCATCGCTTCTACCAGAGTGATGCCCTGGCCCTCAGTATCTCCCGCTGCATCGGTGATAGAGGGGGCAATAAAAATATCTGCGGCAGCATAGTAATCAGGCAATTGCGTATTGGGTAGTTTGCCGAGAAAACTCACCATGTCTGCTAACTGTAAGGATTGCGCCTGCTTTTCCAGAGTGTTTCTTTCGGCCCCGTCACCAATGATCCATAAGCGTGTGTGTTTGCGTTGTGCATTGCTGAGCAGAGCATAGGCGGTTAATAAATCGCCGACCCCTTTTTTTGCCACTAAACGGCCGACAAATAATAAAACCAGCGTCTCTTGTGGCAGATAAGAGCGTAGCTTAGCGCCATTGCCAGCGCTAAATTTTTGCCAGTCTATACCCATGGGAATAATATACGGTGCTGCAATATCACCCTTAAAAGCATTAGCAGTTGCGCTGGTATTACTGGTCCAGGCATTGCAATTTTTTAAAGTCCAGTATTTGATTCTGGCTAATATCGAGCCTTGCAGGGCAAAGGCGTCACCACCATGCGCGGTGATAATAACCGGTGTCTGCGTTAATCTGGCTACCAGGCAGGCAATAGTGCCTTGCGGGAAAACCCAGTGAGCATGGATCAGTGCCGCTTGTTGTTGTTTTACCAGTTTATAGCAGGCAAAGAACTGGCTGATCAGAAAAAAGGGCACCTGAATAAAGAGCAGGGGATTGGCTTTTAAATTAGGTAAAATGCCTGAGCCAAATGCTAGTTTTTGCAAGCTGCGCGGCATGAAATAGCGGAAATAATGGACAAAAATATGCGTTGAACGCAACGAAGCATCGACCTCTTGATCATCCGGCGACAAAATATGCAGTTCATAACGGCGTTTATCCATCGCTTCTGCTAGATAACGTAAGAATACGGAAGCGCTATCCTGTTTAAAGCGTGGGTAACTAGAGCTAAGCCATACGATAGATTGCTTGTTTTGCATTTGAGGGTGTTTGTTTTATGAATAAGGCGAAGGAACAAAAATTTAATAATATCCGCAATCAGGCATGTTGAGTATGCTGCAAAAATGCAAAGCCGTAGGCCGGATTAGCTTTTTTATTGCACAGCATTAAAAAACGTTATCCGGCAGGTTGTCAGGCATACAAATATACACTTTTCCTGGTTTCGGGTTTTTATTGAGTCTGCACGCCTAAACTGATTTTATAGTAACCTAATCAAGCGAAGGGTGCTCAGCAAATTTGTTTGAATAGCTGTATATACTGACGCCCCATGCGCTCAGGGTTAAAAAAATGATGCGCTTTATGACGATTATACTCACCCATGCGTTTGCATAATGCCGGGGACGCTGCCAGCAATTTGATTTTTGCGACAAACTCATTGACTGCGTCAACCGGGCATAAAAATCCTCCCTGACCTTCATCTACCAATTCAGGTAGCGACGAACAATCAGAGCTGACGACCGGCAGCCCACAGGCCATCGCTTCAGCTGCCGCATAGCCAAAACCTTCATAACGGGTAGGAAATAATAAAGCATCCGCATATTGATAGGCGTGCAGCAGTTGCTGATCTGATAATAATCCGAGACTTCGGGCATGGGGGATGACTTGTGCATCTGCTTGATTACGCAACCCTGAGGTATAGCGTAGGCTAAAGTTATCACCGAGTTGCTGCATGATCGGGGCTAAGATATCGAAGCCTTTGCGTTTTGATTGATTGCCGATAAACAATAACTTAAACGGCTCTGTTGCAGTGCGCTGAGGCTTATCAGCCGCAGGGCAGAATTTTTCAGTATCAATGGCATAAGGAATCAAGGCCGATGCGATATTAAATATTTCCTGCACTTTTTGCTGGGTAAACTGGCTACCCACCACAACACGCGTCGCACGCTGTAATCCGGCTTTTTCCAGAGGCAAGATAAGCGCCCGGTGATACAAAGCTTGTGCTGTTGATTTGTAGGGGCGGTAGCCAGCATCATGTACACAATGATGCACACAGCTGACGACGGGAATCTGATGTTCAGGAAACCCTATGGCAGTCCATGAATTAACAAAAATAAGATCGGTTTGCGCCGGTGGTTTTATACGACGTAATAATAACGGACAAAACTCAAAATAATGCGGAAACCATTGTAGCTCTACAGTCACCCCTAAATGGGTTAAACTTGCGGCTAAACGTGTCATATAAACATCAGAGCCGCTACCTGTTTTGATGGATGGAATCCAGACTTTCATAACAATATTGAGAGAATCATGCAAAAATTAAGCATAGCTGTTGAAGCGAAAGCGCTGGCAACATTACGTACGGGTGTCGGGCAATATACGTTTCAACTGTATCAGGCTATGCAGGAACTGGCCGATAAGCCGGATATTTTTTATCATATTCATAATCAGTTTACCCAAGAATTGCCCGGCACCCAACTTATAACGCCTCGTCAGAGTGCCTTAACTTATAAGGAAAAGCTATCGAAAGCAATTGATAAATTAGGCGGACCCTTTGCTGTGGCAAAAAAGCAACTCGCCTTACATGCTTTTAGAAAAGCGTTTAAACAAGACTTAGAGGCTATCGAGCCGGATATTATTCATTGCACAGATTTTTTTACTATTGGTAATCAACGCGGTATTCCTGAAATTATCACTGTGCATGATCTGTCCTGTTTTAAATGCCCGCAGACACACCCTGCGGCACGAGTGAAATTGTTTAATGAATATTTGCCAATCTCCTTAGAAAATGCGCAACATATTCTTACTGTCTCTGAATTTTCCAAACGGGAAATGATTGATTATTTTAACATCCAGCCAGAAAAAATTTCTGTTACGTATTGCGGAGTGCCTAAAGGCTTTCAGGCTTATTCGGCAATACAGGCACATAGCACTTTACAGCACTATGGACTGCACTATAAAAAGTTTTTTTTATATGTCGGCAGTATCGAGCCGCGCAAGAATCTTGCGTTATTACTGGATGCTTATCGCCAATTGCCAAAAATTATTCAACACCAGTATAAACTGGTGATCATCGGGGCATGTGGCTGGAAATTTGAGCAATTTTTGCATCAGGCGAAGGGCTTATTAAGCGCTGGGCGGCTTATTATGCCGGGTTATGTCGCGGATAATGATTTGCAGCTATTGATGGCAAGTGCGCATGGTTTTTTATACCCTTCTCTGTACGAAGGTTTTGGCATTCCGCTTATCGAAGCGATGGCCAGTGCTACGCCGGTGATAACATCGGATCGCGCCTCACTACCAGAAGTCGTTGCCAGGGCAGGGATAGTATTAGCTGCAGACGATGCCTCGCTGTGGGCGCAGGCAATCACTCGGCTGATTGAAGATCCGCAGTATTACCAGAGCCTAGTTGCAGCAGGTTTGCATAGAGCAACATTATTTGACTGGATGAAAACGGCAGAAAAAACCGTGTATTGTTTTCAACGCCAGGCGAGGAACTAGCGCAAGAGACTGATGTGCATTTTCAGTGTAAAGTTCATCTCCCCTAATTACTCTTTGTTAAGGAGTGAAGGCTCAATAATACCCGAAACCAGGAAAAGTGTATTTCTGTAGGCCGGATTAGCTTATCTAGCGGAGCGTAGATAACGTTATCCGGCAGATGAGGCAACTTGCCTAATATTTTGTAGGATGGGTAGAATGGAGTACCTGCTTTTTAGGTACCTAATGAAACCCATCAATGCTTTATATATTGATGGGTTTCGCAAAAAGCCGCCCTACCCATCCTACTCAAATTTACAAAAAAAATGTTAATATAATTCTGAGTGGCTACTTAACTGTCACCTCTCCTCATCTCTCTTTGCTAAGGAACGGGGAGGGCATGAAAGGTGCTTTCCAGTTGTTTGAAATCAGCGAGACAGCAGCGGCCTGAAGGGTTTCGAGTTTCACAGGCGCAGGCACCTGTTTGTGTTTGCTGGTTAACAAAGTTTTTTATCGCTTCGGCTTCATTAGCCAGCAGTGCAGCGCTATATTGTGCGGCATTAATATCAAAACAGTAGCAAAGTTGATTATTTTCTATTTCCAAACGTGCCCGCAAATATTGTTTAGTCATAAGCAGGCCCTCCTTGCTAAAATAGCCAGCAGAACAGTTTTTATCCGGGCAGAAATAATAGTGATTGACGGGTATTTTTTGGTTTTTGGGAAAACTGACTTGATGATACAGTGTGCGCAGGGTAACTCTTTTGCAGGGCGTTGCGCATTCAGGGCAAGGCTCTGTAGTGGCTTGCTCGCTCTTTGGGTTACAGCACGACATGGTTTCCTCCTGGTTTAAGTGGTAAGACTTATGTTGGCTTACGTTTTTATTGTTTTGCAACAAAAATCTAACCCAACCAACCTACAGCGTAATGCATTAATGCTAAACCCCGCTCCACTTAAGTAAAGTGCAGTGGCGCATGATGGGGGACTTTTTTAAGCTTTACCTTAACTATAGGAGATACAGATGGGTAAGTTAGTTAAAGTAGTTTTAATGATTTTTTCAGCAGTGCTTGTGCTTATTGTTGCCGCAGCAATCATTATTCCACTTGTTGTCGATTTGAACGATTATAAAACAGAAATGGAAGTTGCTGTGCAGGAAAAAACAGGGCGCACTCTGAAAATAGAAGGTGATCTGGATCTGTCGGTTTTTCCCTGGCTGGGTGTCTCTACTGGCAAGATACAGATGGGCAATGCTTCTGGATTTACTGAACAAGCTTTTGCTGTTATTGGTGACGCAGATATAAAAGTAAAATTACTGCCTTTGTTTTCAAAAAAAGTCGAAGTCAGTACGATTGTTTTAAATGGTCTGGAATTGCATCTGGAGAAAAATAAGCAAGGTAAAACTAACTGGGAGGATCTGACTGAAAAACCAGCCCCGGAACAACCTGTAGCAGAGCAAAAAACAGAGCCGGAAGCAGGCGAACCGGGGATCGGTCTGGCGGCGCTGGACATAGGCGGCCTGGTGATACAAGACTCACAGGTAAGCTGGAATGATCAGCAGGCGAAACAGCATATTATTATCAGAGACTTTAACCTAAGCGCTGGTGCTGTGGTTTTTGATAAAGCTATTCCTCTGCAAATCTCGTTTTTACTGGAAAACGCTGAACCTGCAATCACTGAGCAACTGTCACTATCTACCCAACTGGTAATTGATGCAGCGCTGCAAAAAATTCAGTTGACCCAGTTTGCGCTGGATTCTGTGACTAAGGGAGAGTCAGTTCCGAGTGGCGTATTTGAAGCGCAGCTATTGGCTGATATTGCGCTGGATTTGCAGGCGCAAACATTGGCGCTTAAAGGTCTGCAAGTAAATACCCCGACGATTAAACTGGCTGCCGATATTAACACCACGCAGTTAAATACCGACCCTCACTACTCAGGTGCCATACAAGTTGCTTCCTTTAGCCCGAAAAAACTGCTGCAACAATTAGCATTCAGTGTGCCAGAAACAACTGATAAGGCGGTATTAGAAAAGCTGTCCATGAGCTTTGACTTACAAGGAACAAAGGATTCAGTGGCGCTGGATAAGCTGAAAATTACCCTGGATGATACGCAGATGAATGGGTTTGCGCATATTAAACAGTTTAATCAACCTGCTATTACATTTCAGTTGGCTGTCGATGATATTGATGTAGATCGTTACAGTGCGCCGCAGTCAGAAAAAAAGCCCGCAGCAACGCCTATTGCTAAAACCAAGGAGGCCGTTGCCGAAGCGACGCTTTTACCTATGGATACTTTGCGTGCATTAAATGTTAATGGCGATTTGACTATTGCCAGACTAAAAGTAGCGCAACTAAAAATGGCGGATGTCAGCGTCAATCTCCAGGCACAGCAAGGTATTATAAAAACCCGGCAGGCGATCAAGCAGCTATATCAGGGAAACTATAAAGGTCAAATCACTATCAATGCTAAAAATAACACACCGGTCATTTCCTTAAATGAAACAATCGATCGTGTCCAGCTAGAGCCTTTATTAAATGATTTGCAGCCTGAGAGCAAGGCAAAAATTAAAGGGGCTGCCAATATTGCCGCGAATTTGAATACTACTGGTAATACTATTTCGGCAATAAAAGCGGGTCTGGGGGGTACGATGAATTTTTCCCTGACCGAAGGCGCGATTAGAGGCTTTAATCTACAGCAAATCATTGATCTGGGCAGACTGGCGCTGAAAGGTAAAGAGATGCAAAAAAATTACGCTGATGAACAGACACTGTTTACGGTGATTAAAGGGACAGCAACGGTAAATAAAGGGTTAATTACTAATCCTGATTTTTTGGCTGAATCCTCTACCATCGAAGTTAAAGGCGGAGGGACTGCTAATCTGGTCAACGAGGCGCTGGACTATAAAGTTGTAGCAAAAGCGAAGAAAGGTGGTAAGAATATAGCTGATCGCCCGGTTGCCATTAAAGTAAAGGGCACTTTTTCGCAACCTGTTTATACGATAGATATGGCTGCAATAGAGTCAATGATGACTGATGAGGAAAAAGAAAAAGTGAACAAATTTGTTGATAAGCGCGAAAAAGATATTGATAAAGCCTTAGGGGAAGGTTCGGGCAAAGCTGTTAATAAATTATTAAAAGGCTTGTTTAAATAAGTAATAAATACTATATTGCAGAATTAATTTAACATTTATGCAGGATGGGTGAATGGAACGCCTGCTTCTATGGCATCGCATGACCGGTAGAGCGCGCGAAACCCATCAACTCCTGTAGAATGATGGGTTTTTGCAAAAGACGCTCTACCCATCCTACACGAAACCTAAGAATAAAAGTGTTAAGATAATTTTACGTGAGTACTTATGCCTATAGCCCCTCCTTGCCAAGGAGGGGCGTTGAGTGTCTACACAAATAGTGTTTCAAAGCATCATATCGTACAAGCTAAAATCCACATGAGTCCTGCTACGTTTCAAAAAAAACTACTCAGCTGGTTTGACCAGTGCGGACGTAAAGATCTGCCTTGGCAGCACCCGGCCACAGCTTATCGCGTCTGGGTATCTGAAATCATGTTGCAGCAGACTCAGGTGCTTACGGTGATTCCGTATTTTAATAAATTTATCCGTCAATACCCTGATATCGACGCTTTGGCAAATGCGCCTTTAGACGAGGTGCTCAGTCTATGGGCTGGCCTGGGTTATTATGCGCGTGCCCGCAATCTACATAAATCAGCGGGGGTGATTCATCAGCTAGGTTATTTTCCGAATACTTTAGAGGCTTTACTTGCGCTGCCTGGCATAGGTGAATCGACGGCTGGCGCTATTTTAAGCATTGCCTTCAATAAGCGCCAGCCTATACTTGATGGCAATGTCCGCCGCGTATTAGCACGCTTCAAGGCAATACAGGGCTGGACCGGAGGTGTGCAGGTTAACAAACAATTATGGGCAATCAGTGCTTACTACACGCCTCTGGCACGCGTTGCTGATTATACTCAGGCGATTATGGATCTGGGCGCAACGCTGTGTACTCGCTCTAAGCCTATGTGCAATGTGTGTCCGCTACAAACGGGCTGTTTAGCATTGCAGCAACAGCGCGTAGCTGAATTACCGACACCTAAGCCGAGCAAAAAAAATCCTGTGCGGCAAAGTATTTTTATTATTGCTATAAATAGCGATAAGCAGATTTTTTTAGAAAAAAGAGCGCCTACCGGTATTTGGGGGGGATTATGGAGTGTGCCGGAATTAAACAGTGATGATGAATTGGCGGCATGGTTACAAAAAAAATCGATTGTACTGCGTGATAAAAAGCACTTGGCAGTAAGACGACATACTTTTTCTCATTACCATCTGGATTATCAACCTATAGTATTGTCTGTGCATAACCCTATTAATAATGTGCTGGAAGCCGATACGGCACTCTGGTATAACCATCGCCACACGAAAAACATTGCGCTACCAGCGCCTGTAAAACAATTATTTGATGAAATAATCGAGGAATGAAATGGCAAGATTAGTAAAGTGCGTAAAATTAGGGACAGAGGAAGAAGGCTTGACTTCGCTGCCTTTTCCCGGCCCAAAAGGTCAATACATCTATGATAATGTATCTCAGAAAGCCTGGAAGGAATGGATCAGTATGCAGACTATGCTGATCAATGAAAACCGTCTGGCAAGCTTTGATCCAAAATCCAAAAAGCTGATTGAAGAAGAAAGAGAGAAGTTTTTATTTGGCACCGGGTTTAAAATGCCCGAAGGATATGTTCCTCCTAAAGCCGAAGTATAACTGAGTATATGTCTGTATTTCTGCAAGAATTGAAATCTAAACGATAATAGCCGAAAGCTTATGTGTGGACGATTTTATTTGACAGCCAGTCCTGAAGAATTGAGCGAAAGCTTTCAATTGCAAGGTCTGCCGCGTTATGAGCGCAGTTATAATATTCCACCAGGGCAAAAGATACTCGCCATTGTGAAACCGGATGCGGGTGATTACAAGGCGGTTAATTTGTACTGGGGGTTGATTCCACATTGGGCAAAAGACCGTAAAATGAGTCATCATCTAATCAATGCCCGCGCAGAGACTCTGACCGAAAAACCAGCTTTTAGAGTGGCGTATAAACAGCGTCGCTGCCTGATTCCGGCAAGCGGTTTTTATGAATGGCAACAGCAGCAGCAAACTAAACAGGCTTATTGCATAAGCCGCAAGGATGGTGAATTGATCGCCTTTGCCGGGTTATGGGAATACTGGGAGCAGGGTACAGACACTATTTATAGTTGTAGCATTATCACTACCGCTGCGAATCAAGTCATGCAGCCGATCCATGCGCGGATGCCGGTGATTATTGATAAACCGCACTATGATGACTGGCTGGATAAGCAGACAGATCTCACTGCAACACAGCAGCTATTAAACACTGATGCTTACCAGGGTATTCAGTGCAAACCGGTCAGCAATTGGGTCAATAACCCACGCCACAATGATAAAAACTGCCTGAACTGATGGGAACATTGGGCAAACAAGAACAACGCTGGGCGGCATTAAGTACCTTGCTAATGAGTGCCATTATGATTACGCCCTTATGTGGATTCCTGTTTCAGTGCGGATGTGACTGGCCCTGGGCAGGACTGGATAGTCACTGTAATTTTTATCAGCCAGAAGCGCATTATCACTGTCCTTGGTGCGCCTCCTTGGCAGTTGGCTTATTATCTGCAGGGGTGGCGACTTTTGCCGGTGTCTGGGCGGCAATACAGTCTTGGCAACTGGTGAACTATCAACAGCTGATTGCCACAGTTTGCCTGCGCACACTATTGGGTAGTCTGGTTTTTGCGGTGACGGCGTTGCTATTGGCAATGCTCGCGGCTCTGGCACAGGCTTATCCGTTGGGTGTTGGACAATTTATCAAGGGGTTTTAACGGCAATGCTCGCTGCATTTTTTGCAGCCGCGCAACAGGTCTATACTTACCCTAATGAGGCGCGTAGGAGTGCGAATTTATAATACCCGAAACTATAATCTATTAGGATAAGCTGAGGCACGAAGTGCATCACTCGCAATCGTCCTTATGTTATCCGCTGTTGCGGTTAAACTTATCAAGAATACTAGGCATCTTTCATTTTCCAGTTAACACTTTTGTTGTTTTTATCTGGGAGCGCGGGCGGCTCGCCTGCATAGGGTCAATAAAAGCGGGCAAGCTGCCCGCGCTCCCAGCGTTTTGAAAAAAAAGTGTAAACTACTTTAAAGGCAATATGAAAGACGTCGAATACTACACTTTTTTACAGCTGGCACATAAGCCATGCAACTCCAGAGTTAGGTTCTGCGGTTCAAATTGTACTGATTCGCTTAGGGCAAATAAGCTTTCATAGACCGATGTCGCATTAATTTCGTAGGCATTTTTGCATTGATCACAAATCAAAATCGCTGATTTATGTTGTGTTTCAGCCTGTAAACAGGCAATAAAGGCGTTAAGCGATTCTATTTTATGTACTAACCCCGCTGTCATTAAAAAATCCAGGGCGCGGTATATGGTGACCGGCTTTGCTTTGGGATCTTGCTGACGAAACAAATCTAATAATTCATAGGCACCAATGGCTTTATGATTGGCGCAGATCAATTCCAGCACGCGTTTTCTAATGCTTGTCAGGCGGACATCTTTCTAAGCAAACTTGTTCGGCTGTTTGCAAGGCATGGCTTATACAGCCTCGGTGATTATGTCGCCCTTGCAGGCTTTCGCTACTGATGGTTTTTTGCATATTAAAAACTCAATCTTAATCCTACTTCGGCGCCACGTCCAGGTTCTGGTGCATAATCTTTAAGAAATGAAGTCGAGTTGCGTATCGTTTCATTCAGTAAATTATTGCCTTTGACAAACACCAACATCTCATACTTTTCGCCCAGTTGTAACTGATAAGACACATTGGCATCCAGTAATATATAACCAGGTGTCGTGGTTTCATTCTCACCGGGATGCGTTTGCGCTTCCGCGCGTGTTAGCCTTAGCCCTGCGGAAAAGGCATCGTAACCGAAATAGTCTAGCTGGAAACCATAACGTAGTGGTGGCATACGCGGCACATTGCCACCGCCAACCAATTCACCGCGGACAAAATCACTAAATAAAGTCAGCTCAAATTGATTATCGTCGCCCTGCCATAAAGGTAAAGCTACTTCTGCTTCAAACCCGTAGAAGCGGGCATCATTTTGCGTTGCCTGATAGACAGGCATACAACTATCAGCGGAATAACATGCAGAGACAAAAGCTTCGCTTTCCAGATTAAACCAATCGCCCGTATTCTGCCACATAATATAATTATTGCTCCAGTTATAAAAAGCATTCAATTCCGTACTAAACCAGTTAAAGTCTGTATTAAAACTAAGCTCAAGATTATTCGAACTTTCCAGTTGTAAATTTTCATCCCCCAATTCATAGCTTTGCGCTGCAAAATGTACCCCATCGGCAAATAATTCGGTGGCATCAGGTGCGCGTTGAGCATGCGTAAACGCCAGGCTGAATGACAGGTTTTCGCTTGCAGTCCACAAAGCGGATAGCGAGGCATTCACTGGTGTATGTTGCTTACGCGCATAACCTTCTGCATCAATTAGCTGATGTTCAACGCGCAAACCAAATTCATAAGCCAGATTGCCAGCGTGTATATCCTCAACCATAAACACAGCATAATTCTGTGTTACCGACGGTGGCACAAACGCCTCTTCTCCTGTGGCGACCAGGTTTTTGCTATGCGCCTGAAAGCCCCACGCACCATGGTCAATAAAGCCGAGTTGCTTATGCACTAATTCGGCGCGTCCCTCAAAACCCTGGTTATCAAATTGCGTACCGACAGTGATGCCATCTTCTAATTCCACATGTTGATAATCGTTATAGGCAAAGCGTAATTTTAAAACTTCAGCCCATGAAAACGGTTCATAAATTTCTGCTTTGGCATCAACGCGAAGTTGTTGTAAATCAATGCGGACTAACTCATCTACAGGCGGCACACCATAGTTATTGTCCAGATAATTGACTGACACCCCGAACATTCCCCAATCATCCAGCCATGATGCACCTAAAGTACCATTCCAACTTTCCGCACTTGTATTAGGCACAAAACCTAAGCCGTTAGATGCCGTAGGCACATCATAATCATCACTGGTCCGGTAAAAGCCATCAACATGCCAGGCAAAATGATCCAGACCGCCATCATGCTTTAAAACACTACTCCATTGATCAGAAACAGAATTATAACGCTGTTCAAACGCTAATTCTGCTGATTCAGGTATATACATGGGGATTCTGTTATCAATGACATTGACAATACCGCCTATAGCACCGCTACCATAAAGTAAACTGGCCGGGCCGCGTAGCACCTCAATTCGCTCAGCCAATATCGGCTCTGCGGTGTTTGCATGGTCAGGACTAACACCGGATACATCAAGGCTGCTTATGCCATTTTGTAAAACCTGCACCCGCGGTCCCGTTTGTCCACGTATTACCGGCTGGCCGACACTGGATCCAAAAGACATACTGTGAATACCGAGTTCACCTTTTAAGGTTTCACCTATCGTTGTGGCTTGTTTGC
The DNA here is from genome assembly GCA_942491615.1 of uncultured Gammaproteobacteria bacterium. GTDB lineage: Bacteria > Pseudomonadota > Gammaproteobacteria > Methylococcales > Methylomonadaceae > Methyloprofundus. The sequence goes on from CALOCH010000034.1 coordinate 34,111, forward strand.
GGCTTAACTCATCTCCGGCCAACACATTAACAGGGTGTACTAATTCATCGGCATTCTGATGTAACGGCACAGAAATAATAACGGGCTCTAATTCCTGTCGGTCTTCTGCCTGCACTTGGCAGGCGGAGCTGATCGCACACGCGAGGGCGCATTGTTTGATAAACATAGGGTAGTAAAGTTAAGTTATATAAAACGAAATGTTATAATATTACATATTGGTGGGCATATCAATAACTAAAATCAATGCAGCGCTGAGTGATGAGTCGCTGTATGAACCATGTGTGGTAGCAATACTATAGGCGAGTCAGGAATTTACAACCCGCTATTAAGACTAATCTTTCGGCTATGCACTTAAGACGGAACAGGCATCACGCGAGTCTCGTTCGGCACTTATGTTGGGTTAGGTTTTTATTGCTTTGCAACAAAAATCTAACCCAACCTTGCTATACTTGTGCCAGATTAATTTAGATTTAACCTGTTGGAAACGAGACTTTAATTTACGGATTAGAGGTATCGTCTGGGACGATCCATACGTCGGTAGCCAATGTATCGCTATGTTTGAAAAGTTGCCGGGTGCTCTTCCATGTTTCCTCGCCTATGTTCATAAAACGGCCATAGGTCTCTATATTATCAAGGTCAGTAAAGCTAAATGGACCGATAAATAACAAGAAAGTGAGATCTGAGTAATGTGTTTCTGCGTAAACCGCTGGCGTCTGCGCGATAAGCCTGCCGTCTTTTGTCCAGAAATTGAGTTGAATCTGGGCGCGGCCACGCTGACTGTTATCATGAAAGATACTGATAGACGAAGAACCCATTGTGCCAGGAATGGGAAAGCCGATAATAAATGAATCTGTATCACTGCCGGCAACTTGCATAACCGCCTCAATTAGTGGAAGATCTTCAGATGGATTAGTCGAAATATCTGCCCCCAGAAAAATAAGATGTTGTCGTAACTGAGCGTAAGTCCAGCTATCATCATGTGCATCGGGCGATACCACGGTGATCTTCCAGCGTCCATCGCGCACCTCTTTGAGAGCGGGCAACTTATTTACTGCGCGAAGAATTGCGCCTCTGGTCAATTGTTGCTCGAGTGCTGTTCGTCCATCGATTTTCGTGCCAGGGTTAAAACAAGCACTGATAAAAGCAGACAGGAATATTATGTATACAATTCGCATAATGTGAAAAAATAATTTGAAATTAAAAAAAACTCCATTCCGACTCGCTTTCGTGGGCGGTATATTGCGAAATTAATGCTAGCGCCATTTCTGATGATGTTTAATGCTTATCAATTTTGCTGTAACTGTTCACCTTCCCCTATGAAAACCACTGGATTGAAAAAAGGTTTTCTAATAAAACCTCCCCTAACCCTTCCTTGTTAAGGAGGGGGACTGAATGCTTGCTTTTTGCTTACAGCCATTTTTTCTTTTTAAAGAAAATCAATAAGAGGATAGTGCAAAAAATAAATACTCCCCATAAAACAGGATATCCCCAGCGCCATTTTAGCTCAGGTAGGTACTCAAAATTCATACCATAAACACCCGCGAGAAATGTCATTGGAATAAAGATTGTAGAGAAAATAGTTAAAACCTTCATGGTTTCATTCATTTTATTACTCAAACTGGATAAATAGACGTCCTGCATGGAGGCAATTATCTCTCTATAGGATTCTAGCGCATCGGTAATGCGGAGTACATGATCATAAATATCGTCATAATAGCGTAAAGTCTCTTCTTTTATTAAATCAGTATCTAAACGCTTAATACTGGCTAATAATTCACGTAGTGGCGATATATTGCGCTTTATAGTGATGAGCTCACGACGAATCTGCTGAATGCTTTGTAGTATTTCAGAGCCCGGTTCTGATAATAATTCATCTTCCAGGCGCTCGAAAACAACATCCAGACCATCTCCCACGACAAAATATTCATCAACAATGGCATCAAGCATGGCATAGGCGAGATAATCACTAGCGGATGCCCTGCGCAACCGACCCTTGGCATTTTTCAGGCGATGGTAAAGAGGATTAAACACATTATCCGTTCTTTCCCTGAAGGTGATGACATGGTTTTTCAGCAACAGAATACTAATTTGATCATACTGTAGCTTTAAGCTATCATCAAGATTTATGTTAATTCCCTTGACCACTAAATAGAGATAATCTTCATATTCTTCCAGCTTCGGTCGCTGATGAGTACTTAGAATATCTTCCAGAACAAGCGGATGGATATTAAATTCATTACCTATACTTTCAACTACACTAATATCACTTAGACCATCAACATTGATCCAGGTAATGACATCGCTGTTTTTAAATTGCCCTAACTTAGAGGTCAACACATCGTCATGATGTGTTAGTGTTTTCTCATTGTATTGAATCACCGAGACTGTCGTGCTGGTATCATGCACTTTACCGATATGCACCAGTGAACCGGGTGGCAAGCCTGATTTATCGGCAGAACTTTTCGGTGCTTTTTGGTTATTCTCATGATGTAGGCGATGCCAGCTTGGATAAGTAAATTTCATAATGTCCTGTTAATTCTATTAGGGTAAAAACATCTATACAATGCGGCGTTATACATAAAGCGGGGCATACCCCATTTAAAACAAGTAGGGAGGCTCGAAAAGAATCTATAGTTCCCTGGTTGCCACCGCCAAGTGCCCACCTCCCACCGCCCCTAGTTCCCACGCTCTGCGTGGGAATTCATCCGGGAACGCTCTGCGTTCCGTGACGCAGAGCATCACAAATTGCATTCCCATGCAGAGCGTGGGAACGAGATTTAGGTCAATGACCTATGGCGTTATTATTTCAACCCGTAGTTTGACACAATCGGTTCTCTACCCAGCCTGACATCGTTGAAATACTCATAAGTACACACGCCTAAAAAACCTCCAGAAATATTAAATACCTGAGAGTAGCCTTTTTGTTGCAGTGCGAGTATCGCATTGTATGAGCGCTGACCTGAGCGACAATGCACATAAACAGGAATATCTTTAGGTATTTCTGTATATCTATCACGCAATTGTGAAAGCGGAATGATGTTGGCTTTCTTGATATGTGCCTTGTCATATTCATGCATTTCGCGCACATCCAGAATATAAGCATCGTTCTCAACTAGTTCACGCACTTTACTCATAGATACTTGCTTAAATGAACCATGCAAAATATTAGAAGCGACATAACCGGCATAATTGACTGCATCCTTTCCAGTGCCAAACGGTGGTGCATAACACAATTCAAGATCGCGTAAGTGATCAACGGTTGCACCAAATTTAATCGCCGTGGCAATGACATCAATGCGTTTATCAACATTACCATGACCAATCGCTTGTGCACCAAGTACCCGCCCGGTTGGCTTTTCAAAAATAACCTTAAAGCATAATGCTTCTGAGTGAGGCATGATACCGACCCGGTCAAATGGGATAATATCTACCCAGCCGTATTCTATATTAAGACTCGCTAACATTTTTTCGTTTAAGCCAGTGGTTGCCGCATTATAGTTAAATACTTTAACCACCGAAGAGCCTATATACCCTGTGTTTCTGATCGGTTTTCCGTGTATATGATCCGCTACTGCGCGCGCCTGTTTGAGTGCAGGTCCGGCTAGTGCCAGTTTAAAACTATCTTGAGCCAAAATGTTGTACACTTCAATAGCATCGCCCACAGCATAAATATCTGGATCATTCGTCAGAAAGTTAGAATCGACTTTTATTGCGCCGGTTTTGCCCAGTTCAAGCCCCGCCTGTTTTGCCAGGCCGGTTTCTGGAATAATACCAATCGACATGACTATAACTTCTGAAACAATTTCTTTACCTGAAGCTAAAATCACCTTATTGGTATCAAACGCAGTGACTTTGTCTCCAAGTACCAACTCCACGCCATTGTCGATGATTTCTTTGTGCAGAATTTGCACCATATCATCATCAAATTGATTCAGCACTTGAGGAAGCGCTTCGACCAAGGATACTTTATGCCCCGCTTCAATCAGGTTTTCCATGACTTCAATACCAATAAAGCCACCTCCGATAACGGTGATTCTGGATGGCTTGACTTTATGGATGAACTTATTAAGCTTATCAATATCCACCACATTTTTTACAACAAAAGTATTGGCTTTTTCGATACCTGGAATCGGGGGAACAATCGCTCTCGCACCCGGTGAAAGAATTAATTTATCGTAAGATTCTTGATAGCTTTCGCCACTTATCAGGTTTTTCACTTCAATGTGTTTGTTAGCTCTGTCGATGGAAATGACTTCGCTATTGGTTCTGGCATCAATATTATATTGGCTCTTGAACAGCCCTGGGTTCATCAGGATAAGATTTTCCGCCTTTTTAATTTGCCCGCTGAGATGGTAAGGTAGACAACAATTTGAAAATGACACATCGCGGCCTTTTTCAAACATGATGATGTCATCATTTTCACCCAGTCTCCTTAATCTTGCTGCAGCGGATGCGCCACCGGCGACACCGCCAACGATTAAATATTTTTTGCTCATAATGTTAAGTTTTTAAAGTTGATTAATAAAGGTGCTACACTCTTAACTGTTCAGTCTTTCCTCTAAGTATGCTACGAGGTTGAGCGGTTACAATGAATGGGGAAGTTAATAAATTATTGAATTATTTAAAAACAATATAAGAAAAAGGTGATATTAGATGCCTGAGAAGGCAGAAGCAAGCTTTTGTTAAAAATATTTATAGGAAAATCTATTATATAGGGTAAGTTATCAATGAAATTTATTCATACCTCAGACTGGCATATCGGTCGTTTATTCCAGAATATTTCATTACTGGATGATCAGCGTCATGTACTGAAGCAGATAAAAAATTATGCAATAAACCAAACTGCTGACGCACTAATTATCGCCGGGGATGTGTTTGATCGTTCTGTACCCCCTGCTGAAGCGGTTGATGCATTGGATCAATTCTTAGATGAAATGATTACTGAATTAGGTATTCCTGTCATTATGATTTCGGGTAATCATGACAGTGCTAGACGTTTACGCTTTGGTGCCCGGCATATGCAGCATGCTGGTTTACATATTTTAAGTCAGATTGCTAATGTCACTAAACCTGTGGTGATTGAAACTGCAACAGGCCCTGTGCATTTTTATGGTATTCCCTATCATGATCCTGTTGAAGTAAGAGAGGCATTTGCTTGCGAGGTTTCAACTTATGATGAAGCGCATACCTTTTTGGTGGATCAAATCAAACAACTGCATGATGCGGATATTCCTTCAGTATTAATCAGTCATTGTTTTATAGATGGGGCGGAGGCGTCTGAGTCAGAACGGCCTTTGTCTATTGGTGGGGCTGATCGCGTGTCTTATCAGCCGTTGGAAGACTTTGCTTATGTGGCATTAGGTCATTTGCATGCACCTCAGTATAAAGGCAAAGAACATATTCGCTATTCGGGTTCTTTATTAAAATATTCTTTTTCTGAATATCAGCAAAAGAAAGGCGTTACCTTGGTTGAGCTGGATAATAAAGGTTTAGTCTCCTTGCAACATCTGCCTTTAATAGCAAAAAAAGATTTACGGGTGATTGAGGGCTTATTGGCCGATATTCTGCAGCAAGGCAAAACTGATCCAGCTAATGAGGATTATCTGTTTATTCGCCTACAAGATAAGCAGGATATTCTTGATCCATTGGGGCAATTACGCAAAGTGTATCCTAATACCTTACAGCTGGAGCGTACGCAATTTATTTTATCTAAGGGTAGTCAACTGGTGGCTGATGTCAGTTTGAAAAGGACAGAACAACAAGTATTCAGGGATTTTTTTGAGCAAGTGATTGGTCATGAACTCAGTGCAGAACAAAATACTTTATTACTGGATATTATTAAACAAGCCAAAGGATTGAGCGAAGGAGCCGAATGAAGTTACATACACTAGAGATACAAGCTTTTGGACCTTTTGCGGGTAAGCAAACCATTGAGTTTTCAGCCTTAGGCGAAAATCCCTTGTTTTTGATTGACGGCCCAACGGGGGCAGGCAAGTCTTCTATTCTGCATGCGGTATGTTATGCATTGTATGGTGAAACCACAGATTCAGATCGTAAGGAATTAGGTTTGCGCTGTGACCATGCGGATGCCGATGTATTGACTGAATTGTCGTTAGAATTCAGTATTCGTAGCGAGACTTATCGCATTACCCGTGTGCCAACGCAAATGCGTCCTGCTAAACGCGGTGAGGGTGAAACTGAGCAGAAAGCAACCGCTCATCTGCGTCGGGTTTTGGATAGTGGCGAGGAAGAAACCATAGTTGCCAGGAAAAAAACCGATGCCGACCCAAAAATAGCAGATATTATTGGCTTAACATCACAGCAATTCCTGCAAGTGATGGTATTACCTCAAGGAAAATTTCGAGAATTATTATTGGCTAAATCGGATGATAGGCAGGCGATATTATCGACTTTATTTCAAACTGAAATTTATAAACGCATTGAACAATTACTTAAAGATCAATCAGCAGCTATTGAGAAACAGCATCAAGGTTTTGAAGACAGGAAAGCAGAGGCATTTTCTGATGTGGAAGTGGATGATTTTGCAGCACTTGAAAAAGTCATTGAAGCAGCAGTGGGTTTATTAGAGCAAAAGCTAAATGAAAAAGATGCGGCGGCAGGAAAAAAGCAACAAGCTAACACTGCATTAGAAACAGCAACAGGCTTGAGCAACACCTTTACTACTCAACAGAATAAACAAAAGGCCCTGGATGGATGTTTGCAAAAAACGGATGAAATAAAGACCTATATTGTCAATATTAAACGTGCTGAAAAGGCGGCTGCTATTGCACCAAAGTGGCAAACACTTCAAGGTATTCTAAAAGATATTAAAGATAAGCAAGTGGCCATTGCTAAAACTGAAACAGATAAAGAAACGGCAGGTTTACGGGTGAGCGCTGCAAAGGAAGCCTTAGAACAGGCGGTTGAGGATTATACACAGCGAGATGCCTTAAAAGCAGAAGAAACAACAGTTGAGGGCTATAAAGCTAAATTAGCCTCCTATCAATCGTTAAAAGAGGCTTCATTAGCTGCAGATACGCATTATACGAAAGCGATAAAACAAAAAGCGGAGTTAGAAAAGCAAGCATCCAATATTGCCCAAGTGCTGCAAGATTTGAATGCTGAGCTTGAAAAGTTGGATAAGGCGGTTGCGAATAAAGCGGGTGTTGTTGAACAAAAGCTTACTGCAAAAGGACTTTTTGATAAACGCAATCAACTTGAGCTTGCACGCACTGATTTAGTGGGTTTGGCTAAAACCTATCAAAAACAAAAGGATAAGTTTGATTTGGCTGAACAGAGCTATCAAAAAGCTGAAAAAGAGGCTAACCGAATCGAGATGTATTGGTTTGCCAGTCAAGCAGCAGTATTAGCGGAAACATTGCAAGAAGATCAGCCCTGTGCTGTGTGTGGTAGCCTTGAACACCCTAATCCTGCTCATTTTTCTGCAGATTCAGCAGGGGTCAATCAAGAAGCGGTTGATCAAGCGAGAGAGTCGCAAGCGAAGCAATTTAAATTAATGAATGCGATTAAAGAAAAGTTGCAAGGTTGTTTGCATTCAATGACTGGGAAAGAAGTTGATATTAAGGCACTGGAAATAGAATTAGCAGATATTGCCAATCAGTCTGTAGCCGAAGTTGAAAGTGTGTATAAAACTTTAGAGCAACAGTTAAAGTCGATTGAAGTGAATGAAACACAGTTACTTAAGGCAAAAAAACAGAAAACAGCCAAAGAAAATGAGCAAGACCCCGTTGCTAATGAAATTAAAACGATTGAAGCTAAAATTCCTGAATTAATAGCAAACCAAGCCACAGCTAAAAGCGAGTTGGCTAATGCGAATAGTATGCTTCCAGAACAGTATAGAAGCACAGGAGCTATTGAATTAGTACTGAGCCAGATCCGTCAAAAAATATCAGCTATCGAAACTAAGCAGGCAACGGCTAATAAAGAACTGACTGATTCTTTAACAAGTGAGTCTTCTGTGCAATCAAAGTTAAAGGCATTGCATACTAATCTTGATGATTTATATCAACGCCAGGCATCTCAGGCTCAATTATGGGAGCAGGCGTTAGTTGATAGTGATTTTTTAACATTACAGGATTTTGCTGCTGCACAATTAACAGCTAATGAACTGGATGCACTGCGTCAGCAAGTTAAAACCCATGATGATCAGGTCAACGCATTGCAGGCCGAGTTAAGCTTATTGCAAGAGCAGTTAAAAGATAAGCAAAAGCCTGACTTAGAAAAATTACAACAGCAATATGATGAGCAGAATAGTGTGTTTAAGGAAGCTGAAGGTGTTTGGACAGAGGCTAGTCAGCATTTTCAGAAGTTAACTGATACACGGAAAAAAATTGCGCGAATTGACGCACAGCAAAGCGAAATAAAAAAACAGTATGAAGTGGTTGGGGTATTGTCTAAAGCGGCTTCAGGGCGTGGTAATGTCAGGGTCAGTTTAGAGCGATTTGTATTAGGCAATATATTAGATCAGGTGTTAAGTATTGCCAGTGATCGCTTACATATTATGAGTAAAGGACAATATCGTTTGATACGCCAAAATGAAGAAAATCAAAAGAAGAACACAACGGCAGGACTTGATTTAGCGATTGATGATGCGCATACGGGTAAAACCAGACCTGTTGCTACGCTGTCAGGTGGAGAATCCTTTATCGCTTCACTCGCATTAGCTTTGGGTTTGTCTGATGTTGTTCAGGAAAGGTCGGGGGGTATTCAACTGGATACCTTATTTATAGATGAAGGCTTTGGTAGTCTGGATCAGGACTCATTGCAGTTGGCTATCAATGCTTTGATTGACCTGTAATCGACAGGGCGAACGATAGGTATTATTTCGCATGTATCTGAGTTAAAAGAGCAAATGGCGCAGCGGGTTGAGGTTATCGGATCAATAAGGGGTAGTCGTATTAAAATGATTGCTTAATCAATTTTTTAAGCAGTTCGAATTTAATAATATCCAAAACTACAATCTATAGGATGTGCTCAGGCACGAAGCGCATCAATCGCACTACACACCTAAATAAACATTTATGCTTACAAAACAACTCGCTCATATTTTACAAGACCTGCAATCTCCAGGTAATTTTTATACAAAGGGTACACTGGAATTGTTTCCACCTTGTCTGGAAGTCGATGAAGTGGGTAGAATTTCTTTGCCCTTACAACCTGCACAAGCCGAGCAACTGGTCGAAGTTGCTGAACGAGCACCTTATGGTAAAGGCCATGAAACGCTGGTTGATACCGACGTGCGGTGCACTTGGCAAATCAATGCCAATCAGGTGAAGTTGAGTGGTAAATACTGGCAAAAGAATCTGGCTGATATTGTCAGCCAGGTTAAAGTCGGATTGGGTGTCGACTGTGATATTTCGGCTGAATTGTATAAGCTGCTGGTCTACGATACAGGGAGTTTTTTTATTCCTCATCGCGATACAGAAAAAGCGGATGGTATGTTTGCGACTCTGGTAATTGTACTTCCTTCGCTCTATAGCGGTGGAGAATTAGTGGTGAGCCACAAGCAAGATAAAGTAAAGCTGGATCTACATAGTCAGCAAGATGAAGAGATTTCTTTTGCGGCTTTTTATGCCGATTGTGTACATGAAATATTGCCCATCAGTGATGGTTGCCGATTAACGCTGATTTATAATCTGATTCGTAGTGATAAAAAAATACCCTTACCTACACCGCCGGATTACTTCCATGCAGAAAAAAGAATCGTTGCGTTACTTAATCACTGGGCGCAGTTGCTTAGGGAAAAGAATACTAAAGATGAAACGCCAGAAAAATTAATCTTTTTATTAGAACATGAGTATTCAATTGCCGAGTTGAAATTTGACGCACTCAAAAACAAAGATGCCGCCAGCGCAGAGGTGCTTATCACAGCCGCTAAACAAGCCGGTTGTGAACTGTATTTGGCGCTGGCTTCTATTGAAGAAAGTGGTAGTGCCGAACATACCGGATATGGTTATGGTAGCCGCTGGGGAAATGATGATGACGATGATTATGAGATAGGCGAAGTCTTTGATCATTCAGAATCGCTGTCAAGATGGTGTAGCCCTGACGGTAGTCAGCCTGAATTGCCTGCCTTGCCTTTTTATGAGGAAGAGTTTTGTCCACCGGAAGCTTTCGCAAGTATGGAATCTGATGATATTGAGTTTCAGGAAGCAACCGGGAATGCGGGGGCATCTTATGAGCGCATGTACCATTGTGCTGCACTGGTGCTATGGCCGCGTACACAGTATCTGGCTATTATTAATCAGGCAGGACTTGCTGCAGCAGTTCCTGCATTCATAGCATTATGTCAGCAATGGGAAAGCACACAAAAAGACAGTATTAAACAGGATGCACAAACTTTGGCCGCTTATATATTAAGGGACTGGATGCCTGCACATTGTGCTCAGATGAGCTCTTATGGTCGAGAGCAGCATACGCCGGAATTTTTAAATGGCTTGTTGCGCTTAGCCGATACAGACTTAATTAAGCGGTTTTATTCAATGCTTGCAACAACAGGCATTTATCACCAGCAAGATAGCGTGGCATTGGCCCAAGTCTCTGAATTATTACCGTGGTCAGATGTTGTCGCCTATAGCACAAAAGCCATTACTGTCAGTGCTGTAAAAGCACCGACAGCCTGCACGAGCTTATTAATGAGTCTTTGCCATAATCACGCTCAGGAAGATAGACGGCAACTTAATGCGGCTGCACAAAGTTTATTTGCAGCTTTGCCAGGAGACCCTGATCGCTTTCCAGATTGGCCAGCCTGGAAACATGAAAGGCTGGATCTTTCGAGCCATGAAATGGCTGATGTTATCGCGGTTTTCAGCATGATTGATACTGAATTAGCGGAAAAAACACTGGACTATATGCTTGCCTGGCCTAAGCTATATAAAATGGAGCAAGTGTTATTGCCTATTGCTTTACACTTATGCGCAGCAGTGCTGGACTGTGAATCATCTGCTATAGCGCGTTTACGCCAGCTAGTCATTGCCTATTTGCAAACAAAGCTAGCAGAAAAGCTAGCAGCACCGACTGATTGGAGCCGAGAGCATGCGCTTAAATGTAGCTGTAAAGATTGTCATGAATTGAGTTTATTTCTAAAGAACCCTGGACAAGAGCAATGGCGTTTTAAGGCGGCTGAAGCAAGCCGGAAACACCTGGAACATAGCATTGCTCAGAATCAATGTGATGTGTCATTTGTGACTGATAAGCAGAACCGTCCTTATAGTCTGGTGTGTACAAAAAATCAGGCAAGTTATTTACGTCGGGTAGAGCAAGCAAAAAGTGATCAGAATGCACTTGCTCGCTTGTTGGCAGCGGGCTGATAAGGGTTCAGGTTTAGTTAAACCCAGCTGCCGAGTTAGCAGCAATAGTCGTATAGTTCCATTGATGCAGGTATTCACCAAACTGAATTCGCATATTTTCCTTGAAATCATCCGCTACTTTTGTCCCGTTTCAAACGTTTGGCTACCAATTTAGGCTACACGTTTAAAGCGGGACAAAACAAGTAGATACAAGGGTGGGCAAAAAAGATCGTCCACCCTGCAAGTTATTTCTTATCCCGTCTTAAGTGGGTCGCTAACGTGTGCGTAGCTTACAGAAAACAGCGTATTTATCAGTACGAAAGAAGTAACTGTAATATAATTGCGCTCTTTTAATTTCTAATGAGTAAACCCCCAGCTCTGCTGGGGGACTATTAAAGTTTGACAATTACGGGAATCATCGTGAGTCTCCTTATCTGTGAACCGCCTAAAGTTCAATAGATAAGGAAACAAACGATGAATACATCAAATAGCCTGAATTCAAGTCATAAGTGCAAGCTTTAGTACTTCTGTTAACGGTTATGTTGCTCATTTACCTAGCTTACAGCTTTCTAAGGTCAGAATTAGTGATGAACTGGTTGACGATAATCAACGCATGTTAACGGGTGGTTTTTATGCTGAAGTCACTCTTGAGTATGATGCCTCTATTGCTGAAGAATCCAGGGGGATGCCATTTGGTATACAAGCTATCAGACCCATTCAATTATCTAAAAGAGATGTTCTTGATAGTTTAGCTAATGGGCGCAAAGGTTTAGATACAGCGCAATGGAAAGATTTTTTGCTGCGTAGTGTAGGACTGGAAACAAACTCACTAGATGATCGGGCTAAAAATGCTTTTTTGCTGAGAATCGTTCCATTTGTCGAGCGTAACTACAATATGGTTGAATTGGGACCTAGAGGTACGGGCAAAAGCCATCTTTATCAGCAAGTTTCTCCCTATGCACACCTAATTTCAGGTGGTAAAGCAACCGTTGCCAAAATGTTTGTTAATAATGGCACGGGGCAGCGTGGCTTGGTTTGTCAGTATGATGTAGTTTGTTTTGATGAGGTTTCTGGTATTTCATTCGACTCCAAAGAAGGCGTTAACATAATGAAAGGGTACATGGAAGCAGGTGAGTTCAGCCGAGGTAAAGAAAGTATCCGTGCCGATGGATCAATGGTTTTTGTGGGGAATTTTGATGTGGATGTGGAGCATCAACAGCGGATTGGACATTTGTTTGGGCCTTTACCGCCTGAAATGCGAGATGATACTGCTTTTATGGACAGAATTCATTCATACTTACCTGGGTGGGATATCCCAAAAGTAAATGCTTCCTTGTTGACGGAACACTTTGGCTTGGTCAGTGATTTTCTTTCTGAATGTTTTAGCCGACTGCGCACCCAGAGTCGTGTGAGCGTATTACAAAACCGGGTGCAATATGGTGGCAGTTTAAGTGGTCGTGATACTAATGCGACAAATAAAACAGTTTCTGGATTATTGAAGTTGCTTTATCCTGATATGGAGCAAGAGGTTTCTGATGAAGATTTGGAATGGGCAGTACGTTTAGCGTTAGAGTCCAGAAGACGAGTTAAAGAACAACAAAAACGCATTGGTTCTGCTGAGTTTAGAAATACACATTTTAGTTATATTTTAGGAGCTGATGGTGTTGAGCAGTTTGTCTCTACTCCTGAGCTACAAAGTGATAAGAGCATTGGTAGTGACCCACTAGAACCTGGTCAAATCTGGTGTATTAGTGAAGGGGGGCATAATGTTGATGATAATGAAGGACTGTATAAAATTGAAGTAAATGAAGGGCCGGGGTCTGGACTTAAAATATTAAATAAACCTGTGCCACAAGCTTTTCAAGAATCGGTGCGCTATGCACAACAAAACCTTTATGCACAAGCAATGCAATTGGTGGGTGATAGAGATCCAAGAGGACATGAGTTTTCTTTACAATTAAGATCATTCGATGCCTCTAAAAAAGGAGCAAAAATTGGCGTGCCTGTACTGATTGCCATGTGTAGTGCCTTACTTAAAAAATCAGTTAGAGGTGGCTTAATTGTAGTCGGTGAGGTCAATCTGGGTGGTTCAATAGAGCCTATTTATAATGCGGTTAATATTGTTGAATTGTCGGTAGAAAAAGGTGCTCAAGTGGTATTAATGCCAGTCAGTTGTCGCCGTCAGTTATTTGATTTGTCTGATGATATGGCTACTAAAGTTGATGTGCAGTTTTATTCTGATACTCGGGATGTTCTGTTGAAAGCTTTGGTTGAATGACGAATTAGCTTGTACATCCTTCGCACCATGAGTAAAAGGGAACTTTACATTGGTGG
>CALOCH010000035.1:0-28708 GCA_942491615.1 uncultured Gammaproteobacteria bacterium
GCGCTCCCAATGGCGAGGCATTATCCAGGCGGGCCTATTCTCGCCTCCAATTTTAAAAGCAAATCTCTTGCTCAAGCCGGGATACACTGAAGTGCAAACCATGTCATAAAACGGAGCCAGCTCTTTTTTATTACCCATAGACATGATTGATAAATTCTTTGCATGACTATCCATATTGCCAACTAATAGATTGAATACAACCCACTCTATGAGTCGTTTTTTATCTTTAGCAGGCTGAGAGCTCTGCTTTAGAACAGCATTAAAGCAATCCACTAAAGAAGGCCCTCCTTCTGCCTCATACTTTTTACTGGATGGAATGCCTAATGTCTGACAGAGATCATTTTGATGCAATCTTTTTAACTTGTGTTGATCTATTTGCCTGTCATATCGTGTGATAATCGCCGCACATAGATCAGAGTCATATCGTGTTTCTGCAGCATTAAGCTTTACTTCCCTGGCAAGCGTCATAATGAAAACTTCATTGATCGCGGTATGAGGTATATCTGAACGATGATTAATAGAGGGCTTGATAATATGCGATGAAGGTGCGGCGCCTAGAGGAATAAATAATTCATTATTATCATCAATAAAAACGGTCATTTTATCCTGAGCGCCAGATAGGGACATTCTGGCCTGCTCACCTTTAAGGTTAAGCGGAACACCTTTGCTTTGTTGAAACCACTTTTTTATTTGATGCTTCGTTATTGGCAAATAATGAGGATCACTTGATGGCACTACCTCTTCAGGAAGAATTGAAAACGCCCCCGCAGTGTCACCACCAAAACGCTCAAGTAGGCCAAATATATTGCTAGATGATATATGCGCTGCCTGGCTAATAAAGTCCAGGACATCGCCTTCAGGTAAAAGGTTCTCGAAAAATGACTCAACTTGAGCACCGCTGAATAATTGCTCGGATAGGGGAAGCTCGGGAGATATCTCCATTGCCATTTTACTTTTTAGCCAGCGCTTACTATAGCTAAAGTGCAATTCATATTTATTATCTTCACTCAAATGACCGACCAGGATGTTTTCAAGGTAAACGTTTAATTTTTTCATCCTCACCTCTCCTTAGCCACAAGTTCAATCCCCAGTAATTCTAATACATGCATCACTTTATCGAATTGCACCGTCTCTTTACCGTTTTCCAGGTCACTAATGAAACGGGTACCTGTTTGAGCTAACCCGGCAAGCTCAACCTGGGTTAACTGTTGCATTTTCCGATAGCGAACAACCATTTCCCCGATATCTTTTGCTGATTTAATATTCCCTATCGGTATTATTTCTTTGTTCATTGCTGATCTTTTATAAAATATGTCTGATCGGGAATATTATCATTGACTAAAAGTCAAAACAAGCAAGTTATTCCCTTTCGGGAATATTTATTATCATCGTTTCAATTCCTCATCCTTGAGGGTATTAATTTACGGTTCTGTCGCAAAATTTAGCAAAATCAGAGACAATGCCCTATTTTTAGAGATTAAAATAGCCATGATCAGTTTCAAAGGGACACATTATCCAAAGGACGTTATTCTTTACGCTGTATTTTTCTATGTGCGTTATGGCGTTTCTTATCGTGACCTGGAAGAGATCCTGGAAGAACGAGGCGTAACAGTTGATCATGCAACACTTAATCGTTGGGTTATTCGCTATTCACCGGCCATTGCGTTAAAAGCTAAATCCCAAAAACGAGAAGCAAGTCAATCCTGGCGCATGGATGAGACTTATATCAAAGTAAAAGGACAATGGGTGTATTTATACAGAGCCGTTGATAAGCATAGCGATACGCTTGACTTTATGCTCTCTGAGCGGCGTGATGAAGACGCTGCAACGGCCTTTTTTAAACAGGCGATTAACCAAAATGGATTTCCTGATAAGGTCGTGATGGATAAAAGTGGTGCAAACTACGCAGGTTTAGCTAATATTAATCTGTTGCTGATTTTAGCGGGATACGCCACCTTAATCGATATCTGTCAGGTAAAATACTTGAATAACATCATTGAACAAGATCATCGTTTTATCAAGAAAATAACAAAGCCAATGATGGGATTTAAGGCTTTTCATTCCGCTCAAGCAACTATCGCTGGAATTGAAACTGCGCATATGATTCGAAAGGGGCAATTGTCAGAAGACACTATCCCTGCTTATAAACAGTTTATGGCTTTAGCAGCATAGTCTTGCCTGTTGAATAGGCTAATTCATACTTTTGGAATATTTGCGACAGAACCGGAAATTTCAACAGAATTATTTTTTAATATAATGGACCGAATTTGTTTTGCAAATAGACGAGGACTAAATGGATCAATTGACTAATAAAACTTGTGTTGCTTGTAGAGTAGGTGCTCCACTTGC
Source organism: uncultured Gammaproteobacteria bacterium (assembly GCA_942491615.1). Classification (GTDB taxonomy): domain Bacteria; phylum Pseudomonadota; class Gammaproteobacteria; order Methylococcales; family Methylomonadaceae; genus Methyloprofundus. The sequence continues at coordinate 2,350 of CALOCH010000035.1, forward strand.
GACAGAGAATGAAATCGAGGAATTTAAGCAGCAACTGCCGAATTGGGTAATTATTGAGGAGGATAAAATAAAACGCTTAAAGCGAGTTTTTATCTTTAATAATTTTGTGGATGCTGTGGCATTTACACAGAAAGTTGCTGTTCTTGCTGAAAATGAAAATCATCATCCTGCTATTTTGACAGAGTGGGGGAAAGTTACTGTTTATTGGTGGTCGCATAAAATAAAAGGCCTGCACGTTAATGATTTTATTATGGCAGCTAAAACTGACCAGTTATAAGCATGGGAAGTGGCTATGTGAGTAGTCAACTTTATAAAGGAACTAATAATGGAAATTACATTAAATCATACCATTGTTGCTGCCAAAAACAATGTTGAGTCTGCCAAATTCTATGAAAAAATATTCGGTTTTGAATTCATTAAAGAGTGGGGAAACTTTGCGGTAGTTAAGGTGAATTCCACCTTAACCTTAGATTTCGATACGCAAGAAAAATTTTCTAAGAATCATTATGCCTTCAAAGTTAACGATCAACAATTTGATGAAATATTTGAGCGTGTGAAATCAGATAATATTAGTTTTGGCAGTGGGCCCCGTTCAAACGATGACGGGAAAATAAATAATCATTACGGTGGTCGTGGCGTTTATTTTAAAGACCCCAATGGGCATCTACTAGAAATAATAACAACAGATTACGTGATTGAATAATTAGCTTTGTAACAATGAAACAAGTCCAGATAGATGATCTTCACTTTCTGAATGTTAGCAATTCTTGTTGTAGTCTTTAAGCTCTTATTTGTTAAAAGACTATTTGCAGCTGGCTATAATAGTCTTTTAATAATGTCGACATTTTCCTTAATTAGAAAATTAAGAAGCACACTATTTTCTTCTGTGCATTTGACAGATACTGGAATTATGACAGGATAGTTTGCTGTTTATGCATTAATATTAGAGGTTAAAAGTTATGTTGGAACAGCTTCTTAATCTGTACCCTCTTTGTGGCCAACAACACAAGCTGAAAGGCTTATATCTGGCACACCGAGTAGATACTTTGGGTAGCACTGCCGATCCTTTTATCTACGCTAATTTCCTGTCCAGTCTGGATGGCCGCATAGCGCTAGAAGATAGAGCACAAAATGTTCCCTCCTATATCCCCAAACATATAACAACGGTTTCAGATTTCAATTTGTTTATGGAATTACATGCTCAGGCTGATTGTCTTATTACTCATGGTGGATATATGCGAGCTCTCAGTGAAAAAAGATTAGGTAATATATTGCAGGTTAAAAGTAACGAGCTTATCGAATGGCGATGCAATAATGGATTAAAACCTCAACCGGCAGTCATCATTGCTAGTGCAAGTCTTGATTTTCCGATACATCCCAGTTTACACGAGCAACAACAGGATTGTTTTATTGCTACTGGGGAAAATGCTGATGTCCAGAGAATACGTTACTGGCAGAATCAAGGTTTTAAAATCCTGAAGGCAGGTGAAGATAAAATGGTTCAAGGCGCTACATTAATTCAACAACTAAAAAAGCTAAAATACAAAAGCATTTATCTTATCGCCGGCCCCAGAATGCTAGACACAATGATTAGAGATAAACAGCTTTCTCGTTTATATTTGACCATGACCCATCAATTAATTGGAGGATTAGGGGTCTGCTCACGAAACGGAAAAAATCGTACGTTAAGGCTCGGTGTTTTTCCGTAACGGTCTGAAGTTCTCTTGTTTACCTTGTTTATCCTGCTGCCAAATATAATCACCCGTCAGGTTGATATGCTCCCAGCCTAATGGTGATAAATACACCAATAAACCTTCATCAATTTCTTTTCCTTGTTTACGTAGTGCCTTTACAACACGATCCAAATATACAGTATTCCATAGCACAATAGCTGAAACCACCAGGTTTAAACCACTGGCTCGGTACCGCTGATTATCAAAGTTGCGATCACGAATTTCCCCTAACCGGTTTAAAAACACAGCCCTTGCCAGCGCATTTTTTGCCTCACCTTTGTTAAGTCCAATTTGTACACGGCGGCGTAGCTCAACATTTTGCATCCAATCAAGAGCAAATAGGGTTCGCTCAATTCTTCCCAGTTCCCTCAATGCCGTTGCAAGTCCATTTTGTCGCGGGTAACTCCCCAGCTTTCTTAACATTAATGATGCTGTGACAGTGCCTTGTTGAATGGATGCAGCCATTCTTAGAATCTCATCCCAGTGAGCTCGAATCAGCTTAGTATTAATGTTTCCACCAATCATATTGGATAGTGTCGGAAATTGTTTTATATCACCATGAATGTACAGACGCTTGTCTGCCAAATCACGGATACGGGGTGCAAACCGAAAACCCAATAACTGCATTAATGCAAAGACATGATCCGTAAAGCCAGCTGTGTCGGTGTAATGCTCCTCAATGCGAAGATCTGATTCATGGTAGAGTAAACCGTCTAACACATGAGTTGCATCACGGACGGTTGCATTGATAACCTTGATATGAAATGGGGAATACTGGTCAGAAATATGCGTATAAAACTGCATACCTGGTTCTTGCCCATACTTCAAATTGACTTGACCGGCATACTGTCCTCGGCCACCGACTTTATAATTCTGACCATCAGATGATGAAGTGGTACCGTCACCCCAATATGAGGCAAATGGATGTTTGATTTGTGTATTGGTTAGCTCCGCCAATGCTGCAGAATAGGTTTCATCCCGAATATGCCATGCTTGTAACCACGTTAACTTAGCATATGTGGTGCCTGGACATGATTCGACCATCTTGGATAAGCCAAGGTTGATTGCATCAGACAATACGGTAGTCAATAACAGATTTTGGTCACTCGGCTCTACATTACTTTTAAGGTGTTTGAAGTGTCGTGAGAATTTTGTCCAGCCATCTACCTCTTGTAAAAGCTCAGTAATCTTAATATGTGGCAACATACTGTATACCAGCTGCATTAATGCAGCGGCTTCATCAGGAACCGCTTTGGTCAGTGGTGATATTTTCAGTCTCCCACTTTCGGTAATGGCAGCATCAGGTAATTCGTCTGCAGCGGCAAGCTGTTCAACGGTTTTTAATTCCTGCTCCAACTGATTCAACCGTTTCTTTAGAAACATATCACAGTCTGTTTCAATGGGAATCCCAAGCCCCTTATTATCCCGCTGTTCTGTATAGCGAGGGATTGGCAACAAGTATTCCTCAAAATTTTTGAATTGGCGAGAGCCTTGCACCCAAATATCTCCAGACCGTAAGTTGTTCTTTAACTCAGATAGGACACTCAATTCATAAAAACGGCGATCCATTCCATCCTCTGTATATACCAAGTTTTTCCAGCGCTTACGAATAAATGAGGTGGGCGCATCGTCAGGTACTTTTCGTGCCTGGCGTTCATTCATCTCTCTTAGCACGTTAATGCCTGCTAATAATTCTACTGCAGCGGGTGCGGCATTCATTTCCAATGAATCGAGGAAGGTGGGTGTATAACGGCGAAGCTGACTAAATTTTTCGCTTAACAGAAATAGAAAATCATATTTTTCTGGCTTGGAGAGGTTTTCTGCATCAACAATACTTTTGCAGAATTGTTCCCACGGAATAATAGTTTCAATTGCTTTAAACACATCGGAACCAGATTCCTTGGCATCCAATAAAGCACGGCCAATTTTTGAATATAAATGTACCTTGTCATTGACCTCATTTGCTGATTGTTGGAAACGTTCTGCATGGCTGCGTTTGGCCTTGCTGAATAGCGCCCCCATAAACCGATCATGCAGGTCTATGATTTCGTCAATCAAGGTTGCCCGAGTATCCAGTATCACTGCAACCAGTGTTGCATAACGGCGGGTTGTTTCCAGGTCACGCAAATGTTGTGCAGTCATTTGACCACCTTCACGGGCTAATTTGAGCAGCCTGTTTTGATGAACTTCCTGTTCCAGACCCTCAGGAAGATTCAAATGCTCAATTATTTTCAGTCTCTCTAAATGGTTCAGGATATGCTTTGGTTTTGGTGGGCCAGCTGGCTGACGTAACCAGATCAGCTGACTCCCCTTACTGCCTTCCTTAATTTGCAATAATTGATCCAATGATTGTAACTGGGCTTTTGCCAATGGTGTTGTGAGGGTTTTATAAATCTGGCGTGTGCCTAATACCAGTGCTTCACTGCAGACACGCTCAATCACCTCAATTGCTGGCAGCATGATCTGTTGTTGTCGTAACAGCTCAACAAGATGTTCAGCTAATACCAAGCCTCGATCCGTTTGCTGTGCCAGTTCACCAAGCTGCCGAACAAACTGTCTGAAATGGGTAATAGCAAACGGTGTAATGTTTAGCCAAGCTTGTAGTTCAGCCAAGTGTTCACGGCGTGTTTCAGCGCGTTTGGCATATTGAGGCCACACCTCAGGGGTAATCTTCAGCTGATGGCATACGACAGAAAATAAGGTGGCTGGTGGCTCTGTATTTGTCGGTAATGCCATTCCCGGGTAGCGTAAATAACATAATTGAATCGCAAAGCCGAGACGATTATGATCCCCTCGTCTTTGCTGGATAGCGGCAATATCTGATTCGGAAAATGTATAGTGCTGAATAAACCCGTCCAGCATTTCTGGAAAAGCCAATAATGATTCACGTTCAGATAAAGTCAATAAGCTACGGCGGGGCATAGTGCTGGTTAGCTATCTGTTTTCAAGTACTGATACAAAGTTTCACGGCTGATTCCAAATTCCTTTGCCAAATGAGTTTTAGCTTCTCCATTAGCAACACGTTGTTTCAGAAGAGCCACTTTATCAGTAGATAATGATTTTTTTCTTCCTTTATAGACACCCTTTTTTTTCGCTATTTCAATGCCTTCACGCTGCCGCTCCTTGATCAAAGCTCGTTCAAATTCAGCAAAGGCACCCATGACAGACAGCAAAAGATTTGACATGGGGGAGTCCTCGTCGGTAAAAGTTAATCCCTCTTTGAGGAACTGAATGCTAACACCACGCTGAGTAAAGTTTTTTACCAAGGTTCTTAAGTCATCAAGGTTTCGTGCAAGTCGATCCATGCTATGGACAACAATGGTGTCACCTTCACGTGCAAACCGAAGCAGTTCTTTGAGTTGCGGTCGATGCACATCTTTCCCAGAGGCTTGATCAGAAAATGTGCGATCCAATAGTTCGTTCTCTAATTGACGCTCTGAATTTTGATCATAAGAACTTACTCTTATGTATCCAATACGCTGCCCTTTCATTAAAATCCCTCGCAAATGTCAGATTAGACCCTATAACCTTGAGCTAAGGTTGTCAATAATTTGTTAAATAGGCTCTATTCTGACACAATCATGTATCTGGATCTGACATTAAGTTAAGGTATACTTTATTCTGACATTTGCTTATTTTATTGGCCGCTATCAGCTTTTTACGCATAGGGTATTGTAAGTTTCACATGCGAATAGACTGACACCTGTCCCCGTGTCTGCTTGACTATCAATCCAGGCAAGACAACGCCAGTGTGCTGCTAAACGTAAATACAAGCAACGTCGTTCAATTGTTTTTACAAATCCTGGGTGAGCCAATATCGCATTGATATGATTGACTACCGCTTGCGCAATTATCGAATGTTGGTCTGAAAGGTATAAATGGATAAGTAAACCGATCCTTTCTTCTATTTGTTCAGCACTATCATTTAAAGAAACCGAAAATACCTGATAGGGATTTTTACTCATCATGTTCTCGTGGCAGGTGGCAGTTTAGTGAAATATTATGAAGACAGGTCTATAAACAAAGCTTCTTTAAACACTGTTTAGAATTGGCATCCAAGCAACGGATGTCTGCGGCACAAATTTGATGATTAGATAATAATCGATTCATTTTTTCTAGACTGATTTCAAAGCGCAGTACACCGATGTCTTTTTTGCCATGCGTTTTGATCTTTGTTTTGAACAACAACTCCACTAGCTTCACAACAGAAAGTTTTCCGATTGAAAAACTTTCTACGTCGAATATTTTTTGATCTGTCATAGTTTGGGATTTAGACATAGTGAGTTTCTACCTGAATTAAAGTAATTAGCTTTCTATTTACTTTAATGTAAATGATTATCATTTGCAAATGATAATAAAAACTTGTATTATAAATCCCGAATATTGATTTAAAGAAATCTTAGCCCTCTACATGAGCACTTAAACTGCATTGCTCATAAAAAATTGGCACTACTTTTTACAACTGAAACATCAGTAGCCCTGTTTATTTGTGAAGAGTAGGGGATGATTTCAATAGGTAATAGAAATGAGATTATTCTTTGATAGAGTCATGTCATTTATAGTAAATTTTGATCAGAGAAATTGTAAGCATGACAACAAAAAAAATAATAGTTCTACTCGGTTTGTTTGTTTTTTCAAACACCGTTTTGTCTAATGAACTAACCAGTGAACAACGATTAGGAAAACAGTTATTTACGGATATTAATCTGTCCATTAATAGAAATCAGTCTTGTGAATCTTGCCATTCACTATCACGAATAGAAGTGCCAACTAAAACAAAATCAGGTCGGTTTGAAATAAAAAAACAACCTTCACTAGGGTTTGTGGATCCTGAAAATGTCCAAAATGGAACTTCAGTTGCGAACGGTTCAGTGGCGAGAAAATTTGGGTCACTTAACCCCCCAAGTGTTGGATACTCAGCCTTTAGCCCTGAATTTCATTGGGACGGTGAACTTTTTATTGGCGGTCAGTTTTGGAATGGACGGGCAGCTAACCTTGAGGAACAAGCTCAAGCCCCTTTCCTGAATCCTGCTGAAATGAGCATGCCTAGTGAATGGTCTGTGATTCAACGCTTACAGCAAAATAAAAGTTATAGACGACTTTTTAAAAAAATATATGACATTAAATTAAAGGAAATTAAAGAAGGTGATGTCGCTGTTTCAGAAGCTTTTAAAGCGATGGCGCAAGCCATTGCTGAATTTGAAAGATCGCCTAAATTTAATCGTTTTGATTCAAAATTTGATTTTGAGGCCGCAGGAATAACGCAATATAATGAATCAGAGCAACGAGGCGCTGATTTATTTGATAGTACTGCCCAATGCGGGCTTTGTCATGTAACAGAGGGGATTGCCGGTGACAACACACCCTCATTACTGACTGACTTTAGCTATGATAATCTGGGTACACCTGCTAATCCACAAATTCCAAATTCACCTGAAGCAGACCCCGGGTTGTTAGGAAATCCGAATCTGGATGCAGTCCGTGGAGAACCTTCATTAATTGCTGAAGTTCAAGGTAGACATAAAGTGATGAGCCTTAGAAATATCGAACTAACAGCACCTTATATGCATAATGGGGTTTTTAAAACACTTGAGGAAGTGGTTCATTTCTATAATACACGTGATGTTTTACCAAAATGTACCGAACCTGCGGATATTTCAAATCCAGGATTTGGAAAAACGTGTTGGCCAGAAGGTGAGTTCCATGCAACCCGAAACGTCTCTGAATTAGGTAATTTAGGTCTTTCTGAGCAAGACGAAGCTGATATTGTGGCCTATTTAAAAACATTTACTGATAATTATCAGAAATGGGGCAATCAAAATGGCTTGCATGATCCAAATGTCCCTAGAGGAACGCGTTCACCTTTTGCCAGATTTCCTGTGCCATAAATTTTAGAATAATAATTATTAATTGTTCCATAAGTCTTTGCAGTTTTATTACCCCTTAACGACGTAAAATTACAGCGGCCTAATAGGCAAGAACTTATGGAACTATATAATTCCGTTAGTAAACTGGAGTAAGATCATGCATTAGATCAATATAAATACGGAAAATGAGCCTGAATGATCTCTATCAAGCAACTTAGTGATGACATTGGATCGCTTTGACATTGCGTCTTAATATTGACCTGTACTACAAGTCTGAACTCAAGGCATCAAAGTAAAACAGATATTTGCCTATTCAACTCGGTTTGATTGTAATCAATAGGGTTGAATGGGCCGATAAAATTGTTTCATTTTAAGTGCCTAAGAGTGAAAAATGTCAAAAAAAGTAAGAGATATAAAAAAAGGAAACTAATGAAAAAACGACTAAGTACATTGTTATCAACCGCGCTATTTATGACGGCATCAGCTCAAGCAGTAGAAATAGCAAGTGAAGCTCGACTTGACGAAGTGACCAAGCGCGGTGAACATGTAATGCCTTTCAGTTTGGAGCAGACGACACATGTGTTCTCGAAAACAGAGAAAGGCGGTTTGCAACAGGTTATCGTCAAAGACAGCTCCAATGCCGAACAAATCAACTTAATACGTGAGCACCTGACAAAGATTTATCAGGAGTTCATACAAGGTGATTTTTCTGATCCGACAAAGGTTCATGGTGAAGACATGCCAGGTTTAGCAGAATTGAAAACGGCTACACCTGGTCAGATTAAAATTGTGTACAAAGAACTGCTCAATGGAGCCGAGATTGACTACTCAACCGATGAGATGAAGTTAATTGAAGCTATTCATAAATGGTTCGACGCTCAATTAAGAGATCATGCTCGTCATGCCGTTTCCGGCCACCCACACCATCTAATGCATCGTAAACCATAACCGGTCTTTCCTTATGAAAATCCAGCCTAACTGGAGTGCTGTAAATGCCCAGTCTATTTCAAATGAATAATTGCCAACGATCATTTTAGAGTAATTTTGCATGGGCAGATTTTATTTACTAAGGGGGAGATATGCAAAAAATTACGGTTTTTGAGGGACAAATTCTGTCGAAACCGTAAGTTTCTGTTCAAATTCAAATGCGCACACTAGCCTCATTACGAAAAGAAGTGATGTTTTAGCGTACGATTTTTTCCGTTTCGTGAGCAGCCCCCATATAGGTTTTCCGTCCGGAACACGATTCCCCGATGAGACAGGTGTACTCTGTTCGGTGCATGATAAAGTGGAACGGGAATGGCAACATTCCAAAGGCATAACTGTTACCATGTCGGCAAACGTGAAAAGTCGTTGATGATTATCAACAACGATGAATATGTGAATGAAGTTTTTTACGCTGACGATTCCGGGCAAAAGCTGATTTACAATTTTACGTATGTATGGTCCACTTGAACTATGGATTAACAAGACCTGGTCGCTAAGTGAGATCGAGCGGGTTTATAGGGTGTTTTCAATATAAATTTAGAGCCTCTGCGACAAGTGGCTCCATACAGCAATATATAGGTGCAAGTTATGAAAGGGAAAATTGTTATGCAAAATATTCAGTTAGTTTTTGTTGTATTAATCATCGGCTGGGCCGGTGTGGCTTCCGCCGCGCAGACACCGAAAGAGATGAAAATGTCAACACCCATTCCATCATCGATCACAACGCCGGACAAAGTTGAAACAAGCATAGGTACTCTCAGGTTCACAGATGGTTTACCCGACGCAGCCACCGTACAAAAGGCCTATGACAACCTCGACCGTCAGCGTGGCGTTGAGGTGTTTCTTAATGCCATGCCAGGCGCCTCGATAAACGCGATACGTGAAGGGTTACGCAGTCAGGGCGTTGACAATCAGACACTGGTTATCTTTGAAGACCTTATGGATTCGAAGTCTTTGTTTCTGACACCCAATACCGAGACGGTTTATCTGCTCGGCTGGTTAGACCTGAAAGACGGACCCATGGTAGTCGAGACGTCGCCCGACATACTCGGCATCGTTGACGACCACTGGTTCAGATACGTAGCAGACCTGGGCAACGCCGGCCCGGACAAGGGCAAAGGCGGCAAATATCTGTTCGTACCACCGGGATACAAAGGCGAGATTCCGGAAGGTTATTTCGTGTACCACACGCCAACATACGGCAACTGGCTTGTCGGGCGTGGTTTCCTGGTCAACGGCGATCCGAAGCACGCGGTTGAGAGTTTCAAGAAAACATGGCGCCAGTATCCACTGGCAAAGGCCGCTAATCCGCCTGAGACTAAATTCATCAATGTTTCCGGGGTTAATTTCAACACCATCCACTCGAACACGTTTCAGTTTTATGAAGACGTGAATACCATCGTTCAGGAAGAGCCGAGCTCAGCGCAGGAACCGGAATTGCTAGGCCAGCTTATGGCTATCGGCATTGAAAAGGGCAAACCCTTCGCGCCAGATGCACGCATGAAGAAGATCCTTACCGACGCCGTGGCCATCGGCAACGCGACCGCACGTGCCATTGAGTTCCGCGCTCGCAAAGAAGACGTATACTACTACCCGGACAAAGCCTGGTTTACGCCGGGAAATCCCGATGCCAGTTATCTATGGCTACATGATGGTGCGCGTAATCTCAACGCTCGCACACGGATGTTTTACGGCTACACCGGCGTCACGCCCGCGATGTTCCTGAAGATGGTCGGCAAGGGTTCACAATATGCCATCGCCGCCTTTGACGCTGATAAGAATTACTTTGACGGTTCAAAAACATACAAGTTACACCTGCCGCCAAACGTACCTGCCAGGACCTTTTGGTCGGTAGTGCTTTACGACACCCAGACCCGCTCTGAGCTACAGACCGATCAGCGCCTGCCCAGCACCGGCAGCGAGAAGCCCGACATTCAGAAAAACGCCGACGGTTCATATGATGTTTACTTTAGTCCTGAACCCCCGGCAGGAAAAGAGAATAACTGGGTGCAGACCGTTCCCGGAAAGTCGTGGTGGGTGATATTACGCCTCTACGGTGCCCTGGAGCCATGGTTCGACAAGACCTGGCAGCCTGATGACATTGTGTTAGTAAAATAAATAAGAAAAACTGAAAAGAGAGATAAAAATGAAATATCAATCACCTCGTCTTGCAATGCTATTTGCTGCTGCCCTGACAATCATTCCTCTGTCGGCTTCGGCCGAGACCGCGATAGTCGTCAATGTAGACAATTTTGACAGGGCGCAGACAGATTTCGAATATGCCGGCATGATTAAGCTGACAGGTGGCATCAACAAGCTGCACAGTAACCGCGAAACTACGCCGATCGACAAACAGAATGTCATCCGAATGAATCGCGATACCCTGTACAGCCTGGGGGTGGTCAACATTTCCAAAGGCGCCACTGTCACCCTGCCGGAAACCGGTAAGCGCTACATGTCGTTGATGATCATCAACAACGACGGATATGTGAATGAAGTCTTTTATGGCGCAGGCTCTTATCAGTTAACGATGGAGAAATTCGATACGCCCTACGTAGGCGTGGTTATTCGCACACTGGCGAACCCTGAAGATAAAGCGGACCTGGCAATAGCCCATAAACTCCAGGACCAGATCAAAATTACTGCTGGATCTGACGCACCATTCGTTTTACCAGACTACGACAAAGCCAGCTATAAGGCGACTCTCGATGCAGTTCTTGATCTGGCCAAGGGTCTGAAAAGATACACCCGGACCTTTGGCTCCAAAGCCGAGGTCAACCCGGTTCATTTTTTGATTGGCACCGCTTCCGCCTGGGGCGGCCTGCCCGACAAGGACGCGCAGTACATCAATGTACAACCTGACCTGCCGGTTGGCAAATACGAGCTTACAGTGAAAGATGTGCCGGTCAAAGGCTTCTGGTCCATCAGCCTCTACAACGCAAAGGGCTACTTTCAGCAGAATGACCTGAATGCCTACAGCCTGAATAACCTGACCGCCAAACAGAACAGCGATGGGTCTTACACGATTCGGTTTGGAGATTGTACGAAATCCACAGAAAACTGCCTGCCGATCATGGAAGGCTGGAACTACGCCGTGCGCATGTATGAACCGAGTAAAGCGATCATCGATGGCACATGGACATTTCCGGGGCCACCGCAACCGCGGAACCATTAATCATTTCCAAGTACCATTTGATATTTAAGGATACTTACTATGACTAAGAAATCTAGTCGTGTTAATCACCTGATGGCTACCTTTGTATTGGCCGTAATCAGTACTCAGGTGTCGCAGGCCGGGCAATCTGTCGAAACACTAAAGTCCATCTCGATGCCTGACAAGGTGCAGACGCCTATCGGCAAGCTGGAGTTTTTTGATGGCGTGCCGAACGACGCTACCATCGACACGCTGTATGACAATCTCGACCGCATGCGGGGGGTCGAGGTCTACCTGAACAACCAGGGTGCAGGATCGCTGAACGCAATGCGCGCCGGTAATGCAAGCATAGGCGCGGATAGTTCTAACAAAGTTACCATCTCTGAACAGCTTCTCAAGCCCACGTCACTCTATCTGACGGGTAATACGTCGAGCTTGTATGCGCTTACTTACCTCGACCTGAAAACCGACGGGCCATTGGTCGTCGAACTCCCGCCCGGCATGCTCGGATTCCTTGACGATGCCTGGTTCAGATTCATTAGTAATCTTGGTGTGATAGGCCCGGACAGAGGCGAAGGTGGCAAATATCTGCTATTGCCGCCGGGTTACACGGGAGACGAACCCACGGGTTACTTTATCGTCAGAACGGCTACCTATAACAATCTAATGTTCCTGCGCGGCTCCATAGCCCATGGTGTTGCGCCTGCCGTAGAGAACATTAAATCAAAGCTCAAGATATACCCGCTCGCAAAGGCGGATAATCCGCCTGCAACTGAGTTCATCAATATATCCGGTAAAAGCTACAGTACGATCGTGCATCAAGACATTAGTTTTTTCGAAGATCTTAATCGGCTAGTGCAGGTTGAGCCCGTCGAAGCCATCGGGCCGGAAATGCGTGGTCAATTGGCAGCGATAGGTATCGTCAAGGGTCAACCCTTTAAGCCCGATGCGCGCATGATAAAACTGCTGAATGAAGCCGCGATAATTGCTAATGCGACTGCCCGCGCGATCACCTACCAGCCGCGCATCGACGGTGTGTATATCTATCCCGATACCAACAGTTCCTGGACCACGGCCTACGCCAACAAAAACACCTCGTTCGAAGCTAACGGCACGATGGGACTGGATGCGCGGGTGCTGTTTTATTTCAATGCGACCGGTGTCACACCCGCTATGGCGACGACCCGGGCTGGCGAAGGCTCCGATTATGCTCTGGCCTATCTGGATGCCAACAAGAAAGCATTCGACGGCTCAAAAACTTATAAGCTCCACCTGCCGCCTGATGTTCCGGTAAAGAATTTCTGGGCGGTCACGTTGTATGACACGCAAACGCGCTCTTTGCTGCAAACCAGCCAGCCCTTTCCAACGGTCGGTAGCCAGAACGAAGGGTTCCAGAAAAATGCCGACGGTTCCTACGACGTCTATTTCGCGCCGCAAGCGCCTAAAGGCAAAGAAGGCAACTGGTTACAGACGGTTCCGGGCAAGAGTTGGTTCACCATCCTGCGCATGTACGGCCCGCTGGAGCCCTGGATCAATAAGACCTGGCGGCCAGGCGAGATCGAACTGCTAAAATAGAGCCTGCGCGATATCTACTTAATAAAACACTGTTGTAATTGCTGAGCAAAAGATAGTTGCTCAGCACAGATAGGAGAATAATTTTGCAAGTTTTGAATACAAAAATTGTCGCCCTGACGTTATTTAGCGCGCTCGTAATTACGAGCACCAATACGCAGGCGGAAAGTGCCAGGGAAGCCGCAAAAACCAGGGCGGCGTCGATACCAGACACAGTGCAGACGGCTGCCGGTGAGCTAAAATTTTTCGACGGCGTGCCGATCGGCAACACCAACGATCTGGTCTATGACTATCTGGACCGCGCGCGTGGTCTTGGGGTCTATCTCGATAACGTCGGTGCGGTTTCGATCTACAGCGTTCTCCTGGGGATGGCCCAGCAAGGCGCTGATGCACCCAACAAGATCGCCATCTGGGAACAGCTGATGGATTCCCGGACGCCGGTCATTACCTCCAATACGTCGACGATGTATGCCTACGCTCCCACGGACCTGGCCAACGATGGTCCGACGGTCATCGAAATCCCGCCCGGCATGCTGGGCTTTCTAGACGATGCCTGGCAGCGCTTTGTCGGCAATATGGGCGTCACTGGGCCGGACAAGGGCAAGGGCGGCAAGTACCTTGTGTTACCCCCCGGCTATAAGGGCGAAGTGCCTGAAGGCTACTTCCTGCTGAAGCCGCCAACCAACAAGAATTTCCTCTTCCTGCGTGGCTCCATCAAGGATGGCCTCAAGGCTGCGGCCGACAACTTTAAATCCGGGCTTCGGATCTATCCACTGAAAGACAAAGACAATCCTGCAGCGACTGAGTTCATCAACATGTCCGGTCGATCGTTCAGCACAATATTTCCGAGCGACTTCGAGTACTTCGAGATATTGAATAAAATCGTTCAGGAAGAGCCGATCGATGCGGTGGGGCCGGAAGTTCGTGGTTACATGGCAGCCATTGGTATCGTCAAGGGTCAGCCCTTCAAACCCGATGCCAGGATGAAGAAACTGCTGACCGAAGCAGCAATGCTGGGTAACGCCACTGGACGTTCCATCACCTACGACCCACGTATATCCGGGGTGTATATCTACCCCGATACCAAGAGCAACTGGGTTACCGCCTATGCGAACCGGAACACATCGTTCGAAGCGGACGGCGTTATGGGCCTCGATGCGCGCGTGTTGTTCTACTACAACGCCGGCGGCGTAACGCCTGCAATGGCGACGACGCATGTGGGAGTGGGCTCCGATTACGGACTGGCTTTTCTGGACAGCAACGATAAACCGTTTGATGGCTCGAAGACCTACAAGCTGCATTTGCCACCCGATGTTCCTGTAAACAATTTCTGGGCGGTCACGCTCTATGACACCCAGACCCGCACACAACTGCAGACCGGCCAGTTATTCCCAACGGTTGGCAGCCAGACCAAGGGCATGCAGAAAAATGCCGACGGTTCCTACGACGTCTATTTCGCGCCGGAAGCACCTGTAGGCAAAGAAGGCAACTGGCTACAGACCAACCGAGATAAGAGCTGGTTCGTCATCCTGCGCATGTACGGTCCGCTGGAACCCTGGATCAACAAGACCTGGCGGCCCGGCGAGATTGAGGTACAGCCTTGATCGCCTAAAGCAACTTGACTTTTTTATAGACGGCCCTTCGGGGCCGTTTTCCTTTGGATCTAAAATAAAAAAGGGGTCAAATAAAAAAGCAAAGCAACCAGAGCATATCTAAACTTTTCCCACAAAGAAGCACAAAGACCCGACTTCCATGAGCCAGATAAAGACCAGGCCAAAATTTGCTGAGCAGTGGATTAAGTGCCGATTAATGGAAATCATTACGCTGATTTTTCTTGCACCGGGCGGTGACTTTATCGACGGCCTCCCAGCGTAAAGCCATTTGACTGGGTGATTTCTCGCATAATCGTTGCCCCGCTGTGATTAGAGAATCCTTCGGCATGATGTTAAATGCCTGGTCGCGTACTGTACCGAATAAAGCAGTATCGTCTATCGCTTCATCGACATACAGTAAAATCAGGCGACCCACTTGTTGCGCCTCTTGCTGTTTGCTGGCCAAGGCCTGAATAAATTGTTGCTCCGATATAGTCTTGGTTTCTTCTTCCAGTTTTTTAAGCTGGTAACAAAATGAGCTGACTAGGTTATCACTCAGTTGCTGGTAACGTTGCCAGGCGTAGCACAATGGTTCTGTCGCAAATATTCCAAAAGTATGAATTAGCCTATTCAACAGGCAAGACTATGCTGCTAAAGCCATAAACTGTTTATGGAGTTTGAAGTCCAACGGTACGAAAAGTAACGATAGCGTCTAGGTTAAGTTGTTTCGTTATTCAATGGCCTTAATTTACCTTTTGAAATAAGATCCGTTAAGAAAAACGAATAGTGACCTAAGACATTAATATGAGAGTGCTGTAAGGGTGATAGTCGACTCATATCTTCCTGACTAATATCAGCACCGTTGTCTTGCATATGATTTAATGCTTTATCCATATAAAGCGTATTCCATAACACTACGGCATTGGTCACAAGCCCTAAAGCGCCCAGTTGATCTTCCTGACCTTCTCGGTAACGTTTTTTTATCGCCGCTATTTATCACCTGAATGACGAGTTAAGGTTCGGTATACTGGGTCTTTCTGCATAAAGGTACCAAACGCGACATAGGAATTTTTGTTAGCTATTGCTGATTGTATCTTGCATGTATTTTAGCTACTCCCAATTTCATACTCTTTTATGCGGCTCGTTTTGGGAGGAAGAATCCCAACAGAATCTTGGAGTTTTTCGTCTGAAAAATCATATTCACCCAACAAATTAATGTGAGCCCATGAAATAACAGAGTGAGTAGTTATGGCTATTAGCAGCCGATCCTTTGATTCTTTGTTTTCCATCCGAATAAGTTTTTGAGTTAAATACAAATAATTCCAACAAATGATAGAGTTTTTGATAAGTCGATTACAACTTTCCGCTATTTCCTGATCCTCTTTTTCAGCTTGAGTATATTCTCTTGGATTTCCAACCGCGACAGCACGGGTAAATCGGTTTGCTAACTCCACCTTGTTAAGTTGTTTTTCAATAGCCTGCCGTAATTCAAGTTCATCAAGGTATCGTAGAATGAAAAGTGATTTAATAATCTGTCCGAACGCTTTTAATGCTTTGTATAAGTCACTTTCCTTAGAATAAGAATTCATCCGCCGAAATATATCTGATGCAGTGGTTTCTTTGAGCTTGATTGTTGCAATCAAACGCAAAATATCATCCCAGTTATCTTCAATGATTTTCTCATTGATATATTTATCTGAAGTAATTTTCCACTCTGATTGATCTGTTTTTTTATGCGATTTAAAAATGTAAAGGCTCTGTTTCTTTAGGTTCTTAATGCGTGGAGCATAGGAAAATCCCAGCAAATGAGTAGTTGCAAAAATGGCTTCGCTATAACCATGGGTGTCAGTTGAATGAATGTCACTTTTAACTACGTCATTATGCATTAAACCATCAATGACATAAGCGCTTTCTCGTTCAGCAGCACTGATCACAAGAGAATGCCAAAGTAAACCGCGCTCATCAATGAAAGTATAAGCACTTACGCCTTGGCCTTTACCAAAATATTTAAAAGAGTGGTTGGCATTAAGTGAGTCTGTGCGGACTTCAAATTTTTGGCCGTCACTGGCTGTATGGAGTTTGTCCTGAGATCGACGATATATATTTGGGAGTTCCATCTTATCCATAGTTTTTACTATGCGGTCATTAGCAGCGTGTATATTCTCTAATGAGAAATACCAGTTAACAGCATGTTCTATATCACTTTCAGTAACCTGAGATGAAATCCTGCCCATTTTTCGGGTACCAATACCACAACCAAGCCCGATTACGCCTGCATAAAGAGAGCGATGTGAAATCGAACTACGAATATGTTGCTGTTGCCAATGCTGCAACTCATCAAGAAAACCACAATGCTGATTTACGGTAGCGAGAACTTCTGTTAATGGTACATAATGTCGTTCTGGAAAAAATTGTTGCAGTGGCTCACTTTCTTTTTCTTCTTGTGCCGGTGTTGCGATGCTGAAATTGCCATTTTCAAAAATCTTAAGATGGGAGTTTTGTCCCTTGTCTATATGATTATTGGTTGTTTTGTATTGCTGAAAAAGTGCATCATTAAGCACATTGAGTATCTTTTTTGGATTGGTTAATTCCGTTAATCCAGCTCGTTCCAGTAACTGATCTTTTTCCTGTTTCCAACGCTCTTTATCAATCAGGTAATCATCTAAAGGACGGTACTTATAAGAATGTTTTAGGTTCAGATTGCCAGATTTTATGGCACTGGTTGTATGCACGAACAGGAGTGATTTATAAAGAGATATGCGTAATTTTTGGCTATCTGCATTTATTATTTCTTTGCGTTCATCAGCACTAAGAAATTCAAGCGGTGCAATTTGAGCAATATTCCCATCCTTATCTTTAAAATGTTTAATAGCATTCATGAGCTCCGCTGCGCTAGGTTCTGATTGAAAGTTTAGAGCCTTTAGAATGGGTGATACTTTATTCTGCAAAGGAACAGAACGTTCTTCTAAAATATCATAATAGTTTTCCTCATTGTGAGCGCTATCCAAATCAGTTGTTAGGCTTGAAAGCTCATCATCCTTTGCAGTATTTAATAATGCCTGAATTTTATTGATCTTTTCAGTATCATTAATCTGGTTATCTTGGGTAAGTTTTCGGATGTTATTTATAACACTAAAAACATCATTATCCAGTCTTGATAGTAGACCCGATAACCTTTGATTATGTTCTTTGCGTTGCGCATAAATACGTTCTTTATGTTCACGGCTGGCACTGTTTTGAAAAGTTCTGATGGCACTAAGTAAGACATCTACCAGATTATCCTGAAGTTGATAATATTGATATGCAATAAAGGCTATGACATAAACATAGCGATCTTCATCAGAACGTTGATTAAGTTGGAATATCTTGGATTTTATGACACTACCCGCATAATAACGCGTACTTTCATGATTAAAATTAAGAATATCTATAATCGGTTTCAACTTGTTATAAAGATTTTCGAGCAATTGTAAATCAGCTACTCGTTCCTTGATCTTGGTGGGTCTTGTTGACTGCGAAATTCTTTTTAAAAGCGTTAGCTTATGACGTGTATTAACGGATGGAGAATCATCTGCTTCATTTGTAGCAGTTTGAACAAATAGTTCTTCCAATAATCCTCGGGTTTCATCAGAAATATTTTGTTCAATTAGTTCTATAAGTTCCAGCTTACGTTGATTCAATCTTTTTCTTATAAGATCAGTAAAGCGTCTGGAATTTGGTAGTTGGATACGGTTTTGGATTAGAATATCAATGCACCGCCAAAAAATTAATATTGGTTTGAGTTGAGTGCAAACCATGAGGGAAATTTCTTTGCAAAGGATAGTTTCAGCATCAGCGTCAAATCGTTTGAATCCATAGAATTTTAGAATGATATTTTCATGTCGTTGCCGAGTACGATTTGCATAGAATTTACTATCAAATTTATCATGCTCTATATTCAGTTTACGAGCTACATAGTTTATGTCATTCTGGTAATAATCTTCTGGTGCAAAAAAACTTTTTACAGCATTGAAATACCCACTGCTAATTAAAAAACCAATTTGATGATCGGGTTTACGAAAAGAATATGATATTTCCAGTAAATATTTTGGAAAATCAAAAAATTTCTTTCGTTGATAGCTGTCAAAAACGGGGGGCATTTCAAATTGCTTTTGCTCAGCAGTACTCAATATCTTCATTCGAGGCATAATTTATCTTCTCATTATGATTTTTTGGTGTTCCTAAAACGATCGTTTTAGGAACACCCTACACAGACGTCCGGATTTAACAAAATATCCCCGATAATGTGTTCCAAAACATTGTTCCTAATTATATGTTCTGTTAGTATCAGAAAAAATCGTTTTAGGAATAAATATATGCTGATTGGGTATGCACGGGTTTCAACGCTGGATCAAAATCCTCAATTACAGATCGACGCTTTGAATGAGATTGGCTGCGAAAAAATATTTACAGAGAAAGTCTCGGGAGCAGATAAAAAACGCCGCCAGTTACAGGAAGCTTTGGAATATATGCGTGAAGGGGATACGCTCGTGGTTTGGAAGCTCTCGCGTCTTGCTCGGTCTCTGACTCAGATTATTAATACTGTCAAAGACCTTGAAGATCGGCAAATAGGATTAAAAGTTCTCACTCAAAATATTGATACTGGCACACCAGAAGGCAGGCTTTTCTTCCATATGAATGCCGCCTTTGACCAGTTTCAGCGTGAGATTATTGTCGAAAACACCAGAGCTGGTCTTAAATCTGCACGGAATAAGGGACGAATTGGAGGCAGACCAACGTTAATGACGGGTGATAAAGTCCGCACAGCACAATCAATGCTGAAAGATACCGAAAATTATCCTTTTATATCAGATATCATCAAGACGCTCGGTATTGGAAGAACGACTTTTTATCGTCATTTCCCTCCGAAGATCATAGAAGAGCTGAGACCACAGCAATAAAAATAATCAGAATCCTATGTCGCGTTTGGTACCTTTATGCAAAAAGACCCCATATTGACGCCGAACCAGCTCTTAACTATAAGTAATAAGATCGACAATATAATAAGAGAACGTACACTGGAAATAATTATTTTTTTCATTGCTGCCTATCCCTCTTTTAGGCTAAATATTTAGCCAATAAACGAGCATTACCACCAACAGCCGCCGTATTCGTTGTTACTGTTTGTTCATGAGTAAAGGCATGTAAATAATGTGGCCCACCTGCTTTTGGCCCTGTTCCAGAAAGTCCCATACCGCCAAATGGCTGTACTCCGACCACGGCGGAAATCATCGTACGATTAATATACACATTACCAACCTTACAGTTTTCAGAAATTTTATTAATCGTACTATTAATACGGCTATGTACGCCTAGCGTTAACCCATATCCACTAGTATTAATGGCTTCGATAATGTGCTCAAGTTCATCACTGTGATAACGAATAATATGCAACACCGGCCCGAAATTTTCCTTAGTCAATTCTGCGAGTGACTTCAGTTCAATCAATGTAGGCGGAAAGAAGCAGGCATTCGCTGAACATTCATCAAGCGACACTTGAAATAAAACTTTTGCTTGTTGACGCATACACTCTACATGTTCAGATAGTTGTTTTACGGCAGCAACACTAATCACGGGGCCTATATCTGTACCGTATATTTGCGGATCAGCAATGACTAATTGCTGCATCACACCAATAATACGCGCAATAATATGTTCAGCATTTTCATAAGGTAAATATAACACGCGTAATGCCGAGCAGCGCTGCCCGGCACTATTAAACGCGGATTGCACGGCATCTTGTATCAATTGTTCATTGTGCGCCGAGCTATCAGCAAGCATGACATTTTGCCCGCCGGTTTCGGCGATCAGAGGAGTAATGCCAGGATGATTTGCTAGTTGCTGATTAATCGCTCGAGCTGTTGCTAAAGAACCGGTAAATGCAACACCTGCAATGCGAGGATCATTTAATAAATACTGCCCGACAACAGCACCTTCCCCAGGTAATAAGTGCAATACATCATGCGGAATACCGGCTTGATGTAATAATTGGATACAGCGCATGGCAACTAATGGTGTTTGCTGTGCTGGTTTGGCAATCACGGTATTACCACTGACTAATGCCGCACTTATTTGCCCGATAAAAATAGCAATGGGAAAATTCCACGGACTAATGCAGACAAATACGCCGCGACCGTATTGAAACAGTCGATTGTCTTCACCCGTAGGGCCTGACATACTAATAGGTTGCGCAAATTTCTCTTGTGCTTGCTGCGCATAATAGCGACAAAAATCTACCGCTTCGCGTATTTCTCCTACGGCATCTTGAATGGTTTTTCCGGCTTCGCGCACACAGAGTGCCACCAATTCCATACGATTCTGTTCTAGCAATTCAGCCGCCTTGTGTAAATAAGCAGCACGCACATTAACGTCGGACAAACGCCAATACTGCGTAGCCGTGCTGGCGACATTAACCGCCTCGGCAATAGAGTCTTGACCACTGTT
The DNA here is from genome assembly GCA_942491615.1 of uncultured Gammaproteobacteria bacterium. Lineage (GTDB taxonomy): Bacteria > Pseudomonadota > Gammaproteobacteria > Methylococcales > Methylomonadaceae > Methyloprofundus. The sequence goes on from CALOCH010000035.1 coordinate 23,738, forward strand.
AATGACACTACCTATACATTGCTGAAGGTGTGCGGGACTAAAGGTTTTATTGGCTATTCCTGTATACAGTTTGCCATTAACGAGAGGAGCGGCATGCCATGTCTTATTTTTGAAAGATTCCAGCTGTTGTTGGATAACCGTTATAAACTTCCGATCCATAAGATTAATACCTTCTGAGTTAATACGCTCAGTACCATATAAATCTTTGGGTAACACGCAATGCGCAGGCAATCTCTCTTTTTTTCTTACATGCTCTACAGGGTCCGCAATCACACGATCAATGCTAATATCCGCATTTTCTAGCTGATTAATAAACGAAGTATTTGCACCATTTTCCAATAAACGCCTGACCAAATAAGGCAGTAATTCTTGATAATTACCCACTGGCGCATAAATACGACAAGGGATTTTATCATCAGTTTGCAGCAGAACCTGTTCATAAAGCTGTTCACCCATGCCATGTAAACGTTGAAACTCAAATACTGAGTGCGCTTTACCTAACGCTAAAATAGCTGCAACCGTATGCGCATTATGGGTAGCGAACTGCGGGTAAAAAACCTCGCCTTGAGTTAGCATAAATTGTGCGCAAGTAAGATACGAGACATCTGTTGCACTTTTATGGGTAAATACCGGATAGCCCTTTAAGCCATTGACTTGAGCGCGTTTAATTTCGCTATCCCAATAAGCTCCTTTGACTAAACGTACCGGAATTTTGCATTGTTGCTCTGTGGCTAATGCCGCTAAATATTGCAAGGTCTTAAGCGCTCTTTTTTGATACGCTTGAACAGCTAAACCCAATCCAGACCAACCTTGTAATTCTGAGTCAGTCAGCACTGTAGTGAAAATCACCAATGACATTTCTAGGCGTTCTGACTCTTCGGCATCAACGGTCACCATGATATTCGCTGCGCGTGCTTGCTTAGCTAATGATAATAATTGCTGACTAAGATGTTCGACCGCTTGCTCATAGCGTAATGGTTCATAACGCGGGTAAAGTGCTGATAACTTAATCGATATACTGGGGTTTTTATAAATATCAGTAGGGTCTGCAAATTTCGCTAACGCAGCAATTGCCTGTGCATAAGAAGAAAAATAACGCTCAGCATCACTAACAGTTAAAGCCGCTTCTCCTAGCATATCGAATGAATAGCGATAATTTGATTGCCGATCGGCTTGCTGTAATGCTAATTCAATGGTTTCAGCAATTACAAACTGATAGGCTAACTGCTGCATCGCTTGTTTTAAGGCGGTACGAATTAAGGGTAGACCTAAGCGCGAAAATAGGCGTGAAAATGTGGGCTGATTCGCTGGATCAGAGAGTTCAAACTGTTGCTCAACTTTAGCGGTTATTTCCAGCGTTTGCGTAGCAAAATTAACCAGCAAAGAGTCGCTGTGCTGTAGATGTTTATGCCAGTCTGCTGTGCTTAATTTTTCTTGTAAAAATAAATCCTGTGTATGTGTATCGGGTATACGCAATAAGGCTTCCGCTATTTCCATTAAAATAATACCTTCCTCAGAATTGAGTTGATATTCATGTAAAAAAGCCTCAACCAAAGTTTGCTGCTCTGCTTTATCTCGAATGATAGTGACTAACGAGCGCGCTTGGCAGCTTATTTCTATTGCAGAATAATCCTGCAAATGAATGAGTAACTCATTAAGCACTTTTTGTTCATCAGTCAAATAATACTGGTTAATTTGAGCACAATATTTCTGCCAAAGAGTCGTCATATTAATATAAGCGCAGTGTTAAAGTTACTAAAAACAAAATTAAATGAGCGAGTAAATCAAAGGTAATATCAGGTTGACTGACTCAAATAAGGATATTTCCCAGAAAATAAAATCCACGCAATCTACCTTTAACAGAGTAAATTATTCCAGTGCAATAACCCCATTAATCATTTGATTCAACTCAATCTCAGGTACTTCTAAAGTCATTTTTACATTAATTTTCTCAGTGCCTTGCAAACGGCCTTCTTCAATCGCTTTTAGAATAGCGTGTTCAATTTCACGCTGCGAAGTAACGCCTACTTTTTTAAGAAATGTCCTTACTTCCATATTCAAGGTATCTTCATTCATATTAATCTCCCGCAATAAACTCTATTATTGATGTCTAAATGAACTAACGCAAATTATCGTCTTAATACAACTCACGTTAGTCAATGGTTACTAGCTTGGTTTTCTTAACATTTTACGCACTTCACCCAAATGCATTTCTTCCAGTGATATCATGCGCCGAGCATATTCCTCTAACATGACATCTTTGCCATCTACCAAAGTTAATAAATTGTGATATTCAGCCAAAGCTAATGCCTCGTGCTCTAGTGACTCTTTCATGATATCGCCAATATCGTGGCGATGGGTTTCTAGTAGTGGTCCTATTCCCAATGAAGGGTGACCCTCTAAATGTGTGATCAACTCACCGGCTTGAGTAGCATGATCGAGAGATTCGGTTGCTTGACTACGCATCCAAGAAATAATCGGAATGCGGTTATAGCCAAAGACCATGAGTGAATAGTGAGTGTAACGCACGACACCTGATAATTCCGTTTCCAGAATTTTATTTAGCACTTTAATCACTTCGTCATTATTTATATCTGTAGTAGTCATAATAATCTCCTAAATCAAAATAATTGAAATTTTCTTCCTAAGAAGTTCGATAAAAATATATGCCTATAGCCGTCCACCTTGATAAAGACGACGATTTACCAGCCAATGATAAATTCTTGCGACCATCGGCCTAATTAAGGGTAGTCCAATCAGCCAAGCAATAGGTTGCAATACGGGGACTTTAGCCATTAACAAAATATAGGCATCTATCTCAGAAAGAATCGTCTCATTCTCATCTTTAACATGCAATTCAGTTAACGCTTTAACTGGATCAATACCCAACTCCGATAACTTTTTTTCCTGACCGGTAATGTCTATCCAGCACACATTATTCGCTGCCTTGCCTGCAAGCTTTTCATAAGTTTGCCTATCTTTGACACATTTTGGACAGGCCCCATCATAATAAACACTAATTTTACCTTTACTCTGAGTCAAAATATTATCTCCAGGCTAACTTATACCTTGTCTAATAAATAGTTATCGCTTTCAATGGACTAAAGATAACAACAGGTGTTCTGTTTTTAGCTAAAACCATTAAGCTAACATGGCCATTATAAAAAATATAATGGAGAGCCAGATAAGCTTTATTTAGTCATCTCCCCCGCTGGTAAATCGAAATACATAAAAAATTGACCAGAACCAGATGACGAATCTGATTCATAATAGAGTGATTTAAGCTTCATATTACCTTCATCGGAAAGCTGGGGGCCGGTCAATAAGGTACGAAAATCTAACCCTCCTATTAATTGATGGGTAATGGTCAAATATAAACGAGAAAGCTGTTTTTCTCTAATCATTGTGTCTAGCATTCTGGGACCGGCGATAAGATAAATGCTTTTGTACTCTAGTTTTTTCAGTTGTTGAATTAATGCAGCTCCTTGAACCATTTTATCTTCACCTGCCTTCAGGATTTTAAGACCTTGATTCTGCCAGTAACGCATTCGCTCGATATCAGCATTTTTCCCAGTAGCAATAAAACAATCCTGCTGGTGCTCGTGCAGACTGGGGTGTAATGGAAAATCAAGACTTGCACTAGCAATTATGACTGCTGGTTGGGGTTTTAATCCGTTATTGCATCGCCACTCGACAAGCTCGCTACTTTTAACCTGCAACACATTACCCAATCTTTTGTCGCTGAGAGCTCTCATATATCCGCCATGAGTAATAAGACAATCAGCCTGAGCATGTAACTCCATAAACAGTTTGAAGTCTGAAACCGTTGTTATATATTTCGGAATGTAGGCGGGAACATTTTGTGCTCTATCTTCAATCGCTATGCGGCCATCCAGACTGGATAGGAAATTAGCATAAATAAAAGGGTCGGTAGAGCTACCCAAAGTATCTACTCGGTGAGCTAGGTATAAGTTTTTCAGCTTGTGTTGTTGACCACAAAGAGGGTACAGTTTAAGAAGTTCTTCCAACATAACTTTGACCTCTAATATCAATGCATAAACAGTGAGCTATCCAGAAATAGGCTCCGGCACCTGTCAAATACACAGAAGAAAATAGTGTGCTTCTTAATTTTCTAATTAAGGATAATATCGACGTTGTTAAATAAGTTACTATAGACGACTGAAAATAGCCAGTTAACAAATAAGAGCTTAAAGGTGACAAAAATAATTGTTAACATTCCGCAATTGAAGATCATGTATCTGTATCTTGTTCATTGTTGCTTCTTCTAACGCTTCAGTTTTAGAGATTAAAATAGAATAACGAGGCGTAACAGTTAGTTGATCATGCATCACTTAATCACAGGGTTATTCGCTATTCACTGGCCATTGCGTTAAAAGCTAAATCTCAGAAACGAGAAGCAAGTCAATCCTGGCGCATGGATGAAACTTATATCAAAGTTAAAGGACAATGGATGTATATATTTATATAGGACCGTTGATAAGCATGACGATACGCTTGACTTTATGCTCTCTGAGCGGCGTGATGAAGACGCTGCAACGGCCTTTTTTAAACAGGCGATTAACCAAAATGGATTTCCTGATAAGGTCGTGATGGATAAAAGTGGTGCAAACTACGCAGGTTTAGCTAATATTAATCTGTTGCTGATTTTAGCGGGATACGCCACCTTAATCGATATCTGTCAGGTAAAATACTTGAATAGCATCATTGAACAAGATCATCGTTTTATCAAGAAAATAACAAAGCCAATGATGGGATTTAAGGCTTTTCATTCCGCTCAAGCAACTATCGCTGGAATTGAAACTGCGCATATGATTCGAAAGGGGCAATTGCCCCTTGTGTCAGTAGACAATATCCCTGCTTATAAACAGTTTATGGCTTTAGCAGCATAGTCTTTCCGGTTGGATAGGTTAATTCATACTTTTGGAATATTTGCGACAGCGCCTAAATAAA
>CALOCH010000036.1:0-83899 GCA_942491615.1 uncultured Gammaproteobacteria bacterium
CAATCTGGCACAGGATAAATATTAGTTGGCGAGAAACGACCATCAAAGTTTTGCAGGTCTATCTCAACAACTGCTGTCGCACAACCAATAAACGTGGAGCCATCTGGCTAATATGAATATTATAATCCTCATAGGAGAGATGACATAAGGCCAATTAATAGCTACCCTCCCAAATATTAATATTTTTTATCATAAGAAATATATGTTGTCGTTTAATGCTGCATGGATTAAACAGATAAACACTCATTCTAAGGTTCGACCAGAGGAAATATAATTTGATTGATAGTAACAATATAATTATCATCCTCAATAGCAATGCCTAAAATGTTTGTATTTGCTGGTGCCATCAATTGGCTAACATAAGTAAACCTATCGTTTCACTCGCGATACTTGAATACCACTTGCGGATCCACTAACTAAATATTTTCACACTCTTAATAATAATTGTCGTTGTTTGATTTACTATAGCCACCTGCATTTCTTGGTGTTCCCAAATGGTAGACAAAGATAGGCGAACAGGCTTTCAATGGTGCTTGTGGCACTAAAGCTGATCTTGAATTGCCAATCTATTTTGTTGTGTAAGATTATAGGTGCTTGATTGATTTTGTTCATAATCTTGATAGACAATAAGTAATTGTGAATGGTTGCCAGATCGTAATATTCACAATGATAGCATGAATACCTGAACAAACAAAAGCGAGCCATGGGCCTGACCGTTATATAGACCATGATTGTAAAATGCTTCTACCAGTCTCTGTATCAGGAAACTGAGTTCCATTTGTTGTAAGTTCTAAGACAGTCATTTCACTTGAATAGACACTTTGAGTAAATATCTGTTTACCGCTAACACAATGGGGTCCGCCATTTAAGCTATGCTGATCATCATCATCAAATAATCTGGTATTCCATCTGTAAGACCAAATAATATCAAGTTGATATTGCTACCCCACATAAGAACCGCTCGCACTTGCACTAAGTCCACCAGGAGATTTATTGCCGAACAGAGGCAGATCATTTTCATCAAAGATATCAACTAAGGCTGGTAAACCTGGAGTACCACCATCATCTGGATGCATAGAAAGCGTATAAAGCACCATCTTTGGTACTGTAACTTTTTTAGCTAAAATATAAATATGATTCAGTAAAATAGCTATATATTTAGCTTCATCGCCACTAAAGTCAATCTGACTTTCAAAGGTCAGGTTTTTAGGATCAAATACATCATATATTCTCAAACCAGCGGTGCCATTAGCCACATAAGCATAGCGACCATAAACCTTAAGGTCCCACATATCACCTTTGTTAGCAGTGTCTATAATTTGTCCAACAGATACAGGTACCTTGGGATTGGCTAATGAAATTATCTCCAATCCGCCTTGCTCATCTGGATAGCTACCTGAAGTCCAAACCGCCTTAATGCCTAAATATAGATAACCACCTTTTAGGTCAATACCTCTAGCCCGCTTACCTTCACAATTTGCATAACCGGAATCTTGGTAAAATTAGCTACAAGCTCTGGTGATACTATACTCGGTTTGACTTTTCTTGACATTGAAACAGGTTCACTTTCCTGAATAATCAGTACCATTGAGCCAACATTTTGCCTCTGGATACTCGGTTCTATCGTAAGCTGCTACATTGATATAAAATGGGGTCTCATTACTTAGACCTGAGAGCCAGAAAAAGCAGTTATTACCGGAGCAAGGATTACCCACATTAATCGGAGAAATACCTTCAGTTGCAACCACCAGTATATGCTGCAATATCATTATTATCATAACTGATATAAATAAAGTAACCAGCCACATCTAGGCTATCCATAGGTGGGTTCCAAGAGATCAATACACGTTGATCGCCACTTTCTGTAAAAAGTTTTTCCACCATTTCGTAATTGAATCTTCAAGAATTAGCACAAAATCTTCAGCTGACACATTACCAGCATTGTCAACTGCTCTAATGCCAAGACGGTTTTCTTGATTACGTAGGAGCTGTACCTGACGAGATAATGTGCCATCAAAGTGCATTCATACCAATTTGTATCTGGATCTTTACACTCATACCACCAGCCACTGCTAAGTTTCTGCATCACTAGACTCTGTAGCTAATGTCATTATCCAGTCAGCACTGTTAACTCGCATTGAACGTCTTCCACATTGGGGTTGATGGCGCAATGGTATCAAGCAAGATATCATCTGCTACTTCGTTCGAAATATTACCGGCCGCGTCTGATTGCCCTAACCACTTTTGATATCCTCCCAGGAGGAGCAAACAAACATAGGTGTTGAATAGAGCCAGCCAGGGTTCATTGTTGATAGTTCCATCGCAGGCCACTTGCATTTCTGCAGCATCAACATCAACTTCGGTACTGACATAAACGTAGGTCATTAGTGCTGTCCTAAACCACCTTGAACGGATAAACTTGAAGCATTTTGAATGACTATCAACTACTACCATTTTTTCAAAAGGAGAGGTTTCAATGCCACAGCTATTTCTAAACTGAATTTGTAAGTATTATCACCATCCTCTAGGCCACTGACAGTAAATGAATCATCAAAAGGAACATAGGCAGTAACATTGCCATTTAACCAGTAACGCACATCATCAGCAAATGGTGCTACTGCATTAACAGTGATAGAACTATTTGTTGTATACCACTGACCATAACGCACCTGCACTGCTACCGGGTCTAAAGTAACCGCTGTTTCAGTCATAGCAAAATTCTGTTCAGAGAGGTTATGTCCATGCCAGCCTATAGTAATAGTGCTACCACAAACATCTGCAGCCAAACCTTCCTGCTCGGCTGTGAGGATGTGTACAACAGGTACATTTATAAAACCATAGCTACTACCATCAAGCACTGCTGTTTCAAATATTTGCGGGCCAGTCAAACGTACTTTTGTACCACTAGCAGACATTCCTGCTGGATAGTTAAGCTGACGAGAAACCGTACCGAGACCCGCTTCCAAAACTATATCACCCATATTGGTCACACTATAGCCATAGCAGTGACAGTTGTCTGGTAACGTTTATACGCTGAGCCTTCAGCATCTGCTGTTAAACCGCCTTTATAAGAATTATAGATTATATAGATCGACTTCAAGATCAGCAAAACGAAAACTACATCATCATTAGGAACGATACCGCCTTCACCTTGACCAATGTCAATACTTAGTCGTGACAGATCATTTAACCCCTCAGTATCAGCTAACACCACCCTACCCTCAATTACGGCCCATGATTCAAGACGGGTGGCATTATCATCATCACCTGAGCGCTTGAGATAGGGATCAGTGCAAATGATTGCATAAAGACATTAAAACATTTGTGAAAACTTTCATATATTCCTCCTTTTGGTATAATCTGAATACTTGGCTGTATAACAAGCATTGTTTGTAATGGCAAGTAGAGTTATTAATTATTTTGGACTTTAATTGGTGACGGAGGGATTTTATTGCTAAATTAAGTAAGTATTTTTATCTATTCAAGTCACTTCCCCAGATACAACCAATACAATACAAATAGCCCACACTTGTTAGATTACTTTTACTATTTTTGTTTTACTAATTGTAAACAAGGCTAGAAAATAATATGTAATTGGGAGTTTTATAGAAATTTCCTATAAAATCAATTCGTTGAAGCCCTAATTCAGATTGATCTGTACCCTTTTATTGCTCCACCTATGTCCTATTAAGATCTCTACATGATAGGACCCAGTTGCAGCAGGACTTATTCCAGGAGCTGCAATAGCCATTTCAGACATATAGATAAAACCAGCACCTGGTGCTAAATACCAATCTTTCCATTGAGATATAAGCATCATACCTGTTTCTAAAGCATAATAAATTTCAGACACATCCTTTTCCGCTATCCCAAATAGACCCCCTCCTAAAGTTGGCCGAATACCTAAAGTGAAGTTGAATCTGTTTTTAATAAAATCGAAACGATTTGCTAGATGAGCCATTCCTGGAGTAACCATTAATTCAAATTGTCCATATGTAGTGCCAGTCGCAACCATCCAGAACTTACAGGTAAACTGATTCGCACACCACTTGAAAACATCATTATTTGATGATTGCAGCATTGTCCCTAAACTGATTCCTGCTGAGTCCTCAGTATTACCTGCAGTTGGATGTAACATTGTATAGTTGTATGCTACAGGATTACAAGCAATGAAAGTTATCACCAGTACTCCCAATATCATACCTATAAAATATCTCACAGTCATCATAAATAGTCACTATAAACGCCATAAACACATTGGCTGCGGTAGTATTCTTTTACTGCTTTAGTATTAATTGTATGGACAAATGTGGGGGTGTCCTGAATAGATGGTATTGATAAACCGATAACTCTTTCTTCACTCATGGTAATTGCAAGCAAACTATGTTGTAAACATTAATATCTAGAGCTAGGTGAATCCAAGCGATATAAAGTCAAGATAACATCTTGGTAGCCTAATTCTAATATAGGCTCGTATTCTACAAAACTATAAATTTGGGGAATAAACTGCTGTATTGCTTCAGGGTAACTGTTTGCAATTTCGGCTAAAATATTCACATTATCATTAGTCTTTATATCAGTAATGATGCGAACATCGGGATGTTGTTGAAGCCAGATCATCAACGAATCCATACTCTAATTGTGTTAAGCCATAAGACATTTTTGCAGACATAAACTCTTTATGTGTTAGAATAGAAGTGCAATTAAAATAGTATTTTAAAGTATTTGTTAATTGTGAATCCGACTAAGTTGATGGTCAATTGTCTAGAAATGTCTAGTTCAAATAGACGATGTAATCTTTTTTGATAATTATAGTTAAGTGCTTCAAGAGAATTTGAATACAAGTGACCTTGATACTCTCCTACAGCATGAGCAACAGTTGTTGGCGCATGAACGCGTGCCGTTCAATTGATTCGTCGATTTGATAGCACTGATTACTATAACTGTCACAGCCTATAAAAATAGAATATATATTTACAGCAGTTAACAAATAGATAAATTTTATAAGAATATTGTTTTTGATTTTCCCTCAAAACGGATATATTCTTAAATTGTCTTTATACACTTGAATTCAAACCTAGTTGGACTTTGATATCTGGTAAGAATACATCGTTTGCTTTTATAAAACACTTCTATGTACTCGTGCAACTCCTTTTTCACTCATTATTAATCTAAACCTTTCCATCATGTTCTCTGCGAACCAAAACAGGACAGGAAAACAATGGGAACTAGTAATAGAGGAATTAAATTGTTATCTTTGGACTAGAATTAGGTTTGTCAAAAATGCTATTCATAAATGATGCTATCACAATCAAAGCTATCTGATTGCACTAACCCGCCACCAGTGATGGTGAAATCTGTTAATGTAGCCTTAGTCAAGCCAGATGTAATCATTTCAAATCCGATTTGAAGCGAGCCCGATACCAAAATCTTCTGCAAATTCTGTACTAGTATATGTTCCAGAAGAATTACTTGATTCTACAGTAATTTTGTCAACAATCCTTTGAATCGAAAAGTACCTGCGTTTTCCTTAAATCCTTGACACACCTCCTCCACCTAAGCCATCAATATAGACATATGAATTAAAAAAATTGGTAGATGCAGAAAACATTGAGCTTCCATCTTTGATACACGCTTCTGCATAGGTTGATGTGTTATTTATAGAATAGGCCAACAAAGATACTCGTGCTAAATCTTCGCTTACAAATCCCTCTACACTCAATGTAGCATCAAAATCTCCAGTTAATTCATTAACTGAAGTAATAATAAACGAGTGGAGCAAGGAGCTTGTTCCACTTCGTTACACTCTAAAAGCAAATTACCATTTTCAATCTTAATAGCTGCATCATTGTCCATTGTTGTTGTCCACTGTTGGTTACACACACAACTTAAGCCATCTGCTGAACCCCGTATCACAACTACAACTTGCTTCATCATTGACAACATCGCATGTTCCATGGCCACTACAGGTGATATCTTTACATAAATCTATATCAGTGTCATCATCTCCACATGCTTCAACAAGAGCCAAAATAGCAATTAAACGCTCGCGATAATAGAAAACTTTTTCTGTAATTTCTCCTATTTGTTATTAGTTAAATTATTTAAATATCATAACAAATAAAAGAACACAACAAAATTTAATTCCGATAGAATTTTAGCGCTTTAGCTATTTCGTGGTGGGAACTGATGAAAGCATAGTGCAAGACTCCGTCCCAGTTGCAGTTACTACTCCATCTTAATTGTGCTGATACCTAAATAACTACCTTGATACATAAAGTTTGCTTGCAAGACAAAAGATGTCACTGCCAATCTTGTTTCTATGTCGTACTTGGAAACAAGTTCAGCTGATTGTCCTGCTGGTACATAAACCACCTCTGGTGCACCATCTAATATATAAACAAAATCTCCTGATGCTGACATAGCTTCAGGCATAATGCAGATCATATAGGTCAATATTTAAATGCCAGGGTCATGGATAAGCAGCTCAGGCGCACGCGGATTTTCAAAAAGAATAAACTCCTTCGGTTGTATAAAATGCTGTACCAAAAACTCGATTGCCCCCAGGCCGTCATAGCCAGAGCCAAAACTGCTGTAACTGCCGGTATCAATATCTACAACAGTAATTCCCTTCTCATTATTAGCCGAATAGGCCTTATTGCCAAATAGCTCCAATTCACAAGGGGCTACAGCAGCACTTATTCCTGCTAATGAGATTTTGTTTTTACCAAGGTTATAGTCAATACAAGTTTCAATTGGATAGATATCAAAGGAGCTAAAGCTTGAGCCATCAATACTTTGCAAATCAAGCCTCACCATCTCTGTTGGACAGTAAAAATAATGATGTTCACTGGGATTATGTGGATTCTGCTAGATTCTAGTGAGTTATCTTCAACCGTTAAATAAACATAGGGGTAACGGATTTTTATAATCCCAGATGACTTATCATCGTTTGCGATTAAAAAAATCGCAAACGAGTTCAAAGAAGGGCATCTGTTAATTCATAAATACTTCCCTGCTTTTTTAGAAACTGCTGCAATCAGGCCATCTGCCATAAATAATTTCCTAACAATGCCTGGGCCGACAGTGGGGGAGTTACTAATCGTATCCATATACTACAGTTCTAGCGAATTATTTTAAATAGATTTACAAGTGGCATTTGCCATTTTACTTGTGGTTTCTCTTGTTTTTAAGTTGGAAATATTTTGTCTGATAAATTAAATGATACTGATAGCTGCTAATTAAGCTGGAGTAAAATTATCATTTAAAACTACGATTTAAGGAGAACACAATGAAAATCAGACTGGCCTTGACCTCTTTATTTATGTGCATAATTTACCTTTACGCAAACGTTACTTAGTAAAACCAGCAGAAAAGCCATTTAATGCTAAGGGAAATGAAAAATTTCATCAAGGACTGGCCGGCATTTGTCAAGTGGGCTGAAAAAACTGATGCCAAATATAAAAGAAATAGATAGACCTAATATATTAATGGGAATGACCTATCAAAAGAATTTAACCAGTTCTTTAAAACTAGAAGCTGGAAAGGCCCGCGCTTTTTCTATGTGGCTCTGCATATGCTGCTTCTGGTCTGGCTAAACTGACTTTAGAGGAGCAGCAAATAATAAAACTTCCACTTAATTCAACACGAATACAAGCTTTGCAAAACAACCCGGCCCTTTCAGAGGAGCAAAGAGCCAAATGATGGCTGCTATGTCCAACGCACAAACCAGCCTGCAAAATGCCCCCGCTACTATTTTAGTGTCGGAGCAGGAAATGGCTTTGGTTAGGGCAAACAAAGTCAAGCTGCAGAAGATATTTGATATGTCAAAAGATGATTAATTGCAAGGGAAAATATCACTCAATATTAAATTCAGCTGCTTTGCGCACCAGCTGTTCCAACCCGTTTTGTTTAACCTCATAGGCAGATTCCATTAGCTGGCCCAGTTCACCCTCAGGCAGGCCCTTGGTCCGAAACCGAATCAGATGTAGTGCTCCGGCAGGTCTATTAAGCGCCTGTCCTTATAACGCCCAAAAGGCATCCGGGCCTGGGCCAGTTTTGTGCAAAAAGGTTGGGTCCATCTGTTCCTAGTCCCTAATCCAAATCTTCAAGGTCAACCAGCACGTAATAGCATGAAAACAGCAAGTTTAATTATGTATTATAATATGCCTTTGTCCCCGCTTTATTTCGCGAACTTATTCCATTTTTAGCACTTCGACTGAGTTAGTGGTCACATATTTCCCTGAACTACAAAGTCAGTGATCGTATATTCAGACGATTGCCATTGCGACAGCTTAAAAGTTTCAAAGTTTGAATTTAGCTGAAAGACCATCAATTTTCCGCTTGCTACGTAGACTAATTCACCAGATACAATAATAGTATCTGCAATTTTCTCATCAACTATAGTAACAAATACTTGGTCATTATCAAATCCCCATGGATCCACTGTGACAAGAGTTGGATTGAAGGGTTCAGCCAACGAATGAATCCCCGATGTAGCACAAACAAGTAGTCGCCGTATACCTTGATTGCACCTAGTCCTTCATATGTATCGCGAAGTTGTTCGTGAATTGCGCAATGTCCAAGATTTACTACGGTGATGCCAAGCTCGTTGTGTAAGATATACATAGCCCCTGTAAAGTGCGATATACTTAGGTCCATAATGTCCTCCTCGATGAACACCGACGCTAGCGCAAGTGGGAACAGGTAAGATGCGCGATGGTGAAAAGCTTTTTGCCCATCAAAGCTTTGCAGGTCAGCTTCAACCACCGCATTGAGCGTGAAGGCTGTCATATTCGTTTAGTAATATTTATTTAGGTCGTTGTAGTAGTTTTTCTAGTGATAGATAGGCATAAGGCCACCTGATGGCAACGTCCCAGACAACGTATAAAGGATAAACATAATAATCACCCCAATGGCTAAAGGATGACCCATCAGTCAAACTGTACATACTCAAACCAGGACTCAGTGGCGGTGGATAATCGTAAATGTGACTATTGCTATCAGTTGTAGCAAGAAACCCATCAACGGCTTTGATATTAAGGACGTCTCCAACAAAATTGTTTCCTGCGTATGGAGGGACGCCTGGATCTGGGCTTACGACTGTCTCTATTGCTTTGAAATACTACCCTGTTTCTCATGGTAACAGTTAAGTTATTGATTGTTTCCAAGCTAGAGTTGGTTGTAACTGTAAAGAAGATTCACTCTGAATTTGTCCCACTTTTTTCGGATTACGCGGTGTGAGTAGGCTGTAAACCCTTATGGTTGGATATGGAGGCCCCTCGGTTCATATGGTGAACGAACCATAGAGGTGATATAGTAATTTCCACTGATGACTTAAGCGGGTATTAGTTGTGTGCAGGTCAGCTTCTTCTGGCCGTATTTTTCCTACTGAATAGGGCTTGCTAGGATCATCAATATTCATATTATCCATTTCATCATCAACAGAGTATGAGCGCATAAAGAGCAATGGTCCAAAGGCCTGACAGTCCTGAAGTGCAGAGGGAAAGAATTGGTCATTGAGAAGTTCTAGCTGGTCATTATCCGCATCAATTGCATATATAAACGAACCAGAAAAAGAACTTTCAATGAGAACTGATGTACCGGACACACAATGATAATAATTTTTATCTTTTTCATCAAGCAGTACTGGGTTGAGGCCATCGAGCAATCCGAACATGTATAAAGCTTTGCGAGTACCGATTAACAGTCGATCGCCATGCACACTTATATTAGTGGTGTAATTAGAGCCAACAACTCCAAACGAGGTGACATCAGAGTTATCTATGACATCATACTCCACAGGATTGGCGGGGCTTCCTCCGTGGCTGCTGTTCATAGAATAGATGTACAATTTCAGACCAAGGCCATAATAAGTCGAATATTCATCGCTTTGGATTAAGTCCATAACATAGATATAGTTACCTTGGACCAGCCAGCATGTATAGCACGATGGTCAGCGTTTGGCAAGGCAATTTGGCTGACAAACTGCGGCTGGCTGGGGTCACTGATATCGTAGACACGCAGCCCCAGATCACCATTTGCCACATAGGCATAATTGCCATATACTTTAATATCATACATCCAACTGGTGTATATCTGTGTCGATTATCCTGCCTACTGATACCGGCTGACGCGGGTTTTGCAGTGAGACTATCTCCAGCCCGCCATGACCTACGGGTGGATAATTAGAGCCATCCAAACGTTTTGAGGATAGGGCTATGTACAGATGGGTTCGCGGATATCAAGGCGCGTACCCACAGAGTATCACAGTCGCTGTAGCCGAGGTCAGGTGAATCAAATTTAGCTGAATCAGGGGCAATGAAGCCGGGCATTACCTTGCTGGCAAGAGATGCTGCTTCATCACCTGACGAAGGTCTAGTGCGATTGAACCATGGTTAGGTCGTGGATACTCAGTTCGATCGTAGGCTGCGATATTTACATAAGGTGTTCCATTGGAAAGCCCGCTGAGCCAATAAAAACACTCGCCTGCGTTGCGGGGGTCGCCTGTCTGGCGGTGAAAGGCCCTCTGAAGCGAACCCGCCAGAAAAATCAAGCAGGGTCTGTGCTGTCGTCGTAACAATGTAAAATATAGCCTCCACATCCGGGCTATCAAGCGGGGTGGACTCCATGGGAATGGGCACCTCTCATCACCATTTCTGTTTGAAAATTTTCTACCATGGCTGGGGCAATTGAGTCTTCGGTGATCAAGACAAAATCTTCGCCAGAGATATTGCCAGCATAGTCTACTGCACGCACACCAATGCGGTTTTCCCGATTAGCTACCAAAGTAAAAGTGCGAGTGTCTGCTGCTGGAAAATCGCATGATGCCAGTCACTATTGGCGTCTTTACACTGGTAATACCAGCCGCTGCTTTCTGCTGCATCAGTTGCTGGCAGGGCCAGGGTGATGTCCCAAAGTGCTGCTATTGACTATCATTGAATTATTGGCCAGCACCGGCGCTGTCGGGGCTACTGTATCTAAAGATATCATCCGACAATTCGTGGGAGACATTGCCGGCGCCATCGCGGAACTTGGCCATGACCCACTTCTGACCATTTCCGGGAGAAGCAGGCGAACATAGGTATTGGAAT
Source organism: uncultured Gammaproteobacteria bacterium (assembly GCA_942491615.1). Classification (GTDB taxonomy): domain Bacteria; phylum Pseudomonadota; class Gammaproteobacteria; order Methylococcales; family Methylomonadaceae; genus Methyloprofundus. The sequence goes on from CALOCH010000036.1 coordinate 11,094, forward strand.
AGGCCAACCAAGGCTCATTATCAAAGCTGCCGTCACAAGCCACTTGCATCTCCATTACATCAGCATCCACCTCAGTAGAGATATAAACTGACAAAGAATTGGTATAATCCTGGCCATTTTGTACCAATAAGCTGGCAGCATTAGGGGCGGTGTTATCAAGTATAACTGTTCGTTCGTAAACAGCAGATTCAATGCCGCACTGGTTCCACAACTGGAGGCCAAGCAGATTTTCACCATTAGCAAGACCGCTGACAGCCACAGTGCCGTCAAAAGGAACATAGCTGGAGGGAGTGCCGTCAATAATAAAACGGGCCTCATCAGCAAAAGCTACCACAGCATTAACATTGATGGAGCTGTTTACAGTATACCACTGGCCATTTTTTACTGTCACATTTTGCGGGTCAAAACTGACTGATGTCTCATCCATGGCAAAAGTGGCCATCTCCACATTATGACCATCCCAGGCTACAGTCAGCTCACTGCCACAAACATCGGCAGCCAGGCCGCTGCGCTCCACGGTCAGGTATATTTACCAATTGGTACATTCATGAAGCCGTAGGTTGTTCCATCTAAGAGCACTGTTTCCAAGCTGGGGTTACCGAGTTTCACCTTGGTACCACTGGGGTTAACATCACTGGGAAAGCTTAAAGCACCACTGACGCCTTATTGCCAATATTAAGCTCAATATCACCAAGGTTAGTGACACTGCCTGCAATAGCTGTCACATGCTTTGAATAACGCTTACTGGGCTGAATTCTTCTGCATCTGAAGTCCAGGCCGCCGCTGTACTGTATTGCAAATCATACAGATCAGATTCCAGATGCTGCAAACGAAAAGTGCCGTCTTCTTTGGGGGCCACGCCGCCTTCTCCCTGACCAATGTCAATGGAGACCGGGAAAGATCATTTAGACCCTCACCAGAAGTCAAAACTGCACGGCCTTCAATCACTGCCCGTGATTCCAGACGGGTAACATCATCATCACCTGAGCTGAGATGGGGATCAGTGCATATAAGATTGCGCCAGACATTAAAGCATTTGTGAAGACTTTCATGTTTCCTCCTATATAAAAATTGCATAATTTGCTATATAACAATCATTATTTGCAATGGCAAGTAGGATTGCTTTATAAATTTGTCAAGAATATAATTAACCCGCCACCTGAAAATTCTTCCTTAAACTATTAGCGATCTTCTTATTTGATGAAAGACAGTTAAATATTAATTTATACCTAGCGAGTCAAGAATATCAAGTATACGGATACATTGCGTGGCATTGATCGAATTATCTAATCAAATAAGATTAAGTCGCATTAAGTCGAGAAATAGTCTTTGCACTTAAATCACCATATGAATCTGTAAAAGACTCTTCGTTTTTAATTACTTCATCAATAGTACTGATAAACATATCGACCAGGTCAGGATCAAAATGCTGCGCCTGACCTTTATCTCCTCAACAGCATATTCTAGAGAAAAGGCCTTTTTATAGACTCTTTTAGAGGTCATGGCATCAAAAACATCACGATCGCACATATTCACCTTCAATAGGGATTTTCTCTACAAATGAAACCACGAGGATAACCAGACCCATTCCATTTCTCATGATGAGTTAAAGCGATCGGCACCCAATTGTAAAATTTTGAATCGAGAACCTTTTAGCATATCATAACCAAATTCAGCATGCTTTTTCATCTCTTCAAACTCTTCAACTGTAAATTTGCCAGGTTTTAATAAAATTCTATCAGGAATGGCAATCTTTCCCATCGTGAAGTCGGCTTGCTTGTTGTAAAAAATAACAGTTCTCTTCATTAATGTTTAATGATTTTGCCAGCAATAAAGCATATCTACTCATTCTATCTAAATGCTGAGAGGTCTCATCATCCCTAAATTCAGCAGCACGGCGTAAAGTCGATTTATTGTTTCCTCTTGCGATAATCGTAGCTCCTGTTCCATTTGTTTAACTTGATTGAGAGTTTTATTTAATTCGAATGTTCTTTGTTGGACTTTTTCTTCTAGATTCTCTTTTGCATGAATGACAGAATCATGGGAAAGTTTCAATTGAACTAAATTTTTAATCCTAATTTTAAGCTCTATAAAATCAAATGGTTTAGTAAGAAACTCAGTACAACCACTTTGAATGCCTTTTAGTTTAGAAGCATGATCTGCTAAAGCAGTACAGATAATAATCGGAATATGCATTTTATTTTCATGCTTACGAATGGCGCAGCACTACTTCAAATCCATCCATATCAGGCATCAATACATCAGAATTACCACAGACATCAATTAAATCATTATTTGTGGTACCTACCACAGCTTCTGTTCCATTAACAGCTTCAATTACCGCATATCCTTCAGGCAACAAGACGCTTTTTAATAGCTCCCTATTGTTTTCTTCATCGTCTACTACCGGGATAGTGCCAATATTTGATTTTGTATTTATAATTGATTGCATATTTCACTCTATTGATTTTTAATTAGATATTCTAACTTACACAGCAAAACAAAAACATATTCTTACTCATTATTTTAATTATGCATCCACTATTAGTGGCACTATAATCTAAAGCCTAAATATTACCATCTAAATGTAATGCATCAACGCTACTTATTTTTCGATTAATCATCCAATTATTAAAATTTAGCGTGTTTGATCTTCTTTAAGTAAACAATAAATATACGTAGTAATAAACCCTACTAATAACCCTACCAATACTGAGATATTATATGATAATCCCAATCCATTTTTTTCAACCATAATATAGGTGGTAGTGACAATTGTCATAAACAGTGCTGGAACAGCTGCCAAATACCAATATTTTCCTGTTCAGCTAAATACACAGCTCAGTTATAATGTAATAGCAGCTAAGGTTTGATTAGCCCCAACCGAAGTAACGCCAGATAATTGTAAAATCAGTAATTCAAAAAAGCAAAAGATAAAATAAATAGAAAGGCAATACAATATAACGATTTATAATATTGGTTTGTGGTAATTTAAAATATTCAGCCATGATTAAACGGGCCGCATGAAAGGCCGTATCTCCCGATGTAATGGGTAATATGACTACACCAATTAAGGCCAAAGCCCCCCAAGATCCCATAGTGCTAATGCTAATATCATGGACAACCTGTCCTGGTCCCACCATTGCCAATACAGCTGCAAGAGCCTGCGGGCTTTGATAATAACCCTGTGCAGCAGTAGCCCAAACTAAAGCAATAAAACCTTCGGCTATCATGGCGCCATAGAATACCAAACGCATATGTTTTTCATTATCTAGACAACGTGCCATAATGGGACTTTCAGTGGCATGAGAAACAACAGCACCGCAGCTTACAGTGATAAAAATAATTGGCCAAGTCGTAATACCCTGAGGATGAATTAGATAATGTAAAAGTAGGTAACTGAAATTGACCTGAAAAAATTGCCAAGGAAATACCTGTAACCATTATCAGCAAAGCAATAGCTAAGAAGGGATAAACCCGTCCAATCAGTTTATCGATTGGAAACAAAGAGATTGCTAAAAGATAATAAGAAAGATAAACAACACCGATCAAAAGCAATCCAGACCTGGTGGCCTAAGATATCTGAGTTTAATAGTCTAACAGTTTCCTCACCAAATAATCTACTTAAATATCAACTGGCAATAATTTAAGGATCAACATGGCAGGACCTTTTACAAAAACCGTTCCCACCATTACCATTAATCCTAAAATAAAAAAATTGGCAAAATGTCGCATCTTTTCACCAGATAAGAGCCTATTAACTCAGGAAGCCCCATTCCATTATTTCGCATAGACATGACCCCTGATAAGAAATCATGAACAGCTCCTCCAAAAATTGCACCAATCACAATCCATAGAAGCGACCTTGGCAGTTACACAAAGCTCCATTATTGGGCCAAAGACAGGCCTAAATAAATATTTAGAAGTTGAATCAGATAAACGCGCCAATTGGGCATAACAACGAAATCCACTCCATCTGCTTTTGATATTGCAGGAGTAGACTGATTCGGATCTGGCTTAACAATTTTTTCAAGGAAATAGCCATATTTTTAATAGCGCCAACTAAAATTATAAACAATAATAAAAATATCCACATCTTAACCTCATAATAAAATCAAATTACCAATTTCTCCATGAAATATCGCTAGTAATAACTAATTGCAGCTCCTAATATTGTACAATTATCAATTGTACTCTAACTATTTGCCAACACATATCCAATCTGTAGAATAGTCAACGCTGCTGATTTAGGAATAATGGAACTAACTATCTTTTCATTGATTAGCAACTTAAATTATGGTTTGTTCAGACGTGTAAAGAAGCTAGTTGACTATTATAATATCTAAAAAATAAGGGACTTGCATGGAACTCTCTTTTATCTCTTTGATCCCTCCTTTACTAGCAGTGATTTTAGCATTTGTCACAAGACAAACAATCGTATTAACAGCGTTTGCTTACATTGTTGGTGTTCTATTAATGGGACATGGACTAGTTGGATTTCCTCATTTATTAACAAAATCTTGGTACTCCTGATTTCATATGGATTTGTGGAGTCAGAAGTCGCAACGGTATCTTTGTCCGCACACTGCAGCAGCAGCAGGACAGCTCACCTCTTCACCAAAAAAGGCGCTAAATGGACAAAAACCAGAAAACGAGTTGGTGTTCTTGGCTGGATTTTAGGGTTGTTGATATTTTTCAGTGACTATTTCAGCCCCTTGTTTGTTGGTCCTGTGATGAGGGATACAACTGATTCATATCAAATTTCTAGAGAGAAACTGCTATATTTGTGATTCCACATCTGCGCCACTAATGGCACTTTTACCTATCACGGGTTGGGCTGTATATATCAGCGGTTTAATGGTGGGTAGAGCTTTGGTATAAAATAACATAACAGAAGCAATGAGTGTATTTATTTTTTCAATTCCTTTAATTTATACAGTTTTCTAGCTATTGCTATGGTATTTTTAATTGTTACGGAGATTATTCCTGATTTTGGACCAATGCGCAAAGCTGAAAATCGTGCAAGAACTACAGGAATGGTGATGCGTGAAGGCGCTATATGATGGATAAAGAATTAACAGAGATGCCTATACGAGCTCAAACAAACCTAATCTCCTGCTGAATTTTGCAATACCTGTTTTGATTATTATAACCTTTAATATTTCCTCTTTTTTTATAACTAGCGAAAGCCATGGTATTAAAGGTTTTATGCTAGCTTGTACTGTTTTAGCATTAATAATGTAGTTTTAAAAGGTAGATAATCTTGCAGGAATTGTATCTACAGCTATGACAGGTATAAAAGGAATTGTACCAGCTGCACTTATTTTAGCCTTGGCTTATTGCATCAATACATTAAGTAAAGATATGCATACAGCTCAGTATATTGTTTCCATTACTGAAACTTGGATGTCACCGATGTTACTACCACTGCTACTATTTTTAGTAACCGGTTTTATCTCTTTTGCTACTGGTACTGCTTGGGAGCTTATGCAATGGCGATCCCAATGTACCAAATTGTCCCTATCAGTTCAATGGGAATTACGGTGGGCACGCTAGTTTATGCTTCAATAGCAGCAGTAGCTGGTGGTGGCATTTTTGGCGATCATTGTTCACCCCTTTCGAATACTGTTTTATCTTCACTAGGAAGCGCTTTTACGTCCATATTGATCATGTTAAAACACAGCTGCCATATACTCTAACTATAGCAGCTGTAGTTTGCATTGCTTACATTATAATCGGACTATTAATTTAAATAATAATTTTAAAAAGGAGAAACCATGAATTTTCTATTGGTATTCGCCGGGAAGATAAAAACCAGTGGGAAGCACATTTTCTTTAACACCTGATGCTGTAAAAAAACTAATTAACAAAGGCATCAAAATAAAAATTCAACCATCAAATCTAGAGTGTATCCAGATGTTCAGTATAAAGATGCCGGTGCCATCCTAACTGAAGATATTTATTCAACTGATTTAATTATAGCAGTAAAAGGAATCCCAAAAGAACAAATCAATAACCCACTAATCACCTATTTTTTCCCACACAATCAAGGGACAACGTTACAATGTGGCACTTTATTAAAAGATAATAGATACGAAAGCGACACTGCTAGATTATGAATTAATCACTAATGAAGCAGGAATGCGATTAATTGCTTTTAGCCACTTTGCTGGTATTGTAGGTACTGTTGAATCATTGTTAGCAATGGGAAAACGCTTCAGCGAAGGTTTTAAAACAATTTTCACGAGACTAAAACAACCCTACCAATATCATAATTTAGAGCAGCTTAAAGAAACAATAAAAAATTTAGTTCAAGATGATAAAATAGAACTTTCAAGTAACCTCCCCTTTCCATTGATAATTGCTATAACAGGTTTTGGCAGTGTCTCAAAAGGTGCACTTGAAATTTTAGAACTGTTTCCTCATCAACATGTTGCGGTAGCAGATCTGGAAAAGTTACAAAAGCCACCAACAGGATGGCAACACAAAATTTTCATTACAATTTTTGCAAGAGGAAGAATTAATTGAAGCAAAATCACCTAATACTGAATTTTCTCGCAAGCTATATTATAACAGCCCTGAATTATTTCAGCCTAAACTAATAAAATATGCACCTTATTGTACATTGATTATTAATGGCATTTATTGGGATGAACGCTACCCTGTCTTTTTATCCCAAGCTGATTTTTTTGAATTACAAAATGAACCACTCAACCAACTGCGGGTATTGGTGATGTAACTTGTGACATTGACGGTTCCTTTGCTTGTACAAAGTCGACTACAATTGATAACCCTTGTTACTCATACTATCCAAATAGTGATACAATAGAAGATGGAATTATTAATAGAGGAATTACTGTTATGGCTATTGATAATCTACCTTGTGAATTAGCCCTTGATAGTTCAAACTATTTTAGCAAAATTCTTACCACCATTTTAGAACAAATTAAAAAAGGTTCTGACAATAATCTAATTTTACCTGCTGCTTTGAAAAATCCATAATAGTAAAAAAAGGTAATTTATCCAAAAACTTTAGTCATCTAGAACAATTAATATATTAGAAAATTTTTTATATTACCTAACAGGTCAACTGCTCTATTGCAAGCGATGCACAGGCTAAACCCATAACAGCTGGCATATGGCATATACTTCTGGTTGTGTCGTTGCGTCCTCTAACAAAGCCTAAATCTTCTTCAATGGCAACAAGATAAGGTTCTTTATTATATGGTTCGCTAAAACTGACTGTTACAACATTTTTTAACAGATTACCTAAATCTTGCCGTCTAAGCATCTTTTTTATTCTGCGAGCCAACGGATCACCAGTCACTTCTGCTAAGGAAGCTTTTTTAATGTAAAAGGATCTTTTTTACCACCAGCTCCTAAAGCAGAGATAATTAGTATATTATTTTGTAAACAATGCCCTATCAGTACTATTTTTGGCGCCATAGCATCAATGGCATCCACCACTATATCAAAGGGTTGGGAAAATATTTGCGCTAATGTATCATGATGAAAAAAGCTGCTTTTGCATTAACTTGTGCATTAGGGTTAATGCTTTCAATGCGCGCTTTCATTACCTCGATTTTTGTCATCCCTATTGTCTGAAAATTAGCAATTAGTTGTCGATTAATATTCGTTTCTGATACAACATCCATATCTACAATTGTAATCTGCTGAATTCCACTGCGAACCAAAGACTCTACACAATAACCACCCTACCCCTCCAAGTCCTAAAACTATTACATTGGCTTGTGCAATTTTCAAACAAGCATCAGGTCCCAGAAGCATCTCATCCGCTGTTGCCATTTATCCGTGCTTACCTTTAAAAAAATGGCAACATAGTGAATTGTAATTGATTTATCTGATCAATTTTATCCCATTGGTATTTTTTATATTAGCAATCTCCATGGCAATGAAGGTAAATGGCAAGGTTCCCCAACTCAGCGACACCTTCAATTGCAATTGCAGGTGCATCAGTTTCAAAAGTATTCGCTCCAAGGGGACAAAGCAGCTAATGCTTTTACTCTATCATGCTGACTTAGTAACACTTCCCGAAAAGCTTAAATATGCCCCCCTGTCTAAAAACAATCTAGCCATTTCAATACTACCTGAAAAACTATGTAAAATTATTTGTACACAAGAAAAATTGCAAACAATATCATAAACTGCTTGAACTGCTTTCGACTATGCACAATCACTGGTAAATTTGTTTCAACTCCCAGCTCAAGCTGTAATATGAATAATTTCTTTTGAATAATGATAGGGGTATCGATTTTTTCATCAAGGCCGCATCTCATAATTGCACAGACACCGCTAAGATCAAGCATACTGCGAATGTATGTCCCATCACTATCAGGCTTTACCCACCAAGGATGTAATCCAGCTGCTGCAACGATTCCCTTATGCAAACGTGCTAACTCAATGACGTGCATTTTTGACATGTATTTTTTCATAAGTACCAGTAGCAACAGCTTGAGTCACTCCATTATTCTCAGCTCTTTCCATTACCTGGAAAAGATTATCATCACACTCTTTTTCAAAAGGATGGAAGTGGATATCAGATACGGTAACAAAGTGATACAATAGGTTTCTACAAAAGGACTTAAGACGTTTTGCTCGACTTGGATGCCGTAATTTCCTCCAAGCTTTAGCCTCAATTTGTCGAATACGTTCCCTGGTGACTTCAAAATCTTGACCAACCTCTTCTAGAGTATGGTCACTTTTCTCACCGATGCCAAAGCGCATACGCAAAACTTTTTCCTCTCTTGGTGTTAGTGTAGACAATACTCGACGTGTTTGATCAGCCAAATTTCTTGAAATAACAGCATCTGAAGGCTTCACCACAGCCTTATCTTCAATAAGGCTCCCTAAGTGACTATCCTCTTCTTCGCCAATAGGAGTTTCTAAACTAATAGGCTCTTTTTTGTAATTTCAAGACCTTCCGTACCTTTTTCTACTGGTAGTTCCATTTTCTCAGCGATCTCTTCTGGTAAAAATCACGACCAAGCTCTTGAACCAAGTAACGACTAGTTCGTATTAATTTATTTATAGTTTCAATCATATGAACGAGAATCCGAATTGTTCTTGCTTGATCGGCGATAGAGCGTGTAATGGCTTGTCGTATCCACCAAGTTGCATAGGTGGAGGTATACCCCATATACTCAAATTTATCTACTGCTTTCATTGGTCCAATATTACCTTCTTGAATCGGATCTAAAAACTGTAATCCTCGGTTGATATATTTTTTGGCAATTGAAACTACTAGTCGCAAATTAGCTTCAACTAATTCCGCCTTTTGCATGTTCTGTTCGATTTTCAGCAGTAATAATATTAATGTATGTTTTTTTAGCTGCTCTACATTCATAAGCGCTGTTGCTTCAATTCGATCTTTGCGAACATATGCTGCATTAAGCAGCATTAATACTTCTTCCTGTAGACTAGAAATAACAGCCCAACGTGCAGGCAACTTTTTTAGATTCCAATTATTTTTTCGTAATGTGAATCTACCTGTGCCCGTTCAATCACTTAATTTTTCTACAACAAAGATTAATCTCAGATTCTGCTCTTTCCACGCGCTGAATTAGCCTTTCAGCCGATTTGCGGTAATTTTATCAATTTGTTTTTGCTCAACTTCATTTTGATCAACAAACTGCTCATCTTTTTTATGTTGATAAATTTCTTCCTCTAATTTATCAAGCCTCTTTTCAGAACACTCTCCAATTTTTCAATCAGTTTCTGTGTGGCTTCATTATAATTACGTAAAATATCTATCTGTCCAATAATACTCTCTGCCCGTGCTAATTCTGTCACCTTCTTCTTCATCAAAATCACGGACTATATCACGTACTTTAACCTGTCCATTCTTTAACTGCTCAGAGATAGACAAAATTTCTTGAATAGTTAATTGAGAGTTAATAAATACATCAAGCACATCCTGTTCACCTTTTTCTATTCGCTTAGCAATAGATAACCACCTTCTCTTGTCAATAAGGAGCACTACCCATTTTCCTCCAAATACATACGTACTGGATCATTGCTTTTAGTTAAGCTTTCTTCTTCGACTTGTTCTTCTTCACTCTCGCTATCTGCTTCGACATTAGCTGCTGAAGCACCTTTTGCTAGAAGTGCGGCTAGCTATAGAACCTGGGGATTCGTCATAATCAAAGGTCTCAAACTCATTGGCAATTTCTGGATAGTCTTCTGAATCTGTCTGATTATCTAAGTTCTCAGATGTTTTTGAATCTGTATCCCGACTACTATGCCCGCTAGCTCTTGGACTTACGACTTGACCCCCTGATGAATCAGGAACAACTTTTTCCAGGGATCACTTCATTACTTTTTAGGGTTTGCGGATTAAGTTCAGGTAAAGACCAGCAATCACATTTGAAGTCAAAGCTTCAAATTGATTACTAAGATTATTTTTTACTTCGTGACTCCTTTTTTTGTCTTTAATACTTGTGCCTTTTTCTGCTTTTGATTCTTCGCATTTATTTTGCCACTTTATTCTTTGGTTTATTTACTTTTTGTGGGCTCATCAGCTATGCCTCCATTAACAGATATAATCATTTCATTCTTTAAGTTTAAATCCATGGCATTTATCTTTGTAAATAGGTTTGAGTGTACAGCGGAATCAGTGGTTTAAATGGAAAATACTTAAGACTGTCTGCAACGCACTGTTTATTGTTATTATAATGAATACTTAGCCGCTATTTTATCTAATTCTCGTAAATGTTTTAATTTTTCTGCAATTTTTATTTCCAGACCGCGAGACACAGGTTGATAAAACGCGGCTTCCTGCATAGCTTCAGGGAAATAATTTTCGCCTGCGGCATAAGCTTCTGGCTCATTATGCGCGTAGCGGTATTCCTTGCCATAATCCAGCTCTTTCATTAGCTTTGTCGGTGCATTGCGTAAATGCTTGGGCACCGGCAAACTACCGCTTTGTTTTGCTTCACGCATCGCCGCTTTATAGGCCATGTAAACTGCATTACTTTTAGGAGCGCAGGCCATATAAACTAATGCCTGAGCTAAAGCGAGCTCACCTTCAGGACTGCCTAATCTTTCCTGAGTTTCATAGGCATTCAGGGTAATTTGCAAGGCCCGCGGGTCAGCATTACCTATATCTTCAGAAGCCATACGCACAATACGCCGAGCCAGATACAATGGATCACAACCGCCATCCAGCATACGACAAAACCAGTATAAAGCGGCATCAGGCGAACTGCCACGGACGGATTTATGCAAGGCTGAAATCTGGTTGTAAAATTCTTCCCCCTGATTATCAAAACGGCGCACGCCTCCTGCCAAGACTTCTCTTGCTATATCTTCGGTAATGACTGATTTATTTTTCGCCTGGACAAGTTCAACAGCCAGTTGTAAAAAATTTAATAAACGTCGCGCATCGCCATCTGCTGCAGCGCAAAACTGCTGCTTTAACTCGTCAGATATACTAATCGCTAACGCACCAAAACCATGTTCTGTATTGCTTAGTGCCTTGTTAATCAACTCAAGTAAATCGTCTATCGTCAGAGCATTTAAAACATACACACGCGCTCTTGAAAGTAACGCATTGTTTAATGCAAAAGAAGGGTTTTCTGTGGTCGCGCCTAAAAAAAATACCGTACCATCTTCTACATGAGGCAAAAAAGCATCTTGCTGTGCTTTATTAAAACGATGCACCTCATCAACAAATAAAATACTTTGCCGCTGTTCCTGCTGCTGTATTTGTTTAGCAGCAGCCACTGCAGCGCGAATTTCTTTGACACCGGCTAATACGGCAGAAACAGGCATAAACTCAGCATTAGAATGCTTGGCTATCATACGTGCCAATGTAGTTTTTCCAGTTCCCGGCGGCCCCCAAAAAATCATCGAATGCAGGCGACCCGAGTTAATGGCCTCATACAGTGGCTTCCCAGGCTGCATCAGATGCTTTTGCCCTGCATAATCAGCCAACGATTCGGGGCGCATTAAATCTGCTAACGGTTTGGTTTGCATGATTTAGCCTTCAAACACATCCGTTCCTTCGGGGGCAACAAAATCAAATAAGCCAGATTCCAGAGTATCCGGAATTGTTATATCGGAAAAGATAATTTGGGTCAACTGACCAAAATTGTCACTTAACTCCATAGCGTAAAGCACATTTTTTTTCAAGCCGACAAAAATATGTTTGAAACTACTCTGAGGGCTTTTAGGTGTGAGCTTTACCCAGCTTATATCGCCTTGCTGATTTTTTTCGCTCAGCGTATATTTCTCATTAAGATTGACGCTGCCACTTAATAGCAAGGCCGGTGTATCCCCTATCGATTGATCAATTCTTTTAATAATCACCTGTTCTAAATCCGCATCATAAAACCAGACTTTGCCGTCTTTAGAGATAATCAATTGGGCGTAGGGCTGTTGATAATCCCAGCGGAATTTTCCAGGTTGTTGCAGATAAAACATCCCGTGGCTCGTATGTACTGCTTTCCCTGATTCATCCAAAGATGTCTGAGTAAATTTAGCTTGCAGGTTTTTTGCCTGAGCAATAAAGGCTTCTAATTTTTGTACTGCGGTATTTTCTGCAAAAACATTGACAGACCACAGTAATGCCATCGCAGCTATTATTTTTTTCATTAAAAATTATCCTCTTTAAAATCATTAAACCAGGTTTTCACTTTATTCAGGGTGGTACCGACACAAGCAGCATTCTCTGTGGGCTCAGAACCACGTACAAACGGATATACCACAACGCCTGAGCATAATTGATTAGCTTTTAGACCCGTTGCTTCTTCGACCCAGACTGAAACTACAGAATCTGGCCTTGATAATATCACGGGCTGGGTAGCGATTTGCCGCATTAACGCGCTCCATATCTTTAATGCTCCACTCGATCCGGTAACGCCGGCGGACTTATTATCATCACGTCCGACCCAGAACACAGCCAGATAATCACCAGAAAAGCCAGCAAACCAGCTATCTTTTAAATCATTTGTAGTGCCTGTTTTACCTGCAGTATCCATGTCTTCCGGCAATATCTGATAGGCATATTTGCCTGTTCCTTTACGCATCACTTCTTGCATCATCCAATTCGTTAAATAGGTTGCCGCTGGATTCAGTGTTTGCCTGATAACATAAGGATAGCGTTGCAATACCTCCCCGCCCTGTGCTAACACTGCATTAATAGAACGCAATGGCATCGCAAAACCATCACCTGCAAGTGTTTGATACATCTGCGTGACTTCAAAGGGACTTAGTGTTAAAGCCCCTAAAAGCATCGATGGGTAGATATTAATAGGTCGACTCACCCCGGTATCACGCAATGTTTTAGCTATTCGGCCAACGCCAATATCCATACCTATGCGCACAGTCGCCAAATTATAGGATTGAGTTAAAGCATTATGAAAAGCAACATCACCATGCTCTTTATTATCGTAATTGCTGGGTTCCCATAACTTACCTTTTTCAGCTTTTATTTTAATTCTGGTATCGCTAACCGGAGTAATAAGTGTATATTTTTCGGGATATTCAAGCGCCGTTAAATACACAATAGGTTTGATTAATGACCCGATAGGACGAATAGCATTCAAAGCGCGATTAAAACCGACGCCCTGACTATTCCTGCCGCCTGCCAAAGCAACAATTTCACCACTCTCTTTCCGCGTGACGATTGCTGCAGTTTCCAGATTATTAGCACGTTTACTGCGTTCAATTTTAGCCAGTTGCTGTTTAATACTCGTATCTAACGCTTCCTGAACGCTGGTATCCAGCGTTGTAAAAATGCTCAAGCCTTCAGATGTTAAATCAGTCTCATTGTATTCCTGACGTAACTGCCCCTTAACTAAATCAATGAAAGCCGGATATCTGTTGGCAGGACGATGGGCAAAAGAAACCACGTTTATTGCCTGTTCTTTCGCATCTTGGGATTGTTGCTCGCTAATATCAGCATGAGCAAACATTTCATCAAGTACCAGGTTACGACGCGTTAAAGCACGTTCAGGTCTTCTATTTAAATCATAGTAAGTCGGACCTCGAACCAAGGCAATCAAAGCAGCCACTTGATCTAAAGGCAGTTTATTTAAAGGTCTTGAGAAGTAAAACTCGCTTGCCAGGCCAAAACCATGTATCGCATTTGCACCATCCTGTCCCAGATAAACTTCATTTAGATACGCTTCTAAAATTTCATCTTTACTAAACCTTGCTTCTAAAATCAATGCCATCAGCGCTTCATTGATTTTACGAGTCAAACTACGCTCTGGTGTTAAGTAAAAATTTTTCACCAATTGTTGCGTAATGGTACTTCCGCCCTGCACCATTCGACCTTGACGTAAGTTTACCCAAAATGCGCGCGTTATTCCTTTAAATGAGATACCAATATGCTGATAAAAATCGTGATCTTCTGTTGCCAACAGGCCCTGTATCAGCGATTTTGGCACTTCATCCAGTTTAACAAGCACTCTATCCTCTTTTTTCGCAGGATAAAAACTACCTATCTGCACTGGATCAAGACGCACAATCGACACTTCTCGGCCTGATTGGAGATCGGTAATAGACCGCACTTCTGTCTTTGAAAATACAACCCGGATAGCTTGCACATCTTGCGTTTTATCCCAAAAGACAAAACGACGTGTTTTTAGACGAATAGAACCTGCTTTTTTAGCGTAAGTCGCTTGTGATGATAATTTAGCATCCATACGATAATGCAGTTTCTTCAATAACTCAGAAAACTGCGTCATATTCATCTGCAGACCAGCATAAATTTCAACTGGACTGGCATAAACACGCGCAGGAATGGACCAGCGTTTGCCTTCAAACTGCTTACGCACGGTATAGTCCAGATAACCAAGATAACATGCAAATATAAAAACAAAGAGGGCAAAAAATTTTAATAGCGGAAATTTAAGCCATTGCCATATTTTCTTTGCAGTCGAGTTATTTTGTTTTGCCTTAGCTCGTTGAGTACGTTTTTTGGGCATCGCTGTCTTTCTTACTTTAGATGTTTTTTTTTCAGCCATTAATTACTCTGCACTCATCAGTTTCTCAACGCGTTGAAAACCTCTTGGTAAATTAGTTCCCCGCTTTGCTCTGACCCCCATATAATTTTTAAGATCATTGGGTTTTAAGGTTAAAGTTCGCTTGCCTGCAACAAGCTTCAAAGCTGTATTCTCTGCAATAACAGCGACAGACACGACTTTATCGGTGCCAGCTTTTAAATCAGCTGGAAGTATTTGAATTAATTTATTCCCCTTTCCTTTTGCTAAAGCCGGTAAAGCAGCCGCTGGAAAAACTAATAATCGCCCTTGTAAAGTGACTACTGCAATCAAGTTATCTGCATGAGGTATATGTATGGGAGCCTGCAACGCAACACCTTCAGGTAGTGTAACCACTGATTTACCCGCTTTATTCTTGGAAACCAGCTCTTTTAATTGTACCCTAAAGCCATAACCCGCATCACTGACCATTAAGATATAATCCTCTTCCTGACCTGCGAGTAAATGTGTAAACAAGGCACCGGGTGGTGGCTTTAACCGTCCAGTCAGTGGTTCGCCCTGGCTACGTGCCGATGGTAAATCATGTGTAGACGTCATATAGGCACGGCCAGTCGAATCCATAATAAAAATAGCCTGAGTAGTACGCCCCTGAACGGCATCCAGATAAGCATCACCCGAGCGATAATTTAACGCATGAACATCACAATCATGTCCCTTAGCAGCACGTATCCAGCCTTTTTGTGACAAAATAATCGTCACAGGTTCATTAGTAATCAGCGCTGTTGCATTTAATGCTTGAGCGACACCTCGCTCGACAATCAATGAACGACGATCATCACCGTATTTATCCGCATCTTCTATAATTTCTGCTCTGATTAAACGATTTAATAAACGAGGTGAGTTCAAGGTTTTTTGCAAATCATCCCGTTCTTTTTCTAACGCTGCTTGCTCACCCTTAATCGCCATTTCCTCAAGCTTGGCTAAATGGCGTAATTTTAACTCCAGGATAGCTTCAGCCTGAGTATCTGTAATACCAAAACGCTCCATTAACACTGGCTTGGGCTTGTCTTCACTACGAATAATCGCAATGACTTCGTCGATATTAAGGTACGCGATAAGTAAACCTTCCAGAATATGCAAGCGCGCCAAGACTTTATCCAGGCGGAACTGTAATCGCCTGCGCACTGTATCAGTACGAAAACTAAGCCACTCCACTAGGATCTCGCGTAGGCCTTTCACTTTTGGCCGTCCATTCAGACCAATCATATTCAGGTTAACGCGATACGTTTTTTCCAGATCTGTTGTGGCAAATAGATGCGACATAATCGCTTCCACATCAGCGCGTTTTGAGCGTGGAATAAGCACTAAGCGGGTGGGTTTTTCATGATCAGATTCATCTCGTAAATCTTCAATCATCGGTAACTTTTTAGCCTGCATCTGCGCTGCGATTTGTTCTAGTAATTTCGCGCCTGAAACTTGATGTGGCAAGGCAGTGATAATAATATTATGCTCTTCCAGTTCATATTTAGCGCGCATACGGACTGAGCCATTGCCATTGATATACATTTTCTGAATATCTTCGCGACTACTGATAATTTCAGCATCTGTCGGGTAATCTGGCCCTTGAACAAACTTAAACAGGTCTTCCAGACTGGCATCCGGGCTATCCAGAAGATGCACACACGCATTGGCCACTTCACGTAAATTATGCGGTGGAATATCGGTCGCCATCCCAACCGCAATACCCATCGTGCCATTCAATAAAATATTAGGTAAGCGGGCGGGTAGTAATGCAGGTTCTTTTAAGGTTCCATCAAAATTATCATTCCAGTCTACCGTGCCCTGCGCTAACTCTTTAAGCAAAGTCTGCGCATAAGCAGTTAAACGCGATTCTGTGTAACGCATCGCGGCGAAAGACTTAGGATCATCAGGTGATCCCCAGTTACCTTGTCCATCAACCAAAGGATAACGATAAGAAAAAGGTTGCGCCATTAACACCATGGCTTCATAACAGGCGGAATCCCCATGCGGGTGATACTTACCCAAGACATCCCCGACTGTACGTGCAGATTTTTTATGCTTGGAAACAGCACTCAAGCCCAATTCAGACATGGCATAAACGATGCGCCGCTGTACTGGCTTCAAACCATCGCCTATATGCGGCAAAGCACGGTCTAAAATAACGTACATGGAATAATCCAGGTAAGCCTTTTCAGTAAAATCTTTTAGCGGGAGTTGTTCGAAATTATCCTGAATACCCATGTAATGAACTAGATGTGTTTGATTATTAAAAAAAGACTATGTTATCTTATTGTTGATCGCTTAGTAACGTGATTTTTATAACTTATGGCGTGTAAATAAAAATAAATTAGCTTGATTGATTACATATTCACCAGTAATTATCATTATTAACTTAGCGAGAATAAATGTTTTTTACCAGATAAATATTTTATAGAGTAGAGCACAGATGACACAGCCTATAAAATAGTCGATCTTCTACACTAGAATGGCGGAAAGCCTTGGTATATTCCTATAAAATTAAAGACCATTAATGCCGCACCAACAGTTGATAAAAAATAGAGCAAAAACAGGGTGACCTGTTGACAGGGTTTATAACCTAATATGCCGATTATTGAGGTGATAAATGGCAAAAAATATCGACCAACAGACTGTATTTCAGGGTTAAGTATTACCGTAAAAAGTGAAATTGAAATTCCGGAAAAAATTAATAAAATAAAACAATTATTTGTCTTTGCCTTAAGCGCCAAGAACAATATAGCGATTGAATAAAACAATAGCAAGCCACATAGCCACAATAAAGGAAGGTAAGATCCAGTAAAAAGGCTATTAATATCGAATACTTGCTGGATCACTTCAAAAGACGATATTGAAAAAGCAGAACGTGCTTCAAATCCAGCAAACCAAAATCCGGTTGCCCCCCATTTGATAATGATGTCTGCAATGACGCCTGAGCTCGCAATCAAGGTAAAGGCCCCTAGCGTTAATATTGTAGATACCTTAGTCTGAAAACGACCTTGCATCCAAAACCAATATATAGCCAACCATATTAAGGCCACAATGCCAATAAAGCGAGTTGCAGATAATAATGCAATTATCAAGGCTGCCAGCCACCATCTTTGATAAATGATTGCTATAAGGCAGCTTATTTGCAAGACGATAAATAATGATTCTGAAAAACCTCCGAATAAAAAAAATGCGTAAGGATTGAAAGAGAGCCAAATCGGTGGTATGAGGGCAACGATATGGGAGAGTCCAACAATACGTCCAAGTGCAAAAGCTAATATCAAGCAAAGCAACGTCAACCAAGCACTAACCATGGTTGTCACCTCCAAGGAAGACTTATGCGTAGTGTTCACAACCGCCTTTATAAGATAGGGATATAAAAAAGGCCAAACGACATTTTGCTGCTGCTTGTTGTTTCCATTATACTGATATCCATCTTTTATGATTCGTTGATACCAAGAGGAGTCCCAGGTATAGTTTAAAACTTCTTCTGGACTGCTTCTGCCAAAGCCTCTCTCAATACCATACTCTCCAACAGTCTGTTGAATTAATTTTTCAAGAAAAATACTTGTATTGTTCTGTTTTACAGAAAAGATTTTATAGGATAATTGCCTTATATCTACTGAACCAATCCCATCTGCTGGAACCATGTACCAACTAGAGTGAATAACTAATGCAGTGTCACATTGTTTGGATGCAACAAGAATCAATTTAAAATAGCCACTAACCTGGTGGTGCTCAAGTACTTCATGTTGACATTTTAATTGCAACAATTGCGAATGGGGAGCAGAACCTTCCAGAATTAACTCAATGCGCTTCCAACTGACAGGTAATTTCCATTGAGGACCTACCCATGAATAAATATCAGCGCTTTTATTTGGGTTTAGCTTCTCCAGATTATGTAAAGAACCATAAGTTATACCTTGAGCAATGACCCAGATCATGATTAAAAGGCAAAAGCTGAGTAACATTTTTGAGTAACAGTTTAAGGTGGGAGTCATTTTTATTTATTAATGGACTATTTTCAATTCACTAGGACGGGTATACCGGCAAACGTCATACAAAATATTTAAGAAGCGCATACAGCAAATTTCAAAACAACTAGCAATCTTGGTTCAATTCTAGACAATAATCATTTTCGAGAAAGAAAAATGCCTGCTTAAAATTTATAAGTATACATTGGCAATATAGATAAAAAATGCGTTGCTTATAATTATGATTTATGTCGATTAGGTTAGAATGTTTTTAAGAACTGGTTTGGTTTTTTTGCTATAAAAATATGTTATCCTTAAACTGTTATATCACTCTGATAAAATTAAACAAGCCAGTTACCTACGCTTATTTAATCTGAAAATGACATGGGTTTTTCTTTTTATCGAATGTGGTAACAATCGCTAAGGAGACCAAAAAATGATCAGTCATCGCATGAACTGTGTCACCAATTTTTCTATTTTATTCCTGTTTGTGATTGGCTTTAGCTCACAGCCCCTTGCTAAAACCCCTGAAACACTGATTACTTACACAGGCCAAAGTATCACTTTCAACGATACTCGAAACCGTTTGACGCATTTGTTACGCGAACTAGGTGAGCCCAGATGGTCACAAATAGAGCTTAACCGTTTAGCGAAAACGGTGCATGCTTATCTCAACGCGTTCAGCGGCAGACAATACGACAAAACTTTACAGGCTTTGCACCGCGGAGACCGCTACCGCCCAATGATTCGTGCCAAACTGGCACGCGCTAAAATTCCTTTAGCATTCGAAGCATTACCTATGGCAGAGAGCGCTTATCGCTTCAACGCCCACAGCAAAGCTGGTGCCAAAGGCTTATGGCAATATATGCCTGCCAGCGCACGTCATTACGGTTTATATCGGGAGTGGGCTTGATGAACGCAAAGATCCGGCACGAGCTACTGATGCAGCAGTAAAATATTTGCAATTTCTCAATCGCAAATTCGGAAAAATATCCATCTTGTTATCCGTTGCCGCTTATAACGCAGGGGAAGGTCGTATTGCCAAGGTTGTGCGAAGAAGCGGGATAAAGAGCGGGACACGCGGATACAGTCGTGTGTTGCGCTATCTGCCAAAAGAAACGCGCGGTTATGTTCCAGAATTTCTCGCCGCAGCTCTGTTAGTAAAAGACCCCGCACATTTTGGTTTTCCGCTTAGCAAACAGAATACGCATCATTATATCCAGTTAAAAGAACCTTTATCCGTCAAAAAAATTGCCCAACTGACGCACCTCTCTGCTGAAGAAGTTCATCATCTAAACCCTGAATTATCTCAATTCAGCCGCACTCCAACTCATAATTTCATTGTGCGATTACCTGTTAATGCAGCCATACAATTAGATAAAAAAGTTGCGAACACTAAGTTATGGAAGCCAGTAAGCAACACCATTTCACTTAAACTGCTCATACACAAGGCCGTCTTGCCAAGACCAAGGCCAATTCAAATTCACACATAATCTATACAGTGCGGCGTGGTAACCATCTGGAAGGCATTGCCAAAATGTTTGCGGTGACCATCCAGGACTTACGCAAAACCAACAAGGTCAAGGGTAATAACATCCAGATAGGCCAATCGTTGATTATCCCAGGGAAAAAAAATATCAACAGAAAGATTTACCGCGTTCGCTCAGGCGACAATCTTGGGTTAATCGCGCAACGCTTAGGAGTCCCCATTCAACACCTGAAATTTGCCAACGGGGTAACCAATCCACGTAGTCTGCGCCCCGGCCAAAAACTAGTCTATTACGTTTAGCTGGCAAAATTAACTAGAAAAGCAGATGGGTTATCTGCATTTCAAAAAACAGCATACTGACTATTTCCGACGTCTTTCATATTGCCCTCAAAGTAGTTTACACTTTTTTATTTTCAAAACGCTGGAAGCGCGGGCAGCTTGCCCGCTTTTATTAACCCTATGCGGGCGGGCCGCCCGCGCTCCCAGATAAAAAACAACAAAAGTGTTAACTGGAAAATGAAAGACGCCCTATTTCCGTTGCACATCGCTTAGGAACGTGCATAAAATAAAACCGTCAAACTGAGAGCACAGCACTTCAGGCTGCTTATAAAAGGCAGGCTAAAGACCTGCGTCCCAGAGAGTTGCTTAAGTGTGTCATGCGTGTATATTACTCAGCAAATAAGCTACCGCGACTGCAGGTGCACAGTCAGCTGCCTGCATTGTATATGCTTGGGTATGCAGGGGCAATAAAATAGACTATCAAAATCCTATATTGCAGTCCAAGATTCTGCAATTTCTTTAATTAAAATAACGTCCTATACCTGCCCCCACTAACTCAGTTTTTTTTCTGGTTTTCAAGCGTGACAATTGCTTTTGACACGCCTGTTGTATTCTAGCCAGTTGCTGAGCTCTGATTGTATAGGCCAGATTCTGCCAATCTGATAGTGAATAATCCAGCGCATCACAACCCAGCATACGCGCCAAACGACGCGCACTCGCCTGTTCTGTTTTAGGTCGCGCATCCGCAGTATCCGTTTGGTCGTGCCGCTCATCAAGTTCATGCGTCAGGCGATATACATCGGCCATCGTCGCGAAATATTCGCTCATCACGCCAACCTCAGCACCTGCAAAGTTAACGGATTGTACAACCGCCATCACCGCAGTGCGTACCATCCCGGTATACACCAGTTCGCTGGAAGCCAAACGTTGAAAATCACTATAACCCAGGGCATCAAGCTGAAAATTGTTTATTAATAAAATATCGGTTGTGGTGCTTCCCATATCAACAAACAGGCCCTGCTCTATGTGCTCAGCAACATAACGCGAGCTGGCGACCCAGTTTGCAGAAGCAATATCACCAGTAGTTATAGGCTCAACTAAATCAGCCGCAATAAAACCCAATCTCCCTGCATAAACAAATAAAGTCTTCTCTGCTAAGGTGCGTTGCATAACAGCAATGATCTCTTCTACACCTTGTACTTTATCAGTAAACAAATCAGCTAACTCACCCGTCATAGTTAGCGCATGATGCTCTACTGAGGCAGGTAATTTCTGTAAAATATGTGCAAGTGCCGTTTCAAGTTTCTCTAAACCCTGCCATAAAGGACAGGGCTCCTGGAAAACACCAAGCACTTCGCCCTTTTGATTTAGCCATGCCGCCTTTAAGTGAGCACCGCCTATATCCCAACCAATCACCTCAGCCTGCACTGCCCTCTCCTTTTATAATTTCAACAGTCACTTGTTTATTTTTGCCGCTTGTTGAAGTAATCGGCGATTTATGCCTCCGACACCAGCTAACACCAATTCTGCAACATTGATTCCTAAAGCCTCTTGCATGCCTGCATAAGAACTGGTTAATCGTGGATTTATTTCTAAAATCAAATTTTCGCCCTTATCAGTCTGGATAAAATCTATACCGATATAGCCTAATAACTGCGGCATAATATTAACAATCTGCTGACAGAGTACCTGGTACTGCGCATGTTTTTCTGCTTGCACATTCACAGTACAGGCAGACAAGCTAAAACCTTGCTCTATATGAGTAATGTGCTGTTCATTACAACATAGCAAATAAGCACGCCCGCGATAAAATAAACACGATAAACTTAAAACCTTCCCGATAACATAAGGCTGTAGAATATACGTCCTTTCGGTTTAAGTTTAGCATGTAAGACGCCCCACCCCATTGACAGCCTCAGACTCTATGGGTACACCTGTACAGCCAGCCGAATTACTTGCTTTAAGAATAATCGGTAGATCATTACAAACAGTGGAGGCTTTAATTAATTGGCTTGGCACGCAGGCAATCCCTGCATTATGCAATAACATAAAGGTGCGATATTTATCCGCACAAATTTCAACGGTTTGCAGTCCAGAATTGGCTAAACACTTAGATTGCTGGCTAAAAAATTGACACCAGAACGCAAGCACTTTCCCATCACTTTCAGGTGCAATTATCCAAACCGCATCATAGCTTGCTTGCCTGGTAGTTAATAGGTCAGTTAACACCTGCCCACAAGACACGGTTATATATTGCAAAGGCATACTTATTGTTGCTGAATCTATACCAATACGCTCGTCACGCAAGACTAGCAACTCTAGGGTGTTAATAACACTCAAATCATTTAACAGAGCATGCAACATTAAGCGCCCTTCTTGTAATAAGCTAACAGGTAAATCCTGATCAATAAAACCGCCCCCTGTAATATATTCAAAAACTAATAAACGCATGATTAAGTAAAAAGACAAAAAAAGAAAATTCCAGCAAGATTGCATATAATCAATGCTAATAAACTAAAAGTTTAAACACCCGAGGTAGGCGCATTTTGCAAATTATTCCTGTGATTGATATAAAATCCGGCGTTGCGGTACTTGCCAGGCAAGGCGATCGACAAAGCTACCGACCATTATCAACGCCTCTATGTCATTCCTGTGAATTAGAGGCTGTGTTAAATGCCTATTTAAGCCTCTATCCCTTTACACAAGTCTATATCGCTGACCTTGACGCGTTAATGGCTAATGGCAACAACTTCAGCCGGATTAACAAACTGGTAAAACACCATCCACAGATCAACTTTATGATCGACGGCGAACCGCCTAATGGAGTTTATGCTAAAAGCAATATAACACCGGTTATGGGTACAGAATCACTAAATGAACATACGTTAAAAGCGACTAAACAGCAAAATCATGACTTTATTTTATCGCTGGATTTTTGCGCACAAGATAAACTCATGGGACCAATAGCATTATATGAATCACCCCACTTATGGCCTAAACAATTAATTATTATGTCTCTGGCTCTGGTCGGCAAAAATAGCGGACCAGATTTAACAAAACTTCAATATTATTACAATACATATCCTCAGCATCAATTCATTGCCGCAGGTGGTATTCGCAACAAACAAGACCTGATGCAGATAAAAGCTATTGGTATTCAACAAGCCTTGGTCGCTAGCTCATTACATAACAGAACGCTGACAAAACTAGATATTGAACAATTATTAAGCTAATCTCTGAGATAAGAATCACAATTTTTAGCTAACAAAAACCGTAAAATAGTGACAAATTTTGACAGTCCAACGCTTTAAAAAAAGAGGGCTTTTGGAAAAGAAGGAAACACATGCTCGAAGAAAAAATTGAAATATATGGCAAAATTTATACTCAAAGCAATATTTGCAAAGAGCCAGATGAATATGTTCGCCTTGCTGCAGCAAGTCAGGGATTTGCTTTAAACCGATTAATCAGTGATAAATCGGCTTTAGTCCGGTCAGCGATTGCCAGAATAAAATATGGTCACGAACATCTTGCAAAAGATAAAAACTGGAAAGTCAGAGCCACTGTGGCAACACATTGTAAACCAAGAGTGCTAAGCAATATGATACATGATGAGAGTCATTATGTTCGTTATATTATTGTCAAACGTGGATTTCATCTGGAACATTTTATTAATGACAGCGATGAAGAAGTTGCTGAACTCGCACGCTATCAATTAAGAAAATAGTGTTTACTCCGACTCCGTTAATCGCCTTGTTACTCTCAACAGGTCATCGGGTGTATCTACACCCGCTTCGGGTGCTTGTGCAACCTTTGCAACTATTATTTTTTCACCTTCCCAAAGAATTCTTAGCTGCTCAAGCATCTCAATCCTTTCCAATGCAGAGGTTTCCCACTGTACATAACGCTGTAAAAAACTCACTCTATAGGCATATAAACCAATATGCCTTAAGTAAGCCTGCCTGGTTTTGATCACCGCTTCCGTATGCTGAAACCCATCCCGATCCCAAGGAATCGCAGCCCGGCTAAAATAAAGGGCATAATCATGTTTATCGACAACAACTTTAACTGCATTGGGGTTAAAAACGTCTTCTACTGCAGATATTTCAGCCGCTAAAGTAGCAACTTCTGCAAGCCTTTGCAAAGCCAGTGTATGAGCACTCATAGCAATATACTCGGGCGGAATAAGTGGTTCATCACCCTGTAAGTTGATGACAATAACCTCCTTATCCCAGTGAAAAATGCCAGCTACCTCTGCCAGCCTTTCCGTGCCACTCTGATGCGTTGGACTCGTCATTACTGCATCAAAGCCATAATTTTTAACCACATCGCGGATACGTAGATCATCAGTTGCAACGACGATCTGCTCAGCCCCTGCTTCTTTAGCTCTATCGCAGACATGTAACACCATCGGCTTACCAGCTATAGGGATCAAGGGTTTTCCAGGTAATCTGCTTGAAGCATAACGAGCAGGAATAACGACTTTAAACGCTTCAGACATTATAACTGCGCAAGCTCTTCACTACTTAAGATCCTCGCCTCATCTTCGAGCATCACAGGAATGTCATCCCGAACAGGAAAAGCCAGATGATCTGCCTTACAAACTAATTCCTGCGCACTCTTTTGATAAATTAATGGGCTCTTACAAATTGGGCAAGCTAGAATTTCTAACAATTTATTATCCATTACATTCTCTAATAATTAATTTCTTAAAGTCATTATTTTACTCTATTCAGCAGATTTCTTGAATCTAATAGAATTTTTGTAATAATATTAGCACTCTTACATATTGAGTGCTAAAATCATCATATGTTAAATTATTGGAGTCACCCATGTCTAATTCATTAGCCTTGCCTATTACATTATCTGCTGAGAACTTTGATTCTTACCTCAATGTTGTCGGTCAAACTAATAAATTAAATGCTGAACAAGAACGCGCGCTTGCCATACTGTATAGAGATAATCAGGACCTGGATGCTGCAAAACAACTGGTGATGGCCAATTTACGTTTTGTAGCGCATGTAGCACGGGGTTACAATGGTTATGGATTACCTATGAACGATATTGTTCAAGAAGGTAATATCGGCCTAATGAAAGCAGTCAAACGTTATGACCCTGATGTAGGTGTGCGACTAGTGTCTTTTGCCGTACATTGGATTCGTGCTGAAATTCATGAATATGTGATAAAAAACTGGCGCATTGTTAAAATCGCAACAACTAAGTCACAGCGCAAAATATTTTTTAACTTACGAAAATCCAAGAAAAAATTAGGTTGGTTAACTAAAGCCGATGCAGAAGCCATTGCAGAAAACCTGAATGTGGATATTAAAACAGTTTATGAAATGGAAACGCGACTTGATGGTAAAGATATGGCATTTGACCAGCCTGAAACTGAGTCTAGCGAAGAATCATACAGTGCACCGATGTCCTACCTGCAACAACACAATGCAGACCCTGCCTTGCTATTAGAAAACGCAGACTGGAGTGGGCACAAAGAAACATTACTAAGCGATGCCATGCAATCTCTAGATGCGCGCAGTCAGGACATTGTCACCAGTCGCTGGCTCACCGAAAAAAAACTGACCTTGCACGAGTTAGCTGAACGTTATAATGTTTCTGCAGAGCGTATTAGACAGTTAGAAAAAAATGCAATGAAAAAGTTAAAAGGCGCAGTTAGCATCGCCGTATAATTTAAACTTACCCTGTAACCCCTTATTTGCCTGACAAATAAGGGGTTTTTTTATGCCTGACAACCAACTATTGCGTATTTTTAGCAATTTCAGTATCTACCAATACCCCGTCTTTATCATTTATGCAGCGCCATTAGATCATCCTGCCCTTGCTGTGGATAATTCAGCATATTATGACTTTTCCCAAATGTGATTGCGTTTAAATTCAGTGAGCGCTGCCAAACAAATTGAAACTTAAGCACTTCCTTAGGTGCAATAGTATCCATATAAAACGATTTCTACCTACTTTTACCGCTGTTAAATTACCAACTAATAAAACAAGGTAATTTAAGACGTCTTTCATATTGCCTTTAAGGTAGTTTACACATTTTTATTTTAAAAATGCTGGGAGCTCGGGCAGCTAGCTCGCTTTTATTAACTCTATGCCCGCGAGCCGTGCACTCCCAGATAAAAAACAACAGAAGTGTTAACTGGAAAATGCAAGATGCCTAACTTTAATGACTGTGTTAAACGAGCCACTCTTAGATAACACATACATCGTTGGCGCGGCGATTGTTCAGCATTGCTTTTTAAAATGCAGAGTAATATCATTTATTAACACTGGCAGTATCTGGATGAATCTCTTCATGCCTTGCTTTTTTTAAAAAATCAAGCGGAAGCTCTAAATTCTGACCTATGGATGAGACATTAATAGATAATAAATGATTATTTTATTTGACACATAAATAATAAAAACATATTCTGTACCCGTTGGTAAAAAATATAATTATTTTATGGCTCGAAATCAAGAATTCAATACTCAAGATGCACTTGAGCAGGCAATGCGTGTTTTTTGGGATAAAGGTTACAAAGGTGCTTCCTTAAATATCCTGTTGGATGCAATGGACATAGGAAAAGGCAGCTTTTATGCAACTTTTGGTAGTAAATACGCTCTATTTTTAGAGGCTTTAAAGCTTTACCGCCTAAAGTACGCCATGGTATGTGAAATGCGCAATATTATGCACGACTTACCCGCAAAAAAAGCAATTGAACGAGTCCTGGTTCGAGTCGTTGACCGAATTATCGAGGACAAACGATGCTGTATGCTGGGAAAAACAGCGTTAGAGTTCTTGCAGAGTGATGCGGTCATTGCAGAAGAAATTGAAGCGGGTGTTAAACAAGTTGAGGAGACTTTTAAGCAGCTTGTTATTCGAGGTCAAATAAACCAGGAAATTTCAGCTGAAAAAGATCCTGAACTGATGGCATACTTTTTAACAAGTGTGTTTTATGGTTTGCAAATAACGGGTAGTGCGACCCAAAATCGTCTAGCTCTCGAAGGTGTTATTGTAAGCACATTAACCTTATTAGATTAAAATTTTTTACCTGTAAAAAACCATTTGGTACACAATAAATCAAAAGGAGAAAATAATGCTATTTTCAAAGAATACAATTCATGAAGCAATGACAAGTAAATTTTATGATTGTTTATTGCGCTTCATTTTTTGGCAAAAAGACTCAAAAATTGCCAGATATTTTGAAGGTGGACTTGGTCAAGTAAAAGAAGGGTTTCGCCTTGCTATTATTAATGACCAAAAAAAAGGAGACATCTCAAAAGAAAAAAACCCAGAGGTCTTCGCCTATTTTTTAACAGGTCTTTTTTACGGTTTGCAAGTAATGGGAACAGATGATGCCATTATTGCAAAACAGCATTCATTAAGGAATGTAATATCCAACGCACTTGATGATTTGGATTAACGGCCAGTTCTCAGTGATTTTAGTATAGTATCCTTCAAATCTAAAGCATAAAAAAACATAATGACTAAATTTTTTAATAGATTTATATCCTTATTATGTACTTCAGGGTTGCTGTACTAATCTACCTCTTCTTCTGATCTTCAAAGAAAAGAAAAAGAGAATAAAAAAGGATATCTGGGTACGTACACTTAACAAAGACGATTAATTTATTTTAGGACCATAAAATGACTAATAAAATTAATGAAAATGTCCATAATCCAACAGTTTCATCGTTAATTAAACAATATCTCATCCCACATCCGAGACAATTGCGAGCACAACGACTGAAACAAAGAAAATCATATTTCCGATCATTTATTTTAACTATGGTTGCTATTGCATGCACAACTTTGCAGAGCGCTCAGGCTCATCGTGGTGCACGCGATGAAATTGATGACTGCAGGATAAAAATTGGTTTTGAGAAAATTCATTTCTCTGCTTACACCCCATCAATAACAGGAAGCAAAACGTATTGCCATGAAATTCCTGGACTAGGTGAAACATATCTTGTTTTTGATTATGAAGGCAAAAAACTACGCGATATAACTCTCGAATTTGAAGTCACAAAAGAACCTAATGGTGAGCGCGTCTTCTATCAAGCACCGCAAAAAATTAAAACCGGTAACGTCAACAGCCGAATTGATTTCAGTCAATACGGCGCAGGCGATTATTTAGCTCATATTACTATCGTTGATAACGATAAAAGACAGGACACACATTTACCATTTACGGTGGGCATGATCGACCCGCCTATAAGTAAACGGCTTAAATTCTTTATTATCTTAGTGTTTTTTGTCTGCATTTTTTTGACCGTAAAATACACGCGCAGAAATAAGACACCAGATATCACATTGCTAGAGAAATAAGTATGAACAAACAAAATATTTGTATTAATTATTAGGAGCTTAAGTCATGAAAAAATTTGACTGGGATCAACTCAAACCGCATCTATCAAAACGCAATATCATTTTTATATCGGTTTTGCTACTACCGGTAATTTATACGTTCATTTTGTATATTATTGATGATAGTGAGCAATATCAAAAACTTGGTGCAACAAATTATCTAGCAACCACATCCCTGCTGCATTGTGAATCAGGTGCTAAACCTGGCGCTGCTGGTAAAACATTTGGTGAACAATCCAACGATGGCATTAAATATAACGTCCGTACTCCCTCAAATTACGACCCCACTATTGCACATCCTTTATTAATGGTTTACTCACCTGCGAAAGCAAACCGAGCGCGCAGTGAAGCACTTACTGGATTGACTTATGAGGCTACTAAAGCGGGCTTTATCGTCGCTTATGCAGATCATCCTGAATTATCGCCAACCTCAACCATTGAATTAGGCACAATACCTGGCATGATTGCAGAAAAGTGGTGTATTGATCAACAGCGCATCTACCTGACTGGACATTCTGATGGAGGTACATCGGCAATGGCTTTAGCTTTTATGAGTGGCACAAAGCATATACCCAAAGCTATTGCAGCCAGTGCAGCTGGCATCAACTATCAGGACTTAAGCGACCGCTCCTGTCCAGACCCTATTTCTGTTTTAGTTATGCACAGCATTAATGACCATCTTTTTCCTGGTTACGGCAGCGAAACATCGGGATGGTGGGCTTATTGTAACAAGTGTAGTGCAATACCTGAAAAAATGGCAAATGGTTGTTTAGCTTACACTAACTGCGCCAACGACGTGAAAACTTGGTATTGCGAGGGTGATAAATTGCATGCACAATGGCCAGAAAAGAACAAGATTCTGCTCAACTTTTTTAAATCTTCAAATTAATCGTATTTATAGTTTTTAAACACCTTCATATCATTTAATGGATAGATATAATTTCTAAAATTTTCTCGCAAGCACTTTGCGTAGGTTATTTATAGATTACAGATATTAGGCTCGGATAATGCTGTTGTTGCAAAACAGTAATCATTATTAAATGTAATATTCAACGCACTGAATGATATGGATTAACTGGGTCTAAACGTTTATAAAGTAATCTATCTGTGTATTTACCTGGATTTATAAAACAGCATTAAAAAATAATACTGAAAACCCAATACTTTGGGCAGTAATCGGCGTATCTAGCTACTATCTCAGTGGTATTATTTGGGTATATTGTATATTAAAACCGATTATGGGCTTTTCCTTTACTACCTTTCTCCCCTAGAAGGGGCTTTGATGGAGTTATCGGGCATAGTCATCGCGCTATTAGTTGTATTTCTAATTAAAAAATTTCTGCTTAAAAATGCTTTGTCAAAACTACCACGACTCTGTAAAGTGATAAAAACCGCAGAAATTTATTGTAGGGGTTTTAATCGCAACTAAAACCAACAAACTAAAATGATTTCTTTCTTTCGTGCTCATTTTTAGCGGGTATGCTGTTTATGAAATCTTTGAGGTTTTAGCGCATGAATTTTCTGACAAAAATTACAGTTGGGTATTTAAAATCATTGCCGAGTTTGGTCTATTCTCGTCAGTTATGGTTTCCGTAGGTCATTTTCACCAATGGCTAATTGCTGCTGAAGAACATAAAAAAACAGAGGAGCTTTTATAGTGTTTTAATTCGCTATGTTGATTCGGTTTTATCAGGGTCTGTGCATCATATCTTTGCAGGAATGACTAAAAAAGAAATGGATTTTTCTGAAATTATGCATGGTTTAAAACACAATGATCATGTTTATTGGCTGATTACCTTTGATCCGCGCTATAAACATCAATACAGAAAAATAGAAAATGCTATCCGAGATAGTGTACATTTCAGAATGATTATCATTAAAGAACGCTGTGAAACAGGAAAGTTAAGGGCTAAAAGAGATTACTGGCTTTAATACGGAAGAATATAGTGAATATGCCAAACTATTTAAAATGTCTTTGCAAGATGTTATTGCGCGTACTAATGACTAATGAAGAAATAGAAGGTTCATTAGGCGTTTTTATTTCAGATGGCTTGCCTTGCATTCCTCTACTGATCATTATTCGAAATAGATCAACAGCTGTTGAAGTGATCAGTTGTTTTCTAATAGATTGATAAGCTTATTCTTATATTATTTACTTCGAGGGTGCTGTAGTATTTAGTTATATTTTCAGTTAACGCAGGATTATAGTGAATACTTTTCGGGCTGTTACGTCTATCCTTACCTAGCTATAATACTATAGCTAATCCAAAAACCAATCAGGTGATTATAATGATTATAAATAAGTTTATGATTTTACTAATCTTAGTAGCTATTAGTCTACCATCAATGGCAACACCCTATCAACAACCCACCATGGCAGTGCTGCCCTTCCAGATTAGTCCAGTTATACAAACAACGAATATTGGCGACCTTGCCATTACCCGCACAGTACTGGAGCGCGAATTTTCTAACGAATTATTGAATTTTCTGACAAAATCGAGAAAATTTAATATGCTGAGTCGCACACAGATTGATAAAGTCATGAATGAAAACAGACTCACTGAGTCTGAATGGGCGGACCCAACACAGATCCAAAAAATGGGCAAACTTCTGGTGGCAGATTATTTGGTAACCGGAGTCATCAACCGCCTGGAAACAAACCTGGTTAGCCAGAATATTCAAATCACCGGAGAAACGGCACCGAGAATAGTTGCTACTTTTAAGTGCCAATTCCAGGTTATTGAAAGCGCGACGGGTAAGATTAAATTTGCAGACCAGGTTATATCTAAACTAAAAAGCAATGAAGTACGTAGAGAAATTTCAGCCACTGAAAGAAGAGACTGGACCTATGCTGATTATAAGGATTTACTCTTTGCGCGCACTGCAACATTAGTTGGCAATGCAATCCTTGCAGGCGTTTATCCAATCAAAATAGTTGCCGTTAGTACCCAAGGTGCAATTCTTAATCGAGGTATAGGTGCTGGGATTGAAGTCGGCAATCTATGTCAGGTTATCAGACAGGGGGATAGCATTATTGATTATGACACCGGAGAATTGCTAGGCGGTCATGAGAGTACAATAGGTTTGCTTGAAGTGGTATCCGTTGAAGGAAAATTTAGCAAAGCTAAAGTCATTTCAGGACTTTCTGATCTCAAAAAAGGGGATATTTGCCGCTTGCAGCCTAAAAATATAAGCACAACGGCTCCGGCCTATCCAAAGGCAACACCAGGGTGGTAATGTCCACTTAAAATAGCACTTACGCTTGGTTAGCGTTTTATAACAGCCAGGTAAGTTCACAATAATAAAGACAGCAGCAAAAGCAAAACGCGCCGAATGAAACTCGCCACTCAACTTGTATGCACATAAATTTATTGAAAATACGGCTGGCAACTACGCTATTGAGCTTTCTTATGCTAATCAGTGGCTGCTCCACCATCATAGATGCCAGAAAACAAAAACAACCCTATATTTCAACTTACTATTCAGGAAACATCAAAAAAGCAGCACAGGATTTAAGCGAAAAAAGTGAAGGTCGCAATAATACTGATGATGAATTGATGTGGCGATTAGATCAAGGAACCGCAAATTTTACTGCAGGTGAATATCAACAAAGCCTGAGCGCCTTTGAAAAAAGTGAAACGCTGATCACAGACTTCGATAATCGCGCACTTATCAGTGCCCGTTCGGGTGCTGCCGAGATCAGTTCTACACTGACGAATCCCAATGCACTGCCCTACACAGGTATGTACCTTGATAAAGTCATGCTCAATGCCTATAAAGCACTAGACTATTTTGCGCTGCATGATCCTGCCGGTGCTCAAGTAGAACTACGCAGAATGCGCAATGCGCAAAAAAGGGTGATTAAGCAATTTGATGAAGAAATTCGTAGGAATCAACAACAGATTGATGCCCAGAATAAAAAAAATCAGCGCCAAAGTCGGCAAAATGTTTCGCTTTCTTTTGACCAGATCGCTAGCAATTCTGTCGTTGAAGCCGCCTATAATACTTCTGGAAATAAGGCGAATAAACTCTATGGTAATCTAAGCAATCCTTTTGTCAGCTATTTTTCCGCCATGGGATATTTAATGGAAAATAACTATTCTGAGGCTTTAGTTGATTTCCGCAACCTATACAAAATGCTTCCTGACAACAAACGGGTGCAACAGGACTTAATCACTAGTGCAATGAAGATAGGCGGACAGATACCTAATGAACTAAAGCATATCAAAGCACTTGATTACCCGCTCAACCAAAAAGTTGCTTATATTTTACTGTTCAACGGACGCGCCCCTGCATTAAAACAGGAAAAATTTCAAATAATCCTGCCTTATGTAGGTTATACAGGAGTTTCTTTTCCGAGATATGAGTATTTTACGTCTTCTTTACAGGGACTAAATATTAGCTATTTGTACCGGAATAGCAATACCTCTATTCAGACTGAACAAATAGCCAATTTTGACGCCATCATGTCTCAGGAGTATCATGAAAAATTACCTGGCATGATCACCCGAATCGTTATTTCCACCTTAACCAAAGAATTAGCTAGTTATGCTGCTGTCGAGGCTGCACGCCGATCCGGTAACAATGGCGCACAAATCGGTGCCTATATTTTTACAGGCGTTTACAAAGCGCTATTCAATACTGCCGACACACGTTGCTGGGAGACGTTACCACAGGAAATTCAAATTGCACACGTTCCCATTCCCGACAATGGTATATTGCACCTATCGCCTATTGGTACAAACAATACAACAGAAATAAAATTGAATAATGACACGAATATCGCTATTGTTTATGTCAGAGCGTTATCCTCGAATAATCTAATTTATAAAGTAATTGAAAACCAATAACTTTAGCGCCCCCCCTATCACTTTTTTCCAAGGACCTGTTTATGCTAAAACGTTTAATTATCATCAACACTTATGCACTCTTGCTTGCTTGTCAGGCAACCGTCAACACGATTGAAAACACTGAAACCACCATGCAACGCCAGGAAGTGGACACCTCAAAAATAGCCACTGATGACTTTCTCAAGCGCCGACTCGCTATTGATAGAGTTGATAAAGTTGAAATGCCTGATGGGTTGCTAAAAGTACAGGTAACAGCAACTAATACGCGAACCAGCTTCTGGGATCAAGCGAGTAGTTGGTTTATGAAAGACAACCCTTATCAAATTGCCTATCGTTTTGGTTGTCTGGATGAAAATGGCATGGATGTCAATACAGGCTCGCAAACATGGATTCCTATGTCCGTTATTCCCGGTGATACAATAAGAATCATGGCCATATCCCCCAATGCGAGATGCAAGGATTTTACACTGAGCATAAGAGAAAATCAGGATGCCCGCTCTGATTGGTAGCGTCTAAAAATAGCTTTGCAGTCAATGCTAAGCCTCCCTATAATTCAGGAATACAAACGCGTAGTTCCGGCAACATAAACTTAACAATTCAGTATACTAACATGACCCAAAAAATCATTTCGCTATGCGGACTCTTCATTGCATTAATTATACTCACCGGCTGCAATCCATCTACGCGGCGCATCGATGCATCCAGTAATGAAGGATTAGTCACTGTCGATGATGTGAACTTTAAAGACTGGCAAATTGCCGCTGAAAAAGGCATTAATTCATTGCTTGCATCCGGCGTATTAAATCGCACAGATAGTCGGAAAACAATCATTATGGTTAGTACCGTTAAAAATTCTACCAGCCAGCATATTGATACCCGCATCTTGACAGATAAAATCAGACAGGCATTACTGCGCTCAGGCAAGGCATTAACGACAACAGCCGTTGGCGGTAATGGTCCTGATGACAAAGCCAGTAAACAAGTACGCAGGCTTGAAGATGACGACATGTTTAATCAAGATACTGTACAAAAAGCGGGCACTGCAATTGCTCCGGATATGAGTTTATCAGGCGAAATCGTTCAACAACAGGCAGAATTAGGCAGAGTCAGGGAATCATATTTTTTCTTTCATATGGCATTAACAGACCTTACTACTGGGCTTGCTATGTGGGAAGAGAATGTAGAAATTGCCAAACAGGCAAAAAAACCCGTGTTTGGATGGTAATCAGACTATCTCGCCAGAACTTATCACATCATCGCGATGCTTTTTCAGCTGTTTGCAAATTGAGATTAGGGGACGATTAACGCTGTAAATATTTATAAAAATAAGCTTCAACCGTTAACATCTGCCGCTTGAAGGCGTCTTTAGAGGTATTGGAATCATCTTTTATGCGCACGAAATGACGACACTCGTGTAACTTACTCCAGTTAAAGACCGGCTGAACTTGTTGCTGTAGTTGTTGCGGTGTCAAACGTTGTCCTGCAAGCTTTTCAGCGCCAGGAATCTGGCGCAAGTCAGCTTTGCGATAGTCAGGCCAGGCGGCTTCAATGCTGATGTGATGTTCATATAGCGTCATACTATATAAATACTCAACCGCACCACTTTGCGGGTCGGCCCAACAGGGTGGATGATCCAGACCATTACTTTGCAGCTTTTTTTGCATAAAGGCGACACGGCCTTTAAGTAATTGCTGCTCTTTTCGATACGCTTCAGTTTGCTGCACTAATTGTTCGAGCATTTGTTGTGGCGAATTAGCATCTATGCCATTTGTCTCTAGCGACTCAGCTAAGCGTTTATATCGCTCTAAAGCATCAAGTTGGCGCTGCATTACGACATTTTCCTGTTGTATATCTGCTACAGTAGTAGCCTCCTGTAAGCGAGAAAACAATGCATCTAATTGCTGTTCACTGGGTTTAGCAGAAAAGCCTCCCGCTTGCATAAGCCTGGTTTCGAGTAACTGCAATCGTTTGAAAGAGTCTTCATAATCTTGCCTGGCCTGGATAATATCAGCCTGCAAATTGGCTTTTTGCTCAATTTCCTGTTCTAGTTTTTGCTTGGTTTGTTGTAAGGTCGCAGCACTAATGATCATTAACAAAAAAAACATAATAAAACCCAATTCATTCAGGGTAATGCCTAATAAAAATGCACGCCGTCCTTCACTAGATGCCATTTTTAGCCTTATCCATTCCAGCGGCCTGTCGCTGCATTTGTAACAGAGCCTGTCTTGACAGATGCAAAATGCTCGCCATTTCCTGTTGATGCTGTTTAGCCAGGTCTATATCCAATTGCGCCACCCCCCCATATCAGCCATCAACTGGGTGTGTTGCTCCATTAGTTTGTTAAAAGTTTCCAAACGCTTGAAAGTAGACGTAACGTGAACGCCAAAATCAGAAATTTGCTTGACTGTTTCGCGGGTATTGCTAAGAGCTGTGGTAATTTCCTGCAGATCCTTACCAATGCGTGTAGCTGATTTAGTATAATCACCTAGGCTTTGAAACGTCTTAGAAAATTGATCCGCGCTTTCGGTTAAACGCAACGCTAGCGTATCAACAGCATCTGGCAAGGTATTCACAGCGCTCATCAGTTTGCTAAAATTTTGCATGGCCGAAGCAGACTGTTCGGTTTGCTGTTGCAGATTTTCCGAGATACCATTTGTCTGCTCTGCGAGCAAAGAAACCTGTTTTACGACGCCAACAAAGTCCTCATTCACCTTGGTATTGGCATATAATTTATCGTTAAAAACACTAATCGACTGCACCAATATGTCTACCTCGGCAACTGACTTCGCCATACCACCAACGATCTCTTGGTTACTCTGTGATATTTTCCCCTGCGCTGCATTCATCTCTTTTAGTAACAATTGTGTTTCATCAAGCCGGGCAGTTAGGCGTTGCAGCGGAATATTTAACTTTTCGGCAAATATATCCTCCGGCAATTTGATATTCTGCATGTTTTTTTCAAACGTCGCCACTGCCTGCTCAATGACCTCAGTGGTCCTGTAAGTATTTTTCAGTAACTCTTCAGACCGGCGCTTAGCATATTGATCTATAGTCAGTGCTGTCTGCTGCATACCCTCTGCGGCGGCATCGCAGGATTTTCTAATGGCTATTTGCGTTTCTTGATGCGACACATCCAGTTGCATGGAAATCAGTTTGGCTTTGCGGATCATTTCATTGGCAGCATGCCCTACTTCTGTCATCATCTGCCGTTCTATACTATGAAGATCAAGCTGGAAGTTATTAATAAAAATTCTCACCGCAAGACCGAATATCGTCGTAATCAAAGCGAGACTAAAATTAGCAGTCAATAATCCTGCCTCTAAGCTATCACTATGATAAAAATACAGCGAGACAACTAAGGCCACCAGAGTCAGCAAAAAACCTAGGTAATACACACTGTCTGCAAACTGCTCTAAAAAGGCGCTTTCGACGCTATGCAAATAGCCGATCCAGACATAGATAATCATGCATAACAAAGGTAATATCACCGCAAGTAAGGGAAAATTGAAGTATTGCGGCAGGCACACACCCACTACACCACCGAACAATGCGATGACAAACATTTTGCGCACATCGTGTATTAATCCTTGTTGAAACTTTTGATATGTCATAAGTTAACCGTCAATTTTTTCAATCAAAGTAACGCGTCCGCCTATGGATCTTATATACTCTGCCCAAAAAAGAGCATGGCGCTTGTTTTGCATTTTTTCCATACCTTCGCGGCGCACATATAAAATGGTGACCTCGGCATTTTGCAGATCGGTATTAATACGTTGATAGTAATCTGTTTTTTGTAATGCAGCAAAATCCATCTGTGCGCGGTAATGAGACCATTCTGCGGTATGCTGCAACATATCGGAAATCAGGATTATTTGCCTGTCAGTATGACTATCGCCAGCCGGAAAAGCGCTCAGAGAGATAGTCTGGAAGATTTCCATAATCGGTGAAGAATCGGATTGCGCAGTTTGCATAAAACCTTCAATCGCTTGATCCAGCGGCTGCTCGAATTGACTACGCCAACGTTGTCGAATGTGCTTTGGGTTTTCATAAAAAGCATTCGCTGCCTTTCCGCTACGCGGAGCGCATACCACAAAATCAGGTGCAATCGCTTTATTTTGCTGATTGTCGATAACATAAACCGAAATGCGTGTACCCGGCATTAAGTCTGCTTTAAATTTGCTGAAAAAACGCCGCAAGTATTGCTGCTGTACTTTATTATAAGTGTCGCTTTTATCAAATACCAAAGCGATATATTTAGGGCTGGCCGCGTTAATTGGACAGAGTGTTTGCGAGTCATATTGAATTTTCTGGCTTTGCAATTGATAACGAAAAAAAGCCAGCGATGCAAACACCGCGAGTACACTTAAGATCAGAAAAATGCCAAGTAAATTCTTTTTTCTGACAGCTTGCTTTCTACTGCGATATCTAGGCATGATTCTGTAATGATTTAAGATCTATCTTATTGAGTTTAAAATCCGGATCGATACTTTGTAACTGCTGAAAAAATGACACATACAATTTTTCTATCTCATTCGCTCTTTGCTGGCAATAATGCGGAAAATCTTGAAACAATTGCTGCTGTTGTTGGACCACTGCAATATCATCATGCGCTCCACGCACTTTAAAGTCATTGTTTGACTTCCAGTCTTGCTCAAAATACCTAGGCATTAACTCTTTGCGCGTACGCATATTAATATCCCGATAAAGATAGATCAAAGCGTTCGCCGCTGCAATGAAATTAGCGATACCTTGCTTATATTCCGCAACAAAGACCTGTTTATCTTCAACCAAATGCACTAAACGCGTATGCTTTAGCAACACGGCTTGCTTCATTTCTTCCAGTTTTATCAAAAAATCCTGACGTATCTCTTCGACCTGGACCACGATCTCATCTCGATGCTCATCATATTCTTCATGTAAGGCCTGTAATCGTCTGTGTAATTTACCATAGCCGGGATAAGCATCATCACGCTTATAGCCATCAATAAAGGCAAAAATAGCAAATAATAAGCCCATAAAAAATAGCATCCAGGAGTTAAACTCCGATAATTGCCAAGGCGTTGCCATAAAACGCTGTACTGCCAGATGACCTGCAGCCTCTGGTTGTAGCGCGTAATAATCACGATAATGCGCAACCAGCAGATTGAAAGCAAACACACAGGGCAAATACACAGCGAGACAAATATAGGCAGCCAACTGACTCCAGAAAGACGCATGATTTTTATATCTGAATATCCAGCTTACTAAAAAAAAAGGAATAGAAATATTAATTGCCGCAATAATCACCGCCT
This sequence comes from uncultured Gammaproteobacteria bacterium, assembly GCA_942491615.1. Classification (GTDB taxonomy): domain Bacteria; phylum Pseudomonadota; class Gammaproteobacteria; order Methylococcales; family Methylomonadaceae; genus Methyloprofundus. The sequence continues at coordinate 50,332 of CALOCH010000036.1, forward strand.
GCCCTAAACCACCTAACAAACCTAGTTCAGAACCTTCAGCAAAAAAATAACCATTTCCTGCAGACTCCAGTAACCAGAATAATAAAATAATGGCAAAATACAGTAATTGCGAGTCAGGGTAATGAGCTGTTCGCGTAAGCTGGTTTTGAGTTTGAAATGCCTGAAATTCCTGCTGGATTTCGTCTAGCTCCTTTTTAAGCTGGATGAGCAAACGAAATTCGCGTGCCATTAAACTTTTTACCGCTAATTTAGAGTGCTCGGTGTGATTATTAATCAACGCCCGTTCATCCTGTAAATTGGTATCGGTAATTGAAGTATTACGCACACAAAGCCCTTCGTTCACAATGCGGTTAATACTTGCCATTTTTTTTTCAAAATAGCTTTGTATTTCGCGTTCCGTACTATCAGGATTTGTTGCTGTCTGTAAAGGTAGTCCGTTATCAGCTGCTGTCTGTGCTTTTTCCTGTATGCTCAGTTGCTCGGCAATAGCATCCAGATTGATTTCACATGCATCAGTCAGATCAGATTTACTACGATATGAAAAATTATTTTTAATTTTCTTGGCCCAATTCTGCATAGTCTATTTTGCAAACGCTGTGAGATTTTTTATATTTGATTGCTATTCATCAAAAGAAGAATCGCTTTAAAAGCAGTCGGGCGGCATTTTTTTCATATGTACTAGCTTCAACGGTAACGCCCTACCCTCTGGAAACTGCCATTAAGTTTTATATAATCAATGTATTGCATTGTAGATTGGATTAGATTTTTGTTGCAAAGAAATAAAAACGTAACCCAAACATAGGTTCTGAAAAAAGCGGCCTGCTTATTATCAGATATAGAGTATCAAAAGGAATGGAACAAGAAAAGAATTTGGCACTTTTCAGTCGCAGAAACAAAAAAGGGCTATCTAAATAAATAGATAACCCTTTCTTTTTTTATGGCGTCCCCAGGGGGGTTCGAACCCCCGTTACCGCCGTGAAAGGGCGGTGTCCTAGGCCTCTAGACGATGGGGACTAAGACTTGTATAGTTTGAACGATGCTATCGTTCTTCCTTTGACACATAAAATAGCTTCAATAAGCCTAAAATACACTTCCTATGTATTTTAAATTGGCGTCCCCAGGGGGGTTCGAACCCCCGTTACCGCCGTGAAAGGGCGGTGTCCTAGGCCTCTAGACGATGGGGACTAAGACTATACTAACTAAGTTTGGTGGAGCCAGGCGGGATCGAACCGCCGACCTCAACACTGCCAGTGTTGCGCTCTCCCAATTGAGCTATGGCCCCTTAGTTGAGTTCAAGAATTATACATCATAATTATTTCTTGTCTAGTCCTTATTTTCCTTTAATATAATTAATTGCTCTCTCAAGTCGGCTGAGCGTTTTTTCTCTGCCTAATAAAGACAAAGTTACATCAATTGATGGTGACATGGCAGTACCACACACAGCAACACGTAAAGGCTGTGCTACCTTTCCAAGGTTTAACTCTAATTGCTCGGCTGTTAGCAAAACAATATTATGCAAAGCGTCGTCTTGCCATTCTTCAAGCTGAGTAAAAGCAGTGAATAATATTTGCAAAACGTCATCAGTACCTGGTTTGAAATTTTTCTTAACTGCTTTTTCATCATAATCAGCAAATTCCTGATAAAAATAAACACTTGCATTCGCCATATCAACCAAGGTTTTGCTGCGTTCACGCTGAGCCTTAACGATTTCAACCAGAGCTGGGCCTTCAGCAATATTTACTCCACGTTGCGCCATATGCCATTCGAGATGCTTTGCGACTAATTCAGGGTCAGAGCACATAATATATTGGTGATTGATCCACAATAATTTTTCCGTATTAAACGCAGAAGCAGAGACATTGACTTTTGTTAAATCAAATAACTGGATCATTTCTTCGCGCGTAAATAATTCCTGATCACCGTGTGACCAACCCAATCTGACCAGATAATTCAATAAAGCGTCAGGCAAATAGCCATCATCACGATATTGCATAACACCAACCGCACCATGTCGCTTTGACAATCTGGCACCATCATCACCCAAAATCATCGGCAAATGCGCGTAACGCGGTAAATCCGCCCCTAATGCTTTTAATATATTTATCTGTCTAGGCGTATTATTGACATGATCATCGCCTCTAATCACATCCGTTATCCCCATATCCATATCATCAACAACAACGGTTAAATTATACGTTGGACTGCCATCAGTTCGAGCAATAATCAGATCATCTAACTCATTATTAGCAACAGCAATGCGACCTTTTACCAGATCATCAAAGACAACTTCACCTGCATCAGGATTACGAAAGCGAATGACTCGGTTTAAGTCAGCTTGATCATCAGCAGTATCGCGACATTTACCGTTATAACGTGGCTTTTCTTTATTGGCCATTTGCTGTTCTCGCAATGACTCCAACTCTTCCTTCGAGCAATAGCAGTAGTAGGCATCGCCTTGATCCAATAACTGTTGAATAACTTCTTTATAGCGGGCAAACCGATGAGTCTGGTAAAAAGGCCCTTCGTCATAATCAAGGTTTAGCCATGCCATACCTTCAAGTATTGCATCCACTGATTCCTGCGTGGATCGTTCCAAGTCAGTATCTTCTATGCGCAATACAAACTGACCGTTGTTTTTCTTTGCGTGCAACCAGGAAAATAAGGCTGTACGTGCACCGCCTACATGTAAATAACCGGTTGGACTAGGGGCAAATCGTGTTTTTATCGTCATTATTATCTTTTACTTCTGTTTTAAAAATCGTTTTGAATATTCCACTGGAATCTGTTTAGACGCTCTTAAACGCATCGACTTATAATCAAAAGCAATACTGCCTTTGGCAACATCATTTCTACCCAAAATAGCCAATGCTGTCGCATGGTTTTGAGCAGCTGCTTTTTCATACCATTGGGTCGCAATATGAACATCATGTTTAACCCCCAGACCTCTATCATATAAAGCAGCCATAAAAACTTCCGCCTCAACCAAACCCTGGTTCGCCGCTTTTAACATCCAAGTAGCGGATAATTGCTCATCTTTTTCGATGCCATTGCGCCCCAGTTGATACATTGCACCCATCTTTGCCTGCGCCAAAGCATCACCCTGCTCTGCCTGTAATTTTATGTCAGTAAAAGTAGTTGCAAAACCACTCAAACTGAAAACCAATAAACCAAATATTATCAATAACTTAATTGCTTTCATCTTATCCCATACTTTTTATTTTCAAAAGTACATTATTTCATGCTTAACTAACAATTAGAATCATGCTATGAAAATATTGATTGCCGCTTTTAAAATAAAGTAATAATGATAGAATGTCAGAGTACCTTACATTTTTCAGGAGAGAAGTATGCTTAAGAAGATTTTTATCCCAGCTGTTTCCATTACAGGCCTTGCTTTATTATCCGCCTGTACAACTCAACCCACAACTTATCCAAGTTTCACGGCGGCACCTGTTGCGCAACCCAGTTCAACAGTTGAATACAGACAAATAACCGATACTGTCTATGTTATTCTAGATGCTTCGTCATCAACAAATGCATCCTATGATGGCGACTCTTCAGGCATTACAAAATTTGATGCTGAAAAACAGACCTTATACCGCTTTAATAAATCCATCCCGGCTAATATGAACCTGTCTACAGCACTACAAAGCTTTGGCTCAGGGCATTGTACAGCTTGGGGCTCAACCAAAACCGATCAAAGTATCACCAGACATTCAGTTGGTAACTTCCAAGCAGCACTTGACCAAGCCGAATGCGCCAGCGGTGGTACGCCTCTAAATGCAGCAATAGAAAAATCAGCAACTGACCTAGAAAGCGTTTCTGGTAATATTGCCTTATTAGTTGTTAGTGATGGTCAACAAATCCCTAATGACACCTTTGAACAGGCAAAAGCTCTGGAAGCAAAGTATGGTGATCGCTTATGTATTTACTCTATTTGGGTAGGTAATGAATATGATCAAGACGGGCAGTCCGTACTACAGGAATTGTCTAATATCGCTAATTGCGGTACTAGCGTAAATGCGGCAGATGTTTCTTCTAGTGCTGGCATGGCAGGCTTTGTTGAAAGCATGCTATTTACATCATCTGCAGTAGCTCCTGTCGTGATCACATCTACTGACAATGATGGAGATGGTATTGAAAATGCTTATGATAAATGCGAAAATACACCAGCGGGTGCTAGAGTAAATTCACAAGGTTGCTGGTCTTATAGCACAGTTGATTTCGCCTTTGATTCAACCGCAATTACACCTGCTTCTGCCCCATTATTTGATAATGCAATTTACACTTTAAAAAGAAATCCAGGCATTACTGTTCAACTTGAAGGTCATACTGATAGCACAGGTCCTGCGGAATACAATATGGGTCTTTCAATACGCAGAGCACAAGCCGTAAAAGATCATTTAGTTGCTAATGGTATTGCAGCAGACCGCATTACTGTTAAAGGCTATGGAGAATCAGATCCTATCGCCAGTAATGATACTAGCGAAGGTCGCGCAGAAAACCGTCGTGTAGGTTTTACGATAACAGGTAGATAAACTTTATTTCCCCTATGCCTTACCTTTTAAGAAGTAAGGGGTTTAAAGCAGCATTTCGTTTCAAATAATGCAGTAAAAAAGGCTCATAAACAATAGCTTTATGAGCCTTTATTCTTTTGCAAATATACAAAACTTGGAACCTTACATTCCTCAGCTGACACTTTTCGATAAAACATCCGAGATATCTGTTATAAATGGGTTTAACAAATTCAATTTATTCCATATAAATCTTGACATCCTTAATAGTAGCAACACATCAGCCATCACTTGACAACTCATTAGAGCGCCGACTCTTTAACCGACGATCCGACCTGACAAAAGCGACTCAGCTAACGATTGCTAATACTGCATTAAGTAGCCTAGCAAAAATAAATTGAACATTTAACCCATCTTCGCCACTATACTGTCATTCCCCATTATTTCTGAGTTAAATTCACTCAGTTGCCTCAGTTTCATATCAACGGTTGTTTTATATTTTCCTATCGGGTCAGGGTTAATTTTAATAGCTGTGTATATTTGTTTTTGTCTAGCTTCTGCTTTACTTGTGGTTCTCAATGATGATAGTGTCACTATCAGTAGGCAAAGTAATGGTCAGGCGTTGCTGGGTCGACATAATGTTGCGAATGCTTCCCAGCTAATGAATTCCCTGCAGCCTGAGTTGATGGCGCAGTGTATGCACAAGGTGGTAAGCCAATAATGTGATGAACAAGTGCCGTGACCGATCTTCCTTTGGTGGTAAACGGTCGCTCCATTCGGTTCAGACTTTTAAACGTGCTTCAATCGGTCAGCATTGTTAGGTCGTCCAGAGTTGCTCTTCCGACCAGTCGGGGATATTGCTTAGCGTAGACACCAGAGTGCTTATCTTTTTGATCGCTTCTGCTTTACGTTTCCATTCATGCGGGTGGCTTACTTTTGTGTCATCAGCCACCACGTCAATGATGTAATCTGCGGCAACGCGACTATGTTTTTCGCGTAGTCGGCCAATACGTTCCAGTTTTATCGTTTTCAATAGTGCCTTTTTTGCTCAAGCCTTCGTGCAGCTTTGTCGAGCCTCTTCCGGCGAACATGGAAACGAACGGTGCCTTGTTCTTTTGATTAGGTCCGAATGACAATAGAGCCGGGTTCTTGGTTTCTGTATCCACTCACGAAAACAACAACACGACTGCGGCCCGACCGTCGGGGATCTTGTTCTCCGGGTCGCGTGTCGTCCGCTGACGACAAGATATGATAGTCTGCTTGATGAGCCAGGCAATATTGTCGGCACTGGCAATACCGGCATCCATGATGATCACGGTTTTATTTGATTGATGGATCTTTGTCTCGCGCTCGTCCACTCAACTCCAAAGTAGCAGGTTCGCTGCATTCCCGGAAAGACCTGGCTTCTCAATGGAAAACCGTCTCCATCCAGAATCAGGCCTAAGGTCACTAATGGACAATCCGTGCGCTTTTCTTTGCAGCGACCGAATTTTGCCTGTGGGTTTTGAGCGCATTGACCCTCAAATAAGTATTGGTCAAATCTACAAACACGATCTCACGGTTTAAATCAATAAGCTCTGCCGCGCTCGGATAAAAATGCTTCAAGCGTATCCCGATGCTTGAGTAACTTGTCACTGGCAGCATATAAACGTGTCAGGCTGCTGTTGCCATAATCATGATCCAGCAACTCGCCCAATCCTGTCCGATTTTGCAGCCAGTCATGTGTGTACAATTCACTGCCGGGTGAAACCGCACGACCTATAATGCTTCCCAATGCTGCAGCGATATCCCGTTTATTAAAGCCGAGTGCAATGAGTTTTTCATCCATTGCTGTGCAGCGTGCAACACCAAGGTTTCTGCGCCTATGCGAGCATTGATGGCTCGACATGATGAATATCAATAGAATGATATTCTCGAGTTGTTTTTTTCGAGTTTAGCGGTTCAGACAATTTTGCCGTTATCAGCGCGCATAGCGCTGAGCTGCTGATTCCAAAAGTTGATTTAAGTCATCAGCCAAATTAAACAGTTCTGCCTGACGAGGGGCCGAGCCTTGTTGTAATTGCTCTATCCTGGCAGTCAGTATGGGCCAATGCGCTTGCTGAATAGTAAAGTCCGCACCGATATTAAGTAACGTGCGCTGCTTAACCTGATTTCCTATGCGGACTGATTCGACAATGCGATACGTATAATAAGCACTACCGTCTTCCAGGTTTTTTGTTTTTGTTCTTCGAATATACATACCGCTAGCATCGGCTAAAAACCAGGGAAATGCAATAGGCTCACGCAATTAAAATGGCACTACAAAGCGACCGCAAAAAACGCCCTTTGATTTTAAAGAAGTTTTTTTGGTAAAAATAAGGCATGAACAATAAATCAATGACTTATATTAGTGAAAGCTGCGAAGATGGGTTAATGTTCGTTTTCATAGTGGAGTTTATTTGACAATTCCATTCACCTTGAAAGTTATCTCGCACAATGGCCAATTTTTTTTAGTTCCTAGTCGTCAGTCACTTTAATTCCTGACTTATAATGATTCTCGTCTAGTTTCGCCATAATCTGCGAGCCTTTATCAGTGGTCGTATTTCCTATCAGATTAACAACTTGACGGCTAAGTAACGGGCGCCCCTCCAATTTTGAGTAATATGACAAAACATAGGATACTCGATTTTGTTCCATTTACTGATCCCAGGCGGGAAGTGGAACACATAGATCGTAACCCCTAATTTATCAACCATTTTTATAACTCAACTCGCCATAATTTGACTCGGCATCCATTACTTCCTCCATAATCAGCCGTAATTAATAGGTCACTTTCTGAAGACTACCACCTACAATTACTTGCTCTATCAGCAGATATGTGTGCAAATACAAACGGCATGAGCACAAAAAAACGACGGCATTAGCCACAGAAATGTTTAATGATTGGAACGCTATTTTTCAGGTTTTGGATCAGTAGCAGCATCCCTTAACATATAACGAAGCAGAGCGAGCGCTACGCCATTGGGTTATTTTTCGTGGCATCTGCTATGGGTACGCGCTTCGAAAATAGCACGCGCGTGTTTGCTATTTTAGGAACGAAAATTTAATAATATCCGAAACTAGTCGTGATGAGTTTTATTCAAAACACAAAACCGTAGGCCAGATTAGCTTTTCTAGTGGAGCGTAGATAACGTTATCCGGCAGATGAGGCAACTGATACCCTGCCGGATAATGTTTTTTAAAGCTGCGCTATAAAAAAGCTAATCCTGCCTACAGATATACGCTTTTCCTGGTTTCGGGTTTTATTTAGCCTTCATTCCTTATTCAGTTTGATTGAAACATGCAGTAAAAAAATCAATCGCCGTGGCTTTATTTGGCACTGGTTATCTCAGGCCAGCGGTTGGGGGTTGGGGGTTGCCTGTGCCAACACTGCGAAATGTTAGGGTGTCTGAATAATTATGTAAATAATTGACATTGCTTATAATTTGCTTTTAAGTTTTATCTTGAGCTGTTTCCATCCCATTTTTGTTATTAATCCCTTCTGATCCAGAAACACCTTTTTTTTCAGGATCGACATTTTGATTTAACAACATCTCTTGTTCTTTTTGCTGCTCCAGCCAAGCTTCCCACACAGCCAGCAAAACAGCGAGGATCACCGGGCCTAAAAAAAGCCCTATAATACCAAAAGCATTAAGCCCCCCAAGAACACCAAACAGTACTACCAAAAAAGGCACTTGGCTAGCACCACTAATGACTATCGGGCGAATGACGTTGTCCACGGTGCTGACAACCAGAACTCCCCAAAGTAATAACCCTATACCAGCCCATAATTGATTATCAATAATCAGCGCAATAGCAATAGGCATCCAGATAAGTGTTGCGCCCATAGGAACCATTGCCAACAATGCTGTTATGGCGCCAAATAATACAGGCGCCTTAACACCGACAACAGCATAACCTACCCCAGCCAGAATGCCCTGTCCCAATGCAGCAATGACCAACCCATAAACGACAGCACGTGTGGTATTTCCAGCCGCTTGTAGGTATATATCCTGTTTTTTTCCTAAGAAACGGACAACCCCCTGTTGTAGCTGTTTGATGGCTTGATCCCCATCACGAAAACAAAAAAACAAAGTCACTAAAATAACACCCAGTTTTATAAAATACCGCCCCACATTTCCAATAAATCCAGCAAACTCTCCTAACCATTGCTGCATCCAGTCAGTCAGTTGCTCGATAAGCCCAGTTTTATCGCCACTTAATCGAACCAGACCCTCTTGTAAATAATCACCTAACCATGGGATGCGTGAGATCTTTTCAGGCAACTGATAAGGTGCTTGCGCAAAACTGACTCTTAAAGCCTGATACGCGGTTTTTAGTTCCTCTTGTAATAACGATGCTAGCCAATAAATTGTTAAAAGCAAAAATAAGGCAATAAAAAATGTCATAAGCGCAGCACTCATTGTGTTACGGTTTTTAAGTAAGTGGCGCAATTGGTGATAAGCAGGCCAGGCAACATAAGCCAAAATGAATGCCCATATTAATGACAGTAAAAACTCATGCAGCACCTGAAAACCCAGAAAAACAAGACTTGCTAAAAGAGTCGCTGGAATAAGGTGTCTTAAAGGTGATGAAGTTAAGGTGTTGTTCATAATCAATGACGAAATAAATTAAATATATTCCATCAGTCTAGCACGGCTATATTGTCATTTGTAATGATTCGTTACGGTCACTTTAAAGCAATATCTGCACACCCATCATTACAGGCAATAAGCACGAAAACCAGCTATGAATTAACGCCAATACATTACCTATAAAATGAATATTATTTAGTCACATAGTCAGTATTATGCTGAAAATTAAAACAATAGAGGAGTTAGCATTATGCGTATAATTTGGTTTGGATTGTATTTTTTATAGGATTAACCATTTTTTATTTTGTCGATCAGACTCTCGAAGTATATTTCCTGCCTATCCGGTTGTCGCACAGACCTACTAGATATAGTAGGGCTTTTTTCGCAAGTATAAAATCGGCATAGGACGGAGCTGTGATATCGCCTGCGATGCCAAGCAAGGAACGGAAAAGAATTAAACGAGTAGTGGTGACGATTGAAGCAGAAGGTGAATTCATTTAAATATGCTTGTAATTGCTGTGGGCTGACGCCGTGATAAATACCACGCAGCCAAGTTTTGAGGTTAGAGAATACGAAATGAATGATTGGCATCAACTCTTCGGTAACCAGCGGATCGCCACGTTCTGCGATGGGCATGTGATAATAGCCACGCATGGTGAGTTCAACTTAGCTACTCCAGTCGTCAGTAATGATTCTAGTGCCAGGCAACTCGACATTTTCAATGAAACCACAAAGTGAATCCACACTCCGGTCAGGCACCACAGCAATCCTGGCATGTCCGGCGTAGCGGCTACTTCTTCGCGGATTCGGATTGGTACCTGGGTTTTATTGCCACACCTCAACCGTAGCTGCCTCGAGGGTCTTATGGTGAACACTTCGTCCTTCTCCACGCGTACGTCCACCCACCCAGATTTCATCGGCCTCAACATGCTCGCCTGATTTTTCACCGATCTGATCCTGACCTTGGAGTACCATGTCGACACGCAGTTTGTGAAGGATCTGGGAAGCTATTTGATAGTAAGTATTCAGACAATCCCAAAAAATTTAACACATTTTTAGGATGGAGAGGAGCGTCTTTTTGCGATTTGTTAAAGTACGTAGTTAAACATATCATTTTATGCAGGATTGATGGGTTTGGCTACGTCCTCTAATAAGTTATTGCGCACTATAAAGCAGGCGCTCAATTCTACCGATATATCGACTCCCTAAGGAAGCAGGGTATCTGAATATTTACTAACTTGTAGCGTTTCATTAATAATTGTTGAGTATTTTAACGCATACCCTTCAGCTCGCTGAAGTTATAAAAAATTAGAGATAAATAATATAACCTTCATTGAAATTGAGTTATGGCGATATTACGCCCAAAAAAAGATAATAACTAGCGCTGTTTTTTTCATATAAACGATATTATTATTCCTATCCATTTCTTATGCACAAATAAAACTTACCCTGCTTCATACTATATGATAAAACATCTCATAAATATTCAGGCTGATAAAAATATGACGAGTTAGCTATGCCTCATCATCCTTTGCTACATATTATTTTTTTTCAACGAAGCAACCGTTTTCTGATGCTTTTAATTTCATTAATACTGTTCTTTGCATGCTACCCAATGGTAGAAAACTCTATTATTGCTAAATTAATATTAAATGCTTTTTTTATGCTGATTATTTTTTCCGGTGTTTTAGCAATTTCGGATACCCGAATGCCATTCATAGCGAGCTTATGCCTGGCATTGTTAACCGTAGCATTTCGTTGGACTCATTATTTCTATCAGGTTGATATATTGTCCATATTAGAGCATGGCATTAGTATTCTGTTCTGGACGTATATCGCAGCACATATGCTTAAATTTATTCTTGATCAAAGCATAATAACCGCTGAATTGATATACGCAGCGTTAGCAGTCTACTTTATTTTCGGTTTAGCCTGGGCTTCTATTTATCACGTAATAGAAATCAGTAATCCGCATTCTTTTTCAATGTCAAATGCTGAAGCATCTACCCAAGACTTTATTTTTCAAATGTGGTATTTCAGTATGGTCACCCTGACTACATTAGGCTATGGTGATATTGAACCAATCAACATGACAGCAAGAGTTTTTGTTGTTCTGGAGGCCATTATGGGGCAGTTTTACCTTGCTGTATTAATTGCTAATCTGGTAGGTAGACGGATTGCCCAAGAAACATCACAAAAAATGAATTCAGACATGCCTATAACAGAACTAAATTCTAGGATGAGCGTATAGCGATGGCTCAACAATGGGCGAACTATTTGGATAGCTTAAAACATAGTGCAACTGTTAGGAATAAAGACTCAATAAAACCCGAGACTAAGAGCCTATTTCTGTAGGCCGAATTAGCTTAGCGTAGATAACGTTATCCGACATATCAGGCAACTGATACCCTGCCGGATAACGTTTTGTAATGCAGCGCAATAAAAAAGCTAATCCAGCCTACGGCTTTACATTTTTGAATAATACTCATTATGCCTGATTCTGGACATTCTTAAATTTTTCTTCCTTAGTCCTCTTTACGAAAAATACTGGATAAAAAACATAAAAACGTGGTGGTGGAGTACCTCCAAAAGGTATAAAAACTTAAATACGCCCACCCTCACTACTGACAAAACTGTCAAAAGTCATATTTATTTGAATAAATCAGCATGTGTCCCTGTACACTCAAATATCAAGCGTTCAGGTTCAATTTGATAAACCAATAACCAGTCGGGTTCTATATGGCACATACGCCTACCAACATAATTACCGTTTAAAAAATGGTCTTTATGCTTTTGTAAATCCCTGTGTCAGAATAGTTTTCGCCTAAATTATTTAAGCAGCCCACTTCATACTGTCATTTATTACAAGACCTGACTCTACTCTGTTTCTCTGTTTACATTGATCTGTTTAAAGCACGCTATAACGATCAATCAATTGCTGATAAATCAGCACAGATTCGTTATTTCCTCGTTTTAAAGCGCCATTTTTAAAGATCTTGGCTTTCTTTATCAGCATTCGGGTTGCATCAATTTTATATGTCGTGCTTATATCTGGCTGAGCAATTATATTTTCTAATGCACGAATTCTAAACCTATCCATACCCCAGTGTTTTCGAGATAACTGATCTTCATGTCCACCATATTTATAAATCAAAGGCTGCTCTATAAATAATACTGGATATCTGGCGGTGATTCGTAGCCATAAGTCGTAATCTTCGCAAGCAGGAAAACTTTCATCAAATACACCAATTGTCTCGAATACAGAACGGTGAATCATAATCGATGAAGGGGACATCGCACATAAAGGCAGACAGTGTTTAAAAATCCAGCCCCCTGTCTTTTTATGTTTGTGCATTGCATTCACTCTTACTCCATTGCGAATCCATATTTCTTCGGTATGGCATATTTTAATATCAGGCCATTTTTTGAGAGCCTGCATTTGCAGTGCTATTTTTTCTTTTAGCCACACATCATCAGAATCCAGAAAAGCAATCCATTCACCCCGTGCCTGTTGTATACCTCTGTTCCTTGCGGCACTTACGCCTTGATTTGTTTGCTTGATAAGCTGCACTTGAGGAAATTCAGCGGCAAGCATATTTACGGTTTCATCGTTAGAGCCATCATCTACAACAATAATTTCATCAACTGCAAAGGTTTGTTGTAATGCCGAATGTAGAGCGCTTGGTAAAGTCTTACAGCGATTATACGTTGGAATAATCAGTGAAATTTGCATGACTGGATTGTTTGATTTTCTAAGAAAATGGCAGGACTGTCATTTTAGCGCAACAAGTGCAGGCCAAAATGAGTGAGTGAAATTTATTTTATCAGTAATGCAATGTGTCATTTTGTAGCTAATTCTTGAAAATAAGTTAAATGCCATACGCAAATAAGGGATAACACCTATTATTTTGTAAAAATAATATCTTAAATGCCTTTTATAGTCCCTTTTCAGCAGGCAAAACATTTATATAAAGCAAACACTATACCAAATAGAGCGGCATAATGTCGCGCGGCAAAATGTCACATTTTCAGTGCAAGTAAATTTCCATAAACTATGCCTAACTCTTGAATGCGTTCCCTTTTCAGGGTCTCAGAGCTAACCCCTTCCTCTAGTGCGGCTGTCATGGCCGCATTTTTTTTCGGATGACCATTATGCAAAGAACTCATCATATTGTACAGGGCTCATCAGTAGATCTTAGAGACCTATACCAGCATATTGCTTTTCATGAAGCTGGGCATGCCACTGCTATTTATCTTAGAAATCATCAACTACAATTGCCTCCGGTTTTTTTTGAGATCATTTTTAACAATACCTTACAACACGACTGTCCTTTTTTTGCACGGATTGAAGGCGGCCGATTGATCCAGAATTTACCCGTTGCCGAAATTGAAAATAAGCGTTGCGCGTCTGAACCAGAACGGCAAGATTTAAGGCAAGCTTATGAAGCAGATATTATTAACTTACTTGCTGGCCCTTTGGCTGAAGCGAAATTTGTCGCATTGCGTGATGATGAAATATTTAATTCGCATTTAGTGAATATCATTGCTCTAAAAAATTATGGGGGACATTCTGATCTTGAGCAAGCTAAACGCTATTTAGAATTCTTTATTCCTAATGCAGATGAACGTGAATTGAAAATTAAATCACTATTTGAGCAAGCCTTTGAGTTTATTGATAACCCTAAAAACTGGAAATGTATCCAGTATTTTGCCTATTTTCTACTGGAAAATAGACAAAAAAATATCTCATGTGAAGAAGCAAGCAATATTCTTGAACAATTTCTGAACACCTGACCTCGGCTTTTAGATAAAGCCGTTTAATTAAGCATTAAATATCTTTAAAATCAATTATTAATACCCTGAATTCGTATAATAAGTGCATAACCTCTGAAAGTAACGGATAGCGATACACCAGTTGAATTGAGACAAGAGACATAGGTGTACAGTAAACAGCTACCAAACAATTTACGCAAAAGACTCGACTCTTATGAAATATTGTGCCCGCCATAGCATAAACTTGCCTATGACATTGACTTCATACAAACACTTTGTGTGTTTGTATGAAGTCCAGCTTGCTATCAATACAATGGGAACAAATGACTTCGTATGGCTACTTCATTTAGTGAAGATAACACAGCCTGTCCAAAGTGCATAATCATATGGTAATCATATAGGTATGGTAGGTGTGTGACGGGCGTCGGGGCTTATGGGGGTTGTAACCTATTTCAGTACCTTCCTGCTTACCAAATAAAGGTTTTACTGTTACATCCGAATCCAGTATCCAGGGTAGATTCAGCAGGGGCGAGTAACAATAAAAGAGGCCGTCTTGTAACCATTGCACACCCGCTTGCTCATCGATTTTATGCAAGGCTCTACGTACACAATCGTCACTGACAACTTACTAATGCCTAACAATCCGGCATTGACACCATCGCACATCAAATTCGTCATATCAGCATAACGCGTATGACCTGAAAGAATCGACAGCAACAAAGAGCCTAGAACATCAACTGTTTTGGATGCATTATTACTGCGATAATATAAGAGACCATTCTCAACCCAGGGTTCTAATAAGTCGCCCATTTTTAAAAATTGAATAAAAAAGGGAGTTGTCCTAATGAGGTAACTTGGGTTTGAGGACCCCATTCAATATGGATTTTGCCTTCAAAAGCATCAGCAACCAGTGCGCTTATTTCAAGTTTTTTTGCTCAATTTCTTGCTCACCTTTCTGGTGAGTCTTTTCAGGAGGTAAAACCATAGTTAAGCTCAATCATTTTAAGTAGTGGAGATTATAACTTTAAATTGAACATTGAATTATTGTCCATTCGAAAGTTTTGCGTTAAGAGCTACCTAGCTTACACTAACTCACCTATGATCAACCCTACCGGAAATTTTGCGAGCATAAGTGCGACGGGTAGTCGCCATGCGGATAGATGCTGCTGTGGTTCTAGCACCTTACCAGTGAAGGTACATACGTAATGAGTGCCGAGTCGATGGAAAGGCACAACCACTGTGGTATCTCCCCATATTTTTTCACCGATCGGCAGCATTTCAGTTTCACTCGTCAATCCCGCGAAAAAACGTGGCGCCACAGTGATTACAATACGAGTACCGGCAATACGCGCATAGGCGCATACATGCGCCGCTTGCTCCCCGTTCACTGCCAGAGGTACATAGCTTCCTTGCAAAAATACTTCCGGCCAGCGCTTTCTTAATGCCAGCGCCGAGCTGATTACCAGTAGTTTGCCTCGTCCATCTTCGAGCGTGTCAGATAAGGAGCGTACTGCGGCACTGCGTTGCAGCATTGTCTGCGTCGCTAATGTTTGCAATACTTTGAGTAGCCTTTGACGATGAATGAAATCAACCGGCCGGCGGTTATCAGGATCCACCAGGCTGAAATCCAGTAATTCGCAACCTTGATAGATGTCCGGCACACCCGGCGCTGTCAGCTTGATCAAGGTCTGTGACAGGCAGTTGTACAATCCGAGCCGAGAAACTCGTCGCTGAAAAGACATAAAGTCCGACATAAATTTCCCTTCGATAGGCGAATTTATTAACGCATCGGCGAACGCAAGGACTGCGTTTTCATAATCCGTATTGGGGTTTATCCAGCTGGTATGAACCTTGGCTTCGCGCACCGCCTTGACCATATATTCGGCTATCCGCGCACTCAATTGCGCTAGTTCAGTCTGATCAGGATCGCTTAGCGGCCAAATACCCAGCAAGGTCTGATAGATCAAATATTCATCATTGGCTGTCGGCACCAGCAGTCCATCAACTTTTTGTTTAAGCTTAATATTGGCGCTACTCCAGTGCTTTAGCGCCAAACGCCAGACTGAGGGCATTTCGGACAGCACATTCAAGCGGGCACGCACATCCTCGCTACGCTTAGTGTCGTGAGTGGACGTCGTTAGCAAGGCATGCGGCCAATGGGTTGCACGAGCTCGGTTGGCTTTATGGAAGGCACTAAGGGTCACACCGAAGCGACGCGGATCACCGCCAACTTCGTTAAGCGACAGTAAGCGGTGATAGATATAGGCGCTGGTATCTTCAAGACCTTTTGCCATCACCGGACTGGTAAATTGCTGGAATTTCATCGCAAAGGCGAGTACTCGCTCGGCGTACTCGGGTGCTTTTCCCTCGGCTGCATTAAGTGTCAGCACCTCGCGTAGAAAATCAAAGATGCTGGTATCAGCCGTTGTACTTTTACGTTTGGCGGCCACAATAGCCTGATTAATGTTATGAAGGTCTTCCTTGATAACCTTGCGGGCACTGATGTAGCCACGATACACTGAAAAGCAGGCAACTATTTCAGCCAATGCCGTTCGCAGTCCATTTAGCGTGTAATCACAACTGTGACGGTCTGCTTCGGCGATTTTTGAGATCAGGTTGGCCAATACATTTAGTTCTCCAGATAAGGCAGTTTCCATGATCAATTTTTTGGAACGGTAGAGCAATTCATCGAAATTGACCTGCTCACCGATGTAGCGGTTATATAGGCGCTCCATCCGATGAGCGGCACCGGTGACCACAAACAGCCCGTTCAACAGATTGGTAAATTCGTAACCTGTCGTACCCTGAACCGGCCAATTAGAGCGCAAATCTTCGTGTGTTCCCAGGATTTTTTCCACGACCAGATAAGGCGTCTGACCTACACGATGGCATTGCTCGAGCAGCTTGCAAAAATAGGCTTCAGGATCGTACAGGCCATCCGGATGATCAAGGCGCAAGCCTTCCAGCTTACCTTCTTGAACCAGTTTTAGTACTAACGGGTGGGTTGCATCAAACACCTCGTCGTTCTCCATGCGCAGTCCGGCAAGATCATTGATGTCAAAGAAACGCCGGTAATTGATTTCGTCGGAGGCGACACGCCAGTATGCGAGTCGGTAAGCTTGTGCCTCAAGTAAGTCATGGAGCTTATCGAAACTGGATGCTTCTCCGGCCCTACCATTGAAGACGCACAGATTTTCTTCAAGAAACAAGGCGATGTCAGCAGACTGTTTAACCAAAGCGGCAAGATGGTGCTTATATATTTCCTTGTCACGTCTGCGCTCAAGCTGACGCTCAGGCAAATCCTCATCACGCGACGGAAGATTACGGAACGCTGTAATCAGGCTCTGATATTCCATCAATCCCGGGTTTTCATCACCCAAATTTGTACTCAAAGCGTCTATACGATATGCCAGGATTTGTGGGTATTCGGCCGGATCTACCGGAAAGTGATGTTCGTAGTAACAAATGACAAATTCACCGTGTTCCGCAGCAAAGCTTAGTTTTAATGTTGCATTTTCAAGCTCCTCTCCATAATGCTTAGCCAGCACCGGTAATAGCACCTTGCCGCGCAGCTTAGCCTTTATTGGTGTCCAGTTTATATCGAAAAAGCCGGCATGCGCCGAGGCTTGGCCGTTTTCCAGTACATCCAGCCACCAAGCATTATCGGCGCCTTGTACGCCCATATGATTAGGCACCAGATCGAGCACCTGATTCATGCCGTGCTCGGCCAGCGTCGCGCAAAACCGTTCAAAATCTGCGTAAGTGCCGATCTCCGGATTTAAGGTATTGTGGTCAATGATGTCGTAGCCATGCCGACTGCCCGGCCGCGCTTTTAGATAGGGAGATGCATACAGATGCGAGATGCCAAGTGCCTTCAGGTAGGGAATGATGGCTATTGCCTGATTAAAGGTGAAATCGCGATTGAATTGCAGACGATAGGTGGATAAAGGAATATGTGGGAGAGGAAGTTGAAACGACGCTTGTTCAGATTTGTCGTTTTCTCGCATTAGCCAGTGGTCGGCGGTATCGGTATGCGTCGCTGTAAGCGTAATCAGAGCAGCAGATACAGGTTCAGCGGCAAGCTTTGCTGGCGTCTTGGGATATTTCATTCTAAAAATCTCAATGGGTCCACGAAAAGCACGAAAAAATCTTGTTGCGAGGCCTTTTGTGGACAAACTAATTTTTTAAGGTTCATGGGCGTATTCCCTCGATGAACCAGGCTACAGACCAAGGTGGCATGCGGCTGGTAGCAAAGATGTCGGGCAGGTCGGGCTGGCTAAGATAAAGCGCGGTACCGGTAAAACACAGTGTGCCTTCGACATCACTGTCACCCAGATTGGCCAACAGCGTAAGTCGGACGGAGTCACCAAGACGCCAGAGCACGACCATACCCGTAGCTCCGATCAATTTGAATGAAGCACCGCCACCCATACCCGGTAGACGTGGGACTATATGTTCATTTCGTAGGGTCAGCAAATTTCGGTAATACTCAAGCCAGGTCTTGTGGTGAAGCTGATCGAGACAGCCCCAGTCCAGTTTGCAGTGAGCAAAGGTAGCGATATCGTTAGGATCTGGAATTAGTGCCCGTACGGTGGAATCTTTAAATTTATCGAAACCGGCAAATTCACGCCGCCGCCCTTCAGTGACTGCGTGAGCCAGTTCACCCTGGAAATCGCAGAAAAACTGAAAGGGCGTTGCCGCTGCAAATTCCTCACCCATAAACAGCATCGGTGGAGACGGAGCTAGCAGCAGTACAGCCAGCGCAACCTGCAGCGGTTTTTGCTGCGTAAGCATAGCAATGCGTTCGCCGTAAGCACGGTTGCCTGTCTGGTCGTGGGTCTGGCTAAAATTAATAAAGGCGCCGGGCGGCAGTTGCCCGCTAGGCTCACCGCGCGATCGACCTTCGCGAAAGACTGAAGGTTCGCCCTGGAAAGCAAAGCCTTCAGCCAGACAGCGTGCCAGATGGCGTATCGGCTGATCAGCATAATCGACATAATAGCCGTCGCGTTCACCGGTCAGCAGCAGATGCAGGGCATGGTGACTATCGTCATTCCACTGGGCGACAATGGTTCCTTGCTGCAGATAACCCGCTCTATTTGCGTCGTTCTCCAGTATAAGATGGATATGCCTTGTGCGCCCTGGCCCTTCCTGTACCCTGGCTGCCAGTTCCTCGACGATGTCGGGTCTACTCTGGTCGATTATAGCATGTACCGCGTCGAGTCTCAGTCCATCGAAATGGTATTCTTCCAGCCAGTACAAGGCGTTATGAATGAAAAAGTCGCGCACGGTATGGCTGCCATCGCCATCAAAATTAATGGCTGCCCCCCATGGCGTATGATGGCTCTCGCTAAAGAACTGAGGCGCATAGGCATGCAGATAATTGCCGTCCGGCCCGAAATGGTTGTACACCACGTCGAGTAATATCATCAAGCCACGTGCATGTGCCGCCTGCACCAGCATTTTCAGCTCGTCCGGCGTACCGTAACAGCTGTCAGGCGCAAACTGTAGTACGCCGTCGTAACCCCAGTTGCGGGTGCCCGGAAAATCCGCCACTGGCATCAATTCAATCGCGGAGATGCCTAAGCTGACCAGATAGTCGAGACGCTGCAGCGCAGCCGCAAAAGTGCCTTCCTTGGTGAAAGTACCCAGATGCAGTTCATAGATCACCGCTTCATGCCAAGGACGACCTTGCCAATCAACGTCCTGCCACAGAAAAGCAGCCGCATCCACAACCTGACTGGGACCATGCACATCCTGGGGATTCGAACGAGATGCCGGATCGGGCACAACAAGTTCGCCGTCCAGACGGTATTGGTAAAAAGTTCCGGTTCTTGCCTGTAACGGTGTAGTCTCAATCTGAAACCAGCCGTCTTCCAGTAACTGCATCGGCAGGATGATTTTTTGATTATCATCATTATCGAGTATTAGCTCGATCTTACCCACAGCCGGCGCCCACAAACGGAAACGTATGCTGCGATCAGGCAGCATGGTTGTTCCAAAAGGCATATCATGCACTCTCATCATTTTATCTTACCTTGTTTCAAAAGCACCAGTGACCGTTCATGCACAGGATAGCTTTGTCCTACTTTGTAGCGGGCGGAAAATTTTCGGTGTGCCCGTGCTATCAAAAGTATCGAGTAATACATCCCAACAAGAATGCTCGTCGAATTCCGGCAACGTAAAATCAATTTCCTCATGATGTGCATTGGTCAGCAACAGCAGATTGTCATCTGTTAAAAGCCGTCCGCGCCCGTCGGTTTCGAGTAGTTTGCCGCCATCGAAATACATGCCAAGACAACGTGAAAACGTCTGATTCCAATCTTCATCGCTCGTTTCGGCACCGTCTGGATTAAGCCAGATGATGTCTTTTACCTCGCCGCCACGAATAGACCGTCCCTGAAAGAAATAGCGACGCCGGAACAACGGATGCCCCTTGCGCAACTTGATAATGCGCCTGGTGAATTCCAGCAAATCCTTATCCTGCGGCTTCAGATCCCAGTTTAGCCAGCTAATCGCATTATCTTGACAATAGGCGTTGTTATTGCCCTGCTGGGTATGCCCCATCTCGTCGCCTGCAAGCAGCATAGGAACTCCCTGTGAAAATAGCAGGGTCGCGAGAAAGTTGCGTTTCTGGCGGGCACGCAAGGCATTAATCTCCGGATCGTCAGTTTCGCCCTCGACGCCGCAATTCCATGACTGGTTATTGTCGTTACCATCGCCGTTGTCTTCCTGATTGGCTTCGTTATGCTTTCCGTCATAAGTGACCAGATCATGCAGGGTAAAGCCGTCGTGCGCATTGATGAAATTGATGCTGGCATGAGGTTTCCGCCCGCTACGTTCGTAAAGGTCACTAGAGCCGGTCAGACGTTGCGCAAGTTCTCCGAGCAACCCGCCGTCGCCTTTCCAATAGGAGCGCATATTGTCGCGATACTTGTCGTTCCATTCCGCCCAGCCCAGTGGAAAGTTGCCCACCTGATAGCCGCCTTCGCCCAGATCCCAGGGTTCGGCGATTAGCTTGATCGTGCTCAGTATCGGATCCTGACGAATGGTGTCGAAAAAGGTGCCCAGTTGGTTGACTTCATGCAACTCCCTCGCCAGTGCGGAAGCGAGGTCAAAACGAAAGCCGTCCACATGCATGTCCAGCACCCAATAACGCAGGCTATCCATCAACAACTGGAGTACGCAGGATTGCTGCATATCCAGGGTGTTGCCGCAGCCGGTATAATCCATGTAATAGCGTGGATTGTCTCCCGTCAGGCGGTAGTAAGACGCATTGTCTATACCCCGAAACGATAGGGTAGGACCCAGCTGATTGCCTTCGGCGGTATGGTTGTAGACCACATCGAGAATGACTTCTATGCCTGCTTTATGCAGGGCTTTGACCATGGTTTTAAATTCGCTAATTTCGCCACTGGCCGAATAACGGGAGTCGGGTGCCATGAAGCCTATCGAGTTATAGCCCCAGTAATTGCGCAGGCCTCGTTCGACCAGATGACGGTCGTCGAGAAAGGTATGCACCGGCATCAGTTCAACTGTGGTCACGCCCAGACTCTTCAGGTGATCGGTAGCCGCGGCCATCGCGAGGCCTGCATAGGTGCCACGAAACTGTTCTGGGATGTCTGGATGTTGCATGGTAAAGCCTTTGATATGCAGCTCATAAATCACCATATCGTTCCAGTGTATGTCCGGCGATTGGTCATTGCCCCAATTGAAGGATTGATCGACAACCCGACATTTGGGCATCACATTGGCATTGTTCTTACGATTAAAAGACAGATCTTCATGCTTGCTGCCGATGCTATAACCGAAATGGGCATCACTCCAGTGCGGCGATCCTACTATATCTTTCGCATAGGGTTCTATCAACAGCTTATGCGGATTGAAACGATGCCCTTCTTCTGGACAGTAAGGACCATGAACCCGGAAACCATAAAGCAACCCTGGACGAGCCTCGGGTAGATAACAGTGCCAAACCATATCGCTGCGTTCTTTCAGTTCGATACGCTGTACTTCATTCTTGCCTTTGGCGTCGAATAGGCACAATTCGACTTTTTCTGCATGTTCCGAAAAAATTGCAAAATTTACACCTTCGCCGTCCCAGTAAACGCCTCGTGGATAGGGGCGACCAGGCCATACGGCTGTTATCGGATTAGTCATATTGAGTCCTCTAAGTCGAATTATTTCAATCAAATAGCTAGATCGCGTGTTGCAACAGCGACAGGATGCCGTGTAACGGAATGGCTACCCGGTCAAGTCTGTTATTTAGTTCATAGCGCAGCTCGTACAACGCTTTTTCCAGCAGGAACAGGTCGAGCAAGCCGTGTTGTGAGATGTCGGTTCCTGCCAGTCCAGAGCTGTGCGCTGCTAGCTCATAGGCGACGATAAAAGCCTGACCGACTTCGGCTTCCCAGGAGCGCACCAGCGGTTCAAACTTTGCTAAATCTGAAGGTTTCTCGGCACAAGCTTTTATCAATACGGTGTCGGCGGCATAGTTGAAAGAGCGCAACATACTGGCCACATCCCGCAAGGGCGAGTGTTTGAGGCAACGCTCGGAGAACGGCCGTAGCGGTTCACCCTCAAAATCGGTTAGTACGAAATCATTTTGGCTGAGCAGCACTTGGCCAAGATGATAATCGCCATGGTAGCGGGTCTTAAATACTTTAAGCTGTCCAGAGATGCAGGTATTCAGACGCTCCATAATTACTTTGCGCTGTGCAAGCAGGGTTTTTGCTGTGCTTTGAAGCGTCTCGCTAAGTCCCTCCAGCCGATGTTCAAGCTGATCCAGGGTAATTGTAGCCTCCGCTTGCACATGCAACACCCAGTTTGCGAGTTCGGTGTCGCTAACCGGTTCGGGATCGAACACAGTATCTCCGGTGACTTGAGCCAGTGCAGCATGAAGTTCGCCGGTGCGTTGGCCAAGTGTGCTGATCAGAACCAGATAGGCATCATGTATCTTTACTGCTGTTTTGTCCACTTCTACTGGGGTACGGTATTCTTCGAGAAAACGCTCCAGGTAATCTAGCGTATAGCTCCAGCCGTCGCCCTGATTTTCGACATAGCCCTGGAGCAAGGCAAGCGTCACGTTGTTGCCGTCCTTGCCTTGATACTCGACTACGCCAAACACCGGCGCGGTATTCGGGAAGTGAGCGACATCGGTCAAAAAACGCCCGATCTCAAATTCCGGGTGCGTGCCGGATTGCAAATGCCGATAGCCTTTCAGAAATAACTTCTCACCCAGTATCACAGCGGTATTGCTGCCAAGGGTCGCAGGCGGACGAACCGGCAACTGGGTGAAAACCTCACTGTCCATAGCCGCAAAAGCGTCGGTGGGCAAAAAACCAATAATGCCTAGCTCGCAGGTCAATGATTGTCCCAGGCTAATACCCTGTACCACAGCGCGACAAAAGGCAGCGTCGGCAAACGCATCGCTGATGATACCGGTACGAGACTGCTGGCGAACTCTGGCTACGGTGGTCGACGACATCATGTGCAGACGTTCCTCGTCATTATTGTCCCAGGCCAGTGAGAGCGGTAAAAAGCAGGTCAGCTGTTCGCTGGCCTCGCTTTCAATACGGGACAGGGCTAGCAGCCATTTATAGTCCTCAGTTACCAGCTCGGCATAATCGCTTATGACCACGCGTTGCACGACCTTGCCCTTGCCGCCATACCAGCGCTGCGCTGCGACAAAGCGCGGCAAGGCATCTACTTCAAGCTGTTTGCGCACCTGATCCGCCATCGCGCCACGCCAGGGTACAACCCGATCATGAAAGAAGCTGCGCCAACCCTCGAACAGCACTAGCGTTGGTGTGTCCTCTGGTGGCAGGAATTCCTGATGCCAGGCCGGTGCTTTTTCGCCACTGGACAGTTTGAACCAGTAATAGTTATGTCCGGGCAAGGTCAGCAAATAGGGTAATTCGCCAATAGGCGGAAAAGCTGCACGGCCCATTAATTCGACCGGAACAAAGCCTTTATAAGCGGACAGATCAAGCTCGACCGCTTGCGCAGCGCGCGACAGGTTGGTCACGCACAAGATAACGTCGTCTTCGTAGAGCCTGAAATAAGCGAGTATCTTGCGGTTTCGGGGATGTAAAAAAACCAGTTTCCCGCGACCGAAGGCCTGGTGATTCTTGCGCAAGGCCAGCACCCGCTGCATCCAGTTCAGCAGCGAGGCTCGTCCGCGCAACTGCGCCTCGACATTGACTGACTCGTAGCCATAGACAGTATCCATGATAGGCGGCAGATACAGGCGTTGCGGATCGGCGCGAGAAAAACCCGCATTACGATCCGGACTCCATTGCATCGGTGTACGCACACCATTGCGGTCGCCCAGGAAGAAGTTGTCGCCCATGCCAATTTCATCGCCGTAGTAGATGATGGGCGAACCCGGCATCGACAGCAACAAACTGTTCATCAGCTTGATTTTGTCGATCTCATTATCCATCAGCGGCGCCAGGCGCCGCCGTATACCGACGTTGACGCGGGCGCGCGGATCGCCGACATACATCTGGTACATATAATCGCGTTCCTTGTCGGTGACCATCTCCAGTGTCAGCTCATCATGATTGCGCAGAAATATGGCCCATTGGCAATTTTCCGGAATATCAGGAGTCTGGCGCATTATGTCGACGATAGGATGCCTGTCTTCTTGAGCAATGGCCATGTACATCCGTGGCATCAGCGGGAAATGATAGGCCATCTGGCATTCATCGCCGTCACTGAAATAGTCGCGCACATCTTCCGGCCACTGATTGACTTCGGCGAGAAAAACGCAGTGCGGGTAATGCTCATCCACCACCGCGCGCATTTGTTTAATGACCGCGTGAGTTTCTGGCAGGTTCTCGTTTTGGGTACCTTCTTGTACACAGATAGGGGATAGCATCCAGACGTACACCGTCCACACCCAGATCCAGCCAGAAGCGCATCAGCCGGATAACCGCCTTGACTACCTGTGGATTATTGAAATTAAGGTCGGGCTGATGAGAAAAAAAGCGGTGCCAGTAATAGGCCTGTGCCTGATCATCCCAGGCCCAGTTCGATTGTTCGGTATCCTGGAAGATGATGCGGGTCTCGGGAAATTTCTGCTTGGTATCGCTCCAGACATAAAAATTCCGCTTGTCGGAACCTTCCGCTGCCCGGCGTGCTGCCTGGAACCAGGGGTGCTGATCGGAGGTATGATTAATGACCATCTCGGTGATGACTTTGAGTCCGCGACGATGTGCCTCCTTCATGAACTGCTTGAAATCCGCCATACTGCCGTACTCGGGATGGATATTGCGATAGTCGGCAATATCATAACCGTCATCGCGCATCGGCGAGGGGTAGAAGGGTAACAACCAAAGCGTGTTCACCCCTAAATCCTGCAGATAATCGAGCTTCTGTATTAAGCCGACAAAATCCCCGCTACCGTTATTATCACTATCAAAAAAAGCCTTGATGTGCAGTTCATAAATAACCGCATCCTTGAACCACAGCGGGTCTTTCATCCAGGCTGTATTGTCTACGAGAGCTTGAGTTGGTTGACCGGGTTTGGTTTTGTGCATGGTTGTACCTTACATAAAATAATCGAAATCGTGTTCAGTGCGCACCCGCCTGCGTAGTTTAAAAATATGCGCGGGTGCTACTTGGGGATTGATTTCTACGAAGTTGCGCGGACCATTCCACAAAAAGCGCGCGGACGTCAGCAGATCCTGCACCTGGTAAGAACGCTTCACATCCAGACCAAGACTTTCCAGCGGCAAGGTGACCCAGCCGGATTGGCTATGATGCGGATCTAGGTTGGCGACCACCAGAATGATTTCGGCGTTATCCGGCGTCGTCTTTGCGTAACAAAGCAGATTGTCATTGTCCACATCAAAAAATTGCAGACTCTGATCCTGTTGCAGTGCCGTATTTTCCTTGCGTATCCGGTTTACGCGGGCGATAAAATCTTTCAGCGACTCTTCACAGTCGAGCTTCCAGCGGCGTATCTGGTATTTTTCGGAATCAAGATAGTCTTCTTTGCCTTCCTCGCGGGGCCTAGCCTCCATTAACTCGTAAGCCGGGCCGTAGATGCCATAATTTGCGCCTAAAGTGGCCGCTAGCACCAGACGCAGCATGAACGCGGGGCGGCCGCCAAACTGCAAAAATTCAGGCAGAATATCGGGAGTATTCGGCCACAGATTAGGCCGGAAATAGTCCGAGACTTCGGTACGGGTAAGCTCGTTGAAATAGCTGACCAATTCGCTTTTGGTATTGCGCCAGGCAAAATAAGTATAGGACTGGCTGAAGCCAAGTTTGGCTAGATGGTAAGTGACTTTGGGACGGGTAAAGGCTTCCGCCAGGAAAATTGTCTCTGGGTGCTCGAGTTTCACTTCGGCTATCAGCCATTCCCAAAATGGGAACGGTTTGGTATGAGGATTGTCGACACGGAAGATGCAAATCCCTTGCTTGATCCAGAACAAAAACACCTCTAGCAATTCCTGCCACAGTTCCTTCCAGGCATCGCATTCAAAGTTGAACGGGATTATGTCTTCATATTTCTTAGGGGGATTCTCGGCATACTGGGTGCTGCCATCTGCCTGGTGGCTGAACCATTCTGGATGCTCGCGCAGATAGGGATGCTCTGGAGAACACTGAAAGGCAATGTCGATGGCAATAGCTATGCCCAGTTCCTGCGCCTTGCTGATCAGACTTTTGAAGTCACCCAGCGTGCCCAGTTGCGCATGGATTGCTTTATGACCACCTTCCGCGGAACCTATCGCCCATGGACTGCCGACATCGCTTTTAGTTGCCAGCAGCGCGTTATTCGCTCCCTTGCGTTTGCTCAGGCCGATAGGATGTATCGGCGGTAAATACACCACGTCAAAGCCCATTTCTGACACATACTGCAAGTGCTTTTCGCATTCTGCGAAGCTGCCATGATCCATACCATCAGCAATGCAGGAGCGTGGGAAAAATTCGTACCAGCTACTGTATTGGGCTTTTATCGGCTCAGACCACACGCTCAATTGAGTGGGGTAGTCCGTTGCCAGACTACGATCCGGATATTGTTTCATCAGGCTAGACAGGTTTTCGGACAGCGCCAGAGTTGTTGCTGCATCCACGTTGGCGCTGCGCAGTTCCTTGGCCAGTTTCTGGAGCTGTACCTGATGCTCGCCATCGCTAAGCATCGCCGCCTCATCGACCAGCTTTGCTCCGTTCATTAGCGCTAAAGTAATATCCTGGGCATCGTTGCGCGCGGTAAAATCATGCTGCCAGGAAAAAAAATGATCGACCCAGGCTGTAACCATGTAGACATAACATCCAAGTTCGGTCAGCGGGAATGACGCAGACCAGCGATCACTTCCCTGCGGTAGCATTGCCACTTCACGCCAAGCGGTTTCTGAGCTGTGCCGATATCGCAGCATACACCCCAAGGCATCGTGGCTGTCAGTGTATGCATCCGCAGTTACTACCATGATCTGTCCAAGCACGCGCTTGAGGGGAAAGCGTCCGGCATCGATTTTTGGTTGCACATTTGCTATGACCACTCGGCACCTGCCATCAAGTCTTTTCGGGATACTCATGACGTGCTTCCCTGTTTAAAGAACAATACACCCAGAGGAGGAAGTCGCAGCATCACGGAATGATACATTTCACCGATGGACACTGGGCCGGCCTCAACGCTACCAAAATTGCCCACGCCGCTGCCGCCATAGAGTTCGGTATCGCTGTTCAGTACTTCATACCAGTAGCCGCCGTCGGGCACCCCGACTAGGTAATTTTCGCGGACGACAGGTGTAAAATTGCACACCACCAACAGTGTATCGTCGGGGTTGTAACCCCGGCGCACAAAGCTGACTACGCTTTTTTCCGCGTAGTGACAATCCATCCATTGAAAGCCGTCGCGGCTAAAATCCTGCTGATACAGCGCGGGTTCAGTTCGGTACAAAAGATTCAGATCCTCAACCCAGCGTTTCAGTCCCGAGTGTCTGGGCAAATGCAAAGCCTCCCAGTCAAGGCTAGCTTCATGCTGCCATTCGGACTTTTGTCCGAATTCGCAGCCCATGAACAGCAGTTTCTTGCCGGGATGACCCCACATATAACCATAGAGCAAGCGCAGATTAGCAAACTGCTGCCATTCGTCACCGGGCATTTTTTCAAGCAGCGACCGCTTGCCGTAGACCACTTCATCGTGGGACAAAGCCAGCACGAAATTCTCCGAAAATGCATACCAGATACTGAAAATAAGCTGAGCGTGATGAAACTTGCGGTTCAGCGGATCTTCTGCAAAATAGCTCAGCGTGTCATGCATCCAGCCCATATTCCACTTCAGGCCAAAGCCAAGGCCCCCTTGATTCACGGGACGGGAGACCATAGGCCAGGCAGTCGATTCTTCGGCGAAAGTCTGGGTGTCCGGATAATCGCGATAGATCGCCTCATTCAGGTTGTGCAGGAAGTTAACCGCATCCAGATTTTCGCGGCCGCCCAAATTATTCGCAATCCATTGACCGTCCTTGCGACCATAATCCAGGTAAAGCATAGACGTCACTGCGTCGATACGCAGCCCGTCAATATGATATTTATCCAGCCAGAAAAGAGCACTGCTGGTCAGAAAGGCACGCACTTCGTTTCGGCCATAATTGAACAGCGAACTATGCCAGTCCGGTTGGTAGCCCTGGCGCGGGTCAGCGTGCTCATAGAGAAAAGTACCATCAAAATGGCCAAGGCCATGCCCATCAGCCGGAAAATGTGCCGGTACCCAGTCCAGAATCACACCGAGGCCTTGTTGATGCAGGGTATCCACCAGAAACATAAAATCCTGTGGCGTACCGTAACGCGAGGTGGGTGCAAAAAAACCGGTGGTCTCGTAGCCCCAGGAGCCATAAAAGGGATGTTCTGTGAGCGGCATGAACTCGACATGGGTGAAATTCATGTCTGCAACGTAACGCGGTAGCCATTCTGCCATCTCGCGGTAAGTAAGGGAGCGGTTGCCGTCTTCAGGAACACGGCGCCAGGAACCCAGATGCACTTCGTAAATCGAGCAGGGAGAATTCAGCCGGTTTTTTCACCGCGCTGCACCATCCAGTCCTCGTCGTTCCAGGTATAATCCAGTTCCCAGACACGGGACGCGGTTAAGGGTGGTAATTCCCAGCAGAATGCAAAGGGATCACCTTTGTCTGCGATATTTCCGTCGCGAGCAACGATACGATATTTATAAAGCGCACCGGAGCTAACCTCGGCAATAAAACCTTCCCAAATCCCCGATTCGTCGCCACGCAGCTGCAAGGCATTTGCGGCTGGATCCCAGTGATTGAAGTCACCAATGACCGAGACAACAGCAGCATTGGGCGCCCATACCGAAAAGTGAGTACCTGTTATGCCATCCACTTTAAAAACATGCGCGCCCAATTTTTCATACAGGCGAAAATCACTGCCTTGTTTAAACAAAAAAATATCGAGATCCGTTAGCAGTCTGCTAGCAGAGTTTACAATTGGAGTATCTATTAACGTGGACATTGGCTTGCCTTCATTGTTTAGCATTTTCGGATTCAACTTTTACGAGCTGTACAATTAGAAAAAATCAGGCGTAGAAAACGGGAGTACCAACCGGTCCGTTTGAATGGCCCTCTTAGCTACGAGGGTTTATTTTCTTTTAAACCCATCCAGCATAGCTCTAACAAGATTTTCACGGTGTATATAACTTCCTGATTACCCATAAGCCTCAGTCAGATGTAAGAGGAATTGACATAGCTGGAGTTCGTAGAGCAACATAGCTTAAGCGAGGCAGTTTATCCTCTAATTTGAAGCGTCGATTGAAACGATAACAAAATTCTGCAAGGTAGTATGGTAAGTGCTTTTTGCCAATGGAATGATAAGTACCTGTCATGGCAGGTTTCACATTGCCAATCATCGTATTTACCCATGTAAATTCTTCTAAGGTAATGCACTCAGGTCCTCCGCCCGTCACAATACTCGTATGCACGCACCCTACTTTTTCAACAGAGGAAAATCAAACCAATCCATCAAAAATAAAGGCACCTCTAGAAGCTAAATGCTTTTTTGCCCCTCGTTCAATTTCCTTCGATTTAAAGCCTTTTACAGCATTCATATCCTGAATTCGTATAATAAGTGCATAACCTCTTTATTATCAGTTTACCTCTACCTCTACTTTAGATGATAGTGATCTTTTTATTGCCAGCAAAAAAAGAGGCAAGTAATAATTCACGGCAGATCTGGAAGAGCCGTAATTTGTTCACGGTTTAGCTCCTTTGTGCCTGTTATTTTCGTTATAGCTATGATCGCAATTGTCATTACCTGAATCTAATCTTTCAAAGCGTGAGGAGGAAACAATAATGGACAATCTACAGAACATGCTCGCTGTTAAATTATCAGACCCACCGTAGTGTTTCTTCACTAGCATAATGTTCCCTGTACATTACCACACGCACAAGAAGAGCCCACGGGCGGGCTACCAACTTAAGGCAGGAAAACATAACCCTAAATTAATCTATACAGAACACCAGGATTGCTTACCAAATATACGGGACAAACTTAATGCGTTTAACAGTAAAACAAATGACTCGCTCTTTTCTTTGACCTCTTATCCATAAACAATGCTAACAGCCTTATTGATTCAAAAAGTTACTCTAGATGCTAGCACTCGTATCTATTGTTTTATATTGGTATGACTACTTAGATCCTAACCGTACTCCTTATTTTTCACGAAATATATACGGATTTACTTCTGGATTACGCCACCGGAATTGACCTTAACGACGGGTAACCAGGCGTTTAAGCGCAACGCCTCCAGATTTCCTCGGCCATTGCGACCATAAAGAACTCAGGTTTTTGCTTTACTTTTTACGAGTCGTCGGAAGTAAGCAAATTGATACAAATTCGCTCATCCTGATAATTTTCGATTTGAGCGAACATTCAAGATTTAGATTATAAATCACCCTTAGAGTTTGAACGTAAATTTCAATAAGAAACAAGTCTAAGAATATGTCCTGTTTTACTTGACCATTACACTCGTAGCAGACGTGCAGCAAGCCCTAAATTGTCTGGGCCCGACTGCACAGCTCCGCAAGACACGTTTTATTTGTCTTGCTTGATATCTTCCTCGAAGTCACCAACGCTCTTCTGGACCTTACCAACGTTCTTTTGGATATTTCCCTCTATTTCCAAAGCATCGTCGTCAAGTATCACACCGACGACTTCCTTAGTCTTACCTTTAAGTTCTTCGACTTTGCCTTTTACTTGATCTTTATTCATGAATTTCTCCAAATGTGTTAACCATGACCAGGTAGTCATGGCCGGAGCGTGGGCTGATGTTTCCCATCGCTAGGTTAAAATATACATGCAAAACCGAGTTCGGTCGGTGCGGTAACGAACATAGAGTTTCCTTATACTCGCCACTTAAACCACGCTGAACTAAGAATTGCCGATGCGAATAACCGGAATTCCGTTCAAAACCCCGAATACACTCAGCAGCCACAGAACCACTGCAATGATCACCAAGATATTTAATACCTGCTTGATGCGCGCGTCCATTGGTATGTAGCTGTTGACCAGCCACAACAGCAATCCGACGACGATTAAGGAAATAACCACCGAAACCAATGGACCCGGGAACAGACCCAAGACGCCGAATGCGCTCAGCAGCCACAGCACCACCGCAATAACTACCACGATGTTCAGGATATTCTTGATGCGGGCTTCCATCGGTATATAGTTGTTGACCAACCACAGCAGCATGCCGACTACAATAAGAACGACCACTAACGAAATTAAGTTCATTGTACTTCTCCTAAAATTAAAAAATATGATTGACATATTGCTCTTGCGCCATACTCACCGCATTCTGTTCGAGCCATTCTGCGCTGAACAATTCGAAATCCGGATGGGTCTTCCTCACCACACGGAAGATAGAGTCAAACACACCACTTTCGTTCTTGTCGCATCGTCGTGAATTGATTCTTTGAGTTCAAATACGATTAAATATAACAATTAAGCGAGTTGCTACGCATGATAGATTTTGCTTTATTCATATTGGCATGAGCTAACGTACATACGCTTCGGTTTCTGAAGGTACACACGAAACGCTATTGCTTCGTGGCTAGATTATGCCCATTAAAAGCAGAATCAGTAAGATGACCAGAATCGTCCCGAGCCCGCCGCTGGGCCCATAACCCCAGCTGCGACTATGTGACCAGACTGGGATGACTCCAATAAGCATAAGAACAATAATAACGAGTTGGATGGTGTGGCCGTAGGTCGGGGAACTCCAGGTACTGCACCCGCAGTCCGAGCCGCTGCACGAGGTCGCGGCTGCCTTCTGCCTCAACGAGGTCGTCCAGCAGGGCCTTGGTGTCGCGCGGCGTCAGACTTGGTGGCGGGGCTGTTGTGTCCGGTCCTGAAGGAGAGTGAGCTATGGGAAGGCCCATCGATTCCTGTTGAGAAGAAGACCCGGGTCGTGCTGAGCGTGCTGGCCGGGAATGGGCATCGCCGAAAGGCCGCGCGGCGGGAGAAGGTCGTAGAGGCGATCCATCGGCGTTGGGCCAGCATGAAGGCGGGCAAGACCGCGCTGGCCGCGGGCAAGAGCGGCCCGTCCTCGCGGGAGGCCCAGTTGGAGGCCGAGGTCGCTGAGGCCGACCACCTCGGCGAGGCTGGTCGAGATCCGGGTGTGGAAGAAGTCGCAGGGCCGCTGGGCCTTCTGCCGACCTCGGGGTGATCCGCGTGCAGGCGAGCATGTCGACCACGAGGTTCACCAGCTCTTCGACATGCCGAGCGGACGTGGCGCCGCTGGCAGGCCAGGCCCTTGCCGGCCGACAAGGTCGAAGGGGCCGTGGCGCGCAACCAGCCGCGAGGCGCAGCAGGCTGGCAACAAGCACGCGCTGCGCCCCGGCGTGGGGCCACCGCAGAAGGTGTGGGCGATGGTGCCTCCACTACGGCCTCGTGGTGTCGCAGGCCACCGTGCTGCGCGTTGTCCTGCGTGACGGAGGGCCTGCTGCTCGAGGCGAGCTACCAGCGGAACGCGAGCTCGCGGCCCGACGGAAGGCGGCGTTCGATGTCGGATCCGACGGGTGCGAACCAGGTGTGGCAGCTGGGCTTCTCCGAGTTCGAGACCACCACCGGCGGGACCTGGCGGCTGGCCGGCTGCCGGACCTACTGGTCGACGAGCCGGCCTTCCACATCTCACCGGCAGCAGCGAACGAGCACGACACCATCGGCGCGATCGAGCTCGCCCTGGCCGACTAGGAGGCCCGTATCCGATGGTGGAGGCTGCACCCCGCTGGCTGCGCGCGACGCCGATGGCGTGCTGCCGCTGATCGCCATCGTCACCGACAGCGGCGGACCGATCCGCTCGGTCCGGTTCGAGGCGTTCATCGCCTCCACCCCGAACTCGCCACGTCACTCGGGTCCGCACGCCCGGGCCAGAACGGCTCACGCGAGCGCGGCTTCGGCACTGGCCTGAAGTACGAGCGGCGCGTACCTCGAGGAGATCGACGACGCCTCACCTTCACCGTACCGCGCCGAGCAGTACCGAGTCGAGTACAACGCCATCCGCCCGCACGAGGCCCTCGTCCTGGAACCGGCCGCAAGGACGTCCACCTGGGCCTGGCCAACCCGCGCATCCCCACCTTTCCAGCCCCCCGAAATCCTGCCAGCTTCTTGACGCAGGACACTGGCGCTTTCTGGTCGGCCCGT
>CALOCH010000037.1:0-107663 GCA_942491615.1 uncultured Gammaproteobacteria bacterium
AAAAGAGAATGAGTCATGAATGAAGCAGAAACCCGAGCGGAATTAATTGACCCTGCATTGAGCTTAGCGGGTTGGGGTAAAGTTGAAGGCAGTCGAGTAAGGCGCGAAGTGATTGCACCGGGGCGATTGGTCGGTGGCGGTAAGCGTGGTCAATCGGATATTACTGATTATGTGTGAGTGTATCGCAATTCAGAAATTAGCCGTTATCGAAGCAAAAAAAGTCAGCTTGCCTGATACGGAAGGCTTAGGCTTGGCTAAACCCTATGCGATTAAACTACGAAACCGCGTTTTCCCTGTTCAACCAATGGTAAAGGCATTTACCGAGCCGACATGCAGGCAGGGACGGAAGGCTATGTGGATGCCTATTTGTCACCGGATGAATTATGGGCAGAAACTTTTGCTGAATGCGACCCTGCAACACAAACATGGCGCGAACATTTTGCCGCGATTCCTTTTGAAGATAAAGGCGGTACGTGGGAAGCGCGTTATGCATATCAACATAATGCGATTAATAAGGCACTAGAAGCGATTGCTGCCGGCGAAACGCGTATCTTGCTAACCTTGGCGACAGGGACAGGCAAAACCTTTATTGCCTTTCAATTAGCCTGGAAGTTATTTCAAAGCAAATGGAATTTAAACACTTGGCATAACAAGTTTGAACCTAGCCGCAGGCGCGAGTTTTATTTCTGGCTGACTGTAATATTTTAGCTGACCAGACTTAATTCATTTTCTGCCTTCATCTTACCCTGTATGCCTTCATTCGTATTTCTTCAGAGGAAATCGCAAAAGGTCGTGTACCGAAAAATGGCAATATCTTCTTTACTATCTTTCAGTCATTTATGTCAGGCAGGGATGAAGCGGGTAATCCTGCGCCTAGCTTTGGCGATTATCCTGCTGACTTTTTTGATTTTATTGTGATTGATGAGTGTCATCGATGGCGCGAACTATGAAAGTAATTGGCGCGGTATTTTGGAGTATTTTTCTCCTGCCATTCAACTGGGTTTCACAGCAACACCTAAACGTAAAGGCAATGTCGATACCTATGCGTATTTTGGTGAGCCGGTGTATATCTATTCATTAAAAGAGGGCATTAATGATGGTTATTTAACGCCGTTTAGAGTTCGCCAGTTTGCAACGACAATAGATGATTATACGTATACGGCTGATGATATTGTGGTGCAGGGCGAGGTTGAAAAGGATAAGCGTTATACCGAAGATGATTTTAATGGCTTAATTATTATTCCAGAGCGTGAGGAATATCGCGTTAGAACCTTTATGGGCATGATTGACCAGAATCATAAAGACGTTGGTGTTCTGTGCAACTCAGAAGCATGCATTAATGATACGTGACTTGATTAATCAATATTCGCGAAGTGACAGCCCTAATTATTGTGTGCGTGTCACGGCTAATGATGGTGAAGACGGCGAGCGTTGGTTGCGCGTATTTCAGGATAACGAGAAAACCATTCCGACTATTTTAACCACATCAAAGAAACTCTCTACGGGTGTTGATGCGCGTAATGTGCGTAATATTGTCTTAATGCGGCCTATTAATTCGATGATTGATTTTAAGCAAATTGTGGTCCGTGGTACGCGTTTGTTTGATGGCAAAGACTATTTCACTATTTATTATTTTGTTGAGGGTTATAAGCACTTTAATGATAAAGAATGGGATGGTGAGCCGTTAGAGCTTGACCCCTGTAAACGGTGTGGAAAAAGCCCGTGTACTTGCAGCGAAAGAACCGCCTGCTGATTGTTATAAGTGTGGTCAAAAGCCTTGTATCTGTACAAAAGCTAGAACCAGAGCCATGCGCAATTTGTGGTGAGAAACCTTGTATTTGCGAGAAAAAAGCCGGTCATTATTCAATTAGCTGATGGCAAGGCGTGCAAGATTAACCATATTGATACCCCTGACGTTTTGGGGGCCAGATGGTCAGCAAACTTCTGCGTCAAGCAATTTATTGAAAACTTATACGGTGAATTGCCTGAGTTATTTAAAAATGAAGATGAGTTACGTGTTATCTGGGGTAAGCCTGATACCAGAAAGGCATTATTACTTGGTTTAGAAGATAAAGGCTATGGAGCTGACTTATTTGATTCGGTCAAAGAGCTGATTGATGCTGAAAATAGTGATGTCTTTGATGTAGAAGCTTATGTTGCCTTTGTGGCCTTAGCGCCAATAAGTCGAGAAGAGCGAGTCGTCAGTCATCAATCCAAGATTTTTGAGCACTACAGCCAGCAGGAACAGTTTCTTGCTTTTGTTCTGGACCATTATGTTAATGAAGGTGTAGGTGAGTTGGAGCTGGAGAAATTGCCTGAGTTGTTAAAGTCAAAATATCAGTCAGTCAGAGACATTCCGACGGAGCTAGGCAGCATTGCTGAAATTAAAGAGGCGTTTGTAGGGTTTCAGGCGCATTTGTATAGTGGAAAAGGTGTATAGAGTTGTTAAGGTTGAATAACTCAACTTTTGGAGTTAACGTGTAAAGAGAGTAATGACTCCTCCTTAAAAATATAAAGTTCCCATTCTATAGTTAGCTACTATTAGAGATAGGCTAAGTTACTGAAAATAAGATGATGAGTATATGGAAGAACTACTAAAAATATCTAAGGAATATTACGTAAATTGTGTTGATTTAAGACTTTTTGGTTTGAAAGGTGCGATATTTATTATTATAGGGATACCTTTTCTTGCCCTATCTATGTTTGTTGCAATCAAGCTAAATAGTATGAAATCTGGTTTGGATATTTTAATTTTTATCCCTCAGGGTTATAGGGATGCTTTTTTGGTATAAAGCGAAAAAGTATACGATGAGAATCTGATATATCGCCTAAGTTCACATACAAATCTAGATAGTAGAGAAGTCAATGAACATAAAATAGCATATTTATCATCATTGACTTCTCATGTTGGTAATAGTCTTTTTTCCAATGATTATTAAAAACATAACAGAAATTATGTTTTTATATAACCGAACTCGCCCCTTTTACTTTAGATAACCTTGGGTATCACTTTTCTAAATTTATTTATGACCCAGAATCTAAAAGTAGAATTCTCAGTTTGAGTATTTATCTCATTAGCTTGATTGCTATTCTTACAGTGATAAAGCCGGCAACCGACATAGAAGTATATGCTATATTTCAGAGCATTACCTTTGATGATATTGTAAATTACTTTGCTTTTGCTGCAGTTTTTATAGCCTTGGCTTATTTTATCTTTATGCTACCAATAAGTATTGCTATTGGATATGTTATTTCACCAATTATGCGTAGCACTTCTAATAATAGTTTTTTACTGGGGTACTTCACATCAGAACTGTGTAAATATGCATTTTCAGACAAACAGTTAGTGAAAAGTTCAGGCAAGGGCGAGTTAAAGAGTCAGAGTATAAAGTTACACCGTTTAGTGAAGAGAAAGTGATTCAATAAAGTTTCTCTTAATATTGCAGGTACTTCAATAAACGAAATATCAAAAGGACATGGTAGGACAGAGGGAACTATCAAATCGAGACTAGTTAAACACGGTAAAATTAAAAACAGCTAACGAAATGATGTTTGACCAGAGTACATAAAACTAACCTGATACAGCATATGAAAATCAATTTCACAAAAAAAGAATATGAGCTACTTGTAACTATGATAGAAACTGCAGATTGGGTTATGCATGCGCATCATGCTCATGAACGAAAAGGACACCGAAGATTACCGGGTACTCAGAAATAAAATACTATCTATTGCAGATGAAATGGGCATGAAGGGATGTTATGAGAAAGAGGGCGATACCTATTATGAAACGCGTGAGTATGAGGAAAACTCAAAACAAACTGAATTTATTGACGAGTATGACGAAGATTCATTTTGGGAGCAATTAGTCACTAAGCTTGTTGATAGAGATTATGCTCAACAGTATGGTAACGAGAAAGTTGATTTTGAGCTAAGAGTTAGTCGAGTGTGTGAAATAGAAAAAAAGTATGCTGATGAAGTTAATGAATCAGGGCTACTAAATTTTGTAATAAAGAAAAATAGTAAGCTTTTACATTAGAGCTAATGATGATGAATAATAGATTGATACTATTCGTGCTATTTATGTTGATGGCTGGATGCTCAAGTGAATCAGATAAAGCAGTTCCCGAGCATCTGAGTAAAACACTTATTTTCAATGAACAGGTACAAGCATTGGAAAAAGCTAAAGGAGTTGAGCAAATGCTTCAGCTAGAAGCAGATAAAAGCAGACAAGCCTTAGATGCAGCAACTAAATAAATAGAAGAACAAGTAATCATTAATCTCATGAAAAGAAAGCTATTAGAGATTGTCATTGTTGCAGTTATATTTTTCGTTGTATGGAATAAAATGACTGACACAATAACGATGCGTAATGAAGGGCGCGCTATTACTTATAGTTCATACATAAACGTTGATGGAGATATTGTTTCTCTGGATAAGTTTAAAGGTGGGTATGTTTGGACTGATTACGCCGCTGAATGGTGTAGTTACTGCACGCCACAAGCTCAAACGATAAAGTCTCTGGATAGGAAAATTGGAGATAAAATATTATTTATCACTGTAGTAACTGGAACGCAGGAGGTGATGCAGCCACCAACGGCTGAGTCTGCAAAAAACTGGGCGACACGATTTAATTTAGACCCTGAGAAAGTTGTAGCGAAGTTTAGTACCGATACCTTACCGTATCATGTTCTTTATTCACCAACGGGAGATATTCTTTACCAAGGAAGCGGTCTCTATAATGAAAGCAAGATTACGGAGATAATCAAAAAGCATACTTCAGTGTTGTAGGCTAAGGTAAATGAGTGCTTTCTATCATGTTTATTGAACTGTCCCATGGGACACTGACGGGACACTTGAGTATAAAAAAGGACAGTAAAAGGCAACACATAGCAAACAACATCTCAGCTTAACAGATTGATTTTGTTGTTATTACTTGTTGTTAAATGTTGTGGATTATTGCTTTTAAGGGATTCATAACCCCGGGGTCGGTGGTTCAAATCCACCTATCGCCACCAATATTTTCAATAGCTTAGTGAGATTTTAGTCTTGTTACATTACCGGGTGCAACCGATTTTGCAACGATTCCGTTAAGATTGTTGGCGTAGCTACTGAGGTGGTCGGGGTGCTAAATGTATATAGCGTTGCACCATTTCATAACTACTCCAACCTCCTAGCTCTTGAAGTACGTTTAAGGGTGTCCCATTCTGAACATGCCAGCTTGCCCAAGTATGCCTTAATCCATGCCAGGTAAAATCTTCGATACCAGCACGTTCTAAAGCTTTTCTCCACCATTTAGTACCGAGTTTAGCAAAACTGGGTTACCACGAAAGGTAAATACACTTGTGTGGTGTTTCCCTAGTTGATTAATAAGTATATCAACTGCATCCTGGTTCAAAGGTATTCTGATCACTTTACCACTTTTAGATTGATCAACATGAATCCATGCAATTTTATTTTCCATTCGCAAGGTTAAAACCTTCGCCTTTCAGGCGAACAGATTTATCTCAAATGTTACAATAAAAAAATGGATTATCGTTATGGCAGTCATAAAGTCGGTGTTTTTCAAGATAGTTTTCGCCTAAATTATTTAAGCAGCTTCTTCAGTCCTATCTGGATTGAGTGAAACTGAGCCGACTACATCCCAGTTTCTGGTTTCTCCAGACCACCGAGAGGGGTTTTCTTCTTTCTTCTGTGTATATAATTTCACACGCTTTTCAAGAATCTCTTCGTCTTTACCTTCATGTCGTTGCGCAGGCGTGACGAATTTTATTTGGCTGTGCCGATGTTCGTCGTTGTACCATTTGACGAAGTCAGCCGTCCATTCGCGAGCTTCCTCAAGACTGTTAAACCCATCGGCTGGCCAGTTAGGGCAGTATTTTACGGTTCTAAATAGCGCCTCAGAATACGGATTATCATTACTAACTCGTGGTCGGCTGTAGGAGCTGGTCAGGTTCAACTCATACATTTTACTGCGCAAGGTAAGTGACTTCATGGGCGCACCATTATCAGAGTGTAAAACCAATTGGCTATGCCTGCTTTTTTCATTTAACAAAGCTCGCTCCAGTAGCATTGCGGCATCTTCACCACTTTCTTGCGCATAGACTTCAGCACCTACGATTTTACGGCTATAGATATCTTCTATCATATACAAATAATAAAACTGTCCCTTCACTGGCGTTGGCATGTAGCTGATGTCCCATGTCCAAATTTGATTGGCTTTGTCAGCACTATAACTGGTTGGCTTAGCCACGGTTCCGCGCTCTTTAGAGCGCCCTCTATGCTGAACTTGCTCTGCGTCATGCAAGACTCTGTAAAAGGAGGATTCGGATGCAATATAGGTGCCTTTATCCGCTAGAATTGGCACAATCTGACTGGGTGGAAGATTGGCATATTCCGCTGCGTTACAGACCGTTAAAATAGCATCGCGCTCTTTGGGCGTTAACTTGTTGCTAGGTGCTGGACGCACGGCATCAGGACGCTTATCCGCGCTTATGCCTCCATTGACTTGCCAGTTTTGTAAGGTACGGATGGTAATGCCTACGACATCACACGCTTTGCCTTTTCTTGCGCCACTCGCTACCGCTTCATTAATCCACGCACCACATTGCACGCGCTCTGAGTGAGGAATCATGCGTCCTCGCTTTCCTCCCAGAGCGCATCCAGCTTTTTTCTGAGCACCAGTAAGGCGGCAGTTTCTGCGAGTGCTTTCTCTTTACGGTGTAATTCTTTTCTGAGGCTACTATTCTCACTACGGAGTTTTTTTAGCTCATTTTTATCTGTTTTTACTTGTGCCACGTTTTGCTCTGTCCCTTTAATTATGCTGACTTTCCATGATTCAATATCCGCACTATACAATCCATTTTTACGACAATATTCATGACGCTCTTGCTCGTTTAAAGTGCTGGTTTCAATAAGAGTGGCTAACTTTTGTTCCGCTGTCCATTGTTTTGTAGAAACGCTTGTAATTTCACTCTTGGGTTCCTCGTCTTGCCCTGTCTTAGCTATATGAAGCTGCTTCCAGGTGTATAGGGTGCCATAAGGAATTTTTTCCTGTTTCGCTAATTCAGCTACACTCATGCTGGAGGGCGGAAGCATTTTATTAATAATGGCTTCTTTTCTTTCTGTTGAATATTTAGTTGTCATAATTTTTACGCTTTCTGTTTGATCTAATGATTTCAAATAAGGCGAAAACTATTCTGACACAAGGGGGAAGTTGCATAAAAAAACCGATTGTTTTGTACGAAATTACTTGACCACTACAATGTGAATGTATCTGCATTCCCAAGTGTCCCTTTCAAGAATACAGGGCTACGCCTTTGCGTCAACCTGCACCACAGCTTTGCGGATATCGAAAATATTTCTGATGCTATTGCGGAAGAATTTCCACAAGCTCTTCGCGAAGAGAATTACTCTATACGAAGAGGTATTCTCTGCCTTCAAAATGGAATCCAAAGTCGGAATTCTACACAACTCATAATTACTGCCTTGGACAGAGAGCCTTTGCCTGAAAGGCTTTGATGGGTTTGCTGGTCCTGAGAGGGGAAAGTTGTATGCACGGTTCCTTAAGAGAGGTAACCATCCTGATCCCGCTTATAGCAGTGCTTCAAGTCTCAATAACTACTCGCCAGCATTCAACAAAATGACTTCTATTTCTTCTGTGATTTCCTCCTGACGGTATATCTGACTTTTTTTGTGTAATTTTTCGGTCGCTTCATCCAGATGTCTAACAGCATTGTCCAGATGTTGCAATCGTTGATTATTTTCTGCGGCCAGCGAACTATATAAAATATCATGTAGAGCGCTAAAGATATACTGATCAACCAGTTCGAGCAGAAACTTTGCAGGTTCAAGGTTTAACAGTGGCTCATTTTTATACTCAAAATTTCGCTTAATATCCTTAAGCGGTGGTAATAAGGCTTTCTGCGTTATACTCAAATGCTCATCCTGATGAAACAATACCGATAAGTTAAATACCTCATACTGATGATGTAGTTGATTAATGGCATCGCTGATCCGAGCTAATACCTGGCTCATTTCTTCACTGCTATTAGCTCCCGATAAGGCAGTAAAAGAAATATTGCTATTTTGCAGGCGCGCACATAAACGACTACCCACAGCAATAACGCTATCCGCTGATGCTTGTGTCAGTTGTTCAATCAGACTTTCATTAAAATTACCGCAAAATCCCCGTTCGGAGCCGATGATAATGATGATGTTTGGTGTATTGCTTGCTGGCTCAGGCAAGCCGGGATAAAACTGTAAAAAGTCCGCAGCAACGGTTTCAATATGTTGCACGACCAAACTTTGTGCCTGTCGCAGTCTAAGGAGTTTATGCATATCCATAAACGCCATATTCTTCAATGAATGCAGGATACTGCGAATTTCTGTTAGATGTTGAATATGTTGTTGCAGAACACGGCTTTGGCTCATGCTGCACTGACTTTTTTATCAGACACAACATCGCTGAGCAATTCTCGCCATGCTTGCAAGTCACTGTTTAAGGCTAATGAAGATTCATGCACCGCCTGCTTTAACTGCTGCAATTGCCCAACAATCTGGGCAGGTTGCAAGGAATCGAACAAGCCATCATTATACGCAATCAGCCAGGCTAATTGGAAAGCACTGCTCTCTGGTACCAACCGATCTTGTTTTAAAAGTTCGCGCAATAAACGTCCGCGCTTGATTCGTGCTTCCATTGAGGCTTCCAGTTTTTGACCAAAACGGGAAAAACTTTCCAGTTCCAGAAATTGTAGATACTCCAGTTTGATTTTACCTGCTTGATCACGGATAGCCGGATGTTGTGTTTTACCGCCAATACGCGACACCGACTTACTAATATCTATCGACGGTCGAAAGCCCGAAGCAAACAAGTCGCTGTCCAGATAAATCTGCCCATCAGTTATAGAAATCAGATTGGTTGGAATATACGCCGCTATTTCACCCTGTTTAGTTTCTACAATGGGTAATGCTGTCATGCTGCCACCGCCATGATCGGCATTTAACCGGGTGGAACGTTCAAGTAATCGGGAATGAACGAAAAAAATATCGCCCGGATAAGCTTCACGTCCTGGCGGACGACGAAGCAATAAAGATAACTCACGATAAGTACGGGCATGAGTTGCCAGATCATCATAAACAATCAAAGTATCATGACCTTGTTGCATCCAGTACTCGGCCAAGGCACAACCGGCAAATGGCGCAATATACTGTAATCCGGGTAAAGCGGTCGCTTCGGCAACTACGCATACAGTATAGTCCAGCGCATTATGCTGGCGTAACAGTTCAATTGTATTAACGATAGCCGAGCGTTTTTGACCAATCAAAACATAAATACAGAAGATATTTTTACCTTTCTGATTGATCACGGTATCTATCGCTAAAGCACTGCGCCCGGTGCCTTCATCTCCTACCAGTAATTGTCGTTGGCCTTTACCAATCGGAATCAGCGTATCAATAATTTTAATCCCTGTGTATAGCGGTTCACGCACAAATTCGCGGGCGATAATGGGAGGCGAGGTTTGTTCCAGATTGCCGCGCACGACATAAGCTGGCTTATTTTGCCCATCCAATGGTGCCCCTAGCGGGTCAATTACCCTTCCTAAAAAGGTATCGCCCACTGGTACGCTTAATGCATTTCGGGCAAGGTGAACCAGTGTGCCAGCGGTCAGTG
Source organism: uncultured Gammaproteobacteria bacterium (assembly GCA_942491615.1). Taxonomy (GTDB): domain Bacteria; phylum Pseudomonadota; class Gammaproteobacteria; order Methylococcales; family Methylomonadaceae; genus Methyloprofundus. The sequence goes on from CALOCH010000037.1 coordinate 9,674, forward strand.
CTTCGGTTTGATAAAACAGAATAGCACCGATCAATTCGCGGTTAAGATCAAAAACCATGGCGCGGCTGCCATCGGCAAAAATCAGAATATCTTCAATAGCCGCGGAAGGTAAACCTTTAATCCAGGTAATGCCATCGCCTACCGAAACAACGATGCCCTGTTCCTTAACATGTAATTTAGGCTGATAATGATTAAGCCAGTCATGTTGTTTTTGTAATAATTTACTATCCGTATATAAACCGGCATCAGAAATCATCAGCAAACTCCGCAAAACCGCTTAATTCATGCTGTAGATTAGCATGTAACACCCAAGCACCTTTATCAATTTTAATTCCGGCAATTAAAGCGGGATCTAAACGGTATTGAAATGCTAAGGGCTTATCAATAAGCGAATTAAATTTACCTTCCAGTTGTTGAACTTGGGACTTGTTTAATGGATAAACGCTGCTGACATAAATGTTCAGTGTGGTTTCGTTTTCTGTGGCTTGTAAAATAGATTGGCAAGCTTCAGGCAATTGCTTTAATTGACTTAGTAACAAATTAAATAAGCGTGTTTCCAACTCAGGTCCGGCAGCTTGCTGTAATACTAAGGTTGCAAAACGGGCACCGTTTTGTAACGCCAAAGTCTGTTGATGACGTTGTAATTCTTGCTGTTGTCGTTGCAGAGCTGCCTGATTTTTATTGCGTTCCTGCTCTAGTTCTTTTTGCAAAGATAGCAACTGCTGTTGTCTTTCACTTTCCAGTTGCTGATTTAGTTGTGTTTTAGCGGCTTGCTTTTCCAGATTCCATTGTTGCAAACGAGCGCCATAGCTACTTTTTAATTCTTCCGCTTCCTGACGCATTTTTGCGGCTTCGGCCAACGACTGATCGATTTGTTGTTTGCGCTGCGCAATAATATTACGTACCGGTTTGTAAAACAGGCGTTGTAATATCCAGACTAGGACCAGAAAATTTATAATTTCCAGAGCAAAAGTGGATAAATTAAATTCCATCGTGAGTCATCCTGATTAATGAATGATATAAGCGAGCAAAGGATTCTTAAACAGCACAATCAAGATAATAACCAGACAATAAATAGCCAGCGACTCAATCATCGCTAAACCAATAAACAAAGTACGCATAATCGAGCGCTCGGCTTCGGGCTGTCTTGACAAAGCCTCCAGCGCACTACTAATCGCCTTGCCCATGGCCAGTGCCGGCCCTAAAACACCGATGGCAATACCAATCACAGCGGCGACGGTTGAACCTAAAACGATCCAGGTGATTTCGTTCATATTATTCCTCAGAATTGATTTGTTGGGATTGCATAGCGCTGGCTAGATAAATTAATGCCAGCATGCCGAAAATATAAGCCTGCACTAAAGCTTCAATAATGTGCAGCATGAGGATAGGAATGGGTGCCAAAAAACCAGCCACTAATACAATAAGCATTGCCGCCATTTCCAGGCTCATAACATTACCGAATAAACGAATCGCCAGCGCTAGTGTGCGTGTGAATTCACTGATAATATGAAACGGCAATAGCATCAGCGTTGGCTGTAGATAATGATGCAGGTATTTTTTCAGGCCTTGGGTACGAATACCAAAGTAATGTACGGACAAAAATACCAGTATCGCCAAAGCCGAAGTCACCGATAAATCGCCCGTTGGCGAATGTAAGCCGGGGATCAAGCCGACCATATTGGCAATAATTAAAAACACCCATAAAGTGGAGATGAACGGCATAATTAGCCGCCCGTGCTCAGGCGTCACTTCTAAAACCGCCTGCTCCATTGCCCCGAAAATACCTTCGATCACCGTTTGCATAACACTGGGTAACATCTGCATATTTCGGGTTGCCAGCCAGACCAGGCTAATAATAAATAGCATCACGCCCCAGCTTGAGATAATTGAGGCTTGAATGGTTAGCTGCCCTAGTATCAAGGAAAAATCTTCACTCATTAATTTATTCCAGTCTAAAAATATCTTGGCATGGGTACTTTAACTCCCCAGAGTTACCTGGTTGGATTAGGTGCTACTGTTAGTGGCTAAAAATCTTTATTGTTTATTAGCCAATGCCTTATCCAGGGTTAACAATTCAATTTCATGGATTTTTGCAGTAGCAAGTATAATAGCGTCGGGCAATTTAATACGGTGCTATTGCTTTAAGGCAATGGTTTTATCCTCAATCACGGCATTAACCCTATATTGATTCATTTGACTTAATAATATGGATATTATTTTAATCTCTCTTTGGGTAATACCAGGAAAGCCTAATAGTTCCGTGCGTGTTATTGAGCTATAGGCACAATTTTGTAGATCGAAGCCTTTTAGTTTAATAATGCTATCGGCATTTCCCTTAAATTTCCCTTAATAAGACCCAAAATAATATTGGTATCCAATAAACACTTAATCCCATTGATCAAACGCATTTTCCTTTGAATTTCCAAAGGATCACCTTTAAAAGTAGGCGAGTCTTTAAGTATGCCAATAAAATCACTGAGCGTTTTAGGCTGTTCTTCTTCTTCTTCTTCTTCAATGATATATTTACTTAATAATTGCTCTATTAAAGCATCTGGAGAAATATGCGCCTGTTTTGCTATTTGCTGAAGCTTGGTGGCCACTTCATCTTTAATCTCTAATGTTTGCATGTTTGTACTTCCTATTTTTGGCTAAAGCTATTTACAATACCTACCTATTTAATAATAGGGTTATTATCCTGCATGATATGCTTACTTTAACAACTTAAAAATGACTTTAATCCTGCTCTTTGATTAACAAGTAAACATTGACCGCACCAATAAACACACCCAAGAGCAATAAGTTGAGTGTCCAGCTCATTGAATACCCAGTTTCCAGACTATCCAGCCAGGCACCTAAATAGGCGCCGCCGACAATAGGTAACACTAGCACTAAACCGAGTGTGCCCAAATATAAGGTTTGCGCCAGAATGCTATTTTGTTCTCGACGGGCTTTTTTAATGCGTTTGACTTGATTATCAACCTGTTTTTGTAAGCGTTGTTTTTTATCCATATTTATCAACCCTTGTCGCGTTGCAACTTCCACAGTCTGGTCAGCATGGATTGCTCCATTTTCTGCAAACTACTGCGTGTCGCTGTCAGTGTTTCTTCTTCAGCCAATAGTTGTTGCTGCAGTAAATGACTAATGCGCTCAAAATCGCTATCAATCAGAAAATGCTGGGTACTGATACTTAACTTATTATTATTGAAATAGAGTACGCCACCGGGCAATGCTAAATATTGCCAGTCTCCCGTTTGTAAACGATAGCGAAACAAGCCAAAAAGCAGCGTCGTCATAAAACGGGCATGATGTGCCTGCAGACCAAAACTGCCATGGCTATCTTCACCAACAAACGAGACGACATTATCGATACCTTGTTGCTGTGTGGCATCATAGATTTGCAGGCTAAAGGTATTCATCTGTCATCCTGCATACTGCCAAGCATATAGCACTGTTGCTCGGATATATCATCATATTTACCCTGTAAAAAGGCTTCACAGTCGCTTAAAGTCTTTTCCAATGGTACGGACACGCCAGTATGCTGACCATTTTGCTCTAGCACTTTAAACGGCTGGGTCAAATAACGCTGTAGTTTGCGCGCACGCATAACTATTTGCCGATCAGTTTCGGATAATTCCTCTATACCTAGCATGGCGATAATATCCTCCAGTTCATGATAACGCGCTAAATGCTCGCGCACGCTTTCCGCTATCGTGTAATGTCGCTCACCCAAAGCATGCTTATCCATTAGTTTACTCCCAGAGCGTAAAGGGTCAACTGCGGGATAAATGCCTTTACTGGCCTGATCGCGAGACAAAATAACGATAGTATCCAGATGACTAAGAATCGCACTCACCGCTGGATCGGTCATATCATCAGCAGGTACATAGACGGCTTGAACGGAAGTGATATTACCACTACGCGTAGATAAAATACGGTCTTCAAGCTCGGCGACTTCGGTGCTTAAAGTTGGTTGATAGCCAACCGTGGCTGGCATACGTCCCAACAGACTGGAAATTTCACTACCCGCCTGGACAAAACGGAAGACATTGTCCACCACGAACAGTACCTCTTTTTGCAGACTATCCCGTAAATATTCGGCATAGGTGAGTGCGGCTAAACCAACTCGGAAACGTACGCCCGGAGATTCATCCATTTGCCCGAAAACCATTAAGGTATCTTGCATAACCCCGGCCTGCTGCATTTCTTTCCACAACTCATGCGCTTCTCGAATACGTTCGCCCACACCAGCAAATACCGAAACCCCTTGATGTATAGCAGAAACGGCATGGATAAATTCCATTACCAAAACCGTTTTGCCTACACCAGCACCACCAAACAATCCTGTTTTTCCGCCTTTGACGAAAGGGCAGAGTAAATCAATCGCTTTAATGCCCGTTTCCAGAATTCCGCTAATACCTGTGGTTTCATAAAGCGGAACAGGTTTCGCATGAATATTGCGGAATTCGTTTTGCGGTAATTCTGGTAATCCGTCTAATGGTTCACCGAAGATATTTAGTAGCCGTCCCAGATATTGTTTATCGACAGGTACATGCAATGGCGCTCCAGTATCATAAACGGACATTCCTCGACTAAGACCGGCGGTACCATGCAAGGTAATAGCCCGAACATAACGCTGATCCAGGTGCTGATGCACTTCAAATAGAAAAGTGCTGTGATTGAAGCAGGTACACAGTGCCTGGCGCAATGGTGGCAGTTGTTTGCAATCTATAGTTACTACAGGGCCATGTACTTCGGCAATGACACCGATAGGGATTTGTTGGCTGTTAATTGGTTTAAGCACTTAACTAAGCTCTCTTAATATTAAAGCGTTCATTTAATCCAAGCGACGCATAAAAAGAAAACCGGCTATAGCGCCCCAAATAAGCATTAGCAGATCATGAATGATCATTTCAAAACTTAAACTATTCACTTGACGTATGTAATCAAAAATATCATCAGACACAAGAAAGACAAGAAGAATATACAGTGCAATTTTTATTTCTATTCTTTGCTCATACCAGCCCCATATACCTAGAATACCGAAACCGGCAAAAAAACGTACCAGATTATGGGTTATCATTTCTAGGCTAAAACTGTCAATATGGAAGGCAGAATCCAGAAAATAAAAGATAATAAAACCTATAAATAAAGCTGCGTAAAATGATTTCATTGTGTTTCAAGACTCCCTTTTTTAGTAATCACATTTTAAATGATATTTCTGTACGCGATAACGTAAGGTTTCCCGCGTCGATCCTAACATTCTAGCGGCCGCAGTTACGTTATAATCGGTTAATTCCAAAACTTTTTGTAAAATATATTTTTCCATATCCTGTAGAGTCAAACTACCATCCAGCGGAATATATAACTGCTGAGAATTTGTCATCAATACAGGTACGTCGCCAGCTTGTTTTTTATTCGGTAACTGTAACCATTGCAATGGAAAATCCTGATCTTCCGCCAATAAGACACAACGCTCAATCACATTGCGTAGCTCCCGCGTATTTCCAGGCCAATGATAAGCGTGTAATTGCGCCCAGGTTTCTGCGCATAAATTGGCGTTTACTTTCTTACCTGATTTTGCATTAAATTCTGCAATAAAAGCAGGCACCATCTCTAGCATATCTTCCAACCTATCTCTTAGCGGTGGGATATTAATTGCGAGGACACTAAGACGATGATACAAATCTTCTCTAAATTTACCGTCCTCCACTTGTTGGGATAAATCTCGGTTAGTTGCAGCAATAATTTGCACATCTACATCAATTTCAGTTTCACTACCTAGGCGGCGTATTTTTAATTCTTCCACCGCTTTAAGTAATTTACTTTGCAGATCCAGTTCCATTTCACCAATTTCATCTAAAAACAAAGTGCCTTGGTGAGCTTGTTCAAACAAACCTCTATGTCTTTTTTTAGCATTGGTAAACGCACCTGCTTCAAAACCGAATAACTCTGATTCCAGCAGGTCATGTGGTAGGGCTGCACAATTGATTTCTACTAGCGGTTTTGTACTGCGCTTACCACTGTAATGTAATATTTTTGCGAGCAAGCCTTTGCCTGTTCCCGTTTCACCGCTAATGACTAAACTGGAAAAAGGTACTTGAGCGATTCTACTTAGCATAGCACGTAAGGTTTTATTGCTGGTGCTGTTTCCTAGTAGAGAACTCATAGAATATTTTGCATGACTGCTTTGCGCATCCTGTAATAAACGGCGTTGCGCTTTAGCACTACGTGCCGCCCCTTCGATCTGTAAATTCAGACGATTTAAATCACAAGGTTTCTCTATAAAATCAAAAGCGCCTAAGCGTAAAGCACGTACCGAATCAGCAATACTGCCATAGCCCGTCAATAACAGCCATTCAATGCAATCAATGGGTGTATCACGCATTTCTTCCAGCAAATCCAGTGCATTCCCGTCCGGTAAATTCATATCCGACAAGATGACGATAGGATCGATATTTTGTGCTAATAAAATCTTCCGTGCATTACTTAGAGACTCAACCCACTCGACTTCCCAATCCTGTTTCCTAAAAAAGCGCTGTAATTCAAGCCCTAATAATTTTTCGTCTTCGATAATTAACAAGCAGTCTTTCATGGTTTTAATATCGGTAAAGTTAAGGTGACACAAGCATGACCATCAGGATTATTATTACTCAGTTTGATGGTTCCCTGCTGTGATTTTATAAACCGTTGTACCATAGCTAATCCTAAGCCGGTACCTTTTGCTTTCAAGCTAATAAAAGGCCGGATACCGTGTTCAATAAAATCCTCAGTAAAACCAGTGCCACTATCCTGTACGCTGATAATAATTTGCTGTTTTTCTTGCCTGGCAGCGAGTTGAATTTGGCCGGAGTTATTGCCTATTGCTTGCAGTGCATTGAGTAATAGATTTAATAAGGCTAAACGAAATTCAGTTGCGGGAAGAACGGTATTTAAGTCTGGCTCTATGGCGTAACTTAAACTGATATTTTCCGGAATCTGGTATTTAAGAAACTGGCGTAATTCATCACAGAGATCATCAATATTAACGGGCATGGATGTATTTGATGCAGTGCGCGTTAAGGCCAATAAATCGTTTAGATGGCTGGTTAAGCGTTTAACTTCAGCATTAACCGCCTGAATACGTTCCGACAAATCATCATCAATACAGTCTTGTAAAATATTTTCCAACGCTACCTGAATACCTGCCAGTGGATTGCGTAACTCATGAGCGGTGCTGGCGGCTAATTCAGCGACGACAGATAAACGTTCGCTATGTGCAATCGCTTGACTTTGTTCTAGCAAGGTTGAAGTGACTCGACGCACTTCTTGTTCCAGTTCACCAGTATAATTCAAGTGTTCTCGCTCTAGCTCGGTGAGTCGTATAACCAACTGGTTATAATTATCAAATAAACCCTGTATCGCAGGATCGGCGGTTTGAAATTGAATCGGTTGACGATTGCCATCCGCCAGCATTTGCAGAAACTCTTTTAAAGCATCAAGTGGCAATAAAATATTACGTTTAAAAAAATAGCGTGCAATGATAAAAATAATAATGAAAGTCAATAAAGGTAAAATAATTGAAAGTTTAAGTTCTAATTGACTGTCTTCGGCAATTTTTTGCAATAATTCTTCTTCTTCATGCGTTTGTCTTGCAAATAACTGACGTGTGGTATCGACTGCCTGTATCAGACTATCAGTATCGCCTTGCAATGCTTTTTTAAATGCATCTTGTAAACGTTGTATATCACTTACAATCTCCGGATCGTCTATATGTCCAGCCAATAAGCTATTTAGTAATTGCGCTTGCGTGCTATCAAGCTGGTTCTGTTGTAATTGGTTGTTCAGTAGAACAAAAATAGCTTCTTCAAGACGGTGACCATTGCGAATATCACTTTGAAGCGTGTTTAATCGTTGATGATTGCGCCAGGTTAATCCACCAATCGCAATAAACTCGCCAATCATAAATAACCCTAAGAGAATACTGACAAAAATAACCGGTTTAAATAATAGTTTGCGCATGGGGCTACTGTACTCTCTTTTAAATACCTTAGATCAAAAAGAATTAGAGCTTATCCTGATATAAAAGTATTCATATAAGCTCCAAATTTTAAATTACTTTTTCATCAAGCTCAGTAATCCTTTAACTAAGGTTTCGGGTGTGGGTGGACAACCAGGAATGACAACATCAACAGGAATAACGTTAGAAACAGCTCCACAACTGGCATAAGAAATGCCAAATTCACCGCCACAAGCCGCGCAATCACCTACCGCAATCACCCATTTAGGATTCGGCGTAGCTTCATAAGTACGTAGTAATGCGGTTTGCATATGCCTTGATACGGGACCAGTTACTAACAAAACATCTGCATGACGTGGCGAGGCAACAAAGTGAATCCCATAACGCTCAACATCATAAATCGGATTATTCAAAGCATGAATTTCTAATTCACAGCCATTACATGAACCGGCATCGACTGCACGAATCGCAATACTACCAGCAAAATATTTATCTATTTGACGCTTTACTTCTATGCCCAAGGTTTCTAATTCAGCGGCATCAGGGCGTTTTATAGTTTCCGTCACAATGCCGGTTTTTAAAGTTTTAGCAAAAAGTCTTAACATTGTGATGTCCTATAGATCATTTCCGGAATAAGAAGGGTTGACTGATTTATTACATACCGGAAAATCCGGTACGATATTATTCAGTACGATTTTTTCCAGAGCCAGAAAACCAAAATTACTGGGGTCTCGCGCATAAAAGCGACTGATTTTATTATCACGCGTAAAGCGCACATAAGTAATAATTTCACCCCGCCAGCCTTCGATCATTGCTAATCCTTCGTTATATTCCTCAGGCTTGTGCCATGCCGTCACTAACTCACCTTCAGGTAATTGAGCCAGCATTTGCGTTAATAATTTAATAGAGGCAAACACTTCTTTGACTCGAATCCAGACGCGAGAAGCCACATCACCCTGTTCTTCCACAGCAACTTTAACGATTAACTGATCATAAGGTGCATAAGGCACATCGCGGCGCACATCAAAATCCTGCTTACTCGCTCTGCCCACATAGCCCAGCACACCAAAAAGGGCAGCCGTATCAGGTGATAAATAACCTGTAGCAAGCAAACGATCTTCTAAAGAAGAATTCAAATCTAAAGCGGGAACTAATTCATCTATTTCTTTGCTTAAAGCGTTTAATTCTTGCCGTAGTAAAGTGCAATTTTCTACTGATAAATCAACCTTGACGCCACCTGGAATAAGCCTATCCATCAATAAACGATGACCAAAAATATTAGCAGAAGTCTGTTGCCATTGTTCGCGTAACCTGGTGAACTGCATTTGTGCAAAAGCAAAACCAACATCATTACAAATTGCACCAATATCACCAAGATGATTTGCAATACGTTCGCGTTCACACAATATGCCGCGCATATAAGTCGCTCGAGGAGGAATAGCAATACCAGCTGCCTGCTCCATTGCGCGACAAGCTGCCCAACTGTGAGCCACAGTGCTATCACCAGAAATGCGCCCAGCTAAACGCACTAATTCTTCAGGTGTGCGGCCTTCAGCAAGTTTCTCTATACCTTTGTGTACATAGGCAAGCCGCTCTTCCAGGTTTAAAATGGTTTCACCAACCGCTTGAAAACGAAAATGTCCCGGCTCAATAATTCCCGCATGTACTGGGCCAACCGGCACTTCATACACACCTGCGCCTCTGGCTTTGACAAACTGATAATCCATATCCGGTGGCGTAATGACTTCAGGCTTTCCTTGTAAAGGAAAATCCTTGCGTAAAGGGTAGGTGTGTTTTTCCCAGGCACGATGTCGTGTCCATGCCCTAGAATCAGGATGGTCAATAAAATGAATGCCAAACATATCCTGTGTATGTCGCTCACTGCGACTCGCTGCAGGGTAAATTGTCGCATGTGAGGGTAATTCCGGTTTCTCTGTATTTAATTCAGTACGTAACCATAAGTACCCCTCTTGACTGGCAAAACAGGCGTTGATAATAAAAGCATCCGTCCCTTGCTCAGCCCAACCCGCTGCCCAGCGTAAATGATGTTGCTGAGCTATAGTGGCAAAACGTAGCCAATCATCAGCCGCGATAGTCCACTGTGCTAAATTATTAGCAACATAGCTGTCCAGTTCAATGTCGTCAGCTTCTAGTGCCAACTGTAAGGCACGCTGCCAATTAGAATGGGTTTCACTCATAACGGTGCACTCCCTGAAATTAAAATAGTGGCTTGAGTAAACCAGTCTGCCAAAAAATCTGGCATCGCAAGACCCAGCCATAAAACGATGGCTAAATGGATCATCACCGGCCATAAATTGGCTTTAACTGCTTGCTGTCCTTCAGGTTTTTCACCATAAACCATCGGCTGAACATTTCTAAATAAGCCAGCACAGGCAATACCAATGCCTAATAATAGAAAAGGCGTCAGCCACGGATAACTTTGCATCGTCGCCAGTAACACTAAAAACTCACTGGCAAACACACCAAAAGGAGGAAAACCAGCAATGGCTAAAGTTCCAATTAATAAGCCCCAGCCCACTTGAGGTTGCGTTTTAATTAAGCCACGTATTTTCTCAATACTTTGTGTTCCGGATATCTGCGCCGCATGTCCAACAGTTACGAAAATAGCCGATTTAGTTAATGAATGTACGGTCATATGCAATAGTGCTGCAAAAGTCGCAAATGGAGTACCGATACCAAAGGCAAAAGTCATTAAGCCCATATGTTCAATTGAAGAATAACTGAACAGCCGCTTAATATCTTTTTGTCGGTGCAGAAAAAATGCTGCGACCAGAAATGACAGTAAACCAAAGCCCATCATTAAATAACCGGCAATATGTCCACCCGTTGCGCCATCGACCAGCATTTTATTACGTACTACCGCATATAAGGCATCGTTCAATAATAACCCAGATAAGACGGCAGACATGGGTGTTGGGCCTTCTGAATGCGCATCCGGCAACCAGTTATGCAAAGGCACGAGACCAATCTTAGTGCCGTAACCTATCAGCATAAAGACGAAAGCGATTTCCAGAATTTCAGGATCTAATAGCTTGGCATTCTCATATAACACCGACCACGTCAAAGCATTGTCAACATCACTGATTTGTATGGCCGCGTAATATAATAAAATAGTACCGAACAAGGCCTGCGCAATCCCGACGCCACAAAGAATAAAATATTTCCACGCCGCTTCAATAGACTCTGGAGTACGGTATAAGCTCACTAATAATACCGTAGCCAAGGTTGCTGCTTCCATCGCGACCCACATAATGCCCATATTATTCGTGGTCAGTACCAGATACATGGCAAACATAAATCCCTGATACATGGAGTAATATAGTCTCAATCGATTAACAGTTAATTTACCTATCTCTTGTTCATGCGCCATATAAGGTGCTGAAAAAATGGAGGTGGTAAAACCGACAAAAGCCGTTAAGACAATTAAGTAGACATTAAAGGAATCGACAATAAAATAATCACCCGTCGATATGAGAGTACCCGAGTTAAAAACATTCACCGCCAGCCATAAAGACAAAAACAAAGTCACACCATTAAAACGGATGTTTTGCTGTCCCTCATCTTCCTTATGCCCCAGCAGCCCAAAATAAAGGATACCAAGCAAAGGCACTAATAATAAAAAATAGGCTGCAATCATTGATCCACCTCATTTAAACGGTTCATCTTATCCACATCCAAGGAATCAATACTGCTACTGATATGTAGAAAAAAGATGCCAAACAACACCGCTGCCACTAACACATCAAATGCAACCCCTAATTCGACCACCATGGGCATCCCGTTAGTAGAAACCGTTGCTGCAAAAAATAAACCATTTTCGATCGACATAAAGCCAACCACATGGGCAATCGCCTGGTGATGCGAAATCATCAGTAACATGCCTAATAAAATAACCGCGAGACTCAAAGACAGTGCATTCAATAAAATCATCGATGAGTTTTGCATAATGGGATGCAATACGTAGTAACTGAAAACGACCAGACCGGCACCACCCATCATAATGGCTGTTTTATTATTCAATGCTTCAACATCACGGTGCATATTTAATTTCAAAATATGTCGTCTAAGCATCCAGGGGATAAACAGGACTTTCAATACCAACGTAATGGCGGCAGAAATATATAAATGTGGATTATCAAAACTATAGGCCGCGATGGCGGTTGCCGATACCAACATAAAACCTTGTAGCGCAAACACGAACACCAAACGCAGCAAGCGCCCTTGAGCCAGCATGATAAATGAAGTCAAAGTCACTAGCGCCGCTAATGACAAAATAACTTGTGAATAATGATCCAGATTTTCAATTTCCATTAGCGTGCCGCCTCCAGAATAATATGACTTAACATGCCAAGTAAGCCCAATAGATAGGCAAAACTCAAAAATTCCTGCACGCGAAACAAACGCATCTTAGCCAGTAAGGTTTCAGATATGGCCAGTAACACAGCCAATATAGCCAGCTTAGCGAGAATGGCTAATAGTCCATAGCCTAGCGCTGAGAGCGACAAGGTTTCTGCAATACCCCAAGGAAAGAAAATATTGGCGATCAACACACCATAAAGCATCAACTTCAACTGACTAGCCCATTCAATTAAGGCTAAATGGCGACCACTGTATTCCAGAATCATGGCTTCATGGATCATGGTTAATTCCAGATGCGTTGCCGGATTATCTACAGGAATACGGCCTGTTTCTGCTACTGCTACCAATATCAATGCAAATAGAGCAAAAATAAAAGAAGGCCTTAATTCCAAGCCTTCCGCCAATACATGCCCAATAGCCAAAGATAGATTAGTCGTTGATGCGGTCATGGTTAAAGTAAAAACTGCCATTAACATAGCAGGCTCCGCCATGGTAGAAATAGTCATTTCCCGCGAAGAACCCATACCGCCAAATGCCGTCCCGACATCTAAACCCGCAAGTGCTAAAAAAAACCGAGCAAAGGCTAAAAAACCAACCAGCACAATCACATCAGCACTTGCAGCCGTTGGTAAATCTACCGCAATCAAAGGAATTACGGTAATCGCAATCACCGTCGCAGAAAAAATAATATACGGTGCAATGATAAATAGCCAAGAAGCATCTTTAGATACCACCGGTTGTTTATGTGTTAATTTAAGCAAATCTTGATAAGGCTGTAATAAAGAAGGCGCCTTACGATTTTGTAAATGGCATTTACACCATTTTAACCACCCCGCCAGTAAAGGAGCCAAGGCAATAAACAACAGTGTTTGTATCATCGCGATTAAGACACTCATTAGCTAATCACCCACAGTAAGAAAATTAATGTAAAAAACGAATAGCTCAAATAAACGCGGATATTCCCTGTTTGCATACGGCTAACCAAACGGGCTACTCGATTCACGGACTTTTCTATGGGCTGATATAGCTTCGGCCAGCTATGATCATCGACATGTAACTCATAGCGAATATCAGTGACTTGCAAAGGCATAGCGCCCTGCTGTTTTTCGATCGTTTCATTGATAATCCAGACCTTAGAAAAGATGCGTCTAAACGGCATAGTAAAAGCACTGGAGGTATATTGCATTCGTGGCGTAAGCCCACCAAAACCGCAATCCCAGGTATCTGATTTACGTAATGCCACCGCTGGATCGCGGCGCAAATAGTGATAACTAATACCACCAGCAATCACTGCCAAGAACACGACTATAGGTGCCGAATAGGATGCTTTTTCAGCTGAAACTGGCGTCAACCATAACCAGCCTGCTGCGGTAGCATTAGGTAAACCATGCCCTAATGTGTGCTGTGCGACATTATCCAGCAGATCAATCATTAAGCCTGGGAAGATACCGAATAAAAAGCATAACCCAGCCAATAGGCTTAAACTGAATAACATACCTTTGTCTTGGGTCTCTTCTGCTTTTGCAGCGTGGCGTGAACGCGGCAAACCTAAAAACATCATGCCAAATAATTTAACAAAACAAGCGGCTGCCAACGCTGCAGTTAAGGCCAAAGCGGCTGCCATCACCGGAATCAAGCTACGTAATACGGCATCATCCAAGACGCCAACTTGCAAGGCAGTTTGAAACGCCAGCCATTCAGAAACAAAGCCATTAAATAAAGGCAATGAAGAAATACTCATACAAGCAATGAGGAACAATTTACTGGTATGCGGCATGCGTTTAATTAAGCCGCCCATATCATCTATATTTAAACTATGTACCTGATGCTGGATAATCCCTGCACCAAGAAACAAAAGATTTTTAAACAAGGCGTGATTAAAGGCATGAAACAGTGCGGCAACAAAACCCAAAGCGGCAAGGCTCGGATGCCCTTTGGCTAGAAAAATCATCGATAAGCCCAGTACCATAAAAATAATACCGATATTTTCTACCGAACTGTAAGCCAGTAAGCGTTTCAAATTCGGCTGCATCATGGCGTATAAAATCCCGCCTAATGCTGAAGTTGCACCGAGTATCATTAACGTAACGCCCCACTGCCATTGAATATCACCTAGTAGATCAAAGCTAAAACGGATTAAACCGTACACGGCGACTTTTAACATCACGCCACTCATTAGCGCAGAAATATGCGAAGGTGCAACCGGATGCGCTTCTGGCAACCAGACATGCAATGGAACCAAACCGGCTTTCATACCAAAACCAATCAATGCCAAGATAAAAGCAATACTCGCCCAGGTCGTCGATAAAGAGGCATTCCGTAAGGCATCGAAGGTAAAGGTACCTCCTTCAGAAAAGCTTGCTAATACGCCAAATGCCAGAATAATGGCAAGGGCTCCCACCTCAGCCATTAATAAATAAATAAAAGCTGCACGACGATTGGCGGGTTGTTCATGTTGGAAAGCCACCAGAAAATAACTGGCCACGGACATCATTTCCCAGGCAATCATAAAGAAGAAAGCGTCATCAGCCAGTAACACCATAAACATGCCGGAAATAAACAAACCGCTGAATAATCCTAACGCCGCAAAAGGGTGGTCATGTTCATTATTGTCTTTAACATAGCCAGGGCCATACCAACTGACGGCAAAAACAGCAATACCGATAATTAAGTAAAATAAGCCAGATAAGCTATCAAAGCGCACCTGCCACGGCAGCCATGGCAAACCTAGAGGCAGTTGCGCAGTAATGACTTGCTCACTTATTAAAGCCCCTAAACCTGCAATGGTGGCTGATGCTCCGGCTACACCCAGAAGCATAAAGCTTAGCTGTTGTACACGTTTTGCATAGACGGATTGTTCCAGCCAGTTATCCACATGCTGTTGCCAGACAGGACGTTTGGTACAGCAATAATGTAACAGCTCGATTACGCTAAGGCGCTGCCGCATCAGTAATGCCAGTAAGCCTGACCAAAAACTGAACAGCACTGCCGCATAAGCTAAGAATAGAATCATACGATGTCTCTCTAATTAAAAGGAATGATATAGCTATTGAGCATGGGTAGTCTTACGCACATCATGTGTCATAATCCGTGCAGCTAGGTCATGATCAGAGAAGGTATGAATCGCATCACCTATTTGCTGGCATTTACCACCATAATTTTCATAGTCATGCATAAAATCATGCATATATTCCAAAACAGTATGATCGATAAGATAAGCATTAGTCAGATCTAAAGTCACATTTTTACCCTTGGGAAGCTTATCTAATGCTTTTTTTAACGGTAAGAAATTGGAAAATATAGCTGAACCATCAAGTTTAACTATAATATTATTCTTATCAGACTCGGTAACGCTGAAATAAATTTTAAATAAATTATTCCACCAGACACCGCGCACTAAGTGCACTGCAAATTTAACCAAAATGCCAATCGCCACACCGACCAATAAATCAGTCGCTAAAACGCCAATAATGGTGACAATAAACATAAAAAACTGCTCTGTTCCGATACGTAATACTTTGATAAATTCTGCCGGTGCCGCCAATCTAAAACCAGTAAAAACTAATAACGAAGCCAATGCAGCCAGAGGAATACTATGAATAACTTGTGGAAATAATACGACAAACAGCAACATGATCAAGCCATGAAAGAAGTTTGCCCAGCCGGTTTTCGCACCATTAGTAATATTAGCTGAACTCCTTACCACTTCAGAGATCATCGCAGAACCACCGATTAAACCGGAAAATGCATTACCAGCGCCGATCCCCATAAGATCTTTATCTAAATTAGAATGACGTTTATAAGGATCCAGTTTATCCACCGCAACAGTCGTCAACAAGCTTTCCAAGCTACCCACCAAACAAATACTCACCACAGCTTCCCAAAACTCCAGCGTAAGAAACAGAGAGAAGTCAGGAAAATAAAAACTGGACATAAAGTGATCAGAAATCGCCACTAAATAACTAGGGCCAACCTCATTTTCATGCAACAAATGACCTGTCAGCATATCCAGTTGATGTGGAACATGATAAATATGCTGATGTCCTAAATCAAAAATAAGCCCCAAACCTATGCCTATAGAGACAACAATAAGTGGAGCTGGCACTTTTTTAAGTAAAGGATTTTTCAGTTTGCTCCAGAAAACCAACATCAACAAACCGGTAATACCAATAAAGGCAATTTCCGTATTCATATTCATAAGGCTATGCGGTATCTGCGCCATTGAAGATAAAATGCTACCCGGTTCAGGGTGAGCGCCCAGCATAACGTGGCTTTGTTTGGTAATGATAATAATACCAATCGCCGCTAACATGCCGTGAACTACTGAAGTAGGGAAAAAAGCACTCAGTGTTCCCGCTTTAAAAAAGCCCAGAATAATTTGTATTAGTCCGGCGACCACAATCGCCGCTAGCGTATATCGATAGCCTGCAATGGGGTCTCCGCCCCCCATATCTTGCACAGCATCCATAATAACCACAATTAGACCAGCCGCTGGCCCTGCGATGGTGACAAAAGAACCATTAACGCGTGAGACAAACATACCACCGACAATGGCGCTGAGAATACCGGCCATAGGTGGTAAGCCTGAAGCCATGGCGATTCCCAGACTTAAAGGTAGAGCAATAAGAAAAACCAGAAAACCAGACATCAGGTCTTCATGCCAGTATTTTTTTAAACCTGCGATTCCTGTTTCCGGTGTGTGTAAAGAAGTATTATTCAAAAGAGTGTCCTCCATAATTAATTTAATTAAATTTAAGCAATCCGTATACCATAAACTAATATTTATTCAAGTAACTGATTTTTAATGATTTTTATTCTTTTAAGTAAATTTATAAGCAAGAACCTAATATGGTTGGTTTATTTGAACCAGGCTAGGTGGTTTATTTGAACCAATAGCAGATAAAGTTAATATTTGAAATTTACTTTAGAATCAACGTTTGAATATTAAAATAAACTTTAAATACAAGTATTTATAAATTATAAAATGTGTTTATAAAAATTCTGGCATGGTTAATGTTCTAGTTTTATTTATTGGTATTTGAGCTTGCGTTAAAGCTGATAAATATACTTTGATTTTATATTCGCATTAGAGAGACCATATTAGATGAAAGAAATTTATTGTAGAGTCATTTTGAGTTCAGTATTACTAACTCAGCCGTTATCATGTTTTGCTGCAGATGTGAACAATATGTTCGGTTTTTGGGGGTCAATTACGCTACAAGGTGATTTCAACGCACTGTCACCCAAGCTCGATAAATTTCAGTGGCTCATCATGAATCAAACACGCACCCGTGATGATTCTCCGCAAGGTTCACGATTTACTGAAAACCTTCTATTTAGTCAGGTAGGATATCAATTCAATAGCCATGCATCGCTATGGTTAGGTTATGCTCATGATTGGATCAATCCATTAGATAAGCCATCTGCTCAGGAAAACCGGGCCTATCAGGATTTTGTCTGGAAACAATCTTTTGGTGATTTTAATTTTTTAAGTCGAACCCGTATGGATGAACGGTTTCTGGTTGGTAGCAATGATGCTGGTTATCGCCCACGTCAGCTATTAATGGTTAAGTATCCAATGCCTTTTATGGATGACCTAAGCGCTTATGTTGGAGATGAAGTTTTATTTTATGTAAATAAAAATGTATTTGGCAAACAAGGATTTTCTGAAAACCGCATTTTTACAGGGCTAAGCTATCAAATTACTCATCAAATGGGAGTAGATTTAGGTTATATGGGGCAATATATAGATACAAATTCAGGTCCTAATATTTTTACCCATAATTTACAGGTTAATATTGGTTTTAAATTTTGAGCTGGCAACAGTGCCTCAGTTAATCAAATGCTTATCCTTGTTACCGTTCAGTCCCCCCTCCATAACAATGTGGGGTTAAGGGAGGTTTTATTAGATAAACTATTGTCAATTCAGTGGTTTTCATAGGGAGGTGAACAGTTAAGTATCTTTTCTGAAGATCATAGCTTTAAGCGTTTAAAAACGTATATGTTTGTTTTTTGGATAAGTAATGTAAAAAAAGCTGGTTCATAAGATCAGTTCTGTTTATGTTGATTCATAAATTAATTAATTAATTGATAAGGCTGCTGTTGCAGGTCAAATAGGCCTATGGGCTCAAAAAGTAATTGCTATATTGAGTGAGTTAAGCTATATTTTTCGCGGGTGTTTATTACCACTCTATATCTTAAAATGTGAATAAGGCGATTTAAATATGAAAAAATTTTTATTAAAAACAATGAGTGCGATTTTAGTTGCTGGAACTGCCCTGACAGGCTGTACAATGATTGAAAAAAGTGATGCAACGAGTGCTGAAAATAAGTTAGCAGCGGCTGGATTCAAGGTTAGATATGCGGATACACCCGAAAAATTGGCACATATCCAGCTAATGGAACAAAGAAAGATAATTACTCATATTAAAGATGGCACTGTCTACTATGCTTACGCTGATGCTGAATTTTGCAAATGTTTGTATATGGGCACGGAAGAGAATTTTGGGGAATACGAAAAGCTTACCATCCAGCAAAATATTGCACAAATGAATCAGGAAGCTGCTATGAATTGGAATGCCTGGGGTGGGTGGAGAGGTTATTACGGTTATTAATAGTATAGCGCCAGTTATTCTATAGGAGATGACTGGTTCTTCAGGTCATAAGCGCAAAAAAAATCTACGCATCTGTGTAAAATGGTTTTCTCACAGGAATGCAGATAGCTTGACTGACTAAGTAATCCAGTCAGGTTGTCTGCGCCCTAAAGAGCTTTGTTTTTTATTATATTTACTTTTCTTCAGAGTGCATTATTTACCGGGCAGGTTTAATAAAACACCAGATTTATCACTGCCCATTAATGTCTGCGGATAAGCCCCATTCCATTGTTTAATGGCATTGTAATTGATCAGTTCGCTGGTAATAGATTTAGCAAGTATGGAATTTGCCTTGGCTTGGGCTTCAGCAAGTTTTTCAATTTGGTAGGCTTCAGCATCCGCTTGTGTTCGTTTGGCATTCGCATCTGAAATAGCCGCTATTTCGCGAGCTTGAGCTTCTTTTACTTGTTGTTGAGCTTGTTGTTCCACTATTTTTAGTTGTGCTTTTTCGCGCTCTAATTGCTCCTGACGTTCTTTAGTTTGGATGACTGCTGAGGTAACTACGGGAGGCAAGGTAATATCACGAAATAATACTGCAGTGACTATGACGCCCTTTTCTAGTAAGTATTCTTTGAGTCCCTCTTCCATATAGGACTGTAATTGCTGTTGTACATCATCTAGATAAAAGTCTTGTGATTGACTGACGGTTTTACCAGCCTCTCTCAGTAAAGAGCGTACTTTTGGTGTAATGTGTTTGATGATGAGATCATTTAAGTTCCCGTTTTTTTGTAAAATAACAGGTGTATTTTTAGCGTCCAGGCGAAAAGTCACAGAAATATCCATGGATGTTTTAAGTTTGTCTTGTGACGGAACCTGAACTTGTTCCCAGGTATACGTCTGTTGCTTTAAATCAAAATCAGTGAAATTTAACAGCGGATTGACGATATGCAAGCCTTCTGGGTAAGGTTCCAATTGAACTTTACCAAATAAAGTAGCTACTTTATTATGCCCGGCTTCAACCGTGGTATAGGCGTTTAGTGCTAAACTGATTGTTAATATTAAGGCTGCAATCAAGATAATGGATTTAAAATTCAATAAGGGGATATTCTCAGTGTTCATGGTATTTGTTTCTTATGAAATTGGCCCTGGGCTGTAATGACATTGTCAAGTGCTTAACCTATATTGGCAAAGTGTGTATATTTTAATTGTGTATAAATTTAATAGAGTCGCGTTTGGAACCGTTCAATCCCTTCTTTGGCTAGAAGGAGTTAACGGGGTTATTAGAAAAACTGTTTTCGATTCATGTTTTCCAGAGAGTAGAGATGAACGATTACTAGCGTTCAGTTTTTAATACTACTTTAGATAAAATATAGTTAATATGATTATAATGTTTTTTGCTTAGACAGCTAAATTAATAATGAATAAACAAAATATTTATGTAACAGGTGCTGAACAGGGAAGTGGCAAGTCTATTATCATGTTGACGATGATGGATATGCTGTCCGGCTATGCAGGAAAAATTGGTTTTTTTAGGCCGATTGTCGAGACGCAGGAAAAGCAAGATGAATTAATTCAATTGGTTAGACATAAATATCAGATTGAATTTTCATATGAGGCTATGTATGGCTGTCAGATGGAAGAGGCGCAGGCGTTAATGGAAAATAATAAATATGATGAATTATTAAAAATAATATTAATTAAATTTCGTGCGCTTAGTGAGCAGTGTGAGCATGTGTTATGCGTTGGGCCTGATTATGGCGGTGATGATTCTGTTTTTGAATTTGATTTTAATGCGGATGTTGCGAATAATCTTGGTTGCCTGATTATGCCGGTGTTGCAAGGACAAGGACGTAACAATTTACAAATTATTGATGCTGTCAGTCGGCTTAAGCATGCCTTACGAGAATTTGACTGTGAGTTGCTGGCTTGCGTGATTAATGGTGTTGCTGTCGAGCAAATTGAGGCTTTGCGCAAACGATATAGTCATAAACCTGAGAGCCGCTTTCCGGTTTATATAGTGCCAGTTGAGCCTTCTTTATTTAAGCCAAGTATGGGTAATATTTCCAGCCAACTAAGTGCGCAAGTCTTGTCTGGAAATAAGCAAACACTAAATAGGTTAGTGAATAACTATAAAGTGGCAGCGATGCAAGTGCCTAATTTTCTAGAACTTCTGGACGAAGGCGATTTAATTATTACGCCGAGTGATCGTGCTGATATTATTCTCACTTGTTTTATGGCGTATACATCTAGTAGCTATCCACAGATTGCAGGCTTGCTATTGACGGGTAAACAAGATACTGCAGTTCAGGTACAGCATTTATTGGCAGGTTTGGCTGATATGCCTTTTGCTGTTTTGTCGGTTGAACACGATACGTTTTCAACAGCTATGCAGATAAGAGAGGTGAAATCACGTTTTTATTCAAAAGATGAGCGAAAAATTGCCACCGCATTAGGGCTTGTCGAGGCCAACATGGATTTTTCAGAACTGAGGCAGCGTATTAGTGCTGAACACCCCGAGAGAGTGACGCCTTTGATGTTTGAATATGAACAGATACAGCGCGCTAAGCAGAACATCCAGCATATTGTCTTGCCTGAAGGAGATGAAGAGCGAGTCTTACGTGCCGCACAAATTTTATTGCTGAGGAAGGTTGTTAAAATTACATTGTTGGGCGATATTAATAAAATTCAGCAAAAAATTCAGAGTCTTGATCTGCAATTAGACGATATTAATATTATTGATCCGTTGAAATCCGACTTGCGCGCCGTCTATGCTGATGCGTATTTTAATCTACGTAAAGAGAAAGGCATTACTTATGATATGGCTTATGATATTATGTCGGATGTCAGCTATTTTGGAACCATGATGGTTCATCTAAATCATGCCGACGGCATGGTTTCAGGAGCAGTACATACAACACAACATACGATACGCCCCGCGTTTCAAATTATTAAAACCAAGCCAGGTACATCAATAGTATCCAGTGTGTTTTTCATGTGCCTGGAAGATAGGGTGTTAGTTTATGGTGATTGTGCGATCAATCCTGATCCAAATGCACAACAATTAGCCGATATTGCGGTGAGTGCAGCAGAGACAGCAAAGATGTATAATATATCACCGCGAGTTGCCATGCTCTCATATTCGACCGGAGAGTCGGGTAAGGGAATTGCTGTGGATAAAGTGCGTCAGGCGGTTGCTATTGCCAGGCAAGCGCATCCTGAATTAAAAATAGAAGGTCCTATGCAATATGATGCTGCCGTTGATGCAGGTGTTGCCAGGACGAAATTACCTAATAGTGAAGTGGCGGGAAAGGCAAATGTGTTTATTTTTCCTGACCTAAATACAGGGAATAATACCTATAAAGCTGTGCAACGTTCTACGGGAGCAATAGCAATAGGCCCGATTTTGCAAGGTTTGAATAAGCCTGTAAATGATTTAAGTCGTGGTTGTACTGTAACTGATATCGTTAATACGGTGGTTATGACGGCCATACAATCTCAATCTAAAACCTAAAACCTAAAACTAAAATAAAGGATATAAGCAATATGTTCAAATTATTACTTGATACGGCTGATGTAAAAAAAATCGCTGAAATTAATGAATACCTACCAGTAGCAGGTGTTACAACCAACCCATCTATTATGGCAGGTTCTGGTAAAGGGGTTAATTATGTATTGCCAGCTATTGTGGAAGTTTTGGGTGATGACACTCTGCTTTTTGTACAAGCACTGAGTACGACTGTTGATGGTATCGTTGAGGAAGCTAATAAACTGGTAGCAATGCCTTATAAAAATATTATCGTCAAAATTCCTACTACTCCAGTGGGTCTGGCTGCAATGAAAAAGTTACAGCCAACAAATATACGTACTTTAGCGACGGCTATTTATACAGTACAACAAGGCTATTTAGCTGCATTGAATGGCGCTGACTTTATGTCGCCCTACCTTAATCGTATTGATACACTTAATAACAATGGTGTGGGTGTTTGTGCGGATATTCAGCAGTTACTAAATGTGCATAACTTATCAACAATTCTCACACCAGCCAGCTTTAAAACGACGCAGCAAGTCATGGATGTCTTGGCGACAGGTTGTGGCGCGATTACATTGCCAGTAGATGTTATTGAACAAATGGTTAATTTTCCAGCAGTACAACCAGCAGTAGAGAAGTTTAATCAGGATTGGTCTGCTGCCTTTGGTGATAAATTATCTTATAACAGCTAATTTTCAGTTAAGCTATTTTTAAACTTTGCTGTTAGCCAGGGACGGCGTTAGTCAGTTTTGTTCATAGCCTATCGTTTTAACCAGTAACACTGATTTTTTCTGCAGAGATCTTTGCATGTGACTGATAGCAGAGTAAATTCATTTCCTGGCGAGTTGGGTATTTGATTCGAGTTTATAAAAAAGATGTAATCCCTTATGTAATATTTGAATGCATAGACAATGAACGCAGATAAAAAATTCACAATTAAAATTAAGTCGAAAGCTGAGAAACGTCTCAAGGTTGAGCCTGAGGTTGAAATGATAACGCAATGGAATTTGCAGCGAATTCTTCTGGCCGTTATTGTTTTCATTGTTATTATTATCCTTTCTGCCTATTATTTTAATAGTCAGCAAAACAGTGCAGCACTCAAAAATGTTGAACATAGGCCTTATCAGTCTCAGTCTACGCAACAACAAGATATTGTTAGTGATGTTATGCCTGAAGAAATAGCTATTCAGGAAGTAACTGAAGAGATAACTAATGAGCCAGCAATCATTATTCCGCCTGTTAGCTCTGTTGAACCAATAGAAAAAAAATCAAACGAAGTAAGTGTTGTCGAAAAAGAGTTAGTACAGCAATCTAACTCTAAAGATATTGTTGAACCTGAAATCTTAAACCCTCATGTTACTCGAGCACGTTTGGCAAAATGGGTTAATAAGTTAGAGCCGCATGGACAGGTTGATCTGCCTTTCCTTGTTGATAATGAACAAGCCACCGGTTTTTTCTATTTTACGGAGGTAAGTGATTTACAGGGCAGAACTGTCATTCATGAATGGTTAAGAGAAGGTGAATCTATTTATAAGCATAAATTCATGATTCGAGGTAGAAAAGGGCGCATTTATACCAGTAAATTATTTACTTATAAGACAACGGGGCAGTGGCAGGTAAGGTTAATTACCCAGCAGGGTGAAGTATTACATAAAATAGATTTTGCTGTGGAAAATAGATAAATATAGTTATATTTACTTTTGTTATAATAGTTTCATTGTGGTATTGAATTATTTAGATTTCGCCACATATATATAATATTAAATAGCTTAAGGTTGAATAATATGACTGACTATAATAATCTTTCCGTTACCGAATTGCAGACAATGATCGATAATGCTGAACTTGCTTTAAAAGCAAAACAGGCAAGCCAACGAAAAGCTGTTTTTGCACAAATAAAGGAATTAGCTGCTTCGGTGGGGGCAACAGTTGAAATATATGATGCTGAGCAGAAAAAGACGCGAATAGGTAGTAAAGTGCCTCCCAAATATCGCAACCCTGATAATGCCGAAATAACCTGGACCGGCCGCGGTGTTATGCCTAAATGGATGCGAGCATTAATAGATTCGGGGCATGATAAATCTGAATTTTTGATTTA
Source organism: uncultured Gammaproteobacteria bacterium (assembly GCA_942491615.1). Lineage (GTDB taxonomy): Bacteria > Pseudomonadota > Gammaproteobacteria > Methylococcales > Methylomonadaceae > Methyloprofundus. The sequence continues at coordinate 34,273 of CALOCH010000037.1, forward strand.
GTATTTATTTTTTTTTATTTAGAAAGGCGATCTTTATGATCGCCTTTTTTATTGTTAAATTAATTTATTATGTGGCTACAAAAAGAATTTAAATTATCTGCTAAATCTCGGGGTTTTCATTTAATTACTGATGAAGTTTTAAGTGTGATTCCCGAACTAGATCTTGTGAATTTAGGTATGTTTAATTTGTTTATTAAACATACCTCGGCCTCTTTGACCATTAATGAAAATGCTGATCCGACAGTAAGACTTGATTTTGAAAGTCATTTTAATATCTCAGTACCTGAAAAAGCGCCTTATTATCAGCATGATTATGAAGGAGATGATGATATGCCTGCACATTTAAAAAGTAGTATTTTAGGTGCAAGTATTAATATACCCATAACGGCTGGTAGGCTAAACCTCGGTGTATGGCAGGGTATTTATTTGTGTGAACATCGTAATCAGGGAGGGAGTCGTTCTATTATTGCTACTATTACAGGCCAAGGGGATGAGTAAGGCACTGCCATTAGCGCATCAAGAATATGGCGACTCTAAATCACCTGTATTGCTTATTTTGCATGGTTTTTTTGCCTCATCCAGAAATTGGGGGCAAGTAGCGAGTAAATTAGCTGAGCATTTTCACGTCTATGCTCTAGATATGCGTAACCATGGAAACTCACCTCATAGCGTTTGTATGGATTATCCTTGCATGGCGGCAGATATAGAATTATTTCTTGATACCCGTCAACTAGAGAGTGCCAATTTAGTAGGGCATAGTATGGGCGGAAAGGTTGCAATGTGGTTTGCCCTGTCACATTCGGTGCGTGTTAATAAGTTAATCGTAGTCGATATTGCCCCCGTCAGCTATCGTCACAGTTTTGATAATTTAATCCAGGCACTGCAACAGCTTCCTTTAAAGCAGTTATCAAATCGAAAACAAGCAGATAATCTATTGGCTACTTCGATTCCTGAATCAGCTTTTAGACAATTTTTATTACAAAATTTGGTATTAAACGAGGGGCAGTACCAATGGCGTATCGATTTAGATATCTTTGCCAATACAGCTGATAATATAATTGCTTTTCCTGATACTAGAGAGCTCAATCCTTATCCCGGTGAAGCCTTGTTTCTGGGAGGAGAGAATTCCGATTATATAGGTAAAGGAGCGGTTTTTCCTTTATTTCCGCAGATGGAAATACAAACGATTGCAAACGCTGGGCATTGGTTACATGCAGAACAACCGGTTGCATTTTGTAAAGAAGTGATTAAATTTTTGCAGCGCTAGCTGCGCTTTGGTAGAGAATAAAATATTTAGCCACTGTTTAATGAGCGGCTAAAGATTTGGTAATGCTGCCAGTTAACTTTATCACTTATCAAGCACGCGACATATATTTTCCAGTCACCGTATTAATTTTAATCACTTCCCCTGTTTCCAGATATTCCGGTACCTGAACTTCTAAGCCTGTTGGTAATACCGCGGCTTTTGTTCTTGCTGTGGCTGATGAGCCTTTAATGCCAGGCGCTGTTTCTATAATTTCTAAATCGACAGAAGCCGGTAATTCAATACCTAAAATATTACCATCCACGATTAACGCCGTTATGCCTTCTAACCCTTCGATAATAAATTCTTTTTGTCCTTCCAGATCATCTGCATTCAAAGTGTATTGACTATAGTCTTCTGAATTCATAAAGATATAGTTGTCACCATCATTATAGGAGTATTGCACTTTGACGCGTATGCAGTCGGCTTCTTTCAGAAAGTCATCACCCTTATAGGACTCATCCAGTTTTTGTCCCGATTTTAGGTTGGTATAACGTATTTTATAGAGTGTTGAAGCGCCTCTTGAGGAAGGGCTTCTTGAATCAACCTGTTTAACAGCATGAGGTGTTTCATTAATCTCAATGATCATCCCACGTTTTAATTCACTGGCTTTTGGCATATTTGTTCCTTTAATTGTGTTGGTTAAGCGAGTATAAGGTCATAAGCGAAAAATAAAATAACTACCAAAAAGCGGGAAAGGTCGTCAGCGTTTTTTAAGTGTGTTACTTCCTCTCCGCCTATTGCTAATAGATGCTGATTGTTCTTCAGGGCCTGTCAAACGCGTGCTATTTTGTCTTGAATAAACTCAATCAGCGTATCAAGGGGAATTTCCTGATTTTCGCTATCAGTACGCGCGCGATATTCAGCTGTTCCACTATCAAGACCCCGATCACCCAGAACAATACGGTGCGGAATACCTATAAGTTCCATATCTGAAAACATAAAGCCAGCGCGTACTTTTCGGTCATCAAATAAGACATCAATACCTGCATTACATAACCCGGCATAAAGTTTATTTGCTGCTTCGCGTAAGCGTTCTGATTTATGCATATTCATCGGACATAAAGCGACCTGGAAAGGTGCTAGTTTAGTAGGCCAAATAATGCCATTTTCATCATGATTTTGTTCAACTGCAGCCGCAACTACGCGGGAAATACCTATGCCATAACAACCCATTATCATGGTTTGGCTTTTGCCCTCTTCATTAATGATATTGGCATTCATGGCAGTACTATAAGTAGTGCCTAATTGAAAGATATGCCCGACTTCTATGCCGCGTACTATAGTTAATGTACCTTTACCATCCGGGCTAGGATCGCCTGCAACGACCGAACGGAGATCTACGATTTCCACAGGGAGCGGTAAGTCTCTTTGCCAGTTAGTACCGGTATAATGCTTACCTGCCTGGTTAGCGCCACAGATAAAGTCGGATAACTGAGCGGCGCTTCGATCAGCAATGATCCTGATATCCAGCCCTATGGGGCCGATTGAACCTGGCTTGCACTGGCAAGCGTTAAACACCTCATCATCTGTCGCAAATTCGAGTGGAGAAATAAGCCCCGCTATTTTTTCAGCTTTAATCTCATTCAGCTCGTGATCACCTCTTAAAAGAAGTGCAACTAATGTGTTTTCTTCGCCTCTAACGATCAATGTTTTCAAGCACTGTTGAGCTGTAACGCCTAAAAATTGCGTGAGTTCCTCAATACTTTGTTGGTTAGGCGTATCAACTATGGTGAGTGGCTGAGTGGCTTCTGAGCGTACTGTAACAGGTGAAATAGCTTCTGCCTTTTCTATATTAGCGGCGTATTCGCTGTCAGTTGATATTGCAATAGCATCTTCGCCTGTTGCAGCAAGTACATGGAATTCATGAGAGATAGCCCCCCCTATTGATCCGGAGTCCGCCATTACGGCACGAAAATTCAAACCTAAGCCCTTAAAGATATTAGTATAAGCTTGATACATCACATCATAGCTTTGCTGTAAGGATTCTTTGTCCAGGTGAAATGAATAAGCATCTTTCATAATGAATTCACGAGAACGCATAATGCCAAAGCGAGGACGAATTTCATCACGAAATTTAGTTTGAATCTGATAGTAAGTAATTGGCAGTTGTTTATAACTTTTAAGCTCGTTGCGGGCTAAGTCAGTAATAATTTCTTCATGCGTAGGTCCAAGACAAAAATCTCTGTCATGACGATCTTTCAAGCGTGCCAGTTCAGGACCATATTTTTCCCAGCGCCCAGTTTCTTGCCATAATTCAGCCGGTTGCAGTGCGGGCATCAAAACTTCGAGGGCACCGGCTTTTTCCATTTCCTGTCGCGTTATCTGTTCTACTTTACGTAATACTCGTAACCCTAAAGGTAACCAGATATAAAGTCCTGATGCAAGTTTGCGAATCAGTCCGGCGCGAATCATTAATTTATGGCTCGCTATTTCAGCATCGGTAGGTGTTTCTTTTACAGTGCTAAGTGGAAATTGTGAAGTGCGCATGTCTCTTTAAAGTGAAGTTAGAAATGATGACAAAAGATGATTATTCAGATACCAAACAAACTACGTAATAATAAAAATAGCAATCGTAAGATTTTGGACCTGCTATCTTCTTGGTATTATGCGGAAATTTAAGCAGTTGAAGCACCGCTGAGTATAAAAGACAAGCAACTGAATAACGATTAAAACAGTCCATTTTACCTAGGCAAAGCCCGTTTAGCTATGTCTTGATGCAAAATAATAAAAATTTATTCATGGATTCTGCTATATATTAGAGAGTCGATTTATTAAAGCTTGAATTCTTTATGATAAAAAATCAGAGTAATCAATATACCCTGCTTAAGATTACTATCACAGCGGTTTTATTTTATCTTGCAGGGCAATTAGCAATGCCGTTAGTGAGTCCAGCAAGTTATTCTGGCACTATTTGGCCTCCTGCAGGCATTGGACTAGGTGCTATGTTGTTGTGGGGCAAGCGTATTTTGCCGGGTGTTTTTCTTGGAGATATAGGCCTTAAATTAGCAATTTACGATATTTCTGTTTTAGAGATGGCTCCCGATTCATTGCTCGTTGTAATTTTAATGGCTGTAAATAGTATGCTGAGAGCCTGGTTGGGAGCCTATTTTGTACAGCGCTATGCAAACTATCCTAACCCATTGATTGAGTTGAAGTATATACTGCGTTTTTTTCTATACTCAAGTCTGATTGCTACCTTTATTTCTTCTGTCTTAAATGTTGCAGCATTATATATGCTGTCGTTAGTCACTTTTGAAGGTATATTGCTTGCTATTGTGCATTGGTGGTTGGGCGATAGTATGGGCAGCGTTATTTTTACCCCTCTGTTTTTGCTGATTTTTGCACGAGATGATGAATTTTGGCTACGCAGGAGAGTAAGCGTAGGACTCCCATTAGTTGTGTTATTTCTTATCGCATTTGTAAGCTTTCAGTTGATAAAAAAACAAGAAGAACATCGTTTACAAGATGTTTTTAACACTTATGCGACTCAATTTCAGAAAGCTTTTGAATCCAGGTATTCCAACTATTTAGAGCAGTTAAAGTACGTTAAGTATTTTTTTGAAGTTGATGAACAGGTTAGTGAAGAAGAATTTTTACAATTTACCCAGCCTTTATTTTCTCAGCCAGATTTACAGAGTATGCTATGGGTGACCTGTACTGAAAAATGGCAAGAAAATTGTCAGTTCACTGTTAAATATAAGCAGTCAGGTGCCGAAAGCATTAATACTTCACAATTAGTCCACCTGGATGACGGTTTATTAACTCATTTTGCTAGAGCGCATACAAAAACGGTCATTTTAGCTAGGAATAATGAATCTCAACAAGATACTCAGATAGTGATTGTTGTGCCTGTTTATTCCAGACAGACATTAGCAGGCGTTATTATTGCCGATCTCGCATTAGAGTCCATGATTAAAAGCATAAATCATAGTCTTGCAAGTGCTGATGTGTTTATACAAGTGCATGACGAAAATCAAATGGGTAGATTACTATTTCAATCTGATGGTGCGCGAAAATTAAATACTTTATTGCCGCTCAACTATCGTTTTTTTGTCAGCCCAAAGTTACTTTTTTTATTTTTTCCTAGCGCTGATTTTCTGCAAAACAATTACTCCGTTATGGTGTGGTGGGCTTCAGTGGTTATTATGTTTATAGTGAGCTTACTTACGATCGTTTTTTTAACCTTGTCCGGCTACGCTGAAGTAATTAAAAAGAAAGTAAAAGAACGCACGGAGGCTTTACGTATAAGTCACATTAAGCTGAAGGAAAGTGAGTCGCAGTTTAAGGAATTAGTGCAAGCGCAATCTGCTATAGTATGGCGATATAATCCAGCGACACGGTTGTTTAGCTTTGTCAGTGATGAAGCAGAAAAGTTATTAGGTTATCCTCAGTATCGCTGGTTAACTGAGCCTGGCTTTTGGGAAAGCTGTATAGACCCAAGAGATAGAGATTGGGCTGTGTTTTATCGCCAAGATAAAACACAGCAGCATCAAGAATATGATTTTGAGTATCGTGTAGTTACGGCAGAAGGGAATAGTGTATGGATACGTGATATTGTGCGTTTTAAATATAAAAATGCAGAAATTAGTGAGTTATTAGGTTTTACGATTGACGTGACCGAGCAGAAACAAACGGAGCAGCAGTTAAGACTGGCGGCAACAACCTTTGACGGCTTAGATGGTATAGTGATTACCGATGCTAAAGCTAAGATTCTTCGTGTTAATCACTCATTTGAGCAAATTACCGGTTATACCGCAGAGCAAGTGATAGGCAAAAAGCCAAAGGTATTGTTTGCAGCTAATAATCCAGCGACACTCTACAAGGAAGTGTGGCATACTTTAATCGATACCGGCCGATTTGAAGGCGAAATATTAAATCGTCGTCGAAATGGAGAGGTGTTTCCCGCATGGCAAAGAATTACTGCTGTCACTGACGCGCAGAATGAAGTAACGCATTATGTCTCAGTATTCACTGATATTACCGCACAGAAAGAATCAGAATTAAAAATTCATACGATGGCTTTTTATGATTCCTTAACTTCCTTACCTAATAGGCGTTTACTATTTGACCGCCTGGAAAAGGAAGTTGCCATTGCAAAACGGCATGAAAAGTCAGGTGCGCTGATGTTTTTAGATTTAGATCATTTTAAATTATTAAATGACTCTTTAGGTCATCATATTGGGGATGAGTTGTTAATTCAGGTTGCCGAGAGAATTAAGTCAGTTATAAGAGAAGAAGACAGTGCCATCCGGTTGGGCGGTGATGAGTTTGTTGTGTTAATACATGCAAATGCTGATAGTTTGCAGCAAGCTGCGGATCATGGATTACTGGTCGCTGAAAAAATTCAGCGGGTATTAAATGAAAAATTTATTTTACAAAATTATCAACATCATATCTCGCCTAGTATCGGTATCACACTATTTCCTGAAGAAAGCCAAACGATTAATAAGATTTTGCAAGAAGCAGATACAGCAATGTATCGTTCAAAAGATTTGGGGCGTAATCGTATTAGCTATTTTCATCCTACTATGCAGGCGATTGCAGATGCAAAACTGCAGTTAGAAAAAGAACTAAGGGTAGCAATAGAGCAAGCACAATTTGTCTTGTATTATCAACCCCAAATCGATGCAACGGATAACTCAATTAGTGCCGAAGCACTAGTGCGCTGGGTGCACCCAGAAAAAGGCATCATATCGCCGGCTGATTTTATTCCCGTTGCGGAAGAAACCAGCATGATTTTAGCGCTAGGCAAATGGATTATTTCTGCGGTGTGTTTTCAGATAAAAGAATGGCAGCAACAGGGCTTAAGCGTCAATAATATTGCAATTAATGTTAGTTCAAAGCAATTTAGGCAACATGATTTTGTGAAAACGGTACAGCAGAGTATTGAAGAGGCGGGCATATCCGCAGAGTTACTGGAAATTGAATTAACTGAGGGCGTGGTCATTGGCGATATTAAAGATACGGTAGAAAAAATGGAGGCTTTAAAGGCTTTAGGTGTTTCAATTGCAATTGACGATTTTGGCACAGGATATTCATCATTGGCTTATTTAAAGCAATTACCGCTTGATGTGCTAAAAATTGATCAAAGTTTTGTGCGTGATATTATGTCAGACCAAAGTGATGCTATTATTGTAGAGACCATTATTGATATGTCCCACCACCTTGGTTTACATACCATAGCTGAAGGCGTTGAATCAGCAGAGCAACATGGTTTCTTACACGACAAAGGCTGTAAAATGTTTCAAGGGTATTACTTTTCTAAGCCTTTAATAGCGGAAGATTTTTATAAGCGGTTTATTAATCAGGATGATTAAGCGATAAAGCTAATGAAATGGCTCCAATTATTGTTACTTAGCAGGTTTGTTACCTTGTTAAGGGTGACAAAACTTTTCAAGTGGATATTAATTTATTAAAATGAGCCCGTTTATTTTTATATGAGTGTGCAAGTTTAAGAAATAGGGCATTTTTCTACAAATGGTTTCACAAATTCAAAATTTCATACAGTTATGAGCAATAATCCAAAGTTAAGAGTGCTATTCGTTTGCATGGGCAATATTTGCCGTTCACCCACCGCACAAGGGGTGTTTAATAAGATAATTTCTGAACAACAGTTGCAGGATAAGTTTTCAGTCGATTCGGCTGGTACCCATGCCTATCATATTGGCGAGTCGCCAGATCTACGTGCACAAAAAGCAGCTCGAGAACGGCGAGTCGATTTAAGTAAGTTTCATGCTCGAAAAGTTATTATGGGCGACTTTGTCGATTTTGATTATTTATTGGCGATGGATGAAGATAATCACGCTATCATGATGCAGGCATGTCCTGAAGAGCATCAACATAAAATAAAATTATTTTTGGAATATGCTCCGCATCTGGATACACGAGAGGTGCCAGATCCTTATTATGGTGGGGCGTATGGCTTTGAAAGGGTGCTCGATTTAGTAGAGGAAGCCTCGATCGGTTTTATTGAAAATCTAAAAATTTCAGGAGAAATATAGTGCTCAGATTATTACAAATTTTATTATTTGTTGGCATGTTGCTTGGGGCACATGCTAGCTATGCACAACAGGATCAACGTGTGAGTCATGTTGTTGTGGTCTGGTTGAAAGAGCCAGGTAACGTAAAAATGCGCGAACAATTTATTAATGCAAGTCGCGCTCTGGAAACTTTGCCTGGGGTGCTGTCGCGTCATGTCAGTGCAATGATCCCTAGTGAACGCGCAAAAGTGGATGATACTTTTGATGTTGCGGTTACAGTCACTTTTGAAAATGCTGCAGCTCTTAACAATTATATGAAAAGTAAAAAACATCAAAATATGCTTAAAGGTCAGCTTAAACCGATAGTGAACCGGGTTGTCGTTTATAATTTTGGCAATATTTAGGTGCCAAGTCTATGGCAATAGTCTCGAATACGGTCAACTATTTAGATGACGGTGCCTTATTACAAGCTTTTTTTGCTTATGATGATCGTTTTGCAGCAGAGCGTCCGGCTGTTTTAATTTGTCATACCTGGTGCGGGCGCGATGAGTTTGTCGAAGATAAGGCAAAACAATTGGCCGAATTAGGCTATGTAGCGTTTGCATTGGATATGTATGGGAACGGTATTGTCGGTACAAGTATCGAAGAAAATGCAGCGTTGATGCAACCTTTTTTAGATGATCGCCAATTATTACAGAAACGTATTAATGCCGCTTTATATGCTGTCAGCTTATTGCCGTGGGTAGATGATAAAAAAATTGCAGCAATCGGTTTTTGTTTTGGTGGGTTATGTGTTCTGGACTTAGCACGCATGGGTGCTAATGTAAAAGGCGTCGTTAGTTTTCATGGCTTATTACAGGCTCCTCAAATACGTGCTAATCAACCTGTCATTGCTAAAGTATTAGCGCTTCACGGTCACGATGATCCTATGACAACAGCGGATCAGTTGCATGCATTTACTACTGAAATGACTGAATTAAATGTTGACTGGCAATTGCATAGTTATGGCCATACTGTGCATGCTTTTACCAACCCTAACGCTGATAATCCTCAGTTCGGGACTGTTTTTAATGCAATTGCAGCTAAACGGGCTTGGCAAAGCATGAAAAACTTTCTTGAAGAAATCTTTGCTTAAGCGTGTAAAATCAAACAGATCACTTGAAAGTGCGTACATGAGCAGGCGCTCTTTTTTTAAATTTTGTTTAACGACTCATCTTTGTTCGCTCCAAATGCTTTCTTATGAAGAAAACATTTGCTAAACACTTCCCGGCTTTTCGCGGACGTTCTAACTTTAGCTTTAAAAATTGGACATTTAGATAATGGGTAACGCTTTTCCTCAAATAGAAATTCTGCCTAATCAGACACCTTTTGGGCAACCGGAAATGCCTCGGAAGCCTTGGTATACAATACGTAGGTTACTTGTTTTTGCCGTTGTTTTTATGCTCAGTGCGCTTATGAGCCTTGCTTATGTATACAGTCGCCCGGCTCAGTTTCGTAGCTTTGCCACTTTATTAACGGTGGCACAAACTGCTATAGATCAGCGTAGTAGCGAAGCTGATGTGCAGCATGTCGCTATACAAAGGCAAATTCTAATGGGTCAGGACTTGTTAGATGAAACGGTTTCCCGACTGAATCAACAGCTGGAGCAAAACGCGGCAGATAAAGATGTCCCCCGCTTAACAATCGCTGACATTCGATCCATGTTAACAGTCCAGGCGGTAGCTGAGACAAATCTGGTTGAACTAGCGGCTACCGGTTATCAGGCAACGATTTTAGCGCCACTCATTGATACCTGGATTGATGTTTATCTGGAGAAACGGTTGGTTGAAATCCGGCAAACCACTGGGCTAACAATAGATGTGTTAGGAGAAGAGCTTGCGGGACTTGAAAATAAGATTGCAACCAAAAGAACAGAATTGGCCCATTTTCGGGAAGTGAATGATATTACTTCGTTAGGGCGTGAGAATATTTTTGAAAATCAGTCACTTGCACGTTTCAGGGGATTGAATAAAGCGCTTAATGATGCGAGTGATGAGGCAGTAAAGGCGAAAGCACGTCTTGAGGCTGTTAATCGTGCTATTGCACAAGGAAAAGTGGTTGTCCCAAAAGAAGACAAACGTGAAGTGAAATTGCTTGAATTACATCTTCAAGAATTACGTGAACAATTAGTTGAATTGGATAAAAAATATACGCGTCAGTATTTAGCCTTAAATCCGCAATTAAATGTGTTGCCGCAACAAATTAAAGAACTTGAAGATGAGTTGTCTAAAAAACATTACTATGGGCAGAGTATTGTATTAGCCGAAGCGGAGCAAGAATATGATGCAGCTCAGCAATCACTACGTGATATTAAACAACAATTACAAGATCATAAGCAGGAAGCAACGGAGTTTAGTTCCAAATTTTCTGAACATGAGTCTTTGTTGAGTGATCTGGAAGGACTTGAATTACTGCAACGAGGCACCCAAGAAAGATTGGCACAGATTGAAGCAAAACAAGCGGAGAAGTTTCCTCAGGTTAAAGTAATAGAACGTCCTTTTGTTCCGCTTGAGCCTTTTAGCCCTAACTATACAAGGGATGCCATTATTGCGATTGTAGGGTCAATTATACTAAGTCTGCTTTGTGTCTGGATTGTTGAGTATCTTACCCGTAAAGAGGAGCTAAAAACGTCTATTTCCATTTCGGGAGCTAATTTATTCAGAAATATGGATGCAGATTTAATTAGCCGTTATCAGCAAAAAAATGATCAAATCACTGCAGATGCAGCGCAATCCATCACGCACGATCAAGCCTATAAATTGGAACACAATTTACTCAGAGAATTGAGTATTGATGAGGTTGCGACTCTGCTTGAGGCTGCAGATATTAAAGGTAAACAGCTTATTTCACTCTTACTCAGTGGCTTAAGCCTTGATGAAATCGCTAGACTAAGCAGAGAGGATTTTGATTTTAGTAATGCCTTGATAAAGGTTAAAGGCGAAAACCAGCGGAATGTGCCTCTGAATGCAGCGATAACAACTTTGTTTCAACATATTGAACCTTGCCCTGTCTGGAATAAAGGCGAGCCTGTTGCCGCGAGTACATTGGCTGCAATACTTGTATATGCGACTGTAGATGCGAATTTAAGTGAGGCAGAAACCATCAGCGTTGATGCTTTATCCCATTCTTATATTTTATTTTTAGTAAGGCAAGGTGTTCGCTTGTCAGATCTGGAACAAATTATTGGGTCAATTGATCCTACTGTATTATCACAATACAGCCAATATTCTCCTGAAAAGCGAGGCTTGCCAATGTCTGACATTAATTTACTATACCCAGCGTTAGCAAAATATAGTGAGTAAGTTTTAGATAGTGCTTGGTAAATAACGAGAAATTTGACGCCTTTCATATTGTCTTCAAAGTAGTATACACTTTTTTATTTTCAAAACGCTGGGAGCGCGGGCAAACTTGCTCACTTTTATTAACCCTATGCGGGTGATCTGCTCGCGCTGTCAGATAAAAAAACAAGAAAAATGTTAACTAGAAAATGAAAGATGCCAGAAATTTCTCATTCTACCCATTCCTACGCAAACAGAGTATCTCAAAATTTACTTGTTCATAACTAAGGTAACGGACCGAAAGTGCGTTTTTCATGGATAATTTACCTATGCCTAAGATAATGGATTGACTTTAATTAATGTTTTTTTATTTTCACTTGGTATTAAAATCCAACCCGAAAAACCGGCTTTATCATCAAGCACAGGAAACAGCGTATGAGTAAAGAATTAAAAGATACAGCTCATCAAAGCTATGCTGATTATTTGCAGTGGAGTGATAGACAATATGAGCTGATTGACGGCGTTGCTTATTTTATGACACCAGTGCCGACTCTTGCGCATCAAGAAATTGTTGGAGACGTTTTTAGGCAAGTTGCAAATGCTCTATTAGACAAGCAGTACAGAGTCTATATGGCACCCGTTGATGTGCGACTAGTCAAACACAATGCAACTGACGAGTCGATTGATAGCGTTGTTCAGCCTGATGTTTTTGTTGTTTGTGACAAAGCAAAACTAGATCGGCGTGGAGTACAAGGTGCACCGCACTGGATACTGGAAGTTTTATCGCCTGTTACCGCTGTGCATGACATGATTAAAAAGCGAGAACTATATGAACGGTATGGCGTGCGTGAATACTGGCTAATTCATCCTATCGATAGAGTGCTCATGATTTACCAATTGCAAGGTAATGAATTTACTAAACCCGAAATAGTTGAATTATCGGGGGAGACTTCTATTGCTGTGTTAGACGATGTGCTGATACATTGGGAATATATACTTGCGCGCTTGCCGCCATTAGAAGATTTGTATTAATGAGTTGTAAATGACTTTAGTTGATAAAACGGCAGAAGAGCTACAATCATTTGATATAGATGAATTTCTAAAAAACCTGACACGTTTGCCCGGGATTTATCTCATGTATAATGATAAAGGGATTATTGTCTATATAGGGAAGGCAAAGAATTTAAAAAACAGAGTTTCCAGTTATTTCAGAAAAGGTGCCGCATCACCCAAGCAACAAGTGATGGTAGCAAAAATAGCGCGTATCGAAGTGACCGTTACGCATACCGAAGCCGACGCTTTGTTACTGGAAAGTCAGCTGATAAAACGGCATAAACCTCGCTATAATATTTGTTTAAGAGACGATAAATCCTATCCTTTTATTTACCTTTCAACCGACCAGCCATTTCCTCAAATTACCTCACACCGCGGAGCAAAAAAGAAAAAAGGCAGTTATTTTGGACCTTATCCCAGTGCGGGAGCTGTGCGCGAGACTTTGAAACAGTTACAAAGAATATTCCCCGTCAGGCAATGCGAAGACTCATATTACAAAAACCGTTCTCGACCTTGTTTACAACACCAGATTGAACGCTGTAGTGCACCTTGTGTTGGTCTCATTAGTCAGCAGGAATATGCCGAAGATGTCAGCAATATCAAGCTTTTTCTGGAAGGTAAGGGTGGATTATTAATCGATGAACTGGTTGGTAATATGGATAGTCTGGCAGCTGACCTGGAGTTTGAGCAAGCCGCAAAAATAAGAGACCAGATTAGTCTGTTACGCAGTATATTAGAAAAAAACTATGTTCATGGCGAGCGTGGCGATGTTGATATTGTTGCTTGTGCAACTAAAGCAGGGGTTGCCTGTGTGCAGATATTTTTTATTAGGAATGGACAAAACCTAGGAAATAAAACTTTCTATCCAAAAATAAATGAAGAATATACACCGGAAAACATATTACAGGCATTTATCCCCCAGTATTATTTAGATAAAAGTATTCCTTATGAATTAATAGTGAGTCATACGCCAGAAGAAGTGCATCTATTAACTCAGGTACTGGTCCAACATGCTGGACATGCAGTGACTATTTCTCCGCATGTACGTAGTGATCGTGCAAAATGGTTGCAAATGGCCTGTATCAATGTCGAAAATTCACTACAGACCAAGTTAGCTGATAAACAGGGTATGTATGCGCGGTTTTTAAGCTTACAAGAAGAGTTTGGTTGTCAGGATGTGCCTAAACGGCTGGAATGTTTTGATATCAGTCACACGCAAGGCGATTATACGGTCGCATCTTGCGTGGTATTTGATCGCGAAGGCCCAGTAAAATCATCCTATCGGCGGTTTAATATCAGTGGCATTACCCCGGGTGATGATTATGCGGCTATTTACCAAGCCGTTTCCAGGCGTTTTAAACGCTTGGCCAATGGTGAACATGAAACACCCGACATCTTATTTATAGATGGTGGTAAAGGTCAGGTAAATGAAGCTGAAAAGGCATTAGCGGAATTACAGATAAATAATGTTATGATAGTGGGCGTTTCTAAAGGACCTGACAGAAAAGCGGGGATGGAAAAAATGATTTTACCCGCTCAGGAACAGCCCATTGATGTGACCCCCGATGCGAGTGGATTATTACTTATCCAGCATATTCGGGATGAGGCGCATCGTTTTGCAATCACCGGGCATAGAACACGCAGAGGTAAAGCCAAAAAAGAATCGATTTTGGAAACAGTAGCAGGGCTAGGCCCTAAAAGGCGACAGATGTTATTAAAGCAATTTGGCGGTATGCAGGGTATTTCGCGTGCGGGTGTTGATGCACTTTGCAGTATAGATGGAATTAGCCGACAATTAGCACAACGAATATACGATACATTCCATCATCAAGATGATTGAAAACATAAATATACCCACTATACTCACTTTATTGCGGATTGCGTTAATTCCCATTCTGGCTATTTTTTTCTATTTGCCCTGGGAATATTCCAATATTATTACTACCGTGATTTTTATTTTGGCCGCACTTACTGATTGGCTAGACGGTTATCTGGCCAGAAAAATGCAAGTGGAAACCAAATTTGGTGCATTTTTAGATCCTGTTGCAGACAAGATTATGGTGGCTTTTGTTTTAGTCTTATTAGTACAGACAGAAGCAAGTCCCTGGATGACATTACCTGCTGCAATTATTATAGGTAGAGAGATTACGATTTCATCATTACGCGAATGGATGGCTGAAATAGGCCAGCGAACAACCGTTAAGGTTTCGCAAATAGGCAAATGGAAAACAACAGCACAAATGATTGCGTTAGGCTGTTTGTTGTACAGTGATGATTTTAATGGTATTTCAATGCAATTACTCGGTTTAGTTATGTTGTATATAGCAGCGATTTTAACTCTTTGGTCGATGATGAGTTATTTAAAAGCGGCTTATACTACGATGACTGATTGAATAATGACCAATAGTAAAAAATAAAGCTAGTATAAAGCCAGGAAATAAAAACAATATATGGATCAAGAAATCAACAAACTAAATGACGAGTTGCGTAGCGATATTTTAGTGGCAACTTTAAAATTATTCGCTGAAAAAGGTTATTTTAATACCTCATTGGCAGAGATAGCCGAAGCATCAGGCGTAAAATCAACTGCTGGCATTTACAAGCACTTTAAAACCAAGCAAGATATTGCCAAAGCCTTGTATGTATGGATTATTGACAGGCTGAATGTCTCTGTTGATGATATAAGGCGTAGAAATCGAAAATCTTCAGAGCAATTAAGGGAAATTGTTGACCTATGGTTCCGCCTAACGGATGAAGCACCGGAAGTGATGTATTTTTTGCTTATCATGAATATCAATGAATTTTTACCCGATGAAAAACCAGTCATGGAAACTGCACCTTTTGTAAAAATTATAAAAGTCTTACAAAATGGTATAAAAGAAGGTGAAATCAGAGCAATTGATGGTCAGCGTGCTTATTGTCACTTTTTCGGTATTATTGAAAATACTTTAAAACAAGTTCTCACAGGGTCGTTAAAGAAAAAAGCGGACTATTATGAGGGCGATGCCTGGTCATCAGCCTGGGCTGCAATAGTAAAAAAATAAAGTGCCAGGTAGGGTTAGATTTTTTTCTTGATACTAAAAGCTAAATCCTCTAGTACGCCCTGTGTAAACGTTCTCCTTTCCCTTTGAAAACCAAGTGTTTGAAAAGAGATTTTGTAATAAAACCTCCCCTAACCCTCCTTGTTAAGGAGGGGCTTAACGATTGTCGCCCTGTTGTTATAAGGGTTTAATATGATTGGATTGGTTTTGTATTTGTTGTAAATCCTGCAATAACTCCTGGCTATGCAAAGCTGGAGAGACAGAGCGGTAAATTTTTGCAATATGCCCTGTCGGATCAATAATAAAACTGTGGCGTTTGCAAAATTTTATTGGACCTAGTTTAAACAAAGCGCCATAGGCGGCTTTACTGACTTTACCATCAGGATCCGCCAGTAGGGTGAACGGTAAGGATTGTTTGGCACTGAAATCAAGGTGACTTTGACTATTATCGGTACTAATACCAATGATGTCAGCGTTCAGCGCGTTGAATTGTTCATTATCATCACGTAAAGCACAGGCTTCCTTAGTACAGCCTGGGGTATTGTCTTTGGGGTAAAAATAAATCACTAGCCAACGCCCCTGATAGTCAGCCAGCGTGTGTAATGTTTTTTGGGCATCATAAAGCGAAAAATCTGGAGCAGCCTGTTTAAGTTCTAGCATATTAAATGTATCCCTGATTATAAAAATAAACTGAAAGGTTCGACCAACACCTGTTCGCCAATGTCAACGTTCGCTTGTTCGCGTGACAGAATAATATAACAATTTGCACGGCTACAGGCACTTAATATATTAGAACCCTGTTTTCCCGAAGAAATGACCTCAAACTCACCTGTTTCTGTTTGATTTAAAATGCCGCGTTGAAACTCTTGTCGCCCTGGTTTTTTAAATATCTGACTTTTACATACTGCTTTGAAGCGGATAGGTATGGTGTGTTTTAAACCTGTTGAATGGCGTAAAGCAGGCATAAGAACTTGCTGAAAGGTGGCCATGACCGAGACAGGGTTGCCGGGCAAGCCAAAAAAATAACACTGCTTAATAAGGCCGAAAGCTAACGGTTTGCCTGGTTTTATGGCAAGTTGCCAGAAATTGACCTGACCTATGTCATCCAGAATGTCTTTAATATAATCAGCATCTCCGACTGATGCACCCCCGGTACTGATAATCACATCATGTTTAGCGGCAGCTGTCAGTAAACACTGTTGGATCTGGTTTCTATTATCTGCTATCACGCCTAAATCAGTGACTGAAAAACAAGGGTGAGCTAATAAAGCCCCCAGTAAATAGCGGTTGCTATCGTAAATTTGCCCTTCAGCTAATGGGCTACCTATCGCGCGTAATTCATCGCCATTAGAAAAAAAGGCAATGCGGATTTTACGTTTTACCTGGACTTCATAAAGTCCAGCAGATGCAAGCAAACCTAAATCAATCGCTGTTAATTGTTTCGGTGCTGCTAACAAACAATCCTGTTGTTGCACATCTTCCCCAACATAGCGCACGTTTTGCATTGCCTGCGTATTGGCAGGAAAGTGGATAATATCACCTTTAGCAACAACCTGTTCCTGCATGATCACGCTATTCGCGCCTTTGGGTATGACCGCACCGGTAAAAATGCGTACACATTCGCCATTGTTGATCTGTCCAGCGAAGGGATGTCCTGCCCAAGAGGTGCCAATTTCTAGTAACTTAAAATCTGTAAATTGTATATCCGCGCTATTAAACGCATAACCATCCATAGAGGAATTAGGAAAGGCCGGCAAATTAAAAGGTGCAATACAGCTTTTAGCCAATACACGACCCAGTGCTACAGGTAAACTAACTGTTTCTTCACCTTGCAGCGTTGATACAGTGTTATAAATAGTCTCTAATGCCTGGTTGATGCTTATTAATGAATCGGAGTGACAAAGATCAGACATGATATTTTAAAAATGTGTGCAGAATAAATTGGGTGATTTGAGCAATATTATTTAAATCCATGCTGACAATGTCTCTTTTTAATGACAGGGCTTGATCATCAGAGGCAATTGCGATAATGGAGTGATCATTTATATAGAGTGGTTGTTTCATTAAACTAGGGCGGTGTAGCTCAATTTTAGGGAAACATTCGCGTTTAAAGCCTTCAACCAGGATTAAATCTAAACCGGATTGTTCAAAATAGGCAAGTTGCTCATCCAGATCGGGCTCTTGCGGATTGGCAAAATCGGTAATAATCGCGCGTCTATGACTGGAGACCAGCATAACCGGTGTGGCCCCGGCTTCCCGCAAACGGAAACTGTCTTTTCCTGGTTTATCAATTTGAAAATTATGATGACTATGTTTAATTAAACCGACGCGTATATTTTGCACATTTAGCTGTGGAATAAGTTGAGCTAATAAAGTAGTTTTCCCTGTTCCACTGGGTGCGGCAAAGCCCAGAATTGGGATGGATGCATTTTTCATAGTAGCGAAAAGTTAATAAGTTTTAATCGTATTATACGTCTGCACGGATGATGTGCGGAAAAAATAATCGTCAATTGGTTACGATCTTGCGATTTGTTATACTGGTGATTTTGTATAGTCCTCAAAGCAAAGCAGACGTAGTTTGGTGAAACTTAGTAGGCTGTATAGGCAGGCTTATAAAAAGTCTGGCTTAAGCAGTGTTTTTTTAAATGATAGGTGAAGGAAATGATAAGCTCTTTAATTCAGCGGTGCGGTATTCGATTTATGCACTTCTTTTTCATTATGTCAGTTTTTTTTCTTATGACTTTGGCGGTTCACGCTGATGATGGAAATAACCGCTACCAGGCGATTGTGTTGCATGAGGGAGGACAGGGTAATCAGTTTGGAAAGTTACTGCCCAAGGTATTTATCATTGATTCAAGGGAGGGGCATATGTGGATATTGGATCATAATACCAAGTTGCATAAGCCTAAGGGTGACTTTGCACTGGGTTCAGTTTTGACCTATCAAGGACGTGTTCGGCCGGGGAGGAAGATGGGTGAAGTAGTTGAGCAGGCAGAAGGCTGGTAACAACAATAGCAAGCGGTTTCGCTTAAAAAATAGAGGCAAGCAAGTAAATTTAGTAATATTTAATGATGACTCTCTTGCCTCTAATTATTTTCTGATTTTGTTTATTTACACTTCACATAATCCACTTTTGTTCCATCCTTTCTCATACGATCGTGGGATTTAGTTTCAGCGACTGCCATTTTTGAAGCCTGAATTTTGATGGTGGCTACAGGCTTACTGCCAACATAACCAGTACATTCGTAAGTTGTTGCAAATGATGCTGTACTTATTAAAGTTAATACTAAAGTCGTTGTTATTTTTTTCATTTTTCTCTCCTATGCCCTGTTAATAATTATTATTTCTCCAGACATTGGGCATATCACATGCCTGGTATAAATACATGAAGTTGTTTTTAGGGATGTACATAAAATAACCAAGGTAAGCTATTTTTCTCGGCGCTGGTGGATCTTTCGTTGTTGTAATGCTTAAGATGGATAGTTATTTTATGCTCATTCCTGAGTCTAAATAATGAGGATTCTAACATTTTTGGCGGACATGCTGTGGATAAAATATAGTCTTGATTCTCAGATAAATAGTGTCTTTCTTGGCTACAAGTTTAAAACGGGACAAAACAAGTAGGTTTGGCAGTTTTTTGCCCACCATTAAGGCTGGCCCAATGGTGAGCAGAAAAGATTGCCCATCTTAGAGGTTATAGCTTGCCCCATCTTAAGTGTGTAGCCTCTTTCTTACTCTATGAATATTTTAGTGGTCTAATAAACCTCTACTAACCAGTTGCCTTCAGCTTATCAATATGTATTAAATTTATTGTTTTGCTATAGTCATTGTTTACTAAAATGAGTGGCGCTAAATCCTTATTTTTTATGCGATAATATGAACAATTTAGGCTCTTCCGGATCTGTCGTGAAACCATGCCACAACCATGGTTTATTGTACAGAAAAAATTATAACCTATTGTTTATAATGTTTTTTACAAGCAATAGAAACTTAGAAATACCAAAATTTCACAAGATTTCACTTATTTCACGGGAAATCCCAGAGAGCCACAATTTATTGTTAAGCATCCTGTTTGTATTAAAGGTCTATTATTGCCTTTTTTCGCAGAGAATTAAATTGTAATGGATCTATGCATTCACCCTATTGTTCATTGTTATTCTAGGGCGGCAGCAATTGTATAGTCGCGCTACTAAATAACTTTTATAAGGAAAACTAAATGGCATCACACCGTATTGGATTAACTTACCTTTCTCAGGAAGATTTATTAGACGCAGGTTGTTTTGATTTGCGTATGGCAATTGAAGTTGCCGAGAAAGCTATGCTTGCGTTTGAAGATCATCGCATCATGTTTCCGGAAAAAGTAGTGCAGATTTTTGACCAGGTAAGTCAGGATCGTATCAATTGTTTGCCTGCTACTTTACTGGATGAAAAAATTTGCGGTGCGAAATGGGTTTCTGTCTTTCCGCGCAATCCTAAGCGTTTTGATGTACAGAATTTATCGGCCCTTTTTATTTTATCGGAAATTGAAAAGGGTTTTCCGGTTGCCGTTATGGAGGGTACTCTAGCGTCAAATATGCGTGTTGCCGCTATTGGCGCGATTGCGGCTAAGCATTTGGCGCGACAGGATAGTCAGAGTATCGGATTTATCGGTGCTGGGGAGCAGGCTAAAATGCACTTACTGGCGATGAAAGTCGTGCGCCCGGGTTTAAAAGAATGTCGAGTTGCCGCTAAATCCGCTGTAGAAGAAGAGCAATTTATCGATGAACTCGCACAGATACTTCCGGATATAAATTTTATCAGGACCAATACTGTCGCACGGGATGCAATGCTAGGTGCCGATATTCTAGTCACAGCAACCAGTGCTCAGGCACCTCTGCTTAAAGCAGAATGGATGAAACCGGGGGCTTTTTATAGCCATGTAGGTGGTTGGGAGGATGAATATGCAGTGGCACAGCAATGCGATAAAATTGTGTGTGATGACTGGGATACCGTGACGCACCGCACCCAAACCTTGAGCCGCATGTATAAGGAAGGATTGTTGGCGCACAATGATATCTATGCCGATTTACATGAATTAGTTTCCGGTCATAAACCTGGGCGTGAATCGGAGCAAGAGCGCACTTATTTTAATGCTGTGGGATTGGCTTATGTCGATATTTCACTGGCACAAGCGATGTTTAAACGTGCAGAATCTGCTCATATAGGCACCAAACTAGATTTGCAGGAAACGATGGTTTTCGAACATCATAATATTATCAGTAAAATCAGGCTATAACATGTTTAAACAACTTCCGAACAGCGGCGTTGATAATGTGCAAGTCACTTTGAATAAACAGCACGTACTGGTACCACTAGGGACGACTGTTGCAGCTATGGTGTTGGCTCAGGGTATACGCGCAACTCGAACGACACCGGTATCAGGTTGTCAACGGGCACCTTTTTGTATGATGGGCGTCTGTTATGATTGCTTAATGATTATTGATGGCAAAGCCAATCAACGCGCCTGCGCTACTTATGTTAAAGACGGTATGCAGGTTGAGATTCAACAGGGTACCGGTTTAGTGTTGAGGGGTGAGACGTGAAAAATCACTATCAATTACTTATTATTGGTGGCGGTCCTGCAGGGCTTGCAGCGGCGGTTACTGCCTCTAATCAGGGTATTTCCTGTGCATTACTAGATGAACAGCCAGCTCCAGGTGGACAAATTTATCGAGCAATTGAATCGGTACCTGAACAACGCGCACAGATCCTAGGTTCGGAATACAGTCGTGGCAGCGGGCTTGCCAAAGCATTTCGCGAGTGTGATGTTGATTATTTTCCTGAAATCAAAGTCTGGTCACTGAACCGTCAGCGAGAAGTGGGTGTCTTACAGAATGATACGGCCAAAATCATCAGTGCCGATCAAATTCTGGTTGCCAGTGGTGCAATGGAAAGACCAGTGCCATTTCCTGGCTGGACATTACCCGGTGTCATGCAGGCAGGTGCGGGACAAATTTTATTCAAATCGGCGGGCGTTATACCCAGTGACGGTATTGTACTTGCAGGCTCTGGACCTTTATTGCTATTACTGGCGTGGCAATATATGCAAGTCGGTGTGGATATTAAAGTCATGCTGGACGTTACACCACTTA
The DNA here is from genome assembly GCA_942491615.1 of uncultured Gammaproteobacteria bacterium. Taxonomy (GTDB): domain Bacteria; phylum Pseudomonadota; class Gammaproteobacteria; order Methylococcales; family Methylomonadaceae; genus Methyloprofundus. The sequence goes on from CALOCH010000037.1 coordinate 56,101, forward strand.
GTAATCATTTGCTGGCTATGCCTCGATTACCCAGGGCATTGTTAGCGCATCATTATTTAACTAAAGGCCTGGTTTACCAAAGAGACCTTAAACGTGCTGGTATTATTACGAAAATTGGCGTGAGTCATCTCCGTGCTGAAGGTGATGGCGATTTGCAATCGGTTCATTATCGCCATCTTGGCCGAGAACATACGATTGCAACGGGTTTATTGATGACTCACTTTGGCGTGATTCCGCATATCTGGCTTACACAATCAGCAGGATGCAAGCACCAATGGGATGGCAGTCAACAGTGCTGGCGGCCCAAGCATGATGAATGGGGTAACACCAGTATCAAAGGAATTTTAGTTGCAGGTGATGCCGCAGGCATTAATGGTGCAAGATCTGCTGAATATGCAGGGAGATTAGCTGGCTTACAAGCGCTTTTTTCGTTGGGAGTTTTAACGCAGACTGAGCGTGATAAACAGTCTGTCAAAGAGCGGAAATGGATGCAGGATGACCGGCATATTCGCCCCTTTCTGGAGGCTTATTTTGCTATTCCTCAAACAGTATTGGCTACACAGGATAAGGATACTATTGTTTGTCGATGTGAAGAAATTACCGCAGGTCAAATTCGTGAAGCGGTTGCCAATAGTCACGGTGATAGTAATCAGGTCAAATATTTAACGCGTTGCGGCATGGGTCCCTGCCAAGGGAGGCAATGTGCTAATGCTGTCGCGCATATTGTCGCTGACGCAGGAGGTGAGCGGGTGTCCGCTAAGAGTCATTTTCGTGGCCGTCCCCCAGTTGCGCCATTAACTTTACAGCAACTGGCAAGTTTATCCGAGGAGCAGGCATCATGAATACCGATGTACTCATTATTGGTGCAGGTTTAATGGGCGCTTCGACTGCGTTGCAATTAGCCATGCGCGGCTGTCGTTGTATCGTTATTGATAAAGACAGTCCAGGGCGTCATGCTTCAGGCGCAAATGCCGGTGGACTACGCCAGTTAAATCGCGATCCGGCTGAAATCCCACTATCCGTGGCAGCAGCAAAAATGTGGCACAGCATTGCAGATCTGGTTGATTCTGACTGTGATGTGCGATTTCCCGGGCAGCTTCGGGTTGCTGAGAGTCAGTCTGATATGCACACACTGGAGCAACGAGCCGCGATGGTTCGCGACATGGGATATCAACATGAAGAAATCATAGGCAAAAAGGAGCTGTATCAATTAGTACCTGCCTTATCTACTCATTGTGTTGGCGGCTTGCTTTGTCGTGCAGATGGCTATGGACGCCCTTATCATGCCTTGACAGCTTTTCGCCGCAAGGCGGAATCTCTCGGGGTGATTTTTCGTTCTGCGACTGAAGTTTATAATATTGAACAGGAAAATGAGGGCTGGGAAGTACGCACATCGCAAGGCGTGCTTAACAGCCAAATCCTGGTAAATTGCGCAGGAGCTTGGGCTGGGAAACTAGCAGGGCTTTTACACGAGCCAGTACCATTGACGCCAAAAGCACTGATGCTTATGGTGACAGAGCGCCTGCCGCATTTTGTTGATCCGGTGATGGGCGCAGCGAGTCGTAAATTATCGTTTAAGCAAATGCAAAATGGCACACTGATTATTGGGGGTGCGCTGGTTGCCAGGCTTGATTTTGCTCAGGAAAAAACAGAGATAGACTGGCATCAAATGGCCCAAAGTGCAGCGACAGTCGTGGATTTTTTCCCACAATTGCGAGATGTGCGTATCATTCGCGCCTGGGCGGGTATTGAAGGCTTTATGCCAGATAATATTCCGGTTATCAGTGCTTCACAGACAGCAAAGAATGCGTACCATGCCTTTGGTTTTTCTGCGCACGGCTACCAATTATCACCGGTTATTGGGCGCATTATGGCCGAGCTCATTCTGGATGGACGAACAGAGCTTCCTATAGAACCGTTTAGCATCAGTCGATTTAATTGAAAGAGTAAGGATAGAAAAATGAGCATTACCCGTTTAGGCACTGAAAGGCGCCGTATGAGTAAAATTGTGATACACAATAACACGGTCTATCTTTGTGGTCAGGTTGCAAAAGATGCCAGTGCTGACATTACTGAGCAAACCCGGACTATGCTGGATAAAGTGGATGATTTATTAGCCCAGGCTGGTAGTGATAGAAAGCATATTCTTACAGCGACACTTTATATTAAAGATATGCAGGATTTTGCCGCGATGAATGCGGTCTGGGATGCCTGGGTTATAGAAGGATACTCACCGGCTCGCGCCTGTGTCCAAGCCAGTCTTGCGCGCCCTGAATTATTAGTGGAAATTACGGTGGTAGCGGCTGTTAAACAATAAGGAATTAAGATTCAATAATACCCGAAACCAATAAAAATATAATTTTGTAAGCTGGATTAGCTGTAACCGCTTACCCCCCATTGCATTATAGGTTGGGTTAGATTTTATTTGCGAAGCAATAAAAACGTAACCCAATATGTCCGTAATCAATAGCTTGGAATTTTTTTTAGCTGAAATCTCAATTTTTTGGTGTTCTCAGAATATTTACGATTAAAACGGTTTAACTATCGCCAGTATAATAATAGCTACTAAAAATAACACCGGTACTTCATTAAACCAGCGATAGAACACATGACTATGTTCGTTGCGGTCGAATTTAAAGTCTAACAAATAACGATAGCAGTAATAATGATACACAACCAAGCCTACTAATAAGATGAGTTTGACATGTAACCAACCGAAAGCCCCATACATGCTCCACGCGTAATCTATCAGCATCCAGAAGCCAAAGATAAAGGTGATGATCATACCGGGTGTCATGATGCCGTAAAAAAGCTTACGCTCCATGACTTTAAACCGTTCGTTACTGATTTCATCGTCACTCATCGCGTGGTAGACATAGAGCCTGGGCAGATAGAATAAACCTGCAAACCAGGTGACCATAAAAATAAGATGTAGCGCTTTTAACCAGAGCATTGCTAGTGTCCTTGTTGAGTTAATAAAGATTGAATTCGCGTTTGCATAGCCTGCAAGTCAAAATTACCGGTGATCTGATAGGTGATTTCACCTTGCGGGTTGAGCAAAAAAGTCGTTGGCGTAAGCGCAACATGACCGAAAGCCGTTGCTAAATCCATGTTTAAATCCAGTGCTATGTCATAAGGAATTCGGTAATTTTTGCTAGTTTCAACCACATAATTCGGACGATCGTAGTACATAGCGATAGCAATAACCTCTAATCCCCGCTGATGATAATCTTGATACAGGCTTATAAAATCGGGTATTTCTTTGATACAACTGGGGCAGTTACTTGCCCAGAATGTAATAAGCACGACTTTTCCCTGTAACTGGTTTAATTGTATCTGCTTATTACTTATGGTTTTAATGCTTACATCAGGCGCTATTTTAATGCCTGGATAGAAGATATACAGCGTAAGGCTGCAGAGGATAAGCAGCAAAGCGAGCATATATATTTTATTTTTCTGTTTGCGGTGCACTTTTTTCCTCAGTTGCGGGAACCAGGTATTGCTGAAAAGCATCACATAACTCTCTATATAAGGGTTGAGGGTTGATCAGTTTTGCAACACCTGAGGCAATAAAAGCAGCAGCGATAATAGGGATGGAAATTTCATGACTGTGGGTAATTTCCAGTATTAGTGCAAATGAAGTAAGAGGAGATTGTAACATGCCGGAAAAATAAGCAGTCATAGTCAGTAAAATCATCACTTGTGTCGGCGCAATAGGAAACCAATGTGCCAGATTAGCACCAAAACCAGCGCCGGTGGCAATCGATGGGACAAAGATACCGCTGGGAATGCCGCTAAAAAAAGTGGCACAAGTTGATAGCATTTTATACACCGGCAATAATGGATCAATCGGCGCTGAACTATAGATAATGCTTTTAGCCATCTGGTAGCCGGTACCAAATGTTTCGCCTTGAGATAAATAACCAAACAAGGCGATCATACAGCCACTCATAAAGGCAACGAGCACAATTGGAAGCTGGAGTTTTTTTAATACATGATAGCCACTGACGATAATACGGCTAAATAGTGCACCTAACAAACCGCCAATAACTCCGCAGAATGGAATGGCTAACCATTCTCTACTCATAGGAAAGTCCAGGGCATTATCGGTAAAAAATATCGTGTGATGTAAAATCGAATACGCGGTTACCCCGGAAAAGATAATCGCGGTCAGTACTAAGGTGCTAATGCGCTCTTCAAGGGCGCGGCCCATTTCTTCAATAGCAAATAAAATTCCGGCTAAGGGTGCACTAAACATTGCTGCAAAGCCTGCAGCGCTGCCGGCCAATAACAATCCCTTGCTCATATAATGAGAGGGGAAGTTAGCCAGTTTGCCCAAAGAAGACATCAACGAGGCACCGACATGAACGGCAGGACCACCAAATCCGACAGATGCACCGGACAATAATCCTAAAATAGGTAAAAAAGCCTTACCGAACGCGATACGTAGCGAAACCAGTTTTTTTCGTTCACTTAAGGTATAGGGAATTTCCAGCGCTGTTTTAACCTGAGGAATACCACTGCCCTGACTACCGGGAAAAAAACGAAACGTTATCCAGGCAATCAGTGCAAGTCCAATAGGTGGGGTAACCAACTTAAACCAGGGATAAGCCAGCGAGGTTAGACGAAAAACCTCTGCCGCCCATTCACTGAGTAAAGTCATGGCGGCTATTAATAAACCAATAAAAATAGCGCCTAGCCAAAAAACCAGTCGATGCTTCCAGAGATTAACGGATAAAAACGATTTATTAAATTCAAGCATGACGATTAATTAAATTAGTTCATCAGATTATAACAAAACAGGTAAAATAAAAGTTTATTTACTGCACTTAATTCGATAAACGCCTCAATATGAAAAAAATTCTTATTTCCGACAAATTAGCCGATGCTGGTATCAATTATTTAAATGAACAAGAAGGCATACAAATTCATATTGACACAGACATGAGTCCTGAACATTTATGCGAGACAATTGCTGATTATGATGCTTTATTAATCCGCAGTGATACCAAAGTGACCGATGAAGTACTGCGCGCCGGCAAGCATCTTAAATTAGTAGGCCGTGCCGGTATTGGTGTGGATAATGTTGATATCCCTGCGGCAACAGAGCAGGGGATTATTGTTATGAATACCCCGGATGCCAACGCAACCACCACAGCTGAATTGGCCATTGCGCATATGTTTTCCTTGAGTCGAAATTTACCCAAAGCGGATAAATCGATCCGTGAAGGAAAATGGGAACGCTCTAAATTAGTTGGCTCTGAAGTAGCGCACAAAACTTTAGCTATCTTGGGATTTGGTACGATAGGGCGTATCGTTGCAATGCGTGGTGTGGGATTAAATATGCGTGTGATTGCCTATGATCCTTTTGTGGCACCTGATATTTTTGCTGATTGCGGCGCGCAATCAGTTAGTTTAGAAGAATTGGTTAAGCAGGCAGATTATTTAACCTTGCATTGCCCGCTATTAGAAAAAACCCGCGGTGTGATTGGCCAGAAACAATTAGCCATGATGAAAAAATCAGCCATGATCATTAACTGCGCACGAGGCGGGTTAATTGATGAAGTTGCGCTATACACTGCTTTAAAAAATGGTGATATTGCCGGTGCGGCACTTGATGTATATGAGCATGAACCGCCAAAAAACTCGCCCCTTTTAGAGCTAGATAATATTGTATTTACACCACATTTAGGTGCATCGACAAAAGAAGCGCAAGTGGCCGTCAGCGTTGAAATTGCGCGTCAGGCAGTCACCTTTTTAAAAACAGGTGAAGCCATAAATGCCTTGAATTTGCCCCGGCTTTCTGCCGACGCGTTAAGAAAATCTGCACCCTATATGGAAATAGCGATGAACCTGGGTAAGGTATTATCAGGTCTGGCAACTCAGCCTATAGAGCGAATACAAGTCTCGCTTTTAGGTAAAGCAGCGGAAGCAGAAGTGCGCTCTGTTTCAGTAGCCGCTTTAGTGGGTCTATTAGAAAGCCATGTTTCTACACCCGTTAATAGTGTTAATGCGGAAAACATTGCTAAACGGCAGGGTATTACCTTAACTGAATTAAAATCCGAAAAGATTTCAGGTTATCTTGCATTGGTTAAATTGACAGCTTTTTGTGGAAACGAAGAGATTAGCCTGGTGGGAACATTATTAGATGATAAACACCCGCGTATAGTCAATATCAATGAGTATGAAATTGAAGTCATCCCGGAAGGCGTTCTGCTAGTCACCGAACATGCCGACAAACCCGGTGTCATAGCGGCGATTTGTACAGTCTTAGGTAAAGCAAATATCAATATTTCGCGGATGCATGTCGGTGTTGGTGACGATGGGCAACATTCAATGGCTGTGATTAGTGTTTCTGAAAAAATACAGGAAGATATATTAAAATCGCTTTGCGATATAGCGGCTGTTGAAACCGCGATACAGATAGAAATGTAATTTAAGTGGTTAGCCAATCACTGCACTCAAAATAGTAAATATTATTTAAATAACAAAGTGCAACATATTGGGGATACGTTTTTTTTCAGGCCACAAAAACGTATTCCCCTGAATTCAGGTAATCATAAAATTCAACTGATTATTTAAAGCGTTAAGCCTTTTGCAAAATGCCGAAAAGTCATGCCATTATAAATGGCATGTGACTTGGCCGTTATTGGCGTTTAGTTAGATAATCTAACCAGCAGCCCAAATATAATGGCATTGCACTGTAGCCATTTTTCCATAGCATCTTGAGGATCATTGCCGAAGAATAGCAACCCTTGACACAAATTTTTTAAAAAATGAGGAAGTAATGAGTTTTGATATTATTTGTTTTGATTGCGATAGTACCCTAAGTGAAATAGAAGGTATTGATGAATTAGCGGATCGTGCTGGCTGTGGCGCTGAAATGGCGGCACTAACCAATGCTGCGATGAATGGGGAAGTGAGTTTAGAATCGGTTTATGCTCAGCGACTCGCTTTAATCAAGCCTGATAAAAAAAGTATCGATTGGCTGGCAGATTTATATATCGCAAAAATGGTTCAAGGTGTGGAGGAAGTTTTTCAGCAACTACATCAGCAAGGTAAGCAGGTACATATTATAAGCGGTGGATTGAAACAGGCGATTTTACCTTTAGCTGAAAAGTTACAGGTTGATGCCACTAAGGTACATGCCGTTGATGTGTTATTTGGAAGCAATGGTGAATATTTAGATTACAATCAGCAATCGCCTTTAGCCAGAAATGGCGGCAAAGCCGAGATATGTTTGCAATTGAACAAGACTGGTTTAAAGCTTGTCATAGTCGGTGATGGTAATACTGATATGGAAGCAAAAAAATCAGGTGCTTTTTGTATAGGCTTTGGGGGAGTTGTTGCACGTAAAATTGTACAAGCTCAAGCAGACGTCTTTGTTGATAATCCTGATTTAAAGGCTGTTTTGCCGTATTTATTGTAGGATAGTATTGCTTGTGCTTTCGTCGGCTAGACCAAAATTTAATTTCCTCCTCTTAGTAGCGCAGCTCAGGTTCTGGGGGCAGGTTTTAATTGTTGCATAGTGCTTAGAAACAAGAATAAAATGATATACGAAAGTATAGAGTGTGTTGAAGTACGAAGCGCATCCCATGATTTTTATAGCCAATAATCAGGGTGATATCTTTGTAATAAGCACCTTATGCGACACCTAAGGTATGTCCCCGCCTGTGCAAATGCAGGCGGGGGCCTCATCGCTCCCAAAAGATAGCCAGGGCACTGATTAAATAGCACGATTATGAGGGTTCTTTAATAAAATTACGCAAGTATTGATAGATTAATCGTATTTCATTTTCTTGCAGATCATCAGCAAAATGTAACATGGTGACGCGATTATCTTCCAGCATATGTTGAACTCTGGACGCGAGTTGTTGGTCGCTATGCGTGTCAAGGTAGGTAGTATCAAAAGCTGGAATAGTTATATTTTCGAACTCAATGTCCTGTTGTTGATTTTCATCTACTTGCTCTTCAGTAGAAATAACAAATTCCATAGGTAAACCATCTGTGCCATGACACGATGCACAAAATCTATCATAACTCTCATAGCCTGGGGAAAGGATGCGGACAAATGCACTGACTGCGGTGATTTCTTCGCTAGTTAGCACCTCTGCAACACCCGGCATCGCGTTTTTCCCTTTGCTAATGATGTGCTCCAGCTCAGCATCACTGTGTTGGTTTTGGTAGTCTATAGCACTTAAGTCAGGTAAGGGAACGGGCATTTTAGGCGCAAAGGCACCATCACCAAGTCCATAAAGTCCATGACAATTTGCACACAATTCATCGTAAATGGCCTGTCCCATACTGACTTGATCCCAGTTAATCATGTTTAATTTCCTGATATGGGATATTAATAGATTTACTTGATAATCTGTCTGCGGGCCGGCCATTTCTTTGGTTTTTAGTTTAGGTGTTACGCCATAGAGTACCCAATCAACAAATTGACCTTCAGATTGTTTAGCAAGTAAGTCACTATGTTGTAAAACCGGAGTTGGCACATCCATATATTCGACAGCAGGACCACCTCCTTTACCTTCCCAGCCGTGACAATCAGCGCAGTTACGTATATATAAAGCTTCTCCTTTAGAAAACTTTCGTGGCTGAATACTTGAATGAGTCAAGGAGGGGGGCGCTTCTTTGATGCTTACAGTTTCACTGGTACTTAAAATTACCGGCTCACGGGAGCAGCTCGAAAGGAATAAGGATAGCAACGCGACAGACCATTTCATGCAATGTCTCCAGAGTTGTTTTTAATTGTTTTTATCATAAGCAGATTTTACTCTTTTGTTATCAATTGACGTAAGCTTAATACAAGTAAAGTCAATAACGTCAGCGGGATCATAATGTACAGCACTATCGCCAGATATTCATGGTTAGCTGAATTTAGCACTAACCAGAGTGTGTAAGTCACATAATATACTAGAAATACAAAGCCTTCCCAGCGTGAAATCAGGTAGCCTGTAAAAAAAACAGGTAGGCACACTATAGCAACAGCGATCATAACAGGTATATCAAAAGTTAATGCGTCAATTGCGACAAGGACGCCATCCGGCGCAACTAGTGCGCTTAAACCGATGACAGATAGAATATTAAAAAGATTACTACCCACGACATTACCTACAGCGATATCTGTTTCTCCTCGAAAACTGGCAACCATCGAAGTCGCTATTTCGGGCAAGGAAGTGCCTACTGCTACAACGGTAAGGCCAATGACTAAATCACTGACACCTAAAATATGTGCAATTGACACGGCGCCATTGACCAGCCATTGAGAACCTATAACCAGTAAAGCCAAACCTAGCACAATAAGCAGACAATCTTTAAGTAGTGTATTTTTAACCTGTCCAAATTCGGCCGCATACTCATCCTGTATCAGCACACTTTCTTTTCTACTGCTACGTATTGCATAAGCTGTATAAGCAAGCACCATGGTAAATAAGCTAAACCCTTCCAGGCGATTAATACTGCCATCCAAACCGAAAACATATAGCAATAGGGAGACATAGATCATAAAGGGGACGTCACGGCGAATCAATTGCTGTGACACAATCAAAGGCGCAATCAGTGCAGAAAGTCCTAAAATTAACAGCACATTCGCAATATTACTACCGACAACATTTCCTATGGCAATATTTCCCCCTGCCTGTCCTATAATTGCTGAACGAAGGCTGACAGCCAGCTCTGGCGAACTGGTACCAAATGCCACCACAGTTAAGCCAATAACCAGGGGTGAAACGCCAAAAGCAGATGCTAATTTAGAGGCACCACGCACCAGCGCTTCAGCACCGCCCACCAAAAAGGCTAAACCGAGTACAAATAAAAACAGCGTGAGGATGTCCATAAATACAGTTATAAGCAATAAGAAGGTTTAGGGTAAGAGCTGAGTCAAACGTAGTGAAGTAATACACATGACACACTCAAGCAGCTCTGTGGCGCGCAGTTCTTTAACCTGCTTTTTATAAGCGGCCTGAAGTGCTACGCCCCAGGTTGACAGTTTTATTTTATGCACGTTCTTATGAGATAGGCATCCAATAATCTGGACAGGTAATTAATTGGGGGTAGGCTTGAGCCTAGATTTTATAATTAGCCTAAAGTGCAACGCCCGGATTTTATCTGTTATTTAAGACATGTTGATACTGTAAAATTTTGAAAGCCTAAATGTTAGGCTATTAAAGTTCGCTCTAAGTTGCAATAAAACGAACTGCACATTTTAACTTGCGGTGTAACATTATTTATCATTCGTTGGGTTTTTATAGCCATACCAAATAGATTTAACAAGGTTTTTGCCATGCACAAAACTTTTCAGTAATACACCCAGTACATGAACGGCTATAAGAAACAGCATAAAATTGGCAAAAAATTCATGTACTTCTTTCTATAAATCTTCATTAGCCTCGCCGATAATGCCAGCCAAAGGCTCTGCGTTCTGATCAGTTGCATACACATCTAGGCCACTCACAGTTAACAAAAGACTGAGCAGTAATAAGACAATTATCAATGCGCCTGCAGGGTTGGGAGCAAGGTAGCGTTTAGCTTTTAAACCAGCTACTTGTTTGAAATAGCGGGCTGATTCGGAAAGAGGGCAGATAAAATTGCTAAAACGGGCATAACAATTACCTGTAAACCCCATATCAGCCGAAAAGCAAGTTATCCATCAGGTAACCTGCCCAGACATGTAGCGTTAAAAAATCACCTTCACTGAGATAGGCGATAACAAAAGAAAGCACTAACAATGAGTGAAACATTCGTATCGGAAGGTCCCAGACTAATTATTCTCCTAAGTTACTATTTACATAATCATGTTGCCATGAGGCTATATCTTCTAACGGTTCCAGATGTGTATCGATATCAATTTTAGCAAACCGCTCACCAATATTATGTTCGATAATCCCTAGTAAATTATGCCCTTTTTGTACTGTCCAGTTACCTGGTACTAAAATATGTACGGACATAAAACGCTGAGATCCTGCATAGCGAGTTCGCAGGGCGTGGTATTGAATGCCATCTGATTGTTTAAAGCCATCCAATACTTTTTTAATAGTATTCTGCTCTTCACTGCTTAAAGCAACATCCATTAAGCCGGCAAAAGTACGGCGCATCAAGCCGATACCCACCCAGATAATATTGATAGCGACTAAGATAGCGATAATCGGATCAAGAATTTCCCAACCTTCATGACCGAAATAGCGTAATCCTGCTATTGCACCGATCCCTAGAATAATGCCCGCTGTCGTCCAAACATCAGTCATCAGGTGCTTACCATCCGCTTCCAGTGTGATTGAATGATGTCGTTTGCCGACGCTGATCAGTATTCGAGCTACGATTAAGTTGATTAACGACGCGGCAAAAGAAATGCTCAGGCCTAAATCAATTTGCTGAATAGCCTGTGGATGTTGTAAGCGATCCCAAGCTGCTAAAGCAATGCTAAAAGCAGCTAGCAAAATCATTATGCCTTCGGCCCCACTGGAAAAAAATTCAATTTTTTCATGCCCGAAAGCATGTTTTGCATCGGCTGGTTTGGCGGCCATAGTGAGTGCGAATAGAGCAATAATTGCGGCAACCAGATTGATTAATGACTCTAGTGCATCCGAGAGCAAGCCTACGGAGTTGGTTAGCCAATAAGCATAGCTTTTTAGCGCTATGGTAGCAATCGCTGCAGCAATGGAAAGCCATGCGTAGCGAGTTAATGAGCTTGCCTGATCGTTCATTTATTTCCTTGATTTTTTAAATTAATGGGGAAGGCAGCGCTGTGCTGCGAAATATAGTCTATTCTTATCTGATATGCAATTTATTGTACTGTTGGTACTTATTATACAGTATCAGCTGATTACTAATATTAAGTTATTGATTATGAATGATTTTTTTATGCGGTATTATTTCTCATTTACTTATTAATTGCTGCTGTTGTCGTTCTGCGTTGCAATGGGTCTTGTCGATAATACAATTTAAGTTGCTGGTAAACGGCAGCAAAATGCACTTGCAAAATTTCCGGAGCACAAAAAAAGTATTCACTGAATACCGCAAAAAACTCTGCCGGACTGGTTGCGGCATAAGCATCAATGCAAATACCATGATGGTGTTCAAGGCGCTGATTCAGTCGGTCATAGGCTGCACTCAACGCGAACGACCACTGCTCTGGATGCATTGCATAATGTAACGGTGGCATACCATTGGCACTACCGTTTAAGGTATCCAGTTTGTGCGCGATTTCATGGATGACCACATTATGCCCGTGCTGCCAGTTCTGTATATCGCGTTCAATATCGTGCCAGGATAATATAACTGGCCCTCTGGACCATGATTCGCCACTTAATAGACGCTGGTTACGATGTACTATGCCAAATTCGTCTCTTTCATCCCGGTTAACCTGAAAAGCATCAGGATATACAACGACATCACGCCAGCCATTAAATAAGGCTATGCCTAAACCCAGCACTGGCAAGCAAGCTTGCGCAGCAATAAAAACACGCATTTCCTGATTAAGCTGAAAATCCTGAGCGCCAAAAATGTTTTTATCATGTAAAAACAGTGTAGTCAGTTCGCGCAAATGAGCCATTTCAACTGCGCTCATTCCTTGCAATAGTGCAAGTCTATTGCTAACAAAATCCCATACGGTGTGAGTAATTGGATGTCTGTGCAAGATATAAATAACCCTTGCTCGCTTAAAAATATTCATTAGCTTCACTCTGAGGGTCGGGTCTATTTCTGGTAAGGAACGAAAGTTTTAATAATACAAGAAATCAGACATGATGAATATGATTCAAAAATGCAAAGCCTACAAAAATGTAACTATTCACTTCGCCCTATATGAATGTCACTGGATTGAAATGAGTTATTTCTAATAAAACCTCCATTTACCGCTTCTTGTTAAGGAAGGGCTGAACGGTTATACAAAAATACATTTGTCTTGGTTTTGGATTTTATTGAATATTAACCCCTTAGATCGAGTATCTAGGTTTGATAACTTATATTTTTTGGATAAATCAAGTTAAATAACAATGTTTATTTGGATGCTTGTATAAGTTATTGATTTATATATTGTGTAAATATGGCGTAAATATTGCTTATTTTAATGTGTCCGAATATTAAAAAATTCGGTTTTTTAATACTATAATTAATGAGGTTATATAGAATATGAAAAAAATACTTTTCTTAGGTGCCGGTTTGCTTGTTTCTGCTATGAATATTAATGCAATGCCTATGCATCCTGAAGCTCCTTTTATCGGTATTAATCCAATTAAAGGGCATTGCCATATCGAAGCTGCCGACGGTGAATTTACCTATATGGGGCCTGCTGAAGTTAAGTTCACTGAGAACAAGAATTTTATGATAGCAACATGTAAAGCTGAATATGAGGTAGATAAAGATATGCCTATAGACATTCAAGGTAGAGAGGGCTCTTGTCATATTGGTATTCCAGGAAAAGGTCCAACTGAAGGTGAAGGTGGTTTTACAGTAAGCCAAGGTGGTGTGGTAACGGGTAAATGTAAAGTAGAGAAATAGATGTAACGCAAATGTTGTAATTAAAACAGGAAGGGCAGGGATGCTTTTCCGGTTTTAAGGCATACTCTACAAAAATAAGTGGCAATGTTATTGGCTGATACGTGTGCAAGGAAGCAACTTGCTTGTTTAATTAGCTGGCTTTCATCATAAATAAGGATAAATATCCGTTAGTATCAGGTGAATCTGTTTTCTCAGTGCTCATGCTTATCAGTAGCATCAGGATGCAGAGTGCAAATATGTTGTGTCGTACCTTGTTCCATTTGCAAAGTGCTATGCTGGATAGCAAATCGGTGTCTTAAGGTATTTACAATATTATCCATATACGCATCACCGGGATAACCTTCTGGTATCACCAGGTGTGCACTTAGAGCGCCTTCTGTGGTGCTCATGCCCCAGATATGTAAATCATGCACATCTACGACACCTGCACATGAGCGCAGGTAGGTCTCTACTGCATGGGTATCTATTCCTACGGGTACTGCATTTAAGGCAAGGCGTAGAGAATCACGTAGCAGCCCCCAGGTGCTTATTAGAATCACGATTACAATCAACAAGCTGAGTAATGGGTCCAGCAAATACCAATTGGTATACATCATTGCAATGCCGGCAATAACGACGCCCAGCGAAACGATTGCATCTGCCATCATGTGCAGATAAGCGCCACGTATATTCAAATCGCCTTTACTGCCTTTGACGAATAACCAGGCTGATAAGCCATTAATCACTATACCGATACTTGCTACCACTGTCACTGTTAAGCCGGCGACCACGGGAGGGTGCTCAATCCGATGTACAGCCTCCCAGGCAATGCCGCCGCAGGCAACTAAGAGTAACATTGCATTTGCCAATGCAGCTAAAGTTGATGTGCTACGCAAGCCGTAGGTATAACGTTTGCTAGGTGCTTTGCGGGAAAGGAGTGCAGCGCCCCAGGCGAGTATCAAGCTGAGTACATCAGATAAATTATGTCCCGCATCTGCAAGTAAGGCAGTTGAATTAGCAAGGAATCCGTAACTAAATTCAATAGTAACAAAAATTGTATTTAATAGAATAGCAACGACAAAAGCTCGGCTATGATTGGTGGGCGGTGTATGATGGTGACTGTGGTGATGTGCATGCCCATGATGCTTATGTGTAGGTTGCTTTTTCGATTTTTTTACCATGTGTGTACTCGACGATGCGTAGCAATATTGTTAACAAAATAGCACAATTTGCTTAATTCTGCGTGCATTTAGTTAAATTGAATGAGATTCTATCGAAACTGTAAAATAGTCTAATGCCGAGTCTAATTCATCAGCGGCCTGTTTGAATGCTCATTTTACGAATTTAACTTATTTTTTATGGACTTTCTTATGTTATTTAGGCTTTTTTTGTTATTTTTTAGTTTCTGCTGTGCGACGGCTAATGCTGAAACTATCTCTATTAGTCGTTTTGCCAAGATGCCGTTAAGTGATTGGCAGCAAAAGTCATTTAAAGGGAATACACTATACAAGTTAGTTTTACTGGATAAGCAAGTTGTGCTACAAGCTGAAAGTGAGAGTGTCGCATCGAGTTTATACAAAGAAGTGCGCATCGATTTGCAAAAAACACCTTATTTAAACTGGTCGTGGCGTATTGATAAACAACTGGCCATTCAGGATGAGATGCAGAAATCAGGTGATGATTTTGCTGCAAGGATTTATATTATTATAAAAGGCGAGTGGTTTTTTTGGCAAACCAAAGCGTTGAATTACGTTTGGGCGAGCGGTAGTCCAAAAGGCAAAGTGTGGGCTAATCCTTTTGCTGGCAATAGTGTGATGATGATGGCAGTGCGCTCAGGCGGCGATAAGACATTGCAGTGGTATACAGAAAAACGCAATGTATTAGCTGATATACAAAGCTATATAGGTGAGGATATCAGTTATATTGATGCGATTGCTATTATGACTGATACCGATAACGCTGGAGGGAGTGCCCTTAGCTACTATGACAACATATATTTTAGTGCTCAATAAATAAGCGATATATGCTTGTTTGATGATGTCTTGAGTAGTAATTTGGGTTGGATGTCAGGCAAAAAAATGCCCCGGTAAACCGAGGCATTTTTCATAACAGTGTCAGCGTATAAATTATACGTTGTTAGCTGCAAATGGGTGTTTTGCAGTCGCTTTTTGAGCAACCACTTCAGCAGCAGTTGGCGTACCTGCTACAGCATTTTTGATAGACTGTTTAGTTGCATCGTAGTTGTTTTTCTCAATAGCTGCATCATCTTCTGCTAACCAATGAATGAAAACACCAACAGAGATGAATAAATCATCTGCTTCATCAGCAGGGATAGTTCCATCTTCAACGCAATCAGCAACAGCCATTGCAACACCACGTTGTGCAGGGCCAAACATTTGAACAGCTTGTTTAGAGCCTTTGATTGTTACTTTATTGAACATAACAGTTGCAGGCTTAACCATAAGGTTAGGAGCAACAACAGCTAATAAGCTTGAGAAACCGTCTTTGTTGTTTGTTAAGCAGTTTGCGAAAGCAGACTCTGCAGCTGAACCGCGAGGTCCAATCATTAAGTCAATGTGAGCAACTTCGTTTCCGTCACCATTTAAAGATTCACCAACACGTAAGTTGTTAATTTTAGCCATGCTACTATTACCCTCAGAAAAAAAGAAAAAACTATATTTAGAATTGACGCCAGTCAATATCTACGTTGTTATGGAAAACAATAATTTTTTATAAAAATAAATCTAGCAAGTCGTAAGGATTTGCTCTAACTTAACAGCTAAAACAGTTACTACTATAAAGTCAGCCGTTGTTCCGGGGTTAATGCCCGCGGACTTAAACTCTTGATCTATCTCCAGGAGATAATTAACCAACAATTCAGGTTTATTTGTATATGATAATTTATTGTCTACCAGTGCCATCTTATCCATCACCATTTTGGTGTAAAGATCGCCGTATTTTCGTTCGATATGACTATCAGGATATTGAGCTAACATTGCCGCATAAACTGCAACAGCTGCCCATTCTGCATCACCCCACCGATTGAATTCATGATTATACCTTAAAACCAGAAAATCGAAAACATCTTTATAATTTGTAATAAATTGCAGGGCGATTCTATCTCTCTGGCTGCCAATCTGCATTGCTTGTGTTAACGTTACGTCAGGCTTTTCAGTGATATCCTGTTCTGCTGATTTTCCTAGGCCGCCTGGTGCAGCTAATGCGATTGCCCTGAATGCCCACTCGGCATCTTCAATGCTGGTGTGGGTTAGAATGTGCGCTAGCTGTTTTCTTAATTCAATTTTAGAATTTGCGGTTTCGGCAGCCATTAGTAACGGAGCGCATAAAAGAATAATACCTAGATTGGTATTACAGCCCACTGCTTCTCTTGTTGCCTTAACAGCATAATAAATCCGCTCGCCTAGGCAGTAAGCGGAGTTTGTTATTGGTTCTGCGCTCTTTTCAGCGCTGATACGAAAATCAGCAACGCTCATATCATGACCGTCAGCATAAATGCTAACATTGCCTGGCTTTAAAGCGCGGAGCTCAATTTCACAGGCATATAAATAAGCCTCGACTAATTGTTGCTGTGTCGTCATACGATATTAATTTGCTTTTCTGACTTGAAATGGCTTAACAAATCATCCACTAGAATTTGCGCCACATTCACATCACAAGCGCTTTGTAAGCCTTTCCACGCAGGAATGCTATTTACTTCAATTACTTTATAATCGCCCTCTTGAGTAGCAATAATATCTACGCCTGCATAATTCATTTGTAATGCTTCAGTGGCTCTAATGGCGATCGTTTCCATATTATTATCTATGTCAATTGCATGGCAAGTTGCGCCGCGCGCAACATTATTCAACCAGTGAATGCCTAGCCTACGTATCGCAGCAATGACTTTGCCATGAACGACAAATACACGCCAGTCTGAATAGCCTGTGCCGGCACATTTTATAAAGCGCTGTAGATAATACACGCCATGACTATGAGTTAGCCAAAATAAATCGCTCATCTTTTCTATGCGGCGTATCCCTTCGCCCTGAGAGCCAAAAATCGGCTTGCTGATTAATTGATGACCTGATTTTAATTGTGCTTCAGCAATTGCTATAGCCTGATGTCTATCTCTCAATACCCAGGTGGGTGGGGTAGGGATGCCGCGGTGTTGTAGCAAGAAACTGGTCATGCCTTTATCAACACTGCGCTCTATAGCTCGTCCATCATTATAGACCGGTATGTTCATCGCTTTCAGGGCATGCAGGATATCGAGATACAATACAACTTCCTCCAAAGAGCCGCCTGGTACACCACGCACAAAAACGGCATCAGGCAAGTTCCCTTCAAAGCCCGGAATAAAGAGAGGTAACATCCCTTCGTGGAGTTGTATGCGACATTCGGTTAAAGAAACGTACTCAGCAGTATAGCCTCGTATTGCAAATGCATTGCGTAGTTGCTTGCCATGCCACCCTGGATCATCAGTAAATATTGCTATTCGTCCCACAAACAATTAATTCCTGTAAAATATTAATTCAAGATATTATACCGTTAATAAAAAACCAGCAGTTACTGTGCTGCTTATTTTTATTAATAGCATAGTCGAATAACCTAGTATTCTAGTATACTATAGCCAAAATCAAGACGGTTCTAATTATGACAGCAGAAAACGTACATCAACACGAAATTCATAAATTTGGTTCTCAAGCTGAACGCTGGTGGGATAGAAATGGTGAGTTTAAAACTTTACATGATGTCAATCCACTACGCATAAGTTTCATCCAGAAGTTTATTAGTCTTCAGGATAAGCGTATTGTCGATGTCGGTTGTGGAGGAGGCATACTGACTGAAGGCCTCGCAAAAAAGGGCGCACAAATGCTGGGCATTGATTTAAGCGAAGAGTTGATTGATATGGCTGAGCTGCATGGTCTGGAATCAGGTGTTAGCGCTAATTACAAGAAAATCAGTGCTGAAGCGCTGGCCGCCGAGGAATCAGAAAGCTTTGATCATGTGGTCTGTATGGAAATGCTGGAGCATGTACCTGAGCCCGGCTCGGTGATTGCTGCCTGTGCAAAAATGGTTAAACCCGGTGGATATGTGTTTTTTTCTACATTAAATCGTAAGCCTAAAGCCTACTTGCTTGCGATAGTTGCCGCTGAGCATATTTTAAAAATGTTACCTGCAGGAACTCACGATTATAAATCTTTTATCAAACCATCCGAACTTAGCCAGTCAGCGCGCAATGCCGGCCTCGAGCTGCAGGGTATGGTTGGTATTAAATATAACCCGCTAACGAAAAATTTTAGTTTAGATGATGATATTGACATCAATTATATTGCGGCGTTCAAGCGACCAGCTTAACAATAATGAACAGTAAATCCGCTTTATCCTGTGTGCTATTTGATTTAGATGGCACATTACTCAATACTGCACCTGATTTAACAGCTGCGTTGAATAAAGCGCTTGCTCATTTTAAGTTCCCCGAAGTATCTGTAAATGCGATTACACCGTATATCTCTTATGGTGCAGCAGTGATGATTGATATAGCTATAGAGCAAGATATACCTGCGGCCTTAAAAGCGGATATTTTAGAGTGGTTGCTTGATTATTATGAGCAGCATATTGCCGACAGTACGCATCTTTATGCTGGTATGTCTGAATTACTGTTTACCCTTGAAGAAAATAACATTCCCTGGGGGGTTGTAACTAATAAGCGTGAACGCATGACCCATCCACTAATGCAGGCACTGGATTTAACCAGGCGATCTGCCTGTGTTATTTGTGGCGATACGACGGCTTATAGTAAGCCTCATCCAGAACCAATATTGACGGCTTGTCGTCAAATACAGGTCTCACCTGAAAAATGTCTCTATATAGGCGATGCCCAGCACGATATTGTTGCCGGGAAAGCGGCAAATACAAAAACGCTGGCGGCAACCTGGGGGTATTTAAAGCCTCAGGATACGCCAGAAGACTGGGGAGCTGATGCATTAATTCATCAACCGGGCGAAATTATAGAATGGATAACACATCAAACACATGCGATTAACTGATCATACTATTTTAATTACGGGCGCAGGTGGCGGTTTAGGGGCTACTGCTGCGCTGGCATAGGCAAAACAAGGAGCAAGGATTATTTTACTTGATAAAAGTATTCCTAAACTGGAAAAGATTTATGACGCCATTGTCGCGGCTAATGCACCGACACCCGTAATTTATCCTTTTGATTTAGCGGGTGCTACAGAAATTCAGTATCACGAGCTAGCTAGTGCTGTAGCAGAAAAATATTCCCATTTAGAGGGGCTGTTACATTCGGCTACAGAATTTGATGCTTTTACCCCTATGTCTATACATAGCACATTGGCCTGGGGGCACACGCTGAATGTTAATTTAAATGCTCCTTTTTTATTGACTCAGGTGTTATTGCCTTTATTACAAAAGGCAGAACATGCTTCTATCGTTTTTACAGTTGATTCATTTGCACAAGAGCCTAGGGCTTATATCGGTGCATACGGAGTGTCTAAAATTGCAGTAAAGGGCTATGCAAAAATCCTTGCTGAAGAATTAAGTGATGCTGGAAAAATAAGAGTAAATGTATTGGTTCCAGGACCTGTTGATTCGCCACTTAGAAAAAAAGCATTTCCTGGCGAAGATAAAAGTAAACTGCTAACAATGGAAGAGATCATTCCTGCTTACCTCTATTTATTCACAGAAAAAAGCATCGATATTACGGGTCAAACCGTCGATGCACGAACATTTAAACTATAGTAGATTCAATCATGTCTGAAAGAGAAACCATTATCCTGACACGCGATGTAAACGTTGTGCTTATTCCGGATGGAAATCATGGCACATTAAGTAAAGGCAAAGAGGTTACTATCCATCAGGATCTGGGAAGTAACTACACTGTTGTAACCGAGCACGGGCATATGGTTAGAATTTCCAGTGCCGATGCGGATGCTTTAGGTAAAGAGTCCCATGAATTACATACCCTGGTTTCAGAAACAGATGCTAGCGCTGTGGAAAAAAACTGCTGGGAAGTTATGAAGACGGTGTATGATCCTGAAATACCAGTTAATATTGTCGATTTAGGTTTGGTTTATAATTGTCATGTTGACTCGGTAAGCGACGGGTTAAATAGCGTCCATATTATGATGACACTGACTGCCCCGGGTTGTGGTATGGGGCCGGTTATTCAAGGCGATGTAGAAAAAGCCGTGCGAGCTTTGCCGGGTGTGGATAGCGTAAATGTTGAAATTGTATTGGATCCGCCGTGGTCAAGAGAAATGATGTCTGAAGTTGCACAAGTGCAATTAGGCCTTTTCTAATAACATAAAATGGTTGATTAAAACATCCATCCCGGGTAATTTAAATGTCCGTCTAAAAAATTCAGGAGTCTCTTTCATGATACACAAAAGAAACAGCGCATTAGCACTTTCATTTATCCTGTCCAGTGCTGTTTTTCATACTGTCTGCGCTGCAGAGCTAAGTCGTAATGAAGTTCAGCAATTGCTAAAAAATGCAAGCAAAGATAAGCCTGCTAATTTAAGGCGCAAGGATTTAACAGGTCTGGATTTGGCTAATCTCGATTTTCGTCACGCTGATTTATGGGGGGCAGATTTACGAGGTGCTAATTTAAGTCAAAGTAATTTATCGGGCCTGGTTTTAGATTTAACCGTAATGACAGGCGTCAATTTATCTGGTGCTGACCTCTCTGGAGCCAGTATTTTTGGCGTTAGCATGATGCGCTCTGATTTAAGTAATGTCAATTTTACTGGTAGCCGTGTGATTGCTAATCTGGATAACTCAAATATGAGCAACGCAAATTTATCGAATGTGCGCTGGGGGGCTGATATGAAAAATCAGCCTATGGGTTTAATGCGTGTTAGCTTAAATAAAGTGAATTTAACTAATGCGAATATGAAAAATGCCGATTTAGGTCGTGCTACTATGCGCTTTGCTAATTTGACAGGGGCAAACCTGGAGAATGCTATTTTATTATCTGCAGAATTAGGTGCTGCAAATTTTACTAATGCAAATGTACAGAATGCGGATTTTACAGCCGCAAAATTAGCGGAATCAAATTTCACTAATGCTAATTTGACTGGGGCAATTTTTTATAAAATACAAGGATTGAATAGTTCACGTGGCTTGCAAGATAATAAAACAAAAAGTGTGGCACTATTTGACTAACAAACAAGCAAGATTACTTTTTTGCGACTAAATGCTTAGTATCAATTAATTGGTATTCAGAGATAGCCTCGTTGTTATTAATTTCATTCTGAACCCATTAATTCAGCGGTATAAAAAATTGATAAGACATGGCGTTTTCAAAATTTTAGCCGAAATACACAAAACCGTAATATATCGCTGCTACCTCAGCTACTAAAGGCACAATAATATACAGCATGCTACGATTTTTTAGGACGAATGGCTTATCATTGGCGTTAAATGACAAGTCCTCACTTGCATAGGTGTCATTAATATGTTGCCGAGTTTTATGGTTGGGAGTGCTTTTACGTTTATGTTCGCTAGGCGGATTATAGTTGCCAAATATCGGCTCCTCATCAAACATTGAGTTCAAAACATCATCAAGCTTTTTTTGATTATCAAATAATTCATTAAGTGCGTCTAAATCTAATGCTACAGTAGTCATGTCTTTACCCTTCGTGCTTTTCATTATTAACCAATATAGAACCCTGAAAATAAATTAGCGTTTCTTTTTAAGTAATAGCTTACTCCTTAGCTAAAAAAAAGATAATGCTAACTCGGAATAATGTGAACTGTTTCTCATAAAATTACATGATTTGTGAGTCTTTTCACATTTTTGAGTTCAATTTTTTAACGAAAATTTGAGATATACAGTATTGTTTTTTTATCGTAAAAAATTAAAAAACATCATGCTAAGGTTGCTTTATTTGACGTGTTAAAGTCACAAAAAGCTTATGAAGTTTATTCGTAAGTGTTCACTGCCCTGTTTTAGAATATTAGGAGCGAGGAAGTTTGTTTAATCAAACTTCCCCCCCCCTTGCCCCATCCTTGAAAAGGAGGAAAGCTGAGCGATTACGTTTAATATTTCGCTGCTGTGAGTATTGCGTTTTAAAACAGCAGTGGCAAGTCATATTGCTATCCTGTACAGTGCATTTAAATTCATAACAATAGTCACTTATCCATGATACCTATTAGAGATACTGCCCCCTGTTATTCCAAGCCCTATATCACTTGGGCATTAATGTTCATTTGTGTTGTTCTGTTTATAATATTAGAGATTGCGCCTGACCGCTTACATCACTATGTTATCTATATATATGGTATGGTGCCTGAGCGCTATACAAATCCGGAGTGGGCTATTGCGATGGGCTACCCAAGAGATTATTACTTATCTTTCGTAAGCAATCTTTTTTTGCATGGAGGTTGGTGGCATTTGATTATGAACATGTGGTTTTTGTGGATCTTTGCGGATAATGTTGAAGATCGAATGGGGCATGGACGATTTTTGGTTTTTTATTTGCTTTGTGGTTTTATTGCTACAACAATTCAGTGGCTGCATACGCCCAATATAGTGGTTCCGGTTGTGGGTGCATCTGGAGCTATTGCGGGTGTTTTAGGCGCTTATTTTTTTCTATATCCCTATGCAAAAGTTGTCATTTGGGTGCCTATTTTATTTTTACCACTATTTTTTGAAATCCCTGCTATTGCTTTTATCGGGATTTGGGTGATTTTTCAAATGTTTAAGGCAACAACCTCTATTATGTTTTATGACGGTGCGTCTGATGTGGCATTGTGGGCGCATTTGGGTGGATTTATTGCGGGTTTTTTGCTATTTCGCTACTTTCTTAGAAAAGATTATCAAGTACAAAATCCTTAATGTATAATGACCAAATAATTTTAAAAACAATCTCATATACAGGGTTTTCTAAACCTTATTGAGTTATTCGTAGGAAGTTAGTGTTAAAATGAAAAAAATTAATGTTGCCTTGGTCAGACTAATCCAGTTTATTGTTTTTGTTATTTTTACCTTTATGGTCATCGTTTATTTTGGTGCGATGGTATTAATTCCACTTGATGCATTGGTCATGATAAGCAAATTACTCGGGTTAATGGGCATTAATACCTTTATTGGTGCAATCATTGGGTTACCTATTGTTGGCTATTTAGGCAAAATGGTTTATGAAACTCCTGGCTTAGTGGGTATGGTTATGGAAACAGGGGTGGACTTAGTTAAAAAAGGTAAAGAAAGGGTTGAAGCATTTAATAAAATTGCTGAAGCAATAAAATAGTTATTTATACACAAAGTCCTTTATGGGCATTGTGAAAATAACAAGGCTCATATCTTGCCGGATATGGGCCTTTTTTATGCTCTATTTTAAAAGATATATGATGCATATTTATTTAGAGCGCTAATATAGGAATTATTGATGTTAATGCTTATATCTCCAGCAAAATCTCTGGATATGCAGGCAACTTTTCCTGCAGTACAGCCTACTCAAGCGAGGCTATTAGAAGATAGTCAGTTGCTTATTGATCAGTTACAGGCATTTAACCCTGAGGAAATAAAAAATCTGATGGGGATCAGTGAAAAATTATCAGAGCTTAATTATCAACGCTTCCAGGATTGGAATCCCCGAAATATCATTGAGCACTGTCCTGCCTTATTTGCCTTTCAGGGTGATGTTTATCAGGGGTTGGCAGCTGCTACATTAAATGTCGCTGAAATTGAGTTTGCTCAACAGCACTTAAGGATCTTGTCCGGTCTCTATGGCGTTTTGCGTCCACTGGACTTAATGCAAGCCTACCGCTTAGAGATGGGAACTAAACTGGCGAATAAGCGTGGGGTTAATTTATATGCTTTTTGGGGCGATAAGCTATCTGAATTAATTAAAGCCGATATGCAGAGTAATGAAGAGATGGTATTGGTTAATTTAGCATCGAATGAATATTTTAAAGCCGTTAAGCCAAAGCTAATTGGTAAACAGATTGTTACTCCTGTTTTTAAAGATTTCAAAAACGGACAATACAAAATTATCAGTTTTTATGCCAAAAAAGCACGTGGAATGATGGTTAATTACGCGATTAAGCATCACATTACTCAGGTTGAAGAACTGAAAAATTTTACCAGAGAAGGGTATCGATATGCTGAGGCGCTATCTGATGCAAAACAATGGGTATTTATCAGGGATGAATGAAAGATAGTATCTGCAAATGTATGCAGTTAGCTGTAATAATCAGAGTGCAAGTAGAATAACTATACAGTTTGAGAGCGCAGGCAGTTTGCCTGCGCTCCCGGTAGAACGATTTTTTAATTAAATGACGTGCCTGGAGTACCAGGAGTGTAGGCATTTCCTGTTTAGGGAATTCACCTGTTAAGGCATTTAAAAAGGCAACAATGTCAGCAGCTTCAGCATCAGTAAGCTGCTTACCGAGTTGTACTTTTGCCATGATTTTAACGGCTTTATCAAGTGTTTCTACTGAACCATTATGAAAGTAGGGTGCTGTTAAAGCAATATTGCGCAATGTAGGTACTTTAAAAAAGTGTTCATCACCACTTTTACCGGTTACTTCAAAAAGGCCTTTATCATCGCTAAAGTTATATTGTTTTTCTAAATAAGCATTATTGATCGCTGGGAATTTCTGGAATGTGCCTGGTCCATTAAAAGCAGGACCGCTATGGCAACCCACACAGCCAAGTTCAACGACTTTATTTAAGCCACGAACTTGTTGTTCAGATAATGCATTTTTATCACCTTTAGCGTATTTATCGTAGGCGCTGTTCGGTGTAATTAAGGTTCTTTCGTAGGCGGCAATTGCCTTAGTGGCATTTTCCTTAGAGATTGAATTTGCACCGAACGCTTTTTCAAACAGAGTTTGATAGCCTTCAATGGACGCTAAACGTTTAACAACGTCATCCCAGCTTTTCATACCCATTTCAATTGGATTTGTCACAGGGCCGGCAGCTTGTTCTTCAAGGCTAGCTGCACGACCATCCCAGAACTGTACCTGGTTAAACGCTGAATTCCATACTGTCGGAGCACTGCGTCCACCAGTCTGACCATTGACACCCATGGAATTAGGACGATTATCTTCTCCACCTAACATGGTATTGTGACAAGATGCACAGGATACAGTGCCGGTAGATGAGAGTCTGGGATCGTGATACAGAATACGACCTAACTCTACTTTTTCAGCGGTTGTCGGATTGTCTGCAGGGGCCGGTGCTGTAGTTGGTAGCGCATCCCAGGCAGAAGCGATTGAGACAGAGCCTGCAAGGGCTATTGCAGAAACGATAGAACGTATTTTTGGCATAGCAATCTCCATGTTTTTTATAATTTTTTAGAAGCTGAATAATAACACAGTTAAAGTTAAAAAATCATTTGTAGGATTTCTTATACTATAATTTTTTTTGAGATTCACTTATTTTAACTTGCTTTATAGTAAAAGTGGTTTTTGCGAATTAGTCGGCTAAGCGATGAGTCGCATGAGTAAGTCCGTAAATGTGATTTTTTAAAAATTGAAGTTATGCTCTTTTTATTTCATGTAATTTATGTAATGATTGAGCTATTGTTTTGTTTTATTGAGAGTTTTGGTTGAAGGCGATGGCAGCAGTTATGGAAGAAAGAGTGGTACGAGGTTTACGCGAAATTGCATTATTAGGTTTTGTGGTTGTTGCACTTTTTTATTTGATAGCTTTAATTTCTTTTAGTCATGAAGATGCTGGTTGGTCACATAGTGGTTCAGGCATGGATGTAAAGAATCTTGGTGGGAGAGTCGGTGCCTGGTTGGCTGATTTCTAATTTAGCTTTTTTGGTGTAACTGCCTTTGCTTTTCCAATAATCATTTTTTGGCAAGGTTATTTGTTTTTTACCGATAAAATCGTTTATTCTGCCGGTTTGATGCGCTATATGCGTTGGCTAGGTCTTATTATTACTATTATTTCTGCAACTACATTTTGTTATTTACATATTTTACGTTGTCGAATTGAGCTTCCAGCAAATAGCGGGGGGATTATCGGGCAAGAACTAGGGGATAGCTTAATTATTAGTTTTGGTGATTTTGGCTCGACTTTATTAGTTTTGGCGATTTTTTTTGCGGGTATAACACTATATACACATATTTCATGGATTAAAGTCATTGACTTGACAGGCAAAAATACGCTCGCTTTGATACGTTTCATGTATGGCGAAATATGCAAATGGTTTGTATCTGTAAGGATAAGACGTAAAGAAAATAAGTTTTATGCAGAAGCAGTCGTTATCCCAGCTGTTAAAGTTAAAAAGAAAAAAACCGCACTAAAAACTAAAAAAGGATCTACTGTCAATATCCTAGATGATCTCAATCAGGTAATGCCTGAGCCCGCTATGACTCAACCTGTGGTGACTAAAAAACTGCAAACAGATTTATTTAAAGAAGTTCTGCCAGGTTCATTGCCCGATACAGAATTACTGGATTTAAGAGTCGTTAACGTTAAAGGTTATTCAGCTGATGAGCTTGAAGATATGTCACGTCTGGTGGAGCGCGCATTACAGGATTTTAATGTTATCGTGGAAGTCACCGGTGTGTTGCCAGGCCCCGTTATTACCCGCTTTGAACTGCAACCGGCAGCAGGCGTAAAAGTCAGTCGTATCAGCGGTCTGGCTAAAGATTTAGCGCGTGCCCTGTCAGTTACCAGCGTCAGAATAGTCGAAGTGATCCCCGGAAAGTCGGTGATTGGTCTGGAGATACCAAACCAGCAACGGGAAATGGTTTCATTTAGAAAAGGACTGGAGTCAGATCCATTTGTTAAGTCAAAATCAGCACTAACCTTATTATTGGGAAAAGATATTTCAGGTACTCATATAGTTGCAGATTTATCTAAAATGCCACACCTTTTGGTCGCGGGGACAACCGGATCGGGTAAATCAGTTGCCATTAATACCATGATTTTAAGCATGCTTTATAAATCGACACCTGACGATGTCAGGATGATAATGATCGATCCAAAGATGCTGGAATTATCAGTTTACGAAGGTATTCCACACTTGCTTGCTCCCGTGGTGACCGATATGAAAGACGCAGCCAATGCATTGCGCTGGGCCGTAGCGGAGATGGAGCGACGTTACAAACTGATGTCTAAAGTTGGGGTGAGAAATCTGGCAGGTTTTAATAAATTAGTTAAAGATGCAGAAAAGAAAGGCGAGCCGATTAAAGACCCAATGTATAGCTATGAAACGCCATTACACGAAGGCGAAAGCATACCAACTCTGACAACTTTGCCTAGCATTGTCATTGTGGTTGATGAATTGGCCGATATGATGATGATCGTGGGAAAAAAGGTTGAGGAGTTAATTGCTCGTTTAGCACAAAAAGCGCGTGCGGCAGGTATTCATTTAATACTCGCAACACAGCGACCTTCTGTGGATGTGTTGACCGGTTTGATTAAAGCGAATGTGCCATCACGTATCTCCTTTCAGGTTTCATCGCGTATCGACTCACGGACGGTTTTGGATCAGGGAGGTGCTGAATTTTTGTTAGGTAATGGCGACATGCTATTTATGCCTTCAGGCACCAACATTCCGGTACGTGCACATGGTGCTTTTGTCGATGACCATGAAGTACATCATGTGGTTGAATTTTTGAAAAAAACGGCACCGACAAATTATTTACAAGAAATTACTCAGGAATATTCAGAAGCGAATGATGGTTCATTTGTGACCGGTCAGGACGCAATTGATTCGGAAATGGATGAGCTGTATGATCAAGCCGTGGCATTTGTGACCGAATCACGCAAAGCCTCTATTTCCAGCGTCCAGCGACGTTTTAAAGTAGGTTATAACCGTGCCGCAACAATGATAGAAGCAATGGAAATGGCAGGGGTTATTAGTCCTGCTGAAGGAAGTGGCTCACGTCAAGTGTTAGCACCCCCACCGATAAAGGATGAATAATGAATTATGCTTTAATTGGCTCAGTTATGCTAATAGTTGCCACCCTAGGTGGTTGGCTACTCGTTAAGTATAGAGGCGGTAATAAATCAAAACAGCTTAAATGGGTGCTATTTGTACTCTATTTTTGGGTATTGAATTTTTTGCAGATGATTATTTTAGCGCTTGTATATCAGTTGATGCAGGCATAAGCGCTAAAGCTCAAACAATTCCAAAAATATGGACAGAGCAAAATCTGGGCACTTAAGGAGCTCAGGCAGTTTGTCTGTGAAAAGCAGGCGAGTCGCTCCCAAAAAATAAGCTGTCTAAGTTTTGATACATGTCTTTAAGCATTAGGTAGCAGGCTCGCTACGATTGGCTTTTACGGTTAGTGTCTGCCCAGGCTGTAAAAATTCCCCCAGTTTGCTGGCATTCCATTTGCGCAGGTCAGCAACACTTACATTGAATTTTTCCGAAATCGCATACAGAGAATCACCACGGCGCACTGTATAATGCAACGGTTGCGTTTTGGTTGTTTCAATACCGCTTTGTTGCTTAGAGCCTTTGATTATCAGTGTCTGTCCTTCATGTAAGGGCGAATTTAAAGCGATGTGATTGAAGCGCGCTATTTCTTTGCTATCCAGGTTAAATTTTTGGGCAATACGCCATAAGTTATCACCATGCTTGATAGTATAGCGGGTATTTTTATTGACTGGAGAGATTGATCTGACCTGAGTTAACTGTATATTGCTGGTTAGGTTTTGTGGGCTAGGAATAAGTAGATACTTACCTGCATGGATCGTATTATTTTTCAAATTATTGACTTCACGAATCGCCCTAATATCGGTTCGGTAATAGCGTGCAATACTGCCTAGATTATCGCCTGCCTTAATTTGATGTCTATGCCATTGTACACGCTGATCTGCTGGAAGCAATGCCAGGTTTGTTTTAAACAGTTCGACATTGTCAATCGGGATTAATAGGCGATGTGGGCCTTGCGGTGGTGTATAGCCCTGTTTAAAGCCTGGGTTAAAGTGTAATAACGCTTCCTGAGATACTGCGGAAAGCTTTGCCGCTGTTGCCATATCGATTTGTGATCCTATATTCACCGCTGCAAAGGCAGGCCTATGCGTTTGCGATTTTAAACTAATGCCATATTGTTCAGCATTTGCGAAAATTTTTGCAAGTGCGAGTAATTTAGGTACGTAATTTTTAGTTTCCTGGGGTAAGTCCAAAGACCAATAATCGGTTGCCTGGTTTTTAGCTGCATTGCGTTTGACTGCTCTACTGACTGTACCTACACCGGCATTATAGGACGCCAGCGCAAGTAACCAGTCATTATCAAAAACAGCGCCTAGTTTTTTTAGATAACTGGTTGCGGCATCCGTGGAGGCATAGACATCGCGGCGACCATCGTACCACCAGTTTTGATCCAGTCCGTATAGCTTGCCAGTCGAAGGGATAAACTGCCATAAGCCTGAGGCATGTGAATGCGAATAAGCATGAGGTTTAAAGCCACTTTCAACAGCGGGCAATAAAGCTATTTCACCAGGCAATTCTTTTGCTTCTACTTGCTTGATAATATTGTATAGGTAAGGTTCTGCTCTGCTTTGAATGGTTGCAATATATTTTGGACGCGCCAGATACCATTGCATTTGTTTTTCTATCAGCGCGTCATCTACAGCGGGGATGGCAAACAGAGAAATCAGGTATTGCCAACTGTCATTTGTATCAAACTGCTTATTATGCTTAAGTACCGATGGATCAATTTGTAAGCCAGATTTATGCGCTAGTTCATCTATAGCATCGTTTTCTGCCAATTGCTCCGAGGTTTTAATACTACAACCCTGAATAGCCATGAGCGCTAAAATACTTAAAAAAGGAAGATATCTACGAAGTGCGTGCATAGTAAAGTAACGTTAGACTTTAAATTATATTTAACGTGTATTGTACTGTATTTTAAAGCATTGCTCTATTTCACTTGGAGTATAAATACTTATTTCAGTGCTTAAAGGTGGTGTGCAATGAGTCATTCATTAATTTAAAAACAGCCGGGCACTTATTTTTAATTTTAGCATTCAACAAATTACCTTATAATAAACTGTTTAGCTTTTTCAACACTATAAATAGGATTTGATATGAAAAAAATATCTTTTTTAGCGTTTTTCTTGTTTCTTTTTAGTGCAGTTGCGTATGCACATGGGCCTGTTAGAGGAAAAATGACTGCCACAGTGGATATTGAAGCCCCTGCGGATAAAGTTTGGGATGTCATTAAAAATTTTGACGATATGTCATGGCATCCTGGCATTAAAAGCACCGCTGGGACGGGTGGAAATGATAAAGGCGCGACACGTGTTTTGACTATTGACGGTGGTACAATCACGGAAGAATTAAAAAGCTATGACGCGAAGAAAATGACATATAAGTATAAAATTACCGATATGAGCGTTGTTAAAACTATTCAGCACTCTGGTCAGGATGAAAATGTGCCGGTACTTCCTGTCGATAATTATCAAGCAATTTTGACTGTTAAGCCAAAAGGTAATAACTCTGTTGTAACCTGGGTAGCAACGTATTATCGTGGTTATATGAATAATAATCCACCTGCTGAATTAAACGAGGAAGCAGCTGATACAGCGGTGACAGCGGTATTAAAAGAAGGTTTAACAAGTTTATTGCATAAATTTGAGCCTAATACTCTACCGACTGCTATTAAATTTGAAATGAAAAGATAAGCTTTTCTAAATAGTAATGGAGAAAAGATGGGTAGAGTCAGGCTGTTTTTTGACCTGCCTTGCAAATCCCATCTTTTTAATGCTCGGGAGCAAGCTCCCAAATTCACAGCACTCATAAATATGTCTTTCAAACGCAGTATCTTATATTTTTTTCTTAGCGTATCACTAGTTAATAGTTTCCCTCTTTTAGCTCAGCCGTATGCCTTTATTACCAATCAATTAGATAATAACGTAGCGGTTATTGATTTAAAAACCAATCAGGTTATTAAATCAATAAACGTTCAAGGTAAGCCCGTTGGTGTTGCGGTGAATCATCCGCTAGATCAGGTTTATATCAGTACTCCACAAGGCGAAGGCTTTGTTGTTTTAGATGTTAAAAATTTGCAAGCAACAAAACAAGTCAAAGTAGGCGGTGCTTCAGTGGGTATTGCTGTCAGTCCGGATGGTCAGCGTATTTTTGTTGCCGACTGGTATGAAAATACGATCTCTATTTTTAATAGCGCCAACCTAAAATTAGAGAAAAAATTGACCGTAGGCAAATCACCATCGGGCTTAGTGGTTAGTCCTGATAATCGTTGGCTGTATGTTGCTAATCGCATGGATGATAGTATTTCACAAATTGATTTATCAAAAATGCGTATAAGAAATACCACGAAAGTAGGCGCGCATCCGTTTGGTATGGCACTGAACAAGGCAGGAACCGAGCTTTTTAGTGCAAATGTTGAAAGTAATGATGTATCTGTTTTGAGTGCTCAAAATCTAAAAAGAGTAACACGCATTAAAGTAGGCGGCAGGCCTTACGCGCTATCTTTGGCCCTGGATGAGAAGCTGTTGTTTGTCTCAAATCAGGATGATAGCAATGTCTCTGTTATTGATACCGAGACATTAACAGAAATTACAAAGATTCCAGTGGGTGAAAAACCCGAAGGTATTAGCACGCATAGCGATGATCGCCATGTCTATGTTGCAAATTGGTTTGATGGCACGGTATCGGTGATTGATGCGCAAACATTAACCGTGGTTGATACCATAACAACAGGCGATGGTAGTCGCGCATTTGGTGATTTTATCAGTCGTTAAGGCAAGAAAAGAGGCTGATTAAATTGTGCATTGCCTTTAGTTGTTAACTATGATGTTTTAAACAACACCTGCCGATACACCATACTATCAAGCACAAATAAAATCCATGTCGCCACAAGTCGAAATATTTTCCCAGGGTGAAGAAGTCGTTACCGGTCAAACGGTTGATACCAATGCAGCTTGGCTAGCTCGAAAGTTAGTCGATAAGGGATTTGTCGTAAGACGGCACACCGCTGTGGGCGATAATTTGCCGGATTTACAAAGTCTATTAACCGAAATTTCTCAACGTGCTGACTGCTGTATTTGCACGGGTGGTCTTGGGCCTACTGTTGACGATTTGACAGCCCAAGCGGTCGCTGACGCGTTTAATCTGCCTCTGCAACTTGATTCAGTGGCTCTTACGCAAATAGCGCACTTTTTTACGCAGCGTAAACGAGTAATGGCAGACTCCAATAGGAAACAGGCTTATTTTCCATTAGGTGCTGAGCGGATAGATAACGAATGGGGAACAGCTCCTGGTTTTTCAGTGCAATCGGGACGTTGCTGGTTTGTCTTTTTACCTGGCGTGCCTACTGAAATGAAATCCATGTTTGAGCAAAAAATTGCGCCAATACTGGCGCAGCGATTTGTTTTACAACCTACGCAATTGATCACTTTACGCTCAGTTGGTATTGGAGAGTCTGATCTACAGCAAAAACTCAATAATATATTGCTACCTGATAAGGTACAGCTCAGTTTTCGTGCAGCCGCGGACGAAGTCCAGACCAAGTTATTATTTCCCGCAACGATGGCACAGCAACAACTAGAAAAGACCATAGATCAGGTGCTCAGCAGTCTAGGTGATTACGTGTTTGCTGTTGATAGTCCGAGGCAACCGCAGAGCAGCCTTGTCGATGTGATAGACCACTTAATGCAACAACGGCAATTTATCGTATCGGTCGAAGAAACTGCTACGCAAGGATTGATTGCTGCAAAATGTATTGCAAGACCCTGGTTAAAGCGCTCTGCCTTTTGTCAATCAACCGAGCAGAATATCCCATTGCCAAGTGCTGAGCATTATTTCACCCGCGCAGAACAGCGTGCAGAAACAATCCGGCAGGATGTAGACCGTGAATTAGTGCTGGTGCAGTTATATCAGGGTACTGCTCAGCAATTTCAGCAAAAAGAGCAGAATATTAGTGTATATAATCTATTACTGACACCTGAAGGATGTTTGCGCAGTGAATTTATTTTAGGCGGGCCGGCAACTCGCAAGCAGAATCAGGCGGCGATTCTCGCGTTGGATCTGCTGCGTCGGTATTTATAAAAAACAGGCTTTGCAGAAAATTTCGCGGTGTTTAATCAATAACTGACTGATCAAGAAACTCGGACATATCGTCGGTGCTATGTAAGCCTGCTTTTTGTTGCACAGTTATCAAATTTTACTTGTTTTGGTATGCAACCATAACCATAAGCGATACACCACCATAAATAAAATCACTGCTGATGCGCCGGTAATAAATTCCTTATTATTCTCAACTAAAGTCTGTACTTGCACGATAATTGTTGCGTTGATTTCCCTATAAAGCAAATAACTGCCCAGAATAAGAACAAAAAAACCAAAGCTACGTTTTAAGTAAGTCGCAGGAATATAATGAGCTGCTTTGGAGCCAAGAAAACTACCCGCTACAGCAATGCTGGTCATTAACAATGTGAGTACAGGATCAATATCGAAATGTTCAGCATTGCCTATCAATGCTGCGCTACTCTGTAAAACAATAATAAATAAAGAGGTACCAATGGCAGCATGTACAGGTAAACCTGCCAGATGAACCAGTGCCGGTACCAAAATAAAACCACCCCCGACTCCGACGAGACCGGTAATGATACCTAGAAAAAAGCCGTCTAATACTATGGCAACAATGGGGAGTTCTACAGGGCAAATAGAGCTATTTTGCGCCTTAGTTTCATCGCTTGCCGATGTTTTTTTATTAAATATCATGGAAAATGAGGCAGCAAGCATTACCATTCCGAGCAATATGAGTAATAAGGCATCAGGGACGTAATCAATCAAGCGTCCCCCTAAAAAAGCACCGAGCATACCCGCACTGCCAAATAAAAAACCTGTTTTCCAGCATACATGACCTTGACGCGCATGATTCAAACTGGCAATCAAACTGGTTGTGCCGACAATGATCAATGACATAATAATGGCAATTTTTGTCGGAATATCAGCCAGATAAACCAGCACAGGAACGGTTAAAATTGATCCACCACCACCGAGCAGTCCGACTAAAATGCCAATAATGACGGCGAAGAAACTGGCTAAAAGCATAAGTGCAATTTATCCTTGTCTAAGAGGTTCTTTTATTATCCCTTCAGCGCCACACGCCTTATTCGCAGGCAATGCTTTATCAATATACTTAGGGTATGCGAGATTTAGATTTTGCATAATATCAACAAATTCAGCCTCTGTTTTTTGTTGGCCCAGACGTGCATTTAAAGCAATTTCTTGAGCAATGCAAGACACTCTTTTTCCATTATAGTCATGTCCGGGATAAACCAGCGTATCCGCAGGCAAAGTAAACAGTTTTTCAGTCACACTCTGATACATGACCACAGAATTGCCCTGTTGAAAGTCCGTTCTGCCGCAGCCATTAATCAATAGACAATCCCCAGTGAAGACCCGATCTCCGATGACATAGCTCACACAACCACTGGTATGCCCCGGTGTATGTAACACTTTGATTTCAATGCCACCCACTTGAAGCGTTACTCCATCAGTGACCAGTAAATCAGCGCACATGGCCCC
This sequence comes from uncultured Gammaproteobacteria bacterium, assembly GCA_942491615.1. Lineage (GTDB taxonomy): Bacteria > Pseudomonadota > Gammaproteobacteria > Methylococcales > Methylomonadaceae > Methyloprofundus. The sequence continues at coordinate 91,080 of CALOCH010000037.1, forward strand.
CGCATCGCGATGCACAATACTCTTACTGCCCAGTTGGTCACGCAATAAACTGGCTGCAGTCACATGATCTGCATGAACGTGAGTTTCCAGCGTGTAAATTAGGGCAAGATTTAAATTCTCCAAAAGGCGTATATAATGCTCAGTTTCTGTGGCAACAGTATCAATCAGAATTGCTTTCTGGCTTGTTTCGCACGCTAAAAGGTAAGTATAAGTACAAGTGTCGGGTTCAAATAACTGTCTAAAAATCATGCTGAGAGATCCTTGTATATTATTAAATTCTAATTTTAGGTTAGCGATATTATAAATTAATTGCAAGATAAACTTGTGACAATTTATACTCGGGAACAGATGGCTGTTTATTAATGGTAAACTATAAAAAATTAAATTCATAGGGAGTAATCCATGCTTAACAAGGTAACTTTAATTGGCCGATTAGGCGCAGATCCAGAGGTTCGTTATATGCCTACGGGGGGAGCGGTGGCAAATATCAATCTAGCAACTAATTTTCGCTGGAAAGATAAGCAAACGGGAGAACGTAAAGAAAATACCGAATGGCACCGGGTAGTTTTCTTTAATCGTTTAGCTGAAATTGCTGGTGAATACCTAAAAAAAGGCAGTCAGCTTTATGTCGAGGGACGCTTGCAAACACGTAAATGGCAAGGTCAGGATGGGCAGGATCGCTACACAACTGAAATTATTGCAACAGAAATGCATATGTTAGACAGTCGCTCAGGGGGTACTGCGCCAATGGCTAGCTCGACACCGACGCAATATAACGCACCCGCAAATCGACAAAATAAGCCTGCAACTGCACAATCTTCTCAATCGATGCCGAATTCGCCGCCTCCAGCGGATTATGAGGATTTTGATGATGATATACCCTTTTAGGAGACACCTCGTTGGGCACCTATGTTGGGTTACGTTTTTATTGCTTTGCAAGAAAAATATAACCCAACCTTGTATATTAAACACATCTACGACGTAATAGATTAACTATAAAGAATAAACTGTTAAATTAATGGCCATCAGCTTTACCCTGCCATTTTTGCTACATAAATAGTGGGTTAAAGCTATGCCCTAGGTGTTTATCTTTTGATCAATTTTTAAACTTAATACGCAAACCGTGAGCATCAATTTATAGAGAACATAACCCAGCCTTCAGAGTAATGTATTGATTATAATATATAAAATTTCTGACTTAATAACAGTATAGTACGCTTTATGCGACAATCTTATAACAAGGCACGTAGGTTTTGCCCGGCAACTTCATTCGTTGCTGGCTAACAAATGCGGCTAGTAATGCATCAACGGGCTGCATGATTTCCTGATCACCGCTAATTTCAAAGTGCCCAAATTTCTCAATCGCACGTATGCCCTCATCCTTTACATTACCTGCCACGATACCAGAAAATACACGGCGTAAATTCGCAGCAAGCAAATGCCTGGGTTGATTTTTATGCAATGCCAAAGCCGCCATATTCTCATGCGATGGGATAAAAGGTTGTTGAAATTCAGCAATGATTTTTAAACCCCAATTAAAATAATAGGCATCGGCTTTACTTTTACGGAACTCGCGCACCTGATGTATGCCTAGCTTCATTTCCCGAGCGACTCTAGCCGGATCAGCAATAATAATCTTGTAACGTTGCTGAGCTTCAAAGCCTAATGTATCACCTATAAACTCATTAATCTGTTTGAAATAATCTGCAGCAGATTCAGGACCGGTAAAAATCAGCGGAAAGGGCATTTCCGAATTGTCCGGATGTAGCAGTATGCCGAGTAGGTAAAGGATCTCCTCAGCTGTGCCTGCTCCTCCAGGAAACACTACAATGCCATGTCCAGTACGCACAAAAGCCTCCAGACGTTTTTCGATATCCGGCAAAATAACCAGATCATTAACAATCGGGTTAGGAGACTCAGCCGCGATAATGCCAGGCTCCGTGATGCCTATATAGTGTCCATCAGATATGCGTTGTTTAGCATGACCGATAGTTGCGCCTTTCATAGGTCCCTTCATTGCGCCAGGGCCACATCCGGTGCAAATATCCATGTTGCGCAAGCCAATTTCATAGCCTACCTGTTTGGTGTAAGTATATTCTTTGCGTGAGATAGAATGCCCACCCCAGCAAACAACCAGTTTGGGTTCTATACGCTGATGAATAATATTCGCGTTACGTAAAATATGAAACACAGCGTTGGTAATACCTTCCGAACTTTGCAGATCAAATTTGGGGTTATCAGTGATTTCATCATTGACATAAACAATATCACGTAACACGGCAAACAAATGTTCTCGTATACCCTTAATCATTTCGCCATCAACAAAAGCGATCGCTGGCGCACCTGTTAGTTCCAGTTTGATACCACGTGCTTCCTGTATCACCTTAATTGAAAAATCGCTGTAACGTTCCAGTAACTCTTTACCGTCATCTAAATCAATGCCACAGTTCAAAACCGCCAGCGCGCAATTATGCAAGAGTTGATACAAGCCGCCCTGGCTGGTATCTAATAATTTGTTAACTTCTGTACGTGATAAAACGGCTAAATGACCTTCTGGGGAAATGCGTGTGTCTATGGTGTTTGCTTTCATGCAGTCTGTTCAAGTTAGGTTAGTGACTGTTATACGTCCAGTTTACACGTATTTTTTTAATATTAAAACGCGTAGGCTATCTTGAACATGCGGCTTAGCTAGTTGAGCTTTCAAGGAGATGGGTTATAGAAAGTTTATAGATTTAACATCAATCGAGTTTGGCTCTGAGGTACTCCCACAAAATAGTTTAATAAATCAATTTATTACAAGTCATTAAAACCATACATCAAGACATTTTACCCCTTCCTGCTCGTGAACTGCTGTAATTCTATGTTGCTAATTTTTATTATAAAACAATATATTAATTAATGATTATTTGGATTTCTAAGGAACAAGAATATGGAAAAGTGTACGATGTATTATTAATTATTTGCCATCGCGTCGACGAGTATATTAATCCATTCTATATTGTATGGATTTTCCATTAATTCCAAATGTGTAGCATTGATAACATGAACCTCTGCTCTATTTTTTACGATACTTGCCCAAAGTTCTGGATTAGCATTATTATCTTGAATTAATATTATTTTATTAATTCCTGCAAAAGGGAGTTTAGGTTGATAATTTAAACTCACCACCTTATAAAAACTCAATTGATAGGGCCAGATTAAATCAGCTGGCAATGGTTTTCCGATACTAAAATAAGCCTGAACCTTAATGTCATTAATTTTATGGCACAACTTTGATTTCATTCTATTGCATTTTTTCAAGAAAATAAGAAGTGGCTCTATTTTTTTATATTTTCTGTATGGAGAAGAGCTAGCAAGTGTAAGCTTTTTTACAGCATGTTTTTTTCCAAGCGACCCTCCCACGGGATCGAGCAAAAATAAAAGAGCTACAATCTTACCCAGTGCAACCAATTGCTGTGCAATTTCATAAATAAGCATTCCACCAATACAAAAACCACCAAGAAAATAGGGACCTGTTGAATCAATTTTCATAATTGCCTGAGTATAGAAATCAACAATTTCCGAAAGCGTTAAATATTTTGCCTTTTTACCATTCAGGGATTGATGATTTAAAAAATAAAAAGGTCGGTCATTACCTATTAATTCTCGCATCGTTGGTACAACCTGTCCTCCATTTAGCCAGAAAAAAGGGGGTTGACTCCCTTCTGTCTGAATCGGTGTGATAATTGAATCAAGGTTGGTATTTTCACTAGCATTATAGTCAAATACAGCCTGGACTAATAAACTCAGCGTTGGAAACTGGAATATCAGTTCTATAGGTATAAATTTATTAAATTTAGCTTCGATTTTTGTACGCAGAACAACTGCTAATAAGGAATGTCCTCCTAAATCGAAGAAATTATCGTAGACGCCAATGCTCTCTATATTAAACACCTCCTTCCAGATCAAGATCATCATTTTTTCGCCAGCTGAGCTGGGAGCTATATAATTAACCTCAACTTTTTCAAGAAAAACTGTATTCATCACAGCATTTAACTCCTCCTGAAAACAATCCAATATTTCTCCAAGCTGAATTTTACTCACAATATCAGCATTAAAAGTAACGTCAAGATGAATGGTATCTTTGAAATTAATAAATGACAGTATTAATGGATTATGTGTATTTTTTCCATCCGTATTACGTCTTTTTACAGTGTCATTGAATAATCCATCCTCGTTATTACTATTAATTAGCTGAGTGATAATTCCATGATTATTTTCTAATAATGAAAGGTCAATTTGTTCATCTTGATGTTCAATAGCAGTATAAAGACTTTCCCTTACACTATTAAATAATACATCATTACTATCGCCCTGATTGATTTTTGAGCGCACCGGAAGTAAATGAATAAACGACCCAAGGGTGTGATGATTTTGACTGTTTTTTGCAGAAAACGGAATGAGAAAGACCAGGTCATTTTTATTATAAAGTTTCAGGAATGTGCGTTTTAGAACACCTAACAAACCGACAAACAAGGTGATCGATTGTGTACGGCAAAAATATTCCAGGCCTTTTTTATTGAGGTGGGTAATCGTTTTAAAGTGCTTGCCACTACTATGCTTTTTCTCTTTAGGTCTAGCAAACTTAAATGTATCTACACCTAGTAAATAAGTAGCCCAAAAACTATTTCCCTGTTTAAATGTGGCTTCAATTTCCATATCATAATACTGTTTATGATTATTGTTTGTGACAGTTTTACCTTCGATAAGCTGCTGGTAATTTTTTAGAATCGTTTCACTTAAAATGAAAGCATTATAGCAATCCAGAATTAAATGATGAAAATTCATCAGTACTAATGTTGTACCTTCAGCTGTTCGATAAAGTTTGATTTGGAACAAAGCTTCATTTTCGAGATCGTATTGATAATTTGAATATTTATTAATAAATCGCTCTTCAATGGCATCAACAGTCTCATCAGACTCTTCAACGGTAAAATACTGTGCGATAAAAGGCATGATTAATACTTGACCTTCATCACCAGGAAAGCGGGAACGCAGTACTTCATGACCAGCAAATAAGCTGTTAATCGCAGCTGTTAACTTATCCAAATCTACCACATCATTAAATTCAATAATATGGTTAAGAGAGTAACTAAATTTATTCTGCTTTTCATCTTGCAACAGCGTTTGTTGATACTTGGTAAGCTGTTTAGTATTTAGTTTTATTACTGGACTCTGTCCTGCTTGTTCAGATGTTAACAGCAAGGCTTTTGATATAACATAGTGATCAGCAATATTAGTGGATACAGAGTAATTTTTTCCATTAACATTTATTGATGCATTATCCACCGCAAATTTTTTGATAACAGCCAGATCTGTCCCATTAGCCAGGCCTGTCCCTTCCGCTTTCAGGGCTGCTTCCTTCTGGGTAAATACTATCAACGGAAATAAATCCTGCAATTCAGTATTTATATCAGTTGCATGCAAAAATTTATCTATCGCCGAACGTTGATGTCCATAAATGTTTTTGATGGTTAATTCATCTAACGGACGAATTTTTTCTATATCAACACCAATTGGATATTCAGATCGCGCTACATAAATGACAGAATCACTATGACTAATGGAATAATACGGGTAATTTGCATCTGGCTTGCCATTAATTAATACTTGAACCGGCTTATCGGTGGATAATACTTCAGTATTACTCAGGTAATGCGTTGATTTATTTTCGCACAACGACTGCCAGTTACTTAAAATTTTACAGGCAATTTTTCCTGATTTTTTTTCATTTATTCGTTTGCTGGAATTTAAAGCGTTAATTTCATTTAACTCATTTGCAGTCAAATTACTTGCTGCAGAAAAACCTTGGTTTAGCGCATCAATATCGGCAAAAAAACCTTCGCTCAAACTATCTTTAATCAGAGTATTTTTAAAAATATAATAATCTGACGCTTTCACATCAAATACAGGACTGGCGGTAAAGGCTTTTATGTTAATGATCTGTTCTCCATGCTGATTAACAGCCAATATATTAAAGACAGCACCTTTAGATTGTGATTCTAACAGCTCTATATAGAGGCGTAATACGTTGGTTTTCTGCAGGGTTTTAAACGATATAACTGCTTTTTCCAAACCACTTGGAAGATAGACTGATTTAGGATTTTTTAATAAGTGAACGGTACTGGAGCAGCTTTGAAAACAGGCCTCAAGTGCTTTGGAAATAGCAAATAGTCGTTGTAACAGTTCAGCATTGCCGGCTTTCAAGTGCATTGTAGTTTGTATAATTCCCTGACTAAATGAAATAGTTTCTAAAATTTGAAAATGTTCTCCTAATTCCGAATACCTCCTGTTACACGGATATTCAGAAATTGCCAAGTTTGGCAATGTATTTTCAAAACGAGTCTTAATATAGGCATAATTCAACTCAGGATTATCAGCAGTCAGGTTCACAGTAAACGTTGCAATAGGTATGATGAGTTGTTGCTTGATGTCTTCAACTAGAAAACCCGTAGTTAAGCGTGTGATTTTTAAGCGTTTGGGAACGTTTTCTACAACTATAAGCGGTGATAAAAATTCAACATTATCAAGTTCGATAGTTAGATTATCCAGCTGAATTTTTTTATGAATTTCATGCAATACACTACCGAGTATCACTGAACCTGGTACAAAAATTTGACCATTAAACTGATGATCCAATAATTCAGGAAACTGCCGACTATCATAGGTAACTTCAACAATAAATGCTTTGTCTAAGTCATCAATTGTGTGAATAGCGTCTGATTCTGAACAATAAAGCACATCATCCTCGGGAATTTTTGCAGCAATTAGCAATTGAGAATGGGTTGCATACGGATTAGCTAAAAAGCTGGACAAGGCATTTTGAAAAATATCTGATCCTTCGTCCAGACCTATAAAGCGAGCGCCTTTACTGCTTAGTATGTCATGAATATATCCACGACTTGCCATACCAATTTCTGCCCATGCTGTCCAGGCCAGGGATAGACAAGGAAACTGTCCTATTTTACTGTTTAATACCGCATTCGCCGCAGCATAGTCTGCTTGTCCGTGATTGCCACGATAGCCAACTGTCGAGGAAAAAAGTACCAATGCTCGAATATTTTCTGCACTCATAAACCCCAATAAATTAAATAAGCCCGCAACTTTTACATCGATGACTTCAAAAAATTCGTCGTATGATTTATGCATAAAATTTTTAGAATGATCAATCCCAGCAGAATGAATTAAAATTGTACAATCACTCAAATGGGCCTGATGTTGCTGTACTGCTTTTTTATCGGCTATATCAATAGCTAAATAGCTGATTCGCTGACTATCCAGTGTTTGCATCCAGTCTTCGCTACTTTGCTTGCGCCCAATAAGTGTAAAGCGCGCCTGACAAACAGCATACAGTTTTTTAACCAGATGTGAGGCAATACCTCGCGCCCCTCCTGTGACAACGATATGATCTTGAGCAGATATTTGCGTTGGAATTTGCGCTCGTTCACTTTGGAATCCCTGCATTTTTTGCATTTTACCCTGAATAACTTTATCACCCAGACAGTGTAAACCTATACCTGAGCTAATTCGCTTATCCAGACTTGTGTAATCAGGTAGTCGTGAAAAATGATTATAGTGCCAATCTGCATCGCTATAATCTTTTGCTACCGACTTAACAAAAGCGGCAACACTCAAGATACTAGCTTCTTCTAAGCCACCCGTACCATAACTGATGTAAATTATTTTTTCGGCTTTTTCCTCAATAAATTCTCGCGTTTTGTTATACAGCAGTGGATAGACTCTATTGCGTAAGTCATCTTCACAGTCTGCCACTTTAAATATAAGTAATTTAAACAACGATTTTAAGGTTGAATTTGCATAGCCATTATCAGCATAAATAGCAAAATCCTTTAAATTAAGCCTTAATACTTGTACGTCCTTTTTGCGGTGTTGTTTATATTGATAAACCACCAGCTCTTTTTCTAGCTGGGCAGGTGCTTCCAAAGCTTCCTGTGATAGATCTCTCGCTGCATATAGATTCTGGATACTCTTGAGATTTCTAAAGTCGGTTAATTCGTCTGGTAAGATATTGCCCCTTAACTGCGCAATAATTTCAAATATTTTTAAGGTATCGATGCCTAAATCGCGCTCAAATTCAGCGTTAACATCCAGCATACTCAAATCGTAACCTGATACAGAGGCAACTATTTCCCGGATGGTTTCAAGCGGTGAGGCCTGTTCCGACTTATTCATCTGCTCCGGCTGAACGCAGTGCGCAAGGATTTTACTAACGGAATTTAACTCTCTAAAATTACTCAGGTCTTCCGGTAATACATTACCTCTTAGCTGGGCAAGGATTTCAAAAATCTTCAGCGTATCAATACCCAGATCTCTTTCAAATTCGGCATTATCAGCAAAACTTGCCAGTTCATAACCTGATATGCGGGCAACAACGCCTCTAATTTCATCAATGACCGAGCTTTGATTGGTGGCTTTTATGGGTGATGTTTTGCGCCTGATTTTTTTCTGAGTCACGTCTCTTTTAGGTAAAGCCACCCGCTTTATTGATATCTCTTCTTGTAAAAGTGTTGCTAATGTAGAAAAGTCGAATGCTTTTTCGGCCTGTTTATTCACATAAATCGTCTGTAAATACTTACCCTGATGAATTTGTTCTATTAAATGAGTCAAAATATTATTAGGCCCCACTTCAACGAAACGTCTAATACCAGAGGCATAAGCAGACTGAATTTGGCTAATAAAATGTACAGGATGATCAATTTGACGCTTTAATAATGCTATGGTATGACTGCGATCATCCTTATCCATGACCTGGTGGCTACGCTCAGAGTAATAAGGATAAGCCTGATTTTTAATATTAGCCGTTACCCGACAGCCAGGGTAATAGAACTGACAACTTTCGAGAGCTTGTGCCATTTCATCCACGCAATTACTCACAAACTTTGAATGAAACCCTCTGGCAACCTTGAGTACTGTTGCCCTTACTTTTAATTCATCCGCTGCTTTCAATATATCGTCAAGCGCATTTTTAGAACAGGAAATAACGGTTTGTGTATAAGCATTCAGGTTTGCACAGGCTGCATAATGAGGAGTGGCCTGAATGAGTTTTTTAGCCAAACTCTCATCTCCCATTATGGCGATCATCGCCCCTGAATCTTTTACTAAACTCGCAGACATTAGCTTGCCACGTAGACAGACCATTCTAAAAGCGTCTGCAAAACTAAGCATGTCCGCTAAATATAAAGCAGAATATTCACCTAGTGAATGTCCCATTAATAAATCTGGTTTGATGCCTAGTTTTAAAAGCTTTCTACCTATAATGATAGATGTAAAAAATATAGCAGGTTGCGAGACTTCTGTCGCTTTTAATAATTCGTCATTCTTATCCTTGCTAGCAGGATCCACCTCAGTCAGTAAGCGAATTAAATTAACCTGAGAGTATTGGGAAAAAATTGTAGCCGCTTGCCAGGCATAATCAATAAAATCAGGCTCATCTTTATACGCTGCTAACATTCCTTCGTATTGCGAACCTTGACCAGGGCAAACCCAGGCCAGGTCCCCAACAAATTCATAAACAGGCAATTCCATTTGTTGTTCAGATAAAAGAGGTAGCGCATTATTTTCATCCGGTGATGATAGAACAAGATGATAATTGGTACCTCCAAATCCAAAAGAAGATACCGAACTGAATATCTTGTTTTCGTGAGTTACTTTTTTAGGTATCTTTAAAACATCAAAAGGTAATCGCTTCCCCTGTGAATGATTTTGAAAATTAATCGTCGCAGGAAAGCATCGAGTATTAATTACAAATAAACTTTGTAACATACCAGCTGCCCCAGCAGCCGTACGCAAATGTCCGATCATTGCTTTACTTGCACCAATGACTGGTTTTTTATCCATAAGACTTGTTGTTAAAAACTCGCTTAAACCTTCAAATTCGGTACTATCGCCTATCCTTGTTGCAGTGGCATGGCATTCAATATAATCCACTAATGAGGGTGTGATTTTTGCGTCCTGGAAGGCACGTTTAACCGCCAGCATTTGTCCTTCTTTACTCGGTGCGGTAATACCTTTGCCAGCGCCATCAGAAGATGCCCCCCAGCCATTGATAACAGCATAAATTTTATCGCCAAATTTTAAGGCATCTGTATAGCGTTTGAGGACATAAATGACGGCCCCTTCACCCAATACAAACCCATCAGCTGTATTGTCAAATGGAAAGCAACCGTTCTCCGAAACAGCACCAATTCGGGAAAACTCAATATAAGCGTCTTTGCCCATGCGCTCTTCAGTTCCGCCTGCTAACACCACATCATAGGAGTGGTTTCTTAATAAACACATCGCGTGTGTAATAGAGGCTAATGAAGCAGCACAAGCAGCATCAACAGTATGCGTCTCTCCCTTAAAGTCAAACACACTGGCCACTCTTGCAGCGATAATATTCGCTAACTCACCAGGGCGTGTGTCCTCGGTAATATCTTTATGCAAATAGCGTGTTTCATATTCATTTAAAATGTCTTCAATATCAATACCCCCCGTTTCACTCAGCCCTATCAAGCGTGATCGGATCTCCGGCCAGTTAATCTTGTTCAGGGATTCCTCATTACTGCCGCCTCCAGCACCAATAATGACAGCAGTCCGTTCCTTGTTAAAAGGTTTTTCAAAATAGCCAGCATCATTGAGAGCTTTGTGTGATGCATCTAATGCCATTTTTTGAGATCTGGAAATCTGGCTGGCGATAATCGGAGGAATACGGTAACGCGATAAATCGTCCACTAATTTACCGGTAAATGCGCCTAATGAAGTATACGATGTTAGTTCCTCATTCTTGTTTACAGATAAATATAACTCGCGGTCAAAATTTCCTTCGGGCATATCGCTAATAAAACAGCGTTGATGGAATATATTATAAAAATGTTCCTCAACAGATTCTGCACCAGGCAATTTCAAACCTATACCCACAATGGCAATAGCTTCCTGCGTTTGTTCATTGGCCTGTGCTGGGGCAGGATCAAGCAGTTCAAGGTGTATATCATCTATCGATAATTGCGTATCAAGCAATGCACTGACAGAGCCAGCCATATAACTCCCTGTTTCAACGAGGTATTTAGATGAAATGGCACGTTGCAGGCCTCCATGATAGAGTTTTTCATAGGCTTGTTTTTTCTCTTCATGCGTTAAGTCAGCAGCAAAAATGCGCCACTCTTTTAAAACTGTTTTTTCTGAATTCCTGATTGCCAGCTGCCTAACACCACGACTCAGACTCTCTCCCGTTACGAAGGTATCATCCACTGTAAACAACTGTTCCCGAAAGCCGACATCTATAGGCGTCAGATCAAGAGCCTGTTTCGTTGCCAGGTAGGTTGAACCTAACTGTAAGGAAATTTTCAGCGTGTTTTCAAAACCATAATAATTCAGCAAAGCAGTCAATAACTCTTTTGCTTCTTTACCTCTGATACCTCCCGCCAAGATCAGATGCACCTTATCCTGTAGAGATTGCTCCCGTACCTCATTAAAAATTTCCTGCCATGCCGTTAGTCCACCCAGATTTGAAATATGTCCACCCGCTTCGCCTCCTTCAATGACAAAACAACGTACTCCCATTTTATATAACGCTTTAAAAAGAGCTCTATTGGGAGCGTGGACTGCAATTTTTAAATTTGTTTGCAGCAGACGTTGTATATGGATTTAATTTCTAATGAGTACCCCCATTGCAGGGGGACATAAGTTCCGACTAATCACTCCTTATCGTGATCGGCCTAAAGTTCATAATAGGAAACAACGATGAAACTCTATAGTTTTTCAAAAATGGGAATGTAAGTATCATATAGTTTGGATACCCAAATCTAGAAAGAAGACTCTTAACATCTTCATCAGAAAGTGATACTGCGACTCTATAGATTTAGCACCTCCAAAAGAAGAAAATTGAGAAAGGAAAGAAACCCCAATTTCAGTGTCACAGGGATGTTGATAAGTGTGCCCACACCGAATTGCTCGAACCTATTGGGAGAAGAAAATCTTCTTCGGCAAGAGTTACTATGTTTCCTGGCAGATGATAATGCTCTCGAGAAATTATATTAAGCATCAAGAAGACGAGGATAAGCGAATAGACCAACTGGATTTATTAAGGCACCGCCACCTAGGGTGGTAATGATTACCCGCCGAGGGCATTACACCTTGGCATTTGACAGGAACGCGGCGCTGCTAAAACCAGTGTCGGTCTATATTTCAAAATTTTAATCTGATCTATTAAAATCCACAGAAAGGAACGCGAAACCCACACCGAAGGACCCGCAGGGAGAAAAGCCGACGGAGACAAACCTGCAAGGCAAGAAAAGGGAATGCACCTGATCGATGCACAGCTTGCGCAAACTCAGCAGTGATTGTAATCCCCGACATTGGCCCCTGAACAATAGGTAAGTGGACATTTAAAGCCAGAGCTGCCGGTGCATTTTGATAAAAACAGGGTTGTTTAACATAATTATTTTTATAGCCTGCAATATCTTTATAGCGTGCTAATTTGCGTTTAATCGATGCTGTTTCAGTATGCTTAAGTGATTTTTCCCATATTTTCAGTTTATAAGTATCTTCAATAAAAGCTAGCGTTCCTTTTGCACTCAACATTTTTTGATAAATATGCGCATTTGGTGGACCACCAGCAACTTCAAGACGCAGAGAGGTCAATTTATCAAGATTAAACCTGAGTATCGGGGTAGTATCTTCGCGCAAATACTTTAAGGGCAGAACAACACCATAAACTCCAGTGGATAAATAAGCCTGAAAAAGCTCATAACCTGTATTTGCATGAATGGAAAAAGGAATGTTTTGTTTGATCAAAAGCTGATACAGAATCAATGCTGAACATTCTTTAGCAATACCGGATGATTCAAAGCTTTTGCCAATTAACAAATCAGGCGCAAATTTGCTGGCTTCGATAATATCCTGCTTGTTGGCAACCTCAATTGCCAGACCCTTTGCATGCGATAATTCATGCTCAGCAGATAAGTCAATATGATGACTGATGATGACTGGAAAACTTTTAAGTTGTTCAAGAAGTGCCAAATCAAAAAGGCGCAGATAGCAATCTTTATCAACATCAATCCGCGCTATATCAGCTACTGTAAAAATATTTCTAATTCGTCCAATGCCATCGATTATTACTTCAGCACTATCAACCATTAACTTACAAAAAATCGTCTTCATCAGATAGTCTCTTAATTGATTAGCTAGCGCAGATGCTAGTAACTTCTCTTGCTTTTGTTATAACCTAAATCCTGCAAGCTATGTGTGCAATAAACCATAAAATGCTTTATTAAACAATGATATAATGAAATTTTCATTGATTTTACTAGCTCATCGTTTTAATGAAGTCCTTACTTGCAAAAAAATTTTCATCTTGTCTCCGAAATCGCACCTGATCCGTCAAAATATCATCCACTGCACAGGGATTGAAAAACACCGCAGGCGGTGGTTGTCATCGTAAAATTTATAGACAGGATAGGTTTTGAAAAAACGGTAAAACAAAGCGTTCCACATCTGCGGAGTGATAATTCAGATTCTCACTTATACGATGTGGTTCTATTGACCTTGATCGGTATGATGGGGGGAGCAATATAAATGGCAAAAGTGACGACGGTTTGGGCAGATAGCATAATGTGCAAAGCAACTGGCTGGGTAAAGATTCCTGTTAAACTACAATATTGGGGATTTTTAAAGAAGTGAGTAAAGCACAGACAAGCCAGTTTGAAAAGCTCACGAATACCTTGCATGGTCAACTGGCGGCGTTTACTTCATTCAGACAAATCGAAAACCGGCATAAAACCCATTCAATAGATCATGATTTCGATTCACCGTGATAGGACTTACGCGTGTAACGGAAGGGTTGAATTAAGCAAAAAGGTTTTTCATTTCAGGAGTCAGGGTTTCAATAAAAGCGGTAACGCTGTTAAATAAGTCCCTCTGTAACTTGTAGCAGTTGCTTATCAAGTCAGATAAGCACATTTTTTGTAATTGCACATACGCCAAAAGCGAAGCAAAAATGTGATTACGTACACCAGTCTCTGACCTGGCTGTGTTCTATATGGCAGACCTGTCTAAGGACACGATGGTACTGCTCTATTTGCCAGTGTTTATCATGAACTTCATTGAAGTCTACCCGTCAGGTAATGCTGTTTCATCTGGCACGTAAATAGTCTAATGGCGCTGCTCGTCTTTGAGCATCGTCCGAAAAACTTTCACTTGTCCAAATTCACGTAACCAGACTTCTAACCCTTCTTCTGGAATATCATGGTCTTTAACGCGACGCTCAGGAGTATTTTTGAGATGGCTTTATCATCTCAAAAATATCTGATTGAAGCTATTTGTTATCGGTTTACCGATAGCAGATAGTTTTGATCAGTTCTACTGAGCGTCGCGTTATCGGGCGCGTTAGCGCCCATTAACAAGGTGATATTCTGTTTCTTATCACAGAAACCCAGCAAGTTACTTCCAGTGCAAACATAAAACCCAAGCCATTATTTTTTATCACTTTAAGGTTTTTCCACTCCACTGTACCAACTATCACCTGTAACAAAAGACGGCTGAAGCCCCCAAGAGAGGACTTCAGCCAGCATATCCAAAAAGTAGTCGTTCTTGGTTATTCCCTCGGCTTTATCATAAACCCGATAGTTGATCGGTAAATGATGCCCTTGTTTATCCGTATAATAGAGTGTAATCAGATTAATCCCCTTAACACTACGATGATGCTTGCCTGACCAAAAATGTCCGACTAATGCTATGTAGCGGCTATAAGGTTTATCTAAGGCGCTATCATTTACATTCACTGTACCTCCTTTCAAATCAAGCTGGGGTCTTGCTTGTTCAAATAAGTCAGAGGGTGTGTAATCATTACGCTGTATGAATCGATTCACACTATCATGAGAAATATTCATTAACTTTGCCAGGCGGCAGCAACTTGGGTATTTGGGTTCACTCAAAAGAAATCCTATATACATTGGCATAGTGCATTTTGCGGTTGACGGACGAGTTAATTCTCTCACTTAATATATGAATACTTTTGAATTTAAATTGCATATTATAAACCGCTCGTCAATGCGTAAGTCCTATATGAATATCCGTTTGTGGTCGAGAAGAAGCCGTTGAAATTAACTTATTTGTTTTACCAGCTTAAATGTCAGTATGATTATTTGATACGAGGATTAAATTTAAGAAAATACTCTTAGTTATTACTTTCAATCGAGCCGAATCCTATTGGTTCTGTAATTTAATTTGTACCTGACCCCAGTTTTTACCCCAGTTTTTCAGTTTTTCGACCCCAGTTATTCGACATTGAATATTAACATCATTTATTTTTCTTCATTTCTGGTAAGAGACACGACAGACAAAAAAGCTTAAGCTTTCCCGGAAAAACAGGGAGTGTACCTCATTTAATTACAACATGAATTGGTTTGAAAGAATTAACTGGCTGTTCCATTGCTTAATCGGTTCAAAGTATGCAATTTTTCGATTAATACGCCAGGACCCAATGCCGTTAAGTTAAGCCATTTGCTGAGCGAAGTCGAAGCGATTTTGCAGGCTACGGTTCAGCTCAGCCAGCTGTTTATCTCGCTGGTTGGAGCTTAACAACGACATTCCGGTAGGATCAATTGACAGACACATTCAGAAGTGTTCAAATTTGCTCTCTTAAATTCACAGCTAAAAGGTTTTAGGGCGTTTAATTCAGTGCCGGTAGGAAATGACAGTATTGATTAACGGTATGTTTATTTTAAATTCCTTCTGTTTAAAAAAAACAAGGTTACTAGATGACTCAATTGACGACAAAAATATGTGGAACAACCTTCGGAAACTGTCTCATTAGGTGGTGCTGATCAAGCTGGTGGTAAACAGCCAGCGGGCGTTAATGCGCATGCATCTGATTTCTTCACTTGTATATAAGGCCGGAGATATGGAGAAAAAGCTTGCCCATGTTTCCGCCACTTGGCAAGAAGTAACCAAGACGATAGCCTCCAATGCTTTGGATTTGGCTAAACATCCTAGCCACTATGTTGAACCGGGGGCTAGCCTGGCTGCCGGCGTGGCTGGAGAAAGTTTGGGAGAAATGCTGGGTGCCGGCTTGGGTACAATGGCTGGGCCGGAAGGCACGGTAATTGGCGCCGAAGTGGGTGCCATAGCCTGTGAAGTCTTCGCGGCCCGTCAAGGTGACAAAATTGCAAAAGAGCTTCTCCATCAACCTGAGACTGAGAATCCTTTAAAAGAAGATTTGCAAATAGAAGGCAGCGAAAGAGTAGGTGGCCACGCTGGAAAAACTATTGGTGGCATGATTGGTGAAGCCTTATTTGACGATGCCGGTAGTGAAATCGGAGAGGCGGTGGGTAACAAGATAGGTGATTTAGTGGGAAAGCTCGCCTGTTGAGCATGTCGAGAAAATCGCACATCAAGCGTGACGAAGAAGCTAGGTACGAAAAATACACTCAAAACAATAATCAATTATGTGCTCATTGGCGTGATTGGTTTTCCGCACTGTACTCTAATATTTCAAATTATTATTTATATCGAACATTTTTTGAAAGATTTTTTGTTTTACTTGTG
>CALOCH010000038.1:0-55315 GCA_942491615.1 uncultured Gammaproteobacteria bacterium
GCCCCCCCCTTACAAGTGTAGGTTTTTATAAATAGTTCAAAAACATTATGTTGCGATAAATTAATAGAGTTAACCGTGTTTTTTTACGAGAGGTATCACCATGTCTCGCCAACCTGAACTTTATCAATGGATTGATACCGTCACTGCACATTTTCCATCACTCAGCAAGCCACAAGCTTTGGGCTTGGCATTATGGAGCTTTGGCATGATTCTCGCTCGTTCGTGCAGCTTGTCCGCTGTGGCGGATTTGCTTGCTCCCTTGCTGGGTAAGACCTTCAACACAATGCGTGAAAGGTTGCGCGATACCTACCGAGAGGCTAATGCAAAAGCCGGAGATCAACGTGTCGAACTTGATGTGACCCTTTGTTGGGCACCGTGGCTTGCATGGATATTGGATGGTTGGGAAGGTCAACAATTGGCAATTGCTTTAGATGCAACAAGTTTAAGTGATCGATTTATCGTGCTGGTTATCAGCGTAGTTTATCGGGGCTGCGCTGTTCCAGTTGCCTGGGAAGGTATTAAAGGCTGGAGGAGAACCATGCATGAGCCAGAGTGGCTGGCGTTATTGCAACAATTTAAAGGGCTTTTGCCAGCCAGTTGGACTGTCATTGTGTTGACGGACCGAGGCCTGTACGCGAAGTGGTTATTTGAAGCCATCGTTGAGTTGAAATGGCACCCATTTCTGCGCGTCAACACCCAAGGCTCGTTTCGTCCCGAAGGCTGGGTGAACTGGCAGCCGTTTTCCTATTGGGTACCTGCCAAAGGCAAGCGCTGGCAAGGACGAGGGACGGCATTTACCGGCAAGAAAACTCAATTGAACTGCACACTGCTGGGCTATTGGGGAGAAGCCCACCAAGATCCCTGGCTGGTATTGACCGATTTGGCACCAGAATGTGCCGATACTTGTTGGTATGGCTTGAGAACTTGGATAGAACAAGGCTTCAAGCGCACTAAACGAAGCGGCTGGCAGTGGCAGCACACACGCATGAACGATCCTGCTCGTGCAGAGCGGTTATGGATGGCAATTGCTATTGCCACATGGTGGCTGTTGTCCGTCGGTGGTGAAGCAGAAGCTCTGGCCGACACACTCTTGGACATTACAGAGCCTTCGGTTCCTGGTGCGGCACGTCAACGCGGCAAACGCTGGCGGATGATTGGTATTTTTCAGCATGGCTGGTCTTTGATTGTTGCGGCTTTGCTTAACCATAAGCTTCTTCCTGTCAAAACTGGACGACCGGAAGCATGGCCTAGCATGCTGGCAATTAGTGAGGTATGTTGTGCTGCGTGAGAAAACCTACACTTGTAAGCCCCCCCCCCCCAATAATGCATCAGCTAATAGAGGCCTTAATGATCTCACCATTTTTTTCATCATTTAAATCTGCTGGGCAACGCTTAAGAGTTTACCCATCTTCGCAGCTTTATTTTAGCCACTAATTTAAATTCAAATTATTATAAAAATTGACCTTCTCCGTTGGCACTACGGATAAATCCTCCTGCTATTTCAATGAGAAAAATGTTAAGTATTATACCCTTCAGATATTTTTGCCACTTTTTTAAACACGCATTGAGGATCATGGTCGTCCTATCACGCATTGGGCACATAAAGAGTTGGCGTAAGAGGCGATTAAACAAGGTATTGTCGAGACTATTTCAGCCAATCATTTCGGTCGACTTCTAAAAAAAACGACTTAAAACTTCACTTGAGCCAATAATGGCTTAATGCAAAAGTGCAAAAGTAGATGAGCGAAAGGAAGAAAGAATTGCAGATTTTTGCAATGACACTCAAGCGCTTGGAGTGAAAGGCAAAATGGCATATTACAATTAATGAAAACACGGGGGGGAGTATCTGATAATGAGCAATAGGCGCATTGTTACACCTAAGTATGCTTCATGGATTACTTTTTAATAAACGATGACAAAGCCATTCAATATGGACATACAAAGGAAAGGCGTTGACCGCATAGATATATTGTTAATTATTTAAGGGGTATGGTACTAGATATACATTACTGAAAAATTGATCTTATAGTATAGAGCTATTCTTAGGCATTATTATACGAGGAACTTATCATCATATTCTAACTCCAGTTTAAAAGCTGTTTTACATAAAAAAGCCCAGGAATAATTCCCGGGCTCCTTTTTTTAAAAATTTCTTACAAAGAAATAGAACTAGAAACTTTTTGCTTGCTACCATCAGGGTCATCCATACCCAGTTCCACCGATTAACATTAAGGAATGCTAATAGAGATAATACTTTTTTCATGTCATCCTCCTCAGGATTTGGTTTTATTTTTTTGTTGTACTAATCATAAGCACAGGACATTTTATATCATGGCATTTCTTTTGACGCAATCACTATTTTATTTTTTTCTCTTCTTTCCCTTAAGCTCAATCAACAAAAAACAGCAATCCTTGCTTAATAACAAAAACTTCCGTACTCCCTCAGGTTTCTAAAGATGTGTGAAATTAAATTTACATCATCCCTGCCTGCAGTTATCAAAAAACCGGCAAATCAAATTACGCCCCTGGCTGAATATATTAACAAATACCTTGTGGACGAATGACTGGCTTTGTCTCTGTTTTTAGCTATATAGACGACAGGCCCTGATACATCCATACAAAATAGTTATATAAATCAATTTTTTACATTGCATCAGAAATTAAAATGGCACACTAGAACATTGAGCCGTTTCTGATCGTGAATTGCTGTAATTTTGTGTTACCAACTTTTTTATTACGAAACTATACGAAACAATATGTTAATCGATGATTACTTGAATTTTTACGAAACAAAAAAATGATGTAACCTGTTGATTATTTGTTAGTATTCGTGGTGATACCTCAGACCCTAATCCCCGTTATTATTATGTGCAGCACGTCCCTGTGCTACGGACCAAAGTTTGCAAAGGTTTAATCTTGATCCGTCACCTTCACGCAAAGATGAGTGGGCTTATTGTTAGCATCTAGAATCGGTTTCAAGGTAAAAGACACAATCGATTCGACTCCGGCATCACCCAAGTCAGCTACAGGAACTTTCTTCACACTAATTTTATTTCCTTTTGTTTTTCCATTGAGTAGTCAGCGTCGAATGCCTTGTTTTTTTTCCCGAATTGGTCTGATCAACTTCAAAATCAGCACCGGGACAAGCCTCTCCCGGGGCTTTCAAATCGAGCACATGCGTGTGAAAGCCACTCTCTGGGTGTTCATAAGAGCTGTCGTCGATCGGTAGATGGGTAACTAAAACTAAGAGGTTATTACCTCCGTCGGTTAAAGCCGCATAACCGAATGCAGCCGGATTTACCATCGACCGGGATGGGCGCCTGGGTCTTGATTTCTAGGTTGAGCACTTTATTGCTACCGTTACTTTCTACCTCGACCTCTGTTTCTTTAAGCACTAAATAGCCCGGGGTAGTTTCCCCATGAAGCGTTGTTGTGGTGACAAAAGGCTAGCGTCAAGAACCAAGGATAAATTTCGATTGTTTTCGTAATCACGACCTCATCGTTTACTTAGTGCAATATCGATTCGATATCATAATAGCAGGTTCATCTTTCTCTTGCAATTCTTTTTGTGAGCCTTAGAATTGACAAATCAGGAGACGGAGAAATTGAATAGCAACCTAACTATTGCCATCCATAAACAACGTTTTATTACCCATGCAAATAAGTAAGGACAACAAGCCCGATGTTTGTCAACATAGCTCACACCCAAAATTTAGCTGCATTTTCTGAGCGATCAGGATTTAGCGCAACAGGTACTTTATCCCAATTTCTTGTCGAAACTGACCAGCGTATAGTGGGTTTTCTGCTTGCGTTACTAATACAGTGCCTCACGTTTTCGAGAATAGGCTGATCTTCACTCTTGTGACGCTGTATGGGCGTAACAAATTTAATCTGACTGTGGCGATGTAATGGTTATACTAGTATACAAATGCTTTAGTCCAGGTTCTGCTGGATTCTAAATTTTCAAACCTCCTTTTGGCCAGAGTGGGCAATATTTAACGGCTCTAAATAACGCTTCAGAGTACGAATTATTAAACCACTAAGATTTAGTGCGTAAAAGTCGCATTGGAGCGGAGCGAAGAGCGAGCCTTTTGCTGATTGCTGCACTTATCATTTTTGCACTTTGGCTTGTGGGTCTCAGCATATAAGGCTCTTGCACCGAACGACAGATTAGAGGAAATAGCAGCTCAAAATATTCACCGTATTCGATTATCTTTCTTGGAAAAATTACGTGCTGCTATGTATTATTTGAAATACCGGATGATTATTTAGAATTAGCACTGGCGTTATTAGTCGGCTATTTTGAATCTCCTGAAAAAGGATAATTTGTGGGGATAGCTTAGCGACAGAGCTAATTTATTGCCTCCATTTGCAAAGTGAAATGCTCTTTTTTCCAATCGGCTATACCAATATTTTTCCACTTTCCACTTAAATTATCATTGCGCAAGTCAGGAACCCATTGTGTTGGGGCCACAATTTTTTTATGCTTGATTATAAAAGTGCGCCTGGTTTAAATCCAGTCCGACTTTCACCCCCCAAAACATGGTTACTTTCATAATAAATTTATTTAGTCTATCTGGATTGATATGTGGTGTAACAGCAATATTGGCCCACATCGAATGCACTCTCCCCAATTAGGGGCCAACATACGCCCCTCTTCATTTACAAATGGGCCACTGCTCTTACCTTCAGCATCAATATAAGTGATTGCAATCAGATCTTCATAGCCTTCAAATGGTCATAGCTGTACTAGAGCATGTGGTGTTATACCTAAAAAAGTCGTTGACAACATAAGCACCGCATTACTAATTAAGCGCGCCTGATTTGCAAGTGGACTTTGAACGATGGATAAATCATAAAATCGGTATAAAAAACCACAATGAATACTGCTATTAAGCTGCAGCACCACGAATACAACAAAAATTTTTGCCAGTCTCCATGCTAGTTGCTTTGGACTTTGTACAGCGTAATTTTCAAAGATGCAGTATATAAATCGACTGGATAAGCTTTTTTTGTTACTGCAATCAAGCAGGACTCATCACAGCCTAGACACGGTTATCTACAATACGGCGGTAGATCATTTGTAGCCAAATAATAGATACCCGAGATACGCATCATCCAGGCAAAAACGGCTAGATAACGCATTTTTTGCAATATCTGTATATATGTATCGACACCGGCATATACATGTCCGTATAAATCCACTGCATACACATCATTTAATAGTACCCTCTCGATCTTAAGCCTGTAGCTGTAGTGCCGAATTTACTGAGTTTGCAGATCTTTGAAAGCCACCCCTTTTATTACATCAAAGTGATGAATAAAGGGTTGCTGTACGAATGCATCAAGGCACTCGCCATCGTAAAACACAGACAACAGGCGTTTTGATAAATAAATATATCTGCCGAAGCTCGCCACCATGAAAACGGCACCATCAAAATATAGACGGATAACATCCCTAAGCCAAAAGGATAATATTAAAACTAATAAGTAATCCCTATATACATCCAACACCAGCACAAACAAAAACACAGGACGGAAAGAGCGACGATAAAGCAAAAATATAAAACCCACGCTGAAAAACCAGAATCAAGTAACCTATACTTTACTTCAGAACTTCATTATTTAAGCATCCAGGACTTGATCTAGTGCTGAAACATAGTAAGGCATAGAAAGAAGGCAACCATCCGCCTAAACCATTGCGCCAATGTTCAACAAATAGCTTATGAACAGCAGAGTCAAAATATATAAAACCCGAAAATATCAATACTGGAAACAATACAGATAAAACACTGACAGTCTCTGGAATTTTAGGTCTTTCCTGGTATTTAAATTGTATTTTATATTGCAAATTATCAATAGAGAAGGCGCGTCCTATGCGCATAAATATCAGAAAAAACCGACACCTATCATAAACAGGTCAAACCCCCCATCAAAATCGCGCTGCATAGGCGTAAAATTAACAAAAACAAGCCAGAAAATATAGTTTGCGATAATAGCGGCCTGACTGCGATA
This sequence comes from uncultured Gammaproteobacteria bacterium, assembly GCA_942491615.1. Lineage (GTDB taxonomy): Bacteria > Pseudomonadota > Gammaproteobacteria > Methylococcales > Methylomonadaceae > Methyloprofundus. The sequence continues at coordinate 6,016 of CALOCH010000038.1, forward strand.
GCCAATCATCACACACACGGCAACCAAAGCCCATAAGCACAAAAATAATGGAATCATAGGAAATTCCACATCTATATACGGGATAGGGTCAAAAATAAGGTGATTAAAATAGAGTAGAAAAAGAATTTCTTGAAATGCGATAATTCCGTATGCAGCACGTAACAAACCGATAACAAAAGCAGGAGCAAGACGCTGTTGATACGCGCTATGATAAAAGAAGGGGTTCTCAGCATTTTTTAGACTCCAGCTATTATTAATAAAAATGCCGCAAAGTATAATGGATTCTCTCTTTATAAACTAAGGCCTAAAATGAACAGGCACAAAAAAACCCGGAAGTTTATTAAACTTACGGGGGCTTTTAGTAAAGCTGAATAAAGCGGTATTATTTATTCTTCGTCATTAGGCTCAGCAAAAACCCATTTACAAAGAAATAACCAGCTGCGATTACAACTGCAGCTAATGCAATACCTGCAGGCTCTTTTAACATTTCAGTAACGTCTAATATTGCACCCATGAGTGTCCTACTTTCTTGTAAATTATTATAGTTATTACGTCATTATTATGACAGTAAATGAAGTTAATATGATACTAGATCAATCATCAAGTCAGAATTTAGTTGTTTTGTTACTATTTTATACATTTTTTCGTACACATTATTGTACAGTCAATTAAAAACATATCAAAATAAAGCATATTTTCATTAATTTTAGCAAGTGTAAATTTGCGATGATAAATTGCCATAGTAAAGCCTAGCTGTTTATATTGCGTTACTTGATAATGTGATAGCAAATATGACACAAGATCAATATGAACTTACCCTTGGTAGGTTTAAAAAAATAACAACAATAGGGGATCGAAATGTTTGGTGGTGTATTAACAATTTTAATTGCAATTTGGGTATATAGAACAGCCGCATCGGCAAAAGTGAGCAATATCTTGCTGTGGACAGCGAGCGCTGCAGTTTTTTTATTGCTGTACAAGTACTATTTTATAATATCAATATCATTATTATTGATGGGATGGGTAGTGATGTAGGTGGCGAATATGACCGCGATCTAACCGATATTGGAGACAGAAAAACAAGCGGCGGTGGCATTCAGGAAGGTTTTTTTGGAACCATATTAGGCATTCTGTTTGAAATCATGCCTCTTTTTATGGGCTGGTTAAGCGTCGCTTTTATAAGAACGAAATATATGCTAAAGCAAGAGAGATTAATTTAGCAAATCTAGTAAGTGGCATTACCGATATGTTTGTTAGTATTAAAACAGCTTTAAGACTAACTAATCTTCTACAACCGTTTTAAACGTCAAACAAAGCCCGGGCATGTGCCTGGGCTTTTTGGTTTTAGGACTCAAAAGAATAAACGATATAATAGCGACCAATGATAAAATAAATAACCAGCGTCGCAATTGCACCAACCACTAAATAGCTTGACAATGATCCATGCTCAAAGTCTCGTTGACGATTTTCTTTGCTTTGCACACCTATCGCGGCAGCAAATCCACTCTGAATCACCTGTTTAAGTGTTGGCTTGGACATATTGATGCTCCTTAAAATATAAGCAATTTATAATATAATGGTTCTAAGTAAATCACCTTTATGCTTATTTATCAACCTATCTATAAAAATATCGTTACGTAACCTCTATGAATAAAAAAGATTTTACAACCCAGCAACTCCGCTCAGCGCATATTATTTTTAGATGGTGCAATGGGCACAATGATCAAGGCTATCATCTTGAAGAACAAGACTATGAGGTGCACGCTTTTAGTGATTGGGATTCGATTCAAAAACCAATAATGACTGTTATCACTCACACAGCCGGATATTATCAAAGCCATTCATAAAGCTTATCTGGACGATGGCAGAAATATTATCGAAACCAATACATTTAACGCCACAACGATTGCTATGGCCGATTACAATATGCAATCGCTGGCCTATGAGATCAATTATGAATCGGCAAAAATAGCAAAGCAAGTTGCCATAGAAGTTACTCAGCAAACCCCAGACAAGCCTCGATTTGTCGCTGGAACATTAGGCCCAACCAATAGAACGGCCTCAATGTCACCTGATGTCAATGCGCCCGCCTTTCGTAATATCAGTTTTGATGATCTGGTTGAAGCATATAGCGAAGCGGTAAAAGGTCTGGTTGATGGTGGAGTCGATATATGATTGATTGAAACAGTCTTTGACACACTGAATGCAAAAGCGACATTTTTCGCTATAGATCAGTATTTTGAACAACATAATATCGAACTTCCTGTAATGATTTCAGGTACGATTACTGATCAATCCGGGCGCACACTGTCAGGACAAACCGCCCTTGCGTTCTGGAATTCGCTTAATACCATATCAAGCCCATTTCAATTGGTTTTTAACTGCGCCCTAGGAGCTCAAGAAATGCGCCAATATATTGAAGAATTATCTTCTCATGTCAACACGCATGTTTCGGCTCACCCGAATGCAGGATTGCCCAATGAATTTAGTGAGTACGACGAAACACCCGAAGAAATGGCGACTGAAATTGCAGATTGGGCAAAAAACGGCTAGTTAAATATTATCGGTGGTTGTTGCGGCATCACCTGAATATATTAAAGCGATCATTGATGCAGTGAGTCCTTACCCTCCCAGAAAAATTCCGAACTAGAAACACGCTGCCAACTAGCGGGTCTGGAGCCTTTTGCTATCGGCACTGACTCATTATTCGTCAATGTCGGTGAGCGCACCAATGTCACTGGATCAGCGCGTTTTAAAAAACTGATTGTTGGCAAATTATGGACTGCAATCGATGTCGCACGCGAGCAAGTTGTGAATGGCGCGCAAGGTATTGACATCAACATGGATGAAGGCATGCTGGAGTCCAAAAGAGTCATGGTACATTTTTTTAAACCTGATCCCCTTCAGAACCCGATATATCAAAAGTACCCATTATGATTGATTCGTCAAAAAATGGGATATTATTGAAGCTGGTTTAAAATGCATACAAAGCAAGGGCATCGTCGACTCAATCTCAATGAAAGAAGGCGAGCAAACCTTTATTCGTCATGCCCAATTAGTACGCCGTTATGGAGCGGCCGTTATTGTCATGGCTTTTGATGAACAGGGCCAGGCGGATACGTTTGCCAGAAAGGTTGAGATTGCCAACGCGCTTATCCAACTTTTTAGTCGATCAAGATGGCTTTCCGCCTGAAGATATTATTTTTGACCCGAATATCTTTGCTATTGCCACGAGGATTGCAGAACACAATAATTACGGCGTCGATTTTATTGAAGCTACTCAAGAAATTAAACGCACCTGTCCCCATGCTATGATTTCCGGTGGCGTCTCTAATGTTTCTTTTTCCTTTCGCGGCAACAACCTAGTGCGCGAAGCCATACATGCCGTGTTTCTTTATCACGCAGTAAAAGCTGGCATGGACATGGGCATTGTCAATGCCGGACAATTGGCAATTTACGCAGACATTCCCGATGAATTACGTAATGCCGTTGAAGACGTTGTTTTAAACCGTGATGAAAACGGTACAGACAGACTACTTGAAATTGCCGAAAAATATCGTGGCAATACGATATTAATAATAAAAGATTTAACATGGCGTCATGTGCCGGATTAATCAACGTCTGGAACATGCTTTAGTAAAAGGCATTACTGACTTTATAGAAGAAGATGCCGAAGAAGCCCGCCAGCAGGCAGAAAAAACACTGCATGTCATCGAAGGTCCGCTTATGGACGGCATGAATGTCGTCGGTGATTTATTTGGTGCTGGAAAAATGTTTTTACCCCAGGTTGTGAAATCTGCCAGAGTGATGAAAAAATCGGTCGCCTATTTAATGCCCTTTATGGGGAAGCAGAAAAATCAGGCGAAATGCAAAAGAATGGCACTATACTGATGGCAACCGTTAAAGGCGACGTGCATGATATTGGCAAAAATATCGTTGGCGTGGTTTTGCAGTGCAATAACTAAGAAATCATTGACTTAGGTGTCATGGTACCTACCGCACAAATTCTACAAGTTGCCAAAGAAAAAAAGGTCGACATTATCGGTTTAAGCGGTCTCATCACTCCCTCGCTGGAAGAAATGGTACATGTCGCCAAAAAATGCAGCGCCAAGGTTTTACTATCCCGTTATTGAGTGGTGGCGCAACCACATCACGCGCACATACCGCAATAAAAATAGAAGAACATTATACCGGAGCAACTGTTTATGTTCTGATGCATCGCGTGCATGAGGTGTGCGGGTAACCTCAACCTAAACTCAAACAAGCTATATGCAAGGGATACGTGATGAATATGAGCCGTCCGTAAACGCCATAAAGGCCGTAAAGCTAAAACCAAGCAACATAGCCTGGAGTCGGCGCGAGCCAGCAAATTTTCCTGGACCAATCACCATCCGACGCCCCCAAAAGCTCGGCATAGAAGTAATAGATCACTTCCCGCTAGAAACGCTGGTCTGGTATATAGACTGGACGCCTTTTTTTCGGACCTGGGAATTAGCAGGCCACTATCCGGAAATCTTTGACGATGAGGTCATAGGCAAACATGCGCGCAGTTTATTTGAAGATGCGCAAGTGATGCTCAAGCAAATCATTTCTGAAAAGTGGCTGGAGGCTAAAACCGTCATTGGTTTCTTTCCCGCCAATAGTGAGGGTGACGACATCATAGTTTATAAAGATGAATCACGCACTGAGCAACTCGACGTACTGCATCACCTGCGTCAACAAAACATCAAAGCCCCGGAAGACCAAATTATTGCTTATCTGACTTTATCGCGCCTAAAGAGAGTGAGGTAAAAGATTATATTGGCGGCTTCGCCATTACCGCAGGCATTCCCCCCGAAAAGCAATTATCTGTCTTTGAAAACCAGCACGATGATTACAACGCCATTATGCTTAAAGCACTTGCGGATCGTCTTGCAGAGGCCTTTGCCGAATACATGCACTTAGAAGTACGTAAAAACCACTGGGGCTATATTGACGATGAAGACATGAGAAATGAAGAACTTGTTAAGGAAATGTATAAGATTCGTCCTGCACCAGGCTATCCCGCCTGCCCTGACCATACTGAAAAAGCAAAATTATTTGAGCTACTCAATGTCCAAGCGAATACCACGATTACACTAACCGAAAGCTTTGCCATCCTTATCTGCTACGGTATTAGCTGGTATTTCTCCCACCCCGCTTCACAATATTTCTGTCAGCAAAATTACCGTCGAACAGCTGGAAGATTATGCCAAGCGCAAAGGTATAACAACAGAAGAAACAGAGCGCTGGCTGGCTGCTCATCTACAATAATCAGGAAATCTTTATGAACACCCAAACATTGCGCTCTGAGTCTCAGCTCAAATCTCTTCAAAACGCCAAGCCCCTATCTGGCGACGACTGCTTGTCGCTTAATGACATTAAACTAGATACACTGCATATGGCTATACAAATCTCAATGGGCTGGACGAATTCTCATTTACGCTGGTATATAACTAAAGATGCCGTTTATGGCTTATTAGATGATGACTTTGGTTTTGATATCAAAGAAAACAAATTTCGCCTATCCAGCTACTCAAGCATGAAAAAGGAAAAACGGGTATAAGAATATGATTTTAGGAGATGCGCTGAATCCCACTTAAAATAACGCTGGAAAAAATGCTCCCTTTTAACCCCAACAAAAAACTACCCTGTTGTGTTACCGGCAAACGATGCCCGCCTGAAGATTGTGTGGAGGCATTTGGGGGTACTCAGATTTACTGCTAATATCGAAGATCTAAAGACACCCTGAATGGGGGAGAAATGCTTGACTGGATTGGTGGCAAGTTTGACCCTACCCTTTTAGACAGAAGAGAATCAACCAGAGTTATTACTGGAATATTGCCGTTAAAACAGAGCAGCCCCTACATAGAAACTCTATGAAACATTACCCTTACTCCAAATTGCTTATCGAGCACTATTCTGTTAAATAATTTTTATTTTCTGGTAAGTTTCTTGGCCTATGCCCTTTTCTCGGCGTCTCTAAGACGGTTGGAATCTGCCATTGGCATGGGCATGGCAGCTACTTTTAATGTTAACTCGCATCTGTTATTAGTTACTCTACAACGTAATACCTGTTACTGCGCTCTTGAGCTGCAATATCTTTTGCGCACCTAATCAGCTTTATTGTGGTGATAGCAGGTTGTGGTGCAACTTACCGAAGATTATTGCACAAACTCAGCCCCTGTTTTACATCGCCCTGCTAGGTTTATATTTGCCTTTGTTACAAACATTTATTTCTTTGATGGGCGTTGCCTTATTAAATGTCCAGGCCAAACATGATTTTCTTAACTTCAATCGTCTTTGGCATCGACGCCACACTTGGCTTTACGACTAGAGTACTAGTCTTATTTGCTCGCCCTGCGTGGAGCGTGATGAAGTGGCAGATCCATTCCTTGCGCCATAACAAAGCGCATCGCAAACTTAATCCCGCAAACTAATGTCTATAGCTTTATGGTTTATTGGACTAGCCTGATGTTGTGTATCTCTTAGCCACACTGCCGGGCTTCATGCTGCTACTCTACGTGTTAAAAAGCGACCCTTCTGGGTTGACGTCTGTTGTACAATCGTGGTCGCAAAATTTCGGTTTTTCCAGTGCACAAGTGATAATATTTGTCAGGCAGAGGAGCTGGTAGGTGCCGTGCTCGCTCATCTATCGGGCATTCAGGCAAGCCTGTGCGCGCGCCAACTTGGCACACATGTAAGCGCCCGGTGCATATCAGTTCAAAGAGTGCATCGGCTGCGAGCCTCCCTACCGACGCCACGCGCCGGCGCAGCTAAACAAATGGCTGTCGCGACGCGCGCGCACCGGCCGGCATGCGCCCGCCCCCGTTGATCGTACTATTGTTGTTGCCGACAATGCACTCAGTCACGGCAATGAGGATAGTGTTTAGCAATGGCATTTTCCGGGCGGCTTTGTGAGGCGCATATACGTATCCGAGATCACCGTTGCTCCGCCGAATTAATTTGGCTCCTTATTACAATGTGTTCTGACGTTATTGCAGCGGGTTGCAAAAGTGTCGCCACACTTCAGACACACTGGCGCAGCCATGCCAATTCGGCACACCAGCCATAACACTTGCTCCCCATACCGCCCATCGGGGTTATCAGATTACCGGCATCGCAACAGATGGATTAGATAAAGTGCTTCCGCCCCGCAATGTCCCTCTGTACCGTAACACCCGCCACGTGGCAATAAATCAGGCAGGCATCGTCGGCCTGGGGGCGCGGGTGACACTCGACAGCAGCGAAAAAGCTACAGTAGCGCCAGCTTCCGTGCATCGACACACGCCGCCGAGTGCGAACCCATTGCTCGCGATGAAAGCTGACTACACATGCACAACAGTCAATTCAGGCGGATAATACAGCATATTTTTGCAGACACAGCACAGCACCACGTGCCAGAAGATAATATACCTTGGCACATCAGCAGCTTCATTGCCGCAATGGTGACGGATTCAAGCTCAGCTCGTAGTCCCGCCATTTACCGGGGAAAAAACAACTGATACAAGCTTGTAATCTCCAGCAAATTCACTGCTCGTCCAATATCTGTCACAATGGAATTGGCACGGCTATGCCGTTATCAGGCACAGCCTTGAAATCCGACAAGAACGTCCGTCACCGTAATCGGCAAGGGCATCAACAATGCACAGAATATACGCGCAAAAAATTGGCACACCTATAAAGATCTCGTTACGCGCCCAATATTCAGCGTCTTATTATGGAGGGCTAATGATGGGGATCGCCTTGAGCACAGATGATATAGTATCTCATGAAAGTTACTAACTGTAATTTTGGAAGTGATGACCGCGGAAGAGCCTCGCTTCCTCCCGCATCGCTCAGTATGCCGCGGTGATCGCGCAGAAAGCGCTGGCGCGCTACAACCCCAACATTGGTTGGTATAGCCGCAAAAACTCGACAAATGCCTGGATTATCATTTGTTTGATCGTATCGACGTGGTTGCCGCGATATCGTCTGGTCCTACATCCCTTTGGTGCAAATGTTTCGCGTTGCAAAAGGCGAACATAGCATGAAAGAAAAACAAGCCGCCTGGCAGCGCGCAAAATTGCCATGTTTACCAGGAAGAACAAGAAAACTGGCACAAGCAAAACGGAAGGCAACTATAGAAAAATGAAAATAGCCGCTCTTTAAAACGAAAAACCAATGAAATAATAAAAAGTTGCGCTGGGGAAAGGCAGGGTTACAACAATTTCCCGTACCCCATCTTGATGGCTTCAACACGGGAAGGCAGCATTTAATTTAGTCTAATGTACTGAGGCTACGAAAAGCATTGTTCTCTCCCTTGATAAGGAGAGGGACTCCCCGACAGACCCCGCTTGGGAAGCGAGACCTGTAGGGTCACCTAATTAGCAGCCCTTTGATCTACATACCCCATGGTAAGAGTCTAGCGTGTTTTACCAAAATCAAGCCTAACAAACCAACAACTGATTGGTGGCAGCAGCATCGCCGACACTTGATTGCTAAATTCTAATAGCATTTATATCAGATGACCAAAAGCATAATCGGTTCTAGGCTGCGGATCAGCACTGCTGGATCAGCTGTGGCCTCATACTGTAACATTCGGGTAAGCCCGAAATTCAGATATTATTGCCGACATCTTGCCCGCCATTGAAAGCCAGTACAGACACAACGATCAAAGAGTTCTGGAAGTGCTCAGCGGTTCCAGTCAGCTCCTCAGCAGGTCTCCTCGAGACCACGCCGCCAGCACCCATCAAGAGCCCAGATCAGATCAAGCGGCAAAGAAATCAACAAGATCGTCGCCAATAGCACTACTATCAAGAGATGCAGACTGAAAAAACCAGGTTCAATTCGGCTCGACGGTAATCTCTTGCCAATTTGTCGATGGAAGTGACAAACCTGGAATTCCTGCACTAAGATTGGCTCAGCATCATCAGCAAAGTTTGCCACCAACTCCTTTATACTGAATAGGCGTGGGCATCTACTATGCTGGCAGCCTAACCAAAATAGGAGTAGTTGCAATTTGAGATGACAATTTCCTCGTAGCAATTCAACAGTAAAATGATAATATTATTAAGTTTCCCGTAGGCGTGCCAAGTATTTGATGGCGCATTAAAACTCCTCTTCGGAGGTTATTTGAGTTACTGTAAACATCCCGCAACAAGAATTTCCGAAAAACTCATGGAAATAAAGAGGTATAAAAATCGAGGCTACTGTATTTTCATTGTGTTTTCAATTTCCCGTAATAATAAAAAATTAAATTAAACTTCCAAAAGGCTTCTCAAGACACATAGCTCATCTTTAATGTTTCCAGAATACGTCTTGCCGGAGATGTTCAAGTACTTAACATTTATATTGCACTATGTCGCAGGCAATATAACGACAATTGTAGTCCAGACAGTTACGAAACGACATTCAACTCTAATTTACTAAACAGATATTACCGTCTGTCACTCACTACAATTTTACCCCTACTAAAGTTGCCTCCCTTATCCCGCCAATAATTATGCCATGTTTACCTCGTAGGCCTAACCCCCGTATTTTCAGTGCTGTGGCTATTTACAGTATAATTCACAGTTCATCACCCGGGGTGGTATCATGCTGTGTGCCGACTTCCCGTTCAAGCTTGAAAACGCTCCTGTTAGTTTGCCACTGCCATTTGATCTAAGCGCCCTTGTGACAGCGGCTATTTGCGCTTGTTATTCCACTATTCGTACCTTGGTGGATCGGCTACTACAATATTATTTGCCATCCTTATTGGTAAGTGGCGGATTATGGTAACCCTTTAATCCTGCAATGATTGGTTATGCTTTATTGATTTCTTCAAGCTACAGATGACTACGGGTACTGTCTGACGTCTTCTGCATATCATTTTTCTTGGTCAGGTGCCGTTTTTGAAGGGCTGAGAAGTAACCGTTCTAGACAGCGTTGGACAGCGCTCACAACAATACCTAATCAATTGGTTGCGAGTAAAAAGCCTGATAATAGTATCTTTAGTTATTTCATAGGTGGATTTTGGTTGTTATACCAAAAAGATTAGTTGGCATATTTCCGTTGCCCTGCTCGTCGGTTTATGCGGGTCTCGCCGCCTTTTCTCTATTTTTTCGACACACTCGCCACTTGTTTCACTTTTTCAGGGCAACATTATGTAGTGCTTTTTTTATAGTACTCGGCAACTTGTAGCGTTGCAACAAGTAATACAGACAAGCATCTATGGCAATTTTCAAGGGATGTCTAATTCTCATCCGCACCTGGGGTGGCTGCGTCCTGATGTTGTCGCTTTTGCGTTGTCTTATTAGGGCAATCTACTGCACCAAGCATAGACTATTGGACACGACCTGTGTGCCCATAAGGCAGCAAGCCATTCGTTGCCGACGGCTGCGAGTTGCCAAGTTATTTCTTATTGTCGGCTGGTCACGCTGGCGGAATCATGCCAGCAAGATGCAATTGCTGCCAGTGAATACGGTACTTACTGTGCATTTCCTACAGGTATTTACCGCAAATAATTATGATAATAATTTTAGTTGATGATCACATTCAATAGGGACACAATATTTACCGCGCAAGAAAATCTGGCTTCGCCTGTTGCAGCGATAATATCAGGGCACCGCATCACAAGGTTGGTAATGGTGGTGGTATAGACGCTCATTGCTATAGATACCGAAGGTAAGAATTTGGAGTCCGAGTACAACAGCAGTGAAACACCTGGACTCGGTGATAAAATTGAACTCAAAATCTACCTGATTTTGCTTGCACAAAAGGTTCTAAGCTGACCGCGATATAGCCTTGTGGACGGTGGTGGCCTGTTTTGATCAGTTTACAGGCAGTGCAACGATCGCGCCATTGTTAATGAAGTAAAAAAATACACTCTTCTTTTTCCAGTAACACAACACTTTTCAATAACAGCCCAATTAAAATCCTTAGTAATGGCCTATGGCAGAATCGTTTTTTGTCGCTTGTCTTCTGCTCCTTTGCTTGTTGTCAGCAATATGTAGTAAATAGGCCGTGGCTTGTGGGCATTGCAACAACACTGACGCTGCTTCAGATCAAGTTCGATTTCCAATACAACAATTATATTGCCAGAAATCAGATTACCTCTGTTTGTACTAATTATTGCCGGAAATGTTGTCCATATCAACAGAATCCGCCATGAATGCCTTATGAGCTTGTACAGTATTAGGTACATTTTTATTCCGTTGACGACCAAGTTGTTATACGGGCGAATGCCGCATCTAAAAACAGCCTCTACCTGTTTCATTGTATTTGTCTTGGCAATCGGTTTCGGTTTAGTATTTGTACGTTAGCTTTAAAGCTTTCAGAGAAGTACTGGTATGGGCACATTGGTTTTCAGTGGACCTCGTTGTTCGGAGAAAAGCGCAAGTACTGGCAAATAAATGTACTGGAATTCAGGATTGCTATTAAACTCGTTCCCACTTCCGGGGTGCTCCATCGCACTCGGCTTATCCACTGCAGTTGCAAATACATACAGCCAAAATTACCGAAATAAACGCCAACCCATCTAAAAAATATATGAACAAAGTGTGCGCCTGAAATTTTCTAGACTTCGTTGACGTCAAATGGTTAATTATAACAGTACTTGAACCGCTGGTTGCCGCGGTTTTGCCGCCACAGCCGCTACAACAGCGCCAGTTGATTTCGTACAGTACACTGCAAAATTTAGCGACGAGTGTTGGTGACCGAAAAGTATATGTACCATAGGCCTACAATAGTAGCGTCGCCAATATCATCAAACTACCGAAAATTACTGACGCGATTTTCATGGTGAAACGCGAAGAACTTCCTACCTAGCAGGCGGTCGTCCTTCAATACAGCCTTGACCAACCAGTCATGGCGGCCGACAACATATTTTCCGCATCAACGAGGCATTTCACAAGGGCAAAAAATGTTTTAGCTGCTCGATTAAATATGTGCCTAATCAATACAAATTGGATGCATTAATACTCCGCTCATTTTGCATGGCCGCTTGGCATCAAACGAAAACCGCGTTCGCCGTGTTATCGAAGATTTATGTGAATACAAAGAGACCGAGACCTGATCAGCCATATTTTCAGGCAAATGCGCCTTATTGGGTCGCATCTCGAAGAGAGGGGTAACTTCTAAATCTCGTTTGATTAAGAGTTGCTTATATCATATCGAATATAATTGCAAATAAAAAATGTGGTAAATTGTCGCAGGTAGAATCAGCTTCTAGGAATTCAGGCTTATTTTTGAAATTGATTACTTATTTGCCGGATTCAGATTAATTTCGCCAATATCTCGTGCCAATACATTGACAGTTCAGCACCACTCGCATAAATGTGCCGACTTTTAATATCCCCGGGCGGCAAAATTTGACGTCTGGCTCTCTTCATGCCAGGATTAATCGCGGAGCGCAGCACACATCAATGCAATGCTCGAGTAAAACCACGGGGCATGAGCTCGCGCAATAAATAGAGCTCTCTTTGTTACCGCTTCAGAACCCATAAATATCATATCAGCCAGAGTTTACGCTTCTAAGCAGGCAAGCCAGAAGCATTGACTACAAAATTTCACCATCATGCTCATTCGAGCTACAGACTAGCACCCGACGCCTTCCGGCGCTAAATAATCGCATCAATAGTGCCGGAAACCGCCATTAAGTTGTTTAAAGTGGCAAAATCGGAGCTACAAACTATTTCAACGGCACTAAACCAGGGAGGCCATATGCAATTTCAGTGCAGTTTCTGACAGCCCACCACATCATGCCCCCTGCCGCAACTACTGGCATTCGACCAATCCCCGAACTGGCACCACTAATTAATAGCGTTCTTTTCTAAAACTGCAAGGGGAAAAACGTCTCTGCAAAGGTATATAACGCATGCCTCAGTCGTACAAAAATCCATCATCTCTGCTTCTAGTTCAGCTTTATAAGACATCATCCCCTGTTTCGACTGCAAAGTGCTGCTCGGCAGTTTTTTCATCTGGATAAAGCATAAGATTTTTAAAGTATTTATCCGGCAGACGGAATACCCCCAAACTAACGGAATGCACGCTATCCGGGTTTATTTTGTCAAAAACCAGGGCAAATAAACGCATTGTGTGTTTGATAATCCTCTTCGTAAATAATCGGATCAAATCGCAAACCAACCGGCCAGCCCTGTTGCTGCAATTTTTTCAGTGCCTCTAGGCGTTTTAAGACACTGAGCGCGCTGCTCAATGCCGAGGCGATTTCATCTGGCGTAAAGCTGAACGCCACAATACAACGATCAAAAGCATCAATATCTAATAAATGGCGTACCTGGGTACTTTTAGTGCGTAATTCCATCCAGGCATTCGGTATTGACCGAATCACCGGTAAAAATTCTTTTCGCAAAATCAGTCACCGGCTCCAGTGCCAAACTATCACAATCATAGCCTGAAAAGAAATGCACCGCTTCATCTGGTGTTGCGGCACTGATAACTTTGCATATCAGCATAATAATCCCTTAATGTGATAATGAGTACATAATTTGCAGATTGATACATGCCTTGTAAAAAACAATAACGGCAATCATAAAGACAATTAAGCATATGCGAAAAATAATAGAGAAATTCTGCTGCGCACCCCTATATCACAATGCGGTGGGGCTTTAAGCATAAAACCTTGATATTTTTCCGCTAAAATTAACGCAGGCTGCTGCTTTTGCAAGCGAAAGTTTTGTGCCTTGGGATTAAAAACTTCGCCATAACGCCCGCAAGTAATTTTTTCTCGCCTTGGGAAAACGCGCGGTGATAGCTAACACCCGCGGGTGTTGCAAAATATTTTCTTCTATATAGATTGTTTCGATCATCGAAAAATAGCCCAACCTTCAACTTGGTGGAATAACAGCAAACAAACCATACTCTATTTTAGTCACTCTATGTAAAAAATCTTCCGGCGCTTCAATCAATACGTTAAGCGGCGAGATACAGACTAGTCCAGAATTGTGCTAATAAGTGCATATCCCTACCGACTCATAAATCATTCAATGGACTCAGCATACGCTTTCCTCCTTAACAAGGAGGGGTTAGGGGAGTTTGTATTAGAAAAAACTCTTTTCAATCCGTTGGTTTTAATAGAGTGCAGTGATCAGTTCCGCTTTACAAGAGCATATTAGTATAAAAATATAAATGCATTAAACTACGTCTGGTTCTGGAGTTGACGCTGCGACATTAACCTAGTATTGCTAAATGCGTTAAAAAGACTTCAACTTTTTTCTCAGAATCAATAAGCAAAGTATCTCTTTGCTGTAAATGATGCTACTTAATAAAGCGAATAATCCAATCAGTATAAGCACGTTCAGTATGAATTGAATAATGCAGTCTTGGCAAACTATCACGGACAGCTTCCAGTAAATTGTTGCTAGACATTTCAATTGACTTAGGCATTAAAATAAATTATAAAAGATGGGGCTTTATCGTTAAATAAGGTCATTCAAAGGATATTAGCAATTATCAGGTCTATTTAACAAGATAATTTGAATAGAATGAGTAGTTTGGTTTAACTACCAGATTAACACACTGGGTAAGGAATCAGATTTTTGTAAGCTTACCCTGAATATTTAAGGAAAGCGTGAGTGCGTGGAAAATCTACGGCACTATTCGCTCATCACCTGGAAGATGATTTTTGGATGAAATCAGGCTGAGTCTTAAACAAAGGCATAGCTATTGACCATCATCGTTTGACCATCATCGTTTCAAGGAGGAGATTGAGAAATTGGCTGGAAGAAGGCTGGAGCCCAAAAAATTAGGGCGACCTGTTGCGTAGCATAAGAAAATGCAGGGCGTTTAATTATCGAGGTAGGACAGCCAGTCACCCAACTGCCCCCTCACAGATCCAATGCCATTCACTTAAATACAAAAATAATACAAAAATAATAAAGTGATTAAAATTCATGAGCTTAAGCAACACCTCCCCCTGCTATTTTTTTGCCTTGACTATATCCAACTAATCTGCCAATATAAGCATGGATAATTTCAATTTTGCATGCAGGCAGCACAATGACAACAACTATCACCCGACCCCTTACGCTTTCTGGTCGTTATTTTTCTAAAAAAGAACTCGCCTACGTTCAGCAAACCGTCAAAGCTTTCTCCAACTTAAGCCTGACCGAACTTGCCGAAACGATCTGCGAACATTTACACTGGGTCACGGCAAAAAAGCGCAGTAAAATCAATGCTTGCCTAAGCGCCTTAGCTAAGCTGGAAAAACTGGGCTATATCAGCTTACCGGTAAAACGCGCTCAAAAGAAACGTGAATCAAAAGCGATCGTCTGGACATCACAATCGGCTCCTGGCGCACCTGTTGAATGTGATCTCAATTCCTTGGGATCTATAGAATTAGAGATTGTCACAGATAAGGCAGATATCGTGCTTTGGAATGAGCTCGTTGATCGACATCATTACCTGGGTTATCGTCATCCTATCGGTGCGGCATTAAAATACTTCATCATTTCCAACACACCGACACGACAAATCCTGGGTTGCCTGCAGTTTTCAGCCTCTGTCTGGCATCTGGCCGATCGTGATAACTGGATTGGCTGGCAAACGAATGATAGGGAGCAACGGCTAAACCTGATCATTAATAACACCCGTTTCTTGATTTTACCCTGGATCAAAGTCAGTAATTTAGCCAGTCACGCCTTGTCTATCGTGACCCGTCAAATTGCTGGCGATTGGGATAAAGTCCACGCTTACCGGCCCGTCTTAATAGAAACCTTTGTGGATACCACGCAATTCCATGGCACCTGTTATCTAGCTGCCAATTGGTCACATATTGGTGAAACCAGTGGCAAGGATTGGCAAAAGGCAAGTGATAATAAAGAGGGCACTATTAAGAAGTTGTTTGTTTTCCCTCTTAATCCTAACTTCAGAGCCGTGTTGAAAAATGAACCTGTGAGCCATAAAAAATCGATTGTTGATCAAGACTTCTTAAACTTGTGGGGCCGGGTGGTCAATATCATCTCTGAGGTAGCTCATACCTACGATGCCACATGGCAAAAACGCAAACGACTGATTGACTCATTGTTACTGGTTTTTCTTATTTTTCGCTTGGTTTTTTCAAAAAACACACAGAGCTACGGAACAACCATCACCGAATTCTGGCACAATTGCCATCGGATGAAGTTTCCCTTGCCCCAAAAGCAGGCCATTTCAGCCTCATCCTTTACCGAGGCACGCAAAAAACTGAATGAATCCATTTTTATTGAGTTGAACCAGCGTATTATCCAGTCCTGTCCTGAGAAAACATCAGAGCGATGGTTTGGACATCGCCTGTTTGGGGTGGATGGCAGCAAGGTCAATTTGCCCCGAGAATTAATCAAAGCAGGTTACGCCACGCCACAAGAAAACAGTTATTATCCACAAGGCCTGCTCAGCTGCTGCTATCAACTTAAATCAAAAATCCCTTATGATTTTGATCTGGTCAGTCATAACAATGAACGCAAATGTGCTTTGGCGCATTTACAAACATTAGCGCCAAATGATGTTTGCGTCTATGATCGCGGTTATTTTTCTTACGCATCTTTATCCCAGCATATTCAAGCCGGAGTACACCCTGTCTTTCGGATGAAAAAACAGGCAGGAAAAGCCATTGATGCCTTTATCGACAGTGATAAAACGGATGAAATCATCACTCTGATGCCAACAAAAGCTCGCCAGAGAGAGATCAAAAAAGAATTTCCTCAGATGAGCTTTGTACCTCTAAAGATACGTCTCATCAAATATGCCATTGATGGCACGAGTTACTGTATTGGCACCACGCTCATGGACAAGCAGTACACCATTGAGGCATTGAAAGAGATTTACCATGCTCGCTGGGGCATTGAAGAGCTCTATAAAATCAGCAAAAACCTGGTTGAGGTTGATGATTTTCATGGTCGCAGTGAGCGTGCAGTCAAACAAGAATTGTTCGCACATTTTGTGTTGATCACCATGAGCCGGATATGCGCGAGTGCCTCTGAGCATTTACTGGCGAGTCTGCTAAATCTTCCTGTCGATGAAGAATTAGAGACAGAGCAAACCATTCAGGTCAACTTTAAAAATACATTAATAACCGTAGCGCGACATCTTGAGGAGATTTTGTATGCACCCAGTATTTACATCAACCAGGTGATGACTGATATGGTTTGTTCAATTTCACGTTACTATCACAAGAAAAGAGAGGGTCGTCATTACACAAGAGAATCGAAACAGCCTGCACATCAATGGAATATGCGGAGAAATAACGTTTGATTTTTTAACATAAACGCAGAGTTTTGGGGGTGAAAATTATCGGTTTCTTAACCGAATAGGAATATTTCTTAAACGAATGACATTGCTCACAGATCCCAGCGTGCGGAATTACCGCACTGGGCTCCTCTGAACTGCTCGCTTCGCACTTTACTACATTTATATTCTTAGAAATCATGACATATCCTTGGTTTCGCTATTTCAAAGTCTTTGACCAATGCTTTAAACCCTTCTACATTATAGCTTTTGCGCTGACTGCGCCTATTTAACCATTTGTAAAAGAGTTGTCGGACTCGGTAAACAAAGCTATTTAAGCTTTTATAGTTTCCTCGAACACCGTAGTAATTAAAATAACCTTGTAATTTCCTATTCAGTTTCATGAAGAGGAGCTTCTTCGGCAAACTACTGTATTTCTTAAACCATACTTTAAATTTTGCTAATGATGCTTGAAGCTTATCTCGCGAGGTCCGACGCTTCAGGATAGGTTTTCCCCATCTATTCACACCCCAGCGAAACTCAAACCCTAGAAAGTCAAACTTGGGTTTAACTCGTACTTTACAGTGACTAAACTCAATAATTCGAGTCTTGTCTTCTGCAACTTGCAAACCAAAACGCTTTAAACGTTGACTCAGAGATTTGTAAAACCGCTCAGCATCTTTTGCATTTCCAAAGGCACAGACAAAATCATCTGCATAGCGACAAAGATAGACTTGACCCATGCAATGCTTCCGTACAGTTTCTTCAAACCATTCATCTGTAGTGAAACACAAGCTGTACAAAATGATAGGCGTTATAATAAATCCCTGATGTAAAGATACGGTACTCCATGAGCAAAAGAAAAAATTATAAATTCGGAATTTTAATGAAATATTTGTACTGGTTTAGTCCTAGATCAAGCGTACCTATGCTTCAGGTGTTTCAGATGTGCCAAGGGCGTTGGTTTACGATGCGTCGTTGGCAACAGTTGCAGAGCGCACTGGCATCACGCCCGAAGGTAGTAAAAGCATCACGCCTGATCAACAAACGATTCAGGTGTTAGAGGCTCAAGAAATTGAAAGGGAGAAAAAGTATTTTAAAATTTCAGCCTTTAATGTCGGAGCGTAACAATTTTAGCCTAATTGATGAATTAAGAGAGCTCTATAAACAACGTGAATTGTATCGGAAGTCTTGAAATGAGCTCGCAGTACTTATAATTATCGACAATGTCGCAAATCGTGTAGATCCCGCGAGAACGGCTAAAAGCTAAAGTCATTGAACTTCACGAGTTACAGAAACGCCGCAGGCAGCAGGACGGAAATTTCGCCAATTGTGCAACAAGGTGAATCGGTTGGAAGATATGTTTGACACGTCGCTTAATGAAAAGAGCAGTGGCTAAGCAGCAGCAATCTGGCACATCGTTATAAAAGATAAAGCATCATATTGCAGAAAATCATTTAAATCGTGAGTTTACGGTAGAGAGTAATCAAAGTTTGGTGCAGATGTCACCATGTTCGGGCAGGTACGGAATGCATATACCTTGCGTTAGTCGCCGCGCACGCCGTATCATTGGCTGGGCATGCTCCAGGAACCCAGATACGGTATCGCAATAGTAAGTCTTAACGCTTGCCATAAGAGGAGAGCCTAAAAAAAGATGTTTCATTCCGACCAAGGCTGCCATTACACAGTAAAGTTTTCAACAATTGGCGAAATATGAGATTTAAAGCAAAGTCGAGCTCGTTGGGACAACGCTCCCTATGGAGCGCCAAATTCCTAGAAGTTATGTCTCGTGGATGCCGAGCGGCCATGACTTGGCGAGGAAAGGTGAGAAAGATATCATGCAGCATATCAAGTACTATAATGTAGACTGCATAATAATAACGGTTACACCCACCAGGCCGAGAAAAGTTGCATAAAAACCGATTGCTTCTTTGTACGAAATTACTTGACCACTACAACTACGAATGACCCGACCCTTTCAGCCATCCTTCTGGAAGGTAGGCTTGTCAGATATTGCTTACTCAGGAACAGTATACCTCACAAGTTCTCATCATTTTCTTCTCTGAACATGTCACGCTTTTAAACACGGCTCCAAGTTTACGACATCTCATCGGTCGATACAACGTCGCCATTTGCTTCTCGAATCTACGACAGCTTCAGAAATGCGCATATTCCCGTGACCCATACAGTTCTTTCGTGTACGCTTCGTCTCGGCTTGTCGTCTCTGCCGCAGTCGTAACCGCTAACACCTCCGTGGAGAATGCAACACTCGATACCGGTGGTTGGTTAGACCTTACAAAACCATTCCCTAGTTTATCCAGACAAGAGATTGCTTCGCTTGCGTACTGTATTTTCGACTCTGATTTTTCAATTTAATAACAGATGTAATCTTTATAAAAGGTGGCAATGATTTAGCAACAAAGATCCTGATAAATTACATGAGTTAAAAGACACTGCTACGGCTTATTTATCAGGCACTGCTTCTATATTTGCAGCTGCAAATTCTGCAGTGGCGATTAATTTCTTTAAACGTGATGAAGTTCAGGGAATAGCTGGTTAATCGCATCTTTACTACCAAAAATGCTCCAGCTGGGTAGCGATCGGGGTTGCAATATCAGGGCTTGCTTTTTACATCGGGAATAGTATATTCTTATCTTAATTTATAACTATATTTTGGTTGGGTTTATAGAACAATTGGCAAATGTACTTGGTTGACGGATTTAAAGCATAATCAAGTTATCAATACGATTAAACTTTTCCTGGTTGCTCAGCGGCCTGGTACCTCTACCCTTCAATACCCATCCGGTCAATGCTTCCTTGGTATGTCCATTTGAAGAATTCCAAACCAGATTTCCAATTCCGGGTTCATCCATGAAGCATGCTTAAGTGCACAATCTTCTTTCTAAACAATTTCCAAGAAGAACAGGCTGAGATTTTTCATACTTGTGGCGCGACACACTCAAAGCGTTTTTCAATACAGTACGCATTGGCGGAATAAACAGGCAAAAGCTGATGACATCGGTAAAAAACCCCGGTGCACTGTTACACACTGGGGTTTTTTACCGATGTCATCGGCTTTGCCTGTTTGATTCCGCCAATGCGTAAAAAAATCGCGCAGTATATTATTGAAAAACGCTTGGTATCAGCAGGTGTCGCGCCTAAGTATAAAGAAAAATCTCAGCCTGATGTGCTAGAAGGTGAATTTAGAAAAAGAAGATTTAGTCGCAGGTTACTTACAGCTCAGCTTGTCTTTCACTATATGCCTATCATGCTTCATGGATGAACCAAATTGAAATCTGGTTTGGAATATTAATGAAACATGGCAAAATTCTTCAAATGGACATACCAAGGGAAAGCGTTGACCGGATAGATAGATTATTAATTATTTATTTAAGGAGTAGGTACTAGGCCGCTGAGCAAACTAGAAAATTTAATCAGTATTGGAGGCTGATTAATAGGTTTGCCATCCGTCAACGCAAGCAGTCATAGTGATTCTATAAAAACCAACCAAAATATAGCTATAAACAAGATAAATATACCTATTCCCAGTGTAAAAGTAAGCCCTGATATTGCAACCCCAGCAATCGCTACCCAGCTGGTTTTTATTTGAAAGTTAAAGTGCGATTCCAACCATGTTCCCTGAACTTCATCACGTTTAAAGAAATTAATCGCTACACCTACTAATAAAGGTACAGCTGCAAATATAAAGCTAAAGTGCCTGACATAAATAAACCGTAGCAGTTAATCTTTTTAACTCATGTAATTTATCAGATCTTTTTGTTCAGTTGCTGAAATCATTCATAAAAACACTCGCTTGTAAGATTATCTGTTAGTTAAATTGAAAAAAAATCAGAGTCAGATACAGTGCGACAAGCGAAGCTTGTCATTTCTTGCAAGGTGAGAGTCCTTGTCTGGATAAACTAAAGGAATGGTTTTGTAAGGTCTAACCAACCACCAGTATCGAGTGTTGTTTCTCCGGGGCGTGATGTTGTTAGCGGTTACGACTGCGGCAAAGGCGGAAAACAGCGTGAGACGAAGCGTACACAGAGAACTGTATAGGTCACAGGGGATATGCACATTCGGGGAAGCTGTTTTAGAATAACAAAGACCAAGAGTGTTAAATGGCGACGTTATTGTATCGACGGAAGCCTAATACAAAGGAATCGTAATGGTAAGCTTCTGGAGGATTTGCCGGTTGTTTAAAAGCGTGACATGTTCAGGAGAGAAAATGATGAGAATTTGTGAGGCCCATACTGTTCCTGAGTAAAGCAATATCAGGTAAGCCTACCCAACCAAAAGAAGGATGGCTGAAGACAGTATGGGAAATGATTCATTCATAGTTGTAGTGGTCAAGTAATTTCGTACAAAACAATGGTTTTTTTATGCAACTTTTTCTCAGCCTGAATGGGTGTTAAGTAGCCGTTGTAGCTATGCAGTCTAGAACCATTATAGTACTTGATATACTGCATGATATCTTTCTCTGCTTCCTCATAAGAGTCATAATATGTACTCGGCATCCATTCAGACTTATAACTTCTAAAACAGCGCTCCATAGGGGCGTTGTCCCAACAATTGCCACGGCGGCTCATGCTTTGCTTTATCTCATATTTCGCCAATTGTTGTTGAAAAGCTTTACTGGTGTAATGGCAGCCTTGGTCGGAATGAAACATCACATTTTTAGGGTTTCCTCCTTTCTTATGAGATAATGCAAGCGTTAAAGCCTGTGCGGTTAATACCGTATCTGGGTTCCTGGAGCATGCCCAGCCAATGATACGGCGTGCATATAAATCAACGACTAACGCAAGGTATAACCATTCCGTACCTGCCCAAACATAGGTGACATCACCACACCAAACTTGATTGCTTTTCTCTACCGTAAACTCACGATTTAAATGATTTTCTGCAATACTCGATGCTTTATCTGCAATTTTATAACGATGTGCACCAGGTTGCTTGCTTTGTAGCCCTGCTTCTTCAGGAAGCGACGTGTCTTATATCTTCCAACCGATTCACCTTGTTGCTTTAATTGAGCAGAGAGCGTCCTGCTGCCTGCGGCGTTTCTGCTGGCTTCGTGAAGTTCAATGACTTTAGCTTTTAGCCGTTCTCGCTCAGGATCTACACGTTTTGCGTGCTGTCGATGATAATTATAAGTACTACGGCTCATTTCAAAGACTTCCAGTAATTCACGTTGTTTATAGAGCTCTTTTAATTCATCAATTAGGGCTAAATTGATACGCTTCCGACATTAAGAGAGCTGAAGCCTTTTTTAAAATACTTTTCTCCCTTTCCAGTTTCTTTTATTTGATGTTTCCCCTAACGCTCGAATCGTTTGTTGATCAGGCGTGATAGCTTTACTACCTTCGGGCGTGATGCCAGTGCTCTGCTTTTAACTGTTTAACCCAGCGACGCATCGCCGATAAACCAACGCCCATAGCATCACAAGCCTCTTGTATAGAGTACGCTAAAACGTAGGACTAAGCCAGCCGCTTCTTGTTTAAATTCAGGGGTATAATTTTTCTTTTGCTCATAGGTCTGTATCTTTTTATCAAGGGGTTATTATAACGCCTATCATTTTGTGCAGCTTTATTAGACCACTACAGATGAATGGTTTGAAGAAACTGTACGGAAGCATTGCATGGGTCAAGTCTATCTTTGTCGCTATGCAGATGATTTTGTCTGTGCCTTTGAAATGCAAAGATGCTGAGCGATTTTACAAATCTCTGAGCCAGCGTTTAGAACGTTTTGGTTTGCAAGTTGCAGAAGACAAGACTCGAATTATTGAGTTTAGTCACTGTAAAGTACGAGTTAAACCCAAGTTTGACTTTCTAGGGTTTGAGTGTCGCTGGGGTGTGAATAGATGGGAAAACCTATCCTGAAGCGTCGACCTCGCGAGATAAGCGGTGTTTTTCAAGATAGTTTTCGCCTAAATTTTTAAGCCGCTTCTTCAGTCCTATCTGGATTGAGTGAATCTGAGCCGACTACATCCCAGTTTCTGGTTTCTCCAGACCACCGAGAGGGGTTTTCTTCTTTCTTCTGTGTATATAATTGCACGCGTTTTTCAAGAATTTCTTCATCTTTACCTTCATGGCGTTGCGCAGGCGTGACGAATTTTATTTGGCTGTGCCGATGTTCGTCGTTGTACCATATGACGAAGACAGCCGACCATTCGCGAGCTTCCTCAAGACAGTTAAACCCATCGGCTGGCCAGTTAGGGCAGATTTTACCGTTCTAAATAGCGCCTCAGAATACGGATTAGTCATTACTAATTTCGTGGTCGGCTGTAGGAGCTGGTCAGGTTCAACCTCATCCATTTTACTGCTGCAAGGTAAGTGACTTCATGGTCGAACTGTTATCAGAGTGTAAAACCAATTGGCTATGCCTGCTTTTTTTCATTTAACAAAGCTCACCCAGTAGCATTGCGGCATCTTCACCACTTTCTTGCGCATAGACTTCAGCACCTACGATTTTACGGCTATAGATATCTTCTACTCCGTATAAATAATAAACTGTCCTTCACTGGCGTTGGCATGTAGCTGATGTCCCATGTCCAAATTTGATTGGCTTTGTCAGCACTATAACTGGTTGGCTTAGCCACGGTTCCGCGCTGTTTAGAGCGCCCTCTATGTTGAACTTGCTCTGCGTCATGCAAGACTCTGTAAAAGGAGGATTCGGATGCAATATAGGTGCCTTTATCCGCTAGAATTGGCACAATCTGACTGGGGGGAAGATTGGCTGCCTTCCGCTGCGTTACAGACCGTTAAAATAGCATCGCGCTCTTTGGGCGTTAACTTGTTGCTAGGTGCTGGACGCACGGCATCAGGACGCTTATCCGCGCTTATGCCTCCATTGACTTGCCAGTTTTGTAAGGTACGGATGGTCATGCCTACGACATCCCACGCTTTGCCTTTTCTTGCGCCACTCGCTACCTCTGCATTAATCCACGCAACACATTGCACGCGCTCTGAGTGAGGAATCATCCGTCCTCGCTTTCCTCCCAGAGCGCATCCAGCTTTTCTCGAGCACCAGTAAGGCGGCAGTTTCTGCGAGTGCTTTCTCTTTTCAGATGGTGTAATTCTTTTCTGAGGCTACTATTCTCACTACGGAGTTTTTTAGCTCATTTTTATCTGTTTTTACTTGTGCCACGTTTTGCTCTGTCCCTTTAATTAGGCTGACTTTCCATGATTCAATATCAAACTGTTCAATCCAGATCCACGACAATTTCTGACGCTCTTGCTCGTTTAAAGTGCTGGTTTCAATAATAGTGGCTAACTTTTGTTCCGCTGTCCGTTGTTTTGTAGAAACGCTTGTAATTTCCTCTTGGGTTCCTCGTCTTGCCCTGTCTTAGCTATATGAAGCTGCTTCCAGGTGTATAGGGGTGCCATAAGGAATTTTTTCCTGTTTCGCTAATTCAGCTACACTCATGCTGGAGGGCAAAGCATTTTTATTAATAATGGCTTCTTTTCTTTCTGTTGAATATTTAGTTGTCATAATTTTTACGCTTTCTGTTTGATCTAATGATTTCCTAAATAAGGCGTAAACTATTCGACACAAGGGGTAAGCTTCAAGCATCATTACAAAATTTAAAGTATGGTTTAAGAAATACAGTAGTTTGCCGAAGAAGCTCCTCTTCATGAAACTGAATAGGAAATTACAAGGTTATTTTAATTACTACGGTGTTCGAGGAAACTATAAAAGCTTAAATAGCTTTGTTTAATGAGTCCGACAACTCTTCTTTTTTACAAATGGTTAAATAGGCGCAGTCAGCGCAAAAGCTATAATGTAGAAGGGTTTAAAGCATTGGTCAAAGACTTTGAAATAGCGAAACCAAGGATATGTCATGATTTCTAAGAATATAAATGTAGTAAAGTGCGAAGCGAGCAGTTCAGAGGAGCCCAGTGCGGTAATTCCGCACGCTGGGATCTGTGAGGGGGCAGTTGGGTGACTGGCTGTCCTACCTCGATAATTAAACGCCCTGCATTTTCTTATGCTACGCAACAGGTCGCCCTAATTTTTTGGGCTCCAGCCTTCTTCCAGCCAATTTCTCAATCTCCTCCTTGAAACGATGATGGTCAAACGATGATGGTCAATAGCTATGCCTTTGTTTAAGACTCAGCCTGATTTCATCCAATAAATCATCTTCCATATGATGAGCGAATATAGTACGGTAATTTTCCACGCACTCACGCTTTCCTTAAATATTCAGGGTAAGCTTACAAAAATCTGATTCCTTACCCAGTGTGTTAATCTGGTAGCTAAACCAAACTACTCATTCTATTCAAATTATCTTGTTAAATAGACTCGATAATTGCTAATATCCTTTTGAATGACCTTATTTAACGATAAAGCCCCATCTTTTATAATTTATTTTAATGCCTAAGTCAAATTGAAATGTCTAGCAACAATTTACTGGAAGCTGTCCGTGATAGTTTGCCAAGACAGCATTGTTCAATTCATACCTGAACGTGCTTATACTCGATTGGATTATTCGCTTTATTAAGTAGCATCATTTACAGCAAAGAGATACTTTGCTTATTGATTCTGAGAAAAAAGTTGAAGTCTTTTTGGCTCTTCCGGATCTGCCGTGAAAAGAATAAATTCTGCTTATCCAAGCAGTATTTTTCGATGATGCCCAAACAACCTGTAGCCATCTAAATCGAGTGAAAGTCGCTGTTTTAAATGTTTGATATTAAGAATTCCATAACACCGCCGCTTCAAAACTTTAATTTTATTATTGAGCCCTTCAACGAACCCACTGGACTCTCTGTCAAGAAAATAGTTGCTTATCTCATCGCTCCATTGGTTCAATGTCGTTAAAAAAGGCTCAAAGCAGGCAAAGCCCGATTTCTCAGCAAGCTCTTGCCAGATATCAAAATAAACTAATGCATCCGCTTTGCTTATTTCTTTTTCAAAAATACAGGTAAGCAGTTCACGAAAAATATAAGCATGTTTCAGCTCATCTGAATAAGACAGCAACTGTCTCAATCGTTTTTGTTCGTCAGCATCTAAATCTTCCCAGGACTTACGGAAAGGCCACATTGTCTGTTTTATTTCCGTATACTCATCGTCAGTTAGCTCTTTTTTTAAGCGTTTTAATTCATGTTTACCAACGTTATCAGCGCATTCTCTATAATGTTTGGCCACATGAAATCGATCAACAACAACCTCAGCTTCGGGTAATGCCTCGTGAACAGCATTAATAAATCCATCATACATATCGCTACAAACGCGCTTAATTCGAGGCTTAAACTTCGCTGGAATCGACAGGAGAAAATTTTTAACGGTTTCTTTTTTACGATCTGGCAAAACAGCGATGATCTTATTTTCTTGCTGATGTGTTCTGCAACTAATAATAGTCACAAAGTTCTTATGTCCTTTTTTTAAAGAGATTTCATCAATACCCAATTCCCAAATATCCTCCAAGGCACTCCAGTCGACTTCTGAGCTGACATGACGATCGACAATCCCTAGTACTGCATCTTCACCAATCATTTGTTTTAAGCCTACATCCACAATTGTTGAGTTAATGAGCTCACGTAAAATGAATTGTTCATACACTTTAGTGTGTGGTGTATTGCTCTTATACCAGTCACATGTTTGTGTGGTGGTTGGATGTTTTTTACAGTGTGGACAACGAAACCGTTTAGGGCTAATCTTCAGATAGACAGGTCGATCTAAAATAGGCAAATGGCGTAATAAAATGGCATTATCAGTACCATGTAACTTATCAATAAATTGACCGCACTGGTGGCAGCGAACACCTTTTTCGGTACTTTCAACTTCAATAACAATACTGTTGTCGTTATTGATCGTCGTATTTAAAACGCGAATATTTTCGATATCCAAAGGTATACTGATATTATTCATTGTCATGTCCCCTTCTTATCAGTTTACCTCTATTTCAGGTAATAATAATCTTTTTGTTGCCCCTAAAAAGGTTTTTTTATAATTCACGGCAGATCCGGAAGAGCCGTCTTTTTAACGCATTTAGCATTACAGGTTAATGTCGCAGCGTCAACTCAGAACCAGACGTTTAATGCATTTATATTTTTGTACTATCATGCCTTAAAGCGGAATTGATCACTGCACTCTATTAAAACCAATGGATTGAAAAGAGTTTTTTCTAATACAAACTCCCCTAACCCCCTCCTTGTTAAGGAGGAAAGCGTATGCTGAGTCCATTGAATGATTTATGAGTCGGTAGGGATATGCAATTATTAGCATAATTCTGGACAGTCTATATCTCGCCGCTTAACGTATTGATTGAAGCGCCGGAAGATTTTTTACATAGAGTGACTAAAATAGAGTATGGTTTGTTTGCTGTTATTCCACCAAGTTGAATGTTGGGCTATTTTTCGATGATCGAAACAATCTATATAGAAGAAAATATTTTGCAACACCCGCGGGTGTTAGCTATCACCGCGCGTTTTCCCAAGGCGAGAAAAATTACTTGCGGGCGTTATGGCGAAGTTTTTAATCCCAAGGCACAAAACTTTCGCTTGCAAAAGCAGCAGCCTGCGTTAATTTTAGCGGAAAAATATCAAGGTTTTATGCTTAAAGCCCCGCCGCATTATGGTATAGGTGCGCAGCAGAATTATTATTTTTCGCATATGCTTAATTGTCTTTATGATTGCCGTTATTGTTTTTTACAAGGCATGTATCAATCTGCAAATTATGTACTCTTTGTCAATTACGAAGATTATTATGCTGATATGCAAAGTATCAGTGCCGCAACACCTGATGAAGCGGTGCATTTCTTTTCAGGCTATGATTGTGATAGTTTGGCACTGGAGCCGGTGACTGATTTTGCTAAAGAATTTTTACCGGTGATTCGTTCAATACCGAATGCCTGGATGGAATTACGCACTAAAAGTACCCAGGTACGCCATTTATTAGATATTGATGCTTTTGATCGTTGTATTGTGGCGTTCAGCTTTACGCCAGATGAAATTGCCTCGGCATTGGAGCATAAAGCGCCTAGTGTCTTTAAACGCCTAGAGGCACTGAAAAAATTGCAGCAACAGGGCTGGCCGGTTGGTTTGCGATTTGATCCGATTATTTACGAAGAGGATTATCAAACACATTATCAGCGTTTATTTGCCCTGGTTTTTGACAAAATAAACCCGGATAGCGTGCATTCCGTTAGTTTGGGGGTATTCCGTCTGCCGGATAAATACTTTAAAAAAATTCACAAGCTTTATCCAGATGAAAAACTGTTTGTTAGCCCTTTGCAGTCGAAACAGGGGATGATGTCTTATAAAGCTGAACTAGAAGCAGAGATGATGGATTTTTGTACGACTGAGGTATTGCGTTATATACCCGCAGAGACGTTTTTCCCGTGCAGTTTGTGAAAAGAACGCTATTAATTAGTGGTGCCAGTTCGGGGATTGGTCGAGCCTGTGCGGTTAGTTTACTAAAGCAGGGACATGATGTGGTGGGCTTGTCCAGAAACTGCGCGAAATTTACGCATGAGCACCCTGGTTTTAGTGCCGTTGAAATGGATTTAAGTGATTTATCCAGTTTGCCGCTGCATATTAAACAGCTTAATAAGCAGTTTCCGGCTATTGATGCGATTATTTTTAGCGCCGGAAGAGGTCAGTTTGCTAGTCTGGAAGAGTTTTCTTTTGCTCAGATACAGGCGCTGATGAATCTAAATTTTATGAGTCAATGCTTTCTGGCGAGGGGTTTTTTGCCTGCTTTAAAGCGTAAGCCTCTGGCTGATATGATATTTATGGGTTCTGAAGCGGCGTTATCCGGGAGCCGTAAAGGCTCTATTTATTGCGCGAGTAAATTTGCCTTACGTGGTTTTACTCAGGCATTGCGTGATGAGTGTGCTAAGAGCAGTGTGCGGGTTTCCTTGATTAATCCTGGCATGGTGAAAACGGAATTTTTTGAGGCATTAAATTTTGCGCCCGGGGATGATAAAAGTCAGCATTTATATGCGAGTGATGTTGCTGAGGCTGTCAATTATGTGCTTTATGCCCGGGCGGGTATTATTATTGACGAAATTAATCTGAATCCGGCAAATAAAGTAATCAATTTCAAAAAGTAAGCCTGTAAAATTAAAGCTGATTCTACCTGCGACAATTTGCCACATTTTTATTTGCAATTATATTCGATATGATATATGCAACTCTTAAATGTACTCCCAAACGAGATTTAGAGTTTACCCCCTCCTCTTCAGATGCGACTTAACTAATAAGGCGCATTTTTTTTGCCTGAAATATGGCTGATCAGGTCTCGGTCTTGTTTTTGTATTCACATAAATCTTCAATAACGCAACTGAGGCACCTTGGTTTTCGTGCGATGCAGGTATAGCGGCCATGCAAAATGAGCAGGTGATGTGCATCCAGTTTGTATTGATTAGGCACATATTTGTCCAATTGAGACTCAACGGCTAAAACATTTTTGCCCTTGGCGATACCTGTTCGATTTGATACGCGGAAAATATGCGTATCGACCGCCATGACTGGTTGGTCAAAGGCTGTATTGAGTATTACATTCGCGGTTTTACGACCTACGCCTGCTAAAGATTCAAGTTCTTCGCGTGTTTGTGGCACTTCGCCATGAAAATCATCCAGTAATTTTCGGCATAGTTTGATGATATTGGCAGCCTTACTATTGTATAGGCCTATGGTTTTTATATACTCTTTCAGTCCTGCTTCGCCTAAATCATAAATTGCCTGAGGTGTATTGGCTACGGGAAATAATAGCGCTGTTGCTTTATTAACCCCTTTATCTGTGGCTTGTGCTGATAAAACCACGGCAATAAGCAGTTCAAAAGTACTGTTATAGTGAAGTTCGGTTTCGGGTTCAGGTGTCGCTGCAGCAAGTCTAGTGAAAATTTCCAGGCGCTTTGCTTTGTTCATATATTTTAGATGGGTTGGCGTTTATTTCGGTTAATTTTAGCTGTATGCTGTTTTTAACTGCAATTAATAAGCCGAGTGCAATGAACGCCCCGGGTGGGAGCAGTGCTAATAGCATCCCTGAATAGTCGTCCAGTACATTTATTTGCCAATGCCTTGCGCTTTCTCCGAACAACAGGTCCGCCTGAGAGAATAATGTGCCCATACCGAGTACTTCTCTGAAAGCTCCCAAAAGTAGCAGTGCAATACTAAAGCCGAAACCCATTGCCAGACCATCTAATAAGCTGGGTAAGAGGCTGTTTTTAGATGCGAACATTTCCGCTCGCCCGATAATGGCGCAATTAGTGACGATCAGCGGAATAAATATACCTAATACTTTGTATAGCTCATAAAACCAGGCATTCATGGCGAGTTCTATTATTGTAACTATCCCGGCAATAATTAGTACAAACAGAGGTAGTCTGATTTCTGGCAATATATAGTGACGTAATGACGAAATCAGGCCATTCGATAAAAACAGCGTCAGTGTTGTTGCAATGCCTAAGCCTAAACTATTTACTACGCTATTGCTGACAGCAAGCAAAGGGCAGAGGCCAAGTAAAGCGACTAAGGCTTGATTATTATGCCATAGGCCATTACTAAGGATTTTAGTTGGGCTGTTATTCATTTATTGAAAAAGAGTGTGTTGCTGTTGCTGGAAAAAGAAAATTGTATTTTTTACTTCATTAACAATGGCACGTGGAGTAATCGTTGCACCTGTAAACTGATCAAACAGGCCACCGTCACGTTTAACCGCCCACAAGGCTATATCATGATCGCTTAAGGACTTTTGTGCAAAGCTTAAAATCCAGGTAGATTTTTTGAGTTCAATTTTATCACCGAGTCCAGGTGTTTCCTTATGACTTAATACTCGGACTCCAAGGATTCTACCTTCAGTATCTATAGCAATGAGTAAGTCTATACCACCATTATAGCCTTGTGATGCGGTGCTTGTTATTATCGCTGCAACAGGCGAGCCAGATTTTCTTGCGCGGTAAATAGTGTGTCCCTGAAGTTGAATGTGATCATCAGCTAAATTATTATCATAGTTATTTGCGGGTAGAACCGCCTGTAGGGTCTTTAATAAAGCCTGCTGTTCGTTGGCAGCAATTTTATCCTTGCTGGCATGATAGACCAGCGTGACCAGGCCGACGATAATAAAGGAAAATAACCCAATACGGCTCGCAGCCGTCAGCGGCGAATGGCTCATATTTGCTTGCCTATGGGCTTGGGTCGTGTCCAATAGTCTATACTTGGTGCAGTAAGATTGCCTAATAAGACAGCAAAAGCGACAGCATCAGGGTAGCCACCCCAGGTGCGGATAATAAAAATTAAACATCCTATGAGAGTGCCATAGATTAAACGGCCTGTATTGCTTGTTGCAGCGCTCACGGGGTCAGTTGCTATAAAAAAAGCACCACATAATGTTGCCCCTGAGAGCAGGTGAAATAAGGGGTGGCTATAGTGAGTGGTGTCGAAAAAATAGAAAAAGGCGGCAGGGCCACATAAGCCAGCGATCAGGGCAACAGGAATATGCCAGCTAATCACTTTTTGGTATAACAACCAAAATCCACCTATGAAATAACTAAAAGATACTATTATCAGGCTTTTACTCGCAATAAATTGATTAGGTATTGTTGTGAGCGCTTGTCCAGACATCAGATGCGTTTTGACGCTGTCTAAAACGGTTGCACTACTCAGCCCTTCAAAAGCAGCTTGACCAAGAAAAATGATATGCAGGGCATCGGGTAACGATAAGGCAAGCAACGGTGTTTGCCAGCTAGTCATCTGTAGCGGAAAGGAAATCAATAAAAATACATAACCAATCATTGCAGGATTAAAAGGGTTATACCCTAATCCGCCATAAACATGCTTACCAATAAGGATCGCAAATAATGTGCCAGTAACGCCGATCCACCAAGGCGCGATAGTCGGAATAGCAAGCGCAAATAATACCGCTGTCACAAGGGCGCTTAGATCAAATAGCGTGGCTTTAACAGGGCGTTTTCTAAGCTTGAGGCAGAGAGTTTCGGCGCACAGCGCGGTACTACAGGTGATGAATAACTGAATTAAGATACTATAAGAAAATAGCCACAGCATAGCCGCTAATGCAGGGGTTAGGCCAATTAAAACATGGCGCATAACCCGGAGGACACTATTATTAGCGGGATAAAAAGGCGAGCAGCGGGTAAGGAATTGCATAAACAATAGTGAGTGACAGGTAATAATATCTGTTTAGTAAATTAGAGTTGAGGATGTCGTTTCATAGCTGTCTAGTTTGCAATTATTCGTTATAATTACCTGCGACACTAATTGCAGTGCAATATAAATGTTAAATACTTAGTATCTCCAGCAAGACATATTCTAGAGCTATTAAAATAGCTTATGTGTCTTGAGCCTTTTGGAGTTTGAATTGAATTTTTATTATTTTAAGGAAAAATTAACACAATGAAAAATACATTGTACTCGATTTTTATACTACTCTTTATTTCCATGAGTTTTTCGGAAGTCGCTGTTGCGGGGATGTTTACAGTAACTCAAATAACCTCCGAAGAAAGGGTTTTTAATGCACCATCAAATACTTTAACGCCTACAGGGCTTAATAATGTATTATCATTTACTGTTGAGCCAACTGCAGGGGGAGTGTCATCTCAAATTGCAACTACTCCCTATTTTGGTTTAAAACCAGCTATAGTAGATACCCCTTTCCCTATTCAGTATAAAGGGGTTGGTGGCAAACTTTTTGCTGATGATGCTGAGTATCTTAGTGCAGGAACTCAAGGTTTATCACTATCGACAGGTATTAACAAGATTACCGATCAGGCCAGTGAAACCTGGTTTTTTCCGGTCATATCTCTTGATAGTAGTGCTATTGGCGACGGTCTTGTTGATTTCTTTGCCGCTGATATTGCGAATAACCAGAGTCCTGATCTATGGGAACTTCTTGATAGTGCTGGCGGCGTGGTTGCCTCTCTTACTACTGAGGGACCGCAAACCGGGGGTAATGACTGGAACCGACTTGGTACTCAGAATCTTGATCGTTGGCGTAATGCAGATGATACTTTACTGGCTTTCAATAACAGGCAGATGTCGGCAATGGCTTTTGAATTATCTGAATTTATCGGGCTTACCCAGGCCAACGCTTCCAGTGTTGCAAGTATGAGAATTACAATAGCTGATCCAAGCAGTAGCGATCCGCAGCCTAGAACCGATTATGCTTTTATTTCATCTGATATAAATGCTATTAAATTTAGCAATCAAGTGTCGGCAGTGCCTGCTCCTGGTATTATCCAGTTGTTAGTTACTGGTTTGTTAGGCTTGATTTTGGTAAAACGCGCTAGGCTCTTTTCACATAAAGGTATGTAGATCAAAAGGGCTACTAATTTAAGGTGACCCTACAGGCTCTCGCTCCCAAGCGGGGTCTATGAAAGTATTCAGAAGAGTCCCTCTCCTTATCAAGGGGGAGAGGCTAAAAGAACAATACTTTCATAGCCTCGGAGCATTGGAACTAAATTAAATGCTGCTTGTCCCGTGTTAAATCCGAAGCCATCAAAAGATAAGTGCACAGGGTGACGCTTTAACCTGCCTTTTCTAGGCTACCTGACACATTTGTAACTTTTTTATTATTTCATTGGTTTTTTCGTTTTAAGGCGGCTATTTTCATTTTTTCTATAGTTGCCTTCCGTTTTTCTGCTTGTGCCAGTTTTTCTTGTTCTTCCCTGGCAAAACGCTGTTGCCGATTTTGATAGCGAATTTTTGCCTTGCTTGCTTGAGCGGCTTGTTTTTCTTTCATGCTATGTTCGCCTTTTGCAGCGCGAAACATTTGCACCAAAGGGATGTGACTAGGACAGACGATATCGCAACAACCGCATTCGATACAATCAAATAAATGATAATCCAGGCATTTGTCGAGTTGATTACTGCGGCTATACCAGTATAGCTGTTGGGGTTGTAGCGCTGCCGGGCATACTGTTGCGCAATCACCACAACGTATACAAGGAAGCGATGCAGGAGAGGCGGGTGATTCTTCCGCGGTCATCGCTAAAATACAGTTAGTAGCTTTCGTAAGTGCTATATCATCTGTGCTTAAGGCGATCCCCATCATTGGCCCTCCCATAATAAGACGCTGAATATTGGGCGCGTAGCCACCGCATTGGGTAATCAGATCTTTTATAGGTGTGCCAATTTTTGCGCGTATATTCTGTGCATTGTTGATGCCCTTGCCCGTTACGGTGACAATGCGTTCTGTCAGCGGGATTCCAAGAGCTATTGCCTGATAGACGGCATAGGCCGTGCCGACATTGTGACAGATAATGCCATGTGTTGCAGGCAGTGAATTTGCTGGAATTTTAAGCCCTGTTAATACTTGTATCAGTTGTTTTTCCCCCCCGGTAGGATAAATGGCCGGGACTGAGCTGAGCTGAATCGAAGTGTTTTCAGTTGCGGCGAGCAAACGCTGATGTGCCAAAGACATATTATCTTCTAGCGCAATAATGCAATGCTGTGTCTGCAAAATATGCTGTATTATCAATGCGCCTGAGATTATTTGTTGTGCATGTGCTTGTATCAGGCTTTCATCGCAGCTGATATAAGGTTCACACTCGGCGGCATTAATAATCAATGTATGCACAGGCTGAACGCTATGTAGCTTTTGTGCTGTCGGAAATGCCGCGCCCCCCAGGCCGACGATGCCTGCCTGATCAATTTTGGTGCGTAATAAGTCGGGTGTTTGGTACAAGAAGTTTGTACAGGGTTCAGCGGGAAGCGCTTTATCTAATCCATCTGTTGCGATAATAATACAGTAATCTGATAGCCCCGATGGGTGGGCGATGGGGTAGGGTGTTATGGCTTTAATTGTGCCGGAGCTGGCGCTGTGCATTGGTGTGGCTAAAGGGCTGTCTGGGGTGGCAATGACTTGACCTTTGCAGACAATATCACCCACTGCAACAATGGGCTTTGCGTAGCAATCAGAACGTTGTAATAAGGGGTAAATTAATTCAGCAGGTATCTTGGCTTGAGTGATCTCGGATACATGCTTATGCGCCTCTAAAGGCAAGCCGCCGGAAAAGTGCCATTGCTTAAACACTGTCCATCTTCCATTGCCATTGACTGGGTGCATTGTCGCGCGGCAACATAATAATGCAATCAACAGGGCAGGGCGCAATACACAGTTCACAACCGGTGCACTCTGCCGCAATCACGGTATGCATTTGTTTAGCTGCGCCGAGAATGGCATCGACCGGGCAAGGAGGAATACATTTTACGCAGCCGATGCACTCTTGTTCGATAATATAAGCTACTGCAGGCGCTTTATGTGTGCCAAATTCGGCTGCCACGGGCTTTGCCTGAATGCCCAGTAGATGAGCGAGCGCAACGACTGTTTGTTCGCCACCGGGAGGACATTGATTGATCTCTGCCTGACCATCTATTATCGCTTGTGCATAAGGCCGGCAGCCAGGGTATTTGCATTGGCCGCATTGGGTTTGTGGTAGCAAGGCATCAACCTTTTCAACCAAAGGGTCGCTTTTAACACGTAAGTATTTAGCGGCATAGCCCAGCATTAGTCCGAGTGTGCCAAGCAAGAGACACAATAATAGCATCAGGCTAGTCCAATAAAACCCATAAAGGCCATAGACATTAAGCCCGCAGTGATTAAGCCTATGGATGCGCCTTGAAAGGGCGCAGGAATATCTGCCACTTCAATACGCTCACGCAGGGCGGCAAATAAGACTAGTACTAGTGTAAAGCCAAGTGCAGTGCCGATGCCAAAGACGATTGAGTTAAGAAAATCATGTTTGGCCTGGACATTTAATAAGGCAACGCCTAATACTGCGCAGTTTGTGGTAATCAAAGGCAAATATAAACCTAGCAGGCGATGTAAAACAGGGCTGAGTTTGTGCACAATAATTTCGGTAAGTTGCACCACAACGGCTATCACCACAATAAAGCTGATAGTGCGCAAATATTGCAGCTCAAGAGGCAGTAACAGGTATTGATACAGTAAGTAACTACTAACCGATGCGAGAGTTAACACAAAAGTAGTTGCCATGCCCATGCCAATGGCAGATTCCAACCGCTTAGAGACGCCGAGAAAAGGGCATAGGCCAAGAAACTTTACCAGAACAAAATTATTTACCAGAATAGTGCTGATAAGCAGGATAAGGTAATGTTTCATGATTCTTGTTTTAGGGCTGCTCTGTTTTAACGGCAATATTCCAGTAATAACTGGTTGATTTCTTTTCTGTCTAAAAGGGTAGGGTCAAACTTGCCACCAATCCAGTCAAGCATTTCTTTGTATTCAGGGTGTTTAGGATCTTCGAGTATTAGCAGTAAATCTGAGTACCCCCAAATGCCTCCACAATCTTCAGGCGGGCAGGCGCGTTTGCCGGTAACACAATAGGGTAGTTTTTTGTTGGGGTTAAAAGGGAGTATTTTTTCCAGCGTTATTTTATGTATCCAGCTATCCCCAAAATCATATTCATAAATTAAGCTCTCTTTTTCATGCTTGAGTAGCTGGGATAGGCGAAATTTGTTTTCTTCTTTGATATCAAAACCAAAGTCATCATCTAATAAGCCATAAAACTCGCGGTCTTTAGTTATATACTGATGCAAATGAGAATTCGTCCAGCCCATTGAGATTTGTATAGCCATATGCAGTGTATCTAGTTTAATGTCATTGCTGACAAGCAGTCGTCGCCAGATAGGGGGCTTGGCGTTTTCTAAAGAGATTTTGAGCTGATAGACCGAGCGCAATGTTTGGGTGTTCATAAAGATTTCCTGATTATTGTAGATGAGCAGCCAGCCAGCGCTCTGCTTCTTCTGTTGTTATACCTTTGCGCTTGGCATAATCTTCCAGCTGTTCGACGGTAATTTTGCCGACATTAAAATATTGTGAAGCGGGGTGGGAGAAATACCAGCCACTTACCGCAGCTGTAGGATACATGGCAAAGCTTTCGGTTAGTGCAATCGTGGTATTCGCCTGGACATTGAGTAGCTCAAATAATTTTGCTTTTTCAGTATGGTCAGGGCAGGCGGGATAGCCTGGTGCAGGACGAATTCCCTTATACATTTCCTTAATAAGTTCTTCATTTCTCATGTCTTCATCGTCAATATAGCCCCAGTGGTTTTTACGTACTTCTAAGTGCATGTATTCGGCAAAGGCCTCTGCAAGACGATCCGCAAGTGCTTTAAGCATAATGGCGTTGTAATCATCGTGCTGGCTTTCAAAGACAGATAATTGCTTTTCTATGCCAATGCCTGCGGTGACGGCGAAGCCGCCAATATAATCTTTTACCTCACTCTCTTTAGGCGCGATAAAGTCAGATAAGCAATAATTTGGTCTTCCGGGGGCTTTGATGTTTTGTTGACGCAGGTGATGCAGTACGTCGAGTTGCTCAGTGCGTGATTCATCTTTATAAACTATGATGTCGTCACCCTCACTATTGGCGGGAAAGAAACCAATGACGGCCTTAGCCTCTAGCCACTTTTCAGAAATGATTTGTTTGAGCATCACTTGCGCATCTTCAAATAAACTGCGCGCATGTTTGCCTATGACCTCATCGTCAAAGATTTCCGGATAGTGGCCTGCTAATTCCCAGGTCTGAAAAAAAGGCGTCCAGTCTATATACCAGACCAGCGTTTCTAGCGGGAAGTGATCTATTACTTCTATGCCGAGCTTTTTTGGGGGCGTCGGATGGTGATTGGTCCAGGAAAATTTGTTGGCTCGCGCCGACTCCAGGCTATGTTGTTTGGTTTTAGCTTTACGGCCTTTATGGCGTTCACGGACGGCTGCATATTCATCACGTATCCCTTGCATATAGCCTTGTTTGTGCTCAGGGCTGAGTAAGTTACCCGCAACACCTACGGCACGCGACGCATCAGGAACATAAACAGTTGCTCCGGTATAATGTTCTTCTATTTTTACTGCGGTATGTGCGCGTGATGTGGTTGCGCCACCAATCATTAACGGGATAGTAAAACCCTGGCGCTGCATTTCTTTGGCGACATGTACCATTTCTTCCAGCGAGGGAGTGATGAGACCGCTTAAACCGATAATGTCGACCTTTTTTTCTTTGGCAACTTGTAGAATTTGTGCGGTAGGTACCATGACACCTAAGTCAATGATTTCATAGTTATTGCACTGCAAAACCACGCCAACGATATTTTTGCCAATATCATGCACGTCGCCTTTAACGGTTGCCATCAGTATAGTGCCATTCGTTTGCATTTCGCCTGATTTTTCTGCTTCCATAAAGGGCATTAAATAGGCGACCGATTTTTTCATCACTCTGGCAGATTTCACAACCTGGGGTAAAAACATTTTTCCAGCACCAAATAAATCACCGACGACATTCATGCCGTCCATAAGCGGACCTTCGATGACATGCAGTGTTTTTTCTGCCTGTTGGCGGGCTTCTTCGGTATCTTCTTCTATAAAGTCAGTAATGCCTTTTACTAAAGCATGTTCCAGACGCTGATTAACCGGCAATTGACGCCATGTTAAATCTTCTTTATTATTAATGACGGCATTGCCACGATATTTTTCGGCAATTTCAAGTAGTCTGTCGGTACCGTTTTCATCACGGTTTAAAACAAACGTCTTCAACGGCATTGCGTAAATCTTCGGGAATGTCTTCATAAATTGCCAATTGTCCGGCGTTGACAATGCCCATGTCCATACCGGCTTTTACTGCGTGATAAAGAAACACGGCATGTATGGCTTCGCGCACTAGGTTGTTGCCGCGAAAGGAAAAAGAAACATTAGAGACGCCACCGGAAATCATAGCATGGGGACAGGTGCGTTTAATTTCTTGAGTAGCTTCAATAAAATCGACGCCGTAATTATTGTGTTCTGCAATCCCCGTGGCAATAGCAAAGATATTCGGGTCAAAAATAATATCTTCAGGCGGAAAGCCAACTTGATCGACTAAAAGTTGATAAGCGCGTTGGCAAATCTCAACCTTTCTGGCAAACGTATCCGCCTGGCCCTGTTCATCAAAAGCCATGACAATAACGGCCGCTCCATAACGGCGTACTAATTGGGCATGATGAATAAAGGCTTGCTCGCCTTCTTTCATTGAGATTGAGTTGACGATGCCCTTGCCTTGTATGCATTTTAAACCAGCTTCAATAATATCCCATTTTGACGAATCAATCATAATGGGTACTTTTGATATATCGGGTTCGGAAGCGATCAGGTTTAAAAAATGTACCATGGCTTCTTTGGACTCCAGCATGCCTTCATCCATGTTGATGTCAATAATTTGCGCGCCATTCACAACTTGCTCGCGTGCGACATCGAGTGCGGTGTCATAATCTTCGTCAACAATCAGTTTTTTAAAACGCGCTGATCCAGTGACATTGGTGCGCTCACCGACATTGACGAATAATGAGTCAGTGCCGATAGAAAAAGGCTCCAGACCCGCTAGTTGGCAGCGTGTTTCTAGTTCGGGGATTTTTCTGGGAGGGTAAGGACTCACTGCATCAATGATCGCTTTAATATATTCAGGTGAGGTGCCGCAACAACCACCGATAATATTTAAATAGCCGTTTTTTGCCCAATCTGCAATTTCAGTCGCCATTTCTTCGGGTGTTTCGTCGTACTCACCAAATTCATTGGGCAATCCTGCATTCGGGTGAGCCGAAACATGCGTATTGACATGAGAAGATAATTCTTCAATATATTGGCGCATTTCTTGAGCGCCTAGGGCGCAGTTAAAACCAATTGAAATGGGCTTGATATGATTAAGCGAATTCCAGAACGCAAGGGCGGTTTGTCCTGACAGTGTGCGCCCGGATTGATCGGTAATCGTACCTGAAATCATTACAGGAAGTTCGATATTATGTTGTTCAAAATATTGATCTATAGCGAAAATTGCCGCTTTTGCATTCAGTGTGTCAAAGACTGTTTCAATCAATAATATATCGACTCCACCATCAACCAGACCTTTTACCGCTTCGCTATATGCTTCAACCAGATCATCAAAACTGATATTACGAAAGGCGGGCGCATTGACATCGGGTGACATTGAGGCCGTTCTGTTGGTTGGTCCTAATGATCCAGCGACAAATCGAGGCTTGTCTGGGGTTTGCTGAGTAACTTCTATGGCAACTTGCTTTGCTATTTTTGCCGATTCATAATTGATCTCATAGGCCAGCGATTGCATATTGTAATCGGCCATAGCAATCGTTGTGGCGTTAAATGTATTGGTTTCGATAATATCGCAGCCGGCGTCCAGATAAGCTTTATGAATGGCTTTGATAATATCCGGCTGTGTGAGTGATAACAGGTCATTATTGCCTTTTAAATCAGAATCCCAATCACTAAAGCGTGCACCTCTATAGTCTTGTTCTTCAAGATGATAGCCTTGGATCATTGTGCCCATTGCACCATCTAAAAATAATATGCGTTGAGCGAGTTGCTGGGTTATAAAATCTTTTTTATTCATAGAGGTTACGTAACGATATTTTTATAGATAGGTTGATAAATAAGCATAAAGGTGATTTACTTAGAACCATTATATTATAAATTGCTT
This sequence comes from uncultured Gammaproteobacteria bacterium, assembly GCA_942491615.1. Lineage (GTDB taxonomy): Bacteria > Pseudomonadota > Gammaproteobacteria > Methylococcales > Methylomonadaceae > Methyloprofundus. Next base: position 46,652 of record CALOCH010000038.1, read on the forward strand.
ATATTTTAAGGAGCATCAATATGTCCAAGCCAACACTTAAACAGGTGATTCAGAGTGTATTTGCTGCCGCGATAGGTGTGCAAAGCAAAGAAAATCGTCAACGAGACTTTGAGCATGGATCATTGTCAAGCTATTTAGTGGTTGGTGCAATTGCGACGCTGTTATTTATTTTATCATTGGTCGCTATTATATCGTTTATTCTTTGAGTCCTAAAACCGAAAAGCCCAGGCACATGCCCGGGCTTTGTTTGACGTTTAAAACGGTTGTGGAAGATTAGTTAGTCTTAAAGCTGTTTTTAATACTAACAAACATATCGGTAATGCCACTTACTAGATTTGCTAAATTAATCTCTTGCTTTAGCATATATTTCGTTCTTATAAAAGCGACGCTTAACCAGCCCATAAAAAGAGGCATGATTTCAAACAGAATGCCTAATATGGTTCCAAAAAAACCTTCCTGAATGCCACCGCCGCTTGTTTTTCTGTCTCCAATATCGGTTAGATCGCGGTCATATTCGCCACCTACATCACTACCCATCCCATCAATAATAATGATATTGATATTATAAAATAGTACTTGTACAGCAATAAATAAAACTGCAGCGCCTGCTGTCCACAGCAATATATTGCTCACTTTTGCCGATGCGGCTGTTCTATATACCCAAATTGCAATTAAAATTGTTAATACACCACCAAACATTTCGATCCCCTATTGTTGTTATTTTTTTAAACCTACCAAGGTAAGTTCATATTGATCTTGTGTCATGTTGCTTACACATTATCAAGTAACGCATTATAAACAGCTAGGCTTTACTATGGCAATTTATCATCGCAAATTTACACTTGCTAAAATTAATGAAAATATGCTTTATTTTGATATGTTTTTAATTGACTGTACAATAATGCGCGAAAAAATGTATAAAATAGTAACAAAACAACTAAATTCTTGACTTCGATGATTGATCTAGTATCATATTAACTTCATTTACTGTCATAATAATGACGTAATAACTATAATAATTTACAAGAAGGTAGGACACTCATGGGTGCAATATTAGACGTTACTGAAATGTTAAAAGAGCCTGCAGGCATGGCTATCGCTGCAGTTGTAATCGCAGCTGGTTATTTCTTTGTAAAATGGGTTTTTGCTGAGCCTAATGACGAAGAATAAATAATACGCTTTATTCAGCTTTACCTAAAAGCCCGTAAGTTTAATAAACTTCCGGGTTTTTTTGTGCCTGTTCATTTTAGGCCTTAGTTTATAAAGAGAGAATCCATTATAATTTGCAGCATTTTTATTAATAATAGCTGAGTCTAAAAATGCTGAGAACCCTTTCTTTTATCATGGCGCGGTATCAACAGCGTCTTGCTCCTGCTTTTGTTATCGGTTTGTTACGTGCTGCATACGGAATTATCGCATTTCAAGAAATTCTTTTTCTACTCTATTTTAATCACCTTATTTTTTGACCCTATCCGTATATATAGATGTGGAATTTCCTATGATTCCATTATTTTTTGTGCTTATGGGCTTTGGTTGCCGTGTGTGTGATGATTGGCTATCGCAGTCAGGCCGCTATTATCGCAAACTATATTTTCTGGCTTGTTTTTGTTAATTTTACGCCTATGCAGCGCGATTTTGATGGGGGGTTTGACCTGTTTATGATAGGTGTCGGTTTTTTTCTGATATTTATGCCCATAGGACGCGCCTTCTCTATTGATAATTTGCTATATAAAATACAATTTAAATACCAGGAAACACCTAAAGTACCAGAGACTGTCAGTGTTTTAACTGTATTGTTTCCAGTGTTGATATGTCTGGGTTTTTTATATTTTGACTCGGCTATTCATAAGCTATTTGCTGAACATTGGCGCAATGGTTTAGGCGGATGGTTGCCTTCTTCTATGCCTTACTATATTTCAGCGCTAGATCTGTCCTGGATGCTGAATAATGAAGTTCTGCAGAAAAGTATAGGTTATTTGATTCTGGTTTTTCAGTTTAGTTTTATATTTTTGTTTTATCGTCGCTCTTTCCGGCCTGTGTTTTTGTTTGTTGGTGCTGGATTGCATATAGGGATTACTATTAGTTTTAATATTTATCCTTTTGGCTTAGGGATGTTATCCGTCTATATTTTGATGGTGCCGTTTTCGTGGTGGCGAGCTTTGGCAGATATATTTATTTATCAAACGCCTAAGTTGTCTGTGTTTTACGATGGCGAGTGCCCTTTATGCAATCGTACAGCAACCCTTATTCATCACTTTGATGTATTGCAAGGGGTGGCTTTCAAAGATCTGCAAACTCAGGCAAATTCGGCACCACAGCTACAGGCTTATGATGAGAGGGTACTATTAAATGATTTGTATGCAGTGGATTTATATGGACATGTATATGCCGGTGTCGATACATATATACAGATATTGCAAAAAATGCGCTATCTAGCCGTTTTTGCCTGGATGATGCGTATCCCGGGTATCTATTATTTGGCTAAAATGATCTACCGCCGTATTGCAGATAACCGTGTGCGTCTAGGCTGTGATGAGTCCTGCTTGATTGCAGTAACAAAAAAAGCTTATCCAGTCGATTTATATACTCGCATCTTTGAAAATTACGCTGTACAAAGTCCAAAGCAATTCAGCTTGAGACTGGCAAAAATTTTTGTTGTATTCGTGGTGCTGCAGCTTAATAGCAGTATTCATTATGGTTTTTTATACCGATTTTATGATTTATCCAGCGTTCAAAGTCCACTTGCAAATCAGGCGCGCTTAATTAGTAATGCGGTGCTTATGTTGTCAACGACTTTTTTAGGTATAACACCACATGCCTTGTATTTGCATGACCATTTTGAAGGCTATGAAGATCTGATTGCAATCACTTATATTGATGCTGAAGGTAAGGAGCAGTGGCTTCCATTTGTAAATGAAGAGGGGCGTATGTTGGCTCCTAATTGGGGGAGAGTGCATTCGATGTGGGCCAATATTGCTGTTACACCACATATCAATCCAGATAGACTAAATAAATTTATTATGAAAGTAACTGCGTTTTGGGGGGTGAAAGTCGGACTGGATTTAAACCAGGCGCACTTTATAATCAAGCATAAAAAAATTGTGTCCCCAACGCAATGGGTTCCTGACTTGCGCAATGATAATTTAAGTGGAAAGTGGAAAAATATTGGTATAGCCGATTGGAAAAAAGAGCATTTCACTTTGCAAATGGAGGCAATAAATTAGCTCTGTCGCTAAGCTATCCGTTCCTCAAAATCGCATACTATCGAAAATAGTACCTAATTCAAGGTTGTTTACGCTCTCTGTTGATAACGATTCCACGTTGCAACTAGAGTCCTGAAGGGACGGTCTCCACTGCTATATCCGTAGACATAACAGCCGATAACTCCTTCGAGACGTGAAGTCTATCCAGCAAGATCCGCTTAACCTGGCGATACGGCATATACCGTGTTATCGCCTTGTCAGCGTGCCTGTGCTTGATATTACACGCAGCATTGACGTCAGCCTGCGATACCTCCCCATTCACATGGTAAAATTTGTCGCCCACTCGTTTTCCTTGCAGATGGTGAGTATTGGAGTCCATTTGTGAAGTATACGCCGCGTTGATGTAATGCAACTCAGAACCTCTGAGTTTTGTTACTTTTTCTAACGCTTCAGTGATTGCGCCTTTCATCCAGCTATTCATAAGCCGATTAAATTGTTTCCATTGATTTTTCTTAGGAATAGGCGAACTAAGGTCTTCGGCGATCACTTGTGCCGCATCATCCACAACGGAATGAGCCGCTTTAAAACAGTGTGTTCGGATTTGTTGTTTGATTTTCCGATTTTGCTGAACACGCTTTTTTGCTCCTAGATTGTTTTTATATATCCGTGCTTTTTTCTTGGCGGAAGCTTTTTCAGCGATTTGGAATAATTTATTTCTCGCACGATTGTTTTCCATGCGTGCCTGCGAAATCGGCGTTAATAAGCGATTAAATCCCTCGCCATGAAAACGGCCTTCTGAATCAGCAAACACTTCGCTATAGCCTTTATCTACACCTATTACTTTGGTTCCGCAAGGGGTGTGTTGTTTGCCATTGGCTAAATAATGCACTTCCACCTGTCTGTCGATTAAAATCAAACGTAGCATACCTTACAGCTTAACCTTGCTACTAAGGGGGACCGCAATGCGTTTACCTTTGATTAAAGACGGAACTTTCAACCAGGTATTTCCGTCCTTGCCTTGAAACTGACTGTAAACGCCATTTTCTAAGATAATTTGATTGGTTGTGTGATTACGCCCGTGCTTTTTGGCTTTTCTCATCCAGCGTGATAATAACGGATCATTGACCCATGCATTGCTGCGCAGTAAGTCAAAATACTGTTTCCATTCCGCCGCATCTTTAAAGCGACGGGCAATTTGCTTACGGACTTTTTCTTTGGCTGACGCTTCATACAGGCGAATATCATCTAACGCATCGCGTAAGGTTTCTTTCCACGCTTTCGCTGGCAAGGGAGATAAATCTCTGTTTTTCACCCAATCGGTGCGAATCTCACGATGATTTACTCCTACACCCTGTAACGAGCCGAAACGCTGCCAAACCTGCGTGCGCACTTGCCCTAACAAATCCGCTTGTTCTTTTAACGCTGCGTATTTGCCTGGGTTTAAGTTAACACTATGAAGTATCCGTGTACCTTTCATTTTTGAATATTCGCCTCTTTGAGTGATTCAATCATTTTTTTGCTTTTGTGACTACGGCTACCGTAAAGCCTTGCGCTAAACACAGTAATAATCTCAAGAACATCCTCCGCTAATTCTTCCTCAAAGGAAGGTTGTTCGCCTTTATTAATGATAACAATCTCTATCCCTTGTATTTCCCACAAACCAAACACTAATTCTGCGCCAAAGCGTAACAGTCTATCTTTATGCGTTAAAATAACTCGCCTGATTTGCTTTTTTAGGATCATTTCTAATAGCTGTTTTAAGCCTTTTTTATGATAATTCATTCCCGAACCTAAGTCGGAAATAATTTCGTAGCGCCAGCCTTTTGCTGCGCAAAAAGCCTCAAGCAGCTCGGCTTGGCGAACCAAATCCTCTTTTTGATCATGACTTGAAACACGCGCATAGCCAATCGTAGGTGCGTCATAATCGCTTAAGTTCAATAATCGATCAGCATCATAATAGCGAGTGCCTGCCTTAGACTTTCTATCTGGCAGTAACTCACCTGTTTCTTCCCACTTATGCAGTGTTTGAATAGACACGCCCAAAAGATCTGCTGCTTTCCCTATTTTTATCATTTTCATAGCATATGATACTATACGATAATATTAGATTTTTCAATACAGTTACTACCCCCACAAATTATCCTTTTTCAGGAGATTCAAAATAGCCGACTAATAACGCCAGTGCTAATTCTAAATAATCATCCGGTATTTCAAATAATACATAGCAGCACGTAATTTTTCCAAGAAAGATAATCGAATACGGTGAATATTTTGAGCTGCTATTTCCTCTAATCTGTCGTTCGGTGCAAGAGCCTTTTATGCTGAGACCTACAAGCCAAAGTGCAAAAATGATAAGTGCAGCAATCAGCAAAAGGCTCGCTCTTCGCTCCGCTCCAATGCGACTTTTACGCACTAATTCTTAGTGGTTTAATAATTCGTACTCTGAAGCGTTATTTAGAGCCGTTAAATATTGCCCACTCTTGGCCAAAAGGAGGCTTTGAAAATTTAGAATCCGTCAGAACCTGGACTAAAGCATTTGTATACTAGTATAACCATTACATCGCCACAGTCAGATTAAATTTGTTACGCCCATACAGCGTCATAAGAGTGAAGATCAGCCTATTCTGGAAAACGTGAGGCACTGTATTAGTAACGCAAGCAGAAAACCCACTATACGCTGGTCAGTTTCGACAAGAAATTGGGATAAAGTAGACTCCGTTGCGCTAAATCCTGATCGCTCAGAAAATGCAGCTTAAATTTTTAGGTGCAAGCTATGTTGACAAACATCGGGCTTGTTGTCCTTGCTTATTTGCATGGGTAATAAAACGTTGTTTATGGATGGCAGCTAGTTAGGTTGCTATTCAATTTCTCCGTCTCCTGATTTGTCAATTCTAAGGCTCAAAAAAGAATTGCAAGAGAAAGATGAACCTGCTATTATGATATCGAATCGATATTATAATATAAGTAAACGATGAGGTCGTGATTATGAAAACAATCGAAATTTATCCTTGGTTCTTGACGCTCGGGCTTCTTGTCACCACAACAACGCTTCATGCGGCACCTACCCCGGGCTATTTAGTGCTTAAAGAAACAGAGGTCGAGGTAGAAAGTAACGGTAGCAATAAAGTGCTCAAACTAGAAATCAAGACCCAGGCGCCCATCCCGGTCGATGGTAAATCCGGTGCATTCGGTTATGCGGCTTTAACCGACGGAGGTAATAACCTCTTAGTTTTAGTTACCCATCTACCGATCGACGACAGCTCTTATGAACCCAGAGAGTGGCTTTCACGCATGTGCTCGATTTGAAAGCCCCGGGAAGAGCCTTGTCCCGGTGCTGATTTTGAAGTTGACCTGACCAATTCTGGAAAAAACAAGGCATTCGACGCTGACTATCAGTGGAAAGCAAAAGTAAATAAAATTGTGAAGAAAGTTCCTGTAGCTGACTTGAGTCGAATCGATTGTGTCTTTTACCTTGAAACCGATTCTAGATGCTAACAATACGCCCACTCATCTTTGCGTGAAGGTGACGGATCAAGATTAAACCTTTGCAAACTTTGGTCCGTAGCACAGGGACGTGCTGCACATAATAATAACGAGGGGGATTAGGTCTGAAAGTATCACCACGAATACTAACAAATAATCAACAGGTTACATCATTTTTTGTTTCGTAAAAATTCAAGTCATCATCGATTAACGTATTGTTTCGTATAGTTTCGTAATAAAAAAGTTGGTAACACTAAATTACAGCAATTCACGATCAGAAACGGCTCAATGTTCTAGTGTGCCATTTTAATTTCTGATGCAATGTTAGAAATTGATTTATATAACTATTTTGTAAGGATGTATCAGGGCCTGTCGTTCTATAGCTAAAAAACAGAGACAAAGCCAGTCATTCGTCCACAAGGTATTTGTTAATATATTCAGCCAGGAGGCGTAATTTAATTCTGCCAGTTTTTGATAACTGCAGCGCAGATGTGTAAATTTTAATTTTACACATCTTTTAAAAACCTGAGTGGAGTACGGAAGTTTTTGTTATTAAGCAAGGATTGCTGTTTTTTGTTGTTTGATTTTCAGGTATTGAAGAGAAGAAAAATAAAATAGTATTGCGTCAAAACAAATGCCATGATATAAAATGTCCTGTGCTTATGATTAGTACAACAAAAAAATAAAAACCAAATCCTGAGGAGGATGACATGAAAAAAGTATTATCTCTATTAGCTATCTCTCTAATGTTAATCGGTGGAACTGGGTGTATGGATGACCCTGATGGTAGCAAGCAAAAAGTTTCTAGTTCTATTTCTTTGTAAGAAATTTTTAAAAAAAGGAGCCCGGGAATTATTCCTGGGCTTTTTTATGTAAAACAGCTTTTAAACTGGAGTTAGAATATGATGATAAGTTCCTCGTATAATAATGCCTAAGAATAGCTCTATACTATAAGATCAATTTTTTTCAGTAACGTATATCTGGTACCATACCCCTTAAATAATTAACAATATATCTATGCGGTCAACGTCGCCTTTCCTTTTAATAATGTCCATATTGAATGGCTTTGCCATCGTTTATTAAAAAGTAATCCATGAAGCATACTTCGTTGTAACAATGCGCCTATTGCTCGTTATCAGATACTCTCCCCGTGTTTTCATTAATTGTAATATGCCATTTTGCCTTTCACTCCAAGCGCTTGAGTGTCATTGCAAAAATCTGCAATTCTTTCTTCCTTTCGCTCATCTACTTTTGCACTTTTGCATTAAGCCATTATTGGCTCAAGTGAAGTTTTAAGTCGTTTTTTTAGAAGTCGACCGAGCGGGGAGTCGCTATTTTTGCGAAAGCTTGTTTTGGGCATCCCAGCCCAAGCAGCGGCAAAAACTTAACGCGACCGTATTCCTCCTGCGGCTCCGCTTCCGTCCTGGGTCACCCGTTCCGACCTAACAGGGGTAGAACATAACTCCAAATGACTCGACGCCGTGTCAGAATACCTTTTTATTTTGTCTACCTTCGCTCTCGCTCAGACTCCGACAAAACAATCGGCCCTACGGCTATCGCAGGCTAAAAATCTTCACTTCGCTTAGGCTCCGTTTCAAGATTTTCAGCGAATGATTGGCTGAAATAGTCTCGACAATACCTCGTTTAATCGCCTCTTACGCCAACTCTTTATGAGCCCAATGCGTGATAGGACGACCATGATCCTCAATGCGTGTTTAAAAAAGTGGCAAAAATATCTGAAGGGTATAATACTTAATATTTTTCTCATTGAAATAGCAGGAGGATTTATCTGTAGTGCCAACGGAGAAGGTCAATTTTTATAATAATTTGAATTTAAATTAGTTGTTAAAATAAAGCTGCGAAGATGGGTAAACTCTTAAGCGTTACCCAGCAGATTTAAATGATAAAAAATAGGAGATCATTTAAGGCCTTATTTAGCTGATGCATTATTGGGGGGGGCGCCCGGGAAATAGTAAAA
>CALOCH010000039.1:0-81803 GCA_942491615.1 uncultured Gammaproteobacteria bacterium
TCACGAAAACCTATACCGGTATTGTGCAGTTGATTATCAGTAAATAAAGCAAATGTCTTATCGATAGTATGACACGCGTTACAGCCTGCTTTGCCGATAAATAATTGCAAACCACGTTTAACTGATGCATTGACACTATTTACTTGCTTGCCAAAAAACCAACGATCAAAAGGTGAATCAGCAGAATTCAGACTACGCTCATAACTGGCAATCGCCTGAGCAATGGTCAGCATATCCGGCTGTTGGTTAAAACTTTCCTCAAACAAGCCTTGATAATCGTCTAATGCTTTAATTTTATTGACCACATAGCCAATGGATGGATTGCCCATTTCATTATGCGCCAGTAAGGGCCCCCAGACTTGCTGCTCTAGTGTATTTTCTCGTCCATCATGAAATAGCAATTCAGCATAAGCAACATTATAAAGCGTTGGACTATTACGTCTTACACTACGTCCTTCTATACCAACTGCAGTTGCCATCTCATAGCTACTAAAGCCTTGCTCGGGAATATGACACATAGCGCAGGAAAAAGTGTTATTCAGTGACAAACGACGATCGTAAAATAATTTTCTGCCGAGTGCTATTTTAGACTCTGTCACCGGGTTATTTTCTGGGACAGGAACAGCAGGTAAGCCTAAAGGTGCTTGATTAATATTAGCAAGTAAATCCGTCTTCTGACCTTGCCGCTGGGTCAAAGCGATGGTTTGAGTCTGGTAGTTTTTTTGATCATAGTATTGTTTATTATCCCCTGCCTGAAATACTGAAATACTTCCAGAATCTAGCTTAGCTTCTTTTTGATCCGCTTCTTTTAACAATGTCTTAACATCATTAATCAGAGTATCTGCATGTAAAAAAGCAACGCTGTAAATATTACGAATTTTTTTATCAGTGTCTATCAGATAGACACGCAGAATATGCGAAAAAGTCCCTGTAAATTGGCCTTCTGCATCATAGACTTTCTGTACGCTTTGCTGATACTGATCTAGTATGGGTTGTAACTCGCGTTCTGATTGCGTTGTTAAAAATTGCCAGTCTACTTGGTCATTAATAAAGCCTTGCGCATACTTATTCATCGCATCAGGCGTATCATGTTCAGGGTTAAAGCTTAATGTCAGTAAACGTAATTTTCCGGCTAAAGCAGGTTCATTTTGTAAGCGTCGATTAATCTTATGAAATACCATAGTGGCTAATGGGCAACCATTCACATCACTACAGGTAGCATAAATAAAACTCAGCAAGGTAATCTTATCGCCCATGAATTCATATAAATGACGCGTTTGATGTGTTGTTGTTATCACCTGACCATCTGCGGCGACACCAATAATAGGCAGGCTGTAACTACCCGCTTCAGGTATTGCAAAAGTCAGTGGGCTATATGCAGGCGCGAGCTTTTCCTGCACCGGATCAGCCGCTAGATGATGGCTGAATAATAACCCTATCATTTGCAAAAAAATCAATGGTTTCATTATATTACCTATTTTGTTGAACATTGCGTCATTAACGGCAGACTAAATTCATAAATGGCATCATTTATAAACGGTTGCGTATCAATTCAATGCCGCATAGCCTTTAGCCGTCATACTGCTTATTTGTTACGACTAAAGACTTTGCTGTTTAAATGAATAAAACCCGGTAAGCTTATGGATTCATTTTAGCTAACAGGTTCAACGACTTTTCAATAGGCTTTGCTGAATATAAAGCATAGGCACCGAAACGCATCTGATGCGCACGGCCTAATTTTTCTTTAATAAAATCGATGGAGAATTGCTCTGTCAGCTTTTTGCCATCCCAGCTGAATAATTTCAGGTATTGTTCATTATCTGCACCTTTTTTATCCCAGTTTGCCAATAATGAGGAAGTGTAATATAAACGTTTCCCATCCCAGCTAGATGACACCATATTGACTTGAGCGCCCACTTTTTGTTCAAAAACCTGCTTGGGATGAAAAGGATCGGAAATATCAAAACCACGGGTTTTGCCATCCATAAAAGTGTTTACCCATAGCATGTTGTCATCGCTTTGAATGGAAATGTCCACAGGCAAAGGAATTTTGCTCGGATCGCCAATATCTGCGACTTCTTTTGCTTGCCATTGGCCTTGTTTATCCTCATAGATCAGCCAGATTTTTGAAGTCAAGGCAGTCGTGGTAAAGCAATAATTATGATTTGGGTCCCAGGCACAACGAATTTCTAAAGGCGCACCGGGCACATCAAATATTTTCTTGGGTTGACGAGCATGCAAGTCCCACTGCACGACGGTATTTCCAAAATGTTTCATTGCCTCAGGATCACTGAGCATTTTGCCGAAATCCATCATATAATTCGACCAGCCGGTAAAGGAAGAACTAAACATGGCATTGCGCCTGGGTAAGACACGCACATCATAGCCATAACCATCCGCGTAGTTTCCGGTTTTAACCGCGCCACGCAAATCAGTATCGGTAGGTGTCCAATGTGTCGTAATATATTTACCACTATTGCTATATTCCACTAAAGCCGTGCGTCCACCATGATCTTTATTATTGGACAGACCGGTAATCATCATGCGTCCTGGTAAGGCATAGGTTGTATGTGGGCCGACAACGCCACCACTTTTACTTACAAAATCATCAATTACTTGCGTTAATTTTGGTTTTGCCGGATCGGTATGTACATCAAAAATAAAAATTTTGTTGGTATCTAAGCCCCCTGCCCATAGATATTTACGATCATCGGTAAAACCAGAATGATGTGCTTCATTGCGGCCACCGACGGAAAGCGTGTTAACGACTTTACCGTAATTTTTCGCATTAGGATTCACAGCGACTGTCACCAGTTTATCTTGCTCATCGCCGACACCTTGCATGCCCAGAGTCCAGACATAAACAAAGTCTTCCTGACCGACGATTTTAGCCATATACGGGGACTGACAAGTTTCATCAGCCGATGCAGGGGCAGATACCAGTAAGGCCGTCATACTAAAAGCACACACTTTTAACACTGTCTGCCATTTATGGGTTGATTTCATTTTATTCATTTTTCTTCCTCATTTAGTTTTATATTTTATTATTTATTATTCAAGATTTTTTGCCATCTATTCTCCTGTAGTAGGGTCTATAATCGTTGTAATTTCAGCAATCGAATTAGCCGGGAACTCACCGCGTTCAGCGTGGTCTTTTATGCTTTGCTCATCAGGTGCAATATAGATGCAATAAACTTTGTCAGCGGTAACAAAGCTTTCCAGCCATTGTATTTGCGGTCCCATATCCTGCAAAATGCAACAGGATTTCTGAGAAATTTGCTGTAACTCACTAGCACTTAAAGCGCCAGCGCCGGGAATGTTTCGTTCAATAATATATTTAGGCATTTAAATCTCCTATCTGACCGGTCGTCTTTATTCGGTCGTTAAAAAAAGCAATATACGCAATAAGGTTTACCCATTTACCATGGAACTAAAACCACGGCTAACACGCTCCAACGCTCTGCGTTGAAACACGATTAGTTAGGGTGCCCCCGCCTTAAATGCGCACCCTTACAGACATATCACATCAATATACGTTTAATATTTTGATCAGGGTTTAAAATAATCATCCAGCAAAGTCTGACAAAATGCTTCTAAAGGCAGCACTGATTGTTCAATTTTCATACGCAATAACGCCCCCTGCCAGTTATTTACCAAGAGATCTGCCATGTTTTCTGCAGATCGATCCTGGCGTACAGTGCCTTCCTGTTGTGCACGTTCCAACGCGGATTGCTGTAATTTTTTATAGCGTTCGATAGCCACTTTTAAGGCATGATTACATAATTCACTGGTGTCACCTATTTCACCCATCAAGTTACCCAGTAAACAACCGCCTTTATAGCCACCCTGCTCTACTTCACTAATTAATTCTGCATAATAACGCTTTAAGGCACTGAGCCCATCTAATTGTGGATTTTGTAAATGTCTACTTAAACGTTGAATAAAAGGCTCAATATAATGCGTGATGGCTTCAGCAGCAAAGGCCTCTTTACTGGCGAAATAATTATAAAAAGACCCCTTTGGAATCTGCACAATATCCAGAATTTCCTTGATACCTGTGCCGTGATAGCCTTGTGTCATCAGCATATGCACGCCCTGATCAAGTAATCTTTCTCTTTTGATATATTTGTTATTAATGATTTGCATGGCTAAATTATGCGACCGGTCGTCTTATAATGCAAGTTTTTTTGTAATTAATTGATTTTATCCGTGTGTGAGCGTGACTTTAGCCCGCCTGTTATGGAACGAAAGTTATAGGACTTACGCACTGATAATGTAATACTTTGATTTTAAAGCTAAGTTTCTGAGTAAAAAGGGTAGGCATTGCTTTGTAAGGCATTAATTATAGAGTGATATTTAATGTCTTTCATATTTGCCTGCAAAATAGTTTACACTTTTTTATTTTCAAATCGCTGGGAGCGCGGGCAGCTTGCCCGCCTGTATTAACCCTCTGCGGGCGAGCCGCCCGCGCTCCCAGATAAAAAACAACAAATATGTTAACTGGAAAATGAAAGATGCTTGATATTTTTTGTCAATGCGTAACTTCTAGGTTAATACTATCCGAAATCAAGCGTGATGCGTTTTATTCAAACCACAAAGCCGTTGGCAGGAAGTCCTTTTTTATAGCGTAGCTTTAAAAAACGTTATCCGACAATTGGTGCCTCACCTGCCGGATAACGTTATCTACGCACCGCTAGATAAGCTAATCCGACCTACAGATTACACCTTTCCTAGTTTCGGGTTTTATTAAGCCTTGATTCCTAAGCACTTACTGTTCGCAACGCCTGCTGCGCAATTTCCAGTTCTTCATTGGTTGCAATAACCAGTATCTTCAATGCGCAATCCGCCTGATTAATTTCGCTTAACCCACCCTGCGCCTGAGTATTTCTCTGCGGATCGATAGCAATACCAAGGACACTCAACTGAGTACAACACTGCTCTCTCACCCAGGCATCATGCTCACCTATGCCACCAGTAAAAACCAAAGCGTCAACATGACCTAACACTGCAAAATACGCACCGATATATTTTTTAATCCGGTAACTGTACATCGCTAAAGCCAATTGAGCCAATTCATCTCCTGCTTCAGCCATCTGGTGTACCGTACGCATATCATTCTCACCACACAAACCTTTTAAACCACTTTGCTTGTTTAAGGCCGTGTCAATGGCTTCATTCGATAATCCCAGGCGGTTTAAATAAAATATGATCGCCGGATCAAGATCACCGCAACGGGTTCCCATGATAATACCTTCCAGTGGCGTCATGCCCATAGTGGTATCAACACTTTTTCCTGCTGCAATTGCCGCCATGCTTGCACCGTTACCTAAATGCAAGGTGATCATATTTAAATTTTCTAATGGCTGAGCCAGATAATTCGCCGCCTGTTTTGCCACATAAAAATGCGATGTGCCATGAAACCCATAACGCCTGACGCCTTTTTCTACATACCATTGATGCGGGACAGCATATTGATAGGCATAAGCAGGCATGGTTTGATGAAAAGCCGTATCAAATACCGCAACCTGAGGAATACCAGAGGCATAGTTCATGGATTCTTCAATACCCGTGATATTCGCTGGATTATGCAAGGGAGCCAGCGGAATCATATTTTTAATTTCCGCTAAAACAGCGCTATCTATCAAGGTTGGCTGACAGAATTTTTCACCGCCATGAACTACGCGATGTGCGATGCAAAGCAGTTCTGTCATATTATTCAGTAAATCAAGCTCTGATAAAGTCAGAAAAATCGTTTGTAATCCTTGCTGATGATTAGCAAGCGCAATATGGCTGCTATTTTTTAAAGGCGATGCACCTGATTCTGTCTGGTAACGATGCATACCCTGTTCATCACCAATACGCTCCAGCAAGCCTTGCACTAATGCTTGCTGGGTTTGCATATCAAACAAAGCGTATTTTATCGACGAACTTCCCGAATTAAGTACTAAAACTTTCATCCTTGCCTCATATAGTAAATAAAAAATTTCACAGCTTGGTGTTAATCAACAAACTTTGTCCATTTGCAACGCTCTTGCACAATATCCGCCGTATTTTTATTACCTATCCCTTTCGCAATTAAAGCGACAACCCGATCATCAGTGTCATAACCTGTATGCGCAGTCAAAGGATTAGCAAATTTCCCCATGCCAAACAAATCAACAACATGCGCTACATTGATAGTGATATTAGTAATGTCAGCACATAATCGTGAATCGAGATTATTCTGGGCAAATTGTTGTGGGATAGCATAACTTAATAAGTCATTAGGATCACTAAAAGCAATAATCGCGGTTTTTTTAACCAGTCTTTGGTCATATTTTGCAGCGCCTGGCACACAGTATTCATCTTGCTGACCCACAACCTCAGGTGGTTGTACGCCCATTTCTAACAAGGGTAACTGATTCGACATCAGATAAAAGGGAATATTTTTCTGTTGAAACCCTTTAATAAATTTAGATTCATCCTGGGAAGGACCCCCATCAGCTAATTTCCCTACCCGCTTAGCTATATCCTGCATACCGTCCATCACTATGCGACTACCTAAACTATGCGATACAATATTATATTCATCTTTATCAAGATCAATCACAGCTTGCTCATCAATGGTGCAGATAGTCTCATTGCCCGTTTCAGGCAAAGCTTCCCAGTCACGCCCTACCATCCAGCAAAATGCAGTTCTAAACGAAGCGAGTATGGTTTCATGGCTTCGCCCTAAATAAATCATCGGATCTGGGCCGGTGTCATTAGAAAACTGCTTTAACATTTGATTGACATCAGCGCGATCGTAAGAATAGGACCCCGAGGTATCATAGTTTAATTTTTTCTTTTCAGGGTCAGTAATGGCGGACCAGGTCAATTCATAAAACAAAATTTCGCTGTCTTCTGCTTCATTAAGTAAACGGCTCACTCTTAACACGCCTAAGTCTTGATCAGGTAATTCTTTATTAAATAAGTGGATTTCTTTATAGCGACTACTTCTTACAGGCAGATTTAGTTCAACGGCTAATTTTTCCTGAAACTCAGTGCTGTAACCCGGAGAATGCGTGCCTACACCATGCACCATTAGTACTTTTAAGGAATGAATAGAGTCATCAAAACTTTTCTGCATCCCGCCAAAACTTTTACCTTGAATTTTACATTGGCGCAAATCCTCTTGCTCTTGTTTCTTTAATACGGCGGTAGCAACACCCTCGCCAAAACTTGCACAGCCAGACAGCAGCGCACTGACTAATAAAAAACTTAGCTTCTTCATTTATTTAGATTCCATGTTTAAATCGCTGCGCATCGGCAGGTAATTTTTCAAAAATGGGGTGTTTGGGTAAGCCATATTGCTCAGGATAATACACCCCGCCTAAATACAAACCATGCGGCGGCGCGGTTACGCCACCTTTTTGTCTGTTTTTTTTCTCTAATAGTACTTGTGTCCATGCAACGGGTTGCTCACCCGACCCTATTGCCATTAAGACACCGGCAATATTGCGCACCATATGATGCAGAAAAGCATTCGCGGAAATATCCATAATCACTTGCTCTTCCTGGCGATACACCTCAATAAAATACATTAAGCGCATCGGGCTGACAGATTGACACTTCAAGGCCCTGAACGAAGTGAAATCATGACTGCCCACTAAACTTTGCGCAGCCTGATGCATACGCTCTGCATCCAAATAGGGATGGAACCAGGTAACCCGATCGCGCTGTAACGCGGATTTAGTCGGACGATTAAGAATAATATAGCGATAAAATCGAGCAACAGCACTGTAGCGGGCATGAAAATCATCAATGGCATTCTGTACCCAAATCACCCGAACATCATCAGACAAATTGGCATTAATCCCCAGTAACCAGTTGCGCTTACTCCGCTCTGCCTGGGTATCAAAATGCACTACTTGTTCTAATGCATGTACACCAGTATCTGTTCTACCCGTACAAATCACTGTGACGGCATGATTGGCGACTTTAGAGGCTGCTTTTTGGACAACGTCCTGCACAGTGCGCAAACCATCCTCCTGCCATTGCCAGCCAAAAAAGGCACTGCCATCATATTCTATGCCTAATACTATGCGCTTCATCTGTGCTTATATCCCTATTTAGCTGCAGGCAATCTTGGCAGGTTTTTCTGCTCCACCAACACATGAACATAATGATTCGCTTCTGCAATAGAGTGTTCCATTGCCTGTATTAGTTGCGTAATATCCAGTGCAATATCTAAAAATTCCTGTTGCAAGGCAGCAATAGCATTGGCGTTAAGATTATGTTTTAAAAATAACACCTGATCCCTAAATGCCCCTAAAACCGGTTGAATTTTTTGCTCAGCCTTATGCATTGCCTTAATCAAACGCATATAATGCTGCCTGGATAGTTTCAACTGCTGCCTGCTTTGAGCGCGTAATGAACGGTTAGTATATTGTTTTAATTCCTCTTCCCATTCATGAAACAAGGCATCACTGACCTCTTCAATAGCGTTGATCCTCGAGGACACCAGATCTGCACGCATTGCACAAAAATCAAATTGTTGCTTTAAGAGTTTATATTTATCCTCTAAGGTACCGGATTCAACTTTTACTACCGCCTTAAATCGTTCTAAAGCATCTAAAAAATGGACTTTGGTTTCCTGTAAACTATCACTTGCCTCTTCGACCCTGACAACGACAAGATCTCGCTTATGCTGACCAAACGATTCTTTGGTACGATAATATACATGCTTAAAATTATACGCGACGAAGCGCGACAGTAACTTGATAGACCGTCCTGTCAGGCCTCTAATGGATAACAAAGAATGCGACTGATGATATTTAGGCATAATTTTCCAGGTAAGTAGCCAAAAGCGATAACTTTTTATATGAAATGCAATCAATCATTAAGGCTTTATTTTCAAGCAGACGCATAAACCCTTTGTCAATAACACCTGAATGAGATAGTTCCTCTAATGTAGCGCCCTCAGCAATGTCTATCGACTTAACCAGCACCAAGCGTTGTGCGTATAGCTGTATCGCCAGCCAGGCCGCCAGACTATCCGAAGTTATGTCCCAACTTGCAACAATCCCTGCGGCATTCAGTTCCTCGACTAAAGGCGCCCAGACGACGACTTTTTTATGCTGTAATGCAGGCACGATGGCTGACAGCTTGTACACTATTTCAAGCTCGGGACACAGACCGCGAAATAACAAAGCCATTTGTTGCATTGCAAGAATGGCCATATCATGCGCTGTCTTATCGTCATATAAGCATTGTTTTTGGGTTAAACGTACTTGCTCGGCAAACACGCCGCCACCCGGAACAATGACCACCTGACCTTGTCCTTTGCACAAAGCCAGTGCCAGATAATCTTTTAATGCCGGACGGGATAATAAACTACCGCCTAATTTTACCACTATCATCCGCTTTGCATGTGTTGCAAAAGGCTGATCATCGCAGCCGCTTTATCAAAACATTCCTGATATTCGGCCTCTTTTACGGAATCATTGACTATCCCGCCACCGGCCCAGAAACGAATACTGCCAGCCGAATGTACCAATGTGCGAATAGCAATATTACTGTCCATATTGCCATCGAAACCGATATAGGCGATAGAACCACAATACACACCACGTCGATGCGACTCCAGCTTCTTCTATGATTTCCATAGCGCCACCGAATTTTTGGCGCTCCGGTAATCGACCCTCCGGGAAAACAACTACGCAATAAATCCAGTGCATGACTCTCTTGTGCCAGTTGTCCTGTTACCGTGCTGACCAAATGATGCACGGTGGCATAACTTTCCACTTCAAATAGCTTAGGGACTTTGACAGAACCGGAAATACAATTTTTACTAATATCATTGCGCAATAAATCAACAATCATGACATTTTCAGCACGATCTTTTTTACTGAGTTGCAATTCATTAATTTGTTGCTGATTCGCGTGCAGATTCTCTTTTCTCGGCCGCGTTCCTTTAATAGGCTTGGTTTCTACCCTACCGTCAGACACCTTCAGAAAACGCTCAGGTGATGAACTCAGTACCTGTACCTCAGGTATATTAAGAAAAGCGCTAAAAGGCGCTGAATTAATTTGGCGTAACTGACAATAAGCAAGCCACGCATTACCCTCGCACTGAGCTACAAATCGCTGTGCCAGATTAACCTGATAACAATCGCCTTCTTTTAAATAGTTTTTGATTTTATCAAAGGCCAGCCCATAACTCGCTGCCGTCATATTTGACTCAATCTGACTGGTGACATGAAAATTAGCGTATTGCTGCGCTTCCGGGTATTGACTAAATTGCTTAATTAAAGCCTGCCAATGCGCTGCATTATTAGCACACCCTACCAGATAACTTTTTTGCTGCTCATGATCCACCACCACAGCCCACTGATAGATACCAACAGCCATATCCGGGATATGTTCAGCATCGACAGCAATCTCCGGTAACGACTCTAAAGTTCTGCCTAAATCATAGGCAAAATAGCCTATCGCCCCGCCATTAAAAGGCACTTCAGCAAAAGCAGGTTGCACAGGCAACTGTTGTTTAAGCAGTGCAAACGGATCTTGCTCGGAAACAAAACCACCATTAGCCTTAGACACTGTCGTTTGCTTGCCCCTGGTCACTAAGGTACAAACAGGCTGACTCGCAAAAATATCATATCGACCCTGACGCATTTTAGCTAAGCCGCTATCTAAATAGACCGCCCAGGGTTCGCTGGCAATACCTGAAAACAATCGTGCAGTATCAGATAGATAAGGGAGTAAATAAAGTTGAGCACTTGAAAAAGGCATGGTGATTAACAGATTAAGGCGTATTTCATAAAGTAAAATAAGTATTAAACTCAAGGCTTAAGCCCTTGCACTGAGCGTTCATAAGACGATCAGCCTGAGTCCAGACTACAAAATAAATATTGCGCAAAACACATGCCCCAAAATTAAACAGCAATTTTAACAAATAATACCTGGCAAAGTGCAGTTATATGCATCAAAGTACAGACACATTGCTGTAATATAAAAAGATTATCTACCTACAGAGCCGTAGGCCGTTTAGGAACGAAAAGTTAATAATGTCCGAAATCAGGCGTGATGCGTTTTATTGAAGATTGCACAGCTTAGGCCGGTACGCTAGCAGATAAGTTAATCCCCCTACAGAAAGACGATTTTCCTGGTTTCGGGTTTTTATTTAGTAGTAGGTTGGGTTAGATTTTTATTGCAAAGCAATAAAAATCTAACCCAACATCAGTTCTACTCAGACGTATTAGCTCGTAATGCCTTGATTTTGCTTCTTTGCGCCTTGCTTTCCAGCCGCCGTCGTTGTGATCCCTTGCTCGGTTTTGTTGCGCGCCTTATTTTTTGCACAATAGTGACCCTTTCAATCAACTCTCTCAATCTCTCAAGCGCATCTTCGCGGTTTTTATCCTGAGTTCGATATTGCTGCGCTTTAATAACAATGACACCCTCTTTATTAATACGCTTATCATGCAAAGCTAAAAGACGTTGCTTATAAAATTCAGGCAGGGAAGAAGCATTGATATCAAAGCGCAAATGAATCGCTGATGCTACTTTATTCACATTTTGCCCGCCAGATCCTTGGGCACGAATGGCAGAAAACTCAATTTCATTATCAGGAATAAAGACATTATTGGCAATTTTTAACATACGCTGATTTGCATAGTAGAGGTTTTATTAGAAACATTTCATGTACAACATCACAGGCAGAGGCCTATTCATTTTCGCTACAGAGTAAAACAACCGGTTGACCATCCGGCTCCACAGACACATCAACGATAATCGGCTGACAACAAACCTGACAATCCTCAATATAGTTTTGCTGGGGTATAGAACAGTCGATCAAAATATCAATCATTTCTCCACAATAGGGGCAATGCGCCTTTGTCTCGTACAAATCTTGCATAAAATGTATCCTGCTGAACGTCACTAAGTACTCACGTAAAATTATCTTAACACTTTTATTCTTAGGTTTCGTGTAGGATGGGTAGAGCGTCTTTTTGCGAAACCCATCATTCTACAGGAGTTGATGGGTTTCGCTACGCGCTCTTACGAGTCATTACGTGCCTATGAAGCAGGCGTTCCATTCTACCCATCCTGCATAAATGTTAAATTAATTCTGCATAGGTACTTAATGTTTGTTTCAAATCAAAATGTCAAGGAGTGAAGACCCAATAAAACCCGAAACCAGAAAAAACATATTTTCGTAGGTCGGATTAGCTTATCTGGCGTAGCGTAAATAACGTTATCCGGCATATATCGCAACGCATACTCTGTCGAATAACATTTTTTAATGCTGCGCAGTAAAAAAGCACTTCCTGCCTACGGCTTTGCATTTTTCAATAAGACTCATCATAGCTGATTGCGGATATTATTAAACTTTCGTTCCCAAGCGTATCACATAACAAAACTCCAGGCAGCATCCTAATCAGTTACCGGTCAGTCCCCCCACCTTGCCAAGGAGGGGCTAGGGGAGGTTTTATTAGAATAACTCTTTTCAATCCAATGGTTTTAATAGCAGGGGTGAACAGTTACCCACAAAAGCTGTGGATAACTCTGTGTATTAATTCTTCAAAACATCACTGAAGTGGCGTCAATATTACAGTTGCGTTAAATTGTACAGATTTTACACAACCCAATAAAAAACATATTTTTCAATAACTTACAATTGTCAATAGACTAATAAGTCATTTTTCGCTTTCATTTTCCGATGAATTCACTTGCCTCTCATAAGATGTTTATAACTTCCATTGTATGCAACTAAAATCGCTAATAATCCTGCTAAAATGAACATAATTCAACTATCCAAAAAAGCGAGCTTTCAAGTCACCAACAAACAACACCCAACCCGATTAGAAATGTTTTATACTATGCGCAGTCATAGCAACAACGCGATTAACAATGCAAGCCTCTAAAACTTATCTCAATGTCCCCTTTGCACAAAAAGATGCCGCTAAAGCACTTGGTGCAAAATGGGATCCAGCCAAAAAACGATGGTACGCACCTGCAAATATGGACCCTGCTTTCGCAAAATGGCAGGTACACACAGCGACTGAGCAAGCACCCGCTACAGCAAACAACAAAACCAAGCCACATACGCCAAAGAATAGTACGCTCGGTGTTCTAACCTACGGAAATAATAAGGACCTTAATACTTGTAGCGAGGATGGGCCACCCTGGGATTAGTACAAAACAGGAAAAGTCTGATGACCTCCGCGCACCGATAACGCGCCCATGAGAGAGCCAGTTAGCTCATGATAAATAAGAAAATGTTACCCGAATCCCCCCACCAACCCGGCAAACTAAAATGCAGCGCTTAAAATACCTGACTGGCTATTCTGCGAGCATCAATGAGCAAGTGCAAAGCCTGATCAACAATCAGCAATTGGGAAAATTGCTATTAAACAAATACCCTGCCGATCATGATATCAAGACGCATAAAGCGCTTTATGCTTATACAGTCGCTATAAAGAATCAATATCTACGAAAATCCGACCCACTCAGTAAAGTGGTTTACGATGATAAACTGGATGTATTACATCAGGCGCTTGGCCTGCATAGCTTTGTCGCGCGTGTTCAGGGCAATAAATTAAAAGCAAAAAATGAAATCCGCATCGCCTCCGTATTTAAAAAGGCACCGGCTGAATGCCTAAAAATGATCGTAGTGCATGGAACTGGCGCATTTAAAGGAAAAACAACACAACAAGGCATTTTATAAATTATGTGTCCACATGGAACCAGACTAAGTACCTATGCAGAATTAATTTAACATTTATGCAGGATGGGTGAATGGAACGCCTGCTTCATAGGCACGTAATGACTCGTAAGAGCGCGTAGCGAAACCCATCAACACCAGTAGAATGATGGGTTTCGCAAAAAGACGCTCTACCCATATATGGACTCCTCGTTTATTGCAAGTCAAGTTTTCAATTTTTTAATGCCATCAACAGAGTCAAGTGCAGCCATATATCCGGTCCTACAGAGGTTTTATTACCCAGGACCATGATGACTATCCGCGCGCTTTCAAACCCATCAACCATCCTTCGCTTCTAAAGAGCCTATGCGCTGAACGGGGTTAAAAGCACCGGCCCCGAGGGCACACTAATGTAACGCCCCGCAATCGGTACCGGTTGATGGGGTTTCCGCCGGACGAAAAGCACACACGCATCGGTGGGAAAAGGGTGTACCCGGCGCATCCTACAGCCTTGCCAGTGACTGCCATAG
Organism: uncultured Gammaproteobacteria bacterium; assembly: GCA_942491615.1. Lineage (GTDB taxonomy): Bacteria > Pseudomonadota > Gammaproteobacteria > Methylococcales > Methylomonadaceae > Methyloprofundus. The sequence goes on from CALOCH010000039.1 coordinate 14,197, forward strand.
ACCACAGTATGCGGGCATTTTTAGGGAAGCGACGGGGGAGGGGGGGCTAAGAATAAAAGTGTTCGAAGATAATTTTACCTGAGTACTTACCCTAAATAAACTTGCTTGTCTCCGCTACTATGCTGCTTCGGTACCGCATAAGCTGGCGCATATTCACGAGTGCTGGCGTAGTTTTTCCCTTCTATACGCGCAACTGTATGTGACTGTTAAAAAGCGTTTTGCCTTTCTTGAAGTTGTTAGGCGCTGGTCTTGTTGTTTAATTTTCTCATCAGCTGGGGGCTCGTATGCCGACTGGACTGATTGTTTGATATTCTGCATCTTCCATAACAATTCATCAAAACTAATAATGCCTTCGACAGATGCAACGCCACTTTCACTTAACAAACCGCGTATTTGATTAACTAAGGCGGTGCGTTTATCACATAGCCCGGCAATATGAAGACTTGTTGGTAGGGCACGTCTTAAGGCGCACCCGGCCGCGCCGAGCGCCAACACGCACGGAACCGAAACAAAAGCATAATCATATTGGATGATCCCTCAAAAGTCGTTTACACTTTTTACAAACACGCTGCGACCACCGTTTATGGGAGGGGTCAAAGATAGCTTGCATCATTATAATCCCTTTTATTACCACCACGAGCTTTTAACGTAGCGCGCATTGAGCCATATCACTTCATGCCCTAATGCGGTCAATTCTCTTGCCCAATAATGCGCACCACCACAAGCTTCTATCCCGATCAAGCTTGTTTGGTAAGTAGCAAAGAAGGCTAGCATTCGCACGCTGCAGTTGCTTTTTATAAACTTTATTCTCAGCGGTTAAACTGTACATGTGAAAGAATATTTTTGCGATGTCTAGACCTATTACGCTATTATTCATTTCAGGACTCCTCTTTTTCTTTTCTTATATCAGGTGCATTATATGACACCGTCAAAAGGGAAGGTCCGCCTTAAATCATCCCACAAACCTAAGAATAAAAGTGTTCAGATAATTTTACGTGGTACTTACCACGCATTAGAGTTAGATACGCGCCTGTATTTGACTTATCTTGAAGTTGAAGGAGCCTTATACTGATTGTTTGATATTCATAACAATTCATCAAAAAATAAGCACGTAGGGACGTCTTTCATATTGCCCTCAAAGTCGTTTACACTTTCAAAACGCTGGGAGCGCAGGCAGCTTGCCCGCTTATAACCCAGCAGGCGAGCTGCCGCGCTCCCAGATAAAAAACAACAAAAGTGTTAACTGGAAAATGAAAAATACCCGCGTAGGACTGATTATTCCTCACCAGCCATTTTGGCTCATCATCGCAGGCTGGAATAACTTGCGTTTTCCGCCACAGATCATAAACCAAGGCATCAATTATAGTGCCGGCCGACAAGGGTATAATATTGAGAAAATCCCGATAAAACCAATTGCTTAAAAAACATAGCGTGAATAGAATACAACACATTGACATTGCAAAAGGGATATCGATCGCTCTGGTGGCAATGTTTCATAGCCAGATGGGGCAGTTTATACCGCAAATTAACGCCCCCTTCTCATTACTGCGCATGCCGCTTTTTTTCTTCTTATCAGGTGTGTTCTTCTCTGCAACCCTTAAACCTAAATTATTTTTCAGCAAAAAATCAGAAGCGCTGCTTAAACCCTATTTTTCTGTCCTGCTTTTGTTATTACTGATTAGTTATCTTTTAAATCAAGATCAGCTAACAGATCAATTTTACGGAATTTTATATGGCAATGGCGATACCATTCAATGGGTACCCATGTGGTTTCTAAGCCATTTGTTTGCACTATATTGCTTTAGTTACTTGCTATTTCGTTATACAGGATTTAATCGCTATACTCCTGCTGTCAAATGGACATATTTATTCATAACGTTAAGTCTCGGCACCTTGAGCATCGGTGTTTTCTGGCAACTAAAACTCTCTGTGCTCGGGCGCTCATTTGTATTGCCAGGCTTGCCTTTTAGCATGGATATTATGTTAGTAACCTCAGTGTATTTAATTGCCGGGAACCTACTTAAAGAAAAAACCATACACTTTACTCCTGACACAAGGTTATTTACTTTCGCGCTAATCATTTATCTATGTATTGCATATTACACAGAAGCGCATATCGATTTAAACCAACGCGTTTATAGCAATCCTGCAGTTGCTACCCTCGGTGCGATAGGTGGAATATATATTGTGATGTGTCTGTCCTTTTTAATCAGCAGGCATAAAACCATAAAACAGATCTTTATTATTCTGGGAAGTTCGAGTCTCTATATTTTAATTTTTCACAACTATATTGATGGTCTGACTTATAGTATTTTTGGCGAATATGTAGCAGACGATCATAGATTTTTATTATCAATGATGACTTTCTTGCTCAGTATCACATTGCCATTAGCTATTAAATGGGCTGTGAACAATAATAGTGTATTAGCGCTGTTTTTCTTACCATGCAAATCTAACACCCTGCTACAGCGCATAGCGATGTATGCCGCTAAGAAGTAAAGATGCTATAAAACCTGAAACCAGAAAAAACCTGATTTCGTAGGCCGGATTAGCTTATCTAGCGAAGCGTAGATAAGGTTATCCGGCATATACAATGGATATTTTGCCGGATAACGTTTTTTAAAACTACGCATTAAAAAAGCTAATCCGGCCTACGGCTTTGCATCTCTTTGGAGATGATGGGAAAATAAACAGTTACCTGGTTTCCATGGTTTTAATAAAGGCATTTGCCTCATCAATTGATTGCTCCATGGCACTTATCAAGTTCGCTACATCGGATTCGATGATATTAAGCTCGCCTTTTAATGACGCAATCGCCTGTGCATTGAGATTGTGCTTTAAATACAGCACCTGATCTTTAAAAACTGCCAAAACTGGTTCGATTTTCGCCTCAGCACGTTTCATTGTCGAGATCAGTTGCTTATATTGTTGCTTGGTCGTATTCAGCTGTTGTCGACTTTTTCTTTTTAAATCGGCATTTGTATATTGCTCCAGCTCTTGTTCCCATTCGGCAAACAGCGCATCAGAAACGTCTTCGATATCTTTGATACGTTTATTGACTTCCTCAGCCTGGTCAACACTTGCGAGATACTCTTTGTTTAGCTTGTTATAGACTTTCTCCAGATCGCCACCGCTAAACTGGGTGACTGAGGTAAATTCTTGCAGTGCCGATTGAAACTGCTCCTTAGTCTCTTCCTGAGTATCACGCGCTTTTTCAACCCGGTGCACCATGATATCCCGCTTGGGAATACCGATGGAATCTAGCGTGCTGTAATACATTTTTGAGCAACCTGATAATAGCGTGCTCAGCGTCAATAGTAGAATTAAGTTTTTGAATGTCATTGATAATCCTGAATATTAATTTATATAAACGGGGAATTGCCGTTTGCTAGATGATCTTCTGTATACCAACGGCCTTACGCAGTTCCAGTAAAAACGGAGCACTGATTGCGCGTGCTTTTTCCGCACCTTCCTGTAACTGCTGTTCAATATGCTCAGGCTCCTGCATTAGCGCATCATAACGTTCTCTGGCGGGAATAATATGATCGTTGATTTTTTCAAATAACACTTTTTTCATTTCTCCCCAGGCAATGCCTTCTGCATAGCGCTGGCGAATTTCGGCGACTTCATGTTCACTGGCAAAGGCTTTGTAGGTACTGAATAAAGTACAGTCTGTTGGGTCTTTGGGTTCACCCGGCTCCAGCGAATTGGTTTTTATTTTATTGATCAGTTTTTTTAACTGTTTTTCAGGGGCAAATAACGGAATCGTATTATTATAGCTTTTGCTCATTTTACGCCCGTCCAGCCCTGATAAGGTGGCTGCGTTATCATCTACCACTGCTTCAGGCAAGGTAAAATGTTCGCCATAGATATGATTGAAGCGTGCGGCAATATCGCGTGCCATTTCGATATGTTGAATCTGGTCTTTACCTACAGGCACTTTATTGGCATTAAAAATCAGTATATCCGCGGCCATTAAAATAGGATAACTGAATAAGCCCATGGTAATGCCTTTGTCCGGATCTGAATCAGCAACCGCTTCATTTTCCGCGACTACGGCTTTGTAGGCATGAGATCGGTTCATTAAGCCTTTTGCGGTGACACAGGTCAACATCCAGGTAAGTTCCATAATTTCCGGTACATCGGATTGGCGATAAAAAGTGGCATTTTTAGTATCCAGCCCAAGCGCCAGCCAGGTGGCCGCAATTTCTAAACTGGATTGACGTACTTTTTCCGGCTCGCTGCATTTAATCAAGGCATGATAGTCCGCCAAAAAATAAAAGGGCGATGCATGTGCGTCTTTGCTGGCTTCAATCGCCGGGCGAATCGCGCCAACATAATTACCTAAATGGGGGGTACCTGTTGTAGTGATTCCGGTAAGAATTGTCGATTTAGTCATTGTGAATTATTTCTCGTTTATTATATAGCTTAGCCCGTATAAGGGATGAATATTCAATAAAACCCGAAACCAGGAAAAGTTTATATCTGTAGGCCGGATTAGCTTATCTAGCGGAGAGTAGATAACGTTATCCGGTAGATGAGGCAACTGATACACTGCCGGATAACGTTTTTTATAGCTGTGCTATAAAAAAGCTAATCCGGCCTACGGCTTTGCATTTTTGAATAAAACTCATCAAGCCTGATTTCAGATATTATTAACCTTCGTTCCCAAGTAGCTGCGCATTGTAATTTATCATTTTGTAGAATGGGTAGCATGCAATTTATTTGCTGTAGGCTATTTTACGACATTCTTAACACTAAGAAACCTAGTAATGTATATAATAGCCAAATTACTTTTAGCACTAAAGCACTTCGTTTTAGGGTAATTCGCCATAAATCACCCCTTTACATTTCGTCCCCGAAGGCAGTGTCACGGCCATTGAGTTAAGGCCTATTTCATTAGCTAATCATCTATTTCGCATAGACGGGGTTTGGTTTTTTAGTGCTGCAATAAAAGCGTAACCCAACAATTTGTATATTTCAGCCCCTAAGGTGGCATTTCATGTTAAACAAAAAAAATCCAGGTTTTTATACCCGTAGGGATGATCCTGGTGAATTCTCTTTTAAATTTCCTGATACCACTAAGGCGTATGCGGGGGAATGTCAAAATATGAGCGGGGCAAGTATCGTATTCAGAACCCACAAACCTGTAAAAAGCGGCCAGGCGCTGGAAATTACAATTAACGGCAACTCACCCTTATTTGTTCCGATGGTTGCTTATGTGGAAATTATTCGCGCCAAAGAAGTAACCCCCGATGTTTTTGAAGTCAGCACAGAAATAAAAGGCATTAAGGTAAAATAAGCACATGGCAAAAGTGAACCTGGTCAATAAATCATTTTGTTTACAAAATATTTGTGAGACCAATTATCGAAAACTATTTAATTTGATTCCACAGTTGAAAAACATTACTGAGTCAGCACAGGGATTGTCTGATGGCAAGCCCAGGCTGCATCTACAGGTTCTTGAACAAACACCGTACACCCGAACCATACAACTGAGTTATTTTTTTGGCAATCATTCCGATATGGTTTTAGAACCCGCTGTTAAAATCCGGCTGTATTTTGATATGTGCATCGCAGAAGTATTACGTGACTATAAACGTATTGCCGTGGCGGATGCCATACATGATGTCGGGCGGAGTAAAGATATTCTGGATTATAAATGGAAGTTGAATTATTTTTTAGAAAAATGGCTGGATCACTGCCTTAAAACCAATTACGTTTTTACTAGCGATAAGGCTTTGCTGCAATAATGGACACAACAGCGAAGCGTTAATAAAAACCCGAAACCAGCAAAAGCTTATTCCGTAGGCCGGATTAGCTTATCTGGCGGAGTGTAGATAACGTTATCCGGCATATAGCGCAACGCAGACTCTGCCGGATAACGTTTTTTAATGCTGTGCATTAACAAAGCTCATCTGGCCTGCGCTTCTAAACAGAACGCGATGGAGAACCAGAATCACAAAAAAAGCAAAATCACTGTCCGCTACGGACTAACCGCACATAGTGTGCCGTAAAGCTCTTACCGTAGCCAGTGGCCGCCGCCGTAGTCGAAGCCGACGCCCACGCATGCTGGACCAAAGATGACACCCGGCGGAGGACGACCAATACCCCGACGATGCTGAGTGGCGGGAAACACGGAGAGATTAATGCGCGGGTTCGCAGCATTCCTGCTCCACCAGCGATGCGTATGCCTTGATATTGGGCAGTCGCCAATCGCTTCTCCGGCTTTCTCCTGATACTGCCGTTATTAAGGTCTGCGCTGCGTTGCAAGGCGTCTTGCCAGTGTGAATGCTGGCGCACTGCCCTGAGCGCTACTGTCATATGGTTATACGTTTGTCCTTCACTGCATTTTTTCCAGACCAGCCCGGTTTTAGGGTCGGTGACTGTGCCGTTGCCGTGATCCAGTAACCGGCTCGTCGGTGAGTGGAGGTGCATGCTTTCTGGCTTGCAGGTTTGGCCCCGAGCTGTATCAGCGGCCAGACCGAGGCCTAATAGCAGACCAGACCGGTCAGGATTTTGCTGGTTGGGGACATAGTTCGACTCCCGGTTTGGTAAAGGGATTTAATCGGCACGCCAAGCCGGCGTTTGAGATGGCCGTTTGCAGCGTCCGCTTTCGATAATGATCAGACACGGCAGACGCTGGGTAGTCACGCAGTTACCGCAACCAGCGGCAAGTGTATCTCTTCGCGCCGCGCTGTATACCGACAGCCGACGACAGGGAAACTGCTCGGCGAAAATATCACTTGGCGTGCATAACTCTCCCTATCAGCAGCGCCAGGTGACGACGCGGCAGTGTGAATCCGCCCCATTGGATCGCTAATTGCCGCACCCCAGCGCTAGCCAGGGACAAGAGGGTTAGCCAAGGATATCGTTGCCTAGCTGCCCTTTAGGCGGTAATGCTATTAGCCTGTTTGAAGTGCCCCCGGTAGCCCGCCAGACGTAGCCCAGATCGCCGGTAAGGGGGGGGAAGCCGGAAAGTGCGCGCCGCAAATCCCCCCACGGGTACGGACCAGCGATGCACGCAGGCTTAATGGAGTGTAGCCGTGTACGCTATGCCTGCCGGTATGCGCTTGGTCGCTCACTGTCGTTTTCCATGCAAATGATGCTGACCGCCTGGACGGCTCTCGCCACCGCTAACGGGGACGTATCACACAGCCGTACGAAAATCGGCGCCGTAGCGCAGATCGTGCCTGGGCTTGCCAGGGCCTTGTTTAAGGTAACTGGTGCCAAACGGTGCACTACTTGTGTACGCCATACGCGTTGGTGAGGATTACCCGCCGGCAAGCGTCTCGGCATGCGCAGGGGGGGGGGGGGGGGATAATAACGCCATAGCGTGCTCGATAAGGTGTCCAGCGGTTTCAGTAGGCATGGCAAAACCCGACTGAGCCAGGTTGGATCTCCGCGAAATCGCTTTTGTGGTGTCCCAGCGCCGAGCCGGTCATGCACAGCCACCGTAGACGGCGCGGCTCGCCTCGGTGCGATTGAGTGTTTGCCCGGATCTGTCGCAGGCGGTGATGGGTCAACCGAGCGCGGGGAATCACGCGTGCTGCAACTGTTCTTGCTACGAGTGCCAAGGCTCCAGTCGGTGGCGTTGGGGCAGAGCCGCTTGATCAGCGAATGAGGCCGGTCAGATGCATGTGACAGGCGGAGCCTCGTCACCAACTGCAGAAGACCAGCCGGCGAGTGGCGGACACTGTGCATATACGCCTGTAGGCGGTCACCGCCTTGTGCGTCACCTTTCCAGCGGTTGGAATACACATCGCTTGGATGAACACGGGTTCCGTGCAACTGCTCCATCTGGCACGTACCAGTGGTGCACCACCCGATCCTGAAAATCCGCGGCATGGATCTCACGGGCCAGCCGGTGCGCCACAAAGCGGATAGAGCGGGATGGGAAGGTAGCTGCGGGTTTGCAGCGCAGCACGTGTGTTGAACAGATGATCCAGCAAACGCATATCATAACGCTGGGCGTTGGCCGTGCGTCGCTTGCGCCGGCGGCAGTCATGATAGGCCTGATCAGCCTTCCAAACTGAATCACGCTGATCGCATATCACCTCCGCTACGTACTAAGCGCACATAGTTGTTGTTGTTCTTATTGTTCCAGTTGTCGTTGCCGTTGTTGAAGTTGACGTTCCACGCGTTGTTGCCATTGTTGGCATTCGGGGAGGACGACCAATACCCCGCATAGCCTGTGAAGTCCGTCCAATACGCCCATCCATCAACGGTAGGACATATCAGTGTTGTCATGCTTGGCGCACAAAATATGCTCAAGCCCCACAGGCGCACAGTGAAATCAGCGCACGCTTCGCGCAGTGCGCGACGCTTCTGGCTGTGCCGACTGCATGCGCCGCAGCCACCCACCACTCTGTTTACCCACCTGCACGGTTAATCGTGATAAGCGCTCGAATTCGGCAAAGTTACGCAATACCTGCAATTCTTTAGCCAATTGCAACTGAATCTTTAAATCATCGACCGCCCGGTACCAAACGCGGCAAACCTGGAGCCGCTGCTTTATTATGCCAAGCACGACTGATCAGCCGACAGATAGTCATCGCCTGTTGGCGCATTTCCGTGCCCAGCGTATATTTATGATAACGTGGAAAGTGGCGCACACTCTGCTCCACCTCCAACAGCAAGCGGTTCGCATCACGCCAGATGGGTATCTGTTTAGTATACATCAAAGTCCAAATCACTGTCCGCTACGAACTAACCGCACATCGTAGCCGTTGTACTTACCGTTCCAGCTGTCGCCGCCGCCGCCGAAGGTGACGGACCACGCATAGTTGTAATGGCCGGCATACGCGGACGACGACCAAAACCATGACTCCGTATTAGGAAAATAAAGGCTAACAATTCCGTAGAATATATCGATCTAATGCTGCCAGGCTGCTTAACTCGTCCACACGCGGCATGCGCCAGTCGGTTTTTCCGCATAAGCCCTGCGCATTTACCGCCTGGACGTAACTATAAGTATCACAGTTTGAGCCGGTGCATGATCCACCATCCTGATAGCCAGCAAAGCCGCCATTTTTGCTGTTGTCTGGTTCGTACCAGGTGTATGTGTTATCCCTTTGGACATGCCAGCCGCCATTGGTTCTCATTTCCCAGATTAAATTGGTAACATTATCCTTAACGTACTCCGAGCTGGATCCACTGGCGGGTAAGGCGTTGCCCGTGCTCTCCAGTTCGGTAAAACTGAAAACCGGCAGGGCTGCTATCGTCAATAGTGACATCACGCCCTGATTGCGCATCCTGGCCCGGGAAGCCCGCTACCGGACATGGCAGGCCGTTAGTCGTCGCATTGGCGCAAGTGGTGATGCCGGTGTCGTTGAGTTTGGTGGTGGGTGTGTTATTTAGAGGCCTTCCCAATTTCAAAATTTCACTTGCAGCTAGGGCTCTATTATGGATACGTACATCATCAAGATTTCCTGAAATAATGAGTATTAAGATAGCTGTTATATCTATCAGCTACAGTAAATGTAAATGTTCCAATTTCATGATTTACGGTAGGTAAATCCGCATCTAAAATACCATTAATATATACCTTCCAGGTAGATCCATCATACACACCAGTAATATGAAACCACTCATTCATAGGGGTAGTATTGTGCTTATACACATATGGAATTTGTGGCCAGTTAATACCATCGCCTGTAATCCAGTTATATTTATTGTCTGCGTACCACAATGCAAATCTATTTTCACTACCAATAAAATGTCTAAAATTTGATGATGATTCAGTATGCTCATAGAGATACTGTCATAGCATTACCGTTGGAATATCCACTTGTATAAAGTTGTCTTCACCCTTGACATGATATGCACTATCAGCAGTTCCTAAGTTGTCTATTAAAGTCTATATTAAGCTTCATGACCTACTCTATCGAACTTCGTTTCCGCTTTCATCATTTGCATTTCCATTAAACGGATAATATGCAACAAGTCCCATCCCATCGGCGATGGTATCACAAGATAATCACCACATGTTCCAACCATTGGCGTTAGAGGTGGCTAAAGGCAAATCCACTTTATGCCAGCTCGCATCACAACCATCCCCTAACACTAGAGGCTGTTGTTTCTGACAGTATAGTACTAAACGCTGTGTATCATACAGTGTGTTCAAGATTTGACCATTCGGGATATCACTTACGCCTACACCTGACAGATCTTTGCCTGCTTTTCCCAGTTGGGTATTGGCGGGCTGCGGTTCGGAATAGGTTACGCCTGTATATTTGCCTGCAACCCAACCCGCACAAGAATGACTATTGCCGCATGGTGATGTATCCGATACCAAATATCATTACCTGTGACATATTTGGCAAAGGCGACGAAACGCTGGCCTGTGCTGAGCTCCAACAATGCGGAATTATTGGTATTTGGATTGCGCCGAACGTTAACTCCTGTCGCATTCGTAATCTTTACAGGTGTCGGTTCCATCGCGGTTATGGCGAAGTATGCCCAAGGGTCTTTGTAACCATAATTGTTGGGATGAGTGGCGGCATATCCGAAAACCCCGAAGCCACCATTGTTATTGACTTCAAAATGAAAATGGGGACCAGTCACTTCACCGGTCTGGCCCATCTCTGCTAACTTCTCGTTGATGTTAACGTTGTCGCCAATTTTCCATATACAGTCATCGGTATCAGAAGGTGTACACCTTGCTTTGTCTTTCAAAAACACTCCCCGCTTTAAAGTGAGCATACAAAGTAAATAAATCTTCACGGTGCTTGATTATGATCGAATTTCCGGAAGCCATGATTACAACTGCTATCTTCGGTGTCTTTGCAATCAGTAGCCACTTGGACAATTTCTCCATTTCAGCAGCGTATACGGTGTTATCTATGCCTGCATTGACTGCCGCTATGGCACGAACACGCCGGTATGATACTTGGCTGTAACGTAACAACTAACACCATGACAAGCGTAATCCTGCGTTACAGGTAGCGCGTAAAAGGTTTAAACGGCAATGCTAAAGTTCTGTTATCAATAAAACTAAGCTCGTCTATATTTGTATAGGCTTCAATTACAGTTGCTGAATCGACTGTAATACCCGCTATCAACTTCGCCAGAGTCTCGGCCGGTGGCTCAAGATCCAAAACATTATTGGCTTCCAGTTCGGAAATATAATAGCGACATTTTTACGGTTATTGATAATAGTGATGTCGTCGTTCTGCGAACCGTATAATATATTCAGCGAAACATTGCAGCGCTCGCCTGGCCGCTATTTATTTCATTAACATAATACCCCAGTCCTGCTGCATCGGGCTCACGACCTAATAGCTGTCGTTATAAATTGCTGACTATGGCAGTGGTATCCAGTGCGCCGAAGCGTTGATCAAACTCTTGCGATTCGCCAAACGCCCGGATAATGCTATTGAGGGAGCCGCCTTCCGCGTTCAGCCTGTCCGCCCAGTATTGCAAACCGCCGGGGTCAGCGGGACGGCCATAATAAGCGATATAGGCACCGATAACGGCATCTTCCGCAGCGGAAAAAGACCGAAAGGATCAGCGGCTTGCATTGTGCCAGAGGCAAACTGCAAGAGCCATAATCAATAGCAGGTATTTTACGAATATAGATGTATGTTTTAAATAAGCCGCCATGATTAACTCCCCTTGTTTGATAAGGGGATATTAATGGATTATCTTTCCCCAAGGTCGAGCTTTTTATCTAAAATTTTATGTATTACGAGGGCAGATAACGGAGTTTGTGTCACTTTTATACATGAAGACGTTATATATCGCAAAAACCAGGAAAACCTCTGATACACTAAGCCGGATTAGCTTATCTAGCGGAGCGTAGATAACGTTATCCGGCATATAGCGCAACGCATACTCTGCCGGATAACGTTTTTTAATGCTGTGCATTAAAAAAGCTAATCCGGCCTACGATTTGCATTTTTGTATAACACTTATCCTTTAGCGGACTAAACGCTCTTAATCAATAATTGTAAAATCTGTATACAGGGGGTGATTCAGGCAGCGGGTGCAGTGAAATGTCGCTGACCTTTGCCAATACGGGCCCTTTATGACACCATTGCACAAACGCCTGCATATTTTTTTCGTCTCCCGCTGCCTGAATTTCCACATGCCCATCAGTGCGGTTTTTTACAGTGCCTTTAATCTTTAATTTCTTCGCGGTTTTTTGTGTATAGACTCTAAAGTAAACACCTTGTACACGCCCTTTTACGATAATCTGTAAATGTTGCATCAGCGCATAATCTCCCAGCAATAATGAATTTTAGGGGTTCTGGAAAAGTCTTCGGGAATCGTTTCTTTGCTAATTTCTTTAATTTTTAAAGGTGACAATGCATTTAAGTCTATCTTAAAACGCCGGAAATTAGTGGAGAAATACAACACCCCCTGCTCACTCAATAATTTTGCCGCATGGGTAATTAAAGCGATATGATCTTCCTGTATGGATAAATTATTTTCCATGCGTTTTGAATTAGAAAAGGTGGGGGGATCGAGGAATATCAAATCGTAAGTTTTTTCTGGCCTGGCTTTTTTAGCTTCCTTTTCTAGCCACTCCAGACAATCTGCACGGATAAACTGATTATCACTTTGGGTATTGTTCAAATCCATATTACGTTGCGCCCACTCCAGATAGGTTTTGGACATATCAACGCTAGTCGTTGAGCGGGCACCGCCCAAAGCGGCATGCACTGAAGCAGCTCCGGTGTAGGCAAATAAATTTAAAAAATGCTTAGCTTGTGCCAACTGTTGAATTTTGTAGCGTATAGGCCGATGGTCTAAAAATAAGCCGGTATCCAGATAATCTGCAAAATTGACATAAAAACGTGCGCCCTGTTCTGCAACTATATGAAACTGTCCCTTATCAGCGATTTTCTCATATTGATCTATGCCTCTCTGTTTGCTACGAATTTTTAAAAAAATTTGCTCATTTGGAATAGCGAAACACTTGCCGATCTCAACCAGAGCGGCACTTAAACGTGAATTTGCTTTTTCTAAAGCTATGGTTTTTGGCGCTTGATATTCCTGTACATTAATCCAGGTTTTCTCTCCTTGATACACATCGATTGCTATCGCGTATTCGGGAAGATCTGCGTCGTATATCCGGTAGCAATGGATCTGCTGGCGCTTCAGCCATTTAGCTAATTTTTTGATATTTTTTTGCAATCGATTGGCAAACATTTCGACGCTAGGGTCAGTGACGGCCAATGGGTTTGTTACTTGTTGGATACGCTCTTGCTGATTTTTGGCTTTGGGCGTAAAAAAGCTTTGTTCTTCAATCTTAAAACGTAATAATTTGCATTCCAGCGCACCATTAAAAAGCGTAATCGGCTTTTGTGAGCGTATCCCGAGGCGGAAGCCTAATTCAGGGTCGCTAATAATCATCGCCGCTTGCCAGTGTTTGAACTGTTGTTTTAAGACCTGGCCAAAATCACGATACAATTGTGCTGTTTCTTCACTATTCCCTAGACGCTCGCCATAAGGTGGATTACAGACAATCATGCCTTGCGGCCAGCTTTCGGCTGCGCTTGCTTCTTTTATATCGCGTCGTTCAACATGAATCCTGTTTTGCAAACCGGCATTTTCTATATGCAATAAAGCGGCATTGATAGCACGCCTGCTCTGATCAAAACCAACGATGATCGGGAGTTTTTGTAAGCCCACGGCTTTCCGCTGCTGGGCTTCATCGAGCAGTGACTGCCATACAACGGGGTCATGTTTTTTCCACTGCATAAAGCCAAAATGTTTATGTTGCAGACCCGGCGCATAGTCGGCAGCGATCATCGCAGCTTCTAGCAATAAGGTGCCTGAGCCGCACATCGGGTCGATTAAACTGCCTCCTTGCCGAGCGATTTCCGGCCATTTGCTACGGTATAAAATAGCCGCTGCGAGGTTTTCTTTAATCGGTGCAGTAATGCTGACATCTCTGTATCCGCGACGATGCAGACTCTCTCCCGACAAATCCAGACTCAGTGTCGCCTGTTCATTTTGCAAATAAACATTAATACGTATATTCGGCTGTTTGGTGTCAATATCAGGGCGTTTATTAAATTTCTTACGCATTTGATCAACCACCGCGTCTTTCACTTTTAATGCGCCAAAATGAGTGTTGGTAATAACCTTTGAGTTTTTTGCATTAAAAGATACCGCAAAGCTATCATCTGGCTTCATATGTTCAAACCAGTTGATTTTATAAATACCGGCGTATAAATCGTCCTGACTACTCACGCTAAAGCTGTCCAGTTTCAGCAACACCCGATTGGCAATTCTTGACCATAGGCAAACCCGGTACGCTGTTTCCAGTGTGCCTGTAAAATAAGCGCCTGCGAGTGCAGGTTTTACATTTTTTGCCCCCAGTTGTTGTAATTCTGTTACAAGGATATCTTCCATCGCTTTTGGCGTGGTGGCAAAAAAAAGAGAATCAGTCATGGTGGTGTAGGTCAACTGGAAAACATGGGATTTGCCTTAGGCAATAGGGATACAAGGTGGGCAACAAACTGTTGATGCCCACTATGTTGTTTAAAAAAGTTCAGGAATAAAACCCGTAGGCCGGATTAAGTACCTATGCAGAATTAATTTAACATTTATGCAGGATGGGTAGAATGGAACGCCTGCTTCATAGGCACGTAATGACTCGTAAGAACGCGTAGCGAAACCCATCAACTCCTGTAGAATGATGGGTTTCGCAAAAAGACGCTCTACCCATCCTACACGAAACCTAAGAATAAAAGTGTTAAGATAATTTTACGTGAGTACTTAGCTTTTTTAATGCGCAGCATTAAAAAACGTTATCCGGCAAAGTATCTTGAACAACTTTTTAAAGCTAAATTCGCACCTACAGAGGCTCAGTTTATTTCGCGCACATTCCTTTACAGATTATTGAATACTTAACAGCTCAACATCAAAAATGAGTGTTTCATTTGGACCTATCGCTCCCCCTGCACCTTGGGCACCATAAGCTAAGTCAGGGTGGATAAAAAAACGATATTTTGCACCGACAGGCATTAATTGTACACCTTCAGTCCAGCCTGCAATCACCCGATTTAGCGGAAAGGTTGCCGGTTCATTACGGCTATATGAGCTATCAAACTCTTTGCCATCCAGCGTAGTACCCCGATAGTGCACAGTGACCTTTGAGGTAGCGCTCGGTTTTTCACCTTCTCCAGCACTCAATATACTATATTGCAAGCCACTTGCTGTGGTGATAACGCCCTCTTTGCTTGCATTTTCGGCCAGAAATGCTTCGCCTGTTTGTTTATTATTGGCGGCAAGTTCAGGGTTTGATCTGGAAAACATAAAATAACCTATAAATAGAATAATGAATATTACAAGAATAACTAGCTGGGTTTTACCCATGATAACTCCTTAAAAGTAGCTAAGCAGAACATTTTACCAAAAAAACCAGCCAGACTTTTCTAATTCTTCTCTACATCCCTTTAATTGTTGATTATATAATTTTGCCTGGCGATCAACTTTTCTGGCTACTTTTATTAACCAGGGCTTTTTTAAATAGGTTTTACGTTTATATCCCGTATGACCTTCATGATAGGCAAGGTATTGTTGCGTCGCTTCCCATTTGGAAAGACCCAGCTTTTGATGGCTAACAGTGCAGTACCAGCCGATGAAATCACTGGCATCTGCAAAATCATCGCGATCTGCACCCCAACTACCTGCTTCATCAAGATACCAGTCCCAGGTACCATCTTGTGCCTGAGGATAGCCATAGGCGGAGCTGTCACGGAACCAGGGAATAAAGCCTAAAAGCAAGGGTCTTGGCGGTTGAGCATCTGCAACAAAGCGTGACTCCTGATGCATAATAGCCATTTGTACATGAATAGGCACTCCCCATTTTTCATAAGTATCCTGCGTATAGTCAAACCAGTCATCTTTTTCTCGAAAAATATCACAAATATTATGTGTATTTTTAGGCTGCGATGCTGTACATGCGCTCAGCAAACAAAGTAAAACTAGACTGCTGATTTTATGAGGGTATCGAAACATTGCTTAAGCGCGCTATTCTTGTTAAATATAAAAAAAATCCTATTAAAGGGCTATTACAAGGATTATTGTTATAGTATATTAGCCTTCAAGTTTCTAGTGCTTTTTATCATACGACGGCACATTTTTATTGCATAGCAAATATATCAGGGATTCTGATGAGTCATACCAGAGAAAATTATCGCAAAAATTTATCCATGACAGGCTTATTATTCCTTGCCGGTGTTGAGCATGAGATGCAAGTTCAAAATGTATCTATCTCGGGTCTATCTGTAACGATTGAGCCTACCTCGGGAATAACTGACGAGCGCGATATATTTGCGATCATGAGAGAATCCAGTCTGGTAGATATCTATGTCAGAAAACTCAATCTTGCTGGCGAGGCTGAGGTCGTCAGAGTTGATATGCAAGATAAAAAAATACTGATTGGCATGGAGTTTAAGCAGATTTCTTATGATGCAGACAACCTGCTATATAAAAGAAAGGCTTATCGCAAAAGTATGACCGCTCCCGGAAAAATTCTGATTGCTGATGCAGTATATGACTTTATGACCCGTAATGTATCTGTCACCGGACTGATGATTCGTATAGCCGCGCATATTGATCTACAGGAAGGAATGATGATCGAGTTTAAATTCGATAAATTACATCTGCATGGAAAAGCGCTTATTGTCTGGTTTGAATATGATGATAACGATGGCACTCTGTTAGGCCTGGAGTACCAGCGTATGAAAAAAGGAAATTTAAACACTATTCCGCGATTCTATCACCATTAATAGCCGTTTTTATTACGCTTATGCCAATAGTCTGTTGCAAGCTGCTGTGCGCTTTCCTGAGTATCAGCCTTAGCCAGCAGTTTTAACGCTATCGCACTGGTACCGATAATACTGGCTTCAGCGAATTCATCTCGTAACTCCCCTCGCCATACCTGTAACAACTGTTGAGGGTCAAGATTTTCGGGCTTAACATGTCGTCTGGTAAATAAAGCAGGCCATGTTTCTTCAGATAATTGACCGTTATGCACACTTTGCGCTAAACATTGCATATCGGGATTACGTTCTGCCTCCCCTCCTTCTCCTTTGATCACCGTCATATGCGCCTGCTGTAATAATAAGGCAGCTTCTTGATGCACAGGACGGTAGCCTGGATGAAATATACCTTGAATACTGCAAGGTGCATTAAAAGGGTTTAGTAAACGAACCAAGGTATGAACCGGTGAACGTAAGCCCATTAAATGACGCAAATGGATCATTCTATCCAGCGCTGGACAGAGTTGCTCTAATGAAAGATAGGCAAAACCTTGCGCTCGTAACTGCTGTTTTGCTGTAGCAAATGAATCCGCTTTAGGGATAGAAAAAAGCGCAAGCATATCCTGAACAAACACACGACTCTCTGAATGCGAAGCGGAACCATGCATCAAGACTTTGATGTCATTTTCGGCCAGCAATAGACTTGATAACATAAACCACGGTAAATGGCGACGCTTGCCAGCATAGCTAGACCAGTCTAAATCCGCTGTCTGGGCATCAATTATGGGCAATGTTTCTCTCACCGCAGTGACAAAACCAGCGAGTTCCTCGGGCGTTTCCTCTTTAACCCGCATTAACATTAAAAAAGCACCTAATTGTATTTCTTCAACTTCTCCCGCGAGTATCATACGCATGGCATGATAGGCTTCTTCTTGAGTCAAAGGGCGGGAACCTTTTTTCCCCTTACCTAAAATACGAATATATTCAGCAAAAGGATGTTCTGTATTGACGTTTGTCATCTGCGCTACTCTCTTACAGGTCGCTTGTCTAATTTTCTTTGCAAAGTACGTCGGTGCATATTCAACGCTCTTGCAGCAGCAGAGATATTACCTTCATATTCCATTAGTACTTTTTGCAAGTGCTCCCACTCAAGACGCTTCACCGACAGTGGATTTTCACTGATCGCTACTGAACTATCAGCTGCATTATTCTGCAATGCTTTCATTATCTCATCAGGGTTAGCCGGTTTGGTTAAATAATGTTTTGCGCCTAGTTTGATAGCCTCAACAGCGGTAGCAATACTGGCAAAGCCAGTGAGCATAATAATCTGCGTATTATCATCCAAAGAAATTAATTTTTGTACTAATTCCAGTCCTGACTCATGCCCTATACGCAAATCTATAACGGCATACTCCGGCTCAATTTGTTCCGCTAATATGAGTCCACTTTTGACGTCATAAGCCACTGAAACTGAAAAACCTCTTTTTTCTAAGGCAGATTTAAGTACGGAGCAATAGGTTTGATCATCATCGACTAATAATAATTGTGCTTGAGCTTGTTCGGACATAAAAGATTATCAAGGTTCATTAGATATAACGAGCGGTAAGATAATATCAATACACGCACCACCTGTAGTAGAGTTACTGACATCTATTGTACCGCCTAAGCGGTTAATTGTAGAATAAGTCAGAAATAAACCGACGCCTAGGCCTTCAGTATTATGATTTAATGGCGCTTTACCGATTTTACTCATTAGCTTATCGGGTATGCCAGGGCCATAATCACGTATTCTTATGCCAATAAAGTTTTTTTCGGTACAAGGGTTGATACTAAAGTCTATGCCTTTTGTGCTCGGAGTTACTTCCGCAGCGTTATTCAGAATATTGATTAATGAATGGGTCAGAGTAAGTTCAGCCAAAATAGATTGGTTCAAGGGGGCGCGTGGATTAATATGCAGGTTTAACTTTACTCCGGGCTGCTGACTACGCCACTGCATCAAGACTTCATCCAGATAATCACTAAGTATAACAATATGCCCTGATTCGGCGCGAAGTTCACCCGCAGAAGCGGACATCACGGAAAGCGCTTGTTTGCATCTATTAATCTGATCTTGCATGATATGCATTTTTTCGTGCAACTCTTTATGCACTTCAGAACTATAATCATCTTTTAATTCGTGGGCAATAATCGCCATTGTTCCCAAGGGTGTTCCCATATCATGTGCCGCACTTGCGGCCAAGGTACCTAGCGCAATAATCCGTTCATCTTGTAATGCTTTTTCACGTGCTTCAGCGAGTACGCGCTCGCCCGTTTTAATAGTCTTGGACAATTCTACTGCAAAAAAAGCCACCAGGCCCGCACTACAAACAAAACCAAACCACATACCAAAAATATGAAAATTAAAGAACTCCTCATCCTTGGTTTCATGCATTTCAGCGCTCATATAAGGCATATCCATATGCATTAAATGCGGTTCTACTGTGGTTAAACTTGCGTGATAAGGTATCAGGAAGGTATATAAAGTAGTGGTCAATATGACCATATACCAGGTATAAGCATGGGGTAAAACAATGGCGGTCAGAATGACGGGGAGCAGAAAAATCCAGGTAAAGGGATTGGTCGCCCCTCCGGTTAAATATAATAATGCCGCAATGGCGAACACATCTAAGGCTAATTGTGAGAAGATCTCCAGTTCCGTCACACGCAAATCAGTCTTTAGGCGCATCCAGGTATATAAATTGACTGAGCCTATCGCCAAAATAGTCAGCCACAAGGCTTCCTGGTGTAGTGGGATTTTTAATATATCAATGGAAATTAACAGGATTAGCGATTCACCACCGATCATCAAATTTCTAAGAATAAATAACCACTGCAGATTTTCTCTGGCAGAAATTTCTGTTTTAGGAATAAGATTAACAACCATCAGATTATTATTGCAATAGGATGGCTGCACTAATCAAGGCAGCACTGAATAAAAGAGCATACACAGTCCCCTTATGGTTAGCCTCCATCTGCTGGCGCATTTTTTCTAATTGCTGAGTATGAGTATTTGCTCTTTGACTGGTATGTGCGGCATCATCCAGTACCTGAAAAAGTAACGAGGGAATCTCGGGAAACTGTTCCGCTAACTCAGGAAACTTCTTCATAGCTTGTTTAATCTTCGCTTTAGGACTTAGGCGCTCTTTAAACCAGGCTTCTAAAAAGGGTTTTGCAGTTTGCCAAAGATCCAGTTCTGGATATAACTGACGCCCCAGGCCTTCGATATTTAACAAGGTTTTTTGTAATAACACCAGTTGTGGCTGTACTTCCATCTCAAAGCGACGCGCCGTCTGAAATAAGCGTAGTAATAATAAGCCAAAAGAAATATCTTTTAAGGGCTTATCAAAGATAGGTTCACAAACACTGCGAATAGCCGATTCAAATTCTTCAACCCGCGTTTCAGGGGGTACCCAGCCTGAAGCAATATGCATTTCAGCAACACGCAGATAATCCCGATTAAAAAAAGCGAGAAAGTTTTCAGCTAAATAGCGTTGATCGGAAACCGATAAGGTTCCGACAATACCAAAATCAACGGCAATATATTTACCCGGCGTATTAACAAATATATTGCCTGGATGCATATCAGCATGGAAAAAATTATCTCTAAAAACCTGGGTAAAAAAAATCTCTACACCGCGCTCCGCTAGTAATTTAAAATCCGCTCCTTGTTCGCGTAATTCGTCAATATTACCCACTGGAATACCGTGTATACGCTCCATCACCAATACTTTGCGACGGGTAAATTCCCAGTAGATTTCCGGAATATAAATAGCTTCCGAGTTTTCAAAATTACGCCGTAATTTCGTTGCATTACCCGCTTCTCTGACTAAATCCAGCTCGTCAAGTAGCGTCTTTTCAAATTCCGAGACGATTTCTTTGGCATGTAAGCGCTTGGCATCATGCCAGAATTTTTCAGCAAAATAGGCCAGTTCATATAATAAACCTATATCCGAGTGTATCCATTTTTCAACATCAGGCCGTAACACCTTAACAACAACTTGCTCACCCGTATGTAAAACAGCCGTATGTACCTGTGCAACAGAGGCGGAAGCCAGGGGGCTAGGGGAAAATTCCGCAAAGGCAGTATCGATAGACATGCCTAACTCTCTTTCAATGACTTCCCGTGCTTGTTGATCTGAAAAAGGCGGGACTTTATCCTGTAATTTAACCAGTTCATCTGCAATATCATCCGGTAGTATATCTTTACGTGTTGATAATGCCTGACCAAATTTGACGTAAATGGGACCTAAGTCTTCCAGTGTACGGCGAATACGTACGCCACGCGCTTCCAGTTTATTTTTACGCCAAAAATTGGGCGAAAAAACAGCCAGAAAACGCAGTGGTCTGAAGAGGTGCGTTTGCAGAATCAGGTCATCCAGTCCATGAGTAATCAGGACCCAGTTAATATGTATAAGTCGTAGTATAAGTTTGGGGTGCTTCACATTATCTTCCTAAACCAGCTGAGCTTTTAATTTTGTGTCTAAACGCTTAACGCGTGCTTCAAGTCGGTCAAAATCTTCTCGTAACAGATCGATTTGCTGGCTCAGTATATTAACTTCCGGTGCGGGCGGCAGGTCTTGCGTTTCATCCTGCAAAAACTCCTTGATATTAAGTTGCGCAGTCATAAAATTTTCTTTTTGCCATTGATTGGCACGACGAAAAAAATGACCTATCTTATGGGCAATGACATCTCCCGTGTAGCGGGAAAGTTGTTCTTCTATATCAACATCCAGTTGCTCAAATAGCCTTTGAAATCTGTGTCCAATGGTTAAATCCCCTGTAATCTGAACTTCACCGGAGAAAAATGATCGTGCAGGTGTTGAACTAAGCCCCATTAGCCCTAATGCCATTAATGAACCGGTCAATGTCGTATCAACCTCGCCTGTATAGACATCAATAATTTGAATGCTCTGTGAGGTAGGGCAAAGATAAATCGTTTCACCAAAAGGCTGGATAGTTACCGCAATGATTTTGCCGGAAAGTGGCCTTAAAAAAACAGCAACATCTTCATCCAGACTAAGGTATTTATTAAGCGCTATTTCAATTGCGCTAATAACTAAAGGTTTGATGGTCATTTATAAGGAAAGAGGGATAAGAGGAGAAATTGAAAAAGCAGCGGGCAACTCTATTTTTAATCTGCTGATAAGCTTGAGCAAAAAAGAATTACCCAGTTACATACTCATAAATAAGCAAGTAAACGTTCGCCATCCTGTAGCAAATCACTTAAAACTTATAACCTCGATGTACAGCAACAATGCCTTGTGACATATTAAAATATTCACAACGCTCCAGCCCTGCTTCTTGCATCATCTCTTTTAAGGTGTCTTGCTTTGGGTGCATACGAATCGATTCAGCTAAATAACGGTAGCTATCTTCATCTTTAGCGACCACTTTACCAATTTTTGGTAGTAATTTAAAAGAATAAAAATCGTAGACTTTTTCAGTTAATTTATCAGTCGGGTGTGAGAACTCTAAAACAATCACTCGCCCTCCCGGTTTTAAAACCCGATACATGGAACGTAACGCAGCATCCTTGTCGGTGACATTGCGTAAGCCAAAAGCTATGCAAACACAATCAAAGCTATTGTCTTCAAAGGGCAGACATTCAGCATTCACTTGGGCATAAGTAATATTTTCTATCAAGCCTCGATCAATTAGGCGATCGCGCCCCGTGCGTAACATTTCTGAATTAATATCTGCCAATATCACTTTGCCACTTTTGCCGACACGTTTAGAAAACAGTGTTGTCAGATCCCCGGTGCCACCTGCTAAATCCAGTACAACCTCGCCTTCCCGCACATTGCTTAATTGAACAGCAACACGCTTCCAGATGCGGTGTATTCCAAGCGACATTAAGTCATTCATAATGTCATACTGACTGGCAACAGAGTCAAAAACTCCGCGCACTAACTTGACTTTATCTTTTTCTGCGACTTGCTTAAAACCAAAATGGGTCGTGTTATCAGTTGTCATAGGTATTTTTATCTATTAAGGGCCGGTCAGTTTTGCGGTACCAGCGATCTTGGAATAATGCCAGACCTTTAAAACCAGTCTGGCAATTAATTTAGTTTTTTGCGGGTTCCACGCGGTTATGTCCAGCCGTTTTTAGTTCTTCTAAATAACCAGCCCACAAAGTATCATATTCATTGCCTAACTTATACAGCAACTCCCAGGTATATATACCGCTATTATGACCGTCACTAAAGTCAGGTGCTATGCCATAATTTCCAATTGGTCTTATAGATTCAATGGCAACCCCTTCTTTACCTGTCTGTAATATTTCCTGACCAGGCGCATGCCCTAGCGCTTCAGCAGAAGGGGTGAAAACCCGTAAGTATTCACAGGGTAGCTGGAAAGTCTGGCCATTATCAAAACTGACTTCAAGCACCCGCGATAATTTATGTAATTTAATATCTGTCGGGAATGTGTCAATTGCTTCGGCTATAATACGCATGGTTATAAAATATATCGGCTTAAATCTTCATCCTGAACAAATTCAGCAAGATATTGGTTAACATACTCGGCATTGACGGTAATATTTTTATCGATTAAATCAGGGGCATCAAAAGAAACGCTTTCTAGCAAACGCTCTAAAATAGTATGCAGGCGCCGCGCACCTATATTTTCAGTTTTTTCATTCACTTCCCAGCCGAGCTCAGCAATACGCTGAATGCCGTCTACAGTAAAAGTTAACTCAACACCTTCTGTCGCAAGTAATGCCTGATACTGTTCTGTCAGCGATGCATCGGGCTCGGTAAGAATACGGACAAAATCAGCGGTGCTTAAGGCGTCTAATTCTACACGTATAGGAAAACGTCCTTGTAATTCAGGTATTAAATCAGAAGGTTTGGTAAGGTGAAAAGCGCCCGACGCGATAAATAAAATATGATCAGTTTTAATCATACCGTATTTTGTGCTCACGGTACTGCCTTCGACCAAAGGCAATAAATCTCGTTGCACACCTTCGCGCGAAACATCACCACCGCCGCTATCAGAACGCTTACACACTTTATCAATTTCATCCAAAAAGACAATACCTTGCTGCTCAACCGCTTCAACAGCTGATAATTTAATATCATCTTCATTCACTAATTTAGCTGCATGTTCTTCTGTTAATAGTTTAAGCGCGTCTTTAATAGGTAGTTTACGATCTTTGGTTTTTTGACTGCCCAGATTTTGAAACATGCCTTGTAACTGGCTGGTCATTTCTTCCATACCCGGAGGTGCCATGATTTCTACACCGATACGCGAAGCTTGTACTTCTACTTCAATTTCTTTAGTGTCAAAATCACCTTCGCGTAATTTTTTACGCATTTTTTGACGCGTCGCCGCTTCGGTTTCGGACAACATACCACCGTTGGCGCGAGGCAATAATTTATCTAAAACATCTTCTTCAGCCGCATCCATGGCACGATGCTGTACAGACTCCATTTCCTTTTCGCGCGTCATCTTATACGATGTTTCTACCAGGTCGCGGATGATCGATTCAACATCACGCCCAACATAGCCAACTTCGGTAAATTTTGTTGCTTCAATCTTGATAAATGGTGCATTAGCAAGCCGCGCAAGACGCCGGGCAATTTCTGTTTTACCTACCCCGGTAGGGCCAATCATCAGAATATTTTTTGGGGTAATTTCATCACGCATTGAAGCATCAACTTGCGCACGGCGCCAGCGATTTCGCAGCGCAATGGCAACCGAACGCTTAGCACTCGCCTGACCGATGATATGTTTATCTAATTCGTGGGCAATTTCTTTGGGTGTCATCTGTGTCATGATTATTGGTCCTTTGGCTCAGCATCAAGTTCTTCAATACGCAAATTGTGATTAGTATAAATACATACATCCGCTGCAATATTCAGCGATTTTTCCACGATTTCGCGAGCACTTAAATCTGAGTTTTCCAATAATGCGCGTGCCGCAGATTGGGCATACGGACCACCGGAACCAATGGCAATCAAATCATATTCCGGTTCAATCACATCGCCATTACCGGAAATGATTAAAGAGGTTTTACTATCTGCAATAGACAACAACGCTTCAAGTTTGCGTAAAGCGCGTTCTGTACGCCAATCTTTAGCCATTTCAACAGCAGCACGCGTCAGGTTGCCATGATGTTTTTCCAGTTTACCTTCAAAATGTTCAAATAACGTGAAGGCATCCGCAGTCGCGCCTGCAAATCCGGCAATAACCTTGTCATGATATAAACGACGCACTTTACGCGCATTCCCTTTCATAACCGTATTACCTAAAGTCACTTGACCATCACCACCGATAACAACTTTATCACCACGGCGCACAGAAAGAATTGTTGTACCTCTAAAATTCACTTATAACTTACCTGTAATTTATAGTATAGAAATCGCTCAATTTTACATGGTTAATGTGAGTCTTGGTAGCCTTTACCTAGAAATTTAATAAAACGCATTATTTATCTCCCGTGAGTAAAGATATTTAACGTAGCATTATTGGCTTACAATTTTAAATCATGTTTAAAATAGTTAATAAACACACAAATGTGTATTTATTAACTATAACAACATAATCAAACTTTAATATAGACTTCATCAAATGAACAATACTGCCATAATAGTAAGCGCTCTCTACCTCCTATAGAATATTAGGGGTAAGGAAGTTTGTCTAATCAAACCGCCCCCTAACCTCTCCTTGATAAGGAGGGACTGAACGGCTACCCAAAATGATAGGTGCCTCAGAACATCAACCCTTTAGAGAAGAATTTTATGATTCACAAACACATAACCAATTATAGAACCTATATTAAGCAAGATATTGCAGCCGGTGTAGTGGTATTTCTGGTTGCCCTGCCTTTATGCTTAGGCATTGCAATGGCTTCCGGTGCTCCTTTATTTTCAGGGCTTCTTGCGGGTATTATTGGTGGTGTGATTGTTTCCTGGTGCAGTGGCTCACAGCTCAGCGTGTCTGGACCTGCTGCAGGTTTAACTGTCATCGTCTTAACTGCCATCGAACAACTGGGGAGCTATTCCGGCTTTTTGGTCAGCGTTACATTAGCTGGGCTTATTCAATTAATACTCGGTTATCTACGAGCCGGCATTATCGGTGCATTTTTCCCGTCATCAGTGATTAAAGGTATGCTCGCCGCCATTGGTCTGATTCTGATTATTAAACAATTGCCGCATACCGTTGGCTATGATAAACATTTTGAAGGTGATGAGAGCTATATGGATGAAACCGCGGCACAGAGTTTTCACGATATTTATAGTGCATTTGCCAGTTTTTCACTGGGTAGCACGCTAATTACATTTGGCGCAATACTCATCCTGATTCTTTGGGAGACAAAGACACTACAACGTTTTAGTTTGATTAAACTTATTCCAGGCCAGTTGGTTGCAGTTGTCTGGGGCATTGGTTTTAATGCAGCAGCGCTGAAATGGCTACCAATGCTGGCCATTAATAACCGCCATCTGGTCGCGTTGCCTGTTATGGATAGTGTGCCGGACCTAATGCAACAGTTAACTCTGCCTGATTTCAGCTATCTTAACCAGCCACAAGTGTATATCATTGCTTTCACTTTAGCGATTATTGGCAGCCTGGAGACCTTACTAAGCCTTGAGGCAGTTGACAAACTGGATCCCTTGAAACGTATTGCGCCGACAAATCGTGAACTCAAAGCGCAAGGCTTTGGTAACATTCTTAGTGGCTTGATTGGCGGCCTGCCTATTACGGCCGTTATTGTTCGCAGTGCAGCGAATATTAATGCCGGCGGACGCACTCGCATCGCCAGTTTCGTACACGGTCTGTTACTGCTGCTCAGCATCTTGTTTTTTACGCAGACACTGAATATGATTCCCCTCGCCTGCCTTGCCGCGATCCTATTACAAACAGGCTATAAACTGGCAAAACCGGCACTATTCCTCTCAATGTACCGCCAGGGCTGGAATCAGTTTATGCCGTTTGTGATAACAGTCGTTGCGATTTTAAGCACCGACTTATTACAAGGTGTTGTCATTGGTATTGTTATCGGTTTATTTTTTGTCATGAAATCAAATTATCATAAATCGCTTTCATTACATCAGGAAAACGAACACTTCACTCTTACCCTGCATAAAGATGTTTCATTCTTGAATAAAGCATTATTAAGAAAGTTATTAAATACAGTCGATGAAAACAGTTATTTGTTGATTGATGGCTCCAAAGCAGAGTTTATTGATCATGACATTCAGGAGACGCTAGTAAATTACCTGAAAACTGCGCAAGATGCCAATATAAAAGTTGAAATGTATGGTTTTAGACATCATAAAATACCACAAACTAATCCCATTATTCCCGATTCACATTAAATCCAAATGCGGGTGCAAATGTAAACGTTCAGTCCCCCTGTTTAACAAGGAGGGATTAGGGAGAGGTTTTAATAGTAAAAGTTCTTTTCAATCTCTTGATTTTCATAGGGGAGGTGAACAGTTACGTGCAAATACATTTAACATTTTTGTAAATGGGTAGCGAAGGGTCGCTACTTTTTGAGTAAATAATGACTTGTAAGCATAGTGAGACATTCTGGCGAGTTGCAAAAAACGCACTCGGCCCAATTTTAGCCTGCACATATTTATCATGATTGACATAAAAAAAAGTACAGCAAAGCCAGCCTATCGTTTTAATTCGACACGCTATATTATTCATAGTCTGATATTAGGCATTATTTTTGGCTGGCTGCTAGGTGAGCAGGCGGGAAAACTACAGTTTCTAGGGAGTGCTTATATTGGCCTGTTACAAATGACAGTGTTGCCTTATATTATGTTTGCATTGATAGCGAATATCGGCCAACTTAATTATGCTGAGGCTAAATTACTCACCCGACAGGGCGCGTTGATACTCTTATGCTTATGGCTGATTGGTGCACTGAGCGTCTGGATAATGGCATTGGCATTACCAAAAGTTGATAATGCCTCCTTTTTCAGCTCGCTGCTGATCGAAACACCTCAAAAGATTGATTTTTTGCAACTCTTTATTCCCGCTAATATTTTCTCCTCGCTCACTGAAAATGCAGTACCCGCAGTGGTTTTATTCAGCATGCTGTTTGGTACTGCCTGTATTGGCTTTAAAGAACATCTATCACTATTAGAATACTGCAGCCACATTACAACAATCCTAATACGCGTGAACAGCTTTGTCGTCATGCTAGCCCCGGTGGGTATCTTCGGCATTGCGGCCAGTGCGGCTGGAACATTAACTCTGGAACAATTTGGGAGGGTGCAAGCGTATATACTCATGTTAATTGGCTCGGTGTTACTTGTCAGCATAATCGTTTTGCCATTACTGATTTGCAGTTGCACACCGTTTACCTATCGGCAGATTTTTCGTGAATCGAGAAACGCGTTATTAACCGTGTTTGTCATTGGCAGCGTCTTTGCGGTCATTCCACTGCTTATTCAAGGGGCAGCACGTCTCTTTCACCAGCATGTCACAACAAAATCTGACCATGCGCGTATCCCTGATATGGTATTGCCCCTCGCCTATCCTTTTCCGGACATGGGAAAAATGCTCAGTCTGGTATTTATCTCATTTGCTGCCTGGTTTTATGACCGCCCACTTGAGTTTCTTGACTATCCAGAAATGTTGGTGGTCGGACTTTTTTTAAACTTCGGAAAATTGATCACAGCGCTGCCCTTTTTGCTTGACCTTTATCATATACCCGAAGACGTTTTCAATCTTTTTATCACTGTCGGTATTATTTGCGGACGCACTGCCGATGTAGCTGGTGCGATGCACTTAATGACATTTACTGTTTTAAGTACCGCCTTCATGACCGGCGTATTTAAAATAAAATGGCGTATTTTAATGCGTAATATGCTAATCAGTTTAGTGCTATTTTTAAGCGTTGCGCTGGGAATCCGAGCTTTTCTGCTACACCATCAGAGCACTGAGCACCCTGAAACCCAGATATTAGCAATGCAACTATTAAATAATAACACCGCTTATTCAATACTAACCCAGTCCTTGCCCGAGCCCACTGACCTGAATAAAAATCTGCATCTGATAGACAAAATCCGCGAACGTGGCACCATAAGAATTGGCATACATGAAGATAACTTACCTTTTTCATTCTATAATAATCAGGGCGATTTAGTAGGCTTTGATATAGATTTGATGATGGCTCTTGCCGATGATCTCCAGGTTAGCATTGAGTTTATTCCCTATAAAAGCGAATACCTTTTGCAACAGTTAGAAGAAGATTATTTTGATATTGCCGTTTCAGGCATCACCCCTAACTCCAGACTACTCGCTTCTACTCGCGTATTATATAGTCGTAGCTACCTTGACACCCATCTGGCTCTGGTAGTGCCAGACCATAAACGCAAACAGTTTAATGATCTTAAGCTAATCCATAAAATGCATAATATTCGTGTGGGAGTACGCAAAGAAAGTAATTTTGCCAATCGAATTAAGGGTATTTTCCCTGATTTTAAAGTCACTGAACTAGACTCTGAAGCGGAGTTTTTTAAGAATCCTGAATTCCGTGATCAGATCTTGCTCACCACTGCTGAAGGTGGTGCTGCCTGGACATTGTTGAATCCTGATTACGATGTAGTCAACCCTTTTTCAAATCACCAGGGTGCACCCCTTGTTATTGCAATCGGAGGTGAAGATTTAATGTTAGAACACTTTATAAGCACCTGGATTAAACTAAAACAAACCGATGGTACAATAGACAAATTATTTAAACACTGGATTCAGGGTGAAACCCTCGAAGATCCTGAGCCACGCAAAAGCATTTTTAGTCTATTTGCTGTCGCTGAATAATTCTGAATTGAAGCCATACGCTTGCTGAATAACACTTATATTGAATAGGTACACTCATTGAAAAACATATCTGCAAAGCTTTTTATAATCATCGGTATTTGTTCGCTGGTGGCATACACAAATACTGCCAATGCACATCCCAAAGCATGTCAAAATATCAGCACGCACGCAGCTTTTCTGCCTGCATCTGGGATTGTTTGCCTACAAAAAATAAAAGTAACCGACCGCTCTGGAACACAATTTTATAAAGCATCACTACAATGGCTAGGCACCGAAAAACCAGGTGAATTTGAATTATTGACTGTAGACAGTGACTCTAGCACAAAAAAAACCAGCCCTTCATTTTCAACAGACACCGGCGTATTAAAGTTGCCTAAAGTCGAAATAGCGAACACTTTGGGCACCGACCGCTACGCTGTTAATCTTGTATTCAACCCACAAAAAGGGCGAAATATATTCGAAATCACTATGCTAAAAGCTTATATTAACCCCGATTATATTCAGGGCGAAACCTGGAAACCTTATGGCATGCTAAATGCGTCTGAAAAAAATGCAGTCAAACGCTTAAGTGAGTCATTAATTTATGCCCCATTAGCCAATGCTATTTATAGCTTTGCCAATACCACAGTAGGCAACTGGACATTAATCGAGCAAATCAGCGAAGGCTCTGGTATGCAGGCAGGTGTCTTTAAAAATCAGAAAACAGGTGAATTGGTTATC
The DNA here is from genome assembly GCA_942491615.1 of uncultured Gammaproteobacteria bacterium. Lineage (GTDB taxonomy): Bacteria > Pseudomonadota > Gammaproteobacteria > Methylococcales > Methylomonadaceae > Methyloprofundus. The sequence continues at coordinate 44,454 of CALOCH010000039.1, forward strand.
GCATTTCGTGGCACAGAAACCTGCGATCTTCCTTGCAGTTTTAGTGAAACCAAAGAATCCACACTGGATTTAACTGCAGACACATTGATAACATTTGGCAAAATGAGCGCGCAGTTCCGACATGCTTTACTATTTGCTGAAGACATACTTAATCGCTATCCGGATGAGAAAATCACCGTCACCGGTCACTCCTTAGGAGGTGCGCTGGCACAAGCAATTGGAAGCACGCTAGAACTAAAAACCTTTGCTTTTAACTCTGCGCCGGTGCCTGATGATTTTTTTACTGAATACCCAACGCATTTATCAACGCAAGAACTCAACCAGCTCGTACATGTTATTGCTGATATTCGCGATCCAGTCTCGCATTCAGATGAATCCGGAGAAACCTATCTCAATGCCGCTCATGTATCACCAATCCTTCAGTTTGATTTTGCTGCCAAAGAAATCATGCCAGACGACGAAGTTAATCGACTTGAAGAGTTATATAAATTAAGATTCGACAAACATAGCATGACCATGCTTATCGATAATTCAGCCGAGCTATTAGCAATTTATCGTCAAGGCTGGTAATAATTCAGCATTCTCCGGGAGCATGGGTAAACTTGCCGATGCCCGTGATCCCTCATTTTATTATCATTCAACCCCATGCAAAAAATAATATCCATTTTAATCTTTGTTTGTTTATCAGCCTGTGATCAATCAACGCCCCCAGTATTTGAGAAGCTAAATCAGGCATCAGTGATTCTCGCATTCGGCGACAGCCTGACATACGGAACGGGTGCCTCAAAAAATGCCAACTATCCCAGCATACTAAGCAATATCAGCAGGCATCAGGTCGTCAATGCGGGTATTCCAGGTGAAATAACACGTGATGGAGCCAATCGTTTACCCGGACTATTAGATAAACACCAACCTGAATTATTAGTTCTTATTCATGGTGGCAATGATATGCTGAGAAAAATACCTCAACAACAAACCGTCACGCACCTCACCCAAATGATAAATGAGGCAAAGCAACGGCATATCAAGGTGGTTATGCTAGGCGTACCTGCCCCACGCCTTTTTTTACTCAGTAGTGCCCAGATTTATCAGCAAATTGCTGCAGAACACAATATACCGATTGACCTGGAAACATTACCTAAAATACTCGGAGACAATACTCTGAAATCAGACACGATTCATCCCAATAATGAGGGCTTTGACATCCCCTCCCTAAAGAAGGGGGTATGCGTAGGGGGGGGGGGGGGGGGGGGCTTGTGGGTTGGTGCTTTTTTGGTGTTTAGTCGTTGCTTGTTTACGGGATGCATACTCAGTAATTTTTTTCGATGGTGTGATGTAGCTTTTCAATCCTGTTGTTTGGGATGTTTTGTTTGATTGTTTTTGGAACGATGTGTTTTATGACTTTGAATTGGGTTGTATGTTGGATCTTGGTGATTAATATGGGGTTTAGGTTTCTATCTATAAATTGATGGCAGATAATATCTTTAGCTTATTAGTTGATACAGGTGCGTTATAAGCCGCAGATCAGGCAAACTTACACTTTATGCTGAAGAAACATCGCATCGCCATAACTAAAAAAACGATATTTAGCAGCGACAGCATGTTGATAGACTTTTTTAATCCGCTCATAACCGGCAAAGGCAGAAACCAGCATTAGCAAGGTCGATTCAGGCAAATGAAAATTAGTTAGCAGCGCATCAACCGTTTTAAACTGAAACCCAGGGGTTATAAATAAATCGGTATCGCCACAAGCGGCAGTCAAATGACCTCCCAGCGATGCTGACTCTAAAGAACGCATTGCAGTCGTTCCTATCGCGATCACTCGGCCTCCGCGCTTTTTCGTTTGTTCTACCGCCGTCACTGTGTGCCGAGGAACATCAAAATACTCCTTCTGCATCACATGTTCATCCAGATTATCAACCTTAACTGGCCGAAAAGTACCGCTTGCCACATGCAAGGTAACAAACGCAATATCAACGCCTTTCGCCTGAATTTTTTCCATCATCGCCTCATCAAAATGCAACCCTGCCGTGGGTGCAGCAACCGCCCCACTCTGCCGCGCAAAAACAGTTTGATAACGTGTCTGATCATTTATATCATCAGCACGCTCTATGTATGGCGGCAAAGGCATATGCCCGATACGTTCTAAAATATCACCGAGCGCCTGTTCACCTTTAAACTGCAAATGGAATAAATCATCAACACGACCCAGTACCTCACATTGAAAACCTGCTTCTAGTTCAATAACTGCCCCGGCTTTAGGCGACTTACTAGAACGCAAATGCGCCAATACTTCTCGCTCATTCAATACACGCTCAATAAGAATTTCGACCTTGCCGCCGGTTTGTTTTTGAGCAAATAAACGGGCAGGAATGACCTTGGTATTATTCATCACCAATAAATCATTCTTATCCAACAGGCCTAGCAAATCACAAAACTGTTTATCTTCAATAGCGTCACTGCTCTTATCCAGACATAACAGACGACTCGCACTGCGAATCGGTAAAGGTTGCTGAGCAATCAACTCATCAGGTAGCTCATAGTAAAAATCACTTTTTTTCATGTATGCTCTATTAATCGCTAATTTGACTTTTAGGGGGGATACATCATATAAGCTTGACATCTTATTTATTAGAAGCGCCGACGATCTGCCTGCGTGCCTAAGACAGCGGGATTATTTGATGAATCTTTTTTATCAGACTTTGTATTTTATAGAATTTTCTGGCAATATAAAAAAATATTATTTATAATATAAAGCTATTCTATGCCGGGGTGGTGAAACTGGTAGACACGCCGGATTCAAAATCCGGTTTCTTCGGAAGTGCCGGTTCGATTCCGGCCCTCGGTACCATAGAATATTCCAAACAAGTCAAAGAATATCCGAAAGCCTGCAAGTTTACTGACTTAGCGGGCTTTTTTATGCCTGTCACATTCCGAGTAAGTCCAGCAAAAACCCATAAAAGCCGCTTAAAAATGTAGCCACTTATGTAGCAACTGTTAAAATGAGCTATCTTTTAAAAAAAGTGGCTACATTTTATGGCTAGAGACCTTATAAAATCTGACTTAACAATAAAGCACTGCAAGCCCGAAGAAAAGCCCTATCGCATTAATGGCGGCGCTGGCTTGTTTTTGATGAATGCCGCGACAACTGCTAAAAGGTATTAACATGATTTACTTCCTATGCGGTAAACTGAAATTTAATTACCCACTGTGTTTCACATAGAGCCAATTTATTTAAAGTTGAACATCGCGTGGGCATATAAAACTAGCGTTTAAGATAGGCGCTGCACGGGCTTTGTGTGGCTTTTTCTGTATCAATAATATCAAATACGCTCCCCAGTATTTCTCTTGGAATAACTACGACAGGGGCAAAAACATAACGATCAGCAGCTGCGCTGGCTGACGTAAGCGGGACTTCTTCGATGCTTGGATTAAGCAGATTACCCACTATTTTTATTGCAACATCGTTGTCTAAAAATGAAGGCATCAAAGTATTATTAAAGATATTCTTTTTTTGCAGATGATAGCGTGAATTGACCGTTTCTTCTGGTAAATTAATTTCTGATTTTCCGGTTGTGAGTAATTTTGGTCCATCAATTATAAATATCTGCGATTTGATAATACCTTGCTTGATTTGGTATTGTGCTAAGCCACATGAAATTTCGATTTCATTGTTGTCAAACCCGTAACTAAATAGCCAACCTAAAGGATTCAGAAAAACCAACTCCATTTTTCTTCTCTCAACCTCCCCATTTTCTAAAGTCAACCCGATCTCACCATTCATGTTTGATACTATTTCGTGCGCACTTTTTCCAACTGCCTCTAAATCGGCAATAAAATTCAACTTACCTGAAAGCGGTGTTACCCCCTGTTCAGCAAAAAGTTTTCCAAGTTGAATACTTTCACCACGAACTTCTAACTGCCATAATGGATTCTCCTCTACAGATATTCCGGTATTAATCGATACCTTTCCACCAGAAAATATAAAATTCACCGGATGCGCTTTTAAGTTTCCGTTTTCCACCAGCAAATCAATATTCACTTTATCAATCGCGTAATCTATACCTGATATTTTGTATATTCTAAACTGTAAATCAAGGTCTACTTGATTTAAGCGCTGCAATGCTATTGTCTTATCAGTAAATAGTTTTGTCTTAACCGACTTGACTTGTTGTACCGAGGAGGACGGTTTTTTGGCTAATACTTGAGACATGACTCCAAAATCTTTTAGAAATAAATTTGGGCTGGTGATTTCTCCTGATACTTTTGGTTTTCCATTCATAAAAGACAAGGACAAGTTTGGCATCAGTTTTGTTTTGCCAACAAAACTGTTGCCTGAAAATGTTATTTTGTTTTTGTTACCACTAATATTGCCGGATGCAGAAAAACTATTGATTGCAGATAAATCGATGGCAAATAATTTACCGAATAGTGCAGGATTTCTAATGTGCATATCCGCATTTAGGCTCATGTCATGCGTTTTAGTCACATTATTAATGACGCCATTAACCTTAATATCAATCAGTTCAGATTTTTCCGATTCTATTTTTAGATTTTTTATATCAAAACTGCCACTTTTGTTAGCAAGTAAAAGACTCCCTTTTAATCCGCTTAATTCAGAAGGTACTCGTAGATTTAATAGTTTGAGAAATACCTTTTCATCAAATAAGATATGCATCTGCATCCCGTTAGCAGAAAGCAGATGATCAACTGTCCCATGAATACTGAAATCTGGCTGTTTTGGATTACCTGCATTCAGCACCAGGTCTTCGATAACAAAATCATCGTTATGATTTGTTAAAAGCCCCTCTATCGACCAGGCACCAAAATTCGGTATGTCACTTGCGGTTAACGCCGACAAACCTGCACTGTCAGGCGCTGTCGCTGTCAGTTCAATTTGAACACCTTGAGGGAGGGCAGGTTTGCGTAATGGTATGTTTTGAATCTGCCCAGCAGCATTCAGCATCAACTTGTTGGCATGCCCCGCAGCGAATGAAAACTGCGGCAACTGTAAGTGATTAGAGTCACCCTTGATAAGAAACTTACCGTTGAAAGGGCCTATATCCGATATTTTTTGCTGTGCCAGCAATGGGGACAAATACTGTGTGCTTTTACCCGTTAAAGTACCTGATAATTCAATGCCTTGATGAAAAAATCTGCTAACAGATATGTGTGCTATACTGCCATCCAGTGTCAGTAATAGGCTTTCGGCGGTACCTATGCGTGCAACCAGATCAGTACCCGTTAGCGTCGAGCCATTTCCCCGCACACGCATTGAACTTTCAATGGGGCCTAGATCAGGAAAGGACTCGCCGTATAAACGTAACGCATTTTGCATGGAAGGGCTTTTTACCTGCAAATCCAAATCCACTGTTTGCTGTGGCTGTGCTGTTTGCAGCTTTTCCCAACGTATTTTTCCATCAGCCAGAATGGATAAAGTATCTTGGATTCCTGCCCTAAGTTGAATGTCGTCAAGTTGCAAAGTATGAGTTGAACCGTTTAACTGAGCCGTTACGGTGACGGGGCCAATTTCGGGATGTGTACTAGCAAACAGCGCGGCAAGTTTTGAAGATTGTTCGGCATGTAGTGCTAAATCCAATGTTATTAAGCTGATATCTTTGTGCGTACCAATAGCTAACTGCCCTACTCCTCCTTTGGCACGTAGTTGTATTGATTGATTAACACCTGCTAATAGTTCAATATCGCTCAGGACAAAATCTTCATTTTTTGATGTAATACGTGCCGAACCTTTTACCGCACCTATTTCCGGGAGGATATTTCCTAGATAAGGGCTCACCAATGCCGTATTCTGTGAATCAAGTTTTACGTGTATATCTAAATGTCTAAGTGGCTGACTATCTTGAATAATATCGCTATTCCCCATCAGAGTAACATTTAACCCTTGCTCACTGGAAAGATGTGCTGTCATATTATCCAGCCTGTAATCCTTACTTTCTTTACTTATATCACCTGCTAAATCAAAATGATTGAAAGCCAATTCACTATCTGGCAACAGCTTCGCCAAAATATCGTTATCATCGATAAAGCCCGAAAAGTTGAGGTTTGTGTGTTCCTGAGTGAACAAATTCGCGATAGAGCCGCTGATTTGTAAATTCATCAACTGTCCATCTGTTAAGTTTGCTTTTAGATCAGCAAGCTTAGGTTTATCAACTGTACCTGTTAGATGAAAATCGCCCTGAAAATGGCCTTTGATGGGTATTGCTGTGGATAAAGTCGCAATATTGGCACTATCAATTTTAGCCATTAAATCCAGATTGTTTTCATGTTCTGGGTCTCGAAGTAGCCCTTTTAAAGTCAGTTGCATGTGCTCCCAATTGATAAATAAGTCAACCGGGTAAGCTTTATTATCGGTAAACATATCAGCCAGAGGGCCAAATTCGCCGTTAATTGCAAATGCACGGCCTCGCGCCTTTCCATTACCGTGAATTTCTAATGGCGCTAATTGATCTTTTGCTGCAATCACTAAACTTTCAATAGTTAAAAATGGATCTGCGTTTTCGTAACGCACTTGTATCTTACTTAATACCGCATGTTCAATAATAGGTATGGGCAAATAGCTCAGTAAATTTGAGGAACTTTTAGGTGTGTCGCTTGCAAATATTGCAACACGCATATTCTCAAGCAATAAATCATTAATTAATAGAGTGTTATCTAATAAGGACGCTAAAGAAATCTGGATACGAAATTTATCTATAGATGCATAATTCTTGCCAGTTTTAGACTGTAATTCTATGCCGGAAACCGATAACACAGGTGCGAAAGAACGTTCAAACTTAAAATCACTGGATAGGGTCAGAGTGTAATCAGAAAAACTATCGACAGATTTAATAAGTAAGCGTTGATAATCCTGATGAGTGTAATTGTGGAGAGTGTAAGCCAGAAATGTTATAAAAACGGCTATTATCCCCATAAAAGATAATGAGGCTATTTTTAGTTTATGCATTTAATGTTCATCTAGAACGATTTGACTAATGGGAAAATGATTGAACGAAGCGCATAATCAGATGCGGCTATCAAGTTTGCGCTGCATAAGCTATAGATACCAACGCCTTGTAACCTAACATGGGGGAGAGAAAGTTTGTCTAATCAAATCTCCCCGTAACCCCTCCTTAAAAAGGAGGGGGCTGAACGGTTACCAAATATTAAGATAATTTTGAGTGGCTACTTACTTGGCAAGTTGTCGTCTAATCTCATCTGCAATTTCCTGGCTTAGTTTTTCTAACAGCCGACTTTGTGTAGCGACATAGTCCTGGTAATCAGTACCATTAGTATTTTCCTGTAACACTGATTTTTTAGCTATTATGGTCTTTTCTTTACCTTTAGACGCAACCGTCCAGTCAGCATTCAAAGTGACCATACCACCAAGTTGACCATCAAATTCACGAATATTGACCAGCACCTGAAAATCAACAGGTAATAAGACTATTTCCTGATTTAAAAAAACCTGATCGGTCGGCAGTAATGTGGAGACATTTTCCCCAATTACACGCTGAATATCACTCTGCAAGTCACCACTCCAGCGATTAAAATCATTCGCAACCACCCTATTCGGCCCTGGGCGAGTAACAATCTGAGGTTGATCCAGTGTGTCTGGAATAGAAACAGGCCCTACTTTAACAGCAACACTACGACCGTCCAGAGTCATTACCGGCATCAAATTACCCTTGGGCATCGCATCCAAAATATAAAGCTTGGCATTTGGAGAACTTCCACAACCAGTAATTAACAAGGTTAATGAAATGAGCGATACAGATAAAATAGTCTGGTTATTCATGATTAGTCTCTTTTTTGCCTTGTATTAATGATTCTGGATGTCTTTCAAGATAATCAGCCAGGTCTTTAACAGATCGTGCTGCTTTGGTAAATGCTTTAAGTGCGGTCTGCAAATCTTGTTGCACAGGTGAATCATTTTCCAAAGTATCTTGAATAGTCACCAGAGTGCTTTTCGTTTCCTTTAAAGTACTCGAAAATTCAGGTTCTAATTGATGGTTTAGCTTATAACTGAATTGGTTCAATTGTGTCATCATGGCATCAACTTTTTTCAGAATACTGGCTATTTGAAGTTTAAGCTCTCCTAGAGTTCCCGGTATCGTGGGAAATTCAGGAATGTCAGCATTCCAATCCATAACAAAAGGTGCTGCATCGGGAAAAAAATCCAGTGCAACAAACAATTGTCCGGTAATAAGACTTCCTGTCTGCAATTGCGCTCTAAGTCCCTGCTTTATAAAATAATCAGTACGACTTTCATGCGAAACATATAGCTTGTTTGCAGCTTTTTTCGTTCCATTCAATACAATCCTATTATAATCAAGTGAAATAGTAACCGGAACGGTAATTTGTTTCTTTTCAGTATCAAATAATAGTCTAATATCCCTGACTTCTCCTATCTGGATACCTCTAAAATCAACAGGTGCCCCGACCGTTAGTCCGCGTACAGACTCCGTAAAATTAAGCACATATTGTATGCCAATTGTGTAATTCTTTTGTAAGGAGTCAGAGTGACTTGCAAATAATTTAAATTCACTGTTATTTTCTGCTGGAGTGATGACACTACTTAAATCCGTCGATTCAAAGGCAATTCCGCCTATTAGAATAGAAACCAGCGACTCAGTATCAACATTAATACCATCAGCAGTCATATTAAAATCAATACCACTGGCATTCCAAAACTTAGTGCTGGCATTAACCCATTGGTCAAACGGTGCATTAATAAATATACGTACTGTGACAGACTCACCGTCTTCATCAAGCTTCACATCTTCAACTCGACCGACATTAAACTTGCGATAGTAAACCGGCACATCTCTTTCAATAGAGCCCAGATTTTTGGTATGTAAAATAAAGTGCTTGCCTGGTCTGTTCCCGATGATCACAGGCGGCACTTCTAACCCCGTAAATATACGACTTTTATTACCTTCGGAACTGGGTTCAATACCAATATAAGCCCCTGATAACAAGGTTTCAAGACCTGATGCACCACTCGCATTTATACGTGCGCGAACGACCCAAAAGCGGGTTTTATCGGTAAGATAGGGTTTTACATCTTTACTCATTTCGGCCGTCACTATCACATTCTCTTTATTGTGATTTACGTGAATGCTTTTAACTTCACCAATTTCAACATTTTTATATTTGATTTTAGTTTTCCCTGCTGTCAATCCGGCTGCCGTATCAAAATAAATAGTAATTTCTGGCCCCTTCTCTGACCAGGCTTTATAGCCTATCCAGGCACCAATCAAAATAGCAACAATAGGCACTAGCCAGACTATAGATAATTTCGACCGAGGTTGAATATTACTCTCTGGTAAATTATTCATAGTTTCACCCTGCATCGGCTCACTCATTTACTTTCTCCATATTATCCCAAATTAACCGGGGATCAAAAGCCATTGCGGCTAGCATAGTTAAAACCACTACAGTACCAAAAGCAACTGCTCCAACTCCTACTTCGATCACCATTAAGCCCTGAATTTGAATCAGAGCCGCCATTAAGACGTCGACATAAATATCCACCATAGACCAGCGTCCAATGCCTTCAGTCAGACGATACAAACGGGTTCTTTCTCTAGGACGCCATTGTGATTTAAAGTGGACAGTTATCAATAGCAGATACAAGATAATTAATTTAATGGTGGGAACACAGATACTAGCGATAAAAAGAATAATAGCCAAAGGCAAATCGCCAGACGTTGCCAGATAAATAACCCCACTAATAATCGTATCACCTTCAGTCGCTCCCAGACTGGTCACCTCCATTACCGGCAATAAATTAGCAGGAATATACATGATAGTGGCGGCAATCACTAATGCCGTACATCGTGTTAAACTATTGGGTTTGCGCAAATGCACGGCAGCTTTACAACGGGGACAATAAGAATGATGCGCTGGGCTTGCCGAGCATAATAAATGACAATTATGGCAATTGGTTAATTGCGTGACTGTCTTAATTTTTTGTACATCAACCGCCTTTGCTCTTGGGCTGATCTGTTCCCATAGCATTTCTGTATCCAGGTCAGTCAAAATAGCGGCAATAAAAAACATCAATAAGCCAAAAGTCCACAAGGCGATACTCGGAACCACGCTAGCCATTGCAGATAACTTGACTACAGAAACCAGAATACCCAGCATCAAAACCTCTAACATGCTCCATGAAGTGATAATACGCACTAAATGATATATTTGCGGCGCATAGGGGGGAATTCGATTGAAATTAACAGGCAGTAATATATACAACAAACCAGTCAATTGTATGAGCGGGGCACCGATCGTCGTTAAGAAGACCAGCCCAGCAACTAGCTCCATCTGATTAGTAAACAGATATTTCACACAGCCAAATAAGGTCGTCGCCATCTCATGACCTTCAGCCTGGACTTGAACAATAGGATAGACATTAGAAATGATCAATAAAACCAGTGCAGTAATAACTAACGCCAACGTATGTTCAATGCTTTTAGCGGGTTTAATACGCTGACGTTTTCGTAAAGTAGCATTACATCGACAACATTTGACTGTCCCGTCTTCGGGCATATGGCTTATTTTCTGCAATAGCCCGCAGTCGTGACAGGAAACAATGGGGATATTCAGGCTCATAGAAAACTATTAACGTGTAAGTATGCTTTATTCTACCTATTTTTCAATGTTAGTGAATAAAAAACTACATGGCTATCTACGCTAAAAACTGTGAAACCATGCATCAACCATTTAAGCTTATTATGTAACTCGTCAGTCGTAAATTCTGTCCAACTTGATTTTTAACTACCAATCATGGATTTTGCTCTAAACTTAACAGGAAAAATTCATGCAAAATTATATTGATCAAGCTTTAACCCATCTTCGCAGCTTTCACTAATATAAGTCATTGATTTATTGTTCATGCCTTATTTTTACCAAAAAAACTTCTTTAAAATCAAAGGGCGTTTTTTGCGGTCGCTTTGTAGTGCCATTTTAATTGCGTGAGCCTATTGCATTTCCCTGGTTTTTAGCCGATGCTAGCGGTATGTATATTCGAAGAACAAAAACAAAAAACCTGGAAGACGGTAGTGCTTATTATACGTATCGCATTGTCGAATCAGTCCGCATAGGAAATCAGGTTAAGCAGCGCACGTTACTTAATATCGGTGCGGACTTTACTATTCAGCAAGAGCATTGGCCCATACTGACTGCCAGGATAGAGCAATTACAACAAGGCTCGGCCCCTCGTCAGGCAGAACTGTTTAATTTGGCTGATGACTTAAATCAACTTTTGGAATCAGCAGCTCAACGCTATAGCGCGCTGATAACGGCAAAATTGTCTGAACCGCTAAACTCGAAAAAAACAACTCGAGAATATCATTCTATTGATATTCATCATGTCGAAGCCATCAATGCTCGCAGCATAGGCGCAGAAACCTTGGTGTTGCACGCTGCACAGCAATTGCAACTTGATGAAAAACTCATTGCACTCGGCTTTAATAAACGGGATATCGCTGCAGCATTGGGAAGCATTATAGGTCGTGCGGTTTCACCCGGCAGTGAATTGTACACACATGACTGGCTGCAAAATCGGACAGGATTGGGCGAGTTGCTGGATCATGATTATGGCAACACCAGCCTGACACGTTTATATGCTGCCAGTGACAAGTTACTCAAGCATCGGGATACGCTTGAAGCATTTTTATCCGAGCGCGAGCAGAGCTTATTTGATTTAAACCGTAAGATCGTTTTGTATGATTTGACCAATACTTATTTTGAGGGTCAATGCGCTCAAAACCCACAGGCAAAATTCGGTCGCTCCAAAGAAAAGCGCACGGATTGTCCATTAGTGACCTTAGGCCTGATTCTGGATGGAGACGGTTTTCCATTGAGAAGCCAGGTCTTTCCGGGTAATGCAAGCGAACCTGCTACTTTGGAGTTGATGCTGGACGAGCTGCGAGACAAAGATCCATTCAATCAAATAAAACCCGTGGTCATCATGGATGCCGGTATTGCCAGTGCCGACAATATTGCCTGGCTCATCAAGCAAGACTATCATTATCTTGTCGTCAGCCGAGAACGACACGTCAAAGACCCGAGAGAACAAGAATCCCCGATAACGGTCAGAGAGACCCAAGACAGTCGTGTTGTTGTTTATCGTGAAGTGGATACAGAAACCAAAGAAACCCGGCTCTATTGTCATTCGGACCTAAAATCAAAAAAAGAACAAGGCATCCGTAATCGTTTCCATGTTCGCCTGGAAGAGGCTCTGACAAAGCTGCACGAAGGCTTGAGCAAAAAAGGCACTATTAAGAAATACGATAAAATACTGGAACGTATTGGCCGACTACGCGAAAAACATAGTCGCGTTGCCGCAGATTACATCATTGACGTGGTGGCTGATGACACAAAAAGTAAAGCCACCCGCATAGAATGGAAACGTAAAGCAGAAAGCGATCAAAAAGATAAGCACTCTGGTGTCTACTGCCTAAGAACAAATATCCCCGACTGGTCGGAAGAGCAACTCTGGACGACCTATACAATGCTGACCGAAATTGAAGCAACGTTTAAAAGTCTGAAAACCGAATTGGGATTGCGACCTGTTTACCACCAAAAAGAAGATCGAGTCACCGGTCACTTGTTCATCACATTATTGGCTTACCACCTTGTGCATACACTGCGCCATCAACTCAGGCTGCAGGGAATTCACTTAAGCTGGGATAGCATTCGCAACATTATGTCGACCCAGCAACGCCTGACCATTACTTTGCCTACTGATAGTGACACTATCATTCATTTGAGAACCACAAGTAAAGCAGAAGCTAGACAAAAACAAATATACACTGCTTTGAACATTAACCCTGACCCGATAGGAAAATATAAAACAACCGTTGATATGAAATCTGTAGTGCCAACTGAGACCGATTGAAAAATTTAACTCATTGAAATAATGGGGAATTGACAGTATAAGTGGCGAAGATGGGTTAAGGAAATCGTGTGAAGTACGCCTGGATTGATCAACAAGTAGCGCTGATTTTTCTGTGCATTCAATGTGTCAAACCCTGGAGGTTTGTCGTAGTGCTTTCTATGCGTGGAAAAAAGCCCCGATGACAGCCAAGGAACAGAGGAATAGCAAAGCCTTAACAGACGCGATCAAAACGACTTTGACGAAGGGCGTCTGGATGCTATGGTACGCGTCGCATACAGCAAGACTTAATAGGAGCAGATCTGACTGTGAGTCGCCGTCGTATTGGTCGATTAATGAAGACAGGAAAGTACTGCACGTTAAAACAAAGCGAAAATTCTAAAGCAACCACCTATTCTGATCATGACGATCCTATTGCACTTAACCTGCTAAATCGGGAATTTACGGTCGATAAGCCTGATACTTGTTTGTAGGTGACATTACTTATATCGCGACGAAAGAAGGCTGGCTATACCTTGCTACCGTCATCGATTTATATTCACGTCGAGTGGTTGGCTGGTCAATGGCAGATAATATGAGAGTATCCTTGTAAACGATGCATTATCTATGGCGCTTAGCCAAAGAAAACCCGAAAATAACCTACTCTGGCACAGTGACAGAGGCAGCCAATATGCTTCAGAAAGTCACCGTTCGCTACTCCCGCTCATGGCATTACACAAAGTATGAGTCGTAAAGGGAATTGTTGGGATAATGCCATGCTTTTGCTGAGAGTTTTTTCCATAGCCTCAAGACAGAGCTGGTACATCATTGTGACTTTTCAACACGCGCAGAAGCGAAGCAAGAAATCTTTGAATATATCGGAGGTTTTTTATAACCGTAAACGACGTCATTCAATTAATAATTATGGTCACCTGCTGATTACGAAAGGTTGCCAAAAGTTGCATAATTTTTGTGTCCATAAAAGTGTTGACACCATCAACGATTGTATAGGTGTCGATATAGCTGCCAAATTCACTACGGGTTTTCTGCGTTTTGATAAGCGGTGTGCCGGTAAAAGCAATCTTGGCGGCATTAGGTAATCCAGTATTAAGCGCAACACCTAGACCACCATAATTTGAGCGGTGTGCTTCATCAATTAATACCGCTATTTTTTCAGATTTATTTAATACCGGAAAATCAAAATCATCATCACCTTCCTGAAACTTTTGCATCATTCCGATGACTAAATCAGAAGCATCTTTCTGTAACAAGACTTTGAAATCAGCAACCGATTTTGCATGGTAAACCGTTTCCCCCTGGGTTTTCTCAAAGGTCGCTTTTAATTGGCTGTCTAACTGGGTTCTATCAGTGATAAAAACTAACTTATACTCTTTTAAAGCATTATCTCGGCGCATTTTAATCGCCAAAAACACCATGGTTAGCGATTTACCGCTTCCCTGGGTATGCCAGATAACCCCACCTCTTTCTTTCTTGCTAGCACCTGTTTTAATGCGCTCTATGGTCTTATGCACCGCTCGGAATTGCTGATAGCGGGCAATCTTTTTTATTACTTTGCCATCCGTGGGTTCAAATACCGTGAAATTCTGGATGACATCAAGAAAGTTGGCTTTATTGAATAACCCAGCTATTAAAATCTGCTGGGAATTGGCTTGTGTTTCATAGTCAGAGTAATTTATCAGCAACCTTTAAATCTTCTTGAATGGCCGCATCATTTTTAGCATCAGCCTGACATTGCAAAAACACGTGTTCATTGCTTAAAGGGTAAGGATCTTTCCATTCTAAATAATGCTCATTTCTTGATGAAATAGTGCCAACTCGTGCCTTATCCCTGAATGTTGAAACCATTATTTGGTTATACCAGAATAACTTTTCCGCCCCTTCATCTTCAATGGGCTGTCGTCTATTGGCATAGCGCATTAACTGCTCTATACCCGATTCCATTGGATTAGTCATATAGGGCGATTTACACTCTATGACCGCCAACGGCAAACCATTCACAAACAAGATAATATCGGGAATGATGTTTTGATTAACACCTTCTATTTTGAATTGATTAACGCATAAGAAATCATTATTTTCAGGATTTTCAAAATCAATGATTTTAACGGTCTGCCCTTTTCGACCTTTGCCTAAATCCTGATCCACTGATTGATATTGAACCAGCGTTTCCCAGATGACACAATTTGCTTCTATTAACGTGGCGACTTTTGGATGGGTGATTTCACGAATAACTTTGCGCAAATTCTCGTCATTTATCCACGGATTTATTTTTTTAACGGCTTGCGTCAATCGCTGTTCTAATACAACTTCACGGTAAAATTGCCGTTCATTGGATGACTCAGGGGATACAGAACTACCGTGAGTATAATCCCAGCCTAACGCTTGTAATTGCTCTAATGCGGGGAGTTCTACTTTGTCGTATTCGTCATTGTCCATGTGAAGGCTTTACTGCATGTTCAATAACCTTTAATACTTTACCGTGTGACATTTCCACCGCATTGCCATTTTGTTCAGTGATATACGGTATATCAAGCGCATCATGTAATTTAACCGCGCGCTCAGTTGCTTGTTCTCTTAGTTGTTTTAATTTTTCTATATCAATCATATAACTTTTCCCCTGCCAATTTAAAACCTGCTTGGACAAAGTGTTGGTCAAAGCCTAATACAGTTGTTAAATTCATCTGCTTCATTACTACAAACGACAGGCAATCCACTAAGCCCCATGTTTTATCATCATAGCTTTGATACATCTCCATCGCTGCATTAAATAAAATAGGATTAGAATGCACCAAAGTTACTTCATCAGCTTGCTGAAAATAATGAATAATATCCACAGACTGACTCCGAGCAATACGAGATAATGCATTGCCAATTTCCATTAAAACCGCATCTGTTATGACTAACGGCTGCTCTGCATAGGTTTCAGCTAATGCCAGTGCCCGTTGATGCAGGTTATCATGCTTATTAACTAAGGCAGTCACATAGCCCGTATCAACAAACACCGGTCTAAGCATGTTTTTCACCCGTCAAATAAGCATCAATATTTTCTGAAAAGTCGGCAGGTGCAGAAATTTCAATCTCACTCAATGCTTTTAATAAAGGTTTTTTAGGTTTGACAGGCAGTTCTTTGGACTCTAATAAAATTACTTTTACCTGCTTACCTTCCCATTGCGCTTGATATTCTGCTGGAATTTTTAATATTCCATGGTGTGATTCAGTCGTAAATTCTGTGGCATTGATAGTCATAATGATTCCAGATATTCGTTAAGCTTGACTCTCACTCTACCCGTTAATAAATCAGCCATTAGGGATTTTTTGAGGTTCTTGGATTGGGTGAGTTTGGCTTGTTTTTGTTCGATGTTGGTGTCAATTGATGTAAGGATTTTAGCGTTATTTTTTGTTGTTCTGGTAATGGTGGATGAAATTAAATCTTATTTTTGCCAGCAAACCCCTTGCAATTCGAGTTCTTGTTGTTCCACTTGCATTTAACTCAATTTGCCTTCTAAATCCCTGTGAACTGATCATAGACATTAACCAATAATGATTTGGGGCATTAGCTTTTCTTAAAATTCATTATCTACAACCGTCGCAAAATGTATTCAATGCCGGTGGAAATAAATCACTTCTACCTAATGGAAACTCAGCCATACTTGCAACCAATTTATCCACTTCGTCCAGTAACTACAGCCATCAGACTTGCTCATCATTTATATCATGATGATTTATTAACCTCTAACAACTCCATATCCAATATTGCCAACTGAATTAATCTCTTTTTTCCATTCTCATCTTGATATTGAATTTCAACCCAACCACCCTTAGAAAACAATGCAATTCTCATTTATAAACTCTGCAATTGTGCACTCTTTAACTCTCAGGAATCCGACCCCACAGCCGAATCCTCTAAATTCAGTATGTCCAATACCTTTGGTCAATAACTCATTCATCATTCCTTTTTTCAAATCTTTGAGTTTATTGATTTGGGTTTCAGTTGTTTCCATAACTTCATCGACTGATGTTAGGATTTTGGCTATTTTTTGTTGTTCTGGGTAGTGGTGGGAAGTGGAAATACAAAATCTCCCACCCGCTTTAAATTTAGTCTTGGCTGCGCTTGAACTCAATTTGCCTACTGCCTAAATTGTGCAATATAATCGCCAATAAACATAAACTTTAGGGATGTGTGGATTGTAATTCTTTTACTTGTAATAACCCAACAGGATTAAGAAAATTAGCCTCATCCTTGAATGACCGTGCTTGCCGTATATGTGCCACATTGTTGCATTAATATCATTCCCTGGTTATGTTTCTACATTTCACCTTGCAACGAATGTGCTCCAACACTCCTGAATCTTGTTTTTATAAATCATCGCCCTTGTATATAGAAGCGAATAATTCCTGTCCATCATTTGATATTTATTTCATATCTTTTCACCTTAATAAAGAGAACTCTCATTGAAAATAGTTGTCATTCAACCTTCCGGCAATCCATTACTCATAATATTTGTTCCAAATAATCCATCATTTAATTCTTACCTAACCGTCTATAAAGCTCTTTGTTTTTATCTAAACACTCATTCATCGCTGATTCAAAATCAGGTCTATCCGCCAATTTTTCAAAAGTTTCAGCATACTTATCTATAAGCCGTTCATGAATCAATAACGCCTCTGCTTCATCATTAATCGGCTTAGATGAAATTTTTTTTCTCATAATATTCAACTCTCTACTTCAAGCGGATTATTCATCACAGGAAAAAAACCTCTCTCATTTATTGTACTGCAACTGTTCTGGCAGTCCCCGAAGGACTGCCATTCCTCATTCCATTACCTTCTTTCAACACATCAGCTTTTAATCAAATGCTGAATCGTGGCTTCATCAAACTGCTGATGATACTTCTCAAATTGCGCGCTTGTTCCAAACCCCTGAAACTGCTCCTTCAATGCTACTTTGCTGGCTACCCCGATATGATGAATAAGAATAATCGCGAAAATCTTCTCAAAGCCATGTTTCTGTGGATCACGATGAATATAACTTATTAAATGAATAAAATGGCGGTCTGAGTCAATTAAAATACGCTTAAACGGCTTTTCAAATAAACTGCCTGTACGCTGATAATTCTTATTTAGCGATTTGGTGTAGGTGCTGAATAAATTTGCACAGGCTAAATTCAGAATGGGCTTTATTGTTTTCGCCCTCACGCTAGACATACTTTAAGTGAAAAGGATTTTTGCGGAAAGTCAATACGCATGATTTCTCTACAGGAAAAACATAACTCTTACTACTTCTTCAACAATAACGCTAATTACGCTCTTCGTAGAATAAGTCAATTCCATTATTACCACGATTGTATATATGGTAGTACTCACCCGCGACTAATTCAGTATTTTTTGACGTCATCTTGAATATAACCTAATTCCTGCAAGTAAGCATTCATTTCAGTTTCAGCCGCATCTACCTTTTGATTGATCTCATTGAGTGACACTTTGTATTTGTCCCACCAGCGCTCCAACTGGCTAATGACTTGCTGTTCATCGGTATCAATAAAATCTCTAATCGCTTCTTTGCTGTCTATTTCAGGCTTGAATTCATAGTAATCAGCATCTTGTTTATTGAATACTTTGCTGACATCAAAGCCATTCAATAACTCTTGTATATAATCTTCTTCCACTTCTTTGATAGGTATGCCACCGCGTAGAATGGCTTTCACGTCAAACGTTTCAGCAGGTGGTGAAGTATCGGCATAACGTCTGATATTCAAGTTGTAATCGTTTTCTTGAATTTCAGTAAGTTCTACCACTTTAGAATAACGGTTGATCACTCTGTATTCATTAAAAGTATCTGCAATCTTGGCTATATCGGCATCACGTAATTTGTTCTGGTTCTTGCCTTCTTGGAATTCCAGTTCTGCATTAATGAAAATGACTTTACCTTTTCTTGTCGCTGCTTTTTGTTTGTTAATAATCAACAAACAGGCGGGAATACCTGTGCCATAAAATAAACCAGACGGTAATCCAATAACCGCTTCTAACAAGTCATCTTCTAATATGCCTTGTCTAATCGCTTTCTCACTGCTACCCCTAAATAAGACGCCATGCGGCATTACCACGCCCATTTTACCTTCAGCATTCAATGAGGCTATCATATGTTGAACAAACGCTAAATCACCCGCGTCTTTTGGCGGTGTTCCATAGGGAAAACGACCATAAGCATCATTATCAGCAGCTTCTTTACCCCATTTTTTTAA
The DNA here is from genome assembly GCA_942491615.1 of uncultured Gammaproteobacteria bacterium. GTDB lineage: Bacteria > Pseudomonadota > Gammaproteobacteria > Methylococcales > Methylomonadaceae > Methyloprofundus. The sequence continues at coordinate 63,594 of CALOCH010000039.1, forward strand.
TGAAAACGGTGGATTTGCGATTACTCTATCAAACAGCATCAATTCGCCATCTTGTAAGTGATGTGGGTCGCCTAATGTATCGCCTTTGCGAATATCAGCATTGAATACGCCATGCAAAAACATATTCATTTTACAAATAGCCCATGTATTCAGGTTCATTTCCTGCCCATACAAGGATAAATTTGCCGCATTTTCATTATGCTTAATCAGATAATTACGCGTTTGAATCAACATACCACCCGAACCGGCAGTCGGATCGTAAATTCGCATACCTGCATGAGGGTCTAATAAAGTAACTAAAAGTCTAACAACTTCATTGGGCGTATAAAATTCCCCGCCTTTTTTACCTGCTGAATCGGCAAACATTTTGATCAGGTATTCGTAAGCACTACCGAGTAAATCAGGCTTTTCAAAATCCGCATTTCTTAATCGGTATTTGCTAAAGTGGGACAATAAATCTCGCAATTTAGCATCGGATAATTTATTTTTGATATTGAAATCAATTGATACCAATACCCCTTCCAGCATAGCGTTATGCTCTTCGATGGATTCAGCGGCTTTATTGAGTTCAGCACCTATATCGTGCTTTAAGTCCTTAATATGATTCCAACGTGCCATTTCTGGAACAAAGAAAGTTTTGTCGTATTCATCTTCATCTTGAGCTAAAGATTTAGCTTGTTCAGGTGATTTACCCTTGCCAATATAATAAGCAATGACCTTTTCCTGTTCTTCTTCAAAGCTATCAGATAGACGCTTAAGAAACATCATGCCGAAAATGTAATCCTTAAATTCGGAAGCGTCCATATTTCCGCGCAGGATATCGGCGGTTTCCCATAAAAAAGGATTCCAGTTGTTGCAGGGTGATTTTTTGGTCGTCCATGTTTATTCGTAAAATAGAAAAAAAAGTTAGATTAGTTCTATTTTAAATGAATACAAGAGAGCTGGGGTGATTTTGTTATTTGATGATAAATAGCAGAAAAATAGAAATGTTTGTATTTCTAATAGCTATTGATGGTTTGCTTAATTGAGAATAAGCGTTAGGAAATAAATAAAAGACATAAAAAAAGACTATGAAAGTCCTTTCTATGAGATAGCTAACGTTAAATCACTTGACTATCTTTGGTATTTGTTATGATTATGATCACTCATCCAGAAATGATACACATTAGCTCACATGAACTAATACACTTTCTGATTAAAATAACTCGAATTCAGTCATATTCTAGTTTAAGATTAATATCTTATGAATCTTGGCGGAGAGCAAGGGATTCGAACCCTTGATACGTTACCGTATACACACTTTCCAGGCGTGCGCCTTCGACCACTCGGCCAGCTCTCCAACAGACCATTCAACGAGCGTTGAACAGCCGATTATCATATAATAGCCTATTACTTATTGCAATCAATTAATTTTGCATCGCCTCCAGTTCATCCCAGCGCTGATAAGCCTGCTCTAAATCTGTTTCAACTTTAGCTAATTCTTCTAATACTAGATTAACTGCAGCCTGCTCTTGTTTATAAAATTCAGGATTAGCCATTTGCTCATTGATTGCTTCATGCTTGGCTTCCAAAGTTTCAATCATCAAAGGCAATGCCTCCAGTTCATTTTGTTCTTTATAGCTTAATTTTTTCTTGGCGACAACTGTGGGCGATTGCTTGCCTGCTTCTGACTTGTTTGCTTTTTTTGCAGTTTTAAGTATAGCCTGCTCTTGCTTTTCAAGCGCCTTAGTATACTTTAACCAGTCATAATAACCGCCCACATACTCATCAATATTACCTTGCCCATCAAAAACCAGTACACTAGTGACTACATTATCCAAAAAGGCTCGATCATGACTGACTATCAGTAAAGTGCCTTTGTAGTCTACCAATCGCTCTTCGAGTAATTCTAATGTTTCCATATCTAAATCATTTGTGGGTTCATCCATGATGATCAGATTGGCGGTTTTAGTAAACAGCTTTGCCAGCAATAAACGATTTTTTTCACCACCGGACAACGTTTTAATAGGTGATCTGGCACGTGCCGGGGCAAACAGAAAATCACTTAAATACGACATGACATGCCTAGGTTCGCCATCGATCAATACATGATCATTGCCGCCTGCAATCGCCTCTGCGACAGTGGCTTCTGGGTCAAGTACTTCACGTAATTGATCAAAATAGGCAACTTGTAATTTGGTACCTTGTTCAACTACTCCAGTATCGGGCTCCAACTCTTTTAATAAAAGTTTTAAGAACGTTGTTTTTCCAGCGCCATTCGGGCCAATTAATCCAATCTTATCACCGCGCTGGATAACGGTAGAAAATTCCCGGACGATCGTTTTATCCTGAAAAGCGAAATTGACGTTTTGCAACTCGACAACTTTTTTTCCAGACGATTCGCCACTGGCAACCGTCAATTTGCTAGTGCCTTGCACATTACGACGCTGTGAACGTTCCTGGCGCAATTTCTGTAGCGCCCTTACCCGTCCTTCATTACGTGTCCTACGTGCCTTGATGCCTTGACGTATCCAGACTTCTTCCTCGGCGAGTTTCTTGTCGAATAAGGCATTTTGTGTCGCCTCCTCTTCCAGTGCAGCCGCTTTTTTAACTAAATAATCGGTATAGTCCCCTGGCCATGAAACAAGTTGCCCGCGGTCAAGGTCGATAATTCGGGTTGCTAATTTTTGCAAAAATGAACGATCGTGCGTAACAAACAATATCGCACCTTTAAAATTGATCAACTGCTCTTCTAACCACAAGATACTTTCAAGATCAAGGTGGTTGGTCGGCTCATCTAATAATAAGACCTCGGGTTCGATAACCAGCGCTTTAGCCAGGGACACTCGTCGTTTCCAGCCGCCGGATAATCCTTGTACTTTTGTATCAGCAGGTAAATTCAAACGACTTAATACGTTTTCTACACGTTGCTGTATTTGCCAGCCATTATGCACGTCCAGGTTATGCTGCAAATCGCCCATCTCTTTCATGACAGTATCGTTCATATCAGTCATGTGCAAAGTGAGCTCATGGTAACGCTTAATCCATTCACCGACTTCACCTAATCCCCCTGCAACGACATCATAAATCGTTTCTTCATCAGGCAGTTGCGGCATTTGTTCCAAAACGGCAATGCGCAATGCAGGTTTTAGCCACACTTCACCTTCATCTGCATGAATTTGCTGCATAACAATTTTCATCAGAGTAGATTTACCTTCGCCATTTCTACCTAACAGCCCAACTCTCTCTCCTTCATCCAGTTGAAAATCTGCCTGGTTTAATAAAGAGTGCGTACCAAAAGCGATAGAAACTTTTTTTAAACGTACTAATGCCATATTGTATTGTTTAATCTATTCAAAAATGAGAGTTCTTGTGTGTCTGGTGAACTAAAACCCAACCTTTACATTATTCAAAAAAAAAGAGGAGCAATGCCCCTCTTTTTTAGCAAATACATTTAGTACTTTGACGCTTTACTGGGTTAGTTTAAGATACTTCTGATAGAGTGAGTCTTGATCTTCAACCTTATCCGGATCTTTATCAATACAGTCTACCGGACACACTTCTATGCACTGCGGGACATCATGATGTCCGACACACTCAGTACATAAATCAGGGTCAATAATGTAAATATCCTCTCCTTGTGAAATTGCGCCATTTGGGCATTCAGGCTCACAAACATCGCAATTGATACATTCATCGTCAATAAGTAATGACATCTTATCCTCTGTTAAATTTATTAATTAATTGGTGCTGCACATTCTCAGGCACAAAGTCTGAAACATCGCCGCCTAACCTGGCTATTTCTTTAATCATACTTGAAGAAATAAATTCATATTGTTCAGCAGGAGTGAGAAACATGGTTTCTAGCTCGGGTGATAGCCGGCGATTCATTCCGGCTAATTGAAATTCATATTCAAAATCCGAAATAGCTCTTAAACCACGCAAAATAACATTCGCCCCTTGCTGTTTTGCACAGTCAACTAATAAATTATCAAAGCCAATTATCTTGACATTAGAAAATTCATTTGTGACCGTTTGTAATAACTCAACGCGTTGTTCGATAGTAAACAGCGGACTCTTATTACTATTGACAGCAACGGCTACAATCACTTTTTGAAACAATTTGGCCGCACGGGCAATAATATCTATATGTCCATTTGTAACCGGATCAAATGTCCCTGGGTAAATCGCCGTTATCTTCATTTATCCTTGCTAAACTGATGACATTGTAAAATGCACAGATTTTTCTTAGCTGATCATTATACCTTGATATAGAGACAGGTAATAATCATTTTTCACCCTAAGAAACACGTTGGCCTATTCAATACGCTCAAATAGATAATAAGCGACCTCTCCTGCTGTTTTATGCCTTAACTGTTGCCAGTTTTCAGGTAATCCTGTTAATTTCAGCTTATTTTCTACTTCGATATAAATCTTCGCATGACTCGCCAAGCATAATTTATCTTCCAGCCAATTTGCAGTTTGTATGGCCAAACCTAAAGTAAAAGGTGGATCGATAAAGACCAGATTAAATAAATCTGTATTAGCAGCGAGATAACGAAAAACATCTTGCTGCACAATTTTAATATTGCTAGCTGCAAGCATTTCGCTATTCGTTTTTAATTGTCGGCAGACGAGTGCATTATTATCCACCTGGACAAGCTGCTTTGCACCTCTGGATAGCGCCTCGACACCTAATGCGCCACTGCCAGCATATAGATCCAGGCAGAGACTATCCAGCAGATCATACTGCAACCAATTAAATAAGGTTTCCCGAACGCGAGCAGGCGTTGGCCGCAAACCCGCTACATCAGGAAAAGAAAGATTGCGCCCACGCCACTCTCCGCCAATGATTTTAACTTTATTGCTCATGCCATAACGCTCATTACTGCCCACCCACACTAATGATTTGCAGTAACTCGGCTTTTATGCGTCGTTGAAAAGCAGATTTAATATCACTTACTGAAACCTGTAACACTTTATCCTGAAAAGTTTGCAAATAATCCAAAGGCAATTGATAAAAAGCGATCATCGCGACATAGTCCAGTAACTTTCTATTATTATCAAAACGCAGGACAAATCCGCCTGTGATATTTTTTTTCGCAGCTGTTAATTCTGCGTCTGTCGGCCCTTGCTTGATAAAATCGCCCAGTGTTTGCAGTACAACATCGGTGGCGACTTTACGTTGTTTGTTTTGCGTCTGTAACCCCATGGTGAAAGGTCCTTTCGCTTCTAAAGGCATAAAATAACTATACGCACTGTATGCCAGCCCACGCTTTTCACGTATCTCATTGAATAATATAGAAACTAGCCCGCCACCGCCTAAAATATGATTACCGACATATAATGGGAAGTAATCAGCATCGTTACGGGTTAAAACAGGTAAACCTGCCATAATATGAGTTTGTGCAGATGGAAAATCTATATGCTGTTTTTTGCCCTGAGCAGGTAAATTGACTTGCGCTATTTTTTCAGCTTTTTGTCCCTGTTTTAATTCCTTAAACAAGGTTTCTGCTGTATCACGCGCTTGCGCTTCAGTCAAATCACCGACCATTATCAACACGGCATTATTAGTCACATAATATTGCTGATAAAACTGTTTAACCTCTTCAAGCTGTATTGCTGTAACGGTCTCAAGTTCACCTGTTTCAAGGTGTGCATAAGGGTGTTGCTGATACAACGCTTGATAATAATTCTTTTGTGCAATATAGTCAGGCCGCTCCTGCTGCTTTTTTAAGCGCAGTAGGGTTTGGTCTTTTTTACGCTGGAAATCCTGTACAGAAAATTGAGGCTGTGCTAATACTTGCTGAAAAGTATTTACCGCCTGGTCAAATAAATCTGCCTGAGTTAACGTACGCAAACTTATCGCCGCATAATCTTGACTAACATCATGCTGCAATTGCGCCCCTACTGTATCGAAGCGAAGCGCAAGCTGGTCCGCATTCCACTGACCGGCACCGGTTTCGAGTAAACTAGCGGTTAAAGAGGCGATTCCGTGCTGCTCTCCATCACGCGCGCTACCCGCATCGAAAACCAGCCGTATATCTACCATCGGCAAACCAGGACTGGGGACAAAATAAACCTTCCCGCCTTGACTACTTTGCCAGTGCTGAATCGGCGCAATTGCATAGACGCTCGCACTGATTAAACTGCTGAATAGCAGAAATAATATAGACTTAATGTACATCATGATCTCCGTTTACTGAACTTTGCAACATGGTTTGCGGCTCTAAATAGGCAATACTTAATTGTGAATCAAGCAGATATTTTTCAGCCACTAAACGTACTTGCTCAGCACTTACCTGATTAATTCTTGTTCTGTACTCCTCCGAAACCTGCCATCCCAAACCTACGGTTTCAGCCATACCTAGTTTCATTGCCTGATAAAACAACGAGTCCTGCTCATACACAGAACTGGCTAGTACTTGTGCTTTTACACGTGCTAATTCCTCAGCACTGATCGGCTCTCTCTGTAAATCACGTATTTCTGATTTAATGGCTAACTCCATATCCAGCAGTGTTTTACCTTTTACGGGTGTTGCCTCAATCATAAATAATTCCTCTAATCTGGCACCTAAATCATATCCCACGCTGACTGAGCTAGCTATTTGTTGACCACGACGCAATCTGGCAGGTAAACGTGCACTCTCGCCACCATCCAATACCGCTGCTAAAACATCCAAGGCATAAGCCTCCCATGTCTGTTCTGCTGTTTTCAAGCTAGGTACCTTATAAGCCATTAAAATATAAGGCACTTTTGCAGGTAACTGAACTGTCATACTGCGCGAACCTACTTGTGGCATTTCTAGCTGCGGCTTTAGCACTTTGATCTGGCGTTGCGGTATAGATGAAAAATAAAGCTCAGCTAATCGAAAAACGTCTTCAGCCTTTACGTCCCCTACAACCACCAAAGTTGCGTTATTTGGCGCATACCATTGTTGATACCAGTGTTGTAAATCTTCAATCTGATAGCTTTCGATATCACCTGGCCAGCCTATCACCGGATTTCTATAAGGTGAATTACTATAAGCCAGTGGCATAAGATATTCTTGCAATTTAGCTCGAGGATTATCTTCCGTACGCATGCGCCGCTCTTCCATCACTACTTGTAATTCTTTTTCCAGCTCTTCTGCCAGTAAATGCAAATGTTGCATGCGATCTGCCTCTAACTCAAAGCTAATGGCTAAACGAGACTTTTCCAGGGTTTGAAAATATGCGGTATAATCACGCCCAGTGAACGCATTTTCCCTACCACCATTTTCAGCAATAATTTTAGAAAACTCACCCGCAGGATGATGATCAGTACCCTTAAACATCATATGCTCAAGCATATGCGAGATACCAGTAATACCAGAAGGTTCATAACTTGAGCCTACTTTGTACCATATTTGCGAAACAACGACTGGCGAGCGTGGCTCTTCTTTAACTAACACTTTGAGTCCATTAGCTAAGACACGCTCATGGATTTGAGTGGCATTCACACTGAATGCAAAAAAAAATAACAACCAAAAAACACGAATTATCATTACACCTTCTCCTGAATAGTAAACGATAAGAAAATTCAATAAGCGTGTTATTCTATCTCAGAAAAGAATTAAAATTGACATACAGAGCATGACAAACAAAAAAATTAATTTAACCTGGAAAAACTACCTGGAGTTATGCAAGCCGAAAGTCGTTGCTCTTTTGGTGTTTACTGCGAATGTCGGTATGTTGCTTGCGGTACCGGGGATGCCTCCTATTGCCCTGTTTATCTTCGCGACACTGGGCATTGGCCTAGCCTCTGCTTCTGCGGCAGCTATCAATCATTTTATTGACCAGAAAGCCGATGCAGAAATGGCGCGCACTCAAAACCGTCCCTTACCAAAAGGCGAACTTAATTCGAGCAATGTGTTGATTTTTGCAGCGATCTTAGGGATTACTGCGATGTTGATATTGATTTTTCTGGTCAATACCTTAACTGCAGTACTTACCTTTCTTTCGTTAATTGGCTATGCCATTGTTTATACGGTGTACTTAAAACGGATGACGCCGCAAAATATCGTGATAGGCGGTGCTGCAGGTGCTGCACCTCCTGTTTTAGGCTGGTGTGCAATGACGGGAGAAGTTCACCCCTATGCCTTACTGCTTTTTTTGTTAATTTTTGTCTGGACACCTCCTCATTTCTGGGCTCTCGCTATTGCCAGACGCGATGAATATGCAAAAGTTAATATTCCCATGTTGCCGGTGACACACGGCACGGAATTTACCCGTCTGCATATATTGCTGTACACCATTTTATTATTTATCGTCACCCTGCTTCCCTACCTGACTGGTATGAGTGGCTTGATATACCTGATTCCAGGCGCCTTACTGAGTTTAGGATTTATTTATTTTGCGCTTAAAATGATGAAAACCAAATCCGATAAAACGGCCATGCAAACTTTTGGCTACTCTATCGTGTATTTAATGCTGATTTTTGCACTTTTATTAATTGATCACTATTTTAAATATACACTGACCTTGCAATAATCTGAGCAAGAAAATTTCAATAAGTCAGTTGTGGCCCATTCAGGGCTCCAAGTTGTAAAAATGGCTAGAATAAAATGTTTAGCTGTGTAATGCGTATAAGCGCGTAGTCAAAACTATCAATCCTGCGAAAAATCATCTAGTTTTCGGGATATCTCAATACTCACATTATTTGTGCTTCTGAAACAGTATAAACACTAAAGCACCAATGATATCAAGAATGACTTATGAATAATCAACATCACGCTATTCCTCCCTATACTGCTGCTGTTATTGGCGGAGGCCCAGCTGGATTAATGGCTGCTGAGGTACTTAGCCAAGCTGGGGTAAAGGTTGATCTGTATGATGCCATGCCTTCTGTAGGACGTAAATTTTTACTCGCAGGTAAAGGTGGCTTAAATCTCACACATGCCGAACCTTTTGCTGATTTTGTTACCCGATATGCTGAACAGCAAGCAAATATTGAGCCTTTTTTGCTTGATTTTAGTCCACAAATGCTCCGTGATTGGGCGAACAAACTCGGTGTTACAACTTTTATCGGTTCTTCGCAACGCGTTTTTCCTATAGAAATGAAGGCTGCTCCTTTATTAAGGTCTTGGCTACGTCGCCTCCGTTCTTCCGGAGTAAAGATACATACACGGCACCGCTGGTGCGGTTGGGATAGTCAGCAGGCATTACGCTTTGAACATCTCGGCGCAGAGGTTAAACAGGGCGCAGATGTTGTTGTGCTTGCTTTAGGCGGTGGAAGTTGGGCAAAATTAGGGTCGGATGGACGCTGGGTACCTTTACTTGCTGAACGCCATATTGCATTAGCTCCCTTGCAAGCGAGTAACTGTGGATTTGTCGTCGCCTGGAGTGATTATTTCCGTAAACATTTTGCTGCTAAGCCTTTAAAATCGGTATCGCTGTCGTTTACTGATGACACAGCTAAGGTACATTACAAAGCAGGCGAGTTAATGCTCACTGCGAGTGGGTTAGAAGGCAGTCTTATTTATGCTTTATCCGCTCCCTTACGCAATACGCTTAATGCCCTAGGCTCGGTAACAGTATACATAGATCTGACACCCGATAAAGATTTGCAGCGGGTAAGCAGAGATCTATCAAAACCTCGCGGTTCAAAATCTATGAGCAATCATTTACGCAGCAAAGTCGGTATTAATGGGGCAAAATCAGCCTTATTACGTGAATATTTATCTACTACTGAATTTACTGACAAAGAAAAATTAGCTGCTAGCATTAAAAAACTACCTATTAAGCTAATGGCTACTCGGCCTATAGATGAGGCGATCAGTACCGCAGGAGGCGTTTGTTTTAGCGCCTTAGACAAGCAGTTAATGCTTAACGACATGCCCGGTGTTTTTTGTGCGGGTGAAATGTTAGATTGGGAGGCACCTACAGGCGGGTACTTGCTCAGTGCGGCATTTGCGACTGGACGTGCGGCCGGCTTAGGCGCTTTAAATTGGCTACAATTGTAACTTCTTATTATCTGAGACGTGGTCACGCCCCATGGAAAGCAGAGAACTGCGCTTTTCCTCGCTTTGCATAATCAGAAGTTACACTATATCAAATTAATTATCATCAACCTCAAAAGCTGACTCTCTCAAATTACCCCTAATGATGAAGTAAAAAAATCAGCTTAATTTATCGATAATCTTTTGCGCTTCAAGCTTTTGGGCATCATTGCCTTTCTCTAAAACTTCTTGCGCTATCTCTTGTGCAGCTGATTCATCGCCCATATCAACATAGGCTTTAGCCAAATCGATTTTGGTCTCAAATTCATCCATATCAGTCAAATCAGACACCGTTAGATCATTTTCAGCAAGACTATCGGTGTCACTTGATTTATCAGTTACCGGGGCGTCAGGTATTTCATCAAAATCAAAATCAAAGTCAAAATCACTCTTTTCATCTTCGTCAGTTAATTTAGACTGAGTTGTAGTCGTTGTAGCAAGTTCTTCTTTAGATTCAGCAACACTTAAGTCTCCTGCAAAATCAAAATCATCTAAATCAAAATCATCCGTTGTATCTGAATCGAATTCGATGCTTTCAATTCGATCATCTGAACTAACTTTTACCGGTTTTAATTCTTTTTCCCCGGATGAATCTAGCGAATCAAAGGAACTTAAATCAAAATCGACACTATGCTGATCTTTTTCCTCTTCGGCAGATATGCTTTCAGCAAGATCGATCTGATTATCATCTAAAGAAAAAGAATCTAGATCAAAATCAATATCTGAATTATCATCCTCTAACTCTGATGGTGCTTCAGTAATAAGAGCCTCATCCTCTTCCTCTGCTTCGGGCACTTTGACATCTTCTAATGCATCTGGAATATCGTTGTCCGATGCAAAGGGAGTTTCTTCAGTAGCGGCAAATTTAGATTCCGTCTGCTCAGATGAAAATAAGCTAGACTCTGGAAGTAGCTCATTGCCCATCTCAGTTACTTTAGACCAGAAATTCAGATCTTTATTTTTTCCTTCAGCGACTAAAGTTTTTGTATATTCTTCGTAGCTATCGTCATTTTCGCTAGTATAAAAAATTTCTAACAGTTTCAGTTTGTAATCATTATTATCAGGATAGTCAGTAATAGCTTGGCGCATTAATTCTTCGGCCTGCTGGTATCGACCATAGGCAAGGTATACGTCGGCCTCTGACGTAGGATCAATTTCTGCCTGGTCTGTTTCAAATACATCAAAATCACTAGGTGTAAACTCACTTAAAAATGAACTTTCACCTACTGTTCCCACATCATAAGAAGATTTCTCTTCAAAAACAGGGATGTCCATATCATCATTATCAGTATCGGGTAAGAATATTTCACTCGAAGTAGCAAACATACTGTTTTCATTGATCTCCTCCTCCGCTTGACGTCTACGCCATAATAGCCAGGCTAAACCACCAATACCGAGAGCCCCAAAAATACCAAGGCCCAAATAATAGTAATTTACACCATCGTCTTGTTCAACAGCTGATTTTTCTGACTCTTTGAAACTCGGCGCAGTTGCTTTTTCAACTACAGACTTTGTTATAGATTGCTTTTCAATCGTTTCTTTGCTGCTAAACTCTTTATCCTTAATAGACTCCATCTCAGACGTATCAGCAGACTTTTCTTGCGCACTGTCTTGCGTTACTTGTTCTGCAGTATCATCACGGGTTGCTTGATCATCCTGCCCTAAGAGCGTCTCAGCATCGACTTCACTGGACTGTTGCGCATTTTGTAAAATTGCAAGTTGCTGATCCTTGATTGCCATCATTTCTTGCATAATCGCAAACTGCTTTTCCAGATTAGCAAGTCTTTCCTGTAATTGCTGATTTTCAGTCGCTAAGCTTTGTTGGTCTGTGGCATTAGCAGTTAAAGCATCAGAAGACGAAAGTTCTTCTTCAGCAGGAGGCACTAAGGTTAGTTGCTTACTACTTTCTAAACCATCTGCTTGTAGTAGATCCTCTGATTCAGCAACAGCGTTGCCTTTCCAGACTGCCATTTGCTTGTAAAATTCAGTATTTGCCTGTTTTTTAGATAAGCGAACAATATCAGTTTTTTCAGGAATCTTTAAGGTTTTACCTTCCATCAAAGCGTTGACATTTTTTTTGTAGAATGCACCTGGATTAGCTTTGTACAAAGCCATCATCATTTGCTCTACAGAAACATCACTGTACTTATTGACTTTCTCTGCTACTTTCCATAAAGAATCATTTCTATTCGTTGGACCATATTCACCCTTAGCCGCCAGGTTACTATAGTTATTTTCTATTGGCGCATTGGTATTAGCCGTATTATATTCGGCTCTGGTGGAAGAAATAGCAGGTGAATTTACATTACTTTGTTGATAAACGACCGGTGGATCAACCAGAACGGTAAATTCTTTAAAAACATCACCTTTTGGCCAGCTTACTTCGACTAAAAAGTCCAGAAATGGCTCTTGTACAACTTCATCAGAAGTCACTTTAATAACGACTTGTCCGTTCGCTTTTAAAACAGGCTGAAACTTAACTTTTGATAAAAAATAGCTCCACGAAATTCCTAGCTTATCAAATTTATCAGGTGTAGCCAGAGTCACTTTAATATCAGCAAGATCTTCATCAGCGGCTAAAGTTAAAGCAATTTCCGCATTAAGCTTTTGATTTAAGGCTGAATGTAGTTTTATATCCCCAACACCGAGCGAATGCGCTGTTATTGGTGCTAGTAAAGACATAGCTGCTAGAGTTTTAGTCAAATTATGCACTACACCCTCCTTCCCACAATTTTTCCACGATAGCTTTCCCAAGTACAATCAAATATGTCTATAAGCTTAGACTAGATGTAATTTTTTACCAGCTCTTCTGCAATTTGAACGCTATTTAAAGCAGCCCCTTTGCGCACATTATCTGCAACTACCCATAAATCAATACCTTTGCTATGAGAAATATCTTCTCTGATACGCCCAACGAAGACATCATCATGACCAGAAGACTCAGTGACTGCAGTTGGATAACCACCGTCTTTACGCTCATCCATAACCGTAATACCCGGCGCAGCTGCCAGTATTTCGCGGACTTTTTCTACACTAATTTTTTCTTTCGTTTCAATATGAATTGCTTCAGAATGCCCATAAAATACCGGCACACGTACCGCAGTGGGATTAACTTGAATGCTATTATCACCCATAATTTTTTTGGTTTCCCAAACCATTTTCATTTCTTCTTTGGTATAGCCATTTTCCATAAACACATCAATCTGCGGTAAGACATTAAACGCGATCTGTTTAGGGTAAACTTTTGATTGTATTGGTTTGCCATTTAATAATTGCGACGTCTGGGTAACAACCTCTTCAACCCCTTCTTTACCTGAGCCCGATACCGCCTGATAGGTACATACATTGATACGCTCAATCCCGACTGCATCATAAATGGGCTTTAAAGCGACTAGCATTTGTATCGTTGAACAATTTGGATTGGCAATAATACCCCGCGTGGTGTAATTAGCAATACTTTGTGGATTGACTTCTGGAACAATCAATGGAATATCGTCGTCATAACGAAATTGAGAGGTATTATCTATGACAATACACCCCGCTGCTGCAGCCTTAGGGGCGTATTCTTCGGAGAGCGCCGCACCAGCCGAAAACAGGCCTATATCTGCTTGAGAAAAATCAAACTCTGCTAGATCCTGTACCTTAAGACTGCCACCATTAAAGGATATCCGCTTACCTACCGAACGCTCGCTGGCTAAAGCGTACACTTTATCCACAGGAAATTTTCTTTCTTCCAGAATAGAAATCATCGCTTCGCCTACAGCGCCTGTTGCTCCAACAACAGCAATATTATATTTTTTAGTCATGTTTATGCTCTCACTTTTAAGCATTTAACCACAGCATCACCCATTTCTGAGGTACTCACTTTTTGCATACCATCTGAATAAATATCGGCAGTCCGCACATTTAAATTTAAAGCATCATTAACAGCCTGCTCGATACGCTCAGCGGCTTCGGTTTGATTAAAGGTATAGCGCAGCATCATCGCTACCGATAAAATAGTCGCTAACGGATTGGCTATGCCTTTACCTGCAATATCTGGCGCCGAACCATGAATAGGCTCATACATGCCCTTACCATTTGCATCCAGAGAGGCAGAAGGTAACATGCCAATTGAGCCGGTTAGCATAGAAGCCGTGTCGGATAAAATATCACCAAACATATTCGTTGTAACGATGACATCAAATTGCTTAGGCGCACGTACTAATTGCATGGCGGCGTTATCGACATACATATGACTCAGCCCCACATCAGGATATTCTTTGCCAATTTCAGTCATAACTTCACGCCAAAGCTCAGTACACTCCAGTACATTTGCCTTGTCAACCGAGCATAAACGCTTATTACGTTTTTGCGCAATCTTAAACGCTGAGTGCCCTATACGACGAATTTCAGATTCATTATAGACCAGCGTGTTATAGCCTTGCTTTTCGCCATTTTCTAGAATTCTGACACCACGTGGTTGACCAAAATAAATCCCACCTGTCAATTCTCGCACGATCATGATATCTAGACCGGCAACAACTTCTGGCTTTAAGGTCGAAGCATCGGCCAGTTGCGGATATAAAATCGCAGGGCGTAAATTAGCAAATAATTGCAGCTCAGAACGTAAGCCTAACAGCCCTTTTTCTGGGCGTAGAGAGATATCAAGCGACTCCCATTTATAACCACCCACAGCACCTAACAAAACAGCATCCGCCTGTTTCACAAGTGTTACAGTTGCTTCCGGAAACGGCGAGCCTGTCTGATCATAAGCCGCCCCTCCTATTAGCCCTTCTACAAACTCTAAACCCAAGTCCATATCAGTATTTAAGTAATCTAATACTTTAATAGCTTCCGCTACAATCTCAGGACCGATACCATCACCGGGCAATACTGCAATTTTTTGTGTCATTTAAGTGTAAACCTTTTCTCTTTAATAATCTTATAGCGTTAAACAAATAGCCAGGGTGCGCGTTTAGCCCGCTCTGCTTCATAAGCCTTGATTTTATCAGCCTGCAATAAGGTTAAAGCAATGTCATCCAGACCATTGAACAAGCGATATTTTCTGTTCGCATCAATATCAAAACTAATCACCTCGGCACTTGGAGTTGTAATTGTTTGCGCTTCCAGATCTATGCTTAATTGATATCCTGCCTTTACTTGCTGAAATAATCCATCTACTTGCTCTGCAGATAATACGATAGGCAAGATGCCATTTTTAAAACAGTTATTATAAAAAATATCTGCAAAACTAGGGGCAATAATGGCACGAAAACCATAATCTTCGAGAGCCCACGGCGCATGCTCTCTTGAAGATCCACAACCAAAATTCTCTCGAGTTAATAATATCTGTGCTGCTTTATAATCTGGATTATTCAAAACAAAATCCATTTTTAAAGGACGATCAGTGCAATCCATTTCTGGTTCACCTACATCTTCATATCGCCACTCATCAAATAAATAAGGTCCGAAACCCGCTCGCCGAATTGATTTTAAAAATTGCTTGGGAATAATCGCATCAGTATCAACATTCGCTCTATCTAAAGGAGCAACCTTTGCGGTAATTTTCTTAAATGCTTGCATCATAGGCTCCTTTTATAACCATTCTCTGACATCAACAAAATGCCCCATAATGCCTGCTGCAGCAGCCATGGCAGGACTGACTAGATGTGTTCGACCACCATAACCCTGACGTCCTTCAAAATTACGATTAGAGGTTGAAGCACAACGCTCACCCGGCTCTAATTTATCAGCATTCATCGCCAAACACATCGAACATCCGGGTTCACGCCATTCAAAGCCTGCCGCAATAAAAATCTTATCCAGACCTTCTTTTTCTGCCTGTTGTTTAACCAATCCAGACCCAGGGACGACCATAGCCAGTTCGACACTGTGCGCCTTTTTCTTACCCTCGACTACACTAGCTGCAGCACGCAAATCTTCAATACGTGAATTAGTGCATGAGCCTATAAACACCTTGTCAATAGCAATATCAGTAATCGCCTGACCTGCTTTTAAGCCCATATAGTCTAATGCATTTTGCATGCTTTGTTGCTTAACAGGATCGAATTCATCAATAGGGTTAGGGATATTAGAGTCCACAGGAACAACCATTTCAGGGGATGTTCCCCAAGTCACTTGCGGTTTAATGGTACTGGCATCAATTTCAACCACTTTATCAAACACAGCATTTTCATCAGAGTGCAAATTTTGCCACAACCTTTCTGCCATAAACCAGTGCTCACCTTTTGGTGAATATGGACGGTCACGATAATAATCCAGAGTAACCTCATCAACGGCAATTAACCCTGCCCTGGCTCCGGCTTCAATTGCCATATTACAGACGGTCATGCGCCCTTCCATTGATAAGCCTGCAATTGCACTGCCGGCAAATTCGATGGCATAACCTGTACCGCCAGCTGTACCAATCTGACCAATAATCGCCAAAATAATATCTTTAGCAGTAACCCCAGCACCAACCTGACCATTCACTTTTATTAAAAAATTTTTGGATTTTTTTTGTGTTAAACACTGTGTTGCCAGTGCATGTTCCACTTCCGAAGTCCCTATACCAAAGGCAAGAGCGCCTGAAGCACCATGTGTCGAGGTATGCGAGTCACCACAAACAACGGTCATACCAGGTAAAGTTGCTCCTTGTTCAGGGCCGATAACATGCACAATGCCTTGACGTAAATCAGACATATCAAACTCTGTAATACCAAATTCAGTACAATTGTTATCCAGTGTTTCCACTTGCAACCGGGACACAGGATCAGCAATACCTGCACTTCGATCAGTAGTGGGCACATTATGATCAGCAACCGCTAAGTTACGTGTTATAAGCCATGGCTTTCTTCCTGCCAGCCTCAGACTTTCAAAAGCTTGAGGCGAAGTCACTTCATGAATCAATTGTCTATCTATATAAATAAGCGAAGAGCCATCCTCTTCAGTATGGACAACGTGATCATCCCAAAGTTTGTCATATAAAGTTTTTGCCGACATTTCTATCTGTACCGTTTTTTGTTATTATTTTGAAAGTATTTCAACCTGTTTTTCTAATTTTTTCAAGCGCGCCCAGACTTCACTTAAGCGCTGAAAAATAGCTATATTTTTTGTGTATTTTTTAAAAGGTTGTGCAGGGCCATACGCATAAACACCTGACTCTTTAATGCTGCTATGAACGCCAGCTCTATGCAGCAACATAGTATCATCTGGTACATGCACGTGATCCAGAACACCTGTTTGCCCAGACGCAATCACTCGTTTGCCAAAGTGGCTGGATCCTGCAATGCCTGTCTGCGCCACCAGGATACAGTCTTCCTCAATAATCACGTTATGCGCTAAATGACACTGTGCATCAACAATGCAACCATCATCCACACGCGTTTCAGTGTAGGTTGCCCGGTCGATAGTCGTCACCGAACCGATAACAACTCTATTACCTATCACTACACGCCCGGTTTGCGGGATACGGTGATGGTGAAAATGTTCATCTTGCGCAAAACCCTGACCATCACTACCAATCACGCAGCCAGCTTTTAAAATACAATCATCGCCAATATGACAGTCATAGGACACCACGCAACTAGGATAAATAATTGTTCTTGCACCAATAACAGCATCAAATTCAATCACCGTATTGGCCATAATAACCACCGCAGAACCTAACCGTACTCCTCTTCCTATAACAACTCCGGGTCCGATCACAGCATCTTCCGGCACTTGTACTGATTCATGGATGACCGCAGAGGCATGAATGCGCCCCCATTCGGAATCATAGACGTTTCTATCCACATATTTCTGGCGGATATACGCCATGGCCATGCGAACATTGGGAGCTAGCAATATAGCGGTAGAATGCAGCTGTATCGATTGCGCTATTTCGGGTGTTGTCACTATTGCCGCAACGCCCGATTCCAATACAGAAGATAGATATTTTTCGTGCTCAACAAAAACCAGATCACCAGCGCCAGCAGATTCAGCTGGAACAATGGCTGTCACTCGGTTATCTGCACCCGTGTGGGCAACAATTAAACCTTGTTGTTTAAAATCCTGATAAATCTCCGAACTTAAAATATCCACTGCAACTCCTGAGCACTACGCTAATTCAGCAAAAACCTTAGCGGTAATATCCGCGACTGTTCCTACACCAGTAATGGAAGAAAATTTCACTTGCTCCTGGTGCGCCATAGCCTTATAAAAACCTACCAGCGGTTTAGTCTGTTCATGG
>CALOCH010000040.1:0-11981 GCA_942491615.1 uncultured Gammaproteobacteria bacterium
ATCCGTGGAAAAGTGATCCCTGAACACCAAAACCCCGCTAACCGCTTATTACATTTTATCCATACACCGCTATTAAACATGGCCATGCGCTGGCGATTAGCGACATTATGTATGGTCTTGCTTTTATTATTATCCACGGCATTTCCTTTGGCCAAAATCGGCAGTGAATTTATGCCGCCCTTAGATGAAGGTGATATTCTGTATATGCCCAGTACTTTCCCCGGTATTTCGATTACTAAAGCCAAAGAACTGCTGCAACAAACCGATAAAATATTAAAAACCTTTCCTGAAGTGGCGCATGTTTTTGGTAAAGTGGGTCGTGTTGATAGCGCCACTGACCCAGCGCCTTTGTCGATGCTGGAAACTACCATACGCCTAAAACCCAAAGATCAATGGCCTAACTCAGACAAGACTACGCAACAGCTGATGCAGGAAATGGATGCATCGATTCGCTTTCCAGGTGTTGCCAACGCATGGACGATGCCCATTAAAACTCGCATTGATATGCTCTCAACCGGGATTAAAACTCCGGTGGGCATTAAAGTGTCAGGCCCCGATCTGCATGAATTACAACGCCTGGCTAAAGCCATCGAACACATCATGAAAACCCTGCCAGAAACACTTTCGGCATTTGGTGATCGTGCCGTCGGTGGATATTATCTGGATTTTGATATTAAGCGAGAAGCAGCTGCACGCTATGGCTTAACAGTGGGCGATGTGCAAGATGTTATTCAAAGCGCAATAGGCGGTATCAATATTACTGAAACAGTAGAAGGCCTAGAACGTTACCCGGTCAATCTACGTTACCCGCGTGAACTGCGCGACAATATGGAAAGTCTGAAACGGGTGTTAATACCCACACCGACCGGTGCGCAAATCCCGTTGGTGCTAGTTGCTGAGCTTAATTTAAGACGCGGTCCTCCGGCAATTAAAAGCGAAAATTCACGCCCCAATGCCTGGGTGTATGTGGATATTAAAACATCTGACATTGGTGGCTTTGTCACGCTAGCCAAAAAGACTTTAGCAGCACAGTTAGACATCCCCAATGGTTACACACTTAGCTGGTCTGGTCAGTTTGAATACATGCAACGCGCTGCCGAGCGTTTACAGATTGTCATTCCACTGACATTATTGCTGATTTTTTTACTACTGTACTTTACCTTCCGTAATGTTATCGAACCAACTATTGTCATGCTCACCATTCCTTTTGGCTTGATTGGCGGTATCTGGATGATTTACTGGCTGGATTTTAATCTGTCGGTCGCCGTCTATGTGGGTTTTATAGCGCTGGCAGGAACCGCTGCTGAAACCGGTGTAATGGTGCTGAATTTTATTGATATTGAAATGGCTCGCCTGCGCGCACAAAAACAAGCGCCCTTAAGCGCCGAGGAGATTAAAACAGCGGTAGAAAATGCCACCGCTTTCCGTGTGCGCCCAGTGGCGATAACCGCCTTTACCACCATGCTGGGTTTATTGCCCATTATGTGGGCAACCGGCACCGGAGCAGATGTCACTCAGCGCATAGCCGCGCCTGTGCTAGGTGGTATGATCACCGTATTAATATTGAGCCTGTTGGTATTTCCAGTGATTTACAGTCTGGTGTTGCAATATCAAGAAGAGTGCAAATAATCAGTCAGACCAGATAACTTGATGTTTGCTGTAACGACTCACTAACATCGTCATTTAGGCTGAAATTAATCTCGAAGATAAACGAAATTCGAGTTTGCGTTTAAATTTTGGTCTTAAACCGGCAAGCATAACCCTGTTTAGCCATACATTCGGTTTGTTCAACCGGGTTATCGAGCAGGGTACGGATCAAGCTTCTGTCAAATTCACATAACTCAGTATGCTCCTGAGCAAGATCATGAAATACACAGTTAATAGCATTAATGGTCATTGCGCCATCTTGTTGTACTACTGTTGCTTGATAACCTAAATTCTGCAAAATAATACTCAGTGTGTGTACTTTTTCTGCGGCATTTTGATCTTGAAATTGCGCAGCTAAAGAATCTGCAATTTTGCGTCCCAAGCGTTGCATAAACTGAGTTAAAGCCTCAGTTCCCATTTCTTCTTTAAGTTCAGCGATTAATAAATTACAAAACCAGGAGTACTGCTTAGTAAATTGATTCACTCCCTGATCGGTCAATACATAGCTTCGCGAAGGTCGGCCTTTGGTTAAGTTAAAGCGCCCTGCTTGAATTAACTGATCTTTTTCCAGAACGACTAAATGTTGTTTTACCGCATTGCGAGAAATCTCAAGTTTTTCTGCAATCGCGTCAATACTCAAGCCTGTTTTAGTGCCGAGTAGTAACGCTAAAATTTGTTCTTGTCGTGATCCAAGTTGATTTTGCATGGTGCTTTTTGCTTCGTTATTTAGCTATTAAATAGTTAAAAATGGCATTTTATGAGTCTTTAGAATAAGCAGTATACCTTGTTAAATGAGATATATAGTACAATAAATATCTTTTATAATATTTATATTGCAAAAGCATAATATCGATTCTATACTAATGCTGCAATTTTTGCATAACTTTAAAAATTTTAGGCAGGTATGTTATGAGTGATACAGCAAGCAAATCTTTATTTGAGCAAATCGGTGGCGAAGCTGCGGTTAATGCAGCCGTGGATATTTTTTATCGCCGGGTATTGAGTGATTATAGAATTAACCGTTTCTTTGATAACTCGGATATGGAGCAACAAGCGGCTAAACAAAAAGCCTTTTTGACCATGGCATTCGGTGGTCCGAATGACTATACAGGTACTGATATGCGTACCGCACATGCTAAATTTGTCAAAATGGGCCTAAATGACAGTCATTTTGATGCGGTTATGGAGCATTTAACCGGAACTTTACAGGAGCTGAATGTGCCCCAGGCACTGATTGATCAGGTCGCTACCATTGCAGAAAGTACCCGTAATGACGTGTTAAATCGTTAATAATGGGGTAAGTGTGATGACGGAGCAAAAAATACAATTAGGTGATCAGCTCATTTTGTGTCAACCAGATGAATCTTTGCTTGATGCTTTATTGCGTAAAGGAATTGATATTTCTCACAGCTGCCGCCAAGGCGTGTGTCAAAGTTGTTTGTTACGCAGTCTGGATTCTCCCCCGCCAACTGAAGCACAGCATGGCTTGAAAGAAGGTTTAAAAAAACAAAACTATTTTCTTGCCTGTCTTTGCTATCCACAACAAGCTATGCGTATTGCTTACCGTCATCATGCTGAGTTCATAACGCATGGTACGGTGAGTACCTTGCAAACGCTTAATGCAGAAACCCTGTTATTAACTCTCGACCTTGATGAACCACTGGATTATTATGCGGGGCAATTTGTTAATTTACAGCGAAATGATGGCTTGGTGCGTAGTTATTCGATTGCCAATAATCGTATTCATAGTAAGCAATTAACTTTTCATATTCGCCGTTTGGCAGGCGGGCGTTTTACTGAGTGGGCACACGAGGAATTAAAGCTGGGAAATCGACTTGCTGTTTCAGAGCCGCAGGGCTTGTGTTATTACCTGCCTGATAAACCAGCATCGCCTTTATTACTGATTGGTACAGGCAGTGGGCTGGCACCGCTAGCAGGTATTATTAACGAGGCTTTACATCAAAGTCATACGGGTGATATTTATTTGTATCACGGTAGTCGTGATTTAAATGGTTTGTACTGGGTAGAAGAAATGCAGGCGTTGGCTGAAGCTCATACTAACTTTCATTACCGCCCTTGTATTTCGCGTGGCGAGACACCTGATCATATATTTTCAGGTCGAGCCAATGAAGTGGCATTCAGTCAGTTATCTGACTTGAAAGGTTGGCGAATCTATTTATGCGGACATCCTGATATGGTCAATATTACTAAGCGTCAGGCTTTTTTAAAAGGCGCTTCTTTAGCGGATATTTATGCCGATGCTTTTCATGTTGCTTCGAATTCCTTAGATTAACGGGTGTAGCTTATAATGCGCTTGCTTCGACATTTTACAATCGACCAGGTTAATCTCAATATCAGGGAAAAAATGGGCGCTGTCTTGTCCTGTTTTGTGGCTATTTTTATAGTCGCGATGGTGACCCGGTTTTTTGTCGATACTGCCGCTTTTCCTATTCTTGTCGCCTCTATGGGTGCTTCGGCGGTGATTTTATTTATTATCCCTAGTAGTCCGCTGGCGCAACCCTGGCCCTTTGCCGGTGGGCAACTCTGTTCCGCTGTGGTGGGTGTTCTCTGTGCTCAGTATATCCCGGAAACAGCTATTTCTGCCGCCTGCGCTGCGGGCGGCTCGGTGCTGGTTATGCTGGTGTTGCGCTGTTTGCATCCGCCAGGTTCAGCCACTGCCTTAGCCCCTGTTCTGGTCGGAACACCACTGACATCACTAGGCTTTGATTTTGTCTTAATCCCGGTGGGAACCAATGTCATGATCATGTTATTGATGTCACTTTTGATTAATCGCTGGATTATGCAGCGTAAATATCCTAATTATCGTGCGCCCCAAAAAAATTCCCAGGATCTGGAGGTCAACGCGGTAACATTACTTCAAACTATCAGTGAGGATGATTTAAGTCGTGCTTTAAATGCGAGTGATACTTTTGTCGATGTGACTCCGTTTGAAATCAAAAAACTATTGTTCCAGGCGGAAAAATATCACTTTAAACAACAACATCAGGTCATAAACTGTGCGGATATTATGACCCGCAAGGTGATGACCGTGGAATACGGTACCGATGTCGAAACGGCGTGGCAGATCATGCATCAGCACAAATTAAAAGCCATGCCCGTTATCGATAGGGCTAACAGAGTTATTGGTATTGTCACCTGGAGTGATTTTTTCAAATATATTAACCTGAGTGCTTATGATAGTTTGCAGGATAAATTCCGTGCCTTTATTCGGCGTACGTCAAATATTAATACCGATAAACCGGAGTCTATAGGTCACCTTATGACTAAATCCGTTATTGTTATGCCTGAGGATACGCATATTGTTGAACTTATTGAGCCTATGGTAAACTCTGGATTAAGACAAATTCCAATTGTTAATAATGAGCATCGTTTGACGGGTATGATCGATCAACCGCAATTGATTGCTGCGCTTTATCGGCAGCAGATGAAGCAAAAAGGCTAAACTTATGCAACTTCTATCGATTAATAGCTCGCTATCAACAACCATTGAATATCAAGGCAAAACGATTGCCACAGGGATTTTTAAGCAACCGGTTTCCGGCCCTGTATTCATTAACAAAACGGGTTTACAAGGTGATCAGCAAGTAGATTTAAAAAACCACGGTGGTGAACATAAAGCCGTCTATGCTTTTTCCTTTGATCATTATCCGTATTGGCGTCAGACACTACAAAATCCGCAGTTAACATCAGGCATATTTGGTGAGAATTTAACCATATCTGGATTTAATGAGACTCGCTTACATATAGGAGATCAAATCCAAATAGGCGATTGCCTACTGGAAGTAAGCCAACCCAGAATTCCTTGTTTTAAACTCGGTATCGCTTTAAATAATAAGGATATGCCGCGATTATTCATTGAACATTTTGCTACTGGTATATACCTGCGTGTACTGCAAGAGGGCTTGATTGAAAAGGGTAATAAGGTCAAAGTAATTAAAGAAGGACAATTTAAGTTAAACGTCGATTCGGTTTTCCGCGCTTATTATGATAAAGACTGTACTGATGCAATATCCATTATGGAAAAAGCATTGCTCATTCCTGAATTAGCCCCCGAATGGCGCAAAAAACTATCACTGAGATTAGTTCTTCCTTAGGTACGAAATTTTAATCATTCCCAAAACCCGGCGTAATGCCTTTTATTCAAAACTGCAAAGCCGTAGGCCGGATTAGCTTTTTTATAGCATCTCTAAAAAAACGTTATCCGGCAAGGTATCATATATCTCATCTGCCGGATAAAGTTATCTACGCTCCACTAGATAAGCTCATCCGGCCTACAGAAAGACGTTTTTCCTGGTTTCGAGTTTATTGAGGCTTCATTCCTTACCGTTAATTACCGCGATCATCTCAGACTGATGCCTGACCTAAAAACTTATAAACGCCGACCCCCACAATCACTAAGGCAACCACCGTCCAGCCAATCATATCCATATATTGACGCAATTTACTTTCAAAGCGCTCACCGCCCCAGGCTAATAAACCAGCTACCAGAAAAAAACGCATACCACGCCCCACAAAAGATGCCAGGACAAATGGCAAAAACATCATTGATAAAGCACCCGCTGCAATAGTAAACACTTTATAAGGAATGGGGGAAAAGCCAGCGACAAAAATGGCCCAAAAGCCCCAGTCTTTAAACCATTGCTCGGCCAACTGGTATTTTTCCCAATAATGCGAGCCTTCAAGCCAGGGCTGGATCATATCAAAAGCAAAAAAACCGATCACATATCCCAGTATACCCCCCAATGCAGAAGCAATGGTGGTTAATAATGCCAGTCGCCAGGCTTTTTCCTGTTGCGCCAAAACCATAGGCGCAAGCATAACATCCGGGGGGATCGGAAAAAAGGAAGATTCAGCAAAGCTTAATGCCGCTAGGTATTTAGTGGCATGACGGTGCTTAGACCATTGAATAGTAATATCGTAGAGATTTTTAAACATAAATAAGAGAGTATGAAAATTAGGCAAGTAACGTTGTAACGAAAACAGAAAGTCAACACTGACTTAATGATAAAGTAATGCGCATTACGGTCATAATTATGACTCTTTTAGTAACAGTTTATACTCCTTTTGCAACTTAAATAGCTTAGGCAATATCACCGCCTGACAATAAGCCTGTGTAGCATGCGTATTAAAATAATTATGATGATAGTCTTCAGCCTCATAAAACCTGGTAAATGGCGTAACTTCTGTGACTATCGGGCTATCCCAAGCGCCGGAAGCATCTAACTGTTTAATAAAGCGTTCTGCTACTGACTTTTGCAGATCATCCCGATAAAAAATAACCGACCGATATTGGGTACCTATATCAGCGCCCTGACGGTTAAGAGTCGTTGGCACGTGTATACTAAAAAACACCTCTAATAGCGTTTCAAAACGGATCACATCTGCGTTAAATTTAATGTCCAGCACTTCCGCATGTCCCGTCGTACCCGTACACACTTGCTCGTATGTCGGATGACTTATATCACCGCCCGCATAGCCAGGAACAACGGCTTCAACACCCTGTAGTCGTTGAAAAACAGCTTCAAAACACCAAAAGCACCCACACCCTAACGTTACTTGCTGTCTATCCATGTGTATCTCCCCTCGTTAAAAAACAGCGTCACTTGTTACTGACTGGGCCCATAAACAGCTTACGAATCGCTACACGAGCTTTCAAGTCGTTACGTTCTAACCACGCTACCTTTATATAAATTATTTTAGGCATGTTCCTTACCCATGAAACCCGCAATCAGTATATCAACTTAACAGTCACTCGTCAGTTGTAAGTTCTACTCAATTTATCTTTTACATAAATGTTGCCATTTTAGGTAGAGCAGGTAGATTTGTTGCACTGACCGGACTTTATGAGCGGGATGAAAAATAAATCCATTTTCAAAAAAACTGATAGCTATTGTTATTTAAGTAAAATAAGAGTATCTTTTAGCGACATATAACGATTAGCACACAAGTAAAATATAAAAAAATAACCGTAAGAGCAGATTTTAGCTGAACATATAAGCGCAACAAAGTCATTCACGCTTATACTTCACTAACATGCCAGAATAGGGATTTTTAAACATGTTTACCCTCAATATGCTACGCCTTCAATTTACGTTGGAGGCGACAGACCCCATCAGTCTGCCCTGTTACAAAGGTTCTGCTTTCCACGGTGGATTTGGACATGCCCTAGCCATCATCTCTCCCACTTGGTATCGTTATTTTTTTCAAGCGGCCACTGAAAATGGCACTCTGATTCCCAAACCTTTCGTATTACTTCCCCCGTTAGACCTACAACAAAACTATCAGACAGGCGAAGCTTTTAGCTTTGAATTAACCCTGTTTACGGGCGAAGCAACAGGACACTATGCCATTGCTCAGGCCGCTATAGAATATCTGGGTAACGAAATGGGCTTAGGCTATACACGCGGCAAATTCAAAATAAAAAAAATGAGCCTATCAAGCTTTTCCAGCAATAATGCCATCCCGCAAACCCTAACAGTAAAACTATGCACACGCTTGAGATTAAAAACCAATAACCGTCTGCATAAACAACCTCCAGGTTTTTCATTATTTATCAAAAGCTTACTCGCCCGCTTAAAAACCCTGCAACATAGCTACAGTCATATCGCTATAGACGAATCTCATTACCAGCACTTATTGCAACAGTCCCAGAGCATAACAATACCGCACTCAACGACCTACTGGGATGAATGGGACCGCTACTCGGGCAGTCAAAAAGAGTGGATGAAATTTGGTGGTTTACTCGGGGAAATTATCTATCAAGGCGATTTACAAGCCTTTATGCCTTATTTGCAAATGGGCGAGTGGACGCATATCGGGGGTAAAAGTAGTTTTGGTTTGGGTCGATATTCATTAAAATTATAGAAAACTACGATGAGCGATTGCTTAAATTTACTTACAGGAAAACCCGATCTTGCTACAGAAAAAGTAGCAACCTACACACGTTTTGTATTACCTTTTGCATTCCAACTGCATACCGCTTCTGACATTCCAAAGCCAGACAGTCTGTTTTATGTAGTAAATAAAAAAACCGATTTATCCTATATTAAACGCAAGAAATATTTTACCCGAGAAACGGCCGACACTTTATATGGGCGTGGACAATGGCTGTCAATGTGTGAAAACTGGGAGCAGACAACATGGGGTAAAGCCGGGATTAGCGTCACGCCAAGAGAGCAAGCCTTCAAAATCGGCATGTTGCCACCGCAAATTGTGCTGTTTGAATTACCTGAGATACACGAACAACTAGAGACTAATATTCTCCAGACAGGCTTTCTTTACGTGGATATTTATTTTCCAGTTCAAGAATACCAGCCACAGTTAGATGATTTATTAGTGGGATAGATTGTGTGAGGAACGAACCACAATCTTATCCAGTGGTTGGACAAGCCCGTGCCAAATGTATGTAATAAGAAAATATCTTTTTGGGGAACATCGGGTAGGTGATGCGCCTTCAGAAAATAGTCCTTTTTTCAAGACGCAGGTGCATTAATCCCTGTAATCAGGCTTTTAAAAAAAACTTTTTATTTCATAAAATAGTATTTTGCCTCCTGTTTTAAATGAACTGCAGCTTTTGCCATTAAATGAAAAGAATTATCCGGGGATCCCTAAAGTTTGTCGGAAATCCCCAGAATAACCATAGGAGACTTACAGTGCAGGGCATTTAAAAACCGGCCTTGGACGTTGTTCTATTTTCTTTGATTTTAACGTATAAAATCAATTGAACCAGAAACAGCAGTTTTTTGGCATTACTATGAAGAAACCCATAGTCTCTGACCCTTCGGAACCCTTTGGGAAGGACATGCTGCATGATCAGATTTAAAAAATCTTCCCCTTTGAGGGTTCGATATCGTGTTTTTGCCGGTTTTGCTTTCAATATATTTGAAAGTCACCATGCCATTTTCATTGGAAACAATATTTTTTTCACTGATCACACCACGGTATAAATAGCGAGATAAGTATTTCAGGGCGGTTATTCCTTTTCCGACATGGGAGACAATCGACCACCCATTTTGGGGGAACTTGTTTGGGAATGGAAAGTCCAGCTTCATTTAAAGCTGTTAAAAATCGGGCACGAAAGACCTTTGGCCAGCGCTTTATGGTTAAATAGATATTTTCCTTTTTCTTTTTCCATTGGCGTCTGCGTTTATCAACACCGCCGCCCGGAACAACAACATGTATATGGGGATGAAAATTCAGTCTCCGGCTATGGGTGTGCAATACCATGGTCATTCCGATTTCAGCTCCCAGATTTTTGGGATTCAAACCAAAATCCTTTCAGGTACTGGCAACACAAAGAAACAAGAGAGAAAACACCAGCTTTTGGTTATGAAAGGTCAATGATCTTAGTTCATAAGGCAATGTAAACGTAACCATAAAATAAGGAACAGGCAATAATTTGCCCTGTTGCCGGTCAATCCATTGGCTGGCTTCATGGTTCTGGCATTGAGGGCAACTGCGGTGTCCACAGGATAGAGGTCGCCATTCAGCATGATTACATTCAGGACACGCCACATAAAGTTCACCGGAGTCAGGGGTACGGCAACTGCAAATGGCATTTATTGCCTTTAAATGACCCGGCAATGCAGTATCACCATATTTGGCCATAAACAGATCTATATATTGATTGATAATAGAGGCCAAATTTTCATGATTACACCTTCTTTAAATCGACATGAAGTGTGTTAATCAGATCATTAATGGTGGTCAAACTGTCTTTTTCTGTGACATCGGTTAGATGAGCATAACGTGCAGTTGTCGTAGGACTGGCATGGCCAAGCAGTGCCTGGATATGACGAAGGCTTAAGCCGCGTTCAAGGAGATGAGTGGCAAAACTGTGACGCAGGGAGTGGATGGAGACTTTTTTTTATGCCACATTCATTGACAACTGTTTTCATGGCTTTTTGTGCACCACCTCTATCCATATGAGTTGTTGCCTTTTGAATTGTTTCTAAAGAGCCTGTGGCATTGGGGAATAATAATTTGGGATGACGATGTTTGCTCCAGAGTTCACGCAATCCCTGCAAAGTGAGATCCGGCAATGGCACCAATCGATCTTTATGTCCTTTTCCACGACGGATATGAACCCGTTTGCGCTTGCATCAATATCACCAACCTGAAGGGACAATGCTTCACTCAATCGAAGTCCCATTGAATAGGTGGTTAACATAAAAACACGATAGCGCAGTTTACGTGTTGCACCAATGAGTTTTTCAATTTCAGCAGGGGTGAGAATATCCGGAATGTGTTTGAACTTGGGGGGGCTTTTATAATATTAACCCACTTCCAGTCACGCTTTCAACACATGTTTCCAGAAAAATTGCAGACCATTTCGATCAATTTTGACGGTGCTCCAGGAATGGGTCTCGACCAGTTCTCCGAAATAGCTCTCCAACTGTTCCAGGGTCAATTGATCTGGACAGCAATCAAAATAATCTCTGATCCGTCGTACCGCTCTGGAATAGGCATCAATGGTTTTCTGGCTTTTGCCCTGAAGTTTGAGAGATCTCAGGTGACGTTGATAGAGCTTGTCTAAATGCGATTTGTTTCTGTTTTTTTCATGGTATACTCCTTTTTAGAAGTGCTCCGGAATTGGGCAGTTATGAAGTATACACTATTTTTGGTTTTTCCGCCGCGTAGCGGCTTCGTCAACGATCAATATTATCAATGGCTTCACAAGACTGGGGTACGGCAAAGCAGAGGGTGGATGTATAACTAGGCGGATAGTCAAACTGCTGAACACTGGCAAATTTATGCTGATAATCGTTGCTATGTATGACAGCCGCTT
The DNA here is from genome assembly GCA_942491615.1 of uncultured Gammaproteobacteria bacterium. Taxonomy (GTDB): domain Bacteria; phylum Pseudomonadota; class Gammaproteobacteria; order Methylococcales; family Methylomonadaceae; genus Methyloprofundus. The sequence continues at coordinate 11,456 of CALOCH010000040.1, forward strand.
TTCTTGAAAATGGCGCTCAAGCTTTAAAAACTGAATTTGAGCAGGATGAAACCACATTAGTTGCTGAAGATTATGGCCACTGGATTAAGCTACTTAATGCTGACACTCCGCCTTTTGACTTTGATTTTAAGCAATATAAATCAGCACAACAGACCCATCTATCAGTAACCCCTTTCGAGCGTCAATGGGCTGAGCAAAGAACCTATAAAAGGTGGGAGCAAGCTGGTACGTGGTATGGTTTTTGTTATCATGGTGCCGCTATATTAGCCGCGCCCGAACGTTTCATATTTTCTCCCTCAGTTAGCTATTATTTTGATACCACGGCATTACTGTTTTATATGCGTATGACTCTCTTTCGCTTTGGAAGAAAGCTTTCAAAAGCGATGCAAGAGCAAAATAGTCAGAATGAAGAAATGGTTAGGGAGGAATTACAAAAACTGCGTAGCCAATTTTCCACCTTTACCGTGTTATATCGCTTTCCCGCATTATCTAATCAACAGCAATCTGTGGAAATGTATGAGATCAA
>CALOCH010000041.1:0-17949 GCA_942491615.1 uncultured Gammaproteobacteria bacterium
CAGCGGCTGATGCCAGTATCTATGCTGATGCGGCGAGTATTAACCGTATGATTTTAGTGTCACCAACCAAACTATCTCAGCCAGAAAAATTACAAGGTCATTTATTATTTATTGCTAATGATAAAGAACCACGTATAGAGATGATTCGTGAAGATTTCGCAAAAGCGCCTAATAACCCAAAAGTACTTGAAGTACTCATAGGCTCAGATCAAGGTCAGCAAATGTTTGATGCCAAGCAGAAAGAGTTTATCACGAATTTGGTATTGCGATATTTTAGACAAACATCCTTCGCTAAATCTGAAAAAACAGAGGCACAAGGAGCGCCTGCGGTCATTGATCAAGAAAAACCAGAAACTATGGATGCGGCTCCCAAGGCTGAGCAGCTAGAGGGGAAAAGGCAACAATTAGAGTTACAAGAGTAGCACTTAGGAGCAAAAATTTAATAATATCCAAAACTGAGCGTAATGCGTTTTATTCAAAAAAGCTAATCCGGCTGGGTAAGTTGCCTCATCTACCGGATAACATCATCTACGCTGCGCTAGATAAGCTAATCCAGCCTACAGAAATACGCTTTTCCTGGTTTCGGGTATTATTGATCCTTCATTCCTTAGCTACCATGCTCTGCGTTCAGCGACGCAGAGCGTTGGCACAAGTTAAGCTGATCAGAATCATCGCGTAAAGATCACACTCACACAGGTACCCTCATTGAGTTTACTATGTACTTTCAGAGACCAGCCAAAACGATTGCACAACCGTTTGACTATTGCCAGGCCTAGGCCATGTCCCTTATTATCGCAACTGATCCGATAAAAGGGATCAAAGATTTTTTGCAGCTTATCCGCAGGAATTCCGACACCGCTATCAATAATACTAACCTGATGCTTCTCAATGTTAACCACAATCTGTCCTTGTTCCGTGTAACTAAAGGCGTTTTTAATGATATTGGTCAGTAAAATACTCAACACTTTTTCCGGTGCTTTAATAACAAGTAATTGACTTTCGTGAATAATAACCAGTATTTGTGGCTTGTTGATAGTACGTTGCAGTTGTTCGATTAATGATTTCAAAAGATCGTTAACAACTATATCTTCTTCAGGCAAAGGCGATGATTCTTCGCGAGCTAACAGTAATAAGGTTTCAATCAGACTTTGCATATCGCGCACTGTCCGCGCCATTAAAAGCACCGCCTTATTCTCATTAGGCAGAAAATCGGTACGTTTTTCTAATAAGGCCAGTGAACTTTTAATCACTGCCAAGGGCGTCCGCAGTTCATGGCTGGCATCGCGGGCAAAGTTACGCTCGCGTTCAATAAAGGCATCTATTTTTTGAGTAAAATGAGTCAGTGCATCAATTAAGGTCAGAACTTCACTGTCAGCAGATTTACGCATGCTAGTCAGGTCGAGTTTATCAAGACTTTGTTCGCGTAAATTAAACCGGTCAACCTGACGCGCAAGCTTGACGACGGGAGAGATGGCCTGACGCGTTTGCCGGTAGGCGAGCCAGGCAAATAAATAAATTAGTATCAACACCAGACTCAAAGGCACGACGCCAAAATAAAAAGACAGATCGGATACTTGTTGTTCATCAAAGACCAGAAACAAACGGGCAGAGTTTAGATCTTGCACATAAACGATAGGCTGACGCCCAGCAAATTCAAGCCGCGCGTATCCTGGTTGCAAATGACGTAAGGCATCGGGAACTTCGGAAAAATCAGTATCAACAGCCAGATAGCCCATCATATTCAACGTATTTGGCCTCGGATATGTGGGATCATGTGCATACTGTTTCCAGAAATAGGCCGCTTCACCCTCCAGGGCCGATTGTAATAACACATCTTCGACGACTTTTGCTGCAGCAAATACGCCAAACAGCGTGGCAGCGCTGATCAGAATAATCTGCAGTAAAAATGCCTTGATCAGTTTGTACTGCAGCCCATTCTTACTCATTCCGATTAAGCCTTGCGAAAGCGGTAATGAGTGACTAGCCATTCATTGCCCTGGCGGTAGCCAAACAGTTCGGCGCAAGACATAAAGAAAATTCGCCAGCGTTGCAGCCATAATTTCGCTTCCTGCTGACCATAGCGCTCACTAAACAGCGCTATTATCGCCTGTTGATGCTGGTCAGTATTTTGTAACCAGGCTTCAGCAGTTTTTTGGTAGTGTACGCCGGATAAATCCCATTGGCATTCTATCTTTAAATGCTGTTGGAAATGCAGCAAAGTATCACGCGCAGGCATCATGCCACCAGTAAAGAAGTAACGCCCCATCCAGTTATCGTCACCTTCAGTTTCAAACGGATAGGCGAGATAGCGATGACAAAAAATATGCACAAATAATTTACCTTGCGGTTTAAGCCAGCTGGCAATCCTGCTCAACAGATGCTCATAGTTACGCATATGTTCAAACATTTCGATAGACACCACGCGGTCAAATTCGCGGTTCAGTTCCAGCTGATTAACATCACAAGTGATCACTTCGACATTACCAAGCCCTCGTTGCTGGGCTTGTTGCATAATGTAATCGCGCTGCGAATGGGAATTAGACACTGCAGTAATACGACAGTTTGGCAGATTTTTTGCCATAAATAAGGTTAATGAACCCCAACCGCAACCTAATTCCAGAATATCCTGATGATCGGTTAATTCAGCTCTTTGCAGATACAGTGCCAGCATTTTGGCTTCAGCCTGATTCAGATTTTCGGTGTGCTCATCCCAGTAACAAGAAGAATATTTCAGATGTTCACCTAAAGCCAGGCGGAAAAAACCGGCAGGCACTTCATAATGCTGTTCATTCGCAGCAGCGGTTGCAATGGCAATAGGACTCTCACGCAGCTCATCAAGCAAGGCGCGATAACGTTCACTCTGCCGTTCAATATCTCGGTCAAATTCATCATGCAAACGTACTTTTACTAACTGACGTATACCTAAACGAATAAAATAATCAGGTATTTTTTGCTGCTCTGCAAGCGTAATCAGCTGCATGGTCTATCTCCTTTAAACTTGTTTATTGCGTGGTGGCCACGGGAAAAATGCGGATGTTGTGTGTTGATAATCGCGGTAATCGTCACCACGACTTAATAAAGCCTGGCGTTCGGTATACGGGATGCCAGTCACAAAATATAAAAAAGCAAACATAATCAGCGGTGCGAAGCAAAGTTGTAACTGGTATTCGCTACCCCAGCCCATTAAGGGATAGGCAAACCAGTGCAGCCATTCAAAAAAGTAATTGGGATGACGTGAATAGCGCCACCAGCCCTGACGACAAGTATGTCCTCTATTTTCAGGCTGCGCTCTAAATTTGGCGAGTTGTTGATCGGCAGTGCTTTCACCCCATAGAGCAATTAGCGCGAGCAATAAGCCACTACTGATGGCTAAAATATTAGGTGATGCATTTTGCGCAACGGCCCAGAAAGGCAGGGATAATCCCCAGATAAATCCAGCTTGTATTTGGAAGAACACAAAAAAGCCAAGACCTGCGTGCTTACCCAGTGCTTTGCGCATGGTTTGATAACGCCCATCCTCATGTTCAGCTTTAAAGCGTGTTAGCAAATGTCTGCCTAAACGTAAAAACCAGGCAAAGGTTAGCGCGGCCAAAATGGCTTGCAGTGCTAAGGGCGCAGCGCCGGTAAAGGCATAATAAGGACCTGCGAGCATCATGCCGAATGCCCAGACAACATCGACAATACCAGCATTTTTAGTGTGTTGTTGCCATAGCCAGGCAACCAACATGGCAAAACTGGCAAGCAGGGCTACTATAGTTAGTTGAGTCATTAAAGTATCTCCTTAGGAACTTGACGCCATAAATTAAGGTAACTCAGCATCAATAAACACATCCAAATCTCGTTGCCACGTAGTACAGCACGAGCTTTAAGTTAAGCAATTAATACCGTACCTAGCGGCGTAAAGTACGCGCCAGCCACAATAAAAACGGCACGACAATCGCCCAGCTTATTGCAATACAGAAAAACCCTGACCAGAACGGATCGTTAAACTGTAATGCCCCCAAGCGCTCAGCAGCTAAATAAGAAAGTGGACTGCTAATTGCGCTACATATTGCTGCAAGTACAAGTCGATATTGTAACCAGGCTAATGAATGATTAAGCGTAAGTGCCAGCCCCACCCATAATAACAGTATCCACAAAGGTGCCAGGTTGGTAATCGTATTGGGACTTGAAAACTCGATCAGGCCTAAACTGATCCAGCTACTATCTAATATAAAGCCGATCAATAAAGCGACTAGCACCAAGGGAAAATCACCTTGCACACTATTTGCGGAATGTAGCTGCCAAATCATAAAAGCATTAAGTATCAGAAATGCAGGCCAAACCAGCCCTGCTCCTGCGCCAATCACAGCCACAAACCACAAGGCCTGCAACCACAATAGATTAATTAAGTTTTTACGCTGCAACATGGGTTAACCACTGCTGACGTCGGTTAGCGGGTTTAGCAAACATCAACTGCACACTGGAGGTGGATTTCTCCAGAAATCCTCCTTCGCAATAGCACAGGTAAAACTCCCACATACGTATAAATTCTTCGCTATAGCCTTGTTGCCTGACGGTTTCAAGATGACTCATAAAACGCAGGCGCCAATGCTGTAAGGTCAATGCATAACTTGCCCCCTGATCTTCCAGATTAAGTAAACGCATATCACTGTGTTTGGCGCTACTGTTAACAATCGCACTGACTGAGGGAATAAAACTGCCGGGAAAGATATAACGTTGAATAAAATCGACACTGTTTAAGGCTTGTTGATAACGATGATCTTCGATGGTAATCGCTTGAATCAACGCAAGCCCTTGCGGTTTTAAAAGGCTGGCGCATTTTTGTATATAAGTATCTAAAAACTGATGTCCCACCGCTTCGATCATTTCTATCGATACCAGCTTGTCATACTGCCCTTGTAGCTCACGATAATCCTGCATGATTACAGTGACTTTATCAGCGACACCTTCTTTTAGCATACGCTGCTGAGCGGCATTAAACTGCTCCACAGAGATGGTTGTCGTGGTGATCTTACATCCATAATTTTTAGCTGCATACGCCGCAAATCCACCCCAACCCGTGCCAATTTCAACCAGGTGATCCGTTGCCTGCAAATCCAGTTTTTCACAAATGCGCTTTAGTTTAGCCGTAGAGGCATCTTCAAGACTCATATCCGGGCTATAAAAAGTACCTGCTGAATACATACCGTGCTGATCAAGAAATAAAGCAAAAAAATCATTACCTAAATCATAATGAGCAGCGATATTTTTACGGCTACCGACCGTAGTATTACGATTTTTTTGATGCCAGAAAGTCAGGAATTTATTTGCCAGCGTCGCAAAGCCACCTTCCATACTATCCAGCAGGTCACGGTTACGTACCATGATCTGAATAAGTTGAGTCAAATCACTAGCAGTCCAATGTCTATCCATATAAGCTTCCGCGGCACCGATAGAGCCGCCCAGGGCTAATCTACGATAAAAGCTTAGGTCAGTGACCACGATATTGGCACTAAGGTCGCTTGCCGTATCCGAACCAAATTCGTAACACCCAAGCGGGTCAGTTATGCTTAAACGAGCCTGTTCAATTTTGCTCAGTTTATCCAGTAAGGCGCGTCGCAGGAATAAATCCAGACGACTGGCTGGTTTTGTTAACGATTCTACTGATGCATTCATAATGATTCCTTAGAGTAAGTTAGTTAGCAGGATGGTCGTAAATAGGCACCCGTTTTAACCACAAACGTAAAGCCTGCCAGTAAATGCCAAAGACCACGGTCAAAGTCATAAAGGGAAATTGTAACGGTATAGCGCGTAAGCTCTGCGAGTTAATCGCCACAGTTTTTAATTGCAGTGTGGCATCAAAACAGCGCTGCTGATCCTGTGTCAGCATCATGTGCACTGTGGTTGATGCTTGATTCAGTTTAAAGTGCCAGAAATACTGTAAATTCATCGGCATAAATGGCGAAACATGAAATTGTTTAGCAAAATGAAAGGCATATTTGCCCTGTTCGCCTGGTGTAGCATGACAGTCCAGCACATAACAGTGGCGTTCATTCCATGGTGTGTTGGTAATTTCGGCAAGAATATAGTCAGGCTCATGAGTATCACTTGCATAACATAGATAAAAACTGACTGAATTAAAAGCAAAGCCCAGATAACGCAAATTAGTTAATAAACAAATACGCCCGTAAAAATCTTTCCCCGTTTGCTGTTTAATTTTTTCTTGCACGGCATGCTGGATAGTTTTCCCTGGGCCGCCTATATAATCACGCCGATAAAAACTGATTAGATTAAAACGTTCTTTTGACCACCATCGGCTAGTGGCAATAACTTGATCGAGCTCATCCAGATCAATCAGACTCATAAACAGCGGATAGCAGAAATCATGCTTTTTAGGACTAAAGCGACGATGGCGCACCGTGCCGACCAATAAACGGCTGAATAAGCTAGTCATAATTAGCACATATACTATCAATCACATCCTGTGCACTCTTGGCACCATCTTCATGAAACCCCCATCCCCAGTATGCGCCTGCATAATAGGTTCGATTTAGACCGTTAACTTCATGCCGCCGCTTCTGCGCCGCCAGCGTTTGCGGTGTATATACAGGGTGATGATAATTACGTTTAAGCAGAATTTTTTGCGGCTCTATCATGTCATTGCAATTCAAAGTAACAATTAATGGCTCTGGACAATCAATATTTTGCAACAGGTTCATATAATAGCTGACCGTGCACTGACTAGGCTGTTGATCCAGCTTCAGCGCATTCCAGCTAGCCCAGGCTTTAGGATGTTTTGGCATTAGTCGTGTATCGGTATGCAAGGCAATTTGATTATTCTGATAGTTAATGGCCCCTAATATCTCCCTTTCTGCTGGCGTCGGGTCAGACAATAAGGCTAAGGCCTGATCGCTATGACAGGCCATAATGACTTGGTCATAGCTTTTATGGTCTTTTTCGGTACTGATACTGACACTGCTTTTGCTGCGACTGATAACTTCTACCGGGGTATGCAAATGCACCTGTCCTTTAAACTGTTTGCTAAAGGCTGCAACATAGCTATCAGAGCCGCCTTTAACCGTGCGCCATTGCGGACGTTCATCAACCTGCAGCATTTGATGGTTATTTAAAAAAGCAACCAGATAGCGCGCCGGAAACTGTTGTAAAATATGCGCTGGTCCAGACCACAAAGCACAAGCCATGGGTAAAATGTGATCATCAATAAAGGCCTGACTATAATGATGACTGAGCAGATAATCGCCGATGGTTTGCTCATCATCGTCGCTGTGTAGCAGTTCAGGTGCTTGTTTATAAAAACGGATAATATCCCAAACCATGCGATAAAATCGCGGACTGAATAAATTCTTGCGCTGGCAAAATAACTTATCCATAGTGGTCGCGTTATATTCCAGCCCGGTCAGGCTATCACTGACACTAAAAGTCATATCGGTTGCTTGCGAATCTACGCCCAGCTCTTTGATAAATCGGCAGAAATTCAAATAATTATGTTCGTTAAAAACAATAAATCCAGTATCCACTGCATAGCAGCTATCGTTTAACATTAAGTGATGAGTATCAGTATGACCGCCTAAATAGGCATTCGCTTCATACAGGGTGACTTCATGTTGTTTACTTAGATAGTGTGCCGCATAAAGACCGGATATGCCACTACCCACAATTGCAATTTTCATAATGAATTCCCTGTTAAACGTTTGCTAGCGAGTCGATGTGGCGGAACTTCCTGCAAATCCCAAATCAAACCCAGCAAAGCCATTAAGCGTAATAAATAATAACTAATATCAATTTCCCACCAGTAAAACCCTTGCTTTGCTGAAACCGGATAATGATGATGATTGTTATGCCAGCCTTCACCCAATGAAATTAATGCCAGCAAGCCATTGTTGCGACTGTCGTCACCGGTATCAAAGCGCTGACTGCCATAGATATGCGCCAGAGAGTTAATCAGTAAAGTACAGTGAATCAAAACAACCGTTGCAATGATGTACCCCCAGATAAATAACTGCCAGCCACTGGTATGCAGTTGTGGGTAATGACTTTCCAGCCATGCTCCCAGGCACCACATGCTAATGCCATAAATAACTGGCACCACTATATCGAAACGATCCAGCCAGCGTAACTCTGGGTATTTCTGTAAATCACGCACCCACTCTGTTTTAGTATTAAAGTGTTTCAGACTCAGAAACCAGCCCATATGACTCCATATAAAACCGTGTCGCGGACTATGTGTATCTTTATCGGTATCCGAATAGCGGTGGTGATAGCGGTGATTTGCTGCCCACCAAACCGGACCTCTTTGCGTCGCTGTTGCGCCGAGGACACCAAAGATAAATTGACATACGCGACTGGTTTTAAAGGCTTTATGCGAAAAATAACGATGATAAAAGGCGGTGATGGCAAACATGCGTAATAGATAAGACGCCAAGGCAACCCATAAGGCAACCGGACTCCAGCCGACGACAAAAACCAGCAAGCAGGCTAAATGCATGAGAATAAAAGGAATGACTCGCATCCAGTCTATGGCATCAATTTTAGCGTTACTGCCCGGCTCTTTGCTGCTATCAAACCACTGCAGTAAGGTATTTTTTCTGGATTTATCTGATGTGTCGCTCTTCATAGATAGTGCCTCTGTCATCCTGATGGAACATTTGAGTTGTAGTTTAAATTATTAGGTGTGAACATCATGTGAACGAAAAATAAAAATATGTTCACGCAATGTTCACACGCGACCCTGAATAATAAACTAAAAATAAAGGAGTGACAGCCATGAAAATCATATTTATCATTTTATTACTGTCTATGATGGGTTGCAGTTCAACCAAAACTAGCACCATGGATCAATATCTGCAATTGATTGAGACAAAACAGGAGACCGAAATGGATACACGGGTAGTCAACTTTGCTGATCTTTATAATCATTTAGATCATAACGATGTAGCAACCCAGGCGACTAAAACCTATGCAGAATCTTTGTACTTTAATGACACATTAGTCACGATTGATAACCGTGAAGAACTGATCAAATATCTTGAACAAACCCAGCAAGGCGTCGAATCGATGAGTCTGGAGGTGATCAAGGTTTTTGAAAAAGACGAGGATGTCCTTGTGCAATGGAAAATGCAAACCGAGTTTACAATTATGGGCAAACACAGCAATGTAAACTCCATAGGTATTAGCCATTTACGTTTTGATGAAGAGGGCAAAATAATATTGCACCAGGATTACTGGGACAGTACAAATGGTTTTTTTCAACATATCCCTGTTATAGGAGGACTCATCTCATGGGTAAAAAATCGCTTACATTAATTATTACTGGCTTATTAATTTCCCAAAGCAGTATTTTAGCCTTTGCTAATGAAAACCTGCCGCCTAAGCTAATGACAAATAAAACGCAGTTAAAACGCTGTAGCCAAGGCGAATTAAAAGCTTTTAGGATCATTCATGTGGGTTATGCGGCACTGTATCTCAATGGCTGTGATCAGTTAAATAACGTCTTATCCCCTGAACCGAAAAATTTACGCTTTTTGTATGAACGCAACATCCCTGCAAATGCCTTCCAGGAGGCAGCTGTTGAATATTTACAATTAAATTTAGGCCGTAAATATGATACATGGCAGGCGACAATAGAAAAATTTAATCAGGCTTATCAAGCTGTCAAGGACGGCGATTACTATGATTTAAGTTATCACCCAAAAGAAGGTTTAACTCTTGCGTTAAATGGGACGCAACTGGCAACCATCGATAACCCTGAAATTGGCTTGGCATATCTCAATATCTGGTTTGGCAAAGAAGCTTTTTCGGAAAATTTAAAAGCCGCCTTATTAACCCCAGAGCGGATATAATGCTTTGCACCCGGAGCACGGTTTAATGCCCAGCAACAGCCAATAAGTTTAGCCTGTAGGCGCTTGTGCAATACCGTTTTACAACTTATGCGTCTAAGGCAAGCCACTTAGGAGGGTGTATGACACACTTAAGCAACTGTAGGATGAGTAGAGTCGTAACGAATTGAAAAGTCGTGTAGCGACTCGTAAGAGCACTAAGTGAAACCCATCAAGAGTGTATATGCTATAGCTTACTGCTGATTGATGGGTTTCGCTAAGGCTCTACCCATCCTACATAACGGAATAACTTGCCTAAGTTGTTCCGTGCATATTTCTTAGTGTTTAAATAAATAGAGGTTCTGAGATGAAAATACTGATTACTGGCGGTACCGGTTTTTTAGGCAGCGCGTTAATAAAAAAACTACTGCCGCAAGAGCACCAGATTACGGTGCTAAGCAGACAGGCTGACAAAGTGACTAAGCTATTTGCCGACAGTGTTACGCCACTAACCGATTTACAAGCGCTCTCTGCCGGTGATCACTTCGATATAATTATCAATCTCGCTGGCGCTCCGATCTTTGATAAACGCTGGACAGCCGCGCAGAAAAACATTATTCGCAACAGCCGGATTGAATTAACCCAACAACTGATTGACGCCATTGCCACTATGCAGCAAAAGCCACAACTATTGATAAGTGGCTCTGCCATTGGCGTTTATGGTGATCAGGGAGACACTGAACTGACCGAGCAAAGTGATAGTGCCGCTGATTTTTCTCAGCAATTATGCGCTGACTGGGAGCAAACCGCCTTGCAGGCCCAGCAATATGATGTGCGCGTCTGTTTAATACGAACCGGTCTGGTATTAGGTAAAGACGGTGGTTTATTGCAACGGATGCTATTGCCATTCAAACTCGGCTTAGGCGGGCGCATCGGCAACGGACGGCAATGGATGTCGTGGATTCATCTACATGACTGGATTAGTATTGCCGAAAGCATGATCAATGATAGCAGTATGCAAGGTGCCTACAATGCAACGGCGATTAACCCGGTGACTAATCTGGAATTTAGTAAAACTTTAGCTGAAGTGCTACATAGACCCGCTTGCCTGCCTTTGCCTGCCTTCGTGTTAAAAACCTTATTGGGCGAAATGTCGGAGCTGGTTTTAGGCAGCCAAAAGGTGTTACCCGCGCGTCTGATACAACACGGTTTTGAATTCCAATTTAGCCATTTACGCCATGCCTTAAACGATATTTTGAAGTAGTTTATTATTGTTGTTTATCACCCATTAAATTTAGATTGAGGAAATATCATGCACAAAATAATATATATCTTAGGTGTCATTTTAGTATTAGCGATGTCAGGTTGTGAAGACATGAAAATGGATAAAAACGTAAGCAAACAGCTCACCTTACCTTAGCGACGATTGTTAATAATATCCGAAACTAGTCGTGATGAGTTTTATTCAAAACACAAAGCCGTAGGCCGGATTAGCTTTTTTATAGCGCAGCTTTAAAAAACGTTATCCGGCAGGGTATCAATCGACTCATTTGCCGGATAACGTTATCTACGCTCCACTAGATAAGCTAATCCGACCTACAGATATATGCTTTTTCTGGTTTCGGGTTTTATTGAGCCTTCATTCCTTAGTGCAATACACCGTTGCAGCGAGTTGTTTTGGGTAAGGTCATTGCCGATACCGCTTTAGCAGTTCCTAGCGAAGTATAACTATTAGTGTCACTTTTAGCTGATATGCGATAGGAATTTTTCTGCCAATAATATGGCTAAAGTCTTTTCTGGAGGTTTTCCAATGAAAAAGTTGATAACGATGATAAGCAGCCTTCTTCTTGCGGCCTGCAGTGTTTTTGGTGTGCGTACAGCGGAAGAGCCTAACTATCAGGTTGTTAAAAAATATGAGCAGATTGAAATCAGGCTTTACCCAGCACTGACCATTGCTGAAACAAAAATAAGCGCTGATTATGACACAGCAAGCAAACAAGCTTTTCAGCGACTTGCTGGATATATTTTTGGCAATAACAAGCAAAAGCTGACGCTGGATATGACCACCCCGGTTATACAAGAGCCACAATCTGAAACGATTAGTATGACCGCACCTGTTATCCAGGAAAAAACCGATTCATCCTGGGTAATGGCATTTGTACTGCCACCCGAGTACACTTTATCTAACGCACCAGAACCCGATGACCCAGCTGTTTTGATTAAACAACTGCCTGAAAAAACAGTCGCCGTATTGCAATATTCTGGCAGTTTATCGGAACAAGTAATGACTGAAAAAGCTGAGCTACTAAAAACCTGGCTGACCACTAACGGATACCAAGCGATCTCCGCTTATCGTTCTGCCGCGTATGACCCACCATGGACTTTGCCATTTCTACGCCGTAATGAAATACATATTGAAATAACAGCAGATCATTAGAAAACCGCCTATGTGGCCGCGAAGTATATTACATGACAAAGGAGAGCACTCATGAGATCCGACAATAACCGGAATAAGCACTTTAGTCATCCATTAAAACAAGCCGATTTTACTTTATTTTATGATGGTGCCTGTCCAATCTGTAGAAGGGAAGTGAACTGGTTAAAGCGCTTAAATAAACAGCAAAAGCTAGTATTTCAGGATATCAATGCTGCAAATTTTAAACCCGAGCAATTTCAGCTAAGCCATGCTGAGCTGATGGCTGAAATTCATGGACAGAAAGCTTCCGGAGAATTGATAAAAGCTATGCCGGTTTTTCGTGAGGTTTACAAAGCCGTCGGTTTAGGCTGGTTATTGGCACCGACGGCCTGGCCTTTACTAAAACCGGTATTTGATTATCTGTATCAGGTCTTTGCAAAACACCGGCACAAACTGGGACAGCTTTTTTCACATAAGACAGCGTGTCAACGCTGCATCAAATAGGTTGAATAATGATGATAACTTTTATATTGACTCGCTCTCAGATACCCAGATTCTGCGCTTATTTTTGTCAATATTAAGCAAATATTACTCATGAACCAAACGATTATTCACTGGTTCCGCCAGGACTTGCGTTTAAATGACAATCCAGCGCTGTATGCCGCAGCACAGCAAGGCAAAGTTTTACCCGTGTATATACTGGATGATGAGTCCGCCGGCATTTATCAGATGGGGGCAGCCAGTCGGTGCTGGTTACACCACTCGCTAAAGGCCTTAAATGCATCTTTAGCAAACAAACTACAGATTTACAGTGGTCCTGCGGAACACATTTTGTTGGAATTGATCAACACATACTCGGTCAATGCAGTCCACTGGAATCGCTGCTATGAGCCATGGCGTATTCAACGTGACTCGCATATCAAACAGCGCTTAAGTTCCCAGGGGATTTCAGTGCATAGTTTTAACGCGTCGTTGTTGTGGGAACCCTGGGATGTTCTGAAAGCTGATGGTACGCCTTATCGAATGTTCACACCTTTTTATCGCAAAGGTTGCCTGAACGCAAAATTACCGCGCACACCACTTGCACAGCCAGAAACTATTGACTTTGTGGTAAATAAAAATACTGGGCAAGCCCTTGATAGCCTTAATTTATTACCCAAAATACCATGGGACCAACCGTTAATGGCAACGTGGCAGAGCGGCGAACAAGGCGCGATGCACGCTTTACAACAATTTCTGGATTCCGGTCTTAATGATTATAAAGCGGGCCGGAATTTTCCGGCGCAAAGCTTTGTTTCACGTTTATCACCTTATCTGCACTTTGGCGAAGTATCGCCACATCAGGTATGGCATGCACTCAAATTCAGGCAACAAGATGATAATAGTGAGCATTTCCTCAGTGAACTGGGCTGGCGCGAGTTTTCTTATAACCTGCTGTATCAGCACCCTGATTTAGCAGAAAAAAACCTGCAAAGTAAATTTGATGCCTTTCCCTGGCAGGAAAACACTGCGCACTTAAACGCCTGGCAACAAGGCCAGACCGGTATTCCAATTGTTGATGCAGGTATGCGTGAATTGTGGCAAACCGGTTATATGCATAATCGGGTGCGTATGATTGTTGCTTCTTTTTTAGTGAAAAATCTGCTCCAGCCCTGGCAAGTAGGAGAGCGCTGGTTTTGGGATTGTCTGGTAGACGCTGATCTGGCAAATAATAGCGCTAGCTGGCAGTGGATAGCGGGGTGTGGTGCCGATGCAGCACCTTATTTTCGTATTTTTAACCCGGTCTTACAAGGTCAGAAATTTGATGCTCAAGGTCAATATACGCGGCAGTATGTACCGGAATTAAAAAAACTACCGGATAAATATTTGTTTAATCCCTGGGAAGCACCGCATACCGTCATGCAAACAGTTGGCATAGCATTAGGCAGAGATTATCCCGCACCGATTGTTGATCTTAAGCAATCAAGGCTAAATGCCTTAACTGCGTTTAAATCTCTCAGTAATAAACATGATACCTGAATTCAGGATATATAATTCAGGCAGGCAGACTCTTTTAGCGTAACCGTGTAGACAAGATGCTCGGAATAACAACGCGCAAAAATACTTGCATAAGTTATCGGCACAAACATATTGTGACTCTAAAAAACAGGCGTATGCATTGCTACACTTAGAAAACATTACTTAGCGGCTCAATGACATGCGCATAAAATAAGTTGATTTTTTGTTAATTTAAGGAATAGCTATGAGCTTTAAATATCTTTTTACCCAAGCAAAACTGGGGGCGCTGACCCTGCCGCACCGCATTGTTATGGCACCCATGACCAGAAGTCGATCTGCTCAACCGGGCGATATTCCACAGGCGATTAATGTTGAATACTACAAACAAAGATGCTCAGCCGCTTTAATTATCACCGAAGCATCACAAATATCACCACAAGGCAAAGGCTATACCGGCACGCCCGGAATATATTCAAACGAGCAAATTCATGGCTGGAAAGCGGTTTGTGATGCAGTGCATGCACAAGGCTCGCGGATTTTTATACAGTTATGGCATGTCGGACGTATTTCACATAGTCGTTTACAGCCAGGTAATGCGCTCCCTGTTGCACCTTCAGCCATCGCGGCTACAGGACAGGTTTTTACTGATCAGGGTCTGCTGGACTTTGAAACGCCCAGAGCACTAGAAACAGAAGAAATTCCAGGCATCATTGAACAATACAGGCAAGCAGCGATTAATGCTAAAGACGCGGGATTTGATGGTGTTGAAATTCATGCCGCCAACGGCTATTTACTGGACCAGTTTTTAAGAGATGGCAGTAATAAACGCTGCGATAATTACGGTGGATCAATTGAAAACCGAACTCGATTGACACAGGAAGTGACTCAAGCCATTAGCGAAGTTTTTGGTGGCGATCGAGTGGGTATACGTATTTCACCCACCGGTACCTTTAATGATATGTCCGACAGTGATCCACAAGCTTTATATGCGTACCTTGTTGCAGCGTTAAACCCGCTTAACTTGGCATATTTGCATGTCGTGGAGCGGTTTGGCGCAGACAGTGATACACGCTTCGATTTTACTGCATTACGTGCAATATTTAACGGCGCTTATATGGCAAATGGCAGTTATACAGCAGAATCCGCTGAAGCCAGTTTAGCCGATAACCACAGTGACTTTATCTCGTTTGGCGTGCCTTTTATCGCCAACCCAGATTTACCCGAACGTTTTAAACGAGGCGACAAACTCAATAGCGCTGATCAAAGCACTTTTTATGGTGGCGCTGAGCACGGTTATACTGACTATCCAACCAGCGAGCAGGAAAATTAAGCGTCTGAGCATTGCATAGCTAGAGTAGTGACATAAAGGTACAATACCCTTGTTTTTTCGACACTCAATAAACACGTCAGACATTAATTACGAGAACCTATTATGAACATCCAAAGCCATATCACTGACATTGATACACCTACCGGAGTGATGCGCACCTATATCCATCGCCCGGTGGGCGAGGCGAGATACCCTGTTATTTTGTTTTACTCTGAAATCTTTCAACAAACTGGCCCGATAGAACGCGCCGCAAAAATAATGGCAAGTCATGGCTATGCTGTGCTAGTACCTGAAGTGTTTCATGAACTAAACCCGATTGGGACCGTATTAGGCTATGATGATGCGGGTCGAGATAAAGGTAATGCGGATAAATCTGCCAAAAACGTACAAGGCTATGATACTGATAATGCAGCGCTGATTGCTTTTGTTAAGCAGCAGGACTGGTGTAACGACAACATTGGGGCGATGGGCTTTTGCATTGGCGGTCACTTGGCATTTCGTGCGGCACTGCAACCCGAAGTTAAAGGCACAGCTTGCTTTTACGCAACTGATTTACACACCCAGGTTATCCCCAACGCACCAGGCCAACACAGCATGGATCGCTTACAAGATATTAGCGGTGAGTTACTGATGATCTGGGGCAAACAAGACTCACATATTCCAACTACAGGCCGCAGCAAAATTTATCAACAGTTAAGCGCAACAGACATCATTTTTACCTGGCATGAATTCAATGCACAACATGCCTTTATGCGTGATGAAGGTGAACGCTATGATGCGCAAACTGCCATGCTAGGCTATCAACTGGCGCTGAATTTATTTAGCAGGACCTTGCGTTAGAGCAGTCATTGTCAAGATCTGTGTAGTTAAAATGAAACAACGTTGATCTTGATGTGTAGGGCGGTTTTTCGCACTAGCGAGCTAAAACCCGCCCTACAATTTTTTATGCGCCCATCAGAGATAGGCTATATAAATCTGGTAATTATTATTGAACAGCTCAAACCATGGGAATATAAGCATTGATTTTCATGCCTTGTCCGGGCTGTGACTGCAAATCAAATTCACCCGCCAATGATTTGATTCTTTCTTTTATGCCCAGCAAACCGAAGCCAGTGGCCATGGTTTCAAGACAGCAACCCTGCCCATTATCAGCGACCTGTAAATGTAATGTATTAGCATCCTGAGCAACATCCAGGCTGATCACCACTTCACTCGCCTGTGCATGACGAATAATATTGGTTAGACATTCCTGTATCACCCGGTATATCTGGATAGTGGTCGTTTTGCTAAAATCATCGATAGCGTCATCGTAATGCAATGTTAAATTCATTGCAGGGTGTCTTTCATGCCAGTGATTAACTAAGTCATCCAGCGTAGCCGCCAAACCCAGTTCCGTTAAAATAAGCGGATGTAATTGCTGCATCATTGAGCGCACCACAGTCATCAAATGATCACTAATACCAATGATAGAGGTGGTGATTTTTTGCGTATCCGAGTTTTTATGTGCCGCAGCAGCCGCCATTACCTTAATTGCAGTCAGTGACTGCCCCAATTCATCATGCAATTCCTGTGCAAGGTGCTGGCGTTCTTCTTCCTGAATTTTTAGTGAATGCTGGGTCAGGGAGCGGTTTTGTTGCTGGGTACTTTCCAGTACATCCGTCATATGATTGATCGCTTTGGCAATACTGTCATATTCTTGCGTCGCAAAATCGGGCAGCTTGTTCTGGTATTCCCCTGTTTCAATACATTGCAGCTTAGCAACAATGGTAGTAATCGCTTTTAAGGTCTTATTAAAAACCAGTTGCACCGCCACAAAGCTGAGTAATACCAGCAACACCAGTGAACTAAAAAACGCAATACTTTCATGCCAGACCTCGGTGATTTCATCCAGGGGATTCGCTTCGATAACCAGTGTCAATGGCTGTTTAGCAAAAGTCGTCATCGGGTATACTGCTTTTGGATAATCACTCACCACCAGATTAATAAACCACTCTGGTGGTGTATTTTCATTATTAGCCGTTGGCTGGTAGCGGGTAATATCGGTTATCTCGCCGGATGCCTGTTTTAACTGAATTTTTAAATGTCGTGTTTGCTCTAAAGCGCTGAGACGATAAAGCCAGTCATTGCTATCGTCTTTTACCGAGCCCATGCCTAATTTAATCAGTTGCAGTGCCAGATGAATAGAAGAATCTACCTCTTTACTCACTGAATTGCGTGCCTGCCAGATAACGATAGAGCCACCTAAAATTAAGATACACAAAGCAATGAGTATAATCCGAATACTGATTTGGTAACGTAAACTCATAAAAAAGTATCAATTCAAGCAAGAGTTGCTAGAGAAATATGAAAAAACCTCTAAATCTTATGATTGGCTATAAAAATCATAG